>NZ_DRFV01000007.1 GCF_011050365.1 Pseudohongiella sp.
GGTTTGCTGGCGTTGACGTGTTTTTTGTCATCTCAGGCTTTTTGATGGCATCGATCATCCTGACCCGCCTGCAGCAACAAAGTTTCAGCCTGGGCCACTTTTATCTGGCCCGCGTGCGGCGGATTGTGCCGACTCTGGCGGTGCTGGTGACCAGCCTGCTGCTGATCGGCTGGTGGCTGCTACCGCCCATCGATTACCGCGATCTGGCTGCCAACGGTCTCTACGCTCTGATGTTAATCGCCAACATCCGCTTTCAGCGCGATGCCGGTTATTTCGAGGCGGCTTCTCACGACAACTGGTTGCTGCACACCTGGTCGCTGGCCGTGGAAGGGCAGTTCTATCTGGTGTTACCTCTGGTGCTGATGCTGGTCTGGCGTTTCAGCCGCAACGGCCTGCTACCGGTGCTGATGGCCTTGATGCTGGTATCGCTGGCCCGGTCCGCCTGGCTCGCCCACAACAGCCCAGATGCTGCGTTCTTCCTGCTGCAAAGTCGCGCCTGGCAACTGCTCACCGGCGCCATTGTGTTTATGATCAGCCAGCGCGCCGTCGCTGGCCGAATACAGCCGTACGCAACACCCGTCTCTGCCCTGGGCTTGCTGCTGATCCTGGCAACCATTGTCAGCGTTGATGCCAGTACTGTCTGGCCCGGCATCGCTGCCATTGCGCCGGTGGCCGGCACCGCCATGATCCTGCTGATGGCACCGCAGGCGCCCTGGATGCGTGCTGCCCCTTTGTATTATCTGGGCCTCAGCTCATATTCCCTGTATTTGTGGCACTGGCCGGTGGTAGTGGCGCTCATTTTTCTGGGAATCGCCGATAGTGTGCTGGCCATCAGCGGCGGCATGGCACTGTCGGTGCTGCTGGGTCTGTTGTCCTGGCGGTTGATCGAAAACCCCAGCCGAAAGACGCTAAAGTCCGCCTACGTGCTGGCCGGCATAGTTGCCGTCACGCTCACGCCCGCCGTATTGATCTACTCGCAGGACGGCATCCCGGGCCGATTGCCGGCCAATGCCGAACGCGCCGCGGCCGAAGCGCTAAATTTTGACCCACGACGCGGGGAATGCCTGGCGCGTAACGGCCGCGACTTTCCCTGGTGTCAGTATGGCGGGCCGGATACCCGGGCCATTGTGGTCGGCGACAGCCACGCCAGCAGCCTGTTTACCGCCATCACATCGCTTGTGCAGCAGGATGATGCAGCGGCCGAGGAAGAGCCCGAAGCAGGCATACTCGCCAGCGCCTACAATGGCTGCCCGACCCTGATGCAGGGCAGCAGTGTCGATAACAGTGCCGGTTGCCGTGCTTTTAATCAGTTTCTGGTCGAGCAGCTGGCAAGGCTCGACAGCAATATCCCGCTGATCATTGTCAATCGCAGCAGTGTCTATCATCTGGGCAGCGCCGTGCGCAGTGACAGCGACTTTCAGCGGCCATTGGTGAGTTACGGGCGCCGCCAGGCCCGGCCCAGCCCCGCGCTCACGGCGCGATACCGCGAAGACCTGATTGCCACTGCCTGCCATTTTGCTGCACAGCGGCCGGTATACCTGGTGCGACCGATTCCGGAGATGCCAGTGGATGTACCACGCAGCATGGCGCGCCGGCATCTGCTGAAGCGGGCAGGGGAGATCCGCCTTCCTCGCACCGTCTATGATCAGCGCCACGCCGCCGTGTGGCAGGCCCAGGACCAGGCCGCACAGCAGTGTGATGTGCAGATTCTGGATCCGACGCAGGCGCTGTGCGACAGCGATGACTGCTACGGCAGCGACCACGGACGACCGCTGTACTACGACGAAGACCACCTGTCAGAGTTCGGTGCGGTAAAGGGGACGGAGGGATTTAGCCTGCGTTAAATCCCTCCGTCCCCTTTACCGAAAACATACCCATCAGTCTAATAGTCAGGCTCTTCTGCACCGGCGTAGTATTAAACGCTCTGACATTCCAAATCTCGCCAAGAGGATACAGGTCATGAGTCAGCATCTTGTTTTTCTAATCCATGGCATGGGCGAACACAAGAAGGACTGGTCTCTCGATGCGCAGTCCACGCTTAAACGTGCCTATGAGCAATACCCCAACCTGGCGTCCATGCCGTTTGATGACGCCTATATGTTTCACGAAATTACCTACGATCACCTGTTTGAGGACATCCGTGATGCCTGGCAGGGTGAGGCGGATGCGGTAAAGGAACGACTGGTTGCCATGGGGGTGGGCAGCGGCCTGATTCATACCCTGACGCGCCTGGCACAGTCAGGCACCGGCGACGGTTTCTTTCGCACACATGTGCTGGATGTGATCTTCTACCGGTTTTTCCCCACCGTGCGCGACCCGGTACGCATACACGTGGCCAAGGCCATCACCGAAAAACTCAATGACGTGCGGCGCAACAGCACCCATGCCATCAAATGGTCGGTCATTGCCCATTCACTGGGCACGGCTGTTGCGCATGACACGCTACATTACATGTTTGCCGAACCGTCCCACACAAACAGCATGCCCGACATCGAACCCTTGAGCGTGCGCAACTTCTCACCGCATGTATATATGGCCTGCGCCAATGTCTCGCGCATCCTGTCCAAAGGCAACGAAATTCCCGTCTACAACTCACGCTGCCGGCCCGCTCTCACTCCCAGCCGCGACGCCATCATGCGCTACTTTCTTAACGCCTGGAACATGTTCGACCCCTTTACCCGGCCCTCGCGCTTTGAGCCGTCGCACACCTGGCTGGATGCGCGCACCCAGGCCGCCCGGCATGCCCGGTTCCAAGACATCAAGACCACCGAGGTGCGACAGAAAAACGTCCACGCGCTGGAACATTACCTGGAAAACCCCGCCGTGCACGTGCCATTTTTCCGCGCCACTAACGACTTCATGGGCATCGTCAGCCAGAGCGAAGCCAGCCAGGCGCTGCAGGATTACCGACAGTCCGTGTTGCAGGCGCACCTGGGTTCGCATACCGAAGAGCTGCGCGCGCTGATCGAAACACATGGTGGTGAGCTCGAAGACCTGTTGAGCATGGCCCACACCTTCCAGACCATGCAGGAGGCACTGCGATGAAAACACTCAGCCGCGTTTCCATACAAAGCAGCCGGGTCTTCCTGCTGATTCTGAGCCTCTGCTCAAGCGCCTTGCTGTTGATGCCGGCCACCGCTCTGGCACAACTTCCTGCATGCACCACGCCCACGGGCAACACCGTTGACGAAATTGTGGGCAGCCTGCAGACGCAGTTGCGCAACAACTGTTATGGCGATAGCCGCGACAACAGCGAACTGAAACTGTGGTTCGACCGGCAACTCACCGAGGCGGAAATCCCGGACCAGGGCGATCTGCAGGAAAGCCACCTGCAGGCGGTAGAGGCCATCATGCAGCGCCTGAGCAGCACTGTGCGCAGCCATGCAGCAGCCTTCGAAAATGCCAACCGGCCCGGGTCACTCGCCTTGCGGACCGTGGCAGATCGCCTGGCCAGCGAAACGCCTTCACAAACGTCGGGTCCTTCCCCGGCTACCGTCATCGATGACAACGACGGCGGTTGGGGCGTGTATTTCGACGATGACCTCTACGGCCCCGATGCCAGCAGACAGCCGATGTTTTCCCCGCGCCTCGACTTGCTGCAACCCAATTGCCAGGGGCAAACCGGTAGCGACGATTGCCAGGCCGCTATTGAGGCACTGGTCGACCTGGTCCGCGTCGCCAATCTGATGCAATCGGTCCATCAGCGAGCAAACCGCAGCCTGGGTGTTAACCTGCTGGCCTACCAGCGCGCAGAGGTGATGTGGGACCTGTATACCAACGAGGCCCGCGTGCAATATCCCTGGGAGATGTGGCTGAACGGTCGTTTCTACCAGGCAGACATCGATAAACTGGAAGCAGAGCAGGAGCGTGAGCTGGCTCTGGTTGACCGCTTGCCGCCCGATCGTCAGATCATCCTGCTACACCCCGGGGTAGGGCTGGAGTACGTGGACGATGCCAGCGATGGCGGTCGGCTGGAACCTGCTGTGGTCATGGAGTGGGTGGGGTTTAACAGCTGGCGCTACCGGGGCAGCGGCAGCGACGTCACCATGGCTCGGCCGCTGGGCGTGTCGCTGGTAACCACCCTGTCTGATCGCAACGGTAGCAAAAACGTTGGCCATGGCCTGGCGTTCCACTGGAACCACACCATGACCACCGGCGTCACCTGGCGCAGCGGCGGCGAAGTCGGCCTGTTTATCAGCATCGGCCTTGCTGACCGCTTCAGCAGTGAGCAGGGCAGGTTGTCCAAAATCAAGGATATTTTCGGAGCATTGCGACCCTGAGGCATTTAAGGGGACGTTTAAGGGGACGGAGGGATTTAGCCTTCGTTAAATCCCTCCGTCCCCTTTTAGGCCAAACATAGCCATCTTTCCTATTGCCAGCGTCCCCTTCGTACAATTAGTATGTTCAAGCATTGAACAGAAGGTTCCGTCTAACCCTCAAGCAGAACAACAACAATGCTGACAGATGACGCCCGATACAGAATTCTCAAGACCCTGCAGTCACGGCCGGGCATCAGTCAGCGCGAGCTGGCCAGAGAGCTGGGTATCAGTCTGGGCAAGGTCAACTACTGTCTAAAAGCCCTGATCGACAAGGGCACCATCAAAGCTAAAAACTTCAGCAAAAGTGAACACAAGACCGGCTACCTGTATGTGTTGACGCCATCCGGGCTGGAAGACAAAGCCCGCATCACCGCCCGGTTCCTGAAGCGCAAAGTGGAAGAATACGAAGCCCTGAAGCTGGAGATCGAAGAGATCCAGAAAGAGCTGGGGGCGTAGGAATGAGCCAGCAACGCCAAACAACTGCACAGGGAACGTCTGTAAAGGGGACGGAGGAATTTAGCGAGCTAAATCCCTCCGTCCCCTTTACCTGGTACCTGCTACAGTGCAAGGCCCGGCAGCAAGGCCGTGCCGAGGAACACCTGGAAAATCAGGGCTTTGCCATCTACTCGCCGCAGCACAAGGTCAAGCGCGTACGCCGCGGCCGCTACGAAACCTGCATCGAATCGCTGTTCCCCGGCTACCTCTTTATTCAACTGACCGACGACAGCAACTGGCGGGCCCTGCACGGCACCCGCGGGGTCAGCAGACTGGTCAGTTTTAACGGCCGCCCGCACCCGGTCAGTGACGCGCTGATTGCCGCGCTGAAATCCCGATTTATCGCCCAGACTGAACCGGAAGCGCTGTACCGGCCCGGCCAGCGGGTAATGATCACTGATGGCTGCTTCCGGGATCTGGAAGCGATTGTCAAAGCCGTGACACCTGACGAACGTATTATTGTGCTGCTCAACATCATGCACAGCCAGCAGGCGCTGGCGATGAGCCCGACACAGCTGGCCCGGACCGGTTAGCGGAGAGCGGGTTGTTAAGGGGACGGAGGGATTTAGCTCGCTAAATCCCTCCGTCCCCTTAACAACCCGCCCCCTTACCCCCCCAAAGCCAAACCAAGATGCCGCAGAAATGCACGGGTAGGGCGGTAGCGTGTCTGAGGGGACAATAGACAGGACAATAGACAGGACAAGGGCCTCAAAACATTGCAAAATGCACACATCCAACCAAAACAATGAAAAGCGATTCTATGATTAAGTTGAATACCGGCCGTTTGGCAGCACTGCTATGGCTGATACTGGCAAGTACCCTGGGTGCGTCATATTCACTGGCTCAGGGCGTGACGCTGACCCCCGAGCAAATCCAGCAACTGCAAAGTCTGTCCGAAGAGGAACGCCGGCAACTGCTGGACCAACAGATCAACGGCAACGCCATCAATCAGGAACCCATCGACAACCCCGATGTGGTGATGCCCAGAAACGTCAATGACAGTCGCACCACCGTCAACCAGGGGCAGAATGCCCAGCGCCGCCCCAGTCAGCTAAACCAGCAGACACCGCAAGACCAACAGAACCAGCAACTGCAGCAAAACTCACAAGGCCAACAGAACCAGCAAACCCAGCAATACCAACAAGGCCAGCAAACCCAGCAAAACCAACAGAATCAGTCGCAACAGGCCGGCCCGGAAAACGAGCTGCTGCTGGTCAACCCCTGGCCCCAATTCCAGCAACCGCCCCGCGACCCACTGCTGATAGAACAGCAACGCCAGCGCTTCGATCAGGACCTGGAACCCTTCGGTTACGACCTGTTCGCCGGTACCCCCACCACCTTCGCGCCGGCCACCAATATCCCCGTGCCCAGCACCTATATCGTCGGCCCCGGTGACACCGTCATCATGCAGCTCTACGGCCAGCGCAACGTCACCCACGAACTGGTGGTCAGCCGCGAAGGCCAGCTGATGTTCCCCGAAGTCGGCCCGGTCAATGTCAGCGGCCTCAGCTTCGAAGACATGCGCGCGCAACTGCAGAACATCGTCGCCAATCAGCTCATCGGCCAGAACGCCTCCATCACCATGGGGCCACTGCGCTCCATCAACGTGTTTGTGCTCGGCGAAGCCTGGCGCCCCGGCTCCTACACCGTCAGCTCACTGAGCACCATGACCAACGCCCTGTTTGTCAGCGGCGGTGTCACCACCGTTGGCTCGCTGCGAAACATCCGCCTGATGCGCAGTGGCGAACAGATCACCGAACTCGACCTCTACGACCTGCTGCTGCGCGGTGACACCAGTGGCGATGCGCGCCTGCAACCGGGCGATGTCATTTTTATTCCTCCGGTCGGCCGTACTGTGGGCATTGCCGGCGAAGTGCGCCGTCCGGCCATCTATGAACTCAAGGATGAAACCAGCGCAGCTGATATTCTGGCGCTGTCCGGTGGCCTCACGCCTACCGCATTCCCCGCCGCCTCCCGTATTGAACGCATCAATGAGCGCGGCGAACGCACGCTGATCGACGTCAATCTCAGCAATACCAACAATACGCCGCCACTGGCTGATGGTGACGTTATCCAGATCCACTCGGTGATGGATCAGCTGGAAAGTGTGGTGCTGCTGGAAGGCCACGTGCAACGTCCCGGTGGTTTTCAGTGGCGTCAAGGTCTCCGAGTCAGTGATGTACTGCCCAGCGTTGGTGCCATGTTGCCCAATCCCGACCTGGAGTACGCGCTGATCGCGCGCGAAGTGCAGCCCACCCGTCGCATCGAACTTATCTACGTCAACCTGGGCGCCGCCATCAACAACCCCGGCTCCGCCGATGATCTGGTGCTGCAGCCACGCGATCAGCTGCATACCTTTGGTGCCAGCCAGAACCGCCAGGTGCAATTGCGCACGTTGCTGGATCGACTGTACGAGCAGGCCAGTTTCGAAAACCCGCCGCTGGTGGTCGAGGTCAGCGGCAATGTCCGTTTCCCCGGTGAATATCCGCTGGTACGGAACATGACCCTGGGCGCTGCCATCCGCTTTGCCGGCGGCCTGCTGGCCAACAGCGAACTGGAACACGTGCTGCTGGAGCGCCGCATCGATCAGCGTGGCACCATCGCTGTCGAGCGCCATGGCCTGAACCCGCAAACCCTGAGCACCGAGCAGTCAGTGACGCTGCGCGAACTGGACCAGATCATCGTGCTGAACGCCAACGAGCCACGTGAAGAGCTGCTGGAAGACACGCTGGAACAACTGCGCACCCAGGCCACCACCGGACAACCGACACAAGTGGTCAGCGTCAATGGCCAGGTGCGCTTTCCCGGTGACTATCCGCTGACGCAGAATCTGAGCGTGGATGCCCTGATTGATATGGCCGGCGGCCTGAATGAAAGCGCTGATGCGTCCACTGCCGAAATCACTCGATTTGATGCCGACCCGGCCATCGGCCGGGAAATCGCCCACGTGGAGCTCGATCTGCAAACACCCGGACTGATCGGGAGAGGTTTCCAGTTGTCTCCTTTTGACCAGTTGGTAATCCGGCAGATGCCCAACTGGACCGAGTACGAGACGGTCTATATTGGCGGCGAAGTTAATTCACCAGGCACCTACTCCATCACCAAGCGTGACACGGTCAGTTCACTGATCGCGCGGGCGGGGGGGTTAACCGATTTCGCTGACCCGCGCGCGGCCATTTTCCTGCGCGAGGAACTGCGTGAAACCGAACAACAGATGCTGGATGAGTTTCGCGATCAACTGGAGCGCGATGTGGTGACCCGCCGTCTGCAGGCTGACAGCAACAACGGTGCCACCGGCAATATGGAAGTGATCGAGATGCTGGACCGTATCAGCGACATCACCGCCACCGGTCGCCTGGTGATCGATCTGCCGAGAATACTGTCCGGACGGGCCGATACTGACGCAGATCCGGTATTGCGCAATGGAGACGAACTGCTTATCCCCCGCACCCAGCAGCAGATCACTGTGGTGGGGGAAGTACACCAGCCCACCTCCCACCTGTTTGATCGGCGCATGTCCGTGTCCGACTACATCGGCAGCAGTGGTGGTTATACCCAGGAGGCCGACCGCGGCAGTGTCTATATCATCAAGGCCAGCGGTGAAGTGGTGTCCTACGGCGACACCCGCTGGTTCTTCCAGGAACGTGAACGCCTGAGTGCCGGCGACACCATTATTGTGCCATTTGACACCTACCGGCCAAACTACCTGCAGACCTGGACCAGCATTTCGCAGATTCTGTTTAATATCAGCACGACTTTGCTGGCGATTGAGAGGGTGGGGAACTGATGGATAACAAAGATCCCAGGACTGGCGCGCACCAGCCAGCCTTGGGCTATCCAGCGCAAGGCTATAGCCAGCCCCAAGATGGTGAAATTGACCTGCGGGAGTTGTTCGGCATTGTGTGGGCGGAGAAATGGCTGGTCATTGGTATAACTGCTATTTTCGCTATCGGCTCTGTGATTTACGCTCTGAATCAGACAGATATATACCGGGCGGAAGCGGAGCTGGCGCCAGCGGACCCGGAACGAAGCGGCGGTAGTCTATCATCACAGCTTGGAGGGGCAGCAGCTTTGCTAGGTGTAAATATTGGAGGTAGCAATGGTAATGATATCAGCACCGCGCTCGCAACGTTACGTTCCCGTCAATTTCTGGGGCGATTTATCAGTGATAACGATTTGCTGGTACCGCTGTTTGCATCTGAATGGGATAAAAATTTACAGCAAGCCATCATCGACGATACGGTATTCGACCAATCGACTGGAGAATGGCAGCTGGATAGTGGAGCACCCACCGAGCATGATGCCTACCGCAGAATCAGCGGAATCCTTTCCGTCAATGGTCCCGACACTCAAACCGGCATTGTTACAGTTGCCATCGAATGGCCAAACCCGGAACAAGCCGCAAAGTGGGTTAACTGGCTGGTAGATGCTATAAATCAGGAGGTGCGGGTGCGTGATATTCAGGAAGCCCAAAACGCCATCGATTATCTTCAACAGCAACTGCAAAGCACACAGTTGGTAGATATGCAGCGCGTGCTCTACCAATTAATTGAGTCGCAAACAAGGATCACCATGTTGGCTGATGTTCGGGAAGAGTATGTGTTTCGTGTAATCGATCCCGCCGTTGTGCCGGATCAAAGATCAGCGCCAAGGAGAACATTTATTGTCGTTATCGGCACCATGATAGGTGGTATGTTAGGACTGATGATCGTGATTGTCAGGCGGCTTTTTCGGGTTTAACTAGAGCGCCGAGACGCATCTCTATCATTTACCGATTAAAGAATCTGTGTTCAAGTTATAGGATGAGCTCAACTTCTAAACCTAAAAAGATGCCGAATTAAATCTGATGAAATGTGCGTTGAAGTGGCGAATTAGTTGAATATCACTAGAAGAGAAGGGGCAAACCGATTGTCATCGATAAAGAATTTCGCCTTAATAGGCGCTGCAGGCTACATAGCACCGCGCCATATGAAAGCGATCAAGGAGACCGGAAACGAGTTGATTGCTGCACTGGATCCAAATGACTCAGTCGGCATTATTGACAGCCACTTTCCGGATGCCAATTTCTTTACCGAATTTGAACGCTTTGATAGACATATCGATAAACTTCGGCGCGCCAACAATGGCAAAGCCGTCGATTACATGTCGATCGCTTCACCTAACTATTTGCATGACTCTCACATGCGCTTTGCTTTGCGCAGTGCGGCTAATGCCATCTGCGAAAAGCCGCTCGTATTAAACCCCTGGAACATCGACGGTTTGACCGATATCGAAAAAGATACTGGCCAACGGGTACACACTATTTTGCAATTGCGATTACATCCAGCGATCATTGCATTGCGCGAAAAAGTGACTAAGGTGAAAAGCGATAAAAAGTTTGATGTCGATTTGACTTACATCACGTCGCGTGGGAACTGGTACCTACAGTCCTGGAAAGGCGATGAAAAAAAATCTGGCGGCATAGCTACCAACATTGGTGTGCATTTTTATGACATGTTGCACTTCGTTTTCGGCAAGCTTCAAACCAACATCGTGCATTATAATTCGTCGACCAAGTCAGGCGGCTATCTTGAGTATGAGAGCGCACGAGTGCGTTGGTTCCTGTCGGTGGATGTCAATGACGTACCCGAAGATATACGCACTGCAGGTCAACGCACCTTTCGCTCTATTATAGTAAATGGCGACGAAGTAGAGTTCTCTGGCGGCTTCACAGATCTACACACTCGCAGTTACGAAGAAATTCTTGCCGGTAGAGGGTTTGGTCTGGAAGAGAACCGTATTGCTATTGAAACGGTCGCCAGTATACGAACACAGACGCCGGTAGGGCTAGCCGGGGACTATCATCCGTTTCTGGACAGGTTATAATTATGAGCGTCACGATCCATGCCTCCGCAATTGTAGATGAAGGTGCACAAATTGGTGGCGGCAGCCGCATCTGGCACTTTGTTCACGTTTGTAGTGGCGCTGTTATCGGAGAAAATTGCTCGCTTGGGCAGAATGTGTTTGTTGGTAATAAAGTAGTTATAGGTAATAACTGCAAAATTCAGAACAATGTCTCTGTGTTCGACAACGTGATATTGGAAGATGGAGTGTTCTGTGGTCCCAGCATGGTGTTCACCAATGTCTACAACCCTCGTGCAAGTATAGTCCGCAAAGACGAATATCGCGACACTCTCATAAAACAAGGCGCCACATTGGGTGCAAATAGCACCATAGTCTGCGGGGTCACGATAGGCGAGTACGCATTTATAGGTGCTGGCGCTGTTGTGAACAAGGATGTGCCCGCCTATGCATTGATGGTTGGTGTGCCAGCCAAACAGATTGGCTGGATGAGTCAATTTGGTGAGCAACTATCTATACCGCTGCAGGGCAACCTGGACCACACATGTCCGCACACGAAGCAGGTGTATCAACTCACGGGTAATACGCTAAAGGTAACAAAAGGGTGAGTATTCCGTTTGTTGAT
This sequence comes from Pseudohongiella sp., assembly GCF_011050365.1. GTDB lineage: Bacteria > Pseudomonadota > Gammaproteobacteria > Pseudomonadales > Pseudohongiellaceae > Pseudohongiella. Next base: position 11,281 of record NZ_DRFV01000007.1, read on the forward strand.
CTGAAGACCCAATACGAGGCGTTGAAAACGCAAATTAACGCAAGAATTCAAACAGTTCTTGAGCATGGCAAATACATCATGGGGCCTGAAGTCAAAGAGCTGGAGGACAGACTGTCGATATACTCTGGCGCAAAACATTGCATTACCGTTGCCAGCGGGACTGAAGCTTTGTTGATCAGCCTGATGGCGCTCGAGATCAAGCCTGGCGACGAGGTTATTACAACGCCTTTTACCTTTGTTGCGACCGTTGAAGTAATTGTTCTGCTAGGGGCGAAACCCGTTTTTGTAGATATTGACCCGGATACTTGCAATATTGATGCAGCACTGATAGCCGCCAAAATTACAAAAAGAACACGCGCTATTGTCCCGGTAAGTCTTTACGGTCAGCCGGCAGATATGGAAGAGATTAATAGAATTGCGTCGCAACACGGCAACATTCCAGTCATCGAAGATGCGGCGCAAAGTTTTGGCGCCAAATACCAGAACCGGAAAAGCTGTAATTTAAGTACTATCGCTTGTACCAGCTTTTTTCCGAGTAAACCTCTGGGGTGCTACGGTGATGGCGGTGCCATTTTCACTGATGACGATGAGATAGCCCAGACGTGCCGAGAAATCCGCGTTCATGGGCAAAGTAAACGCTACATACACACAAGGGTGGGTGTGGGCGGTCGAATGGATACATTGCAATGCGCAGTTGTTTTGGCCAAGTTGGATCGATTTGATTGGGAAGTGGAACGCCGGATAGAAATTGGTCAGCGTTATAACGATTTGTTTGATAGGGCCGGTATTGACCGCGTAAAACAACGCCCTGACCGCAGCAGTGTTTTCGCCCAGTACACAATTCGTGTGCCGCAGCGCGAAAAAGTGCAAACCTATCTGAATAACGTAGATATACCCTCTGCTGTGCATTATCCTGTGCCGCTTAATGAACAGCCAGCCTACCGCCATCTCTGCTGCTCCGATTGTACGCCCATATCTATGCAGCAATCGCAACAGGTAATCAGTCTGCCAATGAGCGCGGATTTGGCTGAAACCGATCAATTCCGGATAGTCAGAGAATTGCAGGCGGCGTTACAAGCCTAGTAGCGATTACAGATGGATCAATTCGAAAACTTGGCATAGTCAAATATTAGAAACAGGAATAGAGCATGAATTCTTTGAGTGGAGCTAGAGTACTTGTTATAGGCGGTGCTGGTTTTATCGGCAGTCATGTCGTTGCAGAACTGCTAAAAACCGATATTGGCGAAGTTGTTGTGTATGACAATTTTGCCAGAGGCAAACGTGACTATCTCACTCCTTATATGACAGATGCACGCTGCAAGCTGTTCCTGGATGGTGCCGACATACGGGATACTGATGTCCTGGATAGCGCCATGGCCGGCTGTGACTATGTGATACACCTTGCGGCCATGTGGTTGCTGCACTGTAAAGATTACCCGCGTACCGCCTTTCACGTGAATGTTGAAGGCACCTTCAACGTGCTTGAGGCGTGTGTCAGACACAAGATCAAGCGTCTTGTGTATTCTTCGTCTGCATCCGTGTATGGCGATGCGGTTGAAGTGCCAATGACAGAAGAACATCCTTTCAAAAATCGTAACTTCTACGGCGCCACTAAAATTGCTGGTGAGGCAATGTGTCGTGCGTTTTATGATCGCTATGGTCTGGATTATGTCGGATTGCGCTACATGAACGTCTATGGCCCGCATCAGGATCAGACAGCAGCTTATACAGGCGTTGTACCTATTATGCTGAACAAGATTGATGCAAACGAAGCGCCAGTCATAAACGGAGATGGCAGTCAGGCCTATGATTTTATCTACGTAGAGGATGTTGCACGATCCAATGTACTCGCATTACAGGCCAGCGCCACTGACGAATTCTATAATGTCGGATCCGGCGTTCAAACCAGTATAAAGGAGCTATGTGATCTGATTCTGCAGTTGAAAAAATCAGCTCTTAAAGTTACCTATAAGCCGTACTCTGAAGATGATGCGCGACGTCTCGTGCAAAACAGAATTGGTTGCCCGAAAAAGGCGGCAGAAGATCTTGGATTTACCTACAAGTATGCGCTCGATGAGGGGCTGCTGAGGTTGATCGCCTGGCGCGATGACAATGAGGGTGCGTACTGAGCAATGACTACTAAACTGAATGTCCCCATTGCCCGCACGTCCCTAACTGAGGACGAAATTCAAAGTGTACTTGAGCCTCTACGCAGTGGATGGCTGGTTCAAGGTCCGAAAGTGCGTGAATTTGAAGAAAAGTGGTCTGAATTTACGGGTGCGAAGCACTCCATTGCAGTGACCTCCTGTACCACAGGCTTGCATCTTTCACTGGTGGCGCTCGGTATCCAGCCTGGTGATGAAGTAATAGTTCCTGCCTTCACCTGGGTGGCGACCGCGAATGTGGTCGAACACGTTGGTGCCAAAGTAGTATTTTGTGATATTGATCTGAATACGTTTAATATCGATATCACTCAGCTTGAGAGCAAAGTTTCCCGCAAAACAAAAGCAATCATTCCCGTGCATCTCTTTGGTTTGTCCGCAGAGATGAATGCTATCAACGCACTGGCAAAACGCCATAACATTGCGGTGATCGAAGATGCCGCTTGTGGCTTTGGTGGCACCTATGGTGGCAAGCACGTTGGCACGCTCGGCGATACGGCCAGCTTCAGTTTCCACCCGCGCAAAGCCATAACAACAGGTGAAGGTGGAATGATCACTACGCAACGTGATGATGTGGCTGAACAATTGCGACGTCTTCGCGACCATGGTGCAGCGATTTCTGATTTGCAGCGCCATCTCGGCCCACGACCCTATCTTTTGGCAGACCATCCATTGGCTGGCTATAACCAGCGTATGACGGATATTCAGGCTGCTCTTGGCGCGAGTCAGATGAGCCGGGCAGGTGGCATAGTTACTGAGCGGCGCTCACTGGCTGTGCGATACGACGATGCTTTTGGCGATCTGAGTTACTTGCGCGTACCGGCACATGTTGACAGCTGTGAGCACGGCTACCAGAGTTATCCCTGTTTGTTTATGCCGGAGCGAGTTCAAGCAGCAATTGAATCTGGTGACCTGAGTGAGATTCAAGCTGTCAATAGCGCCCGCAATGAGTTTATGGATAGCTTGCAAAAAGCTGGTGTTTCTACGCGCCCCGCAACACACGCTGTACACATGCTGAGTTTCTATCAGGACAAGTATAAGCTGAAACCTTCTGACATGCCTTGTTCATATGCCGCTAATGATTGCAGTATTTCGTTTCCGCTGTTTCATGGGATGACGGAAGATGAACAAAGCTACGTGATTGAAAAAGTAAGGGAATACAAGATCTAATGTGTGGTATAGCTGGACTGATCAACCTGAAAGGTGAAGCTGTCTCACCAGTCATTCTTAAAAAGATGACTGATGCGATTGTGCATCGAGGGCCCGATGGCGAAGGCCTTTGGATAGACGAGAATGTAGGCATTGGGCACAGACGATTGTCCATTATTGACCTCAGCCCCGCCGGGCATCAGCCGATGGTCAGTGCCGATCATCGGTATATACTCAGCTACAACGGAGAGATCTACAATTTTCGCGAGTTGCGAGCAGAGCTGGAAGCTGAAGGGTTCTGGTTTAGAAGTAATACGGATAGCGAAGTTGTTTTGCATGCGCTGTCTTTGTGGGGTACGGATGCGCTGCTGAAATTTAATGGGATGTTTGCGCTGGCATTATGGGACCGAAAAGAAAAGAAACTTTTGCTGGCTCGTGATCGTTATGGCATTAAGCCTTTGTACTATGCCAAGCAAGGTAAGCATTTCTGGTTTGGCTCTGAACAGAAAGCGATTACTGCGGACCCCAGCTTTAAGCGGACGTTGAACATAGCTGCTTTACTTGAATATTTTACCTTCCAGAACATATTTACAGATCAAACTCTGTTGGAAGGTGTGCACCTACTCCCAGCTGGAAATTTTCTGATATTTCAGGGGGAAAGGCAGGTCGTCGAAAAAACTCAGTACTGGGATTATCGCTTTCGCGAACCTGAGAACCCTGCAAGTAAGCAGGAATACCTGGAAGAGCTTGATCGCTTGTTTAAACAGGCAGTCAATCGTCAACTGGTCAGTGATGTAGAACTTGGCGCGTATTTAAGTGGTGGCATGGATTCAGGTTCCATCACGGCCATAGCGGCCCAACAGTTTCCTTACTTAAAAACCTTCACCTGTGGTTTTGATCTAAGTTCAGCATCCGGAATTGAATTAGCATTCGATGAAAGAGCAAAAGCAGAAGCAATGTCTGCCCGTTTTAAAACTGAGCACTATGAGATGGTCCTGAAAGCCGGTGATATGGAACGCTGCTTGCCAAAGCTAGCCTGGCACCTTGAAGAACCTCGAGTCGGGCAAAGCTACCCCAACTTTTACGCGGCCAAGCTTGCCAGCAAATTCGTCAAGGTGGTGTTATCAGGCAGTGGTGGTGACGAGCTGTTTGGCGGGTATCCCTGGCGGTATTATCGTGCGGCTAACAGTCAAAACTTCGAACACTACATTGATCAGTATTACCTTTACTGGCAGCGATTAGTTGATAATCGCCATCTGAAGGACATGTTTGCGCCAGTTCAAAAGGATGTTGAACATGTGTGGACACGCGATATATTTAGAGATGTATTTGCAACACATGACAACGAACTTTCCCGACCTGAAGATTATATAAACCATTCGCTTTATTTCGAGGCAAAGACGTTCTTGCATGGGCTTTTTGTAGTAGAAGATAAATTAAGCATGGCACATGGTCTAGAAAATCGCGTGCCATTCATGGACAACGATCTGGTAAATTTTGCCATGCGTTGCCCTGTAGGTTTGAAGCTTAATAATCTGTCGGAAGCAATCAAGATAAATGAAAATGATGTAGGAGACAAAAAAAACCAATACTTCCAGAAAACTAATGATGGAAAACAGATACTTAGGGATATGATGTCGCGTTACATCCCATCGGACATTACCCGAGCAGAAAAGCAGGGTTTTTCGTCTCCTGACGCTAGTTGGTTTAAGGGGGAAAGTATTGAGTTTGTGAGGCGTACTCTGCTCAATGGTAAGGCAAATATCTACTCTGTCTTGGACCGCCAGTCGGTATCACCACTGATTGAACAGCATCTTAATGGAGAGCAGAATAGGCGACTTCTAATTTGGTCACTTTTGAATGTTGAAGCGTGGCTCAGCGAAACCCTATGAGTGAGTCTTCCGTAATTCCACACTCTCAACGATAGTTGGCCGCAGCCCTATGACATTAATGAATATATTTTGCTAACGGGTGGAAAAAACGTTGGAATCAATGCTATGTCCAGAATAGTAATGCGCTATACACCAGATTTAGCGTCGCAATACGAACAGTTATTGGCTGAATCGCCGATTGGTATGTTTAATCATTCATTGCGTTACCGAGAATTTTTGAAGGAAATTTTGCCGGATGCTGAAGATCACTACCTCTGCGCTTTTAATAACAATGAAATGGTAGCAGCGCTACCCGTTTTTGTGAAAAAGGGGCCTTATGGTGCCGTAGTGAATTCATTGCCATTCTTCGGGAGCCACGGTGGTTTTATATATAAGGTGCCTGCAGATAGTACTGCTATTGCTGATCTCTTGGTGGCCTTTAACACGCTATGCGCAGACGTTAATGCTTTTTCGAGTACGGTTGTTGAAGCGGCATTGGAGAAAAATGAAGAAAAATACGAAGCATTCTGTGCAAATTTTTTTGATGAAAGAATCGGGCAAATCACGCATCTACCAAATATTTCCAATGCGGAATGTTTAGACAACGAGTTGTTTGGCATTCTGCATCAGAAGACTCGGAATATGGTCCGAAAAGGTCAGAAGGGTGGGTTCTCGGTAACGCATGATGGTTCAATGTCCACATTAAAAACGCTTCATGAAATCCACGATAATAACATTAGGAGCATTGGTGGATCTCCTAAACCGCTAAATGTTTTCATAGCGATCTCTAAAGTATTTAGATACGATGAGGATTATCGAATCTACACAGCATCAAAGAATGGGCGGATAGTTTCGGCATTGCTGGTACTGTATTTCAAAGATATGGTGGAGTATTTTACCCCTGCTACGCTAGAGGCTTACCGCAGTGATCAACCGCTGAGTCTGCTTATTTACACAGCTATGCGAGATGCAATTTTAGAGAGGGAGTCACGACATTGGAACTGGGGAGGAACATGGCTAAGTCAAAAAGGTGTTTATCAATTTAAATCGAGGTGGGGTACAACGGATTACCCCTATCGTTACCATGTGCAAGTTTCCCATACTATCAATGAGTTAAGTATTATTTCTAAAGAAGTATTGCTTAAGGGTTACCCCTACTTTTATACCGTGCCTTTCGCAGCGCTAGATCTCTCTGAGTAATATGTACGGGAATGTTATTTTTCCAAGTACGTGTAAAATTTCCCATCCCCCGCACCTTGTCGATAGTTAAATTGCATGATTGAGCATGCTCTCATTGAGAGCTTGCGGCCAGCGCTGCTCATTGCATTTCACATTTATATTAGAGTTAGGTACTGTCTATGACCGAACAATTCGAGCGCATTAAAAACCAGTACGCAGAAAGTTTTCGGGTTCACGGTGACTCCCCGGCATCGTTGTTGACCCCAAAGGGGCGTAATGAATTACGATTTCGGGCGATTGATCCATTTGTTTTGCGAAGAGGCGCCCGAGTACTAGATTATGGATGTGGTCTGGGCTACTTGTATCAGTACTTGGTCGAAGCAGGTTGTGAGATCGAGTACTTTGGTGTAGATATTCTGCCCGAGTTCATAGATGCTTGTCGTGAAAAGTATCCAAGTGCGAACTTTATGCACATCGATGCGGATGAGGATGTCGATGGGATGTATGATGTCGTCTTTTCCAGTGGTGTGTTTAATTTGTGTACAAGCACAGATACCGCAAAGTCAAAAGAGTATGCCCTCCACAGGATCGAGAAATTGTTCAGCGTTGCTGGAGATGTGCTGGTTTGCGATTTTCTTAGTTCTTTTGTTGATTTTCAGCAGGCAGATGCTCAGCACTTTTCGGTCGGTGAGATAGCTGATTTTTGCGTGACGAAATTGGGGAGGCGATTCCAATTTCGTCACGACCTGTTACCTTACGAATTTACCATGATCGCTTGGAAAGACAGTGAGATTAAGCGCCCAGAAAACATATATGAGGTTGATATATGAGATGCATTGTCATTGGTGGGGGGTTGGCTGGACTCATGGCAGCTAAGAAACTGCGCTCAACGCGGCCTGATGCCAAGATTACCGTCATCGAGCGTAATGAGTCAGTAGGTGGGCTGCTTGCCGGCGTAGATTACCATGATCAGGAACTCTATTTCGATCTAGGGACACATATCTTTCAGGAGACTGGAGACACTGAGATTGACAAAATTTTGCTGAACGCAGTGTCAACAGATGACTTGATCCACTTCCCCGTTGGTGAAGGAGATACCGCCGGTGCAGTTTTTCGTGGTCGTTTACAAACCAACACGCACTATCCAGATATCCGAGGGGGCGTCGTTGATGCCAACGTCGTCGCTTCACTACGGGGACACATAGCCTCAGCTGAGCATACTTTGAACCCTGTGGAGCGAACAGCATCACTTTTGGAAACCGCTAGCTTGAGGTTTGGCGCTTTGTTTGCGGAAGAGATTGTTGGGCCTACATTAGCTCGAGCGTACGGGCACCCAGCTGATGCACTTGCGGGATTCGCAATGCTTCTACCTGGTTGGACCCGTGTTGTGGTCGATGACCATGCTGACTGGGAGGCTAGAGTGTGTGACGAACGGTACCGATCACTTGTGTCAGTCCCTAATCAAAGAGATCTTCCTGCGGAGCTGCGCCACGCGCGACGTAGCTTCTACTCTCGGAGCCGAGGTTCGCGAGCATTCGTGGATGGAGTCGCAAAGCAGTTATGTGATGCAGATGTCGAATTACTGTGTGGTGCGACGATTCTCTCGCTGGACACTGCGCGTCGTTCTATCGAAATGATCGATGGCAAAGGGCTTAGCCGGTCGCTCAGTGCTGACCTTATAATCCTGGCGACAGGGGTAATAGGCGCAGCCCAAATGCTTGGGGTAGATCTGCATCGGAAAGGGTTCGACCGTCCTATGCCACATTGGGTAGTCAACGTCGTGCTGGAGCAGCCCTGCGATAGCGATCTTTGTTATTTGTACGGGTTGGACACAGACTGTGATTGGTATCGAGTTACTAATTATCGCGCGTTCTCAGGTAATAGAGTTGACCGTCGTCTAACCTTTGAGGTTCTCGGCCAGCACAGCGTAGATTCAACTTACCCTCAACGACTCGTAAATCAGCTGCATCGGATTGGAATTATAGCGTCTTCAGGGATTGAGTTTGCCGAATCTCGAAAATTAGGGTCGGGGTTCCCTGCACCAACCGTACGAAATATGCGCGCACTCACGGCTCTGGGCGCAGAACTCTCGGCATCGCTGCCGCCCACAATTATCTTGGGAGGGATTGGTGCTAGCAAAGGATTATTTTTTCAGAACGAAATTATATCCGACTTATGTAATCGTATTGCTGCAACTAGTTGAATCTGCCTTGCTCTCTATCGAGCTATCGAATGCATTGGCGGTCTGATCGTGTTTTTCGAAGGCCGCCCGAAACTCCACGGATAATTTATGAGAAAAACCTACAGCTCTGAAAGCATAACTTTCCGACTTGTTTTGCAAAATATAATTGAACTGGCACCTGGAGTTCGGCAGTTTTTTTTCGACCCTCTTGATTTCGACGAGTTAGATTTTCAGCCAGGTCAGTTTATTCAATTAAGCTTCAATAATCATGGAGAACGCTTTCGTCGCAGCTACTCCATTGCTACTCGCTGCGGTGAGACGACAGCTATTGAAATCGTAGTCTCGTCGGTACTGGATGGGCGAGTGAGTGGTGTTTTGTTCGGCACGAAAGTTGGCGATGTCGTAGAGGCTTCTGGCCCTTACGGGAATCATATCCTTATCAATGAACCGCCCGCACGCCTGTTCATGGTAGCTACAGGAACTGGGGTTATACCTTATCGTTCAATGTTACCAGAGCTGCTTCGGCGCGCGAATCTTGGGTGGCCAACAATTAAAGTTATATTGGGAGTACGATCACGTACCCAGGCAATTTTTGCAGATGAATTTAGCGCGGCGGCAACTAGGAGCGAATCGTTTCAATTCACCTGCTGTTATAGTGACGATGAACCCATCAATCTTCAGTCGTGGGAGAGGGGGGGCATGTACAGAGTGTTTTGGAGGATGAGGATCTGGATCCCATCTCCGATATCATTTATTTGTGCGGGAATCCCAGTATGGTGGATGACCTAGAGTATAAATTAACTTCGTCAGGCTTTGCGCAAGCCAGAGTGCGCCGAGAGCGTTTCATAGCAGGTGCTTAGCGCGTCAACAATAGGAAAGATATATGTATGAACAAGTCAACCATCACATGCTCAAGATGTATATATGATTCAGAGGTCCCGGGGATCGCATTCGATAGCTTTGGCGTGTGTAACTACTGTCAGCAAGTCGTAGATTTAATCGCAGAATATGGAACTGGTAATAAGAAAGGTATGGAGAAATGGTTGGCGATCATTTCGGAAATAAAAAGAAAAGGTAAGGGTAGGAAATACGACTGTGTTATTGGCGTAAGTGGGGGGACAGACTCTTCTTACATGGTGTATCTAGCCAAGCAGTATGGTCTTAGACCGCTAGCTGTGCATTACGATGACACTTGGAATAGCGCAGTAGCATCTGAAAATATTAGGAAAGTTCTATCTGACACTGAAGTAGATTTGTATACCTATGTTGTTGATAACGAGGAGTCGAATGATATTTTTAGATCATTCTTTTACGCGTCTGTACCTGAGCTAGGAACTCCAACTGATCTTGCTTTGGCAGAAGTTCTTTATAGAGCCGCAAAAGAGCACGGCGTAAAGTATGTTTTGGAGGGGCATTCGTTTATTGAAGAGGGGGTTTCGCCAATAGGGAAGAACTACTTCGATGGCAAGTATATCGCTGAGATTCATAGGCGTTTTGGGCGTGTCAGGATGAAGACTTATCCACTAATGACGTTTATTCAATTTATGCGATGGACACTGTTCGGTCGAATTCAGAAAATACGACCTTATTGGTATTTGCAGTATTCCAAAGAAGAAGCGAGGGGTTTTCTACAGGATACGTGCGACTGGACCTACTATGGAGGTCATCACCTCGAAAACCGACTCGTCGCTTATTCAATTAGCACATATCTTCCAACTAAATTCGGGTTAGACTATCGTAATCTGGTACTTTCTGCCCTGTGTCGACAAGGCAAGATGGATCGCGATGAAGCGATGGCGGAATATGCCCGACCTCCAGCATCGGATCCAGAATTGATTGACTACTTTATTCGCCGGCTTGGTATGACACGCGAAGAGTATGAGAGTGTGATGAAAAAGCCTCCTACTTTTTGGTGGTCCTACCCGACCTACAAGAAGCGTTTCGAGATGCTGAGGCCAATGTTCCGTATTTTGGCGAAAGCGAATATTGTTCCCATGAGTTTCTATTTAAAGTACTGCTTTCCGGTAGATACCACCAAATGATTACTATCGTCGACTATGGCATGGGCAATATAGGCTCTATGCTCAACATGTTTAAACGCATTGGCGTCAAGGCCCGCGTTGAAATCGATCCTGAGGCCATTCAACATGCCGACAAGTTAGTTTTGCCTGGAGTCGGGGCGTTTGATGCCGCGATGCAGCGCATAAACAATACGCCAGGGCTGCGTGAGGTGCTGCAACAGAAAGCGCTGCGTGAACGTATTCCTGTCCTCGGTGTGTGTTTAGGCATGCAATTACTTACCCGAGGCAGCGAGGAAGGTAAATTGTCGGGATTAGGTTGGATACCTGGTGACACCACTAGGTTTCCAAAAGGTAGCGGCCTCAAAGTACCGCACATGGGTTGGAATATAGCACAGCCTCGCACACCCAATATGCTCACGGCCGAGGTGGGCAGTGAGCCACGTTACTACTTCGTGCATTCCTATTGCGTTCACGTGGATGACTCCACTTTCTCTCTAATGCGAACGCGTTACGGTATTGATTTTGACTCCGCCATTGGCAGCGATAACATTTACGGTGTGCAGTTCCACCCGGAGAAAAGTCATCGTTTCGGTTTGCAGATATTAAAAAACTTTGCGGAACTATAATTATGCTCCGAACCCGAGTTATTCCCGTACTACTTCTGCGCAACGAAAACCTAGTCAAGACTTTGAGGTTTGGGAAATTCAAATATGTCGGTGATCCTGCCAATACTGTGCGAATTTTTAACGAATTAGAGGTGGACGAGCTGCTATTCCTCGATATTACTGCCTCAAGAGAGCAACGTAGCCCGAACTTGAAGGTGTTGGCAGAAATGGCCAACGAATGCTTTATGCCTTTGGGATACGGAGGAGGGGTCCGCTCGTTAGCTGATGCAAAATCAGTATTTGACATTGGCTTTGAAAAGATATCAGTAAACTCCGGCGCAATCGAGAATCCCACGTTGATCACCGAAATTGCCCGTCAGTATGGCAGTCAGGCGGTAATAGCCTCCATTGACGTAAAATCAGGATTTCTGGGAAAGTTTAGTCTACGCACCGACGCTGGACGACGCAAAATTAGGCGCGACCCAGTAGAATGGGCCAAAGAAGTAGAAGAACGAGGTGCAGGTGAAATTCTACTCACTTCCATCGATCGCGAAGGTACTTGGCAAGGTTTTGACCTGGACTTAGTCAGGCGTGTTACCGACGCGGTTTCTATCCCGGTCATCGCGCATGGCGGTGCAGGAACGATCGCGCATGTTCGCGAAGTAGTCAAAGAAGCGCATGCTTCCGCTGTAGCTTTGGGTAGTATGGTCGTGTTTCAGAGAAAGGGGATGGGTGTCTTGGTGAGCTTTCCTGATCGGAAAAAATTGGAAGAAGCGCTGCAATGAAGATTGGCCTGATCGGAAACATGAATAACAATAACTTTGCTTTGATGCGGTATTTCCGCGACTTGGGAGTGGATGCCCATTTATTGTTGTACATCAACGACGGGCAAGGCACGATTAGCCACTTCAAACCTGAATACGATACCTGGGACATCGAGAAATGGGCGCCTTATATCCTTCAAACAAATATCCCAAATGCGCCTGTGTCAGCGTTGGATTTCCCACTCTCATGGTTGGTCGCCGGTCGTGCTATGTTTCGAACATGCCTTGGCTTACAAGAGGGCTGGGCGCAGTGCGTATCACGCAGGCAAATTCGGAATGCATATACGGGGTTCGATCGGTTGGTTGCGTCTGGCATTAGTCCAGCAACGTTACTCAGGGCAAACCTCCGTTTGGATATATTTTATCCTTATTCCACCGGAGTGGAATTTTTAGAGACCGGTGAATTCGTTGCTCAATTTTCAACGGGGAGTAAATATTTCAATTTAATTCGACGGAAAGTCGCTGAGCGGCAGGCCAAAGGCGTAATGTCCGCGTTCAATTCGGTAAATTCAGAAATGGCTGTGACGCAAGATACTTTTCTATCTATTGGGGTAACTCCTCGAGTTCTTAACACTCCTTCGGTTTATAACAGAGAGCGGCTGCCTGATCTCGCTCCCACGGAAAATTTGCACAGAATCGCGGGATTGATCAGAAGCACATCCTTTAGCATATTTCACCAATCACGACTGATGTGGAAGAACAACGGACAGTTTTCAGATGAAGATTGGCGGCTTGAAAGCAAGAACACTCAGTGGTTAATCCATGCCTTTGCGCAACTTGTGTTGGCGCGACCTGAATTGAAACCATTATTGCTGATAATTGAGTACGGGCCTGATGTTGGACCGACAAAACAGCTAGCGAAGGAGCTTGGTATTGCGGATTGTATCGAATGGCTTCCCAAAATGGGACGTCGAGAGTTGCTGTGGGTGTTGTCTCGAGTCTCCGTTGGTTGTGGAGAATTTTACGATGTGCCGAAGATGATTTGGGGTGGCACTGGCTGGGAAGCCTTGGCGAGCGGAAAGCCTTTGTTGCAAGGATTTAATTTTGAGTTGGGGGAGTTCGAACAGATTTACGGTTACCCTCAACCGCCAATGTTACCAGTGCGTGCACAAGAAGATATTCTCGTCCATCTGTTAGAAATGGCGGATAAGCCTGAAAAGTGTGAGGAGATAGGGCAAAACGCCAAGATATGGTTCAATCGCTACAATGGCATCGGTCTGGCTAGGAAGTGGTTAGATATTCTCATGGCGCCGCGAATGGACGAAAGTGCTGAGAAATATGACCGTCAGACCAAAACTACGCACACATACCCGAGGTGAAAATTCCTACCCCAGTGGGTCTCTCTCAACGCGACCGCCTCAGCTTCCTATTGAGAGACTCCGTTCTATATGGTGGGGCGGCCGCGATCAGCAAAGCCTTCGCGCTGATTACGTTCCCGATGCTAGCAAGACATTTTTCCGTAGCAGATTATGGGGTGCTTGATTACTTCATGGTGCTTTCTAGCTTTTTGGCCATTTTGTTTATCTTCGGCCAGGATTCGGCGGTGGCTCGCTACTTTTACGAATATGAAGACAGGGTTGTCCGTTGTCAGCTCATCTCACAGTCGCTGGCGTTCCAATTAGCTGGGCTTTCATTGCTCCTGCCATTGCTTTGGTGGGGTGCAGAATGGTTTGCTAACTTATTGGTAGAGGCACCGGAGAGCGTACGGCTCTTCAAGATCGTGCTGATGCAACTACCGTTTCTAATGCTGATCAATTTTTCGCAAAATCTTCTCAAATGGACTTTTGCACGTGCTCAGTTTCTCACAATGTCGCTAGGCTTCACGCTTGTGCAGACCTCGTTGCTGGTCGTCGCTGTATTGCTGATGGATGTCGGAATTCAGGGTGTGTTGGTGGTCACCCTGTGTACGAGTATCGTGTTTGGTGCGCTAGGGCTGTTTTTTGTTCGTAGATGGTTAGCCCGCCCACGAGATTTCAAGCGCATTTACGAAATGCTGCCTTATGCTATGCCCTTTGGAGTAATTTGTGTCTTGGCGGGACTTTCTCCGACTCTAGAGCGAACGATTATTGATCAGTTATTGGGTGCGGAAGAGTTGGGCCTATATGCTGCGGGTACCAAGATCGCAATGCTGGTCGGGTTAGCAGTGACTGCTTTTCAGACGGCATGGGGGCCTTTTTCGTTGTCGCTCTATAAACAGGAAGATGCCGGTGAGACTTATAACTTGGTGCTAAAATTTTTCGTCTTAGGTATGTGTGTCATCGTTTGCGTTTTGACGTTGATGGCGCAGCCGCTGATCAAATTATTGGCGACTGATCGCTATATCGGGGCGGTAGTCCTAGTATTCCCTCTTGTGATGGGCTTAGCGATTCAAGCCACAAGCTGGATTACCGAAATCGGCGTCAGTATTGCCAAACGCAGCTATCTAAATTTGTACGCCTATTTCTTAGCTGTCATCGCAACGCTAGCTAGCATTATGTTGCTCGCGCCACATTTTGGCCTTCTCGGCGTGGGACTGGGAGTGATGATCGGTCACATAGTGAAAGCTATTGTCGCTTCGTGGCTGGCACAGCGAGTATATCCGTTACCCTGGCACTATTCGCCGGTAGTTAAAATTCTAGGGCTGACTCTGCTCTTTGGTCTTCTGGCTAAGTGGTTAGAGCATCATTGGGGAGCAGTTGCCTATAACATTGCAATGATAACTGGAATGATTGCTGTATTGTGTATGGGTTGGTCCGTACTCTTTAATCCGGAAGAGCGTCGAGGTTTGATTGCGTTTTTGCGATTACGACTAGTCAGATCGATTTTATAAGGTAATCTTTTGAGACGCTTGCGGCGACAAGCCGACGTTGCAGGCCAACAAGCTTTAGCGGTCAGGCCATCCGCGAGATGAGGAAGTCGCCAATCTCATGCGCGCAGTGGCCCGCGTGAAATTTTACGCCCAACGGCAACGTTCTTTCTTAGGGAGTTGACCTGAAGTATTAGGCGATCCAAAGTTGTCGCGATGAATTTTCCATCCGCCAGATGTGTCGATTTTTAAACGTTCCTACTAGTTATTACGGCTGGTGGTTCGCTAGAGAAAATCATAAAAGCAGAAGTCGCGTTATGGCTTTCCTCGAAATGTATTCACGTGATTTTTTTAATGGCAATACAACCCGTCATTGTTATAGTAGTTTGAAAGCTCATAGGGATTCTTGACAGTCTCGATTGGCATATACAACAGTGCTGCTGTCAACATTGATTCGAGTTTAAGTTTCACTACTCTTAGGGTAGGGGCTTGGGCGTTCACTGTAGTAGGCCGTAACGCATTCGAATAGTAGCTGATTATTGAACTAATATAGTTAAATGTTAATGTCACAAGTAATAGGTTTTTGTCTATGACAGTTTTTGACGAAAAGAAGAGATTTTCTTTCGGTGATAATTGGTCCAATTTCCTAACGGTTCTTGATGCTGAACGAATCGTTGAGGCCGAGCGATCGCTTCGCTTTATGCTAAACGTAGACGCCTTGAACGACAAAACGTTTCTGGATATTGGGTCAGGTAGCGGCCTTTTCAGCTTGGCCGCGCGAAGCTTAGGCGCGAAAGTACATTCTTTTGATTACGATCCTAAGTCGGTCGCCTGCACTGAAGAGTTGCGACGACGTTACTTCCCCCATGATTTAGAGTGGAAAGTGGAGCAGGGGAGTGCATTGGATGCGACCTACTTGCAATCGCTTGGCAAGTTTGACGTTGTCTACTCATGGGGCGTTTTACATCATACTGGCGCAATGTGGCTAGGTATTGAAAACGCGATCGCGAGAGTTGCAAATGGGGGTAAACTTTATTTGGCAATTTACAATGATCAAGGTATAAAGTCGCATATTTGGTGGTTAGTGAAGTTTATCTACAACAAACTCCCGCGTCCGATAAATATGATTTATGCGTACCTTCTTGGCTTAGTTGCAAATATTATTAATATTCTAAAATATACGATTAAATTGCAGCCTATGACAGCTATCAGCCCGCTGTTGGGATATAAAAAGAATCGTGGCATGAGTCTTTCGCATGATCTGATCGATTGGATGGGGGGATTTCCTTACGAGTTCGCTCGATATGATTTGCTGATGGAGTACGCTAAGGCACGTGGATTTACCCTTGAACGAGGCGAAGAGGCTACAAGTCTTGGTTGTCATCAGATGGTTTTTAGAAAGGACTTAATTTAACCCCCCCCATATGTGCGGCATAACCGGTTTTTTTAATGCAGCGGGATTTGATCCTAGTTTAGCTGAATCCACGATTATCGCAATGCGTGATCGTCTTGGGCATCGAGGGCCTGATGATGCCGGAATCTGGCTCGATGGCGATGCTGGTATTGCATTGGGACACAGACGATTGTCTATTTTGGATCTCTCGGCTTTGGGCCATCAACCGATGGTTTCAACTACAGGTCGCTATGTGATTGCGTTCAATGGAGAGATCTACAATCATCAGGAGATGCGGTCCGAAATTGATGGGTTGAACTTTGGACACTGGCGTGGCACTTCGGATACCGAAACCCTGCTGGCTACGATTGAATTATTGGGTCTGGAGGAGGCGCTAAAGAAAGCGGCGGGAATGTTTGCTTTAGCACTTTGGGATCGGCAAGAGCGATCACTTTCACTTGCCCGCGATCGTATGGGTGAGAAGCCATTGTACTACGGATGGCAGCAAGGAACGTTACTTTTTGGGTCGGAACTAAAAGCGCTTCGTAGACATCCGTCATTTGAGAATGATATCGAGCGTGATGTGTTAACACTTTATCTCACGCATGGTTATATTCCGGCGCCATGGAGTATTTGGCGTGGTGTTCGAAAATTGTTGCCAGGGACTTGGGTAAGTTTTGATGCCAAAAATCGGGATACCTTGCCAGAGCCAACCTCATATTGGTCATTAAGCCAAGCTATTATCCGCGGCCAGTCTGAGCCTTTCGTTGGTTCTGACATTGATGCCATTGATGCGCTTGAACGACAGCTTAGTGTAGCTATTTCTGGCCAAAGCATAGCCGATGTCCCTTTGGGTGCTTTCCTTTCCGGTGGTATTGACTCGTCGACCGTTGTGGCTCTGATGCAATCTCAGTCGGCGCGACCTGTAAAAACATTTACGATTGGATTTGATGCGGCTGGTTACAACGAAGCCGAACACGCGAAGGCTATCGCCAAGCATTTGGGCACCGAGCACACCGAGTTATATGTTAGGTCTGAACAGGCGCGGGATGTAATTCCGCGCCTTACCAATATCTATGACGAGCCATTTGGTGATTCTTCAGGGATTCCCACATATCTTGTATCCAGGATGGCGCGCGAACATGTGACGGTTTCATTGAGTGGTGATGGCGGTGATGAGCTGTTCGGAGGATATGGGCGCTATTTCAATCAGAAAGCGGAGAATCTATGGCGTAGCTGCCGCCGCATTCCCAGAGTAATGCAGCCGACGACCGCAGCTGCTTTGCGTTCGTCGCTCCCTAGATTTATTGATAGATGCTCGCAGCAATTCACAAATGCAATGGGTTTACCGATACGTAAGTCTGTCGCTGCCAGGTGTTGTTTAGCTGCCAGCTTAATCGAATCCGAAACACAGAACGCTTACTACCGTACAATGATCAGTCAATGGAACACGCCACCAGTGTTGCAACATAGCCCGAAATTGAAATATGGTTACAGCGATGATCAGGTCAATTGTATTCCCGAATCCGTCCAGCGCATGATGGCTATCGATAGCGTCACATATTTGCCAGATGACATACTAGTCAAGGTTGATCGTGCTGCAATGTCGGTTAGTTTGGAAACTCGAGTCCCCTTGCTTGATCACCGAGTAATCGAGCTGGCTTGGAGTCTACCTTATGATATGAAGGTACGTGATGTTCACGGGAAATGGTTGCTTCGGCAAGTGTTATATCGCCATATACCACGTGAATTAATTGATCGCCCGAAGAAAGGCTTTGGAGTACCCGTTGATCTCTGGTTGCGAGGCCCTTTGCGCGAATGGGCAGAAGAATTGTTAAATCCTCAGCGCTTGCGTGATCAGGGCTATTTGGATGTTAAAGCTGTTCGTAGTCGCTGGGATCAACATATTAATGGTAGTAATAACTGGAAGGACAGTCTTTGGCTGGTGCTGATGTGGCAGGCTTGGTTAGAGAATAATGGGTGATCAGGTTTTTGTGAGTGCGGAGCGTATGAATACTATTCGAGCGGCCGTACCTATACGAGCAGGTCTATCTGGTCGTGTTAACGTTGTTACTGTCGGCATGTTCTACCTTGCCGCTATAGTCAATGCTTTTTCGTATATGTCTTTAGCTCCGATACTCGTCGCGGCAATATTCTTTCTTTCTATTTATTCGCTGCTTATTGTAAGCCCGCTGGGAGGCCTGCCCGAGCGGCGTATGTTCTGCCGGGTGTTTAGCGTTGGGTTTTTTATGGCGGGTATTGCGGCAATATATGCCAACCAATTTCAGGATGCTGGTCAGCTATTCAGTGATCCCGCTGGATTTTTTAATATGGCCACTTCTGATGCAAGAGGCCTGTCGATGATACAAATCCAAGTGGCGCATGAAGGTGCTTTGGGTATTGTGCTGTGGCGTTCCGTCTATGATTTTTTTGCTGCGTTAGGCTTTGAGAAGGCGCGCTACATAGGGACTACCGTCAACATTACAGCCGTCTCTTTGACTGGGGTCATTGGTATTAAGATGATTCGCCAGTTGTTTGGCAACGACGATTATCGCTTTCGACGGTTGACGTTGTTGGTTTCTGCATGTGGTCTTTTTTGGCTTTTTGCAGGAATTCACCTTCGCGACTCCGTTGTTCTATTAGCCGTGTCTGTGCTTTTTTATGCTTGGCTTACCTTTATGATGCGCCCAGACATCGGCTTACGGCTGGGTCTAATAATAGGATGGAGTTTTCTCGGACTTCTGTTTCTGGGTTTTCTTCGAGGGGAGTTTGTGTTTGTGCCTGTTGCTATGGCATTTGCGGCGATAATTGCCTTGTATCTGGGCCGCATTGAGCCACGTCGGCGATTTGTGGTGCACGGGCTAATGGTGTTAGGTGCATTCGCGGCCATGACGTTGTATCAGGCTTACGGGGCCGAGCTACAAAACGTTATAAATCTCAGGCAAGCAGGTTACACTGACTTGGCTAATGCACAGCAGAGCTCGGATTCTCTTGGAATGACGCTTATCGTTAACCAGCCCATGCCCATTCGTCTGATTTTGGGTAGCGCTTATTTATTTGTATTTCCAATCCCATTTTGGTCAGGATTTCAACTGGAAAGCGCTTACAATCTCTTCAAGTCAGTGAATGTCATTTACCTATATTTCGTTTCACCATTGCTCTTGATTGCTGTGATCCAACTGATGAAAGATAAGAAAGAACGTACTCCTGCACTATTGTTTATCCTGTTTCTAGCGGCAGGATTCACTGTCTCAATTGCAGCGACATCGCTGGAAACAAGACATTTCGGAGCTTTCCTGATGCCAATACTCGTGTTGTCAACAGTGCCGGATTTGCGCGAGTTCCATGTTTGGCGACAATACAAGATATTTTTTATTTTATTTGCGAGCGGTGTGATATTGGTACACGCGCTTTGGCTCATATTGAAGCTATTGTGAGAAATTGATGAAAATTCTTTGTGTCATCGATTCATTGGGGTCGGGTGGTGCCCAGCGCCAAATGGTCAATCTTGCGATCGGCTTAAAAGCCAAAGGCCATGATGTAGAGCTACTAATATATTTTCCCGAATTGCGTTTTTTCAAGGGGGAGCTTGGTGCGGCAGGTATTCCTGTTTATGAGGTACACAAAAGTAAAGGTTTTTCCTTCAAGGTCCTTGGTAAGCTAATTACTCTCATGCGATCAGGGAAGTATAAAGCAGTTATAAGCTTTCTGAGTGCACCCAATATTTATGTTGAACTTGCGATAATGATTTCACGACCAAAGTTAAAATCGATTGTCAGTGAAAGAAGCTCATATACTCAGGAGTCCAGGTCACTTTTTAGAAAGATTCCCAGGTATCTGCATATATGGGCCGATACAGTTGTAGCTAACTCTCACTCTCATGCAAATTGGCTGAGGAGTCATGGCCATTTGCGCTATAAAACTCACGTTATCTATAATGGATATCCACTATTGGCTACAGAAGATCAGCCAGATCACTATAAGAAAGATAAAGTTGTTGCATTCCTAGTTGTTGGCAGAATTAATGCCGGAAAGAACGGCGTTCGACTGGTTAAAGCGTTAGTGCTGTTTCATCAGAGGAACGGCTATGCTCCGTCAGTATCTTGGGTGGGTCGACAGGAAACTGACCCGCAATCACTCCAAACCCGGGCGGAGATGGATAGATTGTTAGGCGAAAATCCTCAAGTTTCTGCCCGATGGCGGTGGCTGGGTGAACGCGAGGACATTCCTCAGCTTATGGCAAGTTGCAACTCGCTCATTCATGTAAGTCTATATGAAGGGTTGCCCAATGTCGTCTGTGAGGCTCTTATGGCTGGACGGCCAGTCATAGCATCAAATGTATGTGACCACCCGTTCTTGATTGAAGATGGAGTGCGTGGTCTACTTTGTGATCCATTGTCATCAGATTCTATTTGCGCGACACTTGAAAAGTTTACAGCTATGACCGCTACTGAAAAGGCTACTTTAGGTCAGAATGCTCGAAATTATGCGGAGCAAAATCTAACGATTGCTCGAATGGTAACAGAGTTCGAAACCTTTATTTTTGATGGTACTCATTAGGCGCCGAAATGCCTAGAGTCGAAGATCTGCTAGATTGAGAAAATTGGATGAAATCTCGGCGAGGTCCGACGAAAATATTACCACAAACTGAACAAGCTCACTGCACAGGTGACTTGTCTTAAGTATTCAAGTTATTGCTATAATTTAAATTACTGGTTAGGGAAATAGTCCACTCAATGAAGAATGCCAGTTTAAAGACTATTCTTGTAACGTTAAATCTGCCCAAGAATCGTTCATTCGATTTGATTGATTATCGAGTGACAGATGAAACCTAAACTGCTAATTGTAGGTTCTTTCCCCACGGGCAATTCCAAAATATATGGAGGTATTGCAACAACTTGCAAGACTCTTGTCAGTTCATCGTTTAAAGAGAGCTTTAAGCTTGTCCTGATTGATAGCACTCAAAGGAGCAATCCTCCGCCTAGAATATTTGTCCGCTCTCTTTTCGCATTTCGACGATTTCTTCGTTTTAGTTTGTCTCTTTTTTGGCATAGGCCAGATGCCGTACTTCTATTTGCTGCTGATGGCGCGAGTATTCTAGAAAAGGGTACGATGGCTTGGCTGGCAAAAACTTTAATGATTCCAGTGTTCCTTTTTCCAAGAGCTGCTGGACTGATTGACTCTGTAAGCGCATCAAGACCTAGGCGAGTCTGCGTTAAAATAGCCATGAGAGGTGCTACGCATATCCTATGTCAAGGCGCCTCGTGGCAACGTTTTGCTACCAATGTTTTAGATTTTCATGTATCTAAATCGCCAATTATTTTTAACTGGTCTGCTACCAATGAGCTATTGGATATAGGGGGTAGCCGAACAGAGTATATCCCTGGACATAGACCCCAGTTGCTTTTTCTTGGTTGGCTAGAGAAGGAGAAAGGGATATTTGAGCTGTTGCATGCCTTGTTGATTCTTTCGAAGCGTTACTGCTTCATTTTGACGATTGCTGGCCGAGGGCATGCAGAAATGGAGGCTCGAGACTTTGTGAAAGATAACAATATGGAGGGGGTTGTCAAATTCGTTGGTTGGGTGGAGGGTGCAGAAAAAAATGCGTTAATGTCAAAAGCAGATATTCTAGTACTTCCGTCATGGGCTGAGGGCTTCCCAAATGTAATTATCGAAGCTATGGCTTCTAAGATTGCTGTAATTGTAAGTAGAGTAGGGACCGTGCCGGATATCGTTGTGGACAAGCAACAGGCGCTGTTGGTTGCCCCCAAGAGTATCGAAGATCTAATGCTAGCGTTTACTACTCTTCTAGACAGCCCAGCTGTGTTGAGAAGTATTGCAAGCAATGGCTATGATTTTGCTCGCAATAATTTTTCAGTTGAGATGGGTGCTAAGAAAATGACACTCGTAATTCAAAGGGCTATTGAGGAAGTTAAGTCAAAAAAGTCTTAGAGAAATCCAAGAGGTTTATCCTCTATAGGACATTAAGTAGGGCTCTGTTAGTCAGACCCAATATTTTAGTTCTTTTTTGCGTTTCGAAAACGGTCTGGATATAAGCGGTAGTAGATTTTTTTCGTTCCCTGTGTGTGTACAACCTTTAAGGCGGATCTCCAAAGAGATGAAAAGGTTTTTGGTTGGTTTGGTAGCTCGATGATTGTAAGTGCCAATTTGCGCTATACTGCCGCGCCTCTTGCATAAGCTCACACTTACTTTATAAACTGCGCTTGTTTAATTAGGCTGTATATAAATTAATGCCGAGCTTGCAGGAAAACTCCAATACTTCGTATGTGATCCTCAGTGACGTTGTAGATTTAGGGCCGGAACAACTGCCAAACCTATATGTTTAATGAGCTAGAATACTGTCTCAAGTTAGTACACAGTAGAGTTTGATTATGTTTAATAGGAAGAAGCTGCTAATTACTGGTGGTACAGGCTCTTTTGGCAACGCTGTCTTAAGGCGATTCCTTGATTCTGATATCAGCGAAATTCGCATCCTGAGCCGTGACGAAAAAAAGCAGGATGATATGCGTAAAAAGTATCCGTCCCCGCGGCTCAAGTTCTATATCGGTGATGTGCGCGACTACAATTCCGTGCTCAGTGCCATGCGCGGGGTTGACTATGTTTTTCATGCGGCGGCACTTAAGCAGGTGCCTTCCTGCGAGTTCCACCCTCTGGAGGCGGTCAAGACCAATGTGCTGGGCACTGAGAATGTGCTGGAGGCCGCGATAAACTGCGAGGTAGAGCGCGTTATCTGCCTGAGTACTGACAAGGCGGTTTATCCCATCAATGCCATGGGTATCTCCAAGGCGATGATGGAGAAAGTGGCGGTCGCCAAGTCCAGAAGCAGCCGTTCAACCATTATCTGTGCGACGCGTTACGGCAACGTGATGGCCTCCAGGGGCTCCGTCATTCCGTTGTTTGTTGAACAGATTCGCAGTGGCCGGCCGATTTCCATTACCGATCCGACTATGACCCGTTTCATGATGACGCTGGATGATGCGGTGAACCTGGTGCTGTTTGCCTTTGAGCATGGCAATCCTGGCGACATATTTGTGCAGAAGGCACCGGCGTCCACCATCGAAACGCTGGCCCAGGCGCTGACTTCGTTATTGCAGGTGCCTGACCACGATATCCGCACCATTGGTACGCGCCATGGCGAAAAACGCTTTGAAGCGCTGCTGACGCGCGAAGAGATGGCCGGTGCGGCTGATCTGGGTGACTATTATCGGATACCGCCGGATCAGCGTGATCTGAATTACGAGAAGTATGTTGAACTGGGTGAGACCCGTATTTCCAGTGCCGAAGACTACAACTCTGACAATACCACGCGCCTTGATGTTGACGGCATGAAGCAGCTATTGATGAAACTGGATTTCATCAAGGCTATTGTGGCGGGTTCACATGTCGAACCTGAGGCTTAAGATGAACGTATTGGTAACCGGCGCAGAGGGTTTTATCGGCAAGAATCTTTGTCTGCGCCTGAGTGAAGAGGCATCGGTATCGGTTATCCCTTTTACCCGCAGTAATTCCAGAGATGATCTCACCGGCCTGGTAGCCGATGCGGACGCGGTGGTGCATCTGGCGGGCGAAAACCGGCCGCAGGATCCGGCCGCATTCGAGCAGGTCAACGTGGGTCTGACTCACGCGTTGTGTGATGCCATCAGCGCCGCCGGCAAGTCCATACCCATGATACTGGCATCGTCTGCGCAGGCTGAACTGGACAACCCCTATGGCAAGAGCAAACTGGCTGCTGAGCAGGCAGTGCAGGCGTTGGCGCGGGATGGCGGCAATCCGGTAGCGGTCTATCGCCTGCCCGGTGTCTTTGGTAAGTGGTGCAGACCCAACTACAACTCGGTGGTTGCCACCTTCTGTCATAACCTGGCAAATGATCTGCCGATTCAGATCAGTGATCCAGCCCATGAAATCAAACTGGTGTATATCGATGACGTGGTTAATGCCTTCATTGATTGGCTGCGGGCGCCGGGCACCGGATACCAGTTGCAGGCAGTTGCCCCGGTGTATGAGGTCTCGCTTGGCGCGCTGGCTGAGCAGACCAAGGCCTTTGGCAATTGCCGTACGTCGTTAGTGTCTGAGCGTGTCGGCACCGGTTTTGTGCGGGCCCTGTATGCCACCTATGTCAGCTACCTGCCCACAGACCGGTTCGTGTACGATCTGCCAGTGCATGGCGATGAGCGCGGGGTGTTTGTGGAAATGCTTAAGACGCCCGATGCGGGGCAGTTTTCGTTTTTCACGGCGCACCCGGGCATCACACGTGGGGGGCATTACCATCACAGCAAAACGGAAAAATTCCTGGTGATCAAAGGCCAGGCCCGGTTTGGTTTTCGTCATATGTACACCGATGAAACATTTTATCTGGACACCGATGGTGACAAACCGCAGATTGTGGAGACGGTTCCCGGGTGGACCCACGATATTACCAATATTGGTTCAACAGAGATGATAGTCATGTTGTGGGCCAATGAGATATTCGACCGGGATCGCCCGGACACCATCACAAGCAAGGTTGCGCATGAAAAAACTTAAAGTTGTCTCCGTTGTTGGTACCCGGCCGGAAATTATCAGGCTGTCCCGTGTACTGGCCAGACTCGATGAGTGTTGCGAGCATATCCTGGTGCACACCGGGCAGAATTACGACTATGAGTTGAACCAGATTTTTTTTGATGATCTGGGTATCCGTAAACCCGACTTTTTTCTGGAAGCAGCCGGTGCCAATGGCGCGGAAACCATCGGTAATGTCATTATCGCGGTGGATGCGGTGTTGGCCAAGGTGGCACCGGACTGCATGTTGGTGCTCGGTGATACCAATAGCTGCATGTCGGTGATTCCGGCCAAGCGACGCAAGATCCCGACATTTCACATGGAGGCGGGCAATCGTTGTTTTGATATGCGGGTGCCCGAAGAGATCAATCGCCGTATTGTTGATCACACGGCTGATATCAATATGCCTTACAGCACCATTGCCCGCGACTATCTGCTGCGTGAAGGCCTGTCACCGGATATGGTTGTCAAAACCGGCAGTCCGATGTTCGAAGTGCTGCACCACTATCTGCCCAAGATTGAATCTTCGGATGTACTGGATCGCCTGGGTCTGGATGATGGCAAATATTTTGTGGTCAGCGCTCACCGGGAAGAGAATATAGACTCAGATCGCAATTTCACCAATCTGGTTGCCACCCTCAATACCATCGCCGACACCTATCAATTGCCGGTGATTGTGACGACACATCCTCGTACGCAAAAACGTATTGATACACTCAATGCCCGGTTCAACCCTCTTGTGCGGCTTCTGAAACCGTTGGGTTTTACCGACTACAACAAGTTACAGATTTCTGCCAAGGCTGTGTTGTCGGACAGCGGCACCATCAATGAAGAGTCGTCCATACTCAACTTTCCCGCATTGAATATTCGTGAGGCCCACGAGCGACCGGAAGGTATGGAAGAAGCGGCCGTGATGATGGTGGGATTGGGTGCGGAAAGAGTCATGCAGGCGCTTGCCGTGCTGGAGTCGCAGGGCAGGGGTGACGACAGAACGCTAAGACTGGTTGCCGACTATAGCACGCCGAATGTGTCTGACAAGGTGGTGCGTATTCTTCATAGTTACACTGACTATGTGAACCGGGTCGTCTGGAAAAAGTACTAAGAGCGAAATCGCGCAATGGCACGCCGTATTCTATTGATTACTCAATGGTTTGACCCTGAGCCCACGTTGAAAGGCTTAGTGTTTGCGCGCGAACTTGTTAAACAAGGGTTTGAGGTGGAAGTATTAACGGGCTTTCCTAATTATCCCGGTGGATACATTTACCCTGGGTATCGAATTAAAATCTTGCAACGCGAGGTTATTGATGGGGTGCACATCACGCGCGTTCCTCTTTATCCTAGTCACGATCAGTCGGCTTTTAGAAGAATTTTGAACTATCTAAGCTTCGCTTTTTCAATACTGATCTATGGTTTGTTCTTCGCAAAACGCGCAGATGTTGTTTACGCATATCATCCGCCGTTAACTGTCGGTATAGCTGCTGGTTTCATTCGTCTTTTTAGACGAATACCCGTGGTATACGACATACAGGATATGTGGCCAGATACGTTAAAAGCGACCGGAATGATTCGCAGCCGCACGGCCCTTAAGGTCGTTTCTATAATCTGCACATGGGTGTACGCACGAGTAACCCGTATAGTTGTACTTTCACCGGGTTTCAAGAGATTGCTTATTGAGCGTGGAGTGGCGGAAACCAAGATTGATGTGATCTTCAACTGGGCAGATGAGAAATCTTTAATGGAGCCTGAAGGCACTATCCCTGATGTTTTTCCAGAGAATGATCGATTTCGCATTCTGTTTGCTGGGAATATGGGGGTGGCACAAGCTCTAGATGCTGTCCTCGACGCTGCAGAGCTATTACAAAGTTACCCTGACAAAATTAGTTTCATTATGTTAGGGGGTGGCGTTGACGTGGCAAGGCTTAAAAAAAAATGTAGGGATATGAATCTGGATAATGTTCTATTCCTGCCGCCTGTTCGTATGAATCAAGTAGGCGCTCTATTAGGCGCTGCGGATGCACTACTTGTGCATTTGCGAGTAGATCCGCTTTTCAAAATTACAATTCCGTCTAAAACACAGGCATATATGGTAGTGGGTAAGCCTGTAATTATGGCTGTAGATGGTGACGCCGCGAATTTGGTTCGTGAAGCCGATTGCGGTTTTATCGCAGAATCAGAAAACGCACGTAGTATAGTCAATGCCGCTCTTAAGATGTCAAGGCTCAGCAATTCTCAGTTGGTTGCCTTGGGCGACAACGCGAAACGTTATTATCAAAAAAATCTATCGCTCAGTGCAGGTGTAGAGCGGTTTGCCAAAGTATTCAATTCTTTATAGTTAGCTAGGTTGTTTGAGATACACGTATGGTCAATGACACTGAACATCAATTGGTCAGCCTTATCAGGGATTTGTATGGCCCTGAGTCTCTGCCGCTTCACCGTCCTGTATTTGAGGGTAGAGAAAAGCAGTATCTAAGTGAATGTATCGACTCGAATTTCGTCTCTTCTATAGGAGCAAAAGTTACCGAGTTTGAACAAAGAATTGGCGAGTATACCGGAGGGCGGTTCGCTGTAGCGACAGTAAATGGCACCGCGGCACTTCATATTGCTTTAAAAGTAGCTGGGGCTAAGCCCGGAGATGAAGTTATCAGCCAAGCACTGACATTTGTTGCTACCTGCAACGCGATCTCTTATGCGGGCGCAGAACCTGTCTTCATAGACGTTGATTGTGGCACCTTGGGAATGAGTCCTGACGCATTGCAGTCCTGGCTCAATGACAACGCTGAGCGTCGTGCAGAGGGAGCGTGGAACAAAAACACCGGTGCTCGACTTGTTGCTTGCGTCCCTATGCATACCTTTGGTCTACCTTGCCGCATTCAACAGATTGCGGATGTTTGTGCAACGTGGGGTATTGCGTTAATTGAGGATGCCGCCGAGTCTTTGGGAAGTTTCGTCAACACGCACTCTGGATGGCGTCACACGGGTACGTTTGGAGAATCAGCCACATATAGTTTTAATGGCAATAAGATTATTACCACTGGTGGCGGCGGCATGATTGTTACTAGTGATGAACATCTGTCGAAATCAGCCAAGCACCTCACGACGACGGCTAAAGTCCCGCACCCGTATGAGTTTACCCATGATCAAATCGGTTACAACTATAGACTGCCAAACTTGAACGCTGCACTAGGTTGCGCCCAGATGGAGAAGTTGGAAGTAATGCTTAGGATTAAGTCTGAAATTGCCAACAGCTATCGCCAGTTTTGCAGTGAACACAAGGTACATTTCGTTGATGCTCCGGCTGGAACTCAGCCTAATTTTTGGTTGAATGCTATACAATTGGAGTCTCGTGAGCAACGCGATGAGTTTCTGAAATATACAAACGCAAATGGCGTGATGACACGACCAATTTGGCGTCTAATGAGTTCTCTTGAAATGTTCAAACATTGCCAGCACGATGGACTGAAAAACTCTCACTGGTTGGAGGAGCGTGTAGTTAACCTGCCGTCAAGCGTACCAGAAAGTGAGTTCTGGAGGCTTCGCCAGTGAATATGCTAGAGTTGATAGGGCGCAGTAAGCCACTGTTTGAGGGCGATGTGTTGCGCGAAGAGCGCAATTTGTCTGAGTTGGTGGCTAAGAGCCGATTTCTTGTAATTGGTGGTGCTGGCTCAATTGGCCAGGCGGTGGCCCGCGAGATATTTAAACGTAGACCCGCCGCTTTGCATGTGGTCGACATCAGCGAAAACAACATGGTTGAGTTGGTGCGCGATATCCGCAGCACCCTGGGTTATATCGACGGCGACTTCCGAACCTTCGCCATAGACTGTGGCTCCCATGAGTTTGCAGCCTTGATGAATGCGGGGCAGGGCTACGACTATGTATTGAATCTGTCGGCAATGAAACATGTGCGCAGCGAAAAAGACCCATTCACGCTGATGCGCCTGATTGAAGTCAATATCCTGAACACCATTGCCTCAATGCAGCAGGCGAAGAAGCAAGATGTACATAAATATTTTTGTGTATCAACTGATAAAGCTGCTAATCCAGTGAATATGATGGGAGCAAGCAAACGCATTATGGAAATGTTCCTGATGCGCGAAAGTCTGACCTTGCCGATATCAACCGCCCGATTTGCCAATGTGGCATTCTCCGATGGTTCCTTGTTGCATGGGTTTAACCAGCGCTTTGCCAAACAGCAGCCAATATCTGCCCCCAATGATGTACGCCGCTATTTTGTGACACCACAGGAGTCTGGAGAGCTGTGTCTGATGTCAAGTCTGCTCGGCGAGAACAGGGATATCTTCTTTCCAAAACTAACCGAAGCATTGGATCTGACGCGTTTTTCCGATATTGCCGTGCGCTATTTGCAGGCGCTGGGTTTCGAACCGTTTGAATGTGGTTCAGAAGACGAAGCCCGCGGCCGCAGTGCGGAGTTGATTGCGCGCAAGCAGTGGCCCGTTTATTTCTTCGCCAGCGACACCACCGGCGAGAAAGACTTTGAAGAGTTCTACACGGACGCGGAAACACTGGATATGGACAGGTTTCCGAATCTGGGTGTGATCAAAAATGAACCGATATTTGATGCTGACAAGCTCGATTGGTTTATATCCCGCATCGATGATATTCGTTCTGGCGCCACGTGGGATAAGCCGGAGATTTTGGCGTTGTTTAACGAGATGATTCCGGACTTTAATCATAAAGAAACCGGGAAGTACCTTGATAACCGGATGTGAACGATGGTTGAACGAATAAGGGAGCCTCCAGCGTGCAACTGATTTTTGACCATAAGATGCTCAGGCATATTAATGAATCTGCTGAGAAAGAACACGGCAGATCTTCACGCTTTTTGCGGATGCTAGAGCGTGCTCTCGGTTTATCTGTTATACGGTACCCACTTGCGTTGGTCGAATACGCGGTCGGATTCCTCCTTGCGCTACCGATTCCCATTTACAGTTCTATTGTGTACGGCGCGATTAGCAGCGCCCGCGGCTTGCCGCACATGGGAGGTATGTATTTTCGAGCGTTGTATTACCGGCAAAAGCTTGGGCATATGGAAGCAAATGTTTTCATTGATCAGCGTGTGTTCTTTGCCTACCCGAAAAGAGTAAGTCTGGCCGAGTTTAGCTATATTGATAAAAACGTAATTATCATGAGCAAGTCAGCAATAGTGGGGCGACGAGTACATATTGCGCCGCGCGTGTTCGTGAGCGGTGGGGGCGAATTTGAGATTGAAGATTATGCTTGCGTTGCTACCAACTCCAATATTATTACGTCGACAGAAATTCTCAAAGATGGCGCACGTTGCTCTGGACCCATGGTCAGCGCAAGTCAGCGATATGTTTATAGAGCCAAAGTGTTGATAAAAAAGGACGCTTTTATTGGTGCGAACGCGACATTGCTGCCGGGAGTCGTGATCGCTGAAGGCTCGGTAGTGGGCGCCGGGGTAACGGTCGCCAAATCCACTCAAGCGTGGGGGGTTTATGTTGGTTCAAAGACCCAGAGAGTTTCTGATAGAGAACCGGTGAAGTGGCCTGACGACTGATTTTTTGCTTTTAGGAATTGAGAATGATTAGATTGCTGGACATTTTTTTTGCCGTGCTCGGCCTGTTGGTATTGGGCATTTTTATGATCGGCGCAACAGTAATAAATCTATGCACGGGCGAACACAAGGTGCTTTATAAACAGAACCGGGTAGGAAAGGATGGCAAGGACTTCAAGTTGTACAAGTTCGCCACCATGCTGGAAAATAGCCCCAATATGTCTGGTGGTCTGGTGACAGCCGTCAACGATCCGCGGGTGTTGCCGTTTGGCCGTTTCCTTCGCCGCACCAAGGTCAACGAGCTGCCGCAGTTGCTGAATATCATGAAAGGAGACATGAGTTTTGTTGGACCCCGACCTCAAACCCGTCCACACTACAGCCTGTATACCCCGGAGCAACAGCGCATCATTGACGCCACGGGGCCTGGGCTGACCGGTGTCGGTTCCTTGTTTTTTCGCAATGAGGAGCAAATGTTGGTTGATTGTGGCAGCGACCCCATACGCTTTCATGACGAAGTTGTTACGCCTTACAAAGGCGATTTGGAAGTGTGGTATGCGGAGAACAAGTCGGTTGGCCTGTACTTTAAGATTATTTATCTGACGGCTGCCAGTATTATCAATCGTCACCTAAATACATTGAGCTATTTCAGAGGATTGCCTACGCCGCCGCCGGCATTGATGGCTTTGTTGACGCCGGAGCAGCAGGGGCTGTTCAAGCGAAACTAACAATGGCAATCGTACAACTTAGGGATGTAGACTGAACTTCTACATATGGATGAAACATGAATGATCTGAATCTCGCCATCATCGGCCTCGGTTACGTCGGCCTTCCACTCTGCGTGGAGTTTGCCCGCCAGTATACAACCATTGGGTTTGATATTTCCCGACGCCGTGTTGATGAGTTGGCACAGGGGATCGACCGCACCCGCGAAGTCGATGAAAACGACCTGAAAGCTGTAAGCAAAAACGGGCTGCGCTTCTCCACTGAGCTCGACGATATTGCCGACTGCAATATCTATATTGTTACAGTGCCCACGCCGGTGGACCGGCATCACCGACCGGATCTGTCGCCACTATTGGGCGCATCAGAAACAGTGGGTAAAGTTTTGAAGCAGGGCGACATCGTTATCTTCGAATCTACTGTCTACCCTGGCGCCACCGAGGAAGACTGCGTACCGGTGCTGGAAAAGCAGTCGGGTCTCAAATTCAATGTTGATTTTTTCTGCGGCTATTCACCGGAGCGTATCAATCCGGGGGACAATACGCATACCGTGACGCAGATCAAGAAGGTAACCTCCGGCTCCACACCAGAAATTGGTCAGCGGGTAGATGCGCTTTACAAGAGCATCATTACTGCCGGTACTCACCTGGCGCCTTCCATCAAGGTGGCCGAGGCTGCCAAAGTGATCGAGAATGCGCAGCGTGATGTCAATATCGCTTTTGTGAACGAGTTGTCGATGATCTTTAACCGCATGGGCATTCGTACCTCCGATGTTCTGGAGGCTGCGGCCACCAAGTGGAATTTCCTGCCGTTTAAGCCAGGGCTGGTTGGTGGACACTGCATTGGCGTGGATCCGTATTACCTGACACAAAAGGCGCAGGAGCTGGGTTATAACCCGGAGATCATTCTGGCTGGTCGACGCTTGAACGACAACATGGGCATTTATGTAGCCAACCAGGTGGTGAAACTGATGATCCGCAAGGGTCAGAAAATTGAGGGGGCACGCGTATTAATGCTTGGGATGACCTTCAAGGAAAACTGCCCGGATATCCGAAATTCCCGCGTAATTGATGTGATCCGTGAACTGGCTGACTTTGGCTGTGTAGTGGATGTTTACGACCCTTGGGCTGATGCCGATGAGGTGAGCGAGGAGTATGGTCTGTCCTTGCTGCCGGGAGATCGTGAACCACCCGTGTGTAATTACCAGGCGGTGGTGTTGGCGGTGGCGCACACAGAGTTTGTTGGTATGCCGCTGTGCCCGACATCGACGCAAGTGGTGTATGACATCAAGTCGGTTTTGCCGGAGAGTGACGGGAGTTTGTAGGACGAAAGGGACGGGCACTTAAAGGGGACGGAGGGATTTGCATAGCAAATTTTACCTCCGTTTCCTTTAAGTGCCCGTCCCTTTTTTAGTGTTAACCTGACAGAATCAATAAAAAGTATCGAATCTGCCTAAAAAGAGAAAAAAATTATGCCGATACAGTTCTTGCCTGATGATGAAGATGTCCGGTCAACTAACACAGGAAGCCAGACTGCTTTCACTATAGAAAACAACACCGAAGGATTAATTGGTGTTTTCTGGATTGATCACAGCGGTAGCTACAAACCGTATGGATACGTAAGCCCGGGTGGGGAGCATTCGTTTAACACGAATACCGGCCACCCATGGTTTATCGAAACTGTTAATGACGATTTTAAGTTTTTCCCGACGCAAAAAGGCGTTATCGAGGTCAATAATAAAGGCCCTGTCTTTGTGACGGAAAATGACTCAAGTGAGCAGTTCTTTGGTACATGGAGCACGCTTTGGGGCCACGGCGTACCGGATGTGGCAAAGGCATTAGACATTGACGATGCCCATACGCCATTAATCGAAACCCAGATGAATAATCATGCAATTTTGAACATGCTCAACGTACCGGCAGCCTGGGCTCAAGGCTTGAGGGGAGACGGTGTCAAGGTGGCGGTTCTGGATAGCGGTATTTATACCCATGAAGAGCTTGAAGTTTTTCATGAATACGATGTGACGACCAGGAAAAATGACAGTGGTGCTACTGCTGAGTATCTTCATGGCCTTAGAGTAGCCTCCCCAATTGCCGCTAGATACGATGAGCACAAATACAACGGATCGCCTGTGCCAGATATTTCGGGCGTCGCACCCAATGCGCAGATCATTGATGTCAGGATAACGCAGCAGGGTGGCGGCTCCAACGCTGAAAATATAAAACAGGGAATCGATCACGCACTGCAGCAGGGTGCTAAAGTCATACAGATTTCCCAGATTAACAACGGCAACTTTGTATCTCCAATCATCATGGAGTCGGTAAAAAAGGCATTTGATAGCGGCGCTCTTGTTGTCTGGGCCGGAGGCAATTTTGGCAGCCCTAACCCGACAGGCCTCGCTTTATCGTCTTTGACAGGTATGAGTATCAGCGTCGGCAATTACAATTTTGACAATCGTCAGCCTTTCGGTTCTTCCAACCTAGCTGGCGTGGTGAAGTCACCGTATGTGTTCGCCCCGTCCAATGGTTATTATCCTGATGGCAATGAAGGCTATGAGCGCGTTGTGGATGGTGGCACCTCGTATGCATCGCCCTATGTATCGGGAATAGCTGCGCTATTATTTCAAAAGTATCCTGACGCGACGGTAAGCGACATTATTGACCTTATTGTTGAGTCAAGCTGGATACCGTCGGTAGGGCGCGGAGCTGTGTTTAACAGCAATGGTAATCGCATTGTGAATCTCGACCTGTTGGATCAGGTGACCCTGGATACTGCGGCCACAGATGTGATTTTGGTGGACGGTCAAATTGCCCAGCACAGCTTTACTGTTGATAGTGCTGATAAACGGATACTGACGTTTGATAACCAGCAGTTTGATTTCACGGGCGCAGACAGGATCAAATTTGACGATCGGGCCCTTGCCTTTGACATGGAGGGCAAGGCGGGCGATGCGCTTGAGATCATGTTCGCGCTCACGCAGAGACTGTATTTTGATGATCCCAATATCGTTGGCATACTTTTGAACAAGCTGGACACGCTGCACAGAGATGAAGTCGTGGAGTTCGCCGCCCTGAATGTACTGGGGCCCAATTGGGATGCCCGGCAGTTAATTGCCACTACGGCGCAGAATATCTATGGTTTAGGTCCTGACTCCGGGATTGTTGATGTTTTGCTGGCAGTACAAAACACTAGTGGCGCCTCAGATATGGATCTGTTTTGGGATCTGGCAGAAAGTGAGCAAAATCACGTCAATATCGGGCTGGTGGGGATGCAGGCTGATGGGCTTGAGTACAACCCGGTCTATGGATAGGAAATCTACCGGAAAATAGAGGTTGGCGCTTCAGGGGCAGGGGGGGATTGCGTGACAAATCCCCCCGTCCCCTTTTTACTAGTGCCGACCCTCAGCCAACTCCTCCAGCATCTTGTCGATAAACTGTGGAATGTCATCAGGCTTGCGGCTGGTCACCAACCCATCGTCGACCACCACGGGTTTATCCACCCAGTGTGCGCCGGCGTTTTCCAGGTCGGTTTTGACCGATTCGAATGAGGTCATGGTTTTGCCTTTGACCGCGTCTGCCGTTATCAGCACTTGCGGGCCGTGACAAATGGCAAAAATCGGTTTGGCCTCGCGCACAAAATCGCGGGCGAACGCCACGGCGCTTTCGTCATTGCGCAGGGCATCAGGGTTCATCACACCGCCTGGCAGCATCAGCGCATCGTAGTCTTTGCTTTTGGCTCTGACCGCCGTCAGGTGGACGGCGAAACGATCGCCGGTTTTATCGTGGTGCATGCCCTGGACTTCACCGGGTTTCAGTGACACCACGGTGACCTTGGCGCCGGCTTCGCGCAGCGCGTCTTTGGGCTTCTGGAACTCGACTTGTTCAAACCCGTCGGCGACAAGAATGGCGACATGTTTGTTGGCTAATTGTGTATCCATACTCCCTCCTGTTCAGCACGGCTTCCATGGAAATGGTGGCATGAAAGCGATGTGTAACGGGCCAGTGTACAGATGTTGTGAGGAGATTAAAGGGGGGGGGCCGAAGGGGACGCAGGCGTTTAGCACACTGAACACCTGCGTCCCCTTTTTTATAAACTGGCGGGTCAATGACAGGGTAACGTCGCGTTCACTCGGGAACACCTCAGTTTGCAAGTTGACTGAATCACTAATACCTTACCTGATACCTCAATAAATAGTCAGACAACTGCTCATCGATTGTGTTCGTATCAATCTACAGACGATATCACCGGGATGCAAAGGAGGACGTCAGATGAAGATACCTGTACAACTAGCCGCGCTGGCGGGCACGGCGCTGATCAGCGCCTGTGGTCAAAACGCCCAGTTACCGATTGAGGCAACCATGGGGCCGGATCCGCAAATAGCCGAGTCGGCGGGTACGATGCTGCCCACCATCAACATTCCCGAGACCACAGGCTGGCCGCAGGAGCGCACACCGGTGCCTGCGGAGGGCACCGAGGTGTCGCTGTTCGCTGCGGATCTGCAGAACCCGCGCTGGCTGTATGAGCTGCCCAACGGCGACATCCTGGTGGCCGAGAGCAAGGCGCCGGCAGGTTCCAGCCCCGGCGGTTTCAGAAGCTGGGTCGCCGGCATGCTGATGAGCCAGGCGACATCGGAGGTGCCCAATGCCAACCGCATCACTCTGCTGCGCGATGCTGACAATGATGGCGTTGTCGAAGAGCGGCACACGTTCCTGGAGAACCTGAATTCACCGTTTGGCATGGCGCTGGTTGATGATCATTTTTATGTCGCTAACGCCGATGCGTTGGTGCGCTTCCCGTATCAGTCAGGGCAAGACGCGATCACTGCCGCACCGGAGCTGGTGCAGGACCTGACCCTGGGCAGCATTAATCATCACTGGACCAAGAGCCTGCTGGCCAGCCCCGATGGCGAGTATCTGTATATCGGCGTTGGCTCCAACAGTAATGTTGCCGAAAATGGCATGGACGAGGAAGAGGGCCGCGCCGCCATCTGGCAGGTCGATGTCGC
The DNA here is from genome assembly GCF_011050365.1 of Pseudohongiella sp. Taxonomy (GTDB): domain Bacteria; phylum Pseudomonadota; class Gammaproteobacteria; order Pseudomonadales; family Pseudohongiellaceae; genus Pseudohongiella. The sequence continues at coordinate 47,269 of NZ_DRFV01000007.1, forward strand.
CACCGGGGAGTCGCGTATCTATGCGCAGGGGCTGCGTAATCCGGTGGGCATGGCCTGGCAGCCGCAGACTGGTGAGCTGTGGGTGGCGGTCAACGAGCGCGATGAGCTGGGCAGCGACCTGGTGCCTGACTATATGACCAGCGTCTCGGAAGATGGCTTCTACGGTTGGCCGTGGCGCTATTACGGCAGCCATGTTGATCAGCGTGTTGAGGCGCCGATGCCCTATGAGGATGATGAGGTGCTGACGCCTGACTATGCGCTGGGCGCCCACACCGCGTCGCTGGGTCTGGCGTGGCTGGGGGCCGGGGCTGAACTGCCCGCGCCATTTGCCCGGGGCATGCTGGTCGGTCAGCATGGTTCCTGGAACCGCGATCCGCTCAGTGGCTACAAGGTCATCTTTGTGCCGTTTGGCAGTGGTGAAACGGCGGGCGAACCCGATGGCAATCCGGTTGATCTGCTTACCGGGTTTTTGAGCGACGATGAATCACAGGCCTATGGCCGTCCTGTTGGTGTGCTGGTTGAAGAAGACAGCGGCAGTGTGCTGGTGGCCGATGATGTTGGCGGTCGTGTCTGGCGCGTGACAGGCCGCTGACGCTGGTGAAATCTGTAAACCTTGACAGTTAAACGGCTACTGCATAGCGCCTGTGTAGTCCGCCTTTATCTGCGCTGTCTCTTTTTTTTGTCACATCGACATCAATAGAAACTCAAAAACAGATCCGCCAGCCTTTTCACCCGGCCCCAGAACCAGATGGTGAGCCGATAATTCAGTGGCAGTTGTTGCCACTGCTGGCGGGTCAGCTCGGTGCTCTCGCTGAAGTCCTGTTCAAAGCTGTGTTGCACGGATTGCGACAGTGCCGGGTCCAGGGCGTTCTGGTTGGCTTCCAGATTCCAGTGCAGCGTCCAGTGATCAAAATTGCAGGAGCCCAGCGATACCCACTGGTCGATGAGCGTCGATTTCAGGTGCAGGAAGCGTGGCTGGTATTCGAAGATTCTGACGCCGGCGCGGAGCATTTCGGCGTAGTAGATCTGGCCGGCGTAGCGCACCGGTGGCAGGTCGGTGAAATTGCCGCATACCTGCAGGCGCACGTCGATGCCGCGGCGCGCAGCGGCGGTCAGGGCCCGGCGCAATGAACGTGGCGGCACGAAGTAGGGGGTGGCAAGCCAGACGCGGCTTTGTGCGTGACGGATGCGGCTGACCAGTGACAGCAGCAGGTCGCGGTTGTTGCGCGAGGCGCTGAACGCTACCCGACCCAGACCGGCCCTGGCGTCGGGCAGGGGTACGCTGGCATGTTTTTGTGACGGGCTGTCGAGCCGCTTGCGCTGCGGTCTGTTGGCTTGCTGCCAGGATTGCTCGAACAGCTTTTGCCAGTCGTGGGTGATCGGGCCTGTGATCACCAGCATTTGTTCATGCCAGCGCGTCTGCGGATCTTTTTCGCCGGGTTGGCTGTCATCGGCCTCGCAGAACGCATCAGTGAAACCCAGGCCGCCGGTGCAGGCGATGCGCTGGTCAAATATTAGCAGCTTGCGGTGATCGCGGTGCAGGTTGCGCACGCCGTTATGCCAGGTAAGGGGGTTGTAGAAACGCAATTCGACCCCGGCCTGACGCAGTGTCTCGCGCTCTTCGGGGACAAACTCGGACGCGCCGTTGGCGTCGAACAGGCAGCGCACAGACACCCCGCGCCCGGCGGCGTCCGTCAGCGCGGCCACCACCCGCCGGGTGGCCTTGCCGCTTTCTACCAGATACAGCTCGATGTCGATGTGGTGCTGTGCCTGTTCGATGTACTGCAAAATACGCGGGAAAAACTCGGTGCCGTCGATCAGTAGCTCGAACTGGCAGTCGGAGCGCCAGTTGAACGGTTTTTGCTGCTTTGTCTGCATCGTCATTTGGTTATTTTTTATCTCCTCCGTCCCCATTATCACAGCAGTAACCACAGCGGGATAACGGCGAAGGCTAGCAGGGTCTGGGCGCTGATGATGTTGGCCATCATCACTGCGTTGCCGCCCAGTTGCCGGGACAGGATGTAGGCTGAGGTGGCCGTCGGCAGACACGCCAGCAGCAGCAGGACCTGTCGGCTGAGCAGGTCGAGTTGCCACCAGATCGCCAGACCCAGCATCAGACCGGGGAAGACAATAAATTTGAGCACGCTGGCCAGTACAATGGTGGGCCAGTCCTGTTTCACCGTGCCCAGGCTGAGGGCCACACCCACGGCAAGCAGGCCCAGCGGCAGGGCGGCACTGCCCAGGCGTGCCAGCAGACCTTCGATCCAGGCGCCACCCAGCCCGACGCCGCTGATGTTGAGTACAACGCCCAGCACGCAGGCGATGATGAGGGGGTTGCGCAGCAGTCCTTTCAGCACACCACCGGGCGTCCTGGTGCTGCCGTCGATGACCATTGAAAAACAGATGACACAGAGCACATTGACCAGCGGAATCATGATGCTGACGGCAATCGCGGCGATAACCAGTCCCGGGTCGCCAAACAGTGCGCTGGCCACGGCCAGACCGATATAGGTGTTAAAACGGATGGCGCCCTGAAACAGCGAGGTAAAATCGGCCGCGGTGCGGCTTACCCACGGCCTGAGCAGCCACGTCAGTGCGCTGGTCAGCGCCAGCGCTGCGCAGATCACCAGGGCGAAGCGACCGAAGTCGGCATTGCTAAAGTCGGCCAGCGCCAGACGGTGCACCAGCAGGGCGGGAAAGGCGATGTAGTAGGTCAGGCGTTCGATGCCCGGCCAGAACTCGGCCCCGGGGAAGTTGATCCGGCGCAGCAGCGCGCCAAACAGTATCAGCAGGAACACCGGTCCCAGGGCATTGGCAATCATGGACGATCCTTTTCACGTTTCCTGATGCAGACGGGCCGTGTCGCGCCAGTCTGCTATAGTACGAGTTTGCCGCACCTTCGGAGACAAACCAATGCCTGATCCTGTTTTTAATGGCACTTTTAATGACACTTTGCTGAATAACCGGGCTGAGCTGCTCAAACTTCTCACCCAGGTGGCCCGTGACGCGGGCAGCGTGATCATGGCCGTTTATGCCACTGATTTCACCGTACGCGGCAAGGAAGATGAATCACCGGTGACCGAAGCCGATGAGAAGGCGGAGCAGGTGATTGTCAGCGCGCTGCGCAAGCTGACGCCGCAGGTGCCGGTGATTGCCGAGGAGGCCATGGCCGCGGGCCATCGCGAATCGGTTGGTGACCTGTTCTGGCTGGTGGATCCGCTGGACGGCACGCGGGAGTTTGTCAATCGTAATGGTGAGTTTACCGTCAACATTGCGCTGATCGAGAACGGCGTACCGGTGCTGGGGGTGGTCTATGCCCCGGTGATCGACCGCATGTTTGCCGGCGCCAGTGAGCAGGGTGCGTTTGTGGTTGAAGCTGGTGGCCAGCAGCGGCCGGTGCGCACGCGTGAGGTGCCCGCAGCAGGCCTGACGGTGGTCGCCAGCCGCTCGCATGGTGATCCGCAGGCGTTGCAGGCGTTTCTGGGTGAGCGCACGGTGGCTGAGCTGCGCACGGCCGGCTCGTCTTTAAAAATCTGCCTGGTTGCCGCCGGCGAGGCGGATCTCTACCCGCGCTTTGGTCGCACCATGGAATGGGATATCGCGGCCGGGGACGCCGTGCTGCGCGCAGCCGGTGGGCGCCTGACAGATATGAATGAGCAGGCGATGGCTTACGGCAAACCGGGGTTTGAGAACCCGAACTTTGTTGTGTGGGGGCGTTAGTGAGAAAGGGGACGGAGGAGATACTTTTTATCTCCTCCGTCCCCTTTAACGCTTTTATCTCCTCCGTCCCCTTTAACGGTTCCCTTTAACGTTTAAGACCTGCATCACGCGGGCGGCGCTTTGCTGCGGTGTTTCGGTTTCTGTGTGTATCGTCAACGCGGGCGCCAGCGGCGGTTCGTAGGGAGAGTCAATGCCGGTGAAGTTTTTCAGCTCGCCGCTGCGCGCTTTTTTGTACAGGCCTTTGACGTCGCGCTGTTCGGCGACAGCCAGCGGCGTATCGAGATAGATCTCAATGAAGTGGTCATTGCCAATGCTGGTGCGCGCTGCGTCGCGTTCTGCCCTGAATGGTGATATTAGTGCCACGATGACGGTAAGACCGGCATCCCTCATCAGTTTTGCCACTTCGGCGACGCGGCGAATGTTCTCTGTCCGGTCGGCGTCAGAGAAACCCAGATCCTGGCTCAGGCCTTTGCGGACATTATCACCATCCAGGACAAAACAGGCTTGACCGGCAGCGCGCAGGTCTCGGGCCACCTGATCGGCCAGCGTGGTTTTGCCGGCACCGGACAGCCCTGTCAGCCAGAGTACGGTGGTAGTCTTTGTATTTTCAGTCGGTAAGGATCTGGCCATGAGTCTCGATAATACGTCGTTGACATGATGAATTAACAGGCAAGGCTTGTGCCAGTGCGGTGCCATGCCGGTGTCATAAAGGACCAGCCTGGACAATACCCGGGCGCAGCCGCTCAGTGTGTCAAAACGGTGCGCCAACGCTACCGGGAAGCACCAATAAGAAGCACCCAAAGTGGCATTGTTTCACGATCAAAATGCGTTCGATGTCAGATGTTTACGATGCTTCCAAAGTAAGTTGACAGCACACTGCAAATACTAATACTTTCGTGACTGAGGATTGATTTTGATGCAGCGCGATGTTTGTGATCTGGGTTCTCGTGGCTACATCGTTCATTCATGCAGGCACAGGAATCATAATAATGAAAAACGTTCGCTGCTATTTGCCATCCGGCATTGGTTCTATCGTGACAGGCCGTAAACTAAGCGCCCCAAGCGTAATTGCCCCTGTCGTACTGCTGGGTTTGCTGGCACTCCCGCTCAGCGTTCAGGCGCAATCCCCGAACGCTTTTGGCCAGCCCAGCGCTGATAATCCCAACCCGGCGGCATCGATTGCCGCCATGCCGGGCTCCCGTGCGCAGGGCTGGCGTGCACAGGGGCGATCCGAATTACTGGCGCGTCATGGCGTAGTGGCGACCAGTGACGCTCTGGCCTCGCATGCCGGGCTGGAAATACTGCAGCAAGGTGGCAACGCCATTGATGCTGCGGTGGCGGCTGCTGCCGCCCTGGATGTCACCTCGCAGAACGACACCACCATCGGCGGCGATCTGTTTGCGCTGGTCTGGGTGGCCAGCGAACAGAAGCTATACGCGCTGAACTCGGCTGGCCCGGCACCCTCGGGCTGGACGCTGGATTATTTCCGCAACACGCTGGGGCTGGAGAGCATGCCGTCGTCAGGCGTCAACTCGACCACGGTGCCGGGTGCCATTGCTGGCTACGACGCGTTGCTGTCGCGCTTTGGCACCATGGGCTTTGAGCAGACCCTGGCGCGGGCCGTGCAACTGGCCGAGGACGGTTGGGGGCAATCCGAGCGCCGCTACGATGATATCGCCAGTGTGCATGACAAACTGCTTAACGATGCCGATTCCGCGAGCACCTTTCTGGTGGACGGTGAGGTGCCGCCGTTGTACAGCATCATCCGTAACCCGGCGCTGGCCGATGCCCTCAGACTGATACAGCGCGATGGGGCAGATGCCTTCTACCGGGGGCCGATTGCTGAAGCGATTGTTGCCAAGGTCGAGGCCGCCGGTGGTGTCATGTCGATGGATGACCTGGCCGGATTCTCACCCGAGTGGGTGGAGCCAATTTCGACCAATTACCATGGTTACGATGTTCATCAACTGCCACCACCGGGCCAGGGTTTTGCCACGTTGCAGCTACTCAATATTCTGGAGGTCTGTGCCCCGGCGCACGATCTGTCGCTGGCTGATCTCGGACCCACCAATCCCGATTACTGGCACTTCATGGTTGAGGCCAAGAAGCTGGCGTATTCGGATCTGCAGGCTTACAACGCCGACCCCGATTTTGAAGATGTACCGGTGGCTCGCCTGCTGGAGAAATCCTATGCCGCGACGCTGTGTGACCGTATCGACATGAGCAAAGCGACACCGCCCTCGGTAACCGGTGGCCTGGATGGCGGCACCGTGTATCTGGCGACGGCAGATCGCTGGGGCAATATGGTGTCGTTGGTTCACAGCGGATTTTCGGTGTACGCCAGTGGCGTGACCGTGCCACCTTATGGCTTCGTTCTGCAAAATCGCGGTGCTGCCTTTTCACTGCAGGCGGGCCACCCGAATCAGGTGGCGCCGGGCAAGCGGCCTTTTCATACCATCATTGCCGGTTTTGTGACCCGCGACGGTGAACCCTTGCTGGCATTTGGCAACATGGGCGGCAGCATTCAGCCTGAGAGTCATGTGCAACATATCGTCAACATGATTGATCACGGCATGAATGTGCAGATGACCACGGACGCGGCACGATTTACCCATAGCCAGAACCGGAATCTGTTGTCGCTGGAACAGGAACTCTACAACCTGGTGGGCTCGGCGCTGGAAGCCAGAGGCCATGAGGTCAGGGCGGTGGATGGCAGCGCCGTAGGCGGGTATCAGGGCATCCTGTTCACCCGCGACCCTTCACTGCCGGCGCCGGTGTTCAGTGCGGACAGCATGCTGCCGATCAATGGTGTTTACCGGGCCGGATCGGATCACCGCAAGGACGGCCAGGCCCTGGGCTGGTAGCATTTAATGGGGACGGAGGAGATACTTTTTATCTCCTCCGTCCCCATTAGGGGAGCAGGTGCTCGTAGCGTTGATCAGTGAGCATGCGCAGGAAGGCGCTGAGCGCAGCCAGTTGGCGTTCGCTCAAGGGGAAGCCGACGCGCAGTTTGTCGGTGGCGACGCCGTCAGGGTTGTTTGCTTCAGTCCAGGGCTGACCGGTCTCGGGATTGATCTGGCCGCTGGCACCGGTTTCGTTGTAGTGGTTGTAGAAGCGCAACACGGTATCGAGTTCGCTGAAGACGCCATTGTGCATGTAGGGCGCCGTGACAGCGACATTGCGCAAGCTGGGTACTTTGAAGCGGGCGTTGATGTCACTGGGGTCAAAGCCGGCGGCGAGCGCAGGATTGGCGGCCAGCCCGGGATCGCGAAAGTCAGTGCCCATGCCATTCAGGGTGAGCAGGTCCTGATTGATCGGGGTGCCGATGTTTTCGTAACGGTGGTTACTGAACAGCTCATTGGTGGCATAGGCGGCTGTTGATGACTGATGGCAGGTCGCACAGTTTGTGAAACCGGGCGAGAAAAACAGGCCCATGCCGGCCATTTCCTGCGCGGTTGCGGTGATCTCGCCGCGCACGAAACGGTCGTAGCGCGAGTCATAGCTGTTAAAGGTATCACTGCGCAGGTAGGTGGCCAGGCTTTTCGCGATCAGGCCTGACATGTGCGCGGGTGATACTGCATCGCCAGTAACGTCGCCCAGGTAGGGCTGATATCGTTCACTGCCGGCGACACGTTCAACCAGTTCAGACAGATCCTGCAAGCCCATCTCCCTGGCATTCACAAACGGTGTCAGTACCTGGTTTTCCAGTGTCGGTTCACGTCCGTCCCAGAAAAAACCACCGCGGATAGTATCGGCCGCTTTAGCCGTAGCGGCGACGCGTGAGCGATTCTGGGCAGGTGGCGAGGTTTGTGTGGTGTCGTTCAGGGTAAAAGCGGGTGTGGCAGCGACGTAGGTCAGTGAAGGCGCATTGCGGTGGCCAGTGGAGCTGCCATCGGAGCCGATAGAGGCGCCGCTGCCGACGGTCATCGAGCGCTGGTCGGCAAAGGCGCGTCCCGGATCGTGACAGCTGGCACAGGCCTGATTGCCGAAGCGCGATAACGAGGTATCAAAAAAAAGGGCTTCACCAAATGCCAGTTGTTGCTCTGGTGTGAGCGTCGGTGGTGGTGTTGCTGAGGTGGCGACTGAAAGAGACGCCAGTTGCTCTGGCGCCTCCTGATCAGCAGGTTGTTGTGGTCCGACGAACGCCTGCGGCGCGGCGGTGGTTTGCGGGGCTGGCGACATTCCCGCGTCGGGGTTGTCCTTCAGCTCCAGCAATTGCTTGCGTACGGCATGCACATCATTCATGCGAATGCGGCGGTTCGCGGTGACTTCGGCTTCGCTGTAGAGCTCGGGTTCATCCGCTGCAGCAAAGGTACGCAACATCCAGTTCATGACTTCAGTCAGGTCGCCGTCACTTAACGGCGAGTGTGACGCACCGGGTACACGTACCAGGTAGGAGCGGCCTTCGGTAAAACTGGCAAAGTACCCGAGGTCTTCATTCAGGTCGGGTACGATATCACCCATGCCCGAGCCGTCTTCGATGTGGCAACCGCCACAGTGCAGCAGGTAGTTGAACTGCGGTGTTGCGGCGCTGGCCATCGCGGGTGCGAAGCACAGACACAGCAACATCAACAGTTTCATCAGCGGGCGATCAGGGCAGTGCGTTGTTGTCGCCATGACCAATCACCAGTGCCAGCGTACAATGGTATGCATGGCTGGTAGAACCAAAACACCACAGCACGTTGTTGGATTTAGACGGGAAGTAGACCGGACGATCGCCTTCAGAGCGCGAGCAGCCACAACCACCACAGCTACCTTTACCACAACAGTCGTTGTAGGAGATCAGGTAATTGCGGCCGTCTGTCGGGTTATGACAGGAGCCGACCCAGGCCACGGTAGCTGTCTGCGAACCGGGGGGGCAGGTTGTCAGTGAACCACCACAGCAGCTGCAGATAGAGCCGCTGAATGCACAGTAGCGCCAGTAATCACAGCTTTCGGTATCACCCATTTCCTGAATGTCTGCCACGCCATTGACCGGACCGGCATTGCCGGGCGGGGGAAACGGTGTCGCTGATGTCGATGGTGACGAGGCTGGCTGGGCTGATGCGCGTGACATGGGCAGCACGGGCAGGGCGCCCATACCGGCCATGAGCACACCAAAGCGGCCCAGGAATGAACGCCGGGAGGTACGAGCTGCCAGCATACGAATGGCACCGGTGGTGACCGAGTCCAGATCTTTTATCATTTGTGAAATCAGTTCTTGACGGGTACTCATGACGCCTGCTCCTCCAGATGACCTTTCTTGACCAGATAATCCTGAATTGAATCGTAGCCACTTTGCATAGCTGTAACCAGTGATTCCAGGTGTTCGCGGCTGTTAACCAGACCTTTGGAGCGCAGCGCGCCGCTCTCATCGATCAGCACGGCGTAGGGCAGTTTGCCTACTTCAAAGCGCATGCCCAGCTCCAGTGACACGATGTAAGGGTAATCCTGCAGGTTCATCTTCTCGATGTACTGCAGGTGGGTTTCAGCCTGTCCGCCATCACTGCCGAAGATCAGATCAACGTTGTCGCTCAGTGCCATGCTCTTGGCGGTTGGCACCAGCTCCTTGCAGATCGGGCATGAAGGTGACACAAACAGCAGCAGTTGCGCCTTGGCGGCGTTGATGCCGTTGCCGCTCGCACCAATGGCCACTGGCTTGCCGTGAATGTCAGGAATCGACATATTGGTGATTTTTTCGCCCAGCTTGGGCCCGGCCGTGGTCATCAGAGCACCAGCGGGTGCCAGTCGGGTGTGCAGAATGCCTATCTGTCGTGCCAGTGCGATAACGGCAAATATCAAAGCCAGTACCACGAGCGTCAGTAGAATTAATGTAGCTGCCAAAGCGTTGCTCATGGCTTACTCCTTATCGGTCAGTAAAGTGTGATTGCGGGATAACTGTTCGAACAATGTGTAGCTGAGCGAGCACGCTGCAACAAACAGCACAGCGAACAGCATGTCCAGTGCGTTGAGCGGTCGTGTTGCGACCGGCGCCAATAACAGCAGGGCACCGATTGCCAGCACGCAGTTACGCAGTACCAACAGGCCGGACAATGATTGTGGTGTGTCGCCACAGCCGCAATCGATCTGGGAACGTCCGCGGCTCAGGTTGATACCCATGGCCAGCGCATAGGTGGCCAGCAGGGTTGCTGCCAGCACTGCACCCACAGGACGGGTAGTGGCAAACAGCAGGCTTGCCGCAACTGCGATCTCCAGCCACGGCAACACGCGTGCCGCGGGGGATACCAGGGATTCAGGCAGAATGCGGTACGCCGCCAGCTGTGCTTCAAAACGACGGTGAGCACTAATTTTGTGCCGCGCCGCTAGCAGAAACAGCAATGCCAGGGAGGTGGCAATGACGATGGTAACCAGTGGATCAATCATCATTCCATTCCTTCATACAGTGCCTGCATGGTGCCGGAAACGTTTTCAACAGTGCGCAGCAGGCGGCCGGTGCGTGGGTCACGCACTTGCAAACCTTCGCTGGTGGCCAGCACCATCAATGGATCATCACCGGGGGTCAGCAGCACGCCGCGGGCAGTTACGTCTTCACCCAGTTCGATGCGAATGCCGCGGTTACCGGTCAGCATGTTGTAAACCCACACTTCGGTGCCGGCTTTCTCAAAGGTTTCCTGACCACCGCCTTCATGCATCAGTGTCGCCAGCAGCGCTTCGCCGTCATGGTAGGCGAAAGGCTGATAGCTGCCGATGCGCCAGTTGTCATCGGGCTTAGGCATCACGCCATTGACGTCAGCAACGCCATCTGACTCGGGATTGATGTCGAAGGATTCCGATACCTGAAGCGTATCGCCATTCAGGGAAACCTTGCGCAGCAGACCGTCAAAGGACATGAACATCCAGCCGTCGGCGGCAGGTACGGAGTAATCGTAGACCGGATCAGCGAATACGTCGAAGAACGACGTGCTCTGAATGCGACGGGTTTCCTGACCGGCGTTATTCAACTGAATGTATTGCGCGGTGCCGTCACCACACACAGAGATCCAGCCCTGTGCTTCCGGATAAATGCCCGAGCAGCTTGGCAGTGAGACTTCACCAATGAAGGTTTCACTTTCAATATCAACCAGGCTGACGGAGGTGGCAGGTGTAATGTTCCACACACCCGCGAAACGGTCATTGATCAGCCCCATCATGCCGGGGTGGCCGATACCGGCAGCACGCGCGGGAATTTCGACTTCGCTGATGGCGGTGGCAGAGGCGACATCATAAATCTGTACCACGTCGGTTCGGTCTCCCAGGCTGCCGCGGGAGTAGTAGCTGCCGTAGGCATACAGCAGGCCGGCGCTCATGCGGGGTGCCAGAGCGGGCGAGAATGAGGACACCAGAAGTGTGCCACCTATGACGCCTTCATCGGCATCAACCAGGAACACGGTGTCGCCGCGACGAACGGTTACCCAGTGTTGATCGAATCCTTCAATAACGCCGACTTCGCCGACGACGGTATCCCATTGTGCATTGACGATGCCTGTGGCCGCCAACGATGCGGCTAGTGCAAGAATACGTATTTTCATTGGTCACCCCATTGTCTGCCGAGTTCTGTTGCTGTGTTGTGTTGGAATTCCGAGTCTTGTTCCGCGTCAGTCTGCTTCATTTTTTTCTCGCTCTGTTGGGACATTTATTTCTGTTAAGCACTTTATGTGCACTACAACATGTCGCTTTTTCTGTGTCGGGCACTACATTGATGCGCCCGACGGTGTGAAACCCTGATTTTGCGTGGCATTACTGGTTTTCTTGTAGGGTATTGCAACATTAATGCCGTATCCATGGCTGTGCAGCGCATGACGTAACGGACTGAGTTGTTTGACGTAGTTCGCCGAGCGACCGCTGAAGCTGCTCGAGATTGGCTGCTGAACCTGAACTGCACTGAAAGTGGCGACCGCCCGTCTGGTTTTGTGTGGCGACAGGCAGGCAGCTTCAAACTCAAGGCCGGCGACGTCGAGCAACTGTCGGATGCAGGTCTCCTTATCACGCACCAGTGAGGCGTGATCAACAACATGGATCGACCCGGCATGGTGTGATTGCCACATCGCGATGATGCGGGCGTGAACTGCATAATAGTGACCAATGTCATCCAGCCGGTGCGCGCAGGGCCAGTCCTTGGAGAATTTGTGGCGATAGATGGAAAACCCGACATCCATGGCGTCGCGTTGGGTATAAATTATCGGGGAGTCAGGAAACAGCAGGCGGATCAGCCCGATTGAGCGGAAGTTCAGCGGCTGCTTGTCGACGATGTGGGCCTGGTCGGGACAGGAGGGCATGGCAGCAAGGTAGCGCTCTCGCCAGCCATTGGCCTGCTTGCGCACCAGGCTACGGGCGGCCTCGATGCCCTGGCCACGTGCCACCGCCATCAGCTCTTCGTGAATATCGTAAAGTGTCGGCAGTTCTCCCGCGCCGTGTACGCTGGAATGGGACGCCAGGATCGATTCGATCAATGTGGTGCCGGAGCGCGGCATGCCCAGCACAAAAATTGGTCGCGGATAATTCGTGGTGCTATGGTCCGTGGTGCAGTGCTCCGGCTCGACTGTCAAATCGCTGAATATCCCGGGCAGCAGTGCCAGTTCACTTTCAATCAGTGCGGGCTGGTAATTCATGCCTTCCTGTTGGGAAATTCTGCGGTTGATATCGTTGCCCTGATCCCAGGCTGCGAAAGCCTGATCAAATGCCTGAAGACGATCCAGCGCGTCGCCCAGCGTGAAACCCAGCATGACCCGGTACTCAGGATGCACGGAAGGGTCATCAAACAGTTGTCTGATGGCGGTCATCTCGGCATCGTCCAGCCTGCCTTCACGCAGGGTGCCCAGCTCCACATAGGCGGTGGCGAAGCCTGGTCGTGCGGCGATAGCGCGTCGGCAGTATGACTCAGCCGCCTGCAGTTCGCCGGTAAGGTGGTGTAGCCGACCCAGTGAATACAAAAGCTCTGCGGAGTCCGGCGCGATTTTCTGCGCAGCGCCAAGGAATTGATGTGCCTGCTCATAACGCTGCGCCGAGATACTGAGTCGCGCAGCGCCGATTAAGTGTGAGGGGTTGTCGGGATCCAACTCGAGCACTCGTGCATAGGCAGTAATGGCTTCGTTGAATCGCGACTCTTCAAAGTGGGCGCGTGACAATGCCTGCCAGGCCTCAGTGGAGGCAGGGTGTGCCTGCGTCCAGTTGTGTGCAATGTGTAACAGTTGTAACCAGTCCCGCTGTTCCGCTACCAGTGCGGCGGCGACCTGCCACGCCTGGTGGTGCTCAGGATTGACGTGCTGGGCGCGTGCCAGAACCTGCAGAGCATCCGTGCGTTGGCCGGCGCGTGCCAGCGTTCGGGCCAGCAGCAACAATGCCTGTGGATGGTCGGGGTGATGATTGAGAAGTGAGCTGAAGGCCGAGGCTGACTCTTCATAGTTGCCCGCCTGGTACAGAGCGGAGCCAAACATCAGACTGCTGTCGAGGTCGCCCGGGTTTCGGGCGACCTCGTCACGCAATCGTTGGATCACGTCGCTTGCTTTGAGTGCGTCTGGTCGCTGCATAGTATCTAGCATTGTACACTCGCCGCGTCTAACGTCTATCGAAAAGGATTAAGGCTGCTCAAACTCTGGAAATCAGCCGAGACTCCCAGGTAGGCAACACGTCCTCTGGGACCGACCGGCAGGTTCAGATAGCTGGGGTCAGGCTCCTGCTTGGTAAGGTTATTGACCCCACCGTACACTTCAAAACCATTGCTGAAGCTGTAGCTGCCCTGGATATCGTGTACCGTCACCGGGTCTGTTTTGAGGAAATCGGAAATATCCGGCTGGCGCTCAAGTTCCTCATCTTCAAAGATATTCAGCGCACTCTGGTAACGGAACCGGTAAGTCAGCGACAGCGGTCCGCGCAGCCAGTTGGCGCTCAGGTTAGCGACCCATTCAGGTGCCTGCTGCCCAAGCAGGGTGTCAACCATGCCTGCTTCCTCGATCTGCCTGGGTTCAACCGTGGGTTGTGTTTTCAGCGACTCAAGGTAGGTACCGTTCAGGGATAGCGAGAGCATACCCAGATTGTTCAGGTTAATGGGGTAGTTGACACTGAAGTCGACGCCGGATGTGTACAGGTTACTGACGTTGACCGGGCGTTGTTCCAGATCAACGATGACACCGACCAGCGCGCCTTCGGTTGAGCGACTGAAAAGATCGCAGAACGCGTTGTCTGTTGTGGGTTGGTCGTAACAGCGTTCGACGATTTCGTCGTCGCTGGGATAGAGCACACCCTGGGACATGTCGATCTCCCACCAGTCAACAGCAGCAACGAGGCCGGGCATCCAGGAGGGCGTATAGACCAGGCCCAGAGTCTGGGTGTTACTGGTTTCCTCTGCCAGGTTGGGGTTGCCGCCACGCACGCCTGGACGGCCCACGGGTGAGGAGGAGACAAATGTGTCCGGATTCAGCCCTAGTGCGCTGATCTCCGCACGGCAGTTGGCAACCGTGTTGGCGGTCTGGGCATTGAGGTTGGCTGCTTCGCAGACGTCTTCCGGTCGGAAAGAGGACTGGTTCTCCGGCTCGAACAGTTCGGCCAGGTTCGGCGCCCGTACAGATTCACCCAGCGATCCACGAACGATCACACTGTCGTTCAATGCCCAGTTCAGGCCAAAACTGTAGGCGGTGGTTTCGCCGATTGTTGACCAATCGGAATAACGGAATGCGCCATCTATCCGCAGGCTTTGCATGAAGGGGCCCAGATCCTGGAAGACCGGTACCGATACTTCGGTAAAGACCTCGGATACGTCATAGGACGAACTGCTGGGGCGGGTGAAATCCAGTGGTGTCAGGCCGTTGGGGTTGCTGCGCAGACGGTCGGGCGTGTTGGAGATTTTTTCCTCGCGGTATTCCCCACCCAGCACGAAGTCAACGGCACCGGCGGGCAAGGTAAGTCCAAGGCCGGAACTGTCGCCGGAGACGAAGGCGTTGAAGACTGTCTGCTCGGATTCACCTTTGCTTACGATGGGTGCGCCGGCATTGGTGATAAACGCCTGGGCGGCACCGTTGGGATCGTCAGCATTGATCTGCCCCGGCGAGAAGTAGTACTGCGTACCATCAATAAACGGGTTGAAGGGCACACATCCGCTGTTGGCGCCGGGCGTAAACGTCATATTGGCCGGGTCTCCCCAGACCCCCGGATTCCAGGGCGATACCACCGGGTCGTTGGGCGGAACGGCGCCCGGGTTCAGGTTGGAGCGGCAGGTGGCCTCGCCGGTGGCGGGGTCACGCACGGCATCCAGCGATGCGAAATAACGGTCCTCAAGGCGCTGGTTACTGAGCCTTGCGGTGACTTCGGTGATCCCGTAGTTGGCCGATGCTTCGTAGCGCAGCCAATCGGTAAGGTCACCCCTGAAGCCGGCTACCAGTCGGGTGGTATCCCGGGTATTGTCGTTCAGCGAGCGCATCTCGAGGTCGTCCCGTGCCAGGTTGATTGTTGGATCCTGGATGGTAGCGAGTACATCATTGAACGCATCTGGAATGAACGGGTTGTCAAGACTCAGCTCAAGTACGGTGGTGTACGAAGAGCTACGCGGGTTGACGGCGTCGGAGCGCACAAACTTGAATTCGGTGAAGGCAGTGTGGTTTTCATTCAGGTCGTAGCGTCCATTGACGTTGAATGAATGTGTTTCCAGTTCGGGAATCAGTGATGACGAGAAATAGGCTGTGGGTGTGCCATCGCCACCCAGATGAGCGAAGCCGGAGGTCTGCTGGCCCACTTCAAAGGGAGTGCCGTCGGCGGACAGAGCGATGGGGGACGGGTAGGTGAGCGTTTCTCCGGTCACTGTATTGAAACCTAGAATATCGTAGCGTCCATCGGGCGCCGTGTAGGTAAAGTTACGTGCGCCTGGCGGGGTAAGAGTTCGGTCTGGTACATTGGGATCGTCTGCCTGGCCGTATTCAGCCGGATTGTTTCTGAGATACTGTCTGCCGGTGATGCCGTACTCACGATCCTTGGTTTCCAGTCTTTCCTGCTTGCGATACTCATAGCTTGAGGTGACATTACCGCGACCGCCGTCAAAGTTGGTACCAAATACAAATGACGCAAAGAAGTCTTCAGCATCACCTTCGTCAGACATGCCGCCCTGAGTTCGCACCGCGACGCCTTCGAAGTCATCCTTGAGGACAAAGTTGACGGCGCCGGAGACCGCATCGGCACCATACACCGCAGACGCACCGCCGGTCAGCACGTCGACCCGCTCAATCAGTGCGACAGGAATAGTGTTGGTATCAACCAGTGGCTCACCGGTGGCGAGGGCGCTCACGTGACGCCTGCCGTTAACCAGTGTCAGGGTGCGGTTGTTGCCGAGGTTGCGCAGGTTCAGCGCGTTCACCCCGACCTGGGAACCACCGTCGGTGCCCTGTGTTTCGAATGAACCGGACGAACCCACGAGGGCGCCCACCTCACTAATGAAGTCTTCGATATTGGTGGCGCCTGATTGCTCGAGCTGCTCTGCTCCCAGAGACAAAACAGGCGCAGTAAAGTCACCTTCAAAACGGGTGATACGTGACCCGGTTACAACAACCTCTTCGAGCTGAGCTTGTTCTGCACCGTCCTGAGCGTAAAGCGCTGAGGTCATGGGGAACAGGGCAAATGATATTGCAGCCGAGAGTGCATTTATTTTGTGTGGACTGTTCTTGCTGTTGGCGCTCATGTTAACTCCTGATAAAAGCGATACGGTTGCGGGATGCGGGTCGGTGTTCGGTTTTTGTTTTATGTTCCATGGGTGCTCCGCATTTTCCGTGCCAAAGTTTCTGAATATTTTTGTGCCTACAAAAAGTGCATAAAAAGGCACCTAGCAGATACAGACAGAGAAAAACCAATAATTTGTTAAGCTTCTGTCATATAAAGCGAAAGCGGATTTATAAGATGATGGGTCAAAATGCGGCGAGCACCTTAAAAGCACCGCAATGACGCATATCTGACGTTGTGCACAACGCCTCCGCACTTTGCTGGTGCGACTGCTTTTAACGGGAAATGCGCCCCCGGCTGGTGCGGCCTGGATCAGAACAGTGCTGATCCGTGCCTTTTAAACGCGCTTAATGGGCGCTTAATGGGGACGGAGGGAATAAAAAATAACTCCTCCGTCCCCATTAGGATGGTCTATAACAGGAAGAAAAGGGGGGCGCTTTTGTGCGCAATATTGTGATTGGTGCCGATGGCACCTGGAACAAACCGGATCAGGTAGACCGGCAGCGGCAGGTACCGAGTAATGTGGTGAAGGCAGTGCGGTCGGTGCTGGGCAAATCGCCGCATATTGAGCAGTTGCGCTACTACGACACCGGGGTTGGGACTGCCGGTCTGTTTGACAAGCTGCGTGGCGGCATGGCGGGTAACGGACTGTTTGGCAATATGCGCAAGGCTTATGCCTGGTTATTGGCGCATTATCAGCCCGATGACCGGCTGTTTCTGTTTGGTTTTAGTCGGGGTGCGTTCACCGTGCGTAGCCTGGCTGGCATGTTGGCGGTGTGCGGTATCCCGCCGTGCCCGGGCGAGACGGCCGGGCAGACTCACAAGCAGGCCATGGCCATTGCCGATGAGGCCGCGCAGGTGTATCGCATCCACGACGCCGATGAGCGCAAGCAGGCGGGGCAGGCGTTTCGTGCGAAATACCGGTCGCTGCCCGGCGATGTGCATTTTCTGGGGGTCTGGGACACGGTCGGCGCCATGGGGCTGCCCACCAAAGGCCCTCTGGGCTGGCTGACCCGATCGCGGCACCGGTTTCATGATGTCTGTCTGGGCGACAATGTCCGGCACGCCTATCATGCGCTGGCTATCAACGAGCAGCGCGCTCCCTTTGAACCGTCACTGTGGTTGCCGCCGTGTCCGCCGCAATGTGAAACCGTCGAGCAGGTGTGGTTTGCCGGCGTGCATTCCAATGTCGGCGGTGGTTATGCCGATGCGGGTTTATCAGACCAGGCGCTGTTGTGGATGCTGGAAGCTGCCGGCCGGCATGGGTTGCAACTCGATCCGCATTACCTGAAGCGACGCATCGATGCCAACGCCTTCGGCGAACTGCGCGAGTCACTGTCGGTGATGTACAAAACGCCTCTCACCGGTATGCCGCGATTACGTGACATTGGTACCGGGGCGCTGGGGGAGGCTATCCATCCGAGTGTGTTCAGGCGCTGGCGGGCGCCTAGCCGGCCGGAGGATCCGCCGGCGAATGTGATGGGGTAAACAGCTCAGTGTTTGACCGGTTCGTCGCTCTCGGGCTTCTGCTCGCGTTCAATCCTGATTTCCGGTGCCGTTTTGCCGTTATCCTGCTCGCGCTGCTTCTTGATATCAGCCATTTTTTCTTTGACTAGTTCAACAAATTTATTCGACATGCTGTCACTCCTGATGGTTCTCGGAGGCCTGTGGTTAACGGGCCGTGCGCCATTCTAACGCTGGCGATGGCAAACACAAGGCCAAAAAAAAGCCCGGCGGTTTAGGCCGGGCTCAGAGTCATACTACTATCAAGGGAGAGATAAATGAAACAAAACCCACAATTTTGTCTGCAATCTACCTACACTTAATCAGACTTAATGTTTCGCGCGAAGTTCCCGAAACTTTAAAAAAATTTCTTAAAGTAGTTTCCAGCCTTGTTACATCCCTACTATTTAATGGGGACGGAGGAGATTTATTTAATGAGATTAATCTCCTCCGTCCCCATTTAAAGCCGCCCTTTAGGGGAGGTCAGAGGGCGTTGATTTTGAGGCCGAGTTTATCGGCAATGGCTTGCTGCTGGGTGTTGGAGACCACGCCGATGCTGGCGTTCTCGGGTTTCAGGTATTGTGCGCAGACGCGCTTGAGGTCGGCGACGGTGACCGCAAGCACGCGTTTGCGGAAGGCCATGCGGGCTTCGCGGGTGCGGCCGAACAGGGTGTTGTAGTAGTCCTGTTTGGCGGCGCCGGCCGGCGACACGGAGCGATCCATGCTGCTGATGACACCGAGAATGGCTTCTTCCACCAGCCGCTCGTGATGTTCTTCGTTCAGCACCCAGTCGATGGCGGCGTCAAAGTCCTGCAGCGTTTCTGCCAGCCGCGGGTCGCGGTAGGAGAAGAAACGGAACGAGGCGGAGCCGCCATCCTGATCGGCACTGGCGCCGTAGGCACCGCCTTGTTCACGAATGGCACGGTGCAGGAACGAGTTCCGCATAAAACCACCGAGCACTGATAAAGCGGCGTGATCGGGATGGCCGCCGGGCACTGTCGGATAGGCTTTGGCGCAGAAGTGTACCTGCGTGTTGGTGGTCCACAGCTCCCTGACGGTCTCGCGCGTCGGGGTGAGCTGCAGCGGTTCTGCCGTGGCTGACACCGCGGGTGCCTGGTTCCAGGCAGCCTCCAGCGTGTTTAGCAGGGTGTCGCGATGCTGTTCTTCGCCGATCAGCAGGAAGCGACGCGGTGCCACCATGATCTGCTCGTGGATACGCGACATCTTCGCCAGCAGGTCCGACATGAATTCGGGCTCCTGCAACTGACGTGTCATCGCCTTCAGGGTCTTGATGCCCTGCAGGCCGGAGAACTTGTGACTGAGGCGGGCAGTGGGGCTCATGCCGCTGGAAGCCAGGCTGACGGCCAGGCTGTGACCGCGACCGGTCACGCTGCTTTGTTGGCGCGCGGCGATCTGTTCCAGCAACTCACGGATGCGTTTGCTCTCATCAAAGCGCACATTGAAGAAGGTGTCATATAGCAGTTCGGTCATCTCCGCCTGTTTTGCGGTCAACGCCTTGCTCGACATCACGATGATGGCTTTGCTGAGCTGCTCGTCTTCGGCGCTCGCACGCACGCTGGCGTAACAGCTGATGCCGCCGCAGACGGCGGCCTGCCAGGCCTGCACGTCAGCATAACCCTTGTCGCCGACACCGAGCTCGGCCAGACAACTGGTGTACCACGGCAGCACCGCCAGCAGCTCTTCGTCCAGATTCGGCAGATCCACGATAACCTGCTGATAACTCAGGCCATTGGTGCCCTGGGCATACCAGCTCAAGGGGGCGCCGGCGCACTGCAGTTGTTCGGAATGGATGACCGGCAGCTCGGCCGGCACATCTTCCAGGCCAATCTTGGGCAGCACATCGGGGTCGTCTTCCTGCACCTGGCGCTTGGCCAGACGCTGGTTACGCTCAATAATGCGGGTCTTGTCGTCCTCGCTGAGGCTGGCTTTGATGGCCTGCAGGCGGGCGACTTCAGCTTCGGTTTCGCGCCGCGCAATCTCGGTATCCGGGGTCAGCGTCAGTACCACCTGATGCGGGTTGTTCAGGATCAGGTCGCGGATCAGCCCGGGAATGAAATCCGGGTTCTTGATGTCTTCACGCAGTTGCACCAGCACCGGCTCAATGTCCAGCAGCTTGATCGGATCGCCCCGGTGCACGGCCGTGGACAGGCCGGCCATCATCAATTGCAGGCCGTACGGGTAGCTGTCGCCGGCAATTTCACGCTGACTCAGCTCCAGCTGATGCAGGGCGGCCTGCACCTGATCTGGTTGCACGCCTTCATCGGCGACCCGTTTCAGGGTATCAAGCACCATCTGCTCAACCTGATTGGCGCTGTCCGGCGCACAGCCTTCCAGTCCGCACAGGAAACTCATCTCACGGTTGCTGTCTTCCAGGCCGCACAGCGGCGAAGGCGATTTGCCCAGATCAGTGGTTTCAAGCATATCCATGAGCGGGCTGGCACTGTTGTCCAACAGCACCGCACTCAGCAGCTGGGCCTTGAACAGGGCCTCCAGATCCGTACTTTTGCCCAGCAGCCAGGCCAGCACCACATGGGTCTTGTCTTCAACACCGTCGGCGGCATCCACCGAGTAGCTTTCCTGCACTCTGACGGGGGCCAGATAGCGTTTCTCGTCCTTGGCGCTAAGGTGGATGTCGAGCTTGTCAAAACGTTTCAGGGCCAGCGCCTCGAACTTCTCCTGATGCTCGTGCGCCGGGATGTCGCCGTAGGTCATGAAGATGGCGTTGCTGGGGTGATAGTGAGTCTGATAAAACTCTTTCAGATCGGCGTAGCTCAGATCCGGGATATGCGAGGGCTCGCCGCCACTGTTGTAATGGTAGGTTGAAGTCGGAAACAGATAGCTGCTCATGCTCTGCCACAGGCGCGAGGTGGCTGAGCTCATGGCGCCTTTCATTTCATTATAGACCACGCCTTTGTAGGTCAGATCGCTGTTGGCGTTGCCTTCTTCGGCAAAGGCCAGACGATGACCTTCCTGGGCAAAGTCCAGCTCATCAAGATTGGAGAAAAATACTGCATCCATATAGACTTGAAGCAGATTATAAAAGTCCTTTCTATTTTTGCTGGCAAACGGATAGGCCGTACAGTCGCTGCTGGTAAAGGCATTCATGAAGGTGTTGAGCGAGCGGCGGATCATCATGAAAAACGGATCGCGCACCGGGTAACGCTCACTGCCGCACAACGCGGTGTGCTCCAGAATATGGGCAACGCCGCTGGAGTCCATGGGCAGGGTGCGCAGGGCGACCAGAAACACGTTCTCCGGATTGTCGGCCGCCAGATGGTAATGGCGGGCCCCGGTTCGCTCATGTTCGAATTCGTGCATGTCCAGCTGCAGTGAGGGGATGCTCTGACTGCGCAGCCATTTGAACGCGGCGTGACTCCGGGTGGGCGCTTGACTCATGGTGTTTCCTGTTTTGGATTAAGGATCAGATGGACCGCGACCAGTTCGGCCTCGGCCTTGCCCAGGCACTGGTGCAGGGCCATGGTTTGTTCTTTCAGATAGTCTATCTCTTCCTGCCTGATATTGGGGTTGTTCTGTTTTAATGCAAGCAGGCGTTTGATCTCGCTGGTCTGGGTGGCGAGCATGCGTTTGCTGGCCTGGTCGATGGCGGCCTGGCACTGCTTCGCCGCCTGCAGGTTGGCATGTGTGAGCAGGCTCTGCAGGGTTTTCTGATGCTCCTGCATAAACTCGCGGGTGGCGGCCTTGTTGGGGTAGCGCAGGGCGTCAGCAAAGGTCTGTGGCAGCTTGACGGGCCCGGCTTCGTCCCGGTTGTTGAGGCCCACGGTCATGGTCAGGCTGGTCGCGGGCAGGTATTTTGCCAGTTGCAGATGCGCTGGTGCGCTGACCTTGACGCGATAAAGGCACTGCAGGATCAACGGTGATCGCGGCGCGGGCCAGCCTCTGTCTTCGATATAGACACTGGCGGCGGCCTTGCCCTGATGACTGTCGACGACAAGGTCCATGGCGCCGGTAATCATGGGGTGTTGCCAGCTCAGGAACACGCGGTCTTCGCGGCTGAGTGCCTGGCTGCGCTGGAAACAGGCCTCAAAACCTTCGTCGGGCAGGCCGGGGAACACCGGCAGCAGCATGTCTTCGCCGGGGATGATGCTGACGCTGTCATCGCTGTTCTGTTCGTAGAACACGCTGTAACTGTCCAGCACCTTGAGCAGCCAGTCAGCCGGGGAGTTGTCCTGCTCGAACTGACGGATACTGTCGACCAGCGTTTGCGCGCGTTCGGCGTTAAAGGAGTTCAGCTCCAGCAACTGGTCACGCCCCTGTTCCAGTTCCTGTTGCAGTTTTTCGTTCTGCTGCGCGGCATCGGCCAGAAAGTCATTGAAGGCTTTGCTGTCGGGCTCGGCGGCATCCAGGTGCGCCTGCAGCTGCGGCTGCAGGCTTTGGTAGAGTCGGTAGGCTGCGCGGGACACCTGCTCGAATGCGTTGAGCGCCTCGTGGTACCAGCGGAACAGCACGTGCTGGCGGCTGCCTTGCACATAGGGTACGTGGATTTCGATATCATGTTGCTGACCGATGCGGTCCAGGCGTCCGATGCGCTGCTCTAACAAATCGGGGTTGATGGGCAGGTCGAACAGCACCAGGTGGCGACAGAACTGGAAGTTGCGGCCTTCGCTGCCGATTTCCGAGCACACCAGAATGCGGGCCGCGGCATCATCTTCACTGGCGAAATAGGCCGCCGCGCGGTCGCGTTCGAGCAGGCTCATATGCCGGTGAAAGACGCTGCTGCGGATGCCGACGCGCAGACGCAGGTGTTTTTCCAGGGCAATGGCGAGCGCGTCGTGAGCACAGATTAACAATACCTTGCCGTCGTGATTTTCGTGCAGCCATTGCACCAGCCACTGAACCCGCGGATCGGCTTCCAGACCACCGTCGTTACTGTCGGCTGCGTCCGCAGCGGTTTGGGAAGCGCCTGCAGCGGTTTGAATAGCGCCCGCGGTGGTTTGGTTAGCGCCCGCGGCGGCCTGAGTAGAAACCGGCCAGGCGTTGAGCTTGCGCTTTGGAAACCCACTGAGGCCGCGACGGGTGTTGCGGAACAGAATACGACCGGTGCCGTGCTGATCCAGCAGTTCACGTACCTTTGCACTATCCTTGTCCAAATTACTGATTTTGCTGGCAACAGCCTGGTAATGCTGTTGCTCACTGACAAAACTGTCGTAGTCATTAAAGCGGGCCGGGTCGAGCAGGCGCAACAGGGCAAAATGGTTTTTGTGTCCCAGTTGTTCCGGCGTCGCGGTAAGCAATAGCAGGCCTTTGCTGGCGGCAGCCAGGCGACTGAGGGCCAGGTACGCGGGGTCGGAATCCTGTTCGGCGCCCAGCTCAACGTGGTGCGCTTCATCAACAATGGTCAGATCCCAGCCGGCGTTTTCGGCCTGCCCGATACGTTCGGGTTTGCCGGTGAACAGGGAGATCGGACACAGGGCCAGTTGTGTGCTGCTGAACGGATCACTTTCGCCGCTGTCAGTCAGTGCTTCGCAGCGTTCGGCATCGAGCACGGTGAAGTGCAGATTGAAGCGGCGCAGCATCTCCACCAGCCATTGATGCAGCAGGGGGTCGGGCACAATAATCAACACGCGTTGGCACAGGCCGCTGACCAGTTGCTGTTGCAGAATCAGGCCGGCTTCGATGGTTTTGCCCAGCCCGACTTCATCGGCGAGCATCACCCGTGGTGCATAACGTCGCGCAACTTCGTCGGCGATATAAAGCTGGTGCGGGATCAGTTCGGCGCGCGCGCTGGACAAGCCCATCAGGCCGCTGGCTTCGGCCTGGCCGAGCAGGGCCAGGCTTTGCTGTTTCAGCCGGAACCAGTGCGCCGGATCAAACTGGCCGGACATCAGTCGGTCAAGCGGCCGGTTCATACTGAGGTTGTCAGGCAGCAGTGCTTCGGGCAATGGCTTGATATCGCCTTCGGGCATTCTGATCTGATAATTGATGGTGCCGGCGGCGGTGCTATCGACTCCGGTAATCTCGACTTTGACCTCACCCAGCTGCAGTGGATCCCCCGCGTTCAGTACCAGACGGGTCAGGGGGGCGGCGTCGCGGGCGTAGCGGCGGCTTTCGTCAACGGCGCTGAAATCCAGAGTGACGGTGCGATGATCGGTTTCGGTGACCATGCCCAGGCCCAGATCAGGTTCGGTGTCGCTGATCCAGCGCTGACCGCGGGCAAATTCCTTGAGTTTGTTCGATTGGCTCATGTAGTCGGTGGTTCTTCTCTATCAGTGGATTCAGGGCTGTCTTTTGGCTCAGGGCTGTTGTCCCGCTCAGGGCTGTCTGTAGGCTCAAGGCTGTTGTCCCGCTCAGGGCTGTCTGTAGGCTCAAGGCTGTCATCCTGCTCAAGGCTGTTGTCCGGCTCAGGGCTGTCCGCTTTCACGGGATGGACAATAGGTGGCGGTGCCTGCTCCAGAGTCAGGCGGCCGAGGCGGCCTTCACGGTAATCGTGCAATAGAATCTCGGCTACCTTGTGCCAGTCGACCCCGCCGTAGCGGCCCCGGCAGCCGCGTTTGCCGGCCAGTTCGGTCATGAACTGTTCGGCGTCCTCGGGCAGGGTGTCCATGCCATAACGATGTTTTAATGAATCGGGGAAGTCGCGCAGCAGGAATTCGGCAGCGTAGAAGGCCACATCTTCGAACACAATGGCTGTGTTGCGAATGGCGCCGGCGCAGGCCAGACGATGGGCGGCATCCTGATCTTCCAGCTTGGGCCAGAGCACGCCGGGGGTATCAAACAGGTACCACAGCTCATTCAGCTTGATGCGCTGCTGAGCCTTGGTGACGGCCGGTTCATTGCCCGTTTTGGCGAGTTTGCGGCCGGCGATCTGGTTCATCAGCGTGGACTTGCCGACGTTGGGGATGCCGCAGATCACCGCGTTGTATTTACGCTGCTCCTGGCCCACCAGACGTTGACACTGCCAGAGCAGGTTTTCCACGCTCAGCAGTTGCTCCTTGCCATTGATCAGCGCGGCGCTGCCGGGTTTGCTGTTGAAGTAGTTGATCCAGGCGGCGGTGGCTTTGGGGTCGGCCAGATCGGCCTTGTTGAGCACGTGCACGCAGGGCTTGTGATGCTTGCTGCGCATGCTCTCCAGCATGGGGTTGGCGCTGGCGGCGGGCATGCGCGCGTCCAGCACCTCGATGACGACATCGATTTGCTGCATGAGTTTGGCCAACTCTTTGTTGGCCTTGAACATGTGTCCGGGGTACCAGTTTATCTTCATGTGCTTGCGTCCTTCATGGGCGCGCATCATAGCACGGCGCCGCACTTGCGACATCAGGACGGCCGCAGCGGTGTGTTATCATGCCGGTTTTAATGGGGACGGAGGGAATAAAAAGTATTCCCTCCGTCCCCATTAAAACAAGTTACCCAAATCAGGTTGCAGGAGCCGCACCTAAATGGCCACGATGCATGAACGAATTGATACCAAGCTGCTGGGGCAGATCCGGCCGGCGCATTACGAAATCATCAACGAGAGCCACATGCACAGTGGCCCTGCCACCGAATCACATTTTAAACTGATTGTGGTGGCGGATTGTTTTGACGGCCTCAATGCGGTCAAGCGACATCAGAAGCTTTACGGGCTGCTGGCCGAGGAATTGCGTGACGGCGTGCATGCACTGGCTCTGCATCCTTATACGCCGGCGGAATGGGCGCTGAACCAGCAGAGCGCGCCGGCATCGCCGAATTGTCTCGGTGGCAGTCAGTCGGGTTAGATTTTGGTGCCACCACGACATGTGGCGCCCTGTGCTTGCCCTGGCTACTATATACGGGATGATGGCGGGCAGAATGGGGTCCAAATGGCGTGAAATTCTTGCCTAAGCATTCATTTTCAGTTAAGGTGCGGCCCATTAATATTCTGCAATCTCATTGGCAATTGAGATTTCTGTGAACTAAATTCACTAGTGATACGTCTGGATTAGAGTAAAACAATAATCATCAACCTTAGCTTTATTTGACGTCAACACCAGAGGCCAGGAACGATGCTTGATTTACTCCGACATCCGAGATTACCGGTGCTATTGCGCACAGGCACCATCGCTGCCGTCGCAGTGTTCACATTGACTGCCTACGCGCAGTACCGTCAAACCTCCGTCATTACCCACGAACTGGTGCTGCAGCCGCAGCCCCGACCGGTGCAGACCGATACAGTGGTGTTGCTGCCCGATTTTGAGGCTGTGGCTGATACCGACACCCGCAAAGAAGCGTTTTTTGCCTTTCTGCATTCGTATATCGAAGAGGAGAACGAGCGTGTAAGCGAGACCCGTTCGCGCCTGCTGCAGCTGGCCGAAATCGTGCGCGCCGGTGAGCCGCTGAGCAAGGTTGAGCGCGCGGAACTGAACGAGATCGTGGCCGAGTATCGTCTGGATGACGTTGAGCTGTCAGATCGCACCCTGGTGCGCGAGTTGCTGCGCCGTGTCGATATCGTGCCGATGTCGCTGGTGATGGCGCAGGCGGCGACCGAGTCGGGCTGGGGCACATCGCGCTTTGCCCGCGAGGGGAACAACATATTTGGTCAGTGGTGCTTTAACGAAGGCTGTGGCCTGGTTCCGGAACGCCGCCGCAGTGACGCCAGCCATGAGGTGCGCAGCTTTGGCTCGGTACAGGGGTCGGTGCGCGCCTACCTGCGCAACCTGAATACTCATGAAAGCTATGCCGAGATGCGCGAAATGCGCGCCGACATGCGGGCAGAGGCACGCCCGCTGGACTCCATGATTCTGGCCCGCGGCCTGACCCGTTATTCCGAGCGCGGTATGGCCTACGTTAGCGAGCTGCAGGACATCATCCGCGTTAATCGCCTGCACGCCTTCGACCGCTCCTGAAGCGTTAATGGGGACGGAGGGAATACTTATTATTCCCTCCGTCCCCATTCTTGCACCATTCTTGCAGATAGCTGGTTAAAAAGTATCTCCTCCGTCCCCTTTAAAGGTCAAAAGTATCTCCTCCGTCCCCTTTAAAGGTCAGTCGGCATTGGTGGGGGTGGGGCGGGCCCAGAATTTGTTGAACCAGTAGTAGCGGTTAGTGCCACGTTTGGGCGCCGTGCAGATGTAGCCGAAGCGGCGCGCATCGAAGGTGCGACCGGCGGCGGGCTGAATGGTGAAGTGCACGGCCTCGCGGTCGATCCAGTCAAGCTGCAGGGGTTCGCCGCCGGCGTAGCAGCCAAGCTGGGACACATTGAAATCACCGGCCAGTTGCAGGGTGACGGCGGGGCGGCGACTGTCGGTAATGGGTGAGCGGGGCTCCTGTACCTTGATTTCGAAGGCCAGGCTCTGCAATTTGGTTGACGCGGTATCGATGTCGGCATAAAAACCGGCCAACGGGAAACGCGGCAGCGCCGTGAAGTCAGAGTGATAACCCACCGCGCCGGAATTCTGCGCCAGTCCGACAAAACCCAGTTCCTCGATCATCTCCGTGAGCGCATTATCAAATTCGCCGTAGGGGTAGGCCATGATCTTGTGATCCTGGCCGGTTTCCTCGCGGATACGCTCCTGTGCATGCAGTAATTCGTCTCGCATGCGCTGCAGGCGGTCGGCCTCGCTTTCCTCTGGCAGGGCATCAATCATGTGTGGGTGCGTGACCATGTGGTTGGCGATGATGACGCCGGCATCGGCCATCTCACGGATCTGATCCCAGCTCAGGTAACCACTCTGGTTGTCATCGACGGGCTGAGTGCTGACGAACAGCGTCATCGGGTAACCGAATTCCTGCAGCATGGGCAGGCCGGTGGTGTAGATGGACTCATAAGCGTCATCGAAGGTGAGCACCGCCACGCGCTCGGGCATGTCCTCCTGGTTCTGCAGCGCGTCCAGTACCCGGTCGAGATGCCACACTTCGAAGTCGTTGTCGCGCAGGTATTCCAGTTGTGTGCGCAACTCATCCGGGGTCAGGCTGGTGGAGCGCGGTGTGGACTCGGAAACATGGTGGTAGATTGCGATGACCGCATGCTGCGCCTGCACCTCGGCGCTGCCGCCGGAGCAGGCCACTGCCGTTGCTGTCAATATCAGGCCCAGGAAAGTAAACCGCGTCGTCAGTGCCCGGGCGGTTCCCTTGACGTTCCGGCCCAGCCGGTCAATTTGATTGCGCATAACAACTCCTCTATGGCATGGCGGCAAACACTATCCAGGGCCCTGATGGTAACCGAGATCAGTGTCCGGATTCCATGCGTGCAAGCGGCCCGGTGCCCTGGCTGCTGAAGTCGTCTGTTGGGTCACCCTGTTGCAGGCTTCGCCGCATCTGCCATAAACCCTGTAAATATCTCATTTGCGCGCAGTTTTGCTTTATGTAAACTGGTGGTTGTGGTATAAATGCGCCCGCTGCAAAACCGGGTGTCCGCCATCGGCAACGTCCGGCCCGCAGCGAAACTTTAAACTTAACGTCACACATGCACCGACACATGTTCTTGGGTGCCCATATTCAATGCTCTGACGGAGTCGCCTCACGAGGCAGCTTGCCAACGCCAGCACAAGCACTGAACAAGGGTTAGATCATGGGGTGTATGGAGGCCTAACCCGAAATAAGGTAATTATCATGACTGCAGTATCAATGAAAGACATGCTCAAGGCTGGCGTCCACTTTGGCCACCAGACCCGTTACTGGAACCCCAAGATGAAGCCTTTCATCTTTGGTGCGCGTAACAAAATCCACATCGTTAACCTGGAGCACACAGTTCCTGCGTTCAACGAAGCACTGGCCGCGATTCAGAGCCTGGCCGGTGGCAACAAAAAAATTCTGTTTGTCGGCACCAAACGCGCCGCGGGCAAGATCATCAAAGAGCAGGCCGAACGCGCTGGCATGCCTTATGTCGATCACCGCTGGTTGGGCGGCATGCTGACCAACTATAAGACTATCCGTGGTTCCATCAAGCGTCTGCGTGACCTGGAAGCCCAGGAAACAGACGGTACGCTTGAGCGTCTGACCAAGAAAGAGGCGCTGATGCGTCGTCGTGCCAAAGACAAGCTGGATCGCAGCATCGGCGGTATCAAGGATATGGCTGGCCTGCCGGACGCACTGTTTGTGATCGACGTGGACCACGAGCGCATTGCCGTCACTGAAGCCAACAGCCTGCGTATTCCCGTCATTGGCGTGGTAGATACCAACAGCAACCCGGACGGTATCGATTACCCGATCCCCGGCAACGATGACGCTCAGCGCGCCATTCTGCTGTACGCCACTGCCGTGGCTGACGCCTGTCTGGCAGGTCGCACCAAGGGCAACCTGGTAAGCGACAGCGACTTTGTTGAAGTCGACGAAGCAGCAGAAAAAGCGCCCGCGGCGGAAAAAGCGCCTGCGCCAGAGAAAGCAGCACCTGCGGCCGAAAAAGCACCTGCAGCCGAAGCAGCAGCGCCTGAAGCAGAAGCTGCACCGGCAGCAGACGCAGCGCCTGTGGCAGGCGCGGAGAAGCCGGCCTGATGCGGCTGATGGTGCCGGCCCCCGGCACCACAATGACTCGACATACTCCGGTTTAGAAAAAAGGGGCCTTGCCCCTTTTTTTTAACAAATTTTCAGCATTATCAATTTAAGAATTCAAGTGAGGCTATCGCAAATGGCAAATATTACAGCAGGCATGGTTAAGGAATTACGTGAGCGCACCGGACTGGGCATGATGGATTGCAAGAAAGCCCTGGTGGAAGCCGACGGTGACATGGACAAGGCAATTGAAGACATGCGCAAAGCCAGCGGCCTGAAAGCGGCCAAAAAAGCCGGTCGTACCGCGGCGGAAGGCATTGTTAAAACCCGTGTTGCCGACGACAACAGCTACGGCGTAATTGTTGAAGTGAACAGCGAAACTGACTTCGTTGCACGTGACGACAGCTTCCTGGCCTATGCCAACGACTGTCTGACCCAGGCATTTGACAAGAAAGAAGCGGACGTTGCCGCCCTGGCCGCGGCTGGCCTGGAGGACACCCGATCTGCACTGGTGCAGAAAATCGGTGAGAACATCAACCTGCGTCGAGTCGCCATTCTGGAAGCAGACGTGGTGGACACCTATGTGCACAGCAATGACCGTATTGCCGTACTGGTCGCGTTGAAGGGCGGTGATGCCGCACTGGCGCGTGATGTGGCCATGCACGTTGCTGCTGCCAACCCGATGGTGGTGCGTGCCAGCGATGTACCGGCTGATGTCCTGGACAAAGAGCGTGAAATCTACGCTGCCCAGGCTGCTGAAAGTGGCAAGCCTGCCGAGATCGTGGAAAAAATGATCGAAGGCCGTATCCGTAAATACGTGGCGGAAATCACGTTGCTGGAACAGCAATTCGTGAAAGACCCCGACCTGACTGTGAGCGCATTGCTGAAAAAGGCTGGCGCAGACGTGGTGAGCTTTGTACGCTACGAAGTGGGCGAAGGTATCGAGAAAGAAGTGGTCGATTTCGCCGAAGAAGTTGCGGCACAGGCAGCGGCCTCTAAAAAACAGTAAGCGAAGCAATGGGGGACTGGGCTTCAGCTCCGTCCCCTCCCAACCACTGAGGGGACGAAGCTGAAGCTCAGTCCCCGACCAGCAACGAGCTGACCTGACATGGCAAAAACTGAGAAAAAGTATAAACGCATACTGTTAAAGCTCAGTGGCGAAGCCCTGACCGGCGAAGCCGATTTTGGCATCGACCCCAAGGTGCTTGACCGCATGGCGGTAGAAATAGGCCAGCTGGTGGGTCTGGGTGTTGAAATTGGTGTGGTCATCGGCGGTGGTAACCTGTTCCGCGGTGCGGCCCTGCATGCCGCTGGCATGGAGCGGGTCACCGGCGATCACATGGGCATGCTGGCCACCGTGATGAATGCGCTGGCCATGCGTGATGCGCTGGAACGCGCCGGAATCTCTACGCGCGTGATGTCGGCCATTCCGATGAGCGGCGTGGTGGAGCATTATGACCGCCGTGCTGCCATTCGTCATCTGCGCTCCGGCGATGTGGTTATCTTTGCTGCCGGCACCGGCAACCCGTTCTTCACCACGGATTCTGCTGCCTGTTTGCGCGGCATCGAGATCGACGCCGGCCTCATCCTGAAAGCCACCAAGGTGGATGGCGTGTATTCTGCCGATCCCATGCGTGTGCCCGATGCTGTCAAATACGATTATCTGACTTATGATGAAGTGTTGGACAAAAAACTGGGGGTAATGGACCTGACAGCCATCTGTCTGGTGCGTGACCACGATATTCCGGTGTGCGTATTTAACATGCAGAAACCGGGATCATTATTGAATAACGTGATGGGCCAGACCGATGGTACCTTGATTGGTGTGGTTCGCCCGAACGAGTGGAGTGGCGAAAACGCCAACTGAAGGGGATCAGCATGATTGACGAGATAATCAGTGATGCCAGTGAGCGCATGGAAAAATCCCTGCATTCACTGGAGATTGCATTCAACAAAATCCGCACCGGTCGCGCCCATCCGGGTATCCTGGATACGGTGATGGTGTCGTATTATGGCAGCGATACGCCGCTGAACCAGTTGGCCAATATCACTGTCGAAGAAGGGCGTTTGCTGGTTATCGTGCCCTGGGAACGGGCACTGATCACGGAAGTGGAAAAAGCCATTCTGAAATCCGACCTGGGCCTGAACCCGTCCAACAATGGCGAATCCATTCGTCTGCCGATGCCGGCGCTGACGGAAGAAACCCGGCGCGAGTACACCAAGCAGGCGAAGAGTGAAGCTGAGAATGCCCGTGTGGCAATTCGCAACATTCGCCGCGATGCCAACGGTACCATCAAGGATCTGCTTAAGGACAAGGAGATCAGTGAGGATGACCAGCACCGTGCTGAAGATCGTATACAGAAGCTGACCGACAAGTACATTGCGTCGGTCGAATCGACGTTTAGCGCGAAAGAAAAAGACCTGCTGTCTATCTGAGCGGTGGACGGCACGACAGCTCAAGCCATGGATGCGAGAGGAGACGTCTAAATGGAACAGGTCCCGACAAAAGGCCAGCCCCGGCATATCGCGGTTATCATGGATGGTAATAACCGCTGGGCCAAGGCCCGCGGGCTGCGTGGCAGCGCCGGCCATCGCGCCGGTGCCGAGGCGGCGCGTGAAGTCGTTTATGCCTGTGCCGACCTCAATATCGAACATCTGACCCTGTTTGCTTTCAGTAGTGAGAACTGGCTGCGCCCGAACAAGGAAGTGCGCGGCCTGATGGCGCTGTTTCTGAGCGTCCTTCAGCGCCACGAGATCAAACAGATGCACGAGCGCAATGTGCGGCTGCGTTTTATCGGCAACCGGGACAGCTTTTCGCCGCGACTGCAAAAAAACATGAATGATGTGGAAAAACTGACAGCGCACAACACTGGCATGGTAGTGACCGTGGCTGCCGATTACGGTGGCCAGTGGGACATCAGTCAGGCCTGTCAGCGCATCGCCGGGCAAGTGCAGACAGGCACGCTGCAGGCTGCCGACATCACGCCCGACACTGTCCAGCAGCATGTTTGCCTGGCCGATGCGCCGCCGCCGGATCTGTGCATTCGCACCGGAGGCGAGATGCGAATCAGCAATTTCCTGTTGTGGCAATTTGCCTACACCGAACTGTATTTCTGCGACACTTACTGGCCCGACTTCGACGCCGGTTCGCTGCAACTGGCGCTGGCTGACTTCAGTCGTCGCAAGCGCCGCTACGGCGGGCATTCGGACAGTGACGAGATCACCATGGCCGAGGGGACAGAGATTGCTTAAACAGCGTGTACTGACCGCCATAGTCATGTTGCTGGTGTTGTATGCCGGCACTGCCTGGTTATCACCGGTCATGTTCGCCGGCTTCCTGAGTTTGATACTGCTGCCCGCGTTGCTGGAATGGGGGCGTCTCATGGGCCTGGTGCGTGATCGCGAACGGCTGGTCTTTGTGCTTTGTTTTACCGCCATTCTGTCGCTGGTGATCTGGTTTCTGCTGACACCTGATACCGGTAGCGTGCAGCAGACCGGCCTGTTCCTGACCTCCAGCCTGACCCTGAATGTAACCGGTGTGGTTATCATCAGCCTGTTGGCGGTGATGTTCTGGACCGGCGTTTTCTATTTTCTGCGCCGCTACCCCAGACGTCAGGAGTACTGGCAGGCGCGCTGGCGCATCGGCCTGATGGGGCTGGCCTGTCTGCTGCCCACCTGGGTTGGTTTTCTGTACCTGAAAGTTCTGGCGCCATCCGGGCTGCTGGTCCTGATTCTGGTGGCACAGGTCAGCGTTGTTGATATTGGCGCGTATTTCGCCGGACGCGCCTGGGGCAACCGTAAACTGGCACCTGACCTGAGTCCGAAAAAAACCTGGGCCGGATTCTGGGGCGGTGTCAGCAGTTGTGCGGTGTTGACACTGTGTCTGCTGGCCTGGGTGCATACCGAATATCAGGCCCTGTCAGCGCTTACCTGGCTGCTGCTGTTGTTGGCGGCGCTGTTGCTGGCGGTGTTCTCGGTCATTGGCGATCTGTTTGAAAGCATGCTGAAGCGCCATCGCGGCATCAAGGACAGCGGGCGCAGCCTGCCCGGCCACGGTGGCGTGCTGGATCGCATTGACAGCCTGGTCGCTGCCACGCCGATTTATGTGCTGGCGCTGGCGCTGTTGAGCGCAAGGCTCGAGGTGTTATGAGCCAGGCCATCAACCAGACTGCCAGCCAGTCCATCACCGTACTTGGGGCGACCGGTTCCGTGGGCACCAGCACGCTGGATGTCATTGCCCGTCATGACCAGTTCCGGGTCTACGCTTTAAGTGCGCACAGCAATACTGCGCTGCTGCTGAGTCAGTGTCTGCAATTTGAGCCGGTCTACGCCGTGCTGACCGATGAAAACGCTGCCGAGGCGCTGCGCCTGCAATTGCACAAGGCCGGTTCGGCAACCGAGGTGTTGTGGGGCGTGGCGGCACTGGAGAAAATAGCGTCCGATGCCGCAGTTGATGTGGTGATGGCGGCGATTGTTGGCGCTGCCGGCCTGCGGCCGGCACTGGCGGCGGCGCAGAGCGGCAAAAAAGTCCTGCTCGCCAATAAAGAGTCGCTGGTCATGGCCGGTGAGCTGTTCATGCAGGCTGCCGTGCAAAGCGGGGCGGTGATTCTGCCCATCGACAGTGAGCACAATGCCATCTTTCAGTGCCTGCCGGCGCCGGCGCAATCCAAGCGCGGCAATCTGGCCGGGCAGGGCGTGCGCAAGGTATTGCTGACGGCCTCGGGTGGCCCCTTCCTGCATACCCCGGTAGACCAGCTGCACACGGTGACCCCGGCGCAGGCCTGCAAACACCCGAACTGGGACATGGGCCGCAAGATCTCCGTGGATTCGGCCACCATGATGAATAAAGGTCTGGAGTTTATCGAGGCGTGTTATCTCTTTGACCTGGCGCCCGCTGCAGTCGAGGTGGTGATTCACCCGCAAAGCATCGTTCACTCCATGGTGGAATACACCGACGGATCGGTGCTCGCGCAATTGGGCAGTCCGGATATGCGGGTGCCGATTGCCCATGCCCTGGCCTGGCCGCAGCGCATTGAATCCGGTGCAGATTTCCTGAGTCTGGTGAAAAGTCCTGATTTGCAATTTCTGGCTCCTGATCTTGCGCGTTTTCCATGTCTGGCGCTGGGCATGGAAGCCGCCGGGCAGGGCGGTTACGTGCCCACCTGCCTGAACGCCGCCAATGAAATTGCGGTTGCCGCCTTCCTTGCCGGGCAGATCCGGTTTACCGACATTCCGCGCATTATTTCCGACACCCTGGCGCAAATAACTTGTCGCCAGCCGGTCTCTATCGCTATGATTCAAAAGCTGGATGCCGAGGCGCGGGCTGTTGCCTGTGACATCGCAGCGGGGTTGTAACTATGTTTGAAACGCTATTTACCAATATTCTTGCCCTTATCGTTACATTGGGCATTCTTGTCACCATCCATGAATTCGGTCACTTCTGGGTCGCGCGTCGCTGCGGCGTCAAAGTGTTGCGCTTTTCCATCGGCTTTGGCCGTGCGGTCAAGACCTGGCATGGCAAGGACGGCACCGAGTATGTCATCGCCCCCATTCCCCTGGGGGGCTACGTCAAGATGCTGGGCCAGGACGATACCCAGGCCGGCGGTGGCGATATTCCTGACTCGGAGCGCCACATGGCGTTCAACTTCAAGCCGTTGTGGCAGCGCTTTGCCGTTGTTGCGGCCGGCCCCATGGCCAATTTTCTGCTTGCCATTGTGGTGTTCTGGCTGATCAACGTGGCCTACGGCCTGAAGGGTGTGGCGCCCGTTGTATCCAATGTGATGGATGACTCGCCGGCCTATGCTGCCGGCCTGCGCGCCGGCGATGAAATTGTGGCGGTAGACGGTGTTGATACCAATATCTGGCAACAGGTCACCATGCAGCTGCTCAACCGCCTGGGGGAAACCGGTGAGCTGGTGGTCAGCGCGATTCCGGCCAATGCGGTTGATGCGCGTGATTATGTGATTCCGGTGCAGAGCTGGGAGTCGCGCACCGCTGAACCCAATCCGCTGGCCTCACTGGGCATTGTGCAATATGAAATTCCGCCGGTGATTGACGGTGTCGTGGCCGGTGGCCGCGCCGAGCAGGCCGGTTTTGAGCCCGGTGACCGGGTGTTGAGCGCCAATGGCGAACAGGTCAGAAGCTGGACGCAATGGGTGGAAATGGTGCGCGCTCATCCGGAACTGGCGCTGGATGTTGTTGTCCAACGCGGTGCAACACAACAGGCACTGACCGTGACGCCGCAGGGCAGCGATGCCGATGGCGTGGCAATTGGCACCATCGGGGCGTACGTTGAACCTTATGATCTGTATGGCAGTCTGCCGCCGGAGATGCGCCGGGAGATCTCCTACAACCCGCTGACCGCGATAGGGCCGGCGTTGCAGGAAACCTGGGACAAATCGGTGTTTGTGCTGGATTCGATCAAGAAGATGGTGATTGGCCTGATTTCCGTGAAGAATATCAATGGCCCCATCACCATCGCGCAGGTTGCCGGAGAGACCGCCAGCTATGGACTGGAAGTCTATCTCGGCTTCCTGGCAATACTGAGTATCAGCCTGGGTGTGCTTAATCTGCTGCCGATTCCCGTGCTGGATGGCGGGCATTTGTTGTATTACACCATAGAGGCTATCATACGCCGTCCTGTGCCAGAGCGGATCCAGGCCATGGGACTACAAATGGGCCTGTTGATGATTGGCGGTATTATGATGCTGGCGATTTATAATGACGTGGCAAGGCTGCTGTAAAAAAGACGCTGTCAGGACATGTATCCAGACAACCATCCAACTATTCATACAGACCCGGGCATTAAAGAATTTCATGATTAGATACAGTCTCAGCGCTTTCCTGACCATCGGACTATGTACTGCTGCCCAGGCGCAGCCCCTTCTTCCGGCGCTTCAGGGTCAGCCTGAACAACCATCGGCGCAACAGCCGCTGTCACAGCAGCAGAGTTTTGTCATCAGTGATATTCGCATCGACGGCCTGCAGCGAATCTCCCCCGGCGTCATGTTCAGCCTGCTGCCAGTCAGCATAGGCGACATCATGCAGCCGGGCATGACCGGCCCGATTATCCGGGCGGTAACCGAATCGGGTTATTTCGAAGAAGTGGAAGTGGCACGCGAAGATGACGTCCTGCTGCTGACAGTGTTGGAACGGCCCTCGGTCAGCGAGATCAATATCGAAGGCAACCGCGTTCTGCAAACCGAAGACATTCTGGAAAACATGGCGTCGGCCGAGATTGTGGAAGGCGGCATTTTCACCCGTGCCACGCTGGAAGCCATCCGTCAGGGCATTCAGGAAGTGTATTCTTCCCGTGGCCGCTACGGCACCACCGTAGATATCGAAGTGACCGAACAGCCCCGTAACCGGGTGGCCATCGACATGACGGTCAATGAGGGCGAGGAAAGCCGTATCCGCGACGTCAACCTGGTGGGCAACACCACCTACGGTGACGAAGAGCTGACCGATCTGATGGATCTGGGCACCAAACCCTGGTATCTGCCGTTCAGTAGCCGTGACCGCTACTCGCGTGAGCAGCTGTCCGGTGACATTGAACGGGTAACCTCCTACTACCTGGATAATGGTTTTGCCCGTTTTAATATTGATTCCACGCCGGTCACCATTACCCCGGACAACGAAGAGATTTATATCACCATCAATGTCAGCGAAGGCCAGCAGTATGAAATCAGCCGCGTTGACCTGGTAGGTGATCTGGTCAACGCCGAAGCGCTGCTGCGGGCCTACACGCTGGTGGGGCCGGGCCAGACCTATTCGCAGGCGCTGATTACCGCCAGTGAAGAATACATGACCCAGATTCTGGGCAACCTGGGTTACGCTTTTGCCACGGTCGAAGGGGTGCCCACGGTTAACGATGACGAGCAAACCGTGGAAGTGATCTTTTACGTGGAGCCGGGTGCCCGCACCTATGTCAATCGCATCAACTATCGTGGCAACGTTTCCACCGCAGATGAAGTGCTGCGTCGGGAAATGCGCCAACTGGAAAGCGCACCGGCATCCAGCCAGCAGATAGAGCTGTCCAAAATCCGTCTGGAGCGGCTGGGGTATTTTTCCACGGTTGAAGTGGATACGGTGGAAGTGCCCGGCACCACAGACCAGATTGATGTCGAGTTCGATGTGGAGGAGCAGAGCTTCGGTAGCATCTCCTTCAGTGTCGGTTCCGGCGGCGGCGGTGACTGGTTTGTGTCCACCGACCTGCAGGCGGAAAACTTTCTGGGCACCGGCCGCACCGTGGCCGTGGGCCTGAACCGCAGCTATTTCCAGAGCAGTGCGCGTTTTGCCTATGTTGACCCGTACTTCACGCCCGATGGCGTCAGCCGCGGGTTTAACGTGTTCCTGCAGAAACAGGATTCGCCGTTCAACATTGCCAGCTTCTCCACCACATCGTATGGCGCATCATTGAACTTCAGTTACCCGATCAGTGAAATTCAGCAGATCGGTTATAACGTGGGTTATACCCATACCGAGCTGTCCTCGGGTGGTTTGTCGGTGCAGGAGATCGAAGCCACGCCGCGCGTGAGCCTGAACGATCGCTACCTGATCCGGCCCGCCAACAACAATCCGTGGACAGGTCCGGTGGTGGACGCGATTACCGCGCCGATCTCGAGTCTGCCACCGGAATATCGCGGTGTGCCGACCGACCCGGGTTTTATCGACAAGTACGGCACCACGTTTGACAACTTTACCTTTACCACCAACTATGTCTACAGCACATTGAACCGTGGTCAGCTCGCAACCCGCGGTACGCAGCACCAGGCAGCTTTTGAAATCACCGTGCCGGGCAGTGATCTGGAGTATTACCGCGCGACCTATACCGGCCAGTATTACAAGCCGATTTACGGCGATGACTGGGTGTTCCATCTGCGCACCAACCTGGGCTACGGCAATGGTTACGGCAGCACCGATGACATGCCTTTCTTCCAGAACTTCTTCGCCGGTGGTCTGGCCTACAACGGCGTCGTGCGTGGTTATGACGAGAACAGTCTGGGTCCGCGCAGCACTGATCCGCGGACAATCTCGCCGCAGCAGGCGGGATTGCTCAAGGACGCAAACGGCAATATCGTGCTGGGCCCGGGTGGCTCGGCATCATATGATGGTTCCATTGCCTATCCGACGGTGCCGGTATTCGACAACAACGGCCAGCCGGTGCTGGATGCCGATGGCAACCAGCAGGTGCAGCTGGCAGTGGAAAACTACAATCTGAATCGCCGTGATCGCGATTCCTTTGGTGGCAATGTGCTGACCACGCTGACGGCAGAGATTCTGTTTCCGCTGCCTTTTGTGCAGGATCGTGGTGGCGTACGTTCAAGCCTGTTCCTGGATGTTGGCAACGTGTTCTCCACCAATTGCAGTGCATCGCAGGAACGTCTGGGTTGTGGCAACTTTGATGCCAGTGAATTGCGCTATTCGGCCGGTGTTGGTGTCACCTACCTGTCGCCGTTCGGGCCGCTGACCTTCTATCTGGCAGCGCCGCTGAAGAAGGGCGAAAATGACAGAACCAAGACCTTCGATTTCACCATTGGTGCCGGGTTCTGACGTCACAATTTATTTCGGTCTGTACCAGACCACAATGATATACTGCGCGGCTATTGCGGTAGTCGGCTTTTTATAACGCGGAAAGTACGGAGAGTACATAGTGAAGACAATGAACAAGTTACTGATTATGGCCACTATGCTGTTGACCAGCAGCGTGGCATTTGCCCAGGCGCCGACCATAGGCATTATCGATCTCGAGCAGGCCCTGTTCGGCTCTGAGGCAGCGCAGGAACTGGAGGCAAACACCCGTTCAGAGTTCGGTGCCGACGAGCAGCGTCTGGAGCGTCTGAACACGGAATTGCGGGAAATCATCGAGCGCGCGCAACGCGATGAGTCCATTCTCAGCGAAGCAGAAATGCGCGATATGAATTCGGATGCCGAAGAAAAGCAGGCACAGATGCAGGTTATTGCCGAGCGACTGCAGGGTGCCTGGCAGCAGCGCCAGCAGGCCTTTGTTGAGCGCATGCGTCAGAGCCTGGGTCAGGCCATTGAAGCTGTCGTGGAAGAGGGCGGCTACGATGTCGTGCTGAATGCGGAATCGGTGGCCTATTTTGATAATGCCTACAACATCACCACTCTGGTGACGGCCAAACTCAACGAAATGGCGCAATAATACCGGCTTGCCGGTATGACAGGACCCCGTGCGGTGAAGCCTTCTTTTACCTTGAAAGAACTGTCCCGACTACTGGATGTACCTGTCCAAGGTGATGATACGACCCGGATCGACGCCCTGGCGACGCTCAAGCGCGCCGGTCCGGGGAATCTGAGTTTCCTCGCCAATCCGCGATATGCCAGGCAGCTCGCGGATTGTCAGGCCAGTGCGCTGATTCTGCATCCTGATCTGGCATCTACTGTCAACGTTCCCTGCCTTCTGTCCAGCTCACCCTACGTCACGTACGCCAGGGCGTCGCAGCTATTTGCAGCGGTTCCGGACAGCGGCGGCGAGCGGGGCGACGAGACGCCCGTTCACGCCAGCGCAGTGATCAGTGGCAGTGCGACCCTGGGCAACAATGTCCGGGTCGGGCCACAGGCTGTCATTGAAAGCGGTGCTATCATCGGCGAGGGTAGCCGGATCGGCGCCGGTTGCGTGGTGGGTCGTGACTGCCGCCTGGGTGACAACGTCACGCTTTATGCCAATGTGACGCTGTATCACGGTGTGAGTCTGGGCGATCGTTGTATCATTCACTCGGGTGCGGTAATTGGCGCGGACGGCTTTGGTTTTGCCTTTGATGGTCAGCGCTCTGTGAAAATTGCCCAGTTGGGTGCGGTGACGATTGGCGACGATGTTGAAGTGGGTGCCGGTAGCTGTATCGATCGTGGCGCGCTGGACGACACTGTCATCGAGGACGGTGTCAAGATCGACAATCAGGTGCAGATCGGTCATAACTGTGTGGTTGGTGCGCACACCGTGATTTGTGGCTGCAGCGCGCTGGCGGGCAGCACCCGGATCGGTCGTTACTGCGTTATCGGTGGTGGCGTCGGCATTACCGGACACCTGAGTATTTGCGACAAAGTGAGCGTCAGCGCCATGTCGATGGTGACCCGGACAATTGATCAGCCGGGTGTGTACTCGTCCGGCACACTGCTGCAGGAAAGCAGTCTGTGGAAGCGCAATGCAGTCACGCTCAGTAAGCTGTCCGGGCTGTCGAAGCGCGTGCAAAAACTGGAACAGAATTTGCCAGAGTAGTTGACTAAAATGTAGTTGACTAACAAGTAGTTGGCTAAAAAAGCAATTGGCTAAAAAGTAACAGGCTAATAAGCCAGGAAAATAACATGATGATGAACGTCGAAGAGATCAAGGAATACCTACCACAGCGCTATCCGTTTTTGCTGGTTGATCGTGTGGTCAGCATGGAAATGGGCAAGTCGATCGTGGCATACAAAAATGTCAGTGTTAATGAACCGTTTTTTAACGGTCATTTTCCGGACTACCCGATCATGCCAGGTGTATTGATTATCGAAGCGCTGGCACAGGCTGCTGGTGTCCTGGGCTTTAAAAGCCAGGAGAAAAAACCCAAGGATGGTTATCTGTACTATTTTGTCGGTGCCGATGATGTGCGCCTGAAGCGTCCGGTGGTGCCAGGTGACTGTTTAACCCTGGAAGCCACCATTATTACCAGCAAGCGTGGCATCTACAAGTTTGCCTGCCGCGCCTCGGTCGGTAACGATCTGGTCGGTGAGGCCACTATCATGTGTGCGGAGAGGAAACGAGAACAGTGATTGATACACGTGCCATCATCCATCCTTCGGCCAGGCTGGCCGAC
The DNA here is from genome assembly GCF_011050365.1 of Pseudohongiella sp. Lineage (GTDB taxonomy): Bacteria > Pseudomonadota > Gammaproteobacteria > Pseudomonadales > Pseudohongiellaceae > Pseudohongiella. The sequence goes on from NZ_DRFV01000007.1 coordinate 88,410, forward strand.
AACGTCACGGTCGGTCCGTGGAGTATCATTGGTGCCAATGTCGAAATTGGCGAAGGGACCGAGATCAGCTCGCATGTAGTCATCAAGGCCAATACCCGGATGGGTAAGAATAATACGGTTTATCAGTTTGCCTCGGTCGGCGAAGACCCGGCAGACAAAAAGTTTGCCGGCGAAGACACCTGGCTGGAAATCGGCGACGGCAATATTATCCGTGAAGGTTGTACTCTGCACCGCGGCACTGCCTCGGGCGGCGGTATCACCCGTATTGGCGACAATAACCTGATGATGGCGTATGTGCACGTGGCGCACGACTGTATGGTCGGCAGCAACACGGTATTTGCCAACAACGCCGGCCTGTCCGGCCATGCCATTGTTGAAGACTGGGTCATCCTGGGCGGTTATGCCGGCGTCAATCAGTTCCTGCGTATTGGTGCTCACGCCATGGTAGGGGGCATGACGCACATTTCACACGATGTGCCGGCCTACGTCATTGTCAGCGGCAGTCCGGCAGCAGTACGCAGTGTTAACACTGTGGGCCTGGAGCGTCGCGGTTTTGCTGCGGACACGGTGAAAGAGATTCGCCGCGCCTTCAAGATCATATACAAGAAAGGTCTGAGTCTGCAGGATGCACAAGCGCAGTTGACAGAAATGGCGGCGGCAACTCCGGCGCTTGACGTCATGCTGCAATCCATAAAAGGTTCGGCCAAAGGCATACATCGCTGATGCTGATAGGCATGGTGGCTGGAGAAACGTCGGGTGACATGCTGGGCGCCGGCCTGATGCAAGCCATTCGTCAGCGCTACCCGAATGCCCGTTTTGCCGGTGTCGGCGGCCCGCTGATGCTGGCCCAGGGTTTTGAATCCATCACGCCGATGGAACGGTTATCGGTGATGGGGTTCGTGGAGCCGCTGGGCCGGCTGCCGGAATTGCTCCGGCTCAAGCGCGACCTCGTCAGGCTTTTTGTCAACGAGCGGGCAGCGGTGTTTATCGGCATCGACTCGCCCGGTTTTAACCTGCGTCTGGAACAGAATCTGCACGATGCCGGCGTCAAAACCGTGCACTACGTCAGCCCGAGCGTCTGGGCCTGGGGCAAGGGGCGCATCAAAAAAATTGCCCGTGCCGTTGACCTGATACTGGCCCTGTTCCCCTTTGAATCCGACATCTATCAACAACATGGCATACCCGTGCATTGTGTTGGCCATTCGCTGGCCGACCGCATTGTGCCGGGTCAGGATCAGACACAGGTGCGGCAACAGGCACGGGCATCACTGGGATTGCCTGACACTGCGCCGGTGTTGTGTCTGATGCCGGGTAGCCGTAAGGATGAAGTGCAACGTCTGGCGCCGGTGTTTATTGCTGCAGCATTGCTCTGTCTGGCACAGAAACCGGACCTGCGCTTTGTCATTCCCTGCGCCAACGAGCGCCGCCGTGAACAGATTGATGGCATGCTGACACTGGCGCTGGCGGCAGATCCTGCCGCCAGCAATGCATTTACCGTGATTGATGGTCGCTCGCACGAGGCCATGCAGGCGTCGGATCTGGTGCTGCTGGCCTCGGGTACGGCCACGCTGGAGGCGCTGCTGTTAAAGCGCCCCATGGTGGTGTGTTATCGACTGTCGTCTGTGACCTGGGCGCTGGCAAAGCGGCTGGTGAAAATTCCCTATATTTCCCTGCCCAACCTGCTGGCCGGGCGTGAACTGGTCCCGGAGTTGTTGCAGGATCAGGTAACGGCGCCGATTGTCAGTACCGAAGTGCTGGCGTGGCTGGATGATCCGGCGCGTCAGGACAGTCTGTACCATGCCTTTGAAAGCATTCACCAGTCCATTCGCCTGGATGCCGATCAGCAGGCTGCGGCGGCGGTGTGTCAGTTGCTCGACGCCGCACCCGGGGATGCGCGCTGATGCAGCGCGCGACTGAACTGGTGGCGCAGTTGAGGGCTGAGCCGGGCCGCGTGCACAAGCCCGGACAAGCGATCGCCGGTGTTGATGAAGCCGGCCGTGGGCCGTTGGCAGGGGAGGTTTATGCGGCCGCCGTGATCCTGCCGGAGAGTTACCATCTGCCGGGATTGAATGACTCCAAAAAATTAAGTGCACGCCGACGCGAGCAGCTTTTTGAGCTGATTTGCGAGCAGGCCGTGAGTTATACCATCGTCGGTCTGGCGGCTTCAGAAATCGATCGTATCAATATTTTTCAGGCCACCCTGCAGGCCATGAAAAAAGCAGTGACAACACTGGCAACACAGCCGGACTTTGTTTATGTTGACGGGACGCATTGTCCGTCATGGTCATATGCGTCCGAGGCCCTGGTAAAGGGTGACAGTCGTCTCGATTGTATTGCTGCGGCTTCGGTGCTGGCGAAGGTGACGCGCGATCGTGTGATGACAGATCTTGATCAACAGTATCCGGGTTATGGATTTGCCCAGCACAAAGGCTATCCAACCAAAATGCACATGGCCGCGTTGCAGCAGCTGGGGCCGTGTCCGGAACACCGTCGCAGCTATGCACCGGTAGCGCGCTGCATCGCAGCACTCAGCGAGAAAGCGCAGTAAAGCGAGAAAGCGCAGTAAATAGCCAAGCGAGAAAGCGCAGTAAAGAGCACCACAGGAACAAACCCAGGAGTAACTATGACCCCCGTGGTCCCGTCGAATTTTGTGCATTTACGTGTCCACACGGAATACTCCGTGGTTGACGGCCTGGTGCGTGTCAAACCCCTGATCGAAGCCACTGCCAAAATGGGTATGCCCGCAGTGGCGGTGACCGATCACGCCAACCTGTTTGCCATGATCAAGTTTTATACCGCAGCGATGGCGCAGGGTATAAAGCCCGTGTGCGGCTGCGATGTGCTGTTGGAAAATCCCGAGCGCCCGGATAAACCGTTTCCGCTGGTGTTGCTGGTGCTGAACCTGGAAGGTTACCGCAACCTGACCCGGCTGATTTCCCTGTCCTATACCGAAAAGCAGGGCCACGGTGAACCACTGTTGCGCCGCGACTGGCTGCAGGCCAACGCCGGGGGCCTGATTGCGCTGTCCGGTGGCATGACCGGTGAAGTCGGCCGCGCGCTGATCGAAAGCGACCATGCCACCTCGCGTGCGGTGCTGGATGAGTACATGGGCCTGTTCCCGGGGCGCTTCTACCTGGAACTGCAACGCTGCGGGCGTCAGGGTGAGGAAGCTTACCTGCAGGCGGCTGTGCAACTGGCCTCGGAGACCGGCTGCCCGGTCGTGGCGACCAATGATGTGCGGTTTATCAACAGTGAGGATTTTGAGGCGCACGAGGTGCGCGTCTGCATTCATGAGCGCCGCACGCTGGACGATCCGCGCCGGCCCCGGCATTACTCCGAGCAGCAGTATCTGCGCAGCGCGGAAGAAATGATGTCGCTGTTCGACGATCTGCCCGAAGCCATCGAGAACACGGTGCAGATTGCGCGGCGCTGCACCCTGGAGCTGGAGTTGGGCAAACCCTATTTGCCGAATTATCCGGTCCCCGAGGGGCTCACCATGGATGAGTTTTTCCGGCAAATCAGCCGTGAGGGTCTGGACCAGCACTTGCCCAGACTGTTCCGCGAAATTCGCGGCAAGCAGGCGCCGGAGGAAGAATTTGCCGCGTTCTGCCAGCCCTACTATGAACGCCTGGATTTTGAGCTCAACGTTATCATCCAGATGGGTTTTCCCGGTTACTTCCTGATCGTGATGGAGTTTATCCAGTGGGCCAAGAACAATGATATCCCGGTCGGGCCGGGCCGGGGTTCCGGCGCCGGTTCCATCGTGGCCTACGCCCTGGGCATTACCGACCTGGATCCGCTGCGTTATGACCTGCTGTTCGAGCGTTTCCTGAACCCGGAACGGGTATCCATGCCCGACTTTGATGTCGACTTTTGCATGGAAGGCCGTGACCGGGTGATCGCTCACGTGGCAGAACTGTATGGCAAGGAGGCGGTATCGCAGATCATCACCTTTGGCACCATGGCGGCAAAAGCGGTGGTGCGTGATGTGGCGCGGGTTCAGGGCAAGTCCTATGGTCTGGCGGATAAGCTGTCCAAACTGATTCCGTTTGAGCCGGGTATGACCCTGACCAAGGCCATGGAGATGGAGCCGCAGTTGCCGGAGTTCATCGACAGCGATGAGGACGCGCAGGAAATCATGGAGATGGCCTTCAAGCTGGAAGGCATTACGCGTAATGTCGGCAAGCACGCCGGGGGTGTGGTGATCGCACCGACGCGCCTGACCGACTTCTCGCCGCTGTACTGTGACGAGAACGGTGACAGCCTGGTCACCCAGTTTGACAAGAATGATGTGGAAACTGCCGGTCTGGTCAAGTTCGACTTTCTTGGTCTGCGTACCCTGACCATTATTGACTGGGCTGTCAAAATGATCAACGCGCAGGAAGCCGCGCATCAGGAAGACAAGCTTGATATTCGCAGCATTCCGCTGGACGACATGCGGGTTTATGAGCTGTTGCAGCGCGCTGAAACCACGGCGGTGTTCCAGCTCGAATCGCGCGGCATGAAAGAGCTGATCCGCAAGCTGTTGCCCAGCTGCTTTGAAGACATTGTGGCCCTGGTGGCACTGTTCCGGCCCGGCCCATTGCAGTCGGGCATGGTGGACGACTTTATCAATCGAAAACACGGCCGCGCCGACAGCAGTTATCCGCACCCGGACCTGGAGCCGGTGCTGAAAAATACCTACGGTGTCATCCTGTATCAGGAACAGGTGATGCAGATTGCCCAGGTACTGGCCAATTTCAGTCTGGGCAACGCGGACATGCTGCGCCGCGCCATGGGTAAAAAGAAACAGGAAGAGATGGACAAGCAACGCAGCTTCTTCCTGACCGGGGCGGCCGAGCGCGGCATCAGTGCCGAGCTGGCGGGTTCGATTTTTGACCTGATGGAAAAGTTTGCCGGTTATGGCTTCAACAAATCACACTCGGCGGCCTACGCGCTGGTGTCTTATCAGACTGCGTGGCTGAAAAAACATTACCCGGCCTATTTTATGGCGGCGGTGCTGTCGGCGGATATGCAGAACACCGATAAAGTGGTGACCCTGATCGAAGAGTGCCGCGAGATGAAGCTGCCGCTGGTGGTGCCGGATGTAAACGTGGGTGCCTACAACTTCACCGTCAACCAGCAGGGCGAGATTGTCTACGGCCTGGGCGCCATCAAGGGCCTGGGCGAAGGGCCCATTAATGCCATCATTGCCGCGCGCAATACGGGTGGGCCGTTCCAGTCGCTGCTGGATTTCTGTTCACGCGTGGATCTGCGCACCGTCAACAAACGGGCACTGGAAGCCATGATCCGGGCCGGGGCGCTGGACCACCTGGTGGCTGCCGACACCGATACTACGCGGGCGCAGCTGATGGCAGCGCTACCGGATACCGTGCAGGCGGCTGAGCAAAGCAGCCGCAATCAGGCCGCCGGTGTGCTGGACATGTTTGGTGACATTGCACCGGTGCCGGAACCCGAAATCAGTGCCGGCGTTGTTAACGTGCGACCCTGGACGCAGCAGAAACGTCTGCAGGCCGAACGTGACACACTGGGTTTGTATCTCAGTGGCCACCCGATTGATGAATACCTGCCCGAGCTGAAGCAACTGACACGGGACCGGCTGGCGAATCTGCGCCCGGAACGTGAAAGTCAGTGGGTGGCGGGTCTGCTGGTGAGCACTCGCACGATGCGCAGTAAGCGTGGTGATAATATCGCCTTTATCACGCTGGATGATCGCAGCGGTCGCCTGGAGATCTCCCTGTTTGCCAAGGAGTACGAGCAATTCCGTGAGCTGCTGCAAAAGGATGCCATTCTGATGGTGGATTGCCAGGTGTCCATGGATGACTTTAAAGGTGCCATGCGGGGCAGGGCGCGGGAGGTGCTGAACCTGACCCAGGCCCGGCAGCGGTTTGCCAAGGCCATTGAACTGGATTTGCAGTCCGAAAGTCTGGCGCCCGATTTTACGGCGCGCCTGGCGGGGGTGTTGCAACCTTATCGACTGGCAGCGCCCGCCGCGTCCGGGAGCGCTAACGAACACGCGGACGGTTATCCGGTGCCGCCCAATGCCGAGCTGATGCCACCGGAAACACCGCCGAGCTGCCCGGTGCGAATACGTTATCAGCGACCGGAAATCGCCGGTTGTTTACAACTGGGAGAGCACTGGCAGGTATTGCCCGATCAGAACCTTATTCAGGAGCTGCATCTGCTGTGTGGCACAAACGCTGTCAGCATTGCTTACCGCTGATGCTTATATTTGCTATCATTACACCCCTAATTGACCGACTCAGGCCGGAACAGAAGCGATTATGAACCCGAATTATCTGGATTTTGAACAACCCATTGCTGATCTTGAAGTCAAGATTAACGAGCTGCGTCTTGTCAGCGATGACAACGACCTCAATATTAGTGATGAAATTCAAAAGCTTAAGGAAAAGAACACCAAGCTGACCGAGAAGATTTACGGCAATCTCAGCCCGTGGCAGATCTCGCAGGTTGCGCGTCATCCGCTGCGACCTTATACCCTTGATTACATTCAATATATCTTTGATGATTTTGATGAATTGCACGGTGATCGTCTGTTTGCTGACGACATGGCGCTGATTGGCGGTATTGCGCGGCTGGACGGCAAACCGGTGATGGTCATTGGCCACCAGAAAGGCCGTGGCACCAAGGAAAAGGTACGTCACAACTTCGGCATGCCACGTCCGGAAGGCTACCGCAAGGCGCGCCGCCTGATTCTGCTGGCCGAGCGTTTCAAGCTGCCGGTGCTGTCCTTTATTGATACGCCCGGTGCTTACCCGGGTATCGACGCCGAGGAGCGTGGTATCAACGAAGCCATCGCCGAGAACATGGCCATGATGTCGCGGGTGAAAACACCGCTGATTGCCACCGTTACCGGTGAGGCCAACTCCGGTGGTGCCATCGCCATTGGCATTGCGGATCATCTGAACATGTTGCAGTACTCCACCTATACCGTGATCACGCCGGAAGGTTGTGCCACCATTCTGTGGAAATCGTCCGAGCATGCCCCCGACGCGGCTGAAGCCATGGGTGTAACCTCGACCCGCCTGGAAGAGCTGGGTATTGTTGACACCACCATTCCGGAGCCGCTGGGTGGCGCGCACCGTGATGTGAAGGCGATGGCTGCCAACATGAAAACGGCTTTGATTGACCAGGTTGAGCGTCTGCAGAACATGGAGATTGACGATCTGGTGCAGCGTCGTTACAAACGTCTGATGAGTTATGGCATCAGTAGCTGATCGTCAGCATGGGCAGCCAACCGACTGAACCCGACTATTCCCGCACGCAAATGAACTTGCTGGCAACTGATCGCCAGGATCTCGAACAGGTCCTGGCGACTTCGCTATTGCGTTTGCGGCAGCAGTATCCGGCCTGTCAGCGGCTGGTTCTGGGTGTCAGCGGAGGCCTGGATTCCATGGTGCTGTTGCATGCCTGTCGTCGGATTATGGCGCAGGCGGCCCCGGACCAGTCGGCTTGGCCCTTTGCCGGGCTGCGGGTGGTGCATGTCAATCACGGTATCAGTGCTCATGCGGCGGACTGGCAGGCACATTGTCAGGCAGTGTGCCGCGACCTGGATATAGCCTTTGTCGCGCATCAGGTCAGGGTCTCAAGGGTGACGGGTCAGGGCCTGGAGGCGGAGGCCAGGACAGTGCGTTATGAGGTATTTGAGCAGGAGCTGGCGGCTGACGAAGCGTTGCTGCTGGCCCATCACCAGGATGATCAGCTGGAGACCGTGATGCTGCGCCTGTTGCGCGCCGCCGGTCCGCGAGGTCTGGCCGGCATGCCGGAAAGCCGCATACTGGGGGCTGGCATCCTGTGGCGGCCACTGCTGGCGTTGCCACGCGAGCAACTGGAAAACTGGGCGGCCCGCCATGCGGTGCGCTGGGTGGAAGATGACAGCAATGACGATGACCGTCTGAGCCGGAACTTTTTGCGACAGCACATCATGCCGTCGCTAGCGTCGCACTGGCCGGGCTGGCGGCAAAGCGTGACGCGCACGGCAATGCTTGGAGCCGATGCCGACCAGATACTGGGCGAACTGGCCGGGCGGGACCTGGACACCCTGGCGCCCGACGGCGATCGCCTGGCCTGTGCCGGGTTGCAGGCTCTGTCCGCCGCCAGGCAACGGCTGGTGATTCGTCACTGGCTGCTGCGCGAGACCGGGCAGACACCGGGCTGGCGTCTGGTGCAGCGCGTACAGGTTGAGTTACTGGGGGCCGGTGAAGACGCACAGCCAGAGGTCAACTGGCAGCATTGGCAATTACGTCGATTTGCCGGCCAGTTGCATGTGCTGGAGGCGCTGGACCCGGTGCCGCCCACGCCGGCCGAGGGGTATGCCTGGCAGCCGCAGGGAGATGGCCGTTTTGTTGCCCGGGTGTTGCCCGGTAACGGCATACTGCGCTTGTATCAGGCACCTGCCGGCAGTGCCCGGGATCAGGCCATGCGCTTTCCGGTCGGTGAGTGTGTGATCCGTTATCGTCAGGGTGGCGAGCAGTGCGCCTTGCCGGGTCGTCCCAGACGGCCGCTGAAAAAAATTTTACAGGAGTCGGCTATTCCTCCCTGGGTGCGAGAGCGGACTCCGCTGTTATATATTGATAATAAGCTGGCCTGGATAGTCGGGGTCGGTGTGTGTGACGGATTTCAGGCTGTTGATGAAGGTGCGGGCTGGGCAGTGCGCTGGCAAATGCCTTCACGACAGGATCATATTTAGTTTGTCGATGTTGGGCGCTTCTGGTAACCTGTAGCCCCATCAGTGACATAGGATGGGGCGTTAATGACGCGATATATTTTCATTACCGGTGGGGTTGTCTCCTCGCTCGGCAAAGGCATCACTTCAGCATCTCTCGCGGCGATTCTCGAAGCCCGCGGACTCAAAGTAACCATGCTCAAACTGGACCCGTATATCAACGTGGATCCCGGTACCATGAGCCCGTTTCAGCACGGCGAAGTGTTTGTCACGGAAGATGGCGCAGAAACCGATCTGGATCTGGGTCACTATGAGCGCTTTATCCGCACCACGATGAGCGCACGCAACAATTTCACCACCGGTCGGGTATACGAAGAAGTCATCCGGCGTGAGCGTCGCGGTGATTATCTGGGTGCCACCATTCAGGTGATTCCGCATATTACCGATGAAATCAAACGCCGTGTGATTGATGGCGCTGCCGGCGCCGATGTGGCGCTGGTAGAAATTGGCGGCACCGTGGGTGACATTGAATCCCAGCCCTTCCTGGAAGCGGTCCGGCAAATGCGTGTCGAACTGGGCTCGGCACACGCCCTGTTCATGCATCTGACGCTGGTGCCGTATATCGCCACCGCCGGCGAAACCAAAACCAAGCCTACCCAGCATTCCGTCAAGGAGCTACGCTCGATTGGTATTCAGCCTGATGTGCTGATCTGCCGCTCCGAGCAGGAAATAGCCGAATCGGCGCGTCGCAAGATAGCCCTGTTTACCAACGTGGATCTGCCCGCTGTGGTGTCGTTGCCCGATACCAATACCATTTACCGTGTACCCTCCATGTTGCGCGCGGCGCATCTGGACGAAATCATTGTCAACAAATTCGGCCTGGACTGTCCGCCAGCGGATCTGACCGAGTGGGACCGGGTGGTGGATGCCAAGCTCAATCCTGACCGCGAAGTCAATATTGCCATTGTCGGTAAATACATGGAGCTGCTGGAAGCCTACAAATCGCTGATTGAAGCCATCAGCCATGCCGGTATCCAGACCCGCACCCGCGTCAATATCAAATACATCGATTCCAGCGACATCAAGGTGCACGGCACCTCGCTGCTGGAAGGCGTGCATGCCATTCTGGTGCCCGGCGGGTTTGGCCTGCGCGGCGTGGAAGGCAAGATCACTACCGTCCAGTACGCCCGGGAAAACAAGATTCCGTACCTGGGCATCTGCCTGGGCATGCAGGTCGCGGTGATTGAATATGCGCGCAACAAGGCGGGCATGCCGGAAGCGCACAGCAGTGAATTCAAACCCGACAGCAAAGATCCGGTCGTGGCCCTGATCAGCGAATGGGTGACCGCCGCAGGCGGTGTCGAGACCCGCGACGAAAACTCTGACCTGGGTGGCACCATGCGCCTGGGTGGCCAGCAATGCCGCCTGGAACCGGGTTCACTGACGCATCAGTGTTACGGCAAGGATGTGATTGTTGAGCGTCACCGGCACCGTTATGAGGTCAACAACAATTACGTCGATGCCTTGCAGGCGGCTGGCCTGATCATTGCCGGCCGCTCCATGGATGGTGAGCTGGTCGAGGTTATCGAGGCGCCGGATCACCCCTGGTTTGTGGCCTGTCAGTTCCACCCCGAATTCACCTCGACGCCGCGTGACGGACACCCGCTGTTCACCGGTTTCGTGAACGCCGCGCTGGCGCATCAGGCGGCCAGTACAGACACCCAGACAGCCGAGCCGATATGACCCGTTCTGACACCAACAGCGCCGGCGACATTCATCTGCAGCTTAATGAGCAGGTCCGCTTTGGCAATGATTTGCCATTTGTGCTGATTGGCGGCATGAACGTGCTGGAATCGGCCGAGCTGGCCATGGAAGTGGCAGGGCACTACGTTGACGTTTGTGCTCGTCTGGGTATTCCCTACGTGTTCAAGGCCTCCTTCGACAAAGCCAACCGTTCGTCGATCAATTCTTATCGCGGTCCCGGGCTGGTCAATGGCCTGAAGATACTGCAGGCGATCAAGAGCCGCTACAACGTGCCGGTGCTGACTGATATTCATGAGCCGGCGCAGGCCGAGCCGGTGGCGCAGGTGGCTGATATTCTGCAACTGCCTGCTTTTCTGTCGCGACAGACCGATCTGGTCGCGGCGATGGCGCGCACCGGTGCGTTCATTAATATCAAAAAAGCCCAGTTTCTGGCGCCGGAGGAGATGCGACATATCCTGCGCAAATTTGAGGAAGCCGGCAACAACAAGTTAATGCTGTGCGAGCGTGGCTCCAGCTTTGGCTACAACAACCTGGTGGTGGACATGCTGGGTTTTTCAGTGATGAAAAAATTCCGTTACCCGGTGATGTTTGACGTTACCCATTCCCTGCAGAAACCCGGTGGCCTGGCCGCCAGCGCCGATGGTCGCCGTGCCGATGTCACAACCCTGGCCCGCGCCGGCATGAGTCAGGGGCTGGCGGCGCTGTTTCTGGAAGCGCACCCGGATCCGGACAAGGCATTGTGTGACGGACCCTGCGCCTTACCGCTGGACAAGCTGGAGCCGTTTCTGCTGCAGATGAAACAGATTGATGATCTGGTAAAACAGTTTCCACCGCTTGATACGGAGTAATGTGCCAGACACTAAGCCCTGTTTTTATGATTTCAGACGTTCAACGTTTACTTTTGAGTTAGATTCTTACTTTTAAACCAGCATCGCTGGCGATACACAACAGGAAACATTATGGCTATCATCAAAGACATTTGCGCACGGGAAGTGCTGGACTCACGCGGCAACCCGACTGTTGAAGCTGACGTGACGCTGGATAACGGCATCATGGGCAGCGCCTGCGCGCCTTCGGGCGCCTCTACCGGTTCCCGCGAGGCGCTTGAGTTGCGCGACAAGGATCCTGCCCGCTACCTCGGGAAGGGTGTGCTGACAGCGGTAGGGCATATCAACAAGGATATCCGTGATCTGCTGCTGGGCCATGATGCTGCGGATCAGGCCGCCATCGACAAGATGATGATTGAGCTGGATGGCACACCCAACAAGGCCAAGCTGGGCGCCAATGCCATTCTGGCGGTGTCACTGGCAGCCGCCAAGGCCGCTGCACAGGCAAACCGGCAGCCACTGTATGCGTGGATAGCGGGACTCAACGGCACCCGCGACAGCATGAGCCTGCCGGTGCCGATGATGAACATCATCAACGGCGGCGAACACGCTGACAACAACGTCGACATTCAGGAGTTCATGGTGCAGCCGGTGGGTGCGCCCACGTTTGCCGAGGCGCTGCGTTATGGCGCCGAGATATTCCACAGCCTGAAGTCAGTACTGAAGAAGCAGGGGCTGAACACTGCGGTGGGAGACGAAGGTGGTTTTGCGCCCAATCTGCCATCCAACGCCGCCGCGCTGGATGCGATCATGACGGCGGTGGCAAGCACCGGTCTGAAAATGGGTAGCGATATCCGTCTGGCGCTCGACTGTGCCTCGTCGGAATTCTACAAGGATGGCAAATACAATCTGAAAGGTGAAAACGCGGTCTATGATGCCGCGCAGTTTACCGACTACCTGGCCAAGCTGGCGGTTGATTACGATATCCTGTCCATTGAAGACGGCATGGATGAAAGTGATTGGGACGGCTGGGCCCGCCTGACCCGCAAGATCGGCAACAAAGTGCAGCTGGTTGGCGATGATCTGTTTGTCACCAACACCGAGATTCTGGCCCGTGGTATTGAGGAAAACATCGCCAATTCCATTTTGATCAAGTTCAATCAGATCGGTACACTGAGTGAAACGCTGGCGGCGATCCGTATGGCACGCAAAGCCGGATACACAGCGGTGATTTCGCATCGTTCGGGTGAAACCGAAGATACCACGATTGCCGACCTGGCCGTGGCAACCGGTGCCGGCCAGATCAAGACCGGCTCTCTGTGTCGCTCGGACCGGGTTGCCAAGTACAACCGTCTGCTGCGTATTGAGCAGGAGCTGGGCAGCAAGGCGATTTACCGCGGTATCGAGGAGTTCCGTCACGTTAACTGATCACACCATCCTGACTGACAACTGGGTCATTGGTTTATGAAAGCACTGGTGGCAGCGCTGGTTCTGGTTTTTCTGGGTTTGCAATGGCGTCTTTGGGTTGGCGACGGCGGCGTCGCCGAGCTGCGTCAGATGGAAGCACAATTGGCCGTTCAGCAACAGGAAAACGAGACCCTGCGCCTGCGCAACCAGATGCTGGAAAATGAAGTGCTGGATCTGAAAAACGGGCTTGAAGCCGTGGAAGAGCGCGCTCGCGCCGATCTGGGTATGACCCGCGAAGACGAAACTTTTTATATGATAATCGAATAGGCCTATGACTATCTGGGCTGTTGTCCCCGCTGCCGGTATCGGCAGCCGCATGCAGGTTTCCATCCCCAAGCAGTATCTGCAACTCAACGGGCAGACAGTGTTGTCACTGTCGCTTGCCCGGCTGGCAGCGCTGGCCGATGTCAAACGCATCATGCTGGTGTTGAGTCCGGATGATACGCACTGGGCAAGACACAATCCGGTACGCGACCCGGGCCGGGACAAGGTACTGACCTGCAACGGTGGCGACGACCGCTGGCAATCGGTGCTTAACGGCCTGGATGCACTGGCTGATCTGGCCGGCCCCGACGACTGGGTGCTGGTGCATGACGCGGTGCGGCCCTGCGTGCGCGTGGATGACATGCTGCGTTTGCTTGCGTTGGCCCGAACAGAGTGCGATGGCGGATTACTCGCCTTGCCGGTGAGCGATACCCTGAAACGGGCAGGCGATGGCGGCTGTGTGGCGCAAACGGTTGATCGCACCGACCTGTGGGCCGCGTGTACACCACAACTGTTTCCCTTTGAACGTCTGCGGCAGGCTTTGCGTGATGCATCGGCGTCAGGTGTCACACTCACTGACGAAGCGTCTGCCATGGAATGGGCCGGACTGCGCCCGCAACTGGTGCCATGCCACAAGGACAATATCAAGATTACCTATGCCGAGGATCTGCAGCTGGCTGAACTGATCCTGCAGGCACAGGTGCTGGAAACCCGCTCAGTGGCTGACAATGAACCATTCGCATACACAGGCATACTGGAATGAAAGATATCAGAACCGGGCACGGTTATGATGCACACCGATTTGCCGAGCCCGATGACCAGCGTGCGCTGGTGCTGGGCGGCGTGACAATACCCTATGAACGCGGCCTGCTTGCGCACTCCGATGGCGATGCCCTGATTCACGCTCTGTGTGACGCCATTCTGGGCGCGCTGGGGCGCGGCGATATCGGGCGGCACTTTCCGGACAACGATGCTGCCTATAAGAATGTGGACAGTGGTTTGTTGCTGCAGCAGGTAGTGGCGATGATGACGGACAGCGGCTGGACGCTGGCCAACGCCGACATGACCATTCTGGCGCAGGCACCGAAAATGGCGCCACATACCCCGGCCATGTGTAAACGCCTGGCGGAGTTGCTGAACGTTGACGTCGAACGCGTCAATGTGAAGGCATCAACCACTGAGGGCATGGGGTTTGTCGGGCGCCGCGAAGGCATAGAAACGCACGCTGTTGTTGTGCTGTACCGTTAAGTGGAGTTGCCGCCACTGCCACGCAGTCTCGGAATGCCGCTGTTGCACGCCCGCTTCAAGCAGGTGCCGGAGGACTTCATCGTCGACGAAGTGCTGGGCTTTGACTGCAGCGGTGAGGGGGAGCATCTGTGGCTGCAGATTCGCAAAACCGGTCTGTCGACCAGTGATGTGGCCGGGCGCCTGGCGCGGGCAACCGGCTTGCGTGCGGCTGACATCAGCTGGTCCGGACTCAAGGACAAACAGGGTGTCTGCACGCAGTGGTTCAGTCTGCACAGTCCCGGCAAGGATGTCAGTGGCCTGGCCGGACTGTCATCAGATACCTTGTGCATAGTGCAGCAACTGCGTAACCATAAAAAGTTGCGGCGCGGTAGTCATCAAAGTAACCGGTTTTGCATCCGGTTGCGCGACGTTGAACCCGTGGCCGGCGTGGCGGCAGCAGCGGCCTGGCAGGATCTGGATGGGCGCCTGCAGGCGATCATGCAGTCCGGGGTGCCGAACTATTTTGGTGAACAGCGTTTTGGCCATGCCAACCTGAGCCATGCCGAGGCCTGGTTTACCGGCAACAGCAAGCCGCGGGGCCGACTGGAGCGTGGCATGTGGTTGTCGGCGGCGCGCTCGGCGCTGTTCAATGCGCTGCTGGCCCGGCGCGTGGCTGCGGGCAACTGGAATCAGTACCTGACAGGTGATGTCATGAATCTGGACGGCAGTGGCAGTGTGTTTGTGTCGTCAACAGCAGACACCTCGCTGCCACGCAGGCTGGCGGAGATGGATATTCATCCCACAGGGCCGTTGTGGGGGCAGGGCGAGTTGGCCAGCACAGCAGAGACTGCGGCGCTGGAACAGGCGGTGGCAGAAGAGTGGGCCGTCTTCAGCACCGCCTTGCCGCGTTTCGGGCTGAGACAGGAGCGACGCAGTTTGCGTTTGCCGGTGAAGGCATTAGACTATCGGCGGCCCGACACCGGCACACTGGAAATCGAATTCACGCTGCCGACCGGGACATACGCCACGGCAGTTTTACATGAACTTATAACAAGCACGGCGGGAACTAGCGGTTGAATACTCCAAATCTGGCAGGCATTGGCATGACCTCGCAACGCACACGCGAGCGCATGATCGCCTCATTGCTTGATAAAGGCATTAAAAACTGGGCCGTGCTCGATGTGATGCGCACCGTGCCGCGCCATATTTTTCTGGATGAAGCGCTGTCGCACCGGGCGTATGAAGATACCTCGTTGCCCATCGGGTACAGCCAGACCATATCGCAGCCCTTTGTGGTGGCGCGGATGACGGAAGCGGTGCTGGGCAATCGTTCCCCGGAGCAGGGCAAGATACCCCGGGTACTGGAAATAGGTACCGGCTGTGGTTACCAGACCGCGGTGATTGCGCAGCTCGCCGAGCGGGTGTGGACGGTCGAACGCATCCAGCCCTTGCTGGAAAAGGCGCGGCGCAATCTGTCGTTGCTTAATCTGCGCAATGTGCGTTCCAAGCACGACGATGGCAGCCTGGGCTGGGCCGAGCACGGTCCATTTGATGCCATCATCGCGGCGGCCGCGCCGCAACAGGTGCCATCTGATCTGCTGGCCCAGCTCGCCGATGGCGGCCGGCTGGTGATTCCGGTGGGATCGGAGCGCGGCGGGCAGGAGTTGTTGCTGATCGAGCGTGACGGTGACGAGTTCCATCGTCGGGTGCTGGAAGCGGTTAATTTTGTGCCGTTGTATATTGGCCAGGTGCAGTACTGATGGCAGCAGCGCCGACCGTGTTCCGGGCCCGCCTGGTGCTGTTTCTCAAAGGTATGGCGATGGGTGTGGCGGATTCCGTGCCGGGTGTGTCCGGCGGCACTATTGCGGTGATCAGTGGTATCTATGAAGCCCTGATCAATGCCCTCAAGCAATGCCATCCACTGGCGCTGAGAACGCTTTGGCAGCAAGGCCCGCGGGCATTCTGGCAACAGATTCACGGAGCATTTCTGCTGACGCTGCTGTCGGGCGTCCTGCTGAGCCTGATCCTGATGGCCAATACCGTGCTATTCCTGCTGGAAAACCATTTCGTGCTGGTCATGGCGTTTTTTATGGGGCTGGTGCTGGCGTCGTGCTGGTTGCTGCGCGCGGACGCCGGTCGCTGGACGCTGTTCAAGGTCCTGTTGTTTGGCGTCGGTTTTACGCTGACCGCGTTAACCGCGGTTTTGAATCCGGTGGCCGGCAGTACCACACTGATTTATATCTTCTTCAGTGGCATGATCGCAATTTGTGCAATGATCCTGCCGGGCATTTCCGGGGCTTTCCTGTTGCTGTTGCTGGGTGTGTATGAATATGTACTGACGGCCCTGCGCAGTTTTCAGCTCGATGTGATTATGGTGTTCGCCCTGGGCTGTATTGTCGGCCTGTTGTCGTTTGCGCATCTGCTGTCGTGGACCTTTCGTTATTACCGGGAACAAAGTTACGCGTTTATCATCGGCATGCTGGCGGCGTCGCTGATCGTGCTGTGGCCCTGGCAGGGTGATGTGGTGCCAGCGGCGGATGTTGGCACCGTACTGGCGGCGTTGGTGTGTGCGGTGCTGGGTTACGGTGTGATTATGGGGTTTTCACGGTTGGCCCGCGGTTGACATGGTATAACATGGCGCCGCAGTTTATGATGTGTCGTCTCGCTGTTGTTTGAGGTGTTGTCTTCATGAGTCTGTTTCATCGCGCTATTTCCAAAATCGAACACAAACCCGGGACACGGTTCCGGCAACGTATGCCACTGGCCGCGGCCTGCGTGTTGCTGCTGGCAGGTTGTGCCAGCGATTATCAGGCGCCCATGGACGATCGCAGCAGCGCTCTGGAACGAACCCCGCCTGTGATAGTGAGTAACGGTCAGGAAGTGCCGGCAACACCAAGGCGCAGACCGGAGGTTACGTCATCGGACAGCAATGCCAGCAACAGTGAATCGGTTGGGGCCAGCACCACGGTTGTGCGCCCGGTAACGGTGGCGGGAGGTATCGGACGTACCACGATCAGCCGCAGTACCTTGCCGGCAGATGCTCAGCCCGATGCGAGTCAGCAGCAGTCAACTGCGGTACCGCCTGCAACGGCTGCGCCGCAACAAAGCGCCAGCGCTGCTCCCGGGTCCCACACCGTCGCCCGCGGTGACACACTGTACTCTATCGCCTGGACACACAATATCGATTACCGGCGCCTGGCGCTGGTCAATAACCTGTCTGCACCGTACACCATTTATCCGGGCCAACGGCTTAACCTGGCTGACTCCGGCGTGTCCGAATCAGCCATCAGTGCCTTGCCGGATATCCCGGCCTCACCCGCCGGCGAGCTGGCCACCACGACCGGCCAACGCCCGCAGGCCGCCATCGATGCCCGTCGTACAGGCAGCGTCAATACCCGACAGGTTGAGGGTGTGAGCTGGCAGTGGCCAGCTGACGGGCGCATGTTGAGCATGTTTTCCGAGTCCGGTGCCAACCGCGGCGTCGACATTGCCGGGATGCAGGGTCAGGCTGTGTTCGCAGCGGCTGACGGCGATGTGGTCTATGCCGGCAGTGGTATTCAGGGGGCCGGCAATCTGGTGATTTTGCGCCACAGTGCCCGGCATCTGAGCGCCTACATGTACAATCGCACCATGGTAGTGGGTGAGGGTGACCGTGTGCGAGCCGGTGACAAGATTGCCGAGATGGGCTCCGGTCCCAATGGTCGCGACATGCTGCATTTTGAAGTGCGCGTTGATGGCAAGCCGACCGACCCGGTCAGGTTTTTGCCCAGTCGTTAACAATATCTGCCATGATATTTTTTGAACTGTGATATTGCGCACAGTTTATCCAGTTGCTGCCTGATTTCCATTTCAAGCCCTGTTTTTCCGGCTTTTTCCTGTGATATTGTCTGATCGTTCTTCATACAATAAAAAGGAAAATGATTGTTATGGATAAACAGGGATGGAATGCTACGGATAGCAACTCGGTATACGCTGAACAGCGATATATAAAGGACATTAGCCCGATTGGGGTGCTGGAATACACGCAGGAACTTAAGCTGGCGCGGGCGGCCCGGGACGGTGATGAGTCCAGTCGGCAGCAGATGATCCGTCATAATCTGCGCCTGGTCATCAGCATTGCCAGGCGCTACCGTCATCGCGGCCTGACCTTGCTGGACATGGTTGAAGAAGGCAATATCGGATTGATGCGCGCGGTAGACAAGTACGACCCGGAGCGTGGCTTCCGGTTCTCCACCTATGCCACATGGTGGGTACGTCAAAGCATCGAACGCGCCATCATGAATCATGCCCGCAACGTGCGCTTACCTGTGCATGTCATCAAGGATATAAGCCAGTGCCTGCGCCATGAGGCTGAGCTGTCGCATCGTTTGGGCCGGCGCCCGCGTCGCAGTGAGCTGGCGGACTATCTGTCGCGGCCGCTGGCAGAGCTGGAGGAGCTGTTGAACTGCCACGAATCCAGTTACGACTCCGGTGAATCATTGCCCGATATCGAGTCCCTGGACGCTGATACCTTTATCGATGAACTGCGCGGCACAGATCCGGCACTGCGACAACACAACAGGAGCAGTTGCAGCACCTTGAGACGCTGGCTGGCGGAACTGAGCGAGCGGCAGCGTGGTGTGCTGATCCGTCGTTTTGGGCTGGACGGATTTGCTGCGGGTACACTTGAACAGGTGGGTGAGGATGTGGGGCTGACGCGTGAGCGGGTCAGGCAGGTCCAGATCGAGGCCATGCGCAGACTGCGCCGTCTGGCAGCGCGCGAAGGCTACGATCTGGATGCGTTCTTTTGAGGCGAGTCAGGTAAACGGCGCCGGAGACAGGGCTTAGCCGGCATCCTTGATCAGGTGCTCAATCTTGCCGGCCACACCGTTCCACTTTTCGGCGTCTTCCAGAGGTGGCTTCATCTGCGTGATGTTTGGCCATTTCTCTGCCAGGTCGGCATTGAGCTCGAGGAAATCCTTCTGATCGTCGGGCAGCTCGTCTTCGGCAAAAATGGCATCCACCGGGCACTCGGGCTCACACAGAGCGCAGTCGATGCACTCATCGGGATGGATGACCAGGAAGTTGGGGCCTTCGTAGAAACAGTCTACCGGGCAGACTTCCACACAGTCCGTATGTTTACAGTTAATGCAATTTTCACCCACTACGAATGTCATGATGCCTTCCAGTCAAGAGTAAAACGATGCGGCATTATAGAGCACCTTGGCCGTCGGGGCCAAGGTTCTCTGGCAATTGCTGCACCGGTGATTGATATGGCTTTGTCAGAGCATTTTTCTGATTTCGTACAGCCATTCCAGTGCCTGACGGGGATTGAGCTCGTCCGGGTCAAGCTGGGCCAGGCGCTCCAGCGCCGGATGCGCGGTGCTGGCAAACAGGTCGTTTTGCGCCGGTTTGACTGTCTGGGTGGCGGCGCGGCGGGGTGCCGTCCCGGGCGCTGACTCAGCGACGATGTCAGCGGCTGCTGACGCTGCCGGTATCACCTGCTGCTCCAGTTCCTGCAGCTTGGCGCGGGCGCTGTTGATCACCGCCGCCGGTATGCCGGCCAGTTGCGCCACCTGCAGGCCATAGCTCTGATTCGCCGGGCCCGGTTTGACGGTGTGCATGAACACGATGCCTTGCTGATGCTCGGTGGCGTCCAGGTGTACATTGCCGATATTGTCCAGCAGCTCGGGCAGGGTGGTGAGTTCAAAATAATGCGTGGCAAACAGGGTCAGCGCGTTCAGGCGCCGGGCGATATACACCGCACTGGCCCAGGCCAGCGACAACCCGTCGAAGGTGCTGGTGCCGCGGCCGACCTCGTCCATCAGCACCAGGCTCTGCGCAGTGGCATTATGCAGAATGTTGGCGGTTTCGGTCATTTCCACCATAAAGGTGGAGCGGCCGCCAGCCAGGTCATCGGAGGAGCCGATACGCGTAAAAATGCGGTCGATCGGTCCGATGCGCGCGGCGCTGGCCGGCACATGACTGCCGCAGAATGCCAGTAGCACGATCAATGCTGTCTGCCGCATGTACGTGGACTTACCGCCCATGTTGGGACCGGTGATGATCAGCATCTGCTGCGTGTCATCCAGTTGCGTATCGTTGGCGACAAACTGTTTTTCCAGCACTTGCTCGACCACCGGATGGCGGCCCTGTTCAATCCAGATACCGGGCTCCTCGCTGAGTTCGGGCTGCGCCCAGTTCAGGTTGAGGGCGCGCTCGGCAAAATTGCACAACACGTCCAGTTCGGCGAGGGCGGCGGCGCTGTCCTGCAGGGCACTGAGCTGTTCGGCGGTGGTTTCCATGAGGGCGTCGTACAGGGCTTTTTCCCGCGCCAGGGCTTTGCTGTTGGCGCTCAGCACCTTGTCTTCAAAGGTTTTTAATTCCGGGGTGATGTAACGCTCGGCGTTTTTCAGTGTTTGCCGGCGTTGATAATCGGCGGGCATTTCGCCGGCCTGTGCCTTGCTGACTTCAATATAGTAGCCGTGCACGCGGTTATAACCGACCTTGAGTGTGCTCAGACCGGTACGCTGCTTCTCGCGGATTTCCAGATCAATCAGGTACTGCCCGGCGTTGGTGCTCAGGCCGCGCAGTTCATCCAGTTCGCTGTCATATCCGTCGGCGAGCACGCCGCCTTCGCGGATCACCACCGGCGGGTTTTCGATCAGCGCCCGGCTCAGCAGATCGGCCAGTGCCGGATAATCGGCAATCGTCTGCTGCAGTGTTTGCAGGCGTGGTGATGATGAGGATGCCACAATCGGCGCCAGTGTGTTTTGCAGCGACGGCAGCACACACAGGGCGTCGCGCAGGCGGGCCAGATCGCGGGGACGTGCGGAGCGCAGCGCCACGCGGGACAGGATGCGTTCGATATCGCCGACGTTTTTCAGCAGCGGTTGCAGTTGTTCAAAGGCATAGTCGGTGCTCAGCGACGAGACCGCGTGCTGGCGTTGCTGCAGGGTTTCCCGGGTGCGCAACGGGCGGTGCAGCCAGCGGCTGAGCAGGCGGCTGGCCATGGCCGTGCAGGTGGCATCAAGCACTGACATCACGGTATTGGTGCTGCCGCCGGCCAGGTTGCGATCCAGTTCCAGGTTGCGGCGGCTGGCGGCATCCAGGATCAGGGCATCAGCGGGTAACTCAACTTCGATGCGCTGGATATGCGGCAGTCCGGAACGCTGCGTGTCCCTGGCATAGGCCAGCAGACAACCGGCGGCCTGAATGCCCAGTGCCATGTCTTCGCAGCCGAAACTGCGCAGATCGCGGGTTTTGAAGTGTGAGGTCAGGGCGCGATAGCTGGTGTCGGTGTCGAACTCCCACACCGGGCGGCGGCGCAACCCGGCGCGGGCGGACAGTTCCGCGGGCAGGTTCAGTGCGTCGTTGACCAGCAGTTCGGCCGGGCGAATACGTTCAATCTCTGCCAGCGCGGCTTGTTCGCTGTGTACTTCACAAAGCTGAAAGCGGCCAGCGCTGATGTCCATCCAGGCCAGACCATAGGTGTTCTGATAGCTGGTCAGAGCCAGCAGGATACAGTCGCTGCGCTCTTTCAGCAGCGCTTCGTCACTGACTGTGCCCGGCGTGACAATGCGCACGACGGCCCGTTCTACCGGACCTTTGCTGGTGGCGGGGTCACCGATTTGTTCACAGATGGCCACCGAGCGGCCCAGCTCCACCAGTCGGGCCAGGTAGCGTTCGGCCGAATGGTAGGGCACACCACACATGGGAATGGGTTTGCCGTTGGAATTGCCGCGCGCGGTCAGGGTGATGTCGAGCAGGCCGGCGGCGTCAACCGCGTCCTGGTGAAACAGCTCGTAAAAGTCGCCCATGCGGTAGAACAGCAGGTTGTCCGGCTGCTCGGCTTTTAAGCGCAGGTATTGCTGCATCATGGGGGTGTGCTGTTCGGTTTCGGTCTTGGTTTTCACTTGCTGTTTGATCCTGGCCGGGCAATGATAATGAAGATGCGACAGAGTACCAAACCTCTGTCATCCAGAACAGTTGAAACGATGAGGCCGGGTGCTAAAGATTTGGCTGGTATTGGTGGGCAGAGCGGATTGGCTGCTGAGGGTGAGGGTCGTGTCAGACTTCCGTTCTGTTGGCTATGAGTTGTATCAGGCTGGCAGCTTTCCGGCGTGGGGTTTGCCACAATTCTTGTTATGATCCAGCTGTGTCCGATACCGGCATCGAAATAATTTATTCAAACAAGAGAAAAAGTAGGCGCTGATGAAAACCTGGATGCTGCTGGCTTTGATTACTCTGTCGGAAGCTACCATTGGCGTTTTTGTTAAACTGACAGACGACCGCATTCCGGTTCAGACACTGACGTTTTACGCGTTCGTTTTTGCAACGGCGTTTCTGATGATAGCGATACCGCGAGCGAATAAAAAGGCGCTTCACTTGCCCCGTGGCAATTGGAAAGATACTGCTCTCATCGGGGCATTGATTGCAGGCCAAAGTGGCTTCTTCAACTATGCCATGACCCTGGTACCCATTGCCAATGCGGTTATTTTCTGGAGCGTTGCGCCTTTCTTTACCTTCATTTTGTCCTGGTTTTTTCTGGGTGAAAAGGCGAAGAAAAGTTTTATTGTTATTTTCGCAATTGCCCTGACGGGGATTGTTATAGCCAAGCCGCTGCAGGAAGGTTACATGCTTGGCAATATGGTCGCGCTGGGTGTGGGTGCGATCTATGCGGCCATGGTTACTTATATGCGCCATGAAGGCAAAACCGAAACCGGCAATGATATAGCCTGGTCTTTGCTGTTTGCGGCCCTGATCATGTTGCCTTTTGTGATCGTTGTCGGGCCCGGTGATGTCACCGGATTGATCCGCTATGAAAGTCTCGGTCTCTCCTTACCGGTGTTGCTCTGGGCCGCAGGACTGGGTCTGATATCCATTGGGTTCGCCTATTTCGGCATCTCAATCGTGTTGAAATCGATTAGCGCCAATCTTTATTCGCTGGTTGATGTCATCGTCTCACCAGCGGTGGCGACTTTATTGGGGTTTTTGATATTCAACGAAGTTCCGTCATCCAGCATGCTTTACGGTGGCGTATTATTGCTCGGCGCAGGGGCCTGGTTGACACGTGAAATGTCCCGAAGCGATCCGGATCGTCCGGCCCATGCCTGTCACGTGCCATGTAAACGCTGAATCCATGGCTGCTGAAGATTGTTAATACACCGGGCGTGGCGACTGATCATTCAGAGTCAATAGCGTCACGCGTAATTTTATAACCCAGCTTTATCATTTCTTCTGCCCGGTGGAACTCAAGCGCCTCACAGGCGTTGACCGGGATTTCAATAAGTTTATCTGGTCGATAGGCTGCCATTTGATAACGTGCAATGCGATCCTGCATGGCCTCCAGCGAATTGCTTAATATATCAATGCCGGAGTCACTGTCTTCAGTTCTGGACTCCAGGCCGAAGCGTTCTTTGAAACCTTGCAGCCAACTCTGCGAACCTTGCTCACGATCCGTTGTTTTCTTTCCATCAGGCAGACTCAACTCGTTGTTTTTTTCTCCATTTAAGGTAACCACTATCAGATGTGACGATCCTACCCTTACGATGGGGGCGATGGGGAGTGGGCTCAGAAGTCCGCCATCAACCAGGGTGCAACCATTCCGTGATACCGGCGTAAAAAAACCGGGTATGGCAATTGATGCCCGGATGGCATCAAAAAGAGGTCCGGTATCCAGCCAAACTTCACGACGGTGTTCTATATCAGAAGCAACTGCTGAAAAAGTGATGTCCAATCGCTCAATGTCCTGATCACCAACCAGTTCACCCAGTTTTTCCATTAGACGGTCGCCCTTGAAAATTCCTGTTTTGGTGAACGAAAAATCCAGTAGCCCCCAGACATCTGTTGCACTTAGCCCAGTGGCCCATTTTTCGTAAACGTCAAGCTTGCCGGCAGCATAAAGTCCGCCGATCAAGGCACCGATGGAGCAGCCGCTCACGGCCTTGATATCATACCTGCCACTGTCATGAAGAGCCCGAATAACGCCTATATGAGCAAGGCCACGCGCACCGCCGCTGCCCAACACCAGAGCTACAGGTATCTTTTTATCGCTCACTGGTCACCTCTGATTGGTAATCTTGTCCACCACGATACCATAGCGGCCGGGGAACAATACCATTCAGCTCTGGCTCATTGGCTTAAGGCCGACTAAATTGCTCCCGGTAGCGTTTCGGTGACACGCCGATGGCCTGCCTGAAATGGTGGCGCAGAATGGCAGCGTTGCCGAACCCGGAGCGTTCAGCCACTTTCTCCATATCGTGTCGCGAACTTTCCAGAAGTTGACGGGCGGCGTCCAGCCTTTGCGTGGTGATCCACTCTTTGGGCGACAGGCCAAACGTCCTTTTGAATCTCCGGTCGAATGTGCGTCGCGACATGCGCGCTTTGCGGGCAAAGTCGTTGATACTGATCGGTGAGCTGAGGTTCGTCACCGCCCAGTCCAGTGCTTCGGCAAACTGACCCGGTGTTTCTGGCATGGGGGTTTCGACGAATTGCGACTGTCCCCCTTGGCGATGCGCCGATATGACCAGGCGGCGAGCGACATGGTTGGCCACACGGTAGCCATAATCCCCGCGAATGACCTCCATGCCCAGGTCGATTGCGGCGGCACTGCCCGCAGAGCAGCCGATGTTGCCGTCGTAGACATAAAGCACATCGTCCTCATACCGGATCAGCGGGTATAACGCTTTCAGTTGTTCCGCATAGCGCCAGTGGGTTGTTGCCTTGCGGTCATCAAGCAGCCCGAGTCCGGCCAGCAGGAACGCACCCGAACAGAAGGACAGAATCCGTTTGCCGGCCTTGAATGCAGACACCAGTTCTGAGCTGATCGGCGCGGGCACCGGCTTGCCGCTTGTGTCCCAGCTTGGCACGATGATCATGGTGTAGTCGGCGAGGGTGGTGACCGGTTTGACCGCAAGGCTGATGCCGCCGGTGGCAACAAGGGGGGCAGTGGAGAATGCCACCACCTCGCATTGGTACCAATCCTTCAGGTCTGGCCGTGGCAGAGCGAAGAGCTCGACGGCGCAGCCCAGCTCAAACAACGCGATTTTGTCGTGAACCAGGATGGCAACATTATGCATGGGGAGAATCTCCGGCACGGGGTTGGCTGAATATATACGAACATTGTCTTACCGGCCAGTAGCAGAATGCGCCCCTGTGCTCGACAATACGCGTGAACTCACAATGGAGGGTCTATCATGTCATCAGCCGTTTCCCGTCCACCCGCAGCCGACAGCGCGGCAGCCCTGGCGCATTTTGAAGCACTGCTGCAGTTTGAGACAGACTGCTGGGATGTGCATCACGCCATCAGCAACAAGCGACAGGACTTTATTCTGCTGGATGTGCGTGGCGAGGACGATTATCGCGATGGTCACATCCCGGCAGCGATCAATCTGCCCCATAGTCGGATCAACGCAGAAACTCTGACGCAATATGCCAACGACACACTTTTTGTTGTTTATTGTGCCGGCCCTCACTGTAATGGTGCCGACAAAGCGGCCGTGCGACTGGCGCGGCTCAATCGGCCGGTGAAAAAGATGATCGGTGGTATCACAGGCTGGCTCGATGAACGCTTCAGTCTGGTGTAGGCGGCGGTTTGGTTAAAGCTGCGTTCGGTACTGGGAGCGTTGCAGGTGCAGTGTTACACTCGCGCCATGGAACACGAGATCTACCAATTGGCGCAGCAGACCGGCGAGCAGGTGTTGGCCCGGGGGCTGCGTATGGCTACCGCCGAGTCCTGCACCGGCGGCTGGATTGCCCAGGCGGCAACAGCCGTGCCGGGGAGCTCGCACTGGTTTGACACCGGCCTGGTAACCTATTCCAATCACGCCAAGCAGCATTTCCTGGAAGTGCCGGGTAGCTATTTTGCCGGTCCTGAGGCGCCGGGTGCGGTCAGTCGGGAGACGGTGGAGGCGATGTCGCGTGGCATCCTGGCGGCGACCGGCGTGTCTTGCGCAGTGGCCACCAGTGGTATTGCCGGGCCGGATGGCGGCTCGGCGGACAAACCGGTAGGCACAGTCTGGATCGCGTGGGTGCTGAAGCTGCCGGGACAGTCCTCGCTGCGTCAGGAAACCCGGTGTTTTACCTTTGCCGGCGATCGTGAAGCGGTGCGGCGACAGAGTGTTATTGAGGCGTTTCGCGGGCTGCAGCGAATGCTGGAGGCCTTGCCCGACGACCCCGAAGCGCATTTTTCCGACACTGACAATAATACTGGTTGAATATACAGTAAAGCTCTGCTTTAATACCTGTACAGGTTGACGGCAGAACAACCACCAAATTCGTCCATATTTGACATTTTTAATACTTTCAAAACCTTAGCAACAGGATTTTACTCATGGCAGAATCACAATCCCGCGATCCGAACAAGGAAAAAGCACTGACAGCGGCACTGTCGCAGATCGAGCGTCAGTTTGGCAAAGGCTCCATGATGCGCCTGGGCGACAAGGGTCGCGAGGCCATACCGGCGATTTCCACGGGCTCGCTGGGCCTGGATATAGCGCTGGGCATTGGTGGTTTGCCGCGCGGCCGCGTTGTCGAAATTTACGGGCCGGAATCATCCGGTAAAACCACGCTGACGCTGCAGGTGATTGCCGAGTGCCAGAAAATGGGTGGCACATGCGCCTTTATCGATGCCGAGCATGCTCTGGATCCGATTTATGCCGGCAACCTGGGTGTCGATGTAGAGAATCTGCTGGTCAGTCAGCCTGACACGGGTGAACAGGCGCTGGAAATCTGCGACATGGTTGTGCGCTCCGGTGCGGTTGACGTCGTGGTTATTGACTCGGTGGCGGCGCTGACGCCGAAAGCGGAAATCGAAGGCGAAATGGGCGACAGCCATATGGGCCTGCAGGCGCGTCTGATGTCTCAGGCGCTGCGCAAGATGACCGGTAACATCAAAAATTCCAATACGCTGGTGATTTTCATCAACCAGATCCGCATGAAAATCGGTGTCATGTTCGGTTCGCCGGAAACCACCACCGGTGGTAATGCGCTGAAGTTCTATGCCTCGGTGCGTCTTGATATTCGTCGCATAGGGTCGATCAAGGAAGGCGATGAGGTGGTCGGTAACGAGACCCGTGTCAAGGTGGTGAAGAACAAAGTGGCGCCGCCATTCCGTCAGACCGAATTCCAGATTTTCTACGGTAAGGGCATCTATCGTATGGGCGAGATCATTGATCTGGGCGTTAAGCTGGGTCTGATCGATAAGTCCGGTGCCTGGTATGCCTATCAGGGTGAAAAGATTGGTCAGGGTAAAAAGAACGTGGCTATTTACCTTGAGGAAAATCCCGCTATCGCCAAGGAGCTGGAAGAACAGATTCGTTCGCAGTTGCTGGGCGGTGTGGCACCCGACGGTGCGCGCTCTGCTGAAGATACCACCAGCGTCGCCGAGCTCGATTAACAGCCTGCTATACTTTTCATTGTGAAAAACGAAGATCAGCTCAGCGAAAAGGAATTGACCACTGCGTTGCGGCGGCGTGCCATGGATTATCTGGCACGCCGCGAGCACAGTCGGTATGAGCTGCAATGTAAATTGCGGGAAAAGTTTGAGATCCCCGGTGATGCATTGATCAGCTCGGTGCTTGACAGGCTTGAGGCTGATAATCTGCTCAGCAATACCCGTTTTGCCGAATCCTATGTGCGCTCCCGCATCGGTCGGGGTTACGGTCCGCTGTACATCCGTTACCAACTCAGGCAACGTCAGGTCGATTCTGTGCTGATCGATCAGGTATTGACGTTTGATGAGGATGAATGGGCAGATGTGTTGGCGGATGCGTTGGCAAAAAAGGTCGCCGATATGCCGGAGCGGGGTAGCAAACAATGGTTGAAATTGCAGCGCTTCAGTCAGTCGCGTGGTTTTAGCCTGTCACACTTCAACGCGGCCTGTCAGGAAAAATCGGCGGCAACAGCTAAATCTCAATAATTTGCGGCCGCAAGCCGGCGAGTCTTTCCAGTAAACGGTTCTGTGCGCTGATCGGCGTGCCTGCCTTGTCCATGGCGTCTATCAGGTCTTCCACCACCGCGTTGAACTCGGCTGAGTTGATGTCCATGCCCCGGTGCACCAGCACCATACTGTCACCGGTGTATTCGCAAGGGCCATCGGCGATAAAGCAGAAGTGCTCAATGATTTTTTCCCGAAAGCGTTCAACATTGGAGTCAGCAAATCGATCAAACACGCGTGGGTCGTAGGCGATCTCCATGATGAAATTATCTGCGATCTGCTCGATGCCCGGCTCAGCGCCCAGCGCCTGATACAGGTTGTCATCCGCGCCTGATGGCTGCTGTATGGCACAGGCACTCAAGGTCAGAGCGGCGCACAGTAGCATGATGGTCAGCATTGCTTTTGATTTCATTAAACGGTTCTCGCTCATTACAGGTTGGCCTGCAGGGAGAAATACACTCCGCGTTGATCGGGTGCGCCGGCAATATCACCGAGGTCCACCCAGGCCGTTGTGAATGACAGGCGCTTGTTGGGGAAGTAGGCCAGAAACAGATCGCTGGCATTGTTCTCGGTCAGAGCTGACAGATTGTCCGGCTTTTGCCGCCACTCAAAACCGACTGCGACGCTGCGACTGATAAACATCGCGCCGGCTACTTCCATATTCACCTGTCTGTCCTCATCATCGCCGCCGTAACCCAGAATGCCGAACTGGTTGCTATTGCCATAACGCAGATTGACGTTCAGCAATGTGGTGCGGTGGCCAATGCCGTTGAGCCAGGCCCGGGCCACACTGAGCGTGTAGTCGGTACCACGGGTGTCGTCAGCGCCAACGGATAGTGCTACCGCTTCATCACGCAGTTCACCATGTTCAACACCTACGGTGATTTGCGGCAGGCCGTCATAAATAATATCGCCTGCGACCTTGTAGCGCAGAGCGATGCGGTCCTGGCGAATCTGCAGATCGGCGGCTTTGATCAGAAAATCCTGCCGCGCATATGACAGTTCCAGCTTGTCGTGAACGTTGAAAGAACCGCCAACTACATCCAGTTGATAATCATCGACCTGGGCCTGACTGGCAAACACAGTGCCGCCCAGTTGTCCGCTTTCTGCGTAGGAACTCAACGTGGCCCAGGGTGTCAGGCCGCCGCCGCCGGCACCACTGATACTGGACACGCCACCGGTTCCCTTGATTTTGCCAAAGCGCTTGTTCTGTGCCTCATCGGCGCTGGCGGCGACCGGCAATGTAACGGCCAGTGCGCCACTCAGAAGCAGTGTCAGGGCCAACGAGGAAAGCATATTGCTTTGACTCATTGGGTTCCCCCGGGCAGCAGGGCGCGAAAGCCGAATTGCTGATCAGGGTTGACCACCGGTAATGTCACTGCAATGCGATCGCCGGAAGTGTTGTTGCTGACGTCCAGTTCGTAGACGTTGCCGGGCGTCTGCAGCCAGGGGTGCCATATATGCAGTGTCTGCGGGAGCTGTGCCATGCCGGTCAGCGCGATGTTGCCGGCAGCGTCGCTGAGCGTGGCATCGTGCCAGTCGCTGACGTAAACGTAGGCCACCATGCTGTCATGAATATTACAGCCAAGCACGGCAATGCCGGGTGCTTCAAAACGGACCGGCTCCACGTTTTCGTCTGCATACAGTGGTGTTGAGAACTGCTTGATGTCGGAGAACGAATACACATGGTGGCGAACATTGTCACTGTTGGGGAAATTGACCTGCTGTCCCGGTGATATCAACAGAACCATGGGCACAAAGCGGCGGTCGATCTGATCGATTTCCGCCACGGGTGCATCGGTTCGGGATTCTGCCGGGGTAAGTCGTGCCTCGACCACAGCCAGTGATACCGGGTTGCCGTCTTCGTCCTGCAGCACAAGATTCAGTTCCGCTGCGCTCAGCGCAGTGCTGAACAAGGCGGTTATTGCCATTGTCAGAGGCAGGGCAAGTCGTTGAAGGAGATTTCTAAGTACTGGATAATTCATTAAAAAACATCGCTGGTTATTGTCATTGCAGAAGATTGTGCCTATCTTAGCGGCTGCCTACAAGCAATTGCCAGCCCCCTGAAACACGGGCGCCAGAATTCTATGACCACCAAAGCTCGCTCACAGTTTAAATTCTCCAGCATTCGCACGCGACTGATCGTATTCCTGTTGCTGATGTTGTTGCCGGTGCTCAGTGCGATCTACTGGTTTGTTGACAGGGAGAATACGCGCTACACCGATGAAACGATCAATTCCTACCTTGATATCGGTGCTGACGTTTTTGACTTTAGTCGTGAGGAGCATAAAAACACCTTGCTCACCATCAGTAATGCGCTGACCCGCGACTGGGGTTTTCGTAACGCATTTGGTGCATCCGATGCACAGACCATTACCGATGCCGCGCAGACGCTGCTGGTGCGATCTTTTGGTGCTGCCGACGTCATGATCATTACCGACATGTCCGGACGTATCATTGTTGATACCAGCGAGCCGGGACTGGAGGCGCTGCCGCCAGCGTGGGTTGACATGATCAACAGCGCTGCCAGTACCGGTGACGGGGTGGCTGATGATATTCTGACGCTGAATGATATTCCCTACCAGATGACAGTCATTCCGCTGTTTTTGCCCACCCCTGTGGCCTGGATCATCGCCGGCTTCCCGCTGGATGACGACTTTGCCAACAGCATTAAATCCAGTACTGCCTCAGAGGTATCCATCGTCAAGTATCTGCACCAGGCAGACGGAGCGCCAGTGCAAAAACAGGTGATCGCATCGACGCTGTCGGCAGCGGATGCTGCCAATCTGGCGCATGGTCTGGATGCCGGTATCTACAGTGAAACCCAGCGCATCACGATGACCGATGCCGACTACGGCACGCTGGTGCGCTCGCTGACCGGCCGCACTGAGCAGGGCGAGGAAATTGTCGCGGTCATCCAGCGCTCCTATGAGGAGAACCAGGCCAACCTGGCAGCACTGAGAGACCGTCTGTTTGATTTTTCGCTGGCGGTGGTGGTCTTGAGCCTGCTGGCGGTCATTGTTCTGGCCCGGGGTTTTACCCGGCCTGTGTTGCGACTGGCCAGTCGTGTGCAACGTATTGAAGGCGGCGACTATAGCTCGGCCTTGCCCCAGGAGCAGGTTTGGGGTCGCGATGAAGTGGCTGGGCTGGCTGACTCCATTGACAACATGGCGTCGGGGCTGGCGGAAAAAGAGAAAGTCCGTGATCTGCTGGGCAAGGTGGTTTCGCGTGAAATTGCCGACGAGCTGTTGAACAGCCGCATCGAGTTGGGCGGTGAGGAAAAAGTAGTGTCGGTATTGTTTGCCGATATCCGCGGCTTTACCGCGCTCAGCGAACAACAGTCACCCTCGCAAACGCTGGCCATGCTCAATACCTGTCTGGAAAGCATCTGTTCGGCAATCGAAGCGCACGGTGGCGTGGTGGACAAGTTTACCGGCGATGCTGTGATGGCGCTGTTCGGGGCACCCATCGGGCACCAGGATGACGCGATGAGGGCAGCACGGGCGCTGTTGGCCGTTCAGGACGCCATGGCCGGCGTGAACCAACAGTTGCGCAGTGACGTGGGCAATGAACAGCCGGGATTGCAGTTGCGCCTGGGCGCGGGTTTGCATACCGGACTGGTGGTGGCAGGTAATATGGGCTCGCGTAACCGGATGAATTACACCGTGATTGGTGATGCGGTCAATCTGGCCTCGCGTCTGGAAGGCCTGACCCGGCACTACAATGTCCACAACGTCATCAGTGAGGCCAGTCGCCGGGCGCTGGGTGAGCAGGCGCAGACGTTTGCCTGGCGTGAGCTGGATCTGGTGCGCGTCAAGGGCAAGCAGGAGCCGGTGCGCATCTACGAGCTGGTGGGTCGGCGTGACCAGCTTGATGCTCAGACGCTGGCCGAGTTGACGCGATTCGAGGAGGTTCTGACCTTGTATCGGAGCAGGCAATGGGACGCGGCGCTTGGTATACTGCGCGCTTTGTCGGAAGCCAATCCACTGACCCTGTATGAGCTGTACAGCGCACGGATCAGCGAGCTTCGCGACACAGTGTCTGCGGATTGGGACGGCGTGTATGTCTTCAGCAGTAAATGATCTGAATAGTACCGTGCCCAAACGGATCGCGTTAATCAACCCGACCAAGTTTCTGGGTAACCTGTTGCTGGCAGGTGGCCTGATCCAGCAATTGTGTGAGCTTTGTCTGCAGCATGATTCCGAGCTGTTGCTGGTGCTGGATGAATCGTTTTGTGATCTGGTCGGCGATGCCTGGCCTGGCGCCCGCGTGGTGTATTATCCGCGGCGGGCATTGAGTCATGGGGTCTCGGTTGACAGTGTCAGGCTGTGGCTGCGTTGCGTGCGGCAGATCCGGGCGTTCGCCGCTGACCTGGCCTTCACGATAGAAGAAGATTCGGTGTCTCATCGTCTGCTGCATGCATCAGCGGCGCGCCGCAAAGTCAGCAGCACTGTACACCGTTACCACTGGGGTTTTGATCAGGTGCTGGACATTCCGCGCAGTGGTCGTGCACCCGGCAAAGAGGGTATCTGGTACAGTTATCGTGATGTATTTGCCGCGCTTGGACTGCCCATAGCGGCCGTGACAACAGATCGCTCGCCAACAGTGCCTGCCTATATGTCATTGTCGCCGCCAACCCCTGACCGGGCATTGCTTGAGCGGCTGGCGACGAGCGGTCTGGAGCTGACACAACCGATAGCCGTGCTGCATGCCGGTGCCAGCAAGCGCTACAAACAATGGCCGGCGCAGCAGTTTGTGGCGCTTGCAGTCATGTTTGCCGCGCGTGGTTATCAGCTTGTGCTGATAGGCGCGGGGCAGCGTGATAGCGAGGTCAACACCAACATCATGCGGGCGCTGGCCAGCACCGGCGTTACCTGCGTTGATTTGTGCAACCGGTTGACGCTGGCAGAGCTGGCGTCGCTGTTGCGTCGTGTTGAAATCATGGTGGGTAATGACAGTGGGCCGTCGCATCTGGCATCAGCGCTGGGCGTTCGTGGTGTGGTACTTTTCGGCCCGACTGATCTTGCCATCTGGCGTCCATTGGGCAGGCAGACGACAACGCTGCAGCACAAACACCTGTGTGCACCTGATTGCACCCGACACCACTGCCAACAGCAATACATCTGCCTGCAGTCAATCATGCCGCAGCAGGTGCTGGCGGCGCTGGGCTTGAATTTGGGCCTGAATTCAGACCCGGGCCTGGGATCGACATCGAACACTGAAGAAAAATGACGTTAAGGACCCGAACATGAACGCAAACAAGGCAGCGTCGCCCGGCAGTACCGGTGCGGCAGAGCACAGCATACGCATCCTGGTGACCGGTGGCGCCGGTTTTATCGGCTCGGCAGTGGTGCGCCATATTATCAGGCACACCCGTGACAGCGTGCTTAATGTCGACAAATTGACCTACGCCGGCAATCTTGAGTCCCTGACCGATGTCAGTGACGACCCGCGCTACGAGTTTGCCCGGGTTGATATCTGTGACCGCGCGGCACTGGATGCGGTGTTGGCCCGATACCAGCCGGCGGCAGTGATGCATCTGGCCGCCGAAAGCCATGTCGATCGCTCCATTGATGGCCCGGCGGCCTTTATCGAAACCAATATTGTCGGCACCTACACCTTGCTTGAGGCGGTTCGCGCATACTGGAGTGCGTTGCCGGAGGCGGCGCGGGCGGCATTTCGCTTTCATCATATCTCCACCGACGAAGTCTATGGCGATCTCGAAGGCCCCGACGACCTGTTTACCGAAACCACCGCGTACGCACCCAGTTCGCCATACTCTGCCAGCAAGGCGAGCTCGGATCACTTGGTTCGTGCCTGGCGGCGTACCTATGGTCTGCCGGTGGTGGTGACCAATTGCTCGAACAATTACGGGCCATACCATTTTCCGGAGAAACTGATACCGCACGTCATTTTGAAGGCGATGCAGGGAGAGCCCCTGCCGGTGTACGGCGACGGCTCGCAGGTGCGTGACTGGTTACACGTCGAGGACCACGCGCGTGCCCTGCACACAGTGCTGCGCCGGGGTGACGTGGGGGAGACGTACAATATTGGCGGGCACAACGAAAAGCGCAATATCGACGTGGTCAAAGCCATCTGCGCTTTGCTTGACGAACTGCATCCGCAGTCACCGGTGACACCACATGAGCAGCTGATTACCTTTGTCAGGGACCGGCCGGGCCACGACCTGCGTTATGCCATTGATGCCAGCAAGATAGCCCGTGAGTTAGGCTGGACGCCGAGTGAAACCTTTGAGTCCGGACTGCGCAAGACCGTGCAGTGGTACCTGGATAACCCACGTTGGTGGCAGCGGGTACTGAGCGGCGATTATCAGTTGCAGCGACTGGGTTCCTGATCGTGGCGAACAGGAAACCGGCAAGCATCCTGTTCTTAACTGACGTATAATTCGTGTCCTTGGATGATTCGCCGGACCGCTTTTGTGGTCGGCGTCCCATACCGGGAAAGAGACCGGGAAAGAGACCGGCCCTGAGACAGGCAGTGAAACAGAAAATGGGAGAGACAATGAGCATGATATACCAAGGCAAGGCTATTACCGTTGAACAGCTGGAATCCGGCATTGCCCGACTGTGTTTTGATTTGCCGCAATCTCCCGTCAATGTGTTTAACAGCCTGATGCTGGAGGAGCTACGCGAGGCCATCTCTGCGGTGGCGGCCAGTGAGGTGCGAGGGCTGCTGTGTTGCAGCGCGAAACAGACCTTTCTGGTCGGTGCTGATATAAAGGAGTTTACCGAAACCTTTAAACTCGAAGAGGCCGAGCTGCTGAACTGGTGCGAGCGC
Source organism: Pseudohongiella sp. (assembly GCF_011050365.1). GTDB lineage: Bacteria > Pseudomonadota > Gammaproteobacteria > Pseudomonadales > Pseudohongiellaceae > Pseudohongiella. The sequence goes on from NZ_DRFV01000007.1 coordinate 123,361, forward strand.
ACCAATGCGGTGTTTAACGCCATAGAAGACCTGGCAGTGCCCAGTGTCACGGCCATCAATGGCATGGCGCTTGGCGGTGGTCTGGAGATGTGCCTGGCCACAGACTTCCGGGTCGCTGCTGAATCCGCCTTGCTGGGTTTCCCCGAAGTTAATCTGGGCATCTGCCCGGGTTTTGGTGGCACCGTGCGTGCGCCACGCCTGATGAATGCGGATACCGCCATTGACTGGGTGCGCACAGGCAAACCGGTGAAAGCGCATCAGGCGCTCACGGATGGCGCCGTGGATTCGGTGGTCAGCGACGACATGCTGGAAGAGGCCGCGCTGGAAATGCTGGAACAGGCCATTAGTGGCGAACTGGACGTGGCCGATCGCCGCGCCCAGAAAACCGGCGCGTTGCCACTGACCGCAGGTGAAATTAAAAAGACTTTTACCGAAGGCCTGGCGCGCGCGAAAAAGGATGCCGGAGAGCATTATCCGGCCGCAGCCACGGCTGTTGAAGCCATGTGGAAAGCCGCTGACAACAACCGTGCGTTGGCGCTGATGTTTGAACATCAGGCCTTTGTTGCACTGGCGCGCAGCACCGTGGCGGGCAACCTCGTGCAGTTATTCCTGAATGAGCAGTTTCTTAAGGGCCGCGCCAAAAAACAGGCGACCAGTGCGCAGCCGGTGAAGCAGGCCGCAGTGATGGGTGCCGGTATCATGGGCGGCGGCATTGCTTATCAGTCGGCACTGCGCGGCACACCCATTATCATGAAAGACATCGCCCAGGAAGGTCTTGATCTGGGGCTGGCTGAAGCCGGCAAGCTGTTGAACAAACAGGTCGAGCGCGGCCGTATGCAGCGCAGCAAAGCCGACAGGGTACTGGAAGCGATTACGCCGGCTCTGGATTATACCGGCTTCGACAAAGTCGATATTATTGTTGAAGCCGTGGTGGAAAATCCCAAGGTCAAAAAGCTGGTATTGGCGGAAGTCGAGCAGCTAGTACCGGCCACCACCGTACTGACATCAAATACGTCCACAATCTCCATCAGCCTGTTGGCGCAGGCACTGACACGTCCGGAAAATTTCTGCGGCATGCATTTCTTTAATCCGGTGCCATTGATGCCGCTGGTGGAAGTGATTCGCGGTGAAAAAACCGGTGACCAGGCCGTGGCGCAGACAGTGGCCTACGCGCTGGCATTGGGCAAAGCGCCTATCGTGGTCAATGATTGCCCCGGCTTCCTGGTCAACCGGATTCTGTTTCCGTATTTTGGTGCCTTCTGCCAGTTGTTGCGCGATGGCGCCGATTTCCGTGTCATTGACAGAGTCATGGAGACCTTTGGCTGGCCCATGGGGCCAGCGTACCTGCTGGATGTGGTGGGCATTGATACCGCATCACACTGCATGGCAGTGATGGCTGAAGGATTCCCGGATCGCATGCAGTATGATTTCACCACTGCCATCGATCACCTGTATGAAGCGGGCAGCTACGGGCAGAAAAACGGCAAAGGTTTTTACCGTTATGAACAAAGTGCCGCTGGTCGCCCGACCAAAGTATTTGATGAAGCCATTTTGGCGACGTTGAAGCCACTGCAGGGCGAACCACAGGACATCAGTGAACAGGCCATGTGTGAACGCATGATGGTGGCGCTGTGTCTGGAAGCAGTGCGATGTCTGGAAGACGGCATTGTCAGCTCGGCGGCCGAGGTGGACATGGGGTTGTTGATGGGGCTGGGTTATCCGCGTTTCCGTGGCGGTGCCCTGCGTTATATCGATAACATGGGCGCCGAGGCGTTCTGCACGATGGCGGATCAATACACCCACCTGGGTGCGTTGTATCAGCCCACGCCGGCGCTGCGCGAAATGGCCGCGCAGGGTAAAACATTTTACTGATATTGACTGAATGGAGTGGGTGCTTTGTTAACGCTGGATGTTCAAGAGCAAATAATTCAGAAGCGCACAGACGAGCAGCGGCTGAATCGCAGCCGCAAAAGTCTTCGCCGTGACGTGGGTCGTGCGATTGCCGATTTCAACATGATTGAAGACGGAGATCTGGTCATGGTGTGCCTGTCCGGCGGCAAGGACTCATACACCATGCTTGATATCCTGCTGCATCTTAAAAAACATGCGCCGATTCATTTTGATATCAAGGCGGTAAACCTGGATCAGAAGCAGCCGGATTTCCCGGAACATATCCTGCCTGAGTACCTGCGCAGCATGGGTGTGGATTATCACATCATCGAGCAGGACACGTTTTCCATCGTCAAGGAAAAAACCCCGGAAGGTAAAACCTACTGCGGATTGTGTTCACGTCTGCGCCGGGGCAGTCTGTATACCTATGCCCGACAGATTGGCGCCAACAAGATTGCGCTGGGTCATCACCGTGATGACATCGTCGAGACTTTGTTCCTGAACATGTTCTTCGGCGGCAAGATGAAAGCCATGCCGCCGAAGCTGTTGAGTGATGACAAACAGAATGTGGTGATTCGTCCGCTGGCCTATTGCAGTGAAAAGGAGGTAGCCCGTTATGCTCGTCTGCGCGGCTTCCCGATCATTCCGTGCAATCTGTGTGGTACCCAGGACAATATGCAGCGCCAGGAAATGAAGGCCATGCTGCAGACCTGGGAAAAACAGTACCCGGGCCGTATCGATAATATTTTCCGCAGTATTGCACATATTGAACCGTCGCAACTGGCAGACACGCGGCTGTTCCCGTTCCGTGATTTACGCCGCGACAGCGATGCCCCGCAGCGAATCAACGCTGTTAATGTGGCCTGAGCGGACACAGAGGTTTGCATGGAAATTCCCTGGCAACGTCTGTCGGATGAAGTGCTTGACGCGGTGATTGAAGAGTTTGTTAGCCGTGAGGGCACCGAGTACGGCGCCGAGGATTACACGCTGGCAGAAAAAGTCGCACAGGTACGCCTGCAGCTCAAACGCGGTGAGGCAGTGGTGGATTTTGACCCTGACACCGAAACCTGCCACCTGATAGCGAGCCACTGAATACCGGGTGTCACAGCAGAGAGTGATATGAACGACGATAACATTTCCGACAAGGCCACCCTGGATAACAGCGGAGCTGATATCAACGTTGATGCCAGTGGTCTTTTTTGTCCCGAACCTGTCATGCTGTTACATAACAAATTTCGTGATATGCAACCAGGTGACACCTTGCTGATGACGGCAACGGATCCGTCTACCACGCGTGATGTCCCCAAGTTCTGTCTGTTTCTGGGCCACGATATGGTCGCCCACGATGAGCAGGGCGGTGTCTATCGTTACCTGCTGCGAAAGAACTGATCATGGCAGCACCGGTGTATCTGATTGATGCGTCCATCTATATTTTTCAGGCGCACTTTTCCCCGCAGTTTCAGAGCTGGTCAAAGCGCTCGGAGGATCGAAGTGCCTTTGCCGGGTTTGCCCGTTTTCTGTTGCGGTTTTTACAGGTGACCAAAGCAGAGAAACTGGCGGTGGCATTTGACGAAAGCCTGTTCAGTGGTTTCCGCCACCAACTTTATCCTGCTTACAAATCCAACCGGGTATTGCCGGACGACAATCTGGCGCGCCAGCTCAAAGCCTGCGCCAGTCTGTGCAAGGTACTGGGTGTTGCGGCCTACGCCAGTCGCAACTATGAAGCCGACGACATCATTGGCACTCTGAGCGCCTGCGTGCGAAGCGAGCAAACTCCCGGGCTCGTGTCACCGGTGGTGATCGTTACCCGTGACAAGGATCTGTCACAGCTGCTGGCCCGCGAAGAAGATTATGTCTGGGACTTTAATGCCGGTGTGCGCCGTTATCGACAGGACATTTTTGCGCATTATGGTATCTGGCCTGAACAGTTTCCGTGTTTCCTGGGGCTGACCGGCGACAGTATTGACTGCATTCCCGGAGTGCCCGGCATCGGCCCGGTCGCGGCTCGTCATCTGCTGCAGCATTTCACTGATCTGGATGCGTTGTTTCCGCAACTGGAGACGGTGTCCGATCTTGGTTTTCGGGGTGCCCGGCGTTGCCGGCAGTTACTGCAGGAGCATCAGCAACAGGCATTGCTGAGCCGACAACTGGCGCGCATTGTCAGCTGCGAAGATGTGTCAGAATCGTTTGTCATGCAGACCAGTGACGCATTGCGGGTGGCAGACATTGATGGACCCGGTTTTATGGCATTGCTTGCCGACATGGCTTTGGCCGACGGTGATGTACAGCGCCTGCAGGCCATGCTGCACGGGTTAGTAAAGGCGGAGGCCGCATGAGTGGGAAGCGTATAAAAATAGTGGCCGATGAAAATATTCTGGCGCTCGATGGCTGGTTTGGCAAAAAAGTTGAGCTGGTCCTGGTGCCGGGTCGTGATATTCGTGCAGAGCATGTACAGGACGCGGATGCCTTGCTGGTGCGTTCCATTACCCGGGTCGACAAAAACCTGTTGCAGGGCTCCACAGTGCGCTTTGTTGGTACTGCCACCAGTGGCACGGATCATCTGGATCTGGCCTGGCTGGCACAACAGGATATCACGGTAGCCGATGCCGCCGGTGCCAATGCCAATGCTGTGGTGGAATATGTACTGGCGGCGCTGGCCTCCCTGATCAAGGAGGAGGGGCTGGCACTGTGGCAAAGTCGCGTTGCGGTTATCGGCGCAGGTCATGTGGGGAGTGCACTGATCCGGCGCCTGCAGAGCCTCGGTATACAGTGTGTGGCATGTGACCCGCTGCAGCAGATTGTGAACAATGTGGATTATGTCGGGCTCGATGAAGCCCTGCGTGCCGATGTCGTCTGCCTGCATACCCCGCTGACCCGGGATGGCAAACATGCGACCTGGCATATGCTTGACCAGGAGCGGTTGTCAGCGCTGCGTCCGGAGACGGTGTTGATCAATGCCGGCCGTGGCGAGGTGATTGAGACTGCGGCATTGCTTGAGCTGATGCAGCGGGTTCCCGAACAAAAGGTCATTCTGGATGTGTGGGAAAACGAGCCGTCACCGGCGCTGGCGTTGTTGCGCAAGGTGGCCATCGGTACACCCCATATCGCCGGCTACAGTGTGGAGGCCAAACTGGCAGCCAGCCGCTTTGTGCTGACGCGTTTGTGTGAGCATTTCGACAAAAAAATACCAGCCATGCTGCCACCGACCAATCTGCCCCTGATCGTGCATGATGAGCGTTACACGGCAGCACCGCGTTTTGCCTGGGATGGTGACCAGAGCGACGAGCACATGTTTGCCGATATTGTACTGGGTACATTTTCGCCGGCGCTGGTGTCACAGCGCTTTACCACGATGTATCAGGAAGCGACGGCGGAGCAGAGCGGCGCCCGGGTATTTGACAGATTGCGCCGCGAACTGGCCATGCGGCGCGAATTTTCCGCCTGCCACCTGCACGCGGCGGCGTATAGCCCGCAACTGGCGAGCTGGCTGCATGCGGCAGGGTTTGTGTTGCAGGCCTGATGGCTTAGTGCAGCTTTTAGCTATCCGGCCTGTTACCGTGCAGGCTCTCTTACAGTGCTGATTGCGCCCACTTGCCCAGAAAGCGTTCCACTTTGCTGATGGCCTGCTGCAACACGTCTGTGGTGGGCAGGAAGACAATACGCAGGTGCTGGGTGTCACTGATATTGAAGGCGCTGCCCTGGACCAGCAAAATCTTTTCGCGCTCCAGCAAATCCTGGATAAATCGCTGGTCATCGGCAATCGGGTACATGTCCGGGTCCAGCCGCGGAAACATGTAGATGGCACCTTTGGGTTTGACACAGGTCACGCCGGGAATCTGGGTCAGCATGTCCCAGGCGATATCACGCTGTTCGCGCAGTCGGCCACCCGGCAAAATCAGCTCGTTGATGCTCTGGTAGCCACCCAGGGCGGTTTGCACTGCAAACTGCGCCGGTACGTTGGCACACAGGCGCATATTGGAGAGGATTTCCAGGCCTTCGATGTAATTGGTTGCGTGCTCTTTGGCGCCGCTCAGAATCATCCAGCCGGAGCGGAAACCCGCCAGCCGGTACGATTTCGACAGGCCATTGAAGGTGACAATAAACAGGTCGTCGCACAGCGACGCAATCGGCGTATGTACAGCACCGTCATAGAGGATTTTGCTGTAAATCTCGTCGGCAAAAATGATGAGCTTGTGTTTGCGGGCGACGCGGATAATATCCAGCAGCAGCTCCGGGCTGTATACCGAGCCGGTGGGGTTGTTGGGGTTGATGATGACCAGGGCACGGGTTTTGGCAGTGATTTTCTGTTCAATATCGCTGATGTCGGGAAACCAGTCCGCCTGCTCATCACAAACATAGTGGATGGGATTGCCGCCGCCCAGACTCACCGCCGCAGTCCACAGTGGGTAGTCGGGTGCCGGCACCAGTACCTCATCACCATTGTTGAGCAGCGCCTGCATGGCCATCACAATCAACTCGCTGACGCCGTTGCCCAGATAAATATCATCAATATCGACGCCATCAATGCCAATTTGCTGGCACTCCTGCATAATGGCCTTGCGGGCAGAAAACAGTCCCTTGGAGTCGCTGTAGCCCTGCGCATTGGGCAGGTTGCGGATAACATCCTGGATGATTTCTTCAGGCGCTTCAAAACCGAACGCGGCCGGATTGCCAATATTAAGCTTGAGGATGCGATTGCCTTCTTCCTCAAGTCGTTTGGCTTCTTCCAGCACCGGGCCACGAATGTCGTAGCAGACTTTCGCCAGTTTTTCCGACTGCCTGATTTTTTTCATAATGCAATTTCCGGGATGTACGTGTTGGGGCGATATTGTAAACTGACAGCAGAAAAATGATAGAGGAGAGAGTTGTGACAATTGACAGCAAAAGCCAGTGCAGCGTGCCTTCAGGCAATACGCACAAGATCAGCGACGCCGACAGGGACCGCCTGCGTGCCGAGCTGGACCCCGAGACCTACCATATCGTCTGTGAAGCCGGCACTGAGCGGGCTTTCAGTGGCAAATACTGGGACTGCAAAACGCCAGGTATGTATCACTGCGTCGTCTGTGATGCCGCGTTGTTCGATTCGGAAACCAAGTATGACTCCGGTTCCGGTTGGCCCAGCTATTACCAGCCGATCGCGGAAGCGGCGGTGACCGAGGTCAAGGATACCAGCCACGGCATGGTGCGCACGGAAGTGGTGTGCGGCAAATGTGAAGCGCATCTGGGCCACGTGTTTGAGGATGGTCCACCCCCGACAGGCCTGCGTTATTGCATCAATTCGGCCTCTGTGGTCCTGCACGAGAGGTGATTGCGGGCTGCCACACGTTAACCCGGTCGGTATGCAACCGACGGGCGGCAGTGGCGGCACTGTTGCTGTCCATCGCCCCGGCCGGCCATGGGCAAACAGGCGGCGCGCAGCCGTCGGCCAGCCACACCACGGCCATCGGCCTGTTTTACAGTCGCGGGGGTTACGGTGAAAGTCGTGACACCCGGATTCGTTACCTGCCGCTGTCTCATGAGGTTGCCCGCGGGAGTTGGCGGGTGAAAGCGACAGTGCCGGTGCTGGAGGTTAGCGGTCCGGCCAATGTACTGGTCAACGTCGGCAGTCTGGGCGGGTTTTCCGGCTCCAGAACCTCACAGGTGTCGGCCGGGGGTGTGGGTGATGTCAGCGTTAGCCTGACCTACGAAGTACCAGCCTGGTCAGCCAATGCGCCGTATATTGACGTCAGCGTCGAGCTCAAGGCGCCGACTGCGGACCCGGAGCAAGGTCTGGGTACCGGTCGCATGGATGCCGGTATGCAGGTCGATTTGTATCAACTGGCGGGTCCGCTGACTGTGTTTGCGTCAGCCGGTTACCGTTATCGCCGGCAATCGCCTTTTTATCCGGGGCTGGAGAATTCTGTTTTCGCCTCGCTGGGCGCCAGTGCCAATTGGGGAGATGCGCTGCAATACGGCCTGATCTACGACTACCGTCAGGCGGCGTCTGACTTTACCGGTGAAACCCATGAATTGTTGCCCTACCTGTCCTGGACGATGTCACCGGCGTGGAGCGCCATGCTCTACACCGTCACCGGATTCACTGAGGACAGTGCAGATTTCGCCGCCGGCCTGCAATTGAGCCGGCGCTGGTAGTCATTTCTCCATATCCCCGCCGCAGCCGGTATTGAGCATCGGTTCAGATCTGCATGGGCCTGGGGCGCGGCGGCACAATCGATGCGCGGTCGACTGCCGGCCGCATGCGCTGGAAGGGCGGCAATTCCGGGCGCTGGATGCGCTCGGGAATCAGCGGGCGACCGCTGTCAAAATCGTCTTCCTGTCGTGCTTCATCAATGTCGCTGTCAGTGGCAGTGTCAGCAATCTCTTCAGACTGAAGTTGCTCAAGCACCAATGGCCGGTCAGCATTGCCGTGGTCGACGCCGGTGTCTGTGCCGGGTTCCGGCTCTGCGGCGGGCAAAGCTGATTCGGCGGGTGCGGCCAACTCCATGCGGAAACGTTCGATATTGTCAGTTCCTGTGCCTTCCGGTATCTGCACCCGGATTTCCAGCGTTGGCTCCACAATGGTGGCATTGTCGGCGTCTGCCATGTCCAGCAGGCGTCGCGCATGGGGCGGCAGTGTCTGAGTGTCTTCATCAAGAATATCAAGCGCCGGTGTACTGTCCAGGAACTCAGGGCTTCGGGGCGCGTTGCGTTGCAGTTCGATCAGCGGCCGCATGTCTTCGGGTATGCGCGCAGTCTCAATATCCTGTTGTTGCAGAAAAGGCATGATCAGGCTATCCGCGCTGATGTCACCGCGGTCTGAGCTGTCTTCGGTTTCATCGCTGCCCAGGAAGGGGCTGGGGGCGCCGGTACCACCCAGGCCGCTGTCGCCATTAATACCGCCGGTACGGCCGGTGCCGCCCATGCCGCTGCCCTGATCATCACCGCCACCGCCAATGGTGCCGATGCTACTGGTCGCAATCAGAAAGCTGCACACGAAAATCACCAGGGCCATCAGAATGGCCAGCGGGTAGCTGCGAAGTGCAAGTATGGCTCTAGGCATTATCCTGATCCTGTTGCGACTGGGTGCCGTCCTGGGTGTTTGCCTGCTTGTCAGTATGATTCTCGTAGCGACTATTGTAATGGAATATGCCGAAATTCATACGGAACCGGTTGGGATTTTTCGACGTTTTTGCTGATTTTGTGACGGCAGCCGCAGACGATTCTGCGTCGGCGCGCTGCAGGGCCAGTGCTTCATTGTTCAGGGCGCGCAGGGCGTTCATGCCCAGTTCCTCGGCCAGTTCGTTCAGTGCCTGAATGGAGTTCTCGCTCAGGCGATCGTAATACACGCTGCGATCGAAGAAAGCCGGCTTGTTGCCCAGCAGGTTGTGGGTGCCGGCACTGATATGGTCGTGCAGGTTTTTGCCAAAAAAGAACACTTTCTCATCAAAGCCTTTGTCCGGGGTAAAGGCGCCGGTATTGAGCACGACGCGGCCCTGTTCGTCCTGATGGGCAACGCCCAGGTGGATCCATTCGTCGAGGATGACCCTGGGACGAATGTCCTGGCGGCAAACCATTTCCACCAGATCGTCAAAACAGGCTTCTTCGCCGGCCTGCGCTGAGCGCAGCGGCAAAGGCAATGGCTTGCCGGACGCATCCCGGAAACAGGCAGAGCCCAGCCAATTGGCGATCAGCTGCGCGCCGACCGAGATATTGGCAGGCAACACCGCTGCATCAGCCTGCTCACTGCGCAGGCGTTTGACATCCTTGCGGTGGACGCCGGTCAGCAGGGTGATGCGACTATCTGATTGGCGTTTGCCGTCGACAGAAAACTCGCTGTCGGCGACGTCGACATAGATGGACTTGAGCAGGGTCGTCAAATACGGATAGCTGACCTGAAACGATAACAGTAAACGTACCAGCGGGCGCAGCAGTTTGCGCAGCGCTGTTACCAGGGCGGCGGGGGGCTGTCCCGGAGATTGGCTGACGTTGTTGTCACTCATGGCGAACAGTATAGCCAGAGGTGGGAAATAATCCCACAAATATTTTGTGACATGTGTTGACGTGGGAATAATTCCCACCTACTATTCACACTAACACAATCAACGGCATACCGCGCCTGAACACTCAGACTGGGCGTTGGCTGCTACAAGGCGATCTATGTTTGCACGCTTTAGGGATGACAGCTTTTATTTGCCCGGGTCGGTGGTAACGCCTGACAATGACCTGTCCCTGCCCCAAGCACCGGCACGACATCTGACGCTCGACGATGGCCGTCGCCTGAGTTGGTGCGAAACCGGCCACCGCCATGGTTATCCCCTGATTTACTTCCACAGCCAGGCCGGCTCCCGCCTTGAAGCTGAATTGCTGCATGACGCGGCGTTTGCTGCCGGTTTTCGTGTGATTGCCGTGGACAGGCCCGGTATCGGCTGCTCAGATTTCAAAAAACTGCGCGGTCACAGCGATTTCGCTCACGATATCGCAGCGTTGCTTCGCCATCTCGGTATCAACCGTGCCGGCACGATGGGCTGGGACGGTGGCGCGGCGTTTGCGCTGGCGTTCGGTCATTGTTATCCGGGCCAGACTGCGTTTGTTACCTTGCTGGCGCCCGTCGCCGGCCGCCCCGTCGCACGGCGACGGACGGGAGTGCGCATGTTGACTGCGCTGGTGAGTGCGTTTGTTTATGCCCGGCACCGGGTGCGTGGTTCGCGAGTCGAGCAGTGTCTGGCACGTTTGCGTGAGGGCCTGTGTTACGCCGATCGCAAACAATTTGATAATCCGTGGATTTACCGCTTGCTGGTCAGGGACGCCAACGAGGCGGTCCGCCAGGGCGGGCGGGGCGTAGCCCAGGACAGTGTGCTGAGTCTGGCGGACTGGGATTTTGAGCCCGCCGCAATTACCGCGCCGGTAGATGTCTGGCGCGGCAGAGCAGATACGCTGAGCGCGTTTTGCCATGTCCGGGTGCTGCAGGAGGCATTACCCAACGTCACACTGCACTCGATTCCCGGACAGGGGCACTTCTTCTTTGCCGGTTCCGAAGCCGGTGCCGCGTCAGGTCCTGCGGCCGATATCTTCCGTTACGCCCGCAGTGCGCTGAGAGCCTGAAACCTCAGCTAACCTGTCGTCGACCGATTACTCCGCAGGTCCGGAAATGCAGCTTGTGCGGCATCATACTGCTTTGCTGCAGGCGGCTGGTTTCGTCGATAAAGCGATGCAGCATTGATTCGGCTTCACAGCGATAGCGGAAAGGCCCGACATCCTTGCCTTCACGGGTACGGAAATACCAAAGTCCGGACAGACTGAAAAGGCGATCCGAACGCTCATGGCTGTGCATGCCGACATCGGTCAGACGGGCGTCATTGCTGCTGTTTACCTCAGGGCGGGTACTGGTGCTGGCGTTTTGCATGGCAGGAGTCTCGACTAGGGTTATTTTTGGTTATTTTTATTGATCGCTCGTTTTTGCAGGTGGCTTAATACTAGACCACTCTCTGGCGGAATAATATCCCCGCGTCTGAGAAAAAGTGTGATCTGTCGCAAATTCAGCTATAAAAGGCGCTGCGCGATTATTTATTGAATAAAACCAGTGTCTGTGGGACAATCGCGCTCTTCAAAATACCCTGTTTTCCACTTAACTTGTTGAAATAGTTGATGGAAATTATTTTGGCTGACTTATAATAACTGTTTACACTGACCGTGCGTGATGGGCGCGCCGGTTCGAGAGGAATTTTCATGCAAGTTTCGATTGAAACCACAACTGGATTAGAGCGCCGTATGACTATTGGCGTGCCTGCGGCTGAAGTAGAGAACGCTGTTGCCGCTCGTCTGAACGAAGCCGCCAGAACCGTCAAGATCAACGGTTTCCGTAAAGGTAAGATTCCTCACAAAGTCATCAAGGACCGTTTCGGTAAGGGTGTGCGTCAGGAAGTTCTGGGCGAAGTCATGAGCCGCAGTTATTACGCTGCCATTACCGAGCAGAAGATCAAGCCTGCCGGACAGCCTAAAATTGAACCGACTTCCATGGATGAAGGCAAAGACATCGAGTTTGTCGCCACATTCGAGGTATATCCCGAAGTCACTCTGTCCGATTTCACCAAGGTGAAGGCAGAGAAACTGGTAGCCGAAGTGACTGACAAAGATATCGACACCATGATCGAGAATCTGCGTCAGCAGCGTCAGGAATGGGACGAAGTCAAGCGTCAGGCCAAGAACGACGATATGGTCAATATCGACTATGAAGGCACCATCGACGGTGAAGCATTCTCCGGTGGCACCGGCAGCAACACTAATCTGGTGCTGGGTTCCGGTCGTATGATTGAAGGCTTTGAGAAAGGATTGCTGAAATCAAAAGCGGGCGACGAAGTCACTCTGGAGTTGACGTTCCCCGAGGAATACCGAAACAAGGAACTGGCAGGCAAACCAGTGGTGTTCAAGGTCAAGGTCAACTCGGTCTCCGCGCCGAAGTTGCCGGAGCTGAACGACGAATTTTTTGCTGCCTTCGGTGTCAATGAAGGCGGTGAGGCCGGTTTCCGCAAGGAAGTGGCGGCCAATATGGAGCGCGAGTTGAAAAAGGCGAGCAAGAATCGTCTGAAAACTAACGTGATGGATGTGTTGCTGGAACAGAACGAAGTGGATGTGCCGTCCGCGTTGGTCGGCTCGGAAATTGATGTACTACGACAGCAGGCCTTGCAGCAGTTTGGCCAGGGAGCGCAGAATCTGGATCCAAGCCTGTTGCCGGACGAGCTGTTCCGTGAACAGGCTGAGAAACGCGTCAAGCTGGGCCTGATTCTGGGTGAGGTGATCAAGCAGAAGGGTCTGCGCGCTGATGCCGCCATGGTACGTGAGGCGATTGAAGATATCGCGGCAACGTATGAGACGCCGGAAGAAGTCGTCAATTACTACTACAGCAATAAAGAGCAGCTTGATACGGTCGAGTCTGCAGTGCTGGAAGACCAGGTGTTTGACCTGATTGCAGAACAGGCGCAGATCAAGGAGCGTAAAGTCAGCTATCAGGAACTGACCAACCCCAAGCAGGCGGCGGAAGAAAAAGCCGACGAGGGCAAGGCCAGCAAGTCAGCAGAGAAACCTGCCGCTGCCAAAAAACCTGCCGCAAAAAAGCCGGCAGCGAAAAAGGCAGCTGACGCGGATGCTGCGCCAGCCGACAAGAAGCCAGCCAAAAAGGCGGCTAAAAAGACAGATAAAGAGTGATAAAACGACAGACAAAAAGGCCTGATCATATGTCGAGTGAATCGATGCTATCGATGATAGAAGCCAACCTGGTTCCCATGGTTGTTGAGCAGAATGCCCGTGGCGAGCGCGCGTATGATATCTACTCGCGCCTGCTGAAAGAACGGGTCATTTTTCTGATCGGTCCGGTCGAAGACCACATGGCGAATTTGGTGGTGGCGCAGTTGTTGTTCCTCGAGTCGGAGAATCCGGACAAGGATATTCACCTGTACATCAATTCACCGGGCGGCGCCGTCACAGCAGGACTGTCGATTTATGACACCATGCAGTTCATCAAGCCGGATGTGAGCACCATGTGCATCGGTCAGGCTGCCAGTATGGGTGCATTCCTGCTGACCGGTGGCGCGCATGGCAAGCGTCATGCGTTGCCCAATTCGCGCATGATGATCCATCAGCCCAGCGGCGGCGCTCAGGGCCAGGCATCGGATATCGAAATCCAGGCCACTGAAATTTTGAAAATGCGCCGGCAACTCAATGAAATCATGGCGCACCATACCGGTCGCTCGATTGAAGAGATTGAGCGCGAGACCGAACGCGACCATTTCATGAATGCCGAAGAGGCAGTATCATACGGGTTGATTGATAAGGTTATTTCACGCAGAGCCGTGTAATGTCAGAGTAGCAGGGGCCCGATAACGTTCCTGCTATCGGTGCTCCGGTGCCATACTGACTGCGGTTACACGTTAGAGGAAATTGAATGTCTGATGATCGCTACAACAAGGGTGATGACAACGGCAAACTGCTGTACTGCTCATTTTGCGGTAAAAGCCAGCACGAAGTCCGTAAGCTGATCGCTGGCCCTTCTGTATTTGTTTGCGATGAGTGCGTGGATCTTTGCAACGATATTATCCGCGAAGAGATTCAGGAGAAGGAAGCGGAATCCGGCCGCAAGAAGTTGCCAACGCCTGAGGAAATCAAACAGACGCTTGATGAATATGTTATCGGCCAGGAAAACGCCAAGAAAGTGCTGGCGGTCGCCGTCTACAACCACTACAAACGCCTGGGCTATGATCGCCGCAGCGGTGATGTTGAGCTTGGTAAAAGCAATATCCTGATGATCGGGCCAACCGGTACCGGTAAAACCCTGCTGGCGGAAACACTCGCCAGGTTGCTGGACGTACCCTTTACCATCGCTGATGCCACCACCCTGACCGAAGCCGGTTATGTCGGTGAAGACGTGGAAAACATCATTCAGAAGCTTTTGCAGAAATGCGACTATGATGTTGAAAAGGCTCAGATCGGCATTGTCTATATCGATGAGATCGACAAGATTTCCCGCAAATCAGACAACCCGTCCATCACCCGTGATGTGTCTGGTGAGGGCGTCCAGCAGGCATTATTGAAACTGATCGAAGGCACGGTGGCATCAGTGCCACCGCAGGGCGGCCGCAAGCATCCGCAGCAGGAGTTTCTGCAGGTGGATACCGCCAACATCCTGTTTATTTGCGGCGGCGCTTTTGCCGGACTCGACAAGATCATCCGTGATCGCTCCGAGAAAAGCGGTATTGGTTTCAGCGCCGAAGTGCGTAGCAAGGATGTCGACAAGATGATCGGCGAGTCGTTGCGCAATGTTGAGCCTGAAGACCTGGTCAAGTTCGGCCTGATCCCTGAATTTGTTGGGCGTCTGCCGATGATTGCGACGTTGGAGGAGCTCGACCTGGATGCGCTGGTTCGTATTCTGAAAGAGCCGAAAAATTCCCTGGTCAAGCAGTACCAGAAGCTGTTCGAAATGGAAGAAGTGGAAATCCAGTTCCGGGATGACGCGTTGCAAGCAGTGGCGAAAAAGGCCAAGGAGCGCAAAACAGGTGCCCGTGGTCTGCGTTCTATCATGGAAAACGTGCTGCTCGAGAGCATGTACAAGATTCCTTCCACAAAAAATGTGTCGAAAGTTGTGATAGATGCTGCCGTTATCAATGGAGAGTCGGAACCATTGTTGATGTACGAATCCGAACAGCAGCCTTCCAAGACGGCAGAGTAACGTCCTCTCCGGCGGGCCGTCGGCCCGCCGTTGGTTTACGTGGATCCGCGCATGCGATTCAGGTTCCCCTTGAAATCCCTCACGGCAGGCCTCACATTAAGAGGCTATAGATTGCTACTACAGCCACTACGACTACGATGAGTATTATTATGGGCGACGCTACTGATACCCCGACCGATCTCCGGTCCAGTCTACCTCTGTTACCCCTGCGCGATGTTGTGGTGTACCCGCAAATCGTCCAGCCGCTGTTTGTCGGTCGTCCACGTTCCATCCGGTCGTTGGAAATCGCCATGCAGAGCCACAAGCAGGTGCTGCTGGTGGCGCAGAAAAATGCGTCCGAAGATGATCCGGGTCTGAAAGACATATTCTCTGTTGGTACCATCGCCACCATCCTGCAACTGATCCGTCTGCCTGATGGCACCGTCAAGGTGTTGGTAGAGGGCGTCACGCGCGCGCGCATCCGCTCTGTTGAGCTGGAAGATGACTATTTCCAGAGCGAGGTTATGCCACTGCACTCCGATCCGCTGCCGGACAAGCAGTCGCAATTATTGTTGCGCTCATTGCTGTCTCAGTTCGATCAGTACGTGCAGCTTAGCCGCAAAATACCGCCGGAAGTGATGAGCTCAATTTCAGGTATTGATGAGCCGGGCCGCATGGTGGACACCATCGCCTCGCATATGTCGCTGCAGTTGCAGGAAAAACAGAACCTGCTGGAGCTGGTGGGATTACAGCCGCGCATTGAGCATCTGATGGGCCTGATCGAAGCCGAGATTGACCTGTTCCAGGTTGAAAAGCGCATCCGTGGCCGCGTTAAAAAGCAGATGGAAAAAAGCCAGCGCGAGTACTACCTGAACGAGCAGATGAAGGCCATCCAGAAAGAAATGGGTGACATGGAAGACGGCCCCAATGAGGCCGAAGAGTTAAAGAACAAAATCGAAAAAGCCGGCATGACCAAGGAAGCCAAGGACAAATCCCTGGCCGAATGGAACAAGTTGAAAATGATGTCGCCGATGTCCTCGGAAGCGTCTGTGGTGCGCACCTATCTCGACTGGATGGTGAACATTCCCTGGAAAAAGCGTAGCAAGATAAGTCTGGAGCTGGACAAGGCCGAAGGCATTCTCAATGCCGATCATTACGGTCTGGAAGAAGTCAAAGAGCGCATTCTCGAGTATCTGGCTGTGCAGAAGCGGGTGAAAAAGCTCAAAGGGCCTATTTTGTGTCTGGTGGGACCTCCCGGTGTCGGCAAGACTTCGCTGGGTGAGTCCATTGCCCGGGCCACCAATCGCAAGTTCATCCGTATGGCCGTGGGCGGTGTGCGTGATGAAGCAGAAATCCGTGGTCACCGGCGTACCTATATCGGTTCACTGCCGGGCAAGCTGATGCAGAAACTGTCCAAGGCGGGGGTCAAGAATCCGCTGTTCCTGCTCGACGAGATTGACAAAATGGGCATGGATCATCGCGGTGACCCGGCCTCGGCGTTGCTGGAGGTGCTGGACCCGGAGCAGAACAAGGCGTTCAACGATCATTATCTGGAAGTGGATTATGACCTGTCCGAGGTCATGTTCGTGTGTACCTCCAATACCATGAATATTCCCGGGCCGTTGCTGGACCGCATGGAAGTCATCCGTTTGCCTGGATACACCGAAGCGGAGAAAACCAATATCGCTGCCAAGTATCTGTTGCCCAAACAGCTGGAAGCCAATGGTCTGGCCAAAGACGAGCTGACGGTGCCGGAAGAGACCATTCGCGATCTGATTCGCTATTATAGTCGCGAGGCTGGTGTGCGTGGACTGGAGCGTGAAATAGCCAAGCTGTGTCGCAAAGTGGTCAAGGAAGCCGCCATGCGTGATGACAAGGTCAAAGGCAAGGGCAAGGCAGCCGGACAGCAATTGGTGCTGACGCCGGATCTGCTCGAGGACTATTCCGGTGTGCGCAAGTACGATTATGGTGTGGCCGAGGAAAGTAACCGGGTAGGGCAGGTCAATGGCCTGGCCTGGACCCAGGTGGGTGGCGAGTTGCTGACAATTGAGTCTGTTGCTGTCGAAGGTAAGGGTAAAACCGTCAAAACCGGCTCACTGGGCGACGTCATGCAGGAGTCGATTCAGGCTGCCCTGACAGTTGTGCGCAGCCGCTCTGCGATGCTGGGCCTGAAGTCCAACTTCCACGAGAATATCGATCTGCACATTCATGTGCCCGAAGGTGCGACACCAAAGGATGGTCCAAGCGCCGGTGTTGGCATGTGTACCGCTATAGTGTCGGTGCTGACCAACATTCCGGTGAAAGCAGACGTTGCCATGACCGGGGAAATCACATTGCGCGGTCAGGTCTTGCGCATCGGCGGGCTGAAGGAAAAATTGTTGGCGGCGCATCGCGGCAATATCAAAACCGTGATTATTCCTGCTGATAATGAACGCGATCTGAAAGAGATTCCGGACAACATCAAAGCCGACCTCGCCATTCATCCGGTCAAGTGGATTGATCAGGTGCTGGAGCTGGCACTGGAGCGGATGCCGCAGCCATTACCGCAGGGTGACGGGCCGATTAGCGGAAAAGATGCAGCAAAAGACGAAAATGCTGTCAGCACCCACTGAATACGGCGTTTTTGTGTTGACACGGCTTTCGGGCGCTTGGTATAAAGTCACGGTTGTTTAAGGCTTTATGCCCGCGCACCGTCTGGGTCTTACAGATTCTGACGACGCAGCATTCAGCTCCTTCTGGTAGGAAGTAAACCAGATTGAAACCTTCACTCCGATACACCATTAACAGGTACAGAAAAACAAGGGGATACTGTGAATAAATCAGAATTGATCGAAGCCGTTGCTGCCAGTGCAGACTTACCGAAAGCGGCAGCTGCGCGCGTCGTCGATGCCATGATCGACACGATTACAGACTCACTGCAAAAGAGTGAGCCGGTAGTGCTCGTTGGCTTTGGTACGTTTGGCACAAAAGATCGTGCTGCGCGCACTGGCCGTAATCCGCAGACGGGTGCAACGATTGAAATCAAAGCGGCCAAAGTGCCGAATTTCAAGCCGGGCAAAGCACTGAAAGATGCGGTAAACAGCTAAGTTTTTCTGACGACGCCGGGTGTCAAGTTTCGGCACGATGTCAGAACCGGAGCCTGAAGGTATCGTTGAGTGGATTGTGATCACGTGATCAGATTCACATCCTGTCAGGACCGGTAAAAGGGCGCATCATTGATGCGCCCTTTTAGTTTTAAAACAGATTGTAGTTTAAAGACAGATTGTAGTTCAGAAACGGGTCTTGGTTTCAGAACAGATTTTCATTTCAGTATTTTCAGGATTTTGTATGCTGCAGACGATTAGAGACAACTCCCAGGGTGTCATCGCCAAAATCATCATCGGTTTTATCATCGGTGTGTTCGCATTGTTTGGGGCTGAATCGATTATTGGCGGCTTCCTGGGCGGTAATAACGTCGCCAGTGTCAACGGTGAAGAAATAACAGAGCCTGAACTGGCGCAAAGTCTGCAAAATGTAATGGCGCAGATGGGCGCCAACGTGCAGGATTTTGACGAACAATTGCTGCGCGAGATTGCACTCGGTCAACTGATCGAGGATCGCTTGTTGATGCAGGCGGCTGAATCGTCGGGCATGACGATCTCTGATAATTCACTGGACCGCCAGATTGTCCGCACGCCTCAGTTTCAGGTAGGCGGGGTTTTTGATCCCGATTTGGCCCGCCGAACCATGGGTGCGCAGGGTTTTACCGCCCAGACCTACCGTGCCTCGCTGTCTCAGCAGATGATGATGAGCCAGTTGGCCAATGCCTACGCCAGTAGTGGTTTCGTGACCGATGAGGCCATCGAACGCCTGGCGGCGCTGGAGCTGCAGACGCGCGATTTCCGCTACCTGTCGATCCCATTGGGGAATCGCACTCTGGGCGAAGCGATTCCGGCTGACGATATCCGCGCTTATTACGACAATAACCCGGCTGAATTTACGGCACCTGAGCAGGTGTCAGTCAACTACGTGGTCCTGGAAAAGGATCGCATATTTGATGAGGTAGAGGTAGACGAGGCGCGTGTGCGCGCGCAGTACGAAGAGGAGCGTGATGCAGCGGTGGCCAATATTGAACGTCGGGCGTCGCACATTCTCTGGGAGCTTGGTGGCGACGCCTCGCAGGAGGAGCTGCTGGCGATAGCGGCGGGGGTGAAGGAGCGCCTGGATGCCGGTGAAGACTTTGGCGAGCTGGCACGTGAGTTCTCCGATGACGTGGTGTCTGCCGAAGATGACGGCGACATCGGTTATACTGACGGCAGTGTATTTCCGGCGGCGCTGGAACAGGCGTTGGTGACGCTGGAAGTTGATCAGGTGTCAGACCCTGTGGTGTCTGAATTCGGTGTACACCTGGTCAAACTGACCGAGTACGATGCACAGGAATACCCTGAGTTTGATGAGGTCGCAGAGCGTATCGAGCGAGATCTTAATTCGGCGGAAGTCGATCAGCTTTATTTCAGCCGACTGGAAAATCTGGCCAATCTTGCTTTTGAAACGTTTGATCTACAGGCGATCAACGAAGAGCTGGGCCTGGAGATTCAACAAAGCGAGTATTTTGGCCGTAGTGGTGGCAGCAGTGCGATCACCTCCGAAGAGCGCGTGATTGAAGCGGCATTTTCCGACGACGTTCTGGTCGAGGAGCTCAACAGCGAGTTGATTGAATTGAGTGACACCCGGGCTGTGGTTCTGCACTTGCAGGAATATCGCCCCGAAGCATTGATTCCCTTCGAGGATGTGCGCGCCGAGATTGCCGTCACCCTGCGTGGGCAGCGGGAGCGGGAAATGGCACGTGAGCTTGGCGAGAATCTGATGGCCGCTCTGGACTCCGGAGAAGATATCAGCGGGCAGATAGCGTCGGAATCGTTGAGCTGGATTGAACGCGAAGATGTGCGTCGCAACCAGGCTGATGTCAATATCGAAATTGTACGCAATGTTTTCCAGATGCCATCGCCGGAAGCATCGGATCCGGTGCGCCGCGGCTTCAGCCTGAATAATGGTGCCTACGTGCTTGTCGAGCTGCAGGCGGTGGAAGACGGCAATGCCGCAAATATGCCAGAGCAGCAGCGCCAGCAACTGACTGCGGCGCTGATAGAGAACCAGGGGCGCATGAGTTTTGATGCGCTGCTGAGAAACCTGCAGACAGACGCAGATATCACCGGGCTGGAGCTTGATCCGGGGGTTCTGTAAGGGCTGGTGGAAGTATCATCCGGGCTTGAGACAGACCGGAGAAAAAGCCGGGGGTAACACCTGTTGCCTTCGGCTTTTTTACGCCCGGGAAAGACGTGGCAGTGTTCAGGTCAACCGGTTTCGAGCTTTTTTCGGCAGACGAGGGTACGGATTTTCTTGCCAATATTGCCCCGTTTTGCTAGTTTTCACCTTCGCTATTTCTGGCTGTCGCACAAGAATTGTTGAGTTTTGACAGCATGCTGACATATTTGTCACAAACGTGCTCTGCCGTCACAAGTTGATGTAATTTGACACGAATACCGGCGTTAACGCCCCGGATTCTTCCGGAATAACAATGAGTCTGGGCTGACAGGATGCAAGAGTCTGTCGTCAGCATTGAGGCAATACAAAAAATGAAACACATGACAGGTCTGTTGTTTTTTCTCGCCCTTCTGTGGTGGGTACTGTCGGGTTACACCAAACCACTTTTGATTTCCCTGGGTATCGTCTCGGTTCTGTTTGTGGCCTTCGTTGCACATCGTATGGATGTGGTTGACGAGGAAAGCCACCCGCTGCATCTGAGCATGAAGCTGGTCAGGTACTGGCTGTACCTGTTATGGGAGATTGGCGTCTCCAATGTGAAGATGGTTGTCACCATCCTCAGTCGCAACCCTGATATCGACCCCCGTATTATTAATGTCCGGATTAACCAGCGCAGTGAGCTGGGGAAAGTCGTGCTGGGTAACTCAGTGACCTTGACACCTGGTACCGTAACGTTGCAGGTGGAGGGCGACATGATCGAAGTTCACGCCCTGAACGAGGAAAGCGCGGAAGGTGTGGAACAAGGCACCCTTGACGAACGCGTGCCTGCCAGCATCGAGGAAAAATCATGATTCTGACGTCGGCCGCTCTGGCCATTCTGGTGACCATGACGCTCGCCATCACACGTGCGTTGTTGGGCCCGACAATCTATGACCGCATTTTGGCCGTCAATATGTTTGGCACCAAGACAGTTTTGTTGATCGCGGTTATTGCGGCGATCGCCGGGCGCGGTGACTATCTTGATATAGCGCTGGTTTACGCCATGATCAATTTCATTGCCATCATCGCGGTGATGAAGTATTTCGAGTATGGCAGTCTGGGGCATGCCGGAGACGATGCAGCTCCCGACCACACTGGCGAAAACCAGGAGGGCAAATAATCGTGGATATTGTGCAAGTGCTGTCCGCTATTCTGCTGGGTCTGGGTGCCGTGCTTGGCGTTGTTGGTGCCATCGGTATATTACGATTTCCGGATTTCTATACACGTATGCACGCCGCGGGTATAACCGATACCCTGTGCACCGGTTTCTTTGTCGGTGGGTTGATGCTGCAGTTCGGTCTGACGCTGGCCAGTGTCAAGCTGCTGCTGATCTTCATGTTCATGCTGTTTACCTGTCCGACAGCGACTCACGCCCTGGCCAAAGCGGCACGGCACGGTGGCCTGAAACCCTGGGTCAAAACTGATGCCGGCGCTGGTCTGGGCAACGAAGGACGTGCGTCATGATTTTCGAACAACTCATTGATATATTCCTGCTGGCGTTTCTGGCTGTCATCTCGATCGCCATCGTGCGTATTCGCAATGTGCTGACCGCCGTCATGCTGTTTGGTATTTACAGCCTGGTATCGGCATCACTTTTCATGCTGCTGGATGCGGCTGACGTCGCTTTCACTGAAGCGGCAGTGGGTGCCGGTATCTCCACGATTCTGATGCTGGCAACGCTGAGTCTTGTCGGGCGCGATAACGAAAAGCCGCTGGTGAAAAAGAAGATCAGTTTCCTGCCGCTGATCATTGTGCTGGTCACCGGTGCCACACTGGTATACGGCATTGTTGATCTGCCACCGTTTGGTGCTGCCGATAACCCGGCTCAGACGCACGTCGCACCGCGCTACATTTTCCAGTCCATGTCTGAAATTGATGTCCCTAACCTGGTGACAGCGGTGCTGGCCAGCTACCGGGGTTTCGATACGCTGGGTGAGGTGGTGGTGATCTTTACCGCGGGTATCGGGGTGCTGCTGTTGATCGGCGGACGTCGTCGTGAGGAGGAAAACACAGATGAATGATCATATGATCCTGCGTGTTGTCGGTAAGTTTCTGATCCCCTACATCATGTTGTTTGCCCTTTATGTTCAGTTCCACGGCGATTTTGGTCCCGGTGGCGGTTTCCAGGCCGGTGTTATATTTGCCTCCGCGTTTGTCATCCACACGCTTTTGTTTGGTGTGCGTGCAACACAAAAAATCGCGCCAGAATGGATACTTCGCATCGTCGCCTCGGGCGGTGTGCTGTTGTACGCCGGTGTTGGTGTTGCCTCGTTGCTGCTGGGTGCGAATTACCTTGACTACAATGTACTGGGAGCTTACCCGGTGGCGGGTCAGCATCTGGGCATCATACTGGTGGAGTTTGGTGTGGGCCTGACAGTAACCGCTGTCATCATGCTGATGTTCTTTGCCTTTGCTGCCCGCGGTGAGCCCGAAGGAGACGCGTCATGAGCGGACTGGGAATCTGGAATTATCTGATCATCATATTTCTGATGATGACCGGACTGTATATGGTCATCTCCAGCAGTAACCTGGTGAAAAAACTGATCGGTCTTAACGTGTTTCAGACCTCGGTGTTTTTCATGTATATCAGTTTCGGTTATATCAGCGGCGGTGCCGGGCCCGTGTTTAATGAAAATGTGGAGCTGTATTCAAACCCGTTGACCCACGTGCTGATCCTGACCGCGATTGTGGTTGGGGTGGCGACTACCGCAGTAGGACTGGCACTGTCTATCCGTATTAAAGAGTCGTTCGGCACCATTGAAGAAGACGACCTGCACAAAATGGACTCCTCACTCTAATGTTAATGCATCTTCCTGTACTCGTAGTGCTTGCGCCGCTGCTGGCGGCGCCGATTGTCGCTCTTATGCGAGGTGCCACGTGGCCCTGGCTGCTGTCGACGCTGGTATCCTGGTTTGCCCTGCTTTGTGCCGTACTTCTGCTAATACAGGTACAGGCCGAAGGCGTGATCATTTACACCATGGGTGGCTGGGAAGCACCCTGGGGTATTGAATACCGGATAGATTTTGCCAATGCGCTGTTGCTGGTGCTGATCACCGGCCTGGCCAGCGTGGTTATGCCGTATGCACGATTGAGCGTAGAGCAGGAAGTCGGCGCTGAACGCAGCCCGATGTTCTATGCCGCCTTGTTGCTGCTGAGCCTGGGGTTGTGTGGCATGACCGCCACCGGCGATGCCTTCAATGTGTTTGTGTTCCTGGAAATATCCTCTCTGGCGACCTATACACTGATCGCCATGGGTCGTGACCGGCGCGCGCTGACAGCGTCGTTTTCCTACCTCGTCATGGGGACTATTGGTGGCACCTTCTACCTGATCGGCATTGGCCTGCTGTATGTGATGACCGGCACTCTGAACATGGCCGATCTGGCCGAGCGCCTGCCTGCGATCAGCGACAGCAGCACAGTAAGAACCGGCTTCGCCTTTATCGTCACCGGTATCTGCCTGAAACTGGCGCTGTTCCCACTGCACCTGTGGTTGCCCAACGCATATACCTATTCGCCATCGGCGGTGACGGCACTGCTGGGTGCGACTGCTACCAAGGTGGCGGTGTATATCCTGATCCGGTTTGTGTTTACCATTTTTGGTCCTGAATACAGTTTTGGTGCCGAGCCGCTGGCAGAAGTACTGATTCCTCTGGCGGTGATCGGGCTGCTGAGCGCCTCCACTGTCAGCATCGGTCAACCCAATATCAAACGTATGCTGGCGTATTCCAGTGTCGCCCAGATCGGCTACATCGTGCTCGGCATCGCCATGGGTACCGCGATGGGACTAACCGCAGCGTTGCTGCACGTATTCAATCACGGTCTGATGAAGGGTGCCTTGTTCATGACCCTGGGTGCTGTCATGTATCGCATGGGAGGCACCAATCTGTCCGATATGCAGGGCCTGGCCAAAACCATGCCGTTGACGTTCTGGGCCTTTGTTATTGGTGGTCTCAGCCTTATTGGTGTCCCTCTGACAGTAGGTTTTGTCAGCAAGTGGCATTTGATACTGGCAGCCATAGAGCTCGGCTGGTGGCCGGTTGTGATCGTGATCCTGGCAGGTTCAATGCTGGCAGTGGTGTATGTCGGCCGCGTGGTGGAAGCAGGTTTCTTTGGCGAAGCCAGGGATCCGACCCGGCGCGAGGCACCAGCCAGTTTGCTGATTCCGGTGTGGATCCTCATTTTTGCCAATATCTATTTCGGCATTGATACCCGTTTGACTGTTGATATCGCCGAAGCGGCTGCTGCGCAGTTGATGGCAGGAGGTGTTGTCCGGTGACTGCTAATACTGCACTGATACTGACGCTGCTGACCCCATTATTGGGGGCAGTACTGATCGGCTTGACCGGCCGTTGGCCCAACCTGCGCGAGACCATCACCATGGTGACCGCGTTGAGCCTGTTTGCCCTGGTTATCCGGGTCCTGATCGGTCTGAATGCCGGTGAAGACATCGGAGTTGAGCTGTTCGAGGTGATGTCCGGCGTGGGTATCGCGTTCAACACCGAACCTTTGTCGATTCTTTTTGCCATGATCGCCAGTGGCTTGTGGGTAGTGACGTCGGTCTATGCCTTCGGCTACATGCGTGGCACCAATGAAATAAATCAGACACGGTTTTATGTGTGTTTTGCCCTCGCGCTGTTTGGCGCCATGGGTGTGGCGTTTTCCGCAAACCTGCTGACACTGTTTATTTTCTACGAAGTGCTGACCATTTCCACCTATCCGCTGGTGACTCACAAAGGTGATGCCAAAGCGAAGGCGGGTGGACGTACCTATCTCGGCATTCTGATGACCACGTCAATCGTGTTCCTGCTGCCAGCCATTATCTGGGTCTATGCGGTAGCCGGTACGCTCGATTTTGTCCCGGGTGGCATTCTTGAGGGCAACCTGGCAGCCGGTTCGGCGACGATACTGTTGCTGCTGTTCCTGTTTGGTGTTGCCAAGGCTGCGGTCATGCCGGTACACAAGTGGCTGCCAGCGGCGATGGTGGCGCCGACACCGGTGTCAGCGCTGCTGCACGCGGTTGCGGTGGTCAAGGCGGGCGTCTTCACGCTGACCAAGGTGGTTATTTACATCTTTGGTACCGACTATCTGGCCAGCGTACCGTACGAGAGCATCGCGGTGTATATGGCCGGTTTCACCGTGATCGCAGCATCCTGCATCGCCTTGCGGCAGACCAATATCAAGCGTTTGTTGGCGTATTCCACCATCGGTCAGCTCAGCTACATTGTGATGGCGACCATGGCACTGGCACCGTTCTCTGAAATCGGTGCCGCCATTCATATCGCTGCCCATGCATTTGGCAAAATCACCCTGTTCTTTACCGCCGGTGCCATTTATGTGGCCTCCAAGAAAACTGAAGTCACCCAGCTCAACGGCATCGGGTGGCGCATGCCCTATACCATGGCTGCGTTTGCTATCGGTGCCTTGTCCATGATCGGGGTGCCGCCAACCGCCGGTTTCGTTTCCAAGTGGTTTATCATCGCCGGTGCTTTCCAGCTCGACAATTATTTTGTGCTGGTGGTGCTGATTCTGTCGACCGCGCTGAACGCGGCCTATTTCCTGCCCATTATTTTCAACGCCTTCTTTAAACCGGAAGATGTGAAACTCAAAGATCACGGCGAAGCGCCGCCCAGCATGGTGATTGCCCTGTGCGTGACCGCTTCGCTGACGCTGTTGTTCTTCTTCTTTAACGGTCCGGTACTGGATCTTGAAACCCAGCTTGTAGGAGGTATGCCGTAATGAGCGAGCAACCTGACGACACAAAGCTTGCCGACGATCCTCTATATGCCGGGTTGAAGCCGGTCATCTATGGCGAGAATTGTCCCAGAGTGGAAGTGCCGGATCTGAAAGACGGGCAGCCCCACTGGCTGGTGCGTGCAAAAACCATTCGTCTGCTGTGGTGGCTGTTTTCCGGCATCCTGGCATTGACGGTCCTGGCTCAGCTGTTTATCGATGTGCACGACTATTTCACAGTCGATGGCTGGTTTGCCTTTTACGCCATTTTTGGATTTGTTAGCTGCCTGGGCATGGTGATATTCGCCAAGGTGCTGGGTTTGTTTCTGAAGCGTCCGGATACGTATTATGACGATCTCTGAATTAATGTTCCCACCCGCGTTCATCATGATTCTGGGCGCGATGCTGCTGCCGGTGGTGCGCGCCAGTTTCCGCCCGGTTCTGTTGGTACTGGTGCCGTTACTGACATTATTGATGATCTGGAATCTGGACGATGGCGTGCTGTTAACGGCGCGCTTCCTGGGATACGAAGTCGAATTGGTTGAAGCCAGCAATGTGCGTCGGCTATTTGCCACCATCTTTGCCCTGATGGCAATGATCGGCGGTTTTTTCGCATTTCAGCATGCCCGCGTGGTGGAGATGTCGGCATCGATGGCATACGCTGCCGGCGCCGTCGGGGTATCGTTTGCCGGTGACCTGATTACGCTGTTCCTGTTCTGGGAATTCATGGCCCTGTTCTCCACGGTTGTGGTCTGGTGTGGTGGTACCGAGGAAGCCCGCCGGGCCGGTATTCGTTACGGCATCATGCACCTGATCGGCGGCATTGTGCTGAAAATCGGCATTGAGGGTGTCGCCGTGCAGACCGGCTCGATCGAGGTGCAGGCGCTGATGCTGGACAGCTTTGCCACCTGGATGATTCTGATTGGTGTGCTGATCAACGCAGCGGCGCCCCCGGTCAGTGCCTGGCTATCTGATGCCTATCCCGAAGCCAGCCCGACCGGGTCGGTGATTCTGTCGGCATTTACTACCAAAACCGCGGTGCTGGCCTTGCTGTTGTTGTTCCCCGGCCAGCAGGTGCTGATCTGGGTCGGTCTGTACATGATTTTTTACGGCATCATTTACGCCCTGATGGAGAACGATATGCGCCGCATTCTGGCGTACTCGATCGTCAATCAGGTGGGGTTCATGGTGGTGGGCGTGGGGATCGGTACCGAGCTGGCACTGAACGGGGTGGCGGCACACGCTTTCTCGCACATCATCTACAAGGCATTGCTGCTGATGAGTGCAGGCGCGGTCATTGTGCAGACCGGCAAGCGCAAGTGTACGGATCTGGGTGGTTTGTATCGAACCATGCCGGTGACCGCGATTTGCGGCACCATCGGGGCACTGGCCATTTCCTCGTTTCCTTATACCTCTGGGTTTATCTCCAAATCCATGATCAGCCAGAGTGCTGCCTACGGTGAGCTGGCCTTTGTCTGGTATGGTCTGGTGGCGGCTTCAGCGGGTGTTTTCCTGCATGCCGGGATCAAGTTCCCGTGGTTCGTGTTCTTCCAGAAAGATTCCGGGTTGCGGCCCAAAGACCCGTCCTGGAACATGCAGGCGGCGATGATCATATTTGCCGTGGCCTGTGTGCTGCTGGGTGTGTTCCCGTCACTGCTGTATCAGTTCCTGCCCTATGAAGTGACCTACGTGCCCTATACGGCAGACCATCTGGTGACTCAGTTGCAATTGCTGCTGTTCGCGGGTCTGGCATTCTTTGTCACGTTGCCGCTGATGAAACGCACATTGACCATCAGCCTGGATATCGACTTTTTCTATCGCAAGTTGGGACCGAAACTCTGGAAGAGTTTTGTCCATTGGCTGGTGGTACTCAACGGCCTATTCCAGACCCTGGTGATTGATCAGGGCAAGCGTCTGCCGCAGCTCTGGATTCGCTATCACGGCCCTGACGGTCCATTGGCAAGAACCTGGCCTACCGGCAGTATGCTGCTTTGGGTGGCGGTGATGCTGGTGGTGATTCTGATTGGTGCCCGGTTGTTATAACCGGGCACCGCCAGCAATCAGTTGTTCACTGAGCGCGCCTGTGCTCACTCAAGGTACAACACAAGTTCCTGCCCGGGATGGATGACGCTGCTGCGACCGATCCGGTTCCAGCGGGTGATTTCGTCGATACTGACGCCGTGCTCGCGCGCGATTCTTGCCAGTGAGTCACCGGATCGGACTTCATATTGCAAAGGTGTCGGACCGCCACTGATATTGCTGACATCGGCCGCTGCAATGGTGTCGGGTTCCAGTCGCAGGCGTTGTCCCGGTCGCAACACTGAATTGATCTCAATATCGTTCCAGCTTGCCAGCTCCTCAACGCTCATGCGGTAGCGATTGGCTATACGCCAGAGGCTGTCGCCGCTGCGCACCGTGTATTGTCCGGCAGGTACCGGTTGCGTGTTGGTCGCAGCCAGCACCACCGAGGGTGGGGACAGAGTCTCACCAGCGCGATAGGCACGCGGAATCAACAGGGAGTCCCCCGCGACGATACGACTGCCGACGAGGTTGTTGGTTTGTTGCAGGACACCGACCTGGCTGCCAAAACGGCTGGCAATGCCGCTGAGGGTGTCGCCGGGCTGGATCACATAGCGGTCCCAGGTGATACGACTGTCACCCAGTGCGGACAGATTGTTTTCGAAAACCGGCAAGCTGTCCACCGGCAACGAGATTGTATGCGGACCCTCGGGGTGTGTTGCCCATTGCAGATAACCCGGATTCAACTGGTAAACGAGCTCGGA
Organism: Pseudohongiella sp.; assembly: GCF_011050365.1. Classification (GTDB taxonomy): domain Bacteria; phylum Pseudomonadota; class Gammaproteobacteria; order Pseudomonadales; family Pseudohongiellaceae; genus Pseudohongiella. Next base: position 152,224 of record NZ_DRFV01000007.1, read on the forward strand.
TTCAAGCTCGGCCAGTGTTGCGACCAGACTCAGATCAATCTGCTCACCAACATCATAGGATGCCAGGTAGGGCTGATCTGGCACCGGACTGACAGTCAGTTCAAACTGATCAGGGTCTGCCATGACGTGCGCCAGCCCCAGCAGTCGCGGTACATGGCGCAGAGTTTCCCGGGGCAGTGGCAAGGACCAGAAGTCAGTTGGCTGGCCGCGCTGCTGGTTGCGTCGTATCGCGCGCTGCACATTGCCCTGGCCGGCATTGTAAGCCGCCAGCGCCAGCAGCCAGTCTTCATCAAATTGTGAATACAGGGCCTCCAGATAGTCCAGCGCCGCGGAGGTAGACGCGACGGGGTCATGTCTGCCGTCGTACCACCAGTCCCGCTTCAGGCCCATACTGGTCGCTGTGGGGGCCATGAACTGCCAAAGACCTGCCGCGTCCTGACTGGAGCGCGCCATCGGATTGAATGCACTTTCGATAACCGGCAACAGTGCCAGCTCCAGAGGCAGGTGGCGGCGCTCAACTTCCTGTACGATATCGTAGATGAATGGCGTTGCCCGTTCGGTCACTTCGGCAACATATCGCGGATTGCTGCGGAACCATTCGATTTCTTCCGCTATCTGCTCGTTGTGATAGTCCTGTGCAAATTGCAGGCCGTTGCTGACACGGTACCAGACGGTGTCGGCGTGGCTGGGCAGGGAGTCGTTCGCGATATCAACTGTGCCGGCATTAACCACAAGTTGCTGTCGGTTGTTGCGATTATTGCGTGCGCTGTTGCCTGTGTAACCCCGCTGGCTGCCGGAAACCGAACTGTCACCATCTTCTGTTGTTAACGCCGGCAGGTTGCTGCAGGCCTGTAGCAGAAAGCCGGAAGCGATCAACGCGGTTAATGGTCTGAGGTGGAATCTGAATCTGGTGTGCCTGAAAGCACGCGCCGCGTCAGGGGGGCGTGACGCCAAGGTGGATCTCGAACCTGCTTTCATGTTTTTGAGTCTTCCATAAACAAGCATCTCGCTAACAAATATACCATGGGTAAACAAAACACCCGCACAACATCACCTGAGTCGGGCTGCGGGACGCATCTGCCATCAGCAGTGCCGTTATCTGTCACGGGCCGTTGTCAGGCCTGATCTTTAAGACGACGCAGAGCGGTAAAGAGTTCCACCCCGGTGTCGATTTTCTGTGATATGCGCTGCTGTACTGCTGCCTGTAAACCCTGACTGTGACAACGCAAAAAGGGATTGGTTCGCTGTTCCAGTAAAATGCTTGAGGGCAATGTCGGGCGTTGCTGGTCGCGTTTGTCGCGCTCAGTGACCTGGCGTTGGGCAAGGTCACTGTTCTCCGGATCAGCACCGGCAGCAAACGCCAGGTTGGCCAGCGTGTACTCGTGGGCACAGAATACCTGAGTCTCCGCGGGCAGTGCTGCCAGCCGTTGCAGGGAATTGTACATCATGGTCGGGTTGCCCTCAAAAATTCGGCCACAGCCACCGGCGAACAGCGTGTCGCCACAAAACAGCAAGGGGACACTGTCAGCGTCATCCGGGAGGCCGGGATGAAAATACACGATATGGTCCAGCGTGTGTCCGGGCGTCTCCATGATGTCAAAGGCATGCCCCAGCACCGTAACCTGATCGCCTTCCTGTAACGTATGATCGATCTGTTTGATATGGCCGCCCGCAGGCCCGTAAACAGGTACCTGCGCGCTGGCCAGCAGGCCGTCAATACCACCGGTGTGATCAGCGTGGTGGTGCGTAATCAGTATGCCGGCCAGAGTAAGCTGGTTTGACGTCAGCCACGCAGTGACGGGACTGGCGTCGCCGGGATCAACCACATAGACCTGACCGTCAGCGTTGTGCAAGGCCCAAATGTAGTTGTCAGTGAATGCGGGGATGGGGGTTATGGTTAATGCCATTGGCTAACTCCGGAGATTTCACGGTGTACAATCTGCTATCTGCAGCGCAATGATAGCAGATCCTGTTTGTTGCGTTTGCTTGCCAGGTGCTAGAATCCGGCCAGGGGTGAATGATTATGGTTAAGCTGCTTGCTCGACGTCGGACCATACCGGATCCGGTGGCGCTGGCACCGATGCTTGATGACTGGATGCACAGTCCATTGGGCAATGCGCTGATTGAGGCGGAAAAGGCACAATTGGCGCCGGTGATCAGTCGGGTCTTTGGTTATCACATGCTGCAACTGTCGTGTTCACCCGGCATATCAATGCTGGATGAGTGCCCGGTGGGTCACAAAATCTGTTTTGCACCCGCCTGGGATCCGCAACGGCAGGCACCGGTAGCCGACAATGAGGCTTTACCGCTGGGTACGGACAGTATCGATGCCGTCCTGCTGCACCATGCCCTGGATTTCACCCCGGATAGCCATCGTCTGCTGCGCGAGGCAACCCGCGTGCTGATGCCCGGCGGTCGGTTGCTCATTCTGGGTTTCAACCCGGTGAGCCTGTGGGGGATCAGCGGACTCATGCGCTGGCACCGGCAGACACCCTGGAACGCACGATTCATTTCCCGGCGGCGGCTGACCGACTGGTTGCGGTTGCTGGATTTTCATGTCGAGAAGGTGTCTTACGGCGGTTTCATGCCGCCGCTCGGGCATCCCCGAATGCTGTCTCAGGCCGCCAGATTTGAACACTGGTTTGATCGCCTGGGTAATCCGACCGGCGCCTTTTATTTGATTGTGGCCAGCAAGCAGCGCATGCCCGTGACGCCGGTCGCGCCGCGCTGGCCCAAACTGCGGGCGCCTGCCCTGGGTGCACCGTTGGCCGAAACCGGTCGTGTGGCCTCCGGAAGAGGGACTGTGATACCGATGCCGCCACGCAAGAATTTGCGTCAGGACGACGCCGGCAACTGAGTGTTGTTGAATTAAAGTAAAGGATTTGAAGTTTGCAGGATATGGTTGAAATATATACAGATGGGGCTTGCAAAGGTAATCCGGGCAAAGGCGGTTGGGGCGTTGTCCTCAGCTTCAGGGGCGTGGAAAAAACGCTGCATGGCGGCGAGGCCATGACCACCAACAATCGTATGGAACTGACGGCCGTTATCCGCGCGCTGGAGGCGCTGAAAAAGCCGGGCTGCAAAGTGGTCCTGCACAGCGATTCCAAATACGTGTTGAACGGGATTGAACAGTGGTTGCCTGGCTGGAAGCAGCGTGGCTGGAAAACGGCTGCCAAAAAGCCGGTACTGAATCAGGACTTGTGGCAGCAGCTGGACGCCCTGAGTCAGCTTCATGACATTGACTGGCGCTGGGTTAAAGGACACAGCGGTGATGTCGGCAACGAACGTGCCGATGAACTGGCCAACCTGGGCATAGCCGGGCTCTAGCGATATCCTGAATGGAGAGATATGCGTCAAATAGTACTGGATACTGAAACCACCGGCCTTGACCCGGTTAACCACCGAATCATCGAGATCGGCTGTGTTGAACTTGAGCGCCGGCGCCTGACTGGCCGCCACTATCATCAGTACACCAACCCCATGCGGGAGGTTGATGAGGCGGCACAGGAAGTCCACGGCATCAGCAATGAATTTCTGAATGACAAACCCGAGTTTTCCGCGGTTGTGGATGAATTCCTGACTTTTGTTAAAGGGGCGGAGCTGTTGATACATAACGCCCCGTTTGATATCGGGTTCCTGAATGCGGAGCTGGCCCGCCTGGGCGATGCCTACGGCCGCATGGAGGACCACTGCACGATAACCGATACCCTGGGGATGGCCCGGCGCAAACACCCCGGTCAGCGCAACAGCCTGGATGCGCTGTGCAAGCGTTATGGTGTCGACAACTCGCAGCGTGACTTGCACGGCGCGTTGCTGGACGCCGAAATTCTGGCCGACGTGTATTTAATGCTCAGTGGCGGACAAACCGATTTGTCACTGGCTGCTGACGAGTCAGCCGAGCGTTCCGGGCAGGATCATCATCAGGGGCTCAGTCGTGACGGTCTGGTGCTGACGGTGATTCAGCCCAGTGCCGAGGAACTGGGCGCCCATGAGTCGTTTCTGGCACAGATCAACAAGGTCAGTGGAGAGCGTTGCCTCTGGCTGCAGGGTGATCAGATGGTACCCACGCCTGACAGTGTTGCCGTCAGCGCTGTGCTGCCCGCAGATGACTTTGATGACGATGACGAAGAAGATGAAATCACCGGGGAAATCATTTGACCGTTGACGTTCACCAACGCAATGCCGGGCATGATCTGATACTGTTCTTTGAGGACCGGCTGTTACTGAACGGAGACAGCCCGATGTGGTCTTCGCACCAGTTCGATGATCTGGAAACGTTTACGCATGCGCGTGTTCATGTGGCGCCACTGGCCGTGCAACACCCCCCCTGTGATGCTGTGCAGCTGTCCCGCGTACCACCGGCACTGGCGCATATCGAACCCATGCCGGTGCGTCAGTTTCTCCTGCATCAGGGTTTTGATGCTTTTATCCTGGCCGGGCGCGCCAGCCAATTGCTGAACTGGTTTCGCAGCCATCGTTTCTGCGGCAGTTGTGGTGCCGAGAATGTATTGCGCAAACAACAGCAATTGCTGGCATGTCAGCATTGTGAAGTGGATTATTATCCCCGTATCAACCCCTGCATTATTGTACTGGTGACGCGGGGCGACAGGATTCTGCTGGCCCGAAGTGTCAGACGTGGCGCGACTTTTTTCAGTTGCCTGGCAGGGTTTATCGAACCCGGCGAGAGCGCCGAGGAGGCGGTTGCGCGCGAAGTGTATGAAGAGGTGGGTCTTGAAATTGACAATATCCGCTACGTCAAAAGTCAGCCGTGGCCATTTCCGTCACAGTTGATGCTGGGATTTTATGCTGACTATGTCGGTGGTGAGATCGTACCTGAAGCGGCCGAAATCGCCGAGGCGCACTGGTATGATGTCAATAACTTGCCTGAAACACCGGCGCCGACCATCAGCGTGGCAGGGCAGTTGATACAGGAATATTGTGATGCCGTGAGGGCATCGGACGATCAGTAAACAGGAGTTGAACTTTGGAATACGTTATCGACTATGTGATTTTTCTGGCAAAGACTGCGACTATTGTGATCGCCGTGTTTGCCATTCTGAGTATGATGATCACTGCCGGACAGCGCAATCGCCGGCAGTTGCAGCGCGGATATTTGAGCGTGACACATGTCAACAAGGAGATCGAATCGCTGCAGGAAGGCTTGCGGCGCTCAATACTGGACAAATTTTCGCTGAAACGTTTTGCCAAAGCGGAAAAAAAACGTCTCAAGGATGAAGAGAAAAAACTGAAAACCGATAGTGGCGAGACCCGTCGGCGACGGGTGTACGTGCTGGACTTTAATGGTGACATGGAGGCGTCGGGGCTGGAGTCGCTGCGACAGGAAATCACGGCTGTGTTAACCATGGCGGAACCCCAGGATGAAGTCATGCTGCGCCTGGAAAGCCCGGGGGGTATGGTTCATGCCTACGGTCTGGCGTCGTCGCAGTTACTGCGCTTCAAACAGCAGGGAATTCCGTTGACCATCAGTGTGGACAAGGTGGCGGCCAGTGGCGGTTACATGATGGCCTGTGTCGCGGATCGTATTGTTGCGGCGCCCTTCGCCATCCTCGGTTCCATCGGTGTCCTGGTACAGTTGCCCAATATCCATCGACTGTTGAAAAAGAACGATGTCGACTTTGAGATGATCACCGCCGGCGAATACAAACGCACGCTGACGCCATTCAGTGAAATTACGGAGAAAGGGCGGGACAAGGTCAAGCAGGAAGTCGAAGAGATGCATGTGCTGTTCAAGCAGTGGGTCAAAGAGTATCGGCCGGTGGTCGACATAGACATCATTGCCACCGGTGAAACCTGGACCGGCACGCAGGCACAGGAGCGTAAAATGGTGGATTCGATCAGCACCAGTGATGATTATGTTGTCACTGCCTGCAAGGAATCGGACGTCTATGAAGTAAGCTATGAAATTCGTGTGCCGCTGGGAGAGAAGCTGGGCGGAGTTCTGCAAAAAGCCATGGACAAGACATTGTTGAACTGGTGGCAGCGATTGCGCGAGCAGCGCCAATTCTGAGACCGTACATGCGCATCGACAGGGCCCTCCATGTATGGTGAACGGGTCGTTATTCATGAACCGACAGGAAAGATTATGAAACTGGATCAGGAAACCTTTGACGCCTTTGTAGTGCAGGAAGTCCCCCGGGACAACACATCTTCGGAAAAGCCCGTTTATCAGGGGGCGATCGCGCAGCGCAAGGTTGCCGATTTGCCGGCCGGTGATGTATTGATCCGCGTTGCCTATTCCTCACTGAATTTCAAGGATGCCTTGTCATCCGTCGGTAACAAGGGTGTGACCCGGCAATATCCTCATACGCCTGGTATTGATGCAGCGGGTGTGGTGGCGGAATCCTCCGATGCCGGCTTTGCTGCCGGTGATGAGGTCATTGTTATTGGTTATGATCTGGGCATGAACACCGCCGGTGGTTTTGGCCAATATATTCGGGTGCCGGCCGGATGGGTGGTGAAGCGTCCCCAGGGTCTGAGCCTGGCGGAAAGCATGATCATTGGCACCGCAGGTTTTACCGCCGCCCTGTGTGTCGACAAGTTATTGCAGAACGGTCTGCGCCCCGAGCACGGCCCGGTGCTGGTGACCGGTGCCAGTGGCGGGGTCGGCAGTTTTGCGGTGGCGTTGTTGGCGCAACTGGGTTATGAGGTGACTGCGATGAGCGGTTCCGCTGCATCGCACGATTTTCTGCGCGGACTGGGGGCCACTGACATTATTGGCCGTGATGATTACATCGACGTGTCGCCAAAACCGATGACCAAAGAATTGTGGGCCGGTGCGGTTGATGTGGTTGGTGGCGACATCCTGTTTAATGTCGTCAAGGCGCTTAAATACGGTGGCAGTGTCGCTTGCTGTGGTCTGGTTGCGTCACCGCAATTTCAGGCCAGTGTGTTCCCGTTTATCTTGCGGGGCGTGAATCTGCTGGGGGTGGACTCAGTCAATCTGCCGCTGGAGCATAAGCGCCAGGTGTGGCAGAAACTGGCGACGCAGTGGAAACTGTCTCATCTGGCTGATCTGGAAACCCGCCTGGGCATGAATGAGTTAGGCGATGCGCTGGCCAGTGTGCTGCGCGGTGAGAGTACCGGCCGGCTGGTGCTGGATCTGTCGGTCTGATTACCGACAGGTCCGGGTCATATCAGGCGCGGCGGCGAAACAGCGGTTGCGGCCGGTCGACGCTGGCCTGGTAGGCCTCCCTGAAATCATCAAGGGCGGCCAGCGCAGTTTCCGCGTCCTGATCTTCGCGCAGGGCAAAGGCATTAAAGCCACATCGCGCCATGTAGAACAGCTGGTCGCGCAGCACATCACCGATGGCACGCAGCTCACCTTCAAATCCCATATTCTGGCGCAGCTCGCGGGCGCTGGAGTAGGCTCTGCCGTCACTGAAAACAGGGAAGTTCAACGCAATCAATGGCAGCCGTGACAGATCTGCTGCCAACGCGGCGGGGGTTTCATTGCTTTGCAGCCAGACCCCGGTTTTTCCCGGTCGCGCCAGCAGTTGCTCGCCAATTTCAAGCCAGCAGCTCAGCGGCACAATGATGTTGTCACCGTCATGCTGCGCCAGTTTGTCTGCCTGCGTGTCGCCCAGTGTGTCTGCAGCCAGTAAAAACCAGTTGTCACTGCAGATGCTGCCGTCCTTGATAAGTGTAGCGCTCATGATTGTGCTCCTGCGGCTTTCCTGCCGGCGTCTTTAGTCTCTCCGGTCTTGCTTCCATAGAGCGCATCCTTGAACGGCTCCATGCCAATGCGCTGGTAGGTGTGCAGGAATGCTTCTTCCGGTTCACGACTTTGTTTGTAGACCGCAACGATTTTTTCGATGACCACGGGAATTTCTTCCTGCGAAAACGCCGGGCCCACAATTTTACCCAGTGAGGTGTTGTTGTCGGCAGAGCCGCCCAGCGACACCTGATAATATTCTTCGCCCTTTTTGTCGACACCCAGAATGCCTATATTGCCCACATGGTGGTGACCACAGGCGTTCATGCAGCCAGAGATGTTGAGGGACACAGCGCCGATATCACGCAGTTCCTGATGACTGAAGCGGCGCTGGATGGATTCGGCAATGGGAATCGATTTGGCATTGGCCAGGGCACAAAAATCACCGCCCGGACAGCAGATCATATCGTTGAGCAGGCCCAGATTATCGGCTTCCAGATCATGCGTTTTCAGATCCTGCCAAAGCTGATATAGCGCGTCTGCTGCCACATCGGCGAAGACAATGTTCTGGGTATGCGCGATGCGCATTTCACCGAAGCTGTAATTGTCGGCGAGGTCGGCGACGAAGCGCATCTGAGCGGAGTCCAGGTCGCCTGGCGCGAAACCGGTCTTTTTCACGCAGATGGTGACAATGGCATAACCGGTCTTTTTGTGTGCTGCCACGTTCTGCTGATACCAGGCGGCAAACAGCAGGTCTGTGTTCAATGCCTGTGTCAGCGTATCGCTGTGCGCGGGTAAATCCTTGTAGGCGGGATCATGGAAGAATGCACGGCAACGTTCGACTTCAGCCTGCGTCAGCGTCATCGGACCGTCCTTGATGGCCTGCCACTCGGCTTCGACCTTGTCGCGGAAAGTGTCGACGCCGGTCTCCTTGACCAGAATCTTGATGCGCGCTTTGTATTTGTTGTCGCGACGACCTTCGCGGTTGTATACCCGCAATATGGCATCCAGATAGGACAGGAGGTGCTGTTGCGGCAAAAATTCCCGGATCTCGCTGCCGATAACCGGGGTACGGCCCAGCCCGCCACCGACCAGTACCCGGAAACCGATCTCGCCAGCGTCGTTGCGCACGATGTACAGCCCGATATCGTGGACCTGGGTAGCGGCCTGGTCGCGCCGGGTGCCACACACGGCGATCTTGAACTTGCGTGGCAGGTAGGCGAACTCGGGATGGAAGGTCGACCACTGGCGAATAATCTCGCAGTAGGCGCGGGCATCCTCTACCTCATCGGCAGACACGCCGGCAAACTGGTCAGTGGTGGTGTTACGAATGCAGTTGCCACTGGTCTGGATGGCGTGCATCTCGACCTCGGCCAGATGCTCAAGAATATCGGGCACCTCAGCCAGCGCCGGCCAGTTGAACTGAATGTTCTGTCGGGTGGTCAGGTGCGCATACCCTTTATCGTAGTAATCCGCGATGTGGGCCAGTTTGCGCATCTGGGTGGAGGAGAGCATGCCATAAGGGATGGCAATGCGCAGCATGGGTGCCAGGCGCTGAACATAGAGGCCGTTCTGCAAACGCAGGGGCAGGAACTCGGCGTCGCTGAGCTTGCCGGCGAGGTAACGGCTGGTCTGATCACGGAATTGTGCTACCCGATCTGCCAGCATCTGGTGATCGTAGTTATCATATCGATACATAGTATTGTCTTGCCGCCTGCTAATTTTGTCTGGTGGTTGGTGCTGAATATCTTGATTCTGTGCCGGAAGTCATTAAAATGCGCCTCCGAAAGTCTTGTTACTGCAACCGCGTTGTCCGACTTCAACCGAACGCCAACTGAACTGTCTTGAGAGAGCAAATATGACTAATCACGAATCAGCGATCGTCCTCACTGAAGAAGAAATCCAGGCCAACAGCCGTGTCGACGCGCTGGCCATTTTCTCTCTGGTTGTCATCGTGGTGGGACTGGTGGTTTTCTACGTCGCCAGCTGAGCCCTATCGGCTCAGTCCAGCACCACGTTCACAATAATAACCAGTGTCAGTACAAACAGAACCGTGAAGATCAGTGCGGCGCCGACAAAGCCTTTAATCGAGCCTTTCTCGAAGTCGCGCTCCTTGTTCTTCTGGTTCTGCACCCCGAAACTGGCCTGACCTACGCTAACCAGAGTCTGCCAGAATGACAATGACCCGCGGTTGCGGTCTTCCTGTTTAAGCGTCTCTTCTGTCTGATTGTCGGCAGTGTCAGTCTGTCCTTGCTCGTCTCTGTGTTCGTCTAATCGGGACATATACCCTCCAAAGCGGCAGCGGTCGCCGGTTGGCCGGCGACCGCTGAATATTCGCTAGTTATCTATTGTATCAATAAGTTTTAAGTGTAATAACTCAATTTATCGATAAGCTAATCCAGCAGATTGGGTCGTAGCAGGCGACGTGCATCTTCATCGCTGAGTTGACGCCGCTCGGCAAAATCAGCGACCTGATCGTCATTGATCTTGCCCACGGAGAAGTAGCGCGATTCGGGATGCGCGAAGTAGAAGCCGCTGACAGCCGCAGCCGGCAGCATGGCGAAGCTCTCGGTCAATTGCATGTCGATGGCGTTTTCCACACCCAGCAGATCAAAAATGGCAACCTTGTCGGAATGTTCCGGGCAGGCAGGGTAGCCGGGAGCCGGTCGGATACCGCGGTATTTCTCCTTGATCAGGGCGTCGCCATCAAGTTTTTCGTCCGGCGCGTAGCCCCAGTATTCGGTGCGCACGCGCTCATGCAAATGCTCCGCGAAGGCTTCTGCCAGACGATCTGCCAGGGCCTTGACCATCAATGAGTTGTAGTCATTGTTTTCAGCGGCGTAGCGCTCTGCCAATTCCTGGGCGCCGATACCGGTAGTGACGGCAAAAGCGCCGACATAGTCACTGGTCTGGTGGTCGCCCGGGGCGACAAAGTCCGCCAGCGACAGATTGGGAATATTGTCGGCTTTGGCGGCCTGCTGGCGCAGGAAGCTGAAGGTATGCAGCTTGTCCTTGTGCGCGCTGTCGGCGTACAGGGTGACGTCATTGCGGCCCGTGCGCGCGGCCGGCCAGAAGCCGAACACGCCTTGTGCGCGCAGCAGTTTTTCGTCAATCAGCTTTTTCAGCATGGCCTGAGCGTCAGCGAACAGGTCGCGCGCCGCTTCGCCGACAACCGGGTCCTGCAAAATCGCCGGATATTTGCCGGCCAGGCTCCAGGTAATGAAAAAAGGTGTCCAGTCGATGTAGGGCACCAGTTTCTCCAGCGGATAATCGTCCAGCACTTTGGCACCGGTAAAGGCGGGTGCAGTGATGGTCTTGTCACCCCAGCTGAAATCGCCAGCGTTGGCATTGGCCTCGGCAAAGGGCAGCAGGCTCTTGCGCTGGTCACGTCCGGAGGTGCGCGCACGCACGGTGTCGTACTCGGCCTTGACGCCGGCGACAAAGCTGTCGCGGGTTTCGTCGCTGAGCAGGTTGCTCACTACGGTGACGCTGCGTGAGGCGTCGGGCACGTACACGGTCGCATTGTTGGTGTAGTTCTGTTCGATCTTTACTGCCGTGTGCGCTTTTGAAGTGGTGGCCCCGCCAATCAGCAAGGGTACTTTAAAATCAAGTCGTTGCATCTCTTTTGCAACGTGAACCATTTCATCCAGCGACGGTGTGATCAGACCACTGAGGCCGATGATATCCACCTTGTGTTCTTTGGCCGCCTGCAGAATTTTCTCGCAGGGCACCATCACGCCGAGGTCGACAATGTCGTAGTTGTTGCAACCCAGCACCACGCCGACAATGTTCTTGCCGATGTCGTGGACGTCGCCTTTGACCGTGGCCAGCAACACTTTGCCCTTGGCTTTGGATTCGCCGCCGGCCGCTTCGAATTTTAATTTCTCGGCTTCGATATAAGGCAACAGATACGCCACCGCCTGTTTCATGACGCGGGCACTTTTCACCACCTGGGGCAGGAACATCTTGCCGCTGCCGAACAGGTCGCCCACCACATTCATGCCGTCCATCAGCGGGCCTTCAATGACCTGGATAGGGCGATCAAATTGCTGTCTGGCTTCTTCGGTATCATCGTCAATGTAACGGGTGATGCCTTTGACCAGCGCGTGGGTGATACGCTCGCCCACCGGCGCGTCACGCCAGGCAACATCTTCGGTGGACTCATTGCTGCTGGTGCCGCTGTATTTGGCAGCGATCTCCATCAGCCGGTCAGTGCCATCGGGGCGGCGGTTGAGTACGATGTCTTCAACGCGTTCTTTAAGGTCGGCCGGAATCTCGTCATACACGGTCAACTGACCGGCGTTGACAATACCCATGTTGAGCCCGGCCTTGATGGCGTGGAACAGGAACACCGAGTGAATTGCTTCGCGCACCGGATCATTGCCACGGAACGAGAACGAGACATTGCTGACGCCGCCCGATATCAGGGCGTGTGGCAGATTCTGACGGATGTATTTGCAGCTTTCGATAAAGTCGACGGCGTAATTGTTGTGCTCGTCTATGCCGGTGGCGATGGCAAAGATATTGGGGTCAAAAATGATGTCTTCGGGCGGAAAGCCGACCGCGCTGACCAGCAGGTCGTAGCTGCGTTTGCAGATTGCGCGTTTTTTCTCCAGGGTGTCGGCCTGGCCGTTTTCATCGAACGCCATTACCACAACGGCGGCGCCATAACGCCGGCACAGTCGGGCCTTGGCAAGAAAGTCTTCTTCGCCTTCTTTCAGGCTGATGGAGTTGACGATACCTTTGCCCTGAATGTTTTTCAGGCCGGTTTCAATGACTTCCCACTTGGAAGAGTCAATCATCACCGGAACCCGGCTGATATCCGGTTCAGCAGCGATCAGGCGCAGGAATTTCTCCATCGCTGCGCGCGAATCCAGCATGCCTTCGTCCATGTTGATGTCGATAACCTGGGCGCCGGATTCGACCTGTTGCAGGGCCACGTCCAGAGCTTCGTCATACAGGCCTTCCAGAATCAGTCGGGCAAACTTGCGTGAGCCGGTGATATTGGTGCGTTCGCCAACGTTTACGAACAGACTGTCGGCTGCGATATTGAAGGCTTCCAGACCACTGAGCCGGCATTTAACCTCGATTTCGGGAATAACCCGGGGCGGGTATTTGCTGACGGCGTCGGCTATGGCGCGGATGTGCTGCGGCGATGAGCCACAGCAGCCGCCGATAATGTTAAGGAAGCCGCTGGCGGCGAATTCTTCAACAATTTCAGCCATTTCGCGCGCGCTTTGATCGTATTCCCCAAACTCATTGGGCAGGCCGGCGTTGGGGTGCGCCGAGACAAAGGTGTTGGCCAGGCGCGAGATTTCCTCGATATGGGGACGCAGTTGCGCGGCGCCCAGCGCGCAGTTGAAACCGATGGACAGTGGGCGTGAATGTGACAGCGCATTCCAGAAAGCCTCAACGGTCTGGCCGGACAGGGTGCGGCCGCTGGCATCGGTAATGGTGCCGGAAATCATGATGGGCAGCTCGATGCCCAGCCGCTCCATGGTGCTGTGAGCCGCAAACGCAGCGGCCTTGGCGTTGAGCGTATCGAAAATGGTTTCGATCAACAACAGATCGGCACCGCCTTCAATAAGGCCTTCAACCGCGACTTCATAATCCGCGACCAGGGCGTCAAAATCGGTGGCGCGATATCCAGGGTCGTTGACGTCCGGGGACAGCGATGCAGTGCGGCTGGTCGGTCCGACGACGCCGGCGACAAAGCGCGGCCGTGACGGATCCTGCCGGGTGACGGCATTACAGCACTCGCGTGCCAGTCTTGCCGCCTCGACGTTAAGCTCGCGGACAATGGCCTGTAGCCCATAGTCTGATTGTGAAACCGCTGTCGAGTTGAAGGTGTTGGTCTCTACGATATCGGCGCCGGCATCAAGGTAGGCATGGTGAATTTTGCGGATCACATCCGGTCGCGTCAGCGTCAGCAGGTCGTTATTGCCGGCCAGGTCACTGGCATGATCCTGAAACCGGTCACCCCGGAAATCCGCCTCTTGCAGCTTTTCCGCCTGAATCATGGTGCCCATCGCGCCATCAAGCACCAGTATGCGCTGGCTGAGGGCTTGGCGGAGAGTGGCGAAAGCGGGATGTTGTTTCATGGTCAGTTCCATAGTTCGGTTCACCGGCGACGCTGTCTGGTGGCAGCCGATTTCAATGTTGTGGCGAATTTCAAGGAGGCGCAATTCTACCAGAAGCGGAGCCGTCCCGGATAAATTTGTGTCTTTTCGGTAGGGGGAGCTGCAAATTAGATAATAACCGAGTAAAATAGTCGGCTATTAACCGACAGCAAGACTCAATGTCAGAATCAAGTCAGAGAAGAGGCGCGCCGTATTTATGGTCACGATCACAGAACCCGCACAGGAATACCTGGCAGAACTGCTGAAAAAACAGGATTGTGAGGGCATCGGTATCCGGGTGTTTATACTGGATCCGGGTACGCCCAAGGCAGAAACCTGTATCTCGTTTTGCCGTCCTGGTGAGGAAAAGGAAGAAGACGAGCGTAAATCCTATGCCCATTTTGATGCCTGGGTGGAAAACCGCAGCATTCCGTTTCTGGAAGACGCGGTGGTGGATTACGCCAAGGACAGCATGGGCGGTCAACTGACAATCAAGGCACCGAACTCGCGTTTACCCAAAATACGTGATGACAGTCCGCTGGAGGATCGCATCAATTACGTCCTGTATAACGAAATCAACCCGTCTCTGGCTTCGCACGGCGGCGTGGTCAGTCTGGAAGAGATAGTTGATGACTCCATTGCCGTGCTCAAATTCGGCGGCGGCTGTCAGGGTTGTGGCATGGTTGATGTCACGCTGAAAGAGGGCGTGGAAAAAACCCTGGTGGAAAACGTGCCCGGATTGACCGGTGTGCGCGACGTCACTGACCACAGTAACCGCGAGAATGCCTATTTCCAGTGAGGTTTTGGGGCAAGCGGTCGGTGATTGACTGCTTCGGGGCGCGCTGACCCGGCTCAGGCCGGGTAGCGTTGTTTGAGCGCCTGATACAGCTGGGTAGGGTAGCCGTCGGCGGTTGCTGACAGTGTGGCCATGACCTCTACCAGGTGTTCGTTGTCCTCTTTGCCGTGCCATATTTTCTGATAGCTGCCGTCCTTGTAGCCATGATCCTGGCGAAAAAAGTTGAGCACGTTCTTGCTCACATATTGTGCAAACAGATCATCCCAGCTCATACCACAATCCCGCATGATGGCCGCGAATACGACGATTTCGATACGGCGGGCAGCCGCCAGCGCGGTCAATAATTCCAGTTTGTCCAATAGTGTCAGGTCTGCGAGCGAGTAGGACCGGCCGTCAAAAATAATGACCTCGTTGCCGCCATCGCGGCAGTTGTGCAGCAGATGATCACTGGCGGCGGCTTCATCACCTTGCTGTCGCAACAGGATTTCGGAAAGAATAAAGTGCCAGATGTCGATGACTTCCATTTGCAGTTGTGCCATGTCCAGGCTCTGCTTCTTCCACCACTTCCAGCCATGGTGCTCGATAGCCTCGGCTGCTTCCACGACAACTGCCCTTAAATAGGGATAGGCAGCCTTGATCCAGTCGGGATCGACCTTGTGGTTCATCGCTGCCTGCAGTGACAGCATGGTTGTCAGTTGCTGTGGTGAGGGCATCTGTGGTGATGGTTCGGACATGATGATGGTTCCTGATAGTACTTGCGACGGACGGCAGAGTTTAGCAGAGTTGCGTTGAGGCTCAACGCTCGGGCGGCAGGTGACTAGCGGGAGCGTGATGACTGGGCCGCGTTCAGTTCGGATTTTTGCGCTTCGAGTGAGCGCAACATTTCCTTGCGGCTTTGCAGCATGTCTTTGTAGGAGACTCTCAGTTCGGTATCACTGGCATCCAGATTCTCCAGCCAATCGGTCAGAATCTGAATTTCCATGTTTAGCTGGGCAATACCCTGTTCGAGCAGGCCTGGCTCGATATCAGGTGTGCGCGAACGCTTTCGCTTGTCAGTGAAGGTCATTCCAGTGATCCTTGGGTTCCTGCTAACCATTGTATCCTGCTGAGAAGTGTCGGCCAATTGCCCGAAAGCATTAGAGGATGGAGACAGTGCATCCGAAAAATGCTGGCAGAGCTGGCGAAGACTAAACTGACATCTTTGTCAATAGGCTCTCACACTGGCCCTAAAATGGTCAAGAGATAGCTGCTAACCATCGTTTGCGGTGAAAAATACGTGCACTTTGATGGGCTGCCGGCTCGCCCAGCAGTTTTGCCAGTTGCTTGCGATCAGATTTGGTCAGCAGCCGCAGCTCCCGATAACCGATTTCCGGCCAGGGCATATCCAGTGCGTCAAGCTCTTGCGCATCAAATTGCTGTGCCAGCAGCCTGGGGATGGGGTCAGGCAGTCCCTCGACCCTGTCGTGCAAAAAACTGGCGTGGGCGGCGAGCCTGAACAGTGCGTGCAGCCATTGTTGGCGCGTCGCAGAGTCTGTGTCCGGGTTACGAATGGCGGCACGCATGACGCGCGCGGCATGCTCGAAGCTTTGCCATTGTGGCCACGCCTGCCGGCAAGTGGACACTGCCTCCTGGTAACGTCCCTGGTCCCTGAGTGCCTGACACCGCTGGCGCCAGTCCGCGTTAGCAGCCTCCGGGGCGGACTCGACAGTCACCGTCACAGCCGGTTCGGATACTGCCATGGGGGTCTTGAGTGGGGGCAGGGGTTGTTCCCGCGCCACCAGCTCTTGCCGCCTGCGTTCCTGGTGATGGCGCAGTGCATAGATAATGCCTGCCAGCAATAGTAGTGCCAGGATAAGGCTAACGATAACCATCATGGGTAATGTCTCCGTGTCCATGCAGCCAGTACCCCTGATCGCGGGACTTTGCTGGCAGCAAGTTACTATAACTGTTTGTTGAGGTGAATCGGTAAAAGAAGATACACAAAATACTATCACCTGCATGACAGATTTGTTATTATGCGCGCGCTGTCTGTTGAGACGTTTCGCCAAAACATGTGGCAACGAAAATAGACAAAATAAATCTTGACTGCGACGACGAAGCTAACTAAAATTCGCGCCGCTTTCTGCAATAAGGCAGGAAAATTTTTTCTGTCCCCTTCGTCTAGAGGCCTAGGACACCGGGTTTTCATCCCGGCAACAGGGGTTCGAAACCCCTAGGGGACGCCATTTTGTAAGCCTGGCTTTTGCCAGGCTTTTTTTTTGGAATTTGAGAAGCGACCATGTCACATGCCGATTCACAAAATGCCATCTCCATCCGTAATCTTCGCAAGACCTATGCCAATGGGCATGTTGCCCTGAAGGGCATCGATCTGGATGTCAAAGAAAACGATTTCTTTGCTTTGCTGGGTCCAAACGGTGCCGGCAAGTCCACGATCATTGGCATCATTTCGACACTGGTCAATGCCAGTGACGGCACGATTAAAATATTCGGTAAAGACGTCGCCAGTCATGTTTATGAAGCCAAGCAATCTTTGGGTGTCGTGCCGCAGGAGATCAATTTCAGTCAGTTTGAAAAAGTTGCTGACATTGTTATGACCCAGGCGGGATACTACGGGCTGAAAGGCTCCCTGGCCCGTGAGCGTACCGAAAAATATCTGAAAAAACTGGATCTGTGGGACAAACGTGACAACCGCTCCCGCATGTTGTCCGGTGGCATGAAACGTCGACTGATGATCGCCCGCGCCCTGGTGCATGAACCCCGCCTGTTGATTCTGGACGAGCCGACCGCCGGCGTGGACATCGAGCTGCGACGCTCAATGTGGGAGTTTCTGCAGGAAATCAATCGCAACGGCACCACTATCATTCTGACCACGCATTATCTGGAAGAGGCGGAGAGTCTGTGCCGCAACATCGCCATCATCGACCATGGGCAGATCGTGGAAAATACCAGCATGCGTGCGCTGCTTGGTAAGCTTGCGATGCAGACGCTGGTATTTGACACCGTCAACGATATTTCCACCGCCCCTCAGTTTAATGACCCGGAAGTGAAGTGTCAGTGGATTGATTCGCACAGCTTCGAGGTCACCATGAGTACCGATCGGGATATCAATGCCTTGTTCACGGCGCTTAACCAGCAGAACGTGCTGATCAAGAGCATGAGAAATAAAACCAACCGGCTGGAAGAGTTATTCCTGTCCCGTCTGAATTCCCGGTAGATAAATTTTAGAGAGCATTTGCAGCAGAGCATCCATCAGCAGTTCAGCAAAGGTACGCACATGTTTGCCAATCACAAGTACATTGCATTTGAAACCATTGTTGTCAAAGAAGTCCGGCGCTTTACCCGCATCTGGTTGCAGACCCTGGTGCCACCGGCCATCACTATTGGTTTGTATTACCTGATCTTCGGCAATCTGATTGGTCGTCGCATTGGTGAAATGGGTGGCTACGACTACATTGATTTCATCGTGCCCGGGCTGATCATGATGGCTGTCATACAGAACGCCTACTCCAACGTGTCATCGTCTTTTTTCAGCAACAAGTTTCAGCGTTGCGTTGAGGAGATTCTGGTGTCACCTGTCCCCAATTACATCATTCTGCTGGGTTTCGTGGCTGGTGGTATGGCACGGGGCCTGGCCGTCGGCATTATCGTAACGCTGATGTCGTTTGTGTTTACCTCATTGAGCATTGAACACGTGTGGCTGACAATACTGGTAGTACTGCTGACTGCCATGGTGTTTTCACTGGCGGGATTCATCAACGCACTGTTTGCCAATACGTTTGATGATATTTCGATTATTCCGACATTTGTGCTGACGCCACTGATCTATCTGGGCGGTGTTTTTTACTCTATTGAATTGTTGCCGGCGGCGGGGCAGTGGGTTTCTGCTTTGAATCCGGTCCTGTACATGGTGAACACGTTCCGCTTCGGTATCCTGGGTAGCAGCGACGTCAATATATACTGGGCTTTGTTTATGCTGGTTGTTTTCAGTGCGGTGCTGTTTGCCGTGGCGTTGATACTGCTTCGCCGCGGAACCGGGCTGCGCCACTGAGTCCTTTTCTCCTGCGGTGCCGGGAGTAGTGATGCGTTTGAATTTGAATGGTAAAGGTGACGCGATAATGTCTGAGATACCGCTGGGCAAACAAACTGCGTACCCGACTGCCTATGATCCGGGATTGTTATTTCCGGTGCCCCGGGCCGCCAATCGCAGTAACATCGGCATTGCCGAGGGTGCTGCGCTGCCGTTTGCCGGTTTTGATCACTGGCGGGCATATGAGCTGTCGTGGCTGTCGCCAACCGGGCAGCCGGTAGTCGCACTGGCAGATATTCTGGTGCCGTGTGATTCGCCCTGTCTGATTGAATCCAAGTCAATGAAGCTGTATTTCAATTCTCTGAATCAGCATGTCTTCACGGATGCGGAATCGGCGCGCCAGAGGATCGGGCAGGACCTTGCCGAAGTGGCCGGTGCTGCCGTGCAGGTCACTTTGTATACCAGCGAAGCACAGGCCGTGCATACGGTCGATATGGCTGACGCTGTCCTGCTTGACGAGCTGACGGTGACGACGTCTGTTTACCAGCCCTCGCCACAACTGCTGACCTGTCACTCAGGCACTGATGTCAATGAGATACTTTACAGCCACCTGTTTCGCTCCAACTGCCCGATAACCGCGCAGCCGGATTGGGGCAGCATCGTGATCAGTTATCAGGGGGAGCAGATAGATCACAGGAGTCTGTTGTCTTATCTGATATCTTATCGTTTGCATGAAGGTTTTCACGAGCATTGCGTGGAACAGATATTTCAGGATCTGTCGGTACAGTGCCGACCCCGGAAGCTGCAGGTCAGTATCAATTTCCTGCGTCGCGGAGGGCTGGAGATTAATCCGTTGCGCTGCAGTAGCGGCGCCATTGTCGCGTATCCGCTGCCAAGATTGCTGCGTCAGTGAGGGGCTGCTTTGGCGTTAGCTGGATTATGTAATGGCGGTGAGGGAGGGATTAATCAAAACAGCTTAGGGCTGTTTTGACACTGCGGGCTTCGCGCTGTCGCGCTCGTTGCAAGTTGCTGTGCAACTAGTAATCCGAAACAGCTTGGGCTGTTTCAGACCCTGCGGGCTTCGCGCTAGCGCGCTCGTTGCAAGTTGCTGCGCAACTTGTCGACCCTGTGTCGGGTTCGTCTCCCTCCCGGGTTGGCTGAAGTAAACTTTTCGAGGAAGGGGAGCCGCTTTGCTGCAGATGACTCTTTTAATGGCGGTGAGGGAGGGATTAATCAAAACAGCTTAGGGCTGTTTTGACCCTGCGGGCTTCGCGCTGTCGCGCTCGTTGCAAGTTGCTGCGCAACTTGTCGAACCCTGTGTCGGGTTCGTCTCCCTCCCGGGTTGGCTGAAGTAAACTTTTCGAGGAAGGGGGGCCGCTTTGCTGCAGGTAACTCTTTTAATGGCGGTGAGGGAGGGATTAATCAAAACAGCTTAGGGCTGTTTTGACCCTGCGGGCTTCGCGCTGCTGCGCTCGTTGCAAGTTGCTGCGCAACTTGTCGACCCTGTGTCGGGTTCGTCTCCCTCCCCGGGTTGGCTGAAGTAAACTTTTCGAGGAAGGGGGGCCGCTTTGCTGCAGGTAACTCTTTTAATGGCGGTGAGGGAGGGATTCGAACCCTCGATACGTTTCCGTATACACACTTTCCAGGCGTGCTCCTTCAGCCACTCGGACACCTCACCGTTTCAAGGCGCGTAACTGTATATCAGGGCAGTGGCAAATACAAGCAGATAAGTATTGCCGCGCCAAATTGACCGGCGCCCGATCGCTACCCTGTATAGCTTGACGCGGCACAAGATCTGCTGTGACTATGTCGCCAACGCAGACAGGAACGTTCCGCCATGGCCAGGCTCCGACGACCAAAATCAAAGTCACTGATGCGCAGTGTGCTTCTGCGCATTGTGCTGGCAGCCTCCCTCGTGGTTGGTGCCCTGACCATGATGGCGTACACCTTTATCTACGCCGGAACCCAAACCCGCATGCTGGATAACCTCAGTGACTGGGTCGTGGAACGGGCGCGCAACGACAGTGTCATCTTCGAACTGGCGAAAGAGAACATGACACGCTTCAGTGACGAATTTCTGCGACTCTATACCTCCGACATTGCAGTCGATGAAGATGTTTTCTGGTCGTATTACGAGACCGATCAGGACAATGCTGTCCGCATGCGTCGTGAATATTATGATGGAGTGTATGCTGACGACGGGCTTTATTATGAGGGGCTGACCAGTTTTGTCGGCAACAACCAGTCGATTGATGATCCTGACCTGCAGCGCCGCCTGGTATTGTCCGTGCGGTTGTTGGCTCAACTTGGTCCGGCATGGATTAGCCGTTTCCAGAATGTGCACGTGAGTTTTCCCGAAAATGCCATCGCGTTGTACGCACCGGGCACACCCTGGGGGTTGGAGGCGGCGCCTGACCTGCCCATGAACGAACTGGGTGTCGTCCGTTCCATGCAACAGTCTGAGAACCCGGACCGTGATCCGGGCTGGAGCGGGCTGTATTACGATGAGACGGCAGAAGAATGGGCGCTGACCTATCAGGTACCGCTGGATCTTGATGGCAGGCACCTGATCAACCCCAGTCATGATGTCTCACTGACAGCGATCATGGACAAGCTGGTCAGGGACACGCCGGACGGGGGTTATAATCTGATCTTCCGCAGTGACGGATACCTGATTGCCCATCCGGCAGAACCGGCCTCGGACCGGCGCTGGGTAGGGCAGTTGTCCCCGGAAAACATTGACGATCCCGCCATAGTCCGCATGTACGAACTGATTGATGCGGCCACGGATGGCAATCCGGGCACTGTGTCGTTAGTGCAAAACTCCGTGGGCGGAACCTGGCTTGCGGTCAGCGAGCTGAGTGGGCCGGACTGGTGGTTTGTTTCCGTGTATCCGGAATCGATGATTCGCGCGTCAGCCAATCAGGCGGCGGTGGCGGTCCTGGTGACCGGGATTGTGCTGCTGTTGTTATTGATCTTCATCATCGGCTTTATCATCCGCCGGGATGCGGAGCGGCCGCTTGAACAGCTCCGCGAGGCAGCGCGGTGTATTGGCCGCGGTGACTATGCTGCCGTGGCCGATGGGCGGGTAAAATTGCCTCGCGAGCTGCGAAACGAAGTGGGGCTGTTGGCCAACACGTTCCATGACATGGCTGAAAGTATTCGCGATGCGCAGGCGACTCTAGAGCTGATAGTAGCGGAGCGTACCCGGGAGCTGCAGGCGGCCAATAGTGATTTGCGTGAACTCAGCCTGCTTGATGGCCTGCTGGGTATCCACAACCGGCGAGCCTTTGACCGTGACCTGGCGCGCGTGTGCAGGGAAGCCGGAACCGGCCATGGTGAGTTTCATCTGATGTTGATTGATGTCGACCATTTCAAGTTGTTTAATGACAGTTACGGGCATACCCAGGGTGACCAGGTTCTGCGGCAGATAGCAAAAACCATCAGTGACGCTATCCGCACTGAGGACAGAGTTTATCGATACGGCGGTGAGGAGTTGGCGGTGCTGTTTAATCGCGGCGATTCCGAGTCTGCTGACAGCGCCGCCGAGCGTATCATGGCCGCTGTGCGGGAGCTGGCGATTGCTTTTCCCGAGTCAGCACACGGCATTGTTACAGTCAGTGCCGGTCTGATGCACGGTCATGCTAAGCATGACCGTGTCGACGATGTCATCGCCGAAGCTGACAGTCGGCTATATGCGTCGAAGCGAAAGGGCCGCAACTGTCTGACCACGAGTAGCTGATACCTGTCCTGTATTGGCGTTGGTTGCCGTTAGGGCTCACGTTGCCAAAATCCCCCTGTCGTGACAATTCCTATCCCGATAATCTTGTTGTAGTATCGAAGGGTCCGTCAATTAAAACTATAAAGAGAACCGACCATGACCGTACCCAAGACCCTGGCCCTTTCAGTGTCTGCGCTGGCCCTTGGCTTCAGCGTAATCAGCGACGCTGATGACTGGACCCACTATGGCTCCGACCTGTCTTCTACCAAGTATGCCCCCTTCGATCAGATCAACCACTACAATGTCGCCAGCCTGGAACTGGCCTGGCAATGGCAGTCACCTGACAATGCCACCGTAGCCGCCAACCATGCCGCAGAGAACTACCGTGCGACGCCCGGTGCTTTTAAAGCCACGCCTATTGAAGTAGATGGCGTGCTTTACATCAATACGTCCTTTGGCCGTGTATCGGCGATAGATGGTGTCAGCGGCGAGGAGCTGTGGGTGTTCGACACCAAGGGCTGGGAGATGGGACGCCCCGCCAATCTGGGTTACAACAGTCGCGGCGTGGGGTACTGGAGTGAGGGTGATGAGGAGCGGATCCTGGTTTACTCCAATGATGCCTATATGTGGTCACTGGATGCCGAGACCGGCGAACTGGATACCGGGTTTGGTGATCAGGGCAAGGTAGACCTGGCCCAGGGCCTGGGTCGGGACATTAATCGTCAGGCTTACACCATGATGGGTGTACCGTTGATATTCAACGATCTGGTAGTGGTGGGTTCATCGATTCATGATGGCCCGGCGTTTCAATCGGCGCCGCCCGGGCATGTCCGGGCCTACAACATCAAAACTGGCGAGCAGGAATGGATTTTTCACACCATTCCGCAAGCCGGCGAATTCGGCAATGACACCTGGGAAAATCAATCCTGGGAAGTTGTTGGTAATACCAATGTGTGGACGCAGATGAGCGCTGACCTGGAGCTGGGCCTGGTGTACCTGCCGGTCGGCACGCCGACCAATGACTGGTATGGCGGTCATCGTCTGGGTGATAACCTGTTCTCGGAATCACTGGTGGCTGTTGATGGCATGACCGGTGAGCGCGTCTGGCATTTCCAGGCGGTTGAACACGGTTTGTGGGACTATGACCTGCCGGCAGCGCCAACGCTGGTGGATATTACCGTTGACGGTCGCGACATCAAGGCGCTGGCGCAAATTTCCAAACAGGGCTTTGTTTACGTGCTGGATCGGGAAACCGGCGAACCGGTGTGGCCCATCGAGCATCGCCCGGTACCTGCCTCGACTGTGCCCGGCGAGCAGGCAGCGCCGACACAGCCGCATCCGACCCGGCCTGCGCCTTTCGATCTGCAGGGTATTTCCGATGACACGCTGGTCGACTTTACCCCCGCGCTGCGGGCCGAAGCATTGGCAAATATTGAAAAATTCGACTACGGTCCGTTGTTCACACCGCCCTCACAGCGCGGCACCATTAACCTGCCTGGCTGGGCCGGCGGCGGTGGCTGGCAGGGCTCGGCTGTCGATCCGGAAACCGGCATGTTGTACATTCCG
The DNA here is from genome assembly GCF_011050365.1 of Pseudohongiella sp. GTDB lineage: Bacteria > Pseudomonadota > Gammaproteobacteria > Pseudomonadales > Pseudohongiellaceae > Pseudohongiella. Next base: position 176,125 of record NZ_DRFV01000007.1, read on the forward strand.
TCGGCAACGTCGCCGATAGTCGTGCAACTGGTGGAACCGGATGCCAGCGAGTCCGACTTCGATTTTGCCCGGGGTGGCGTCACTTCTGTTAACGGCCCGCAAGGCCTGCCGCTGACCAAACCACCGTATGGCCGCATTACTGCCATTGACCTGAACACCGGTGATCATGTGTGGATGGTGCCGCATGGTGAGGGCCCGCGGCAGCGTATTATTGATCTGGGTATTGTCGATCCGGGCCCCGTCGGCTCAACCTCGCGTACCGGTCCGGTGCTGACCAAAACCCTGCTTTTCATTGCCCAGCAGGACGGCGGCCGGTCGGTGATGCGGGCGTTCGACAAGGCGACAGGGGCTGTGGTTGCGGAGATTGATTTGCCGTCTGTGCCCAGCGCCACTCCAATGACATACATGGTGAATGGCAAGCAGTATATCGCCATCGCTCTGGGAGGTGGCACCGAAGCGTCGGTGGTGAGTTATGCCTTGCCGTAACTCATGGCTGCCGGGTCTCTGCACGTTGACCTTCAGCGTTGTTGCTGTTGTTGGTGCCAGCGCGCAGGACGCTCCGTTGCGACAGCAGGACTGGCGTTTCTATGGCAGCGATGCCGCGTCCAGCAAGTATGTGCCACTGGCCGGAATCAATGCCGATAATGTGTCCGAACTGGAAGTGGCGTGGGTCTGGGATACCCCGGACAATGCCATTTTCCGGCAGGACGATCGCGCCAGTGCCGGTGAGTACAAGTCGACACCCATCATGGTCGACGGTGTGCTGTATGTCAGTACTTCACTGGGTCAGGTGGCCGCCATTGATGCCGCTACCGGCGCTCAGCGCTGGGTGTTTGATACCGGCTCCTGGCAGAGGGGCAGGCACCCCAATTTCAACAATAATCACCGCGGTGTGTCCTGGTGGGACGATGGCGGTGATGGTCGTATCTTCATGGCTGCCAATGATGGTTTGTTGTGGTCACTGAATGCGCGCACCGGCCAGCCGGACCAATCCTTTGGTGACGAGGGTATTATCGATCTGAAACAGGGTCTGGGGCGTGACACGCGCATCGGGCTGTATGGTTCGATTTCGCCGCCGCTGATCATCAATGGCATGGTGGTGGTGGGGTCCTCGATCAGCGACGGACCTCTGTTTCAGGACCAGCTGCCGCCGGGGCATGTCCGCGGTTTTGACGCACGCACCGGTGAACAGCGCTGGATATTCCACACCATTCCGCAGGCCGGTGAGCCCGGCGTCGAAACCTGGGAAAATGAAGCCTGGCGTACAGCCGGTGCCACCAATGTGTGGACCACCATGAGCGCTGATCCGGACACGGGATATGTGTATTTGCCGACCAGTACACCAAACAATGACTGGTACGGTGGTCACCGTCTGGGAGATAACCTGCATGCCGAAAGCCTGGTGGCGCTGGACTCCGCCAGCGGCGAGATGGTCTGGCATTTTCAGGTGGTCAGGCACGGTTTATGGGACTATGACCTGCCGGCGGCGCCCAATCTGGTGGATATCACCGTTGCGGGTCGCGACATCAAGGCTGTGGCGCAGGTGACCAAGCAGGGGTTCGTATTTGTTCTGGACCGCCTGACCGGCGAGCCGGTGTGGCCCATAGAGGACAGACCCGTACCGCAGTCGACAGTGCCCGGTGAACGTAGCTCGCCGACGCAGCCGTTCCCTACCAGGCCCGCGCCGTTTGAGCCGCAGGGCATCTCGGACGCGACCCTGATCGATTTCACGCCGGCGCTTCGAGCGCAGGCGCTTGACCTGATTGCTGATGTTGACTACGGACCGCTGTATACACCGCCCAGTGAGCGCGGCGTTATCATTTTCCCGGGCTACAGCGGTGGTGCCACATGGACCGGGGCGGCAACCGATCCGGAGACAGGAATCATGTATATTCCTTCGTTCTCGGTGCCGCGATTTGTGCGCTTGCGTAAACCCGAACCGGGTGAGTCGGACTTTGGTTACATCCGTGATCGCAGTTTCAGTATCGAGGGGCCGCAGGGCCTGCCGCTGATCAAGCCGCCATATGCGCGCATTACCGCCATTGACCTGAACACCGGTGAGCATCGCTGGATGGTGCCGCACGGTGAAGGCATCCGTCAGCGCATCATTGACCTGGGTATTGATGATCCCGGTCCGGTCGGCAGTTTCGGCCGCCATGGACCGTTACTGACGCGTTCGTTGTTGTTTGTTGCGCAGCTTGATGGCAGTCGCCCGGTTCTGCGCAGCTACGACAAGACGAGTGGAGAGGTGCTCAGTGAGCTCGACCTGCCTCTGCCGCCGATGGGCACGCCAATGAGCTACATGGTTGATGGCAAACAGTATATCGTCATGGCGGTGGGCGCAGGGCCGGTGACCCGGCTGATGGCGGTGAGTCTGCCCTGAGTCGGTGTCACAGACCGGTAGACCCGCCGGTGTCGTCAGGTTTACTGTTTGCAGGTAGGGTCGCACTTGATTAACCGGCATAATTTATTGATAATGCCGCCCCTGATTTGATGATTCCTCATTACATCAGATTTTATGGTATCTCTTGTCGGTCCCCGCGCAATGATACGCTGTAAACCCCGCCAGGCCCGGAAGGGAGCAACGGTAGCAGCAGACTCATGTGCCGTGGTGTGGCTGGCAAGAGGTGCCACCTCAAAACCCTGTTTTTGACGTTCGTCAAAACACACCTGCAAACACACCCGCTGCCTGTCACTCCTGCGCTGTTTGCAATACAATAGCTCACCATCAGTCACCAGACATTAACAGCGACACATGAGCTATCAGGTACTTGCCAGGAAATGGCGCCCCCAGAATTTCAGTGAAATGGCCGGACAGGTTCATGTCCTGCAAACGCTGACGCACGCCCTTGAACAGCAGCGCCTGCATCACGCCTACCTGTTCACCGGTACCCGGGGCGTGGGCAAGACCACAGTGGCCCGCATTCTGGCGCGCTGCCTCAACTGTGAGCAGGGCATCACAGCCACACCCTGCGGTCAATGCAATGCCTGCCGCGAAATCAGTGAAGGTCGTTTTATCGATCTGATCGAAGTCGATGCCGCCTCACGGACGCGCGTTGAGGATACCCGTGATTTGCTGGATAACGTGCAATATGCACCGGCACGCGGCCGATTCAAGGTCTATCTGATTGACGAAGTTCACATGTTGTCGACCCACAGTTTTAATGCCTTGCTGAAAACGCTGGAAGAACCACCGGCGCATGTGAAGTTTCTGCTGGCGACCACTGATCCGCAAAAGCTGCCGGTAACCGTGTTATCGCGCTGCCTGCAGTTCCATCTGAAAAATCTGGCACCGGCGCAGATTGTGACCTACCTGCAATCGGTATTGGCAGCGGAGCAGATAGATTACGAAGAAGATGCTTTGTGGCAGCTTGGCCGCGCCGCCGGTGGCAGCATGCGGGATGCGTTGACGTTGCTGGATCAAAGTATTTCTTTTGGCGGCGGCAGCGTGCAGGTAGCGGCGGTGACATCGTTACTGGGCACACCGGACCATGCTGCGGTGTTTGCTTTTCTGGATGCGCTGGCGCAGCGCGATGGCAATGCCCTGATGTCGGCAGTAGCCGCGTGCGCTGAGAACAACCCGGACTATGGCCGCTTGCTGGAACAATTGCTCAGTGTCTGTCATCGTCTGGCACTGGCACAGGTGATGCCGGACGCGATAGACAACAGCGAAGGCGATCGTGAACAGATCAGGTCGCTGGCCGGCGCCTTTGCTGCCGAAGATGTTCAGCTGTATTACCAGATATGCGTGCAGAGTCTGCAGGATATGCCGCATTCGCCCAATACCCGAATCTGTTTTGAGATGGGTCTGCTGCGCATGCTGGCGTTCAGCCCGGACGTATTCGCCGGTGCGGCGGTAACCGGCAGCGAAAAAAA
>NZ_DRFV01000008.1 GCF_011050365.1 Pseudohongiella sp.
GTACTATGTACTATGTATTATTTACTGTAGGCAATGGCCATCAGGTATCGCATTGCCTGAGACCGCCGTTAATGCAATCGGTTTCATGCCTGAGGTCAGTTTACCATCACCGCAAAAAATTGTGGCACTGAGATAAACCGGCCTGACCGCTTGACCTTGTCACAATGGTAAGGTTGAGACTAGGCTGATACACAGGAATAGCGGGAGAGCCCACCATGAACATCAGCGACGCCGCCCGCCGGAGCGGGCTTAGCAACAAGATGGTCAGACACTACGAATCGGTGGGCCTGATACAGCCACCACCGCGCAGCGCTGCCGGCTATCGGCAATATTCGCAACGCAATATCGATGAACTGACGTTTATTGCCCACGCGCGAACACTGGGCTTCTCCATCGCCCAGATAGGTGACCTGCTGAGCCTGCGCCACGATCCGCATCGCGCCAGCCGGGAAGTCAAAGCGGTGGCACAACAACACCTGCAGGAACTGAACGCCAAAATGCAGGAACTCAAACGCATGCAAACGCTGCTCTCGGACATGATAGCCAAATGTCCGGGCGACGATGATCCGAACTGCTCGATTTTGCAGCAACTTGACGCGTCCGATGGTGAATCGCACAACACGGAGTACCGATCATGAGCAAAACCCTGCAACTGGATATCGACGGCATGAGCTGCGCCTCATGTGTCGGGCGAGTAGAAAAAGCGCTGACGGAAACACCCGGTGTGAGCCGTGCAACCGTCAATCTGGCGACCGAGCAGGCGCAGGTGGTGACCGACGACAATACCCCGGTGACAAGTTTGCTGGCGACACTCGACAAGGTCGGGTACCCCGGCCGCGTTCATGACAACGGCAGTGACGCAGAGACCAGCCAGCAGGACAAAAAGGCGCATGAGATCACGGTGCTGACCCGCGATTTTATTATCGCTGCGGGGTTAACCCTGCCGGTTGCCATCCTGGAAATGGGGGGGCACCTGATACCCGCTTTTCACCAATGGATCATGCAGAACATAGGCCAGAGCAATAGCTGGACCCTGCAGTTTGTGCTGACCTCGCTGGTGCTATTTGGTCCGGGCATTCGCTTTCTGCGCCTGGGCATCCCGGCGCTGTTAAAAGGCGCACCGGAGATGAACTCGCTGGTGGCTCTGGGCACCCTGTCTGCGTGGTCCTTTTCTGTGGTCGCGCTGTTTGCCGGCGACCTTCTGCCTGCCGGCACCCGCAACGTTTATTTTGAGGCCGCTGCCGTTATTGTCACCCTGATTCTGCTCGGGCGACTACTGGAAGCGCGCGCCAAAGGCCGCACCGGCGATGCCATCAGGAAACTGGTGGACCTGACACCGGAAACTGCGCATGTGGAACGCGATGGCAAAACCGTTGAAATACCGGTGGCAGAAGTGCAGCTCGGAGATGTCCTGCACCTGCGCCCGGGGCAGCGGGTCGCCGTCGACGGCGAGGTGATATCCGGCGACAGTTATATCGACGAGTCGATGCTGACGGGAGAGCCGATACCGGTGGCCAAAACGGTCGGCGACGAAGTGGTCGGTGGCAGTATCAACAAAAACGGCCAGCTCACTTTCCGGGCCACCCGCATTGGCCAGGATACGCTGCTGTCGCGCATCGTACAGATGGTTCAGGATGCACAAAGTGCCAAGTTGCCTATTCAGGGGGTGGTCGACAGGGTAACAGCGATTTTTGTGCCGGTTGTCATGGTGCTGGCGCTGGTGACTTTCCTGGTCTGGTTACTGTTTGGCCCTGAGCCGGCACTGACGTTTGCCCTGGTCAATGCCGTCGCCGTACTGATCATTGCCTGCCCCTGCGCCATGGGCCTGGCAACGCCGACGTCAATCATGGTCGGTACCGGACGCGCGGCTGAGCTGGGGGTGCTGTTTCGCAAAGGCGATGCCTTGCAGTCCTTGCGTGATTGTCAGGTCATTGCGCTGGACAAAACCGGCACGCTGACTGAAGGCAAACCGGTGCTCAGCGATTTTGTCGTCCAAGACGGTTTTGATCATGACGACGTGCTGCAATTGCTGGCATCAGTCGAGCAACATTCTGAGCACCCGATCGCTCAGGCAATTGTTGCCGCTGCCAGCGAAAGATCGCTGCCGCTGCTGGTGACGGAACAGTACAGGACGGTGCCGGGCATGGGTGTATCGGCCAGTATCAAGGGTACACAAATTGATATTGGCGCAGATCGGTTTGCACAGGAAAAGTCGATAGCGCTGACAACCGTTCGCGACATCAGCGACGAGCTGGCTGCCACCGGCAAGTCGCCGTTGTACGCCATCATCAACAATAAACTGGCGGCTGTTATTGCGGTTGCCGACACGATCAAGGCGTCAACCCCGGATGCCGTGGCGGCGTTCCACGCCATGGGGCTGAAAGTCGCGATGATTACCGGTGACAATCAACGCACAGCTGATGCCATTGCCAGACAGATCGGCATTGATGAGGTCGTCGCCGGTGTCATGCCCGACGGCAAAGTAACGGCGATACAAAAGTTGCGCGAGCAATACGGCGCCATTGCCTTTGTCGGCGATGGCATCAACGACGCACCGGCGCTGGCGGAAGCCAATATTGGTATCGCCGTTGGCACCGGCACGGACATCGCTATTGAGTCATCGGATGTGGTGTTGATGAGCGGAGATCTGAACGGTGTGGTCAATGCGCTGGCGGTCAGCCACGCTACCCTGCGCAATATCAAACAGAATCTGTTCTGGGCATTTGCCTACAATGCCGCACTGATTCCGGTGGCGGCGGGCGCGCTGTATCCCGCTGCTGGTGTGCTGTTGTCCCCCATGCTGGCGGCCGGTGCGATGGCCATGTCCAGTGTGTTTGTGGTGACCAATGCGCTGCGCCTGCGGCGCCTCAAGCTGACGCACTAAGGCGCAGACTGTTATTTTGTCTGGCGGAAGGTCAGGTTGATACGGGCCCGACCGGTGACTGCGTGTTCACCGTCCTTGAGCGGCGCCACACCGTGGAAACGCAGCCGGTCTTCGCCACCCCAGACCACCGCATCCCCGTGCCGCAACATGATGCGCTGGGTTTTACCCACGCGCTGCCAGCCACCCCAGATAAACGTGGCCGGCAGGCCCAGGGAGAATGAGACAATGGGCGCCGTCAGATTGGCTTCGTCCCTGTCCTGGTGTAAACCCATGCGCGCGCCCGGGGCATAATAGTTGATCAGGCACACGGTAGGCTCAAAACCGGGATAGCCACCGTCACCTGCCGCCTGTTGTGCCAATGCCCGCAGGCGTGCCGGCATCGCCGGCCAGACCGTTGCCGTTAACGGATCAATGGTCTGATAACGATACCCGGCGCGATCGGACACCCAGCCCTCCGCGCCGCAATTGGACATGGCCACTGACATGCGCTTGCCGCCGGGTGTGCTCAGATGCCGATACGGCGCCTGCGCCACCACCCGGTCGATCTCCGCCATGACCTCGTCGGCATGCGCCACCAGAAAACCATGGATCCATGTTGCACCTGATCCCAATGCTTCCTGCCAAACACCGTCTTCGTCATGGATATCAAACAGATCCTGCATGGCTAACCTGCGTTGCGCGCTGACTCCGCGCCAAATTGATGTAGTATAGAAGTGCAGGAGCCAAAGGGACACCGTATGATGACCAGAGATTCGCTGCTACCGATGTTGCGCCGATTGTTGCTGCTTCCCGAGCGGCGCGACGCCGACCTCTTGCAATGGCGCATCAGCATCATGCGCAGCATTCAGCTGGCCACGCTGACCCTGGGCTCGCTGACCATGCTGGCACTTACCCTGTTTCCGATCCCGGATCAGCTAGCCATGCTGACGGCAGACTCCGTTGCCCTGCTGTGTCTGGCAGCGATAACCTTTGCCCCTCGCCTGAGCCACCCGACGCGGGCCTGGGTGTTTCTGGCCCTGGTGTATTGTTTCTGGTTGTGGATGTTCACCTTTGTCGGGGTTGTCAGTCTCGTTTTTCTGCTGAGCGTGCCACTGTTCGCAGCCATGCTGGTCGGTCTTGGCGCCGGCATCATCATGCTCACACTAAGCTGCACAGGTCTTTTTGTCATGGGTCTGGCCTACTTGCCCGGACTTGTCATCGGCGATGCCAATGCATTGTCGCCGCTGCAAACCTGGTTAATTTTGCTGATCAACTTTGCCTTTTGTGCCAGCCTGCTTACCATTACCTGTGGTGTGCTGATCAATCGCCTGGAGCTGGCCCTGGCTCTGCGCCGACAGGCGGAGGAGCAGTCACGCGCGATGGCGCAGCACGTTCAGGAGATGGAGAAGTTGCGGGCGGTCGGCACCCTGGCCAGCGGCGTGGCACATGATTTCAATAATATCCTGACCATCATCATGTCGCTGACGGAATCAATAAAAGACAAACGCCGTGACAACGCAGCCACAGAACAACTGGATCAGGTATTGTTGGCCAGTGAACGCGGGCGCGACATTGTGCGCCAGCTACTGATGTTCACCCGGGAATCCCTGCCCGATCGCAGGCTGATCGACCTGAACACGGTGCTCCGGCAAATGGAGCCTTTGTTGCGTGCGCAAATGCCGGCCGGCACGCGCTTTGGCCTGACCACCGAAGATGCTTCGATGTCATGCCATATCTACGCCAATGCCTCGGAAATCCAACAGGTTATGATGAACCTGGCGGGTAATGCTGTCCTTGCATTAAAACCCGTCGACAGCAGTGACGAAGCGCAGGCAGACGAGATTGGTATCACCGTCAGGTCACTGCACCCCGACGATCCATTGCTGGCCTCGTTGTCACTTGATGGCCAGAGACTCTACGTCAGCGTGACTGTCCGTGACACCGGTATCGGCATACCGCCGGCTGTGATCAGTCGCCTGTTCGAGCCCTTTTTTACCACGCGTGAGCCCGGTCAAGGGACCGGCCTGGGCCTGGCCAGCAGCCACGGCATCGTCAGCTCACTGGGCGGTGGTATTGCCGTTGCGTCTGAGCCCGGCAACGGCAGCGCCTTCACGGTCGTGTTGCCGCTGGCGGAACCAGATGTAAAGACTGCGGCACCCGACCCTGCGTCATCTCCGACTGCAGAGGCGCGACCCGCCGGACTGTCGCCGGTATTACTGGTGGACGATGAACCCCTGATTTTGCGCACCGGCTGCGCCATGCTGGAAAATGCCGGCTATCCGGTGACCGCGGCAGTCAACGCTGTTGATGCCCGGGCTGCGCTGGAACACACAGAGTTTGCCATCCTCATCACCGATTATTCCATGCCCGGCGAGAATGGCGTGTCACTAATTCGTCAGGCACGCGCGCTGCAGCCGGACATTCCTGTCATACTGGTCAGCGGACTGGGTCATGTTGATGAGCTGGACAATGAGCTGGCAACCAGATTGGTGATGTTGCCCAAACCCTATAAAAAACAGGATCTGCTTGACGCCATCGCCGGCCTGCTAGCGAACCGTTAGCCGGTAAACCCACACACTTTTTTTGGAGTCCCGCTTTCTGACATGAGTCAAATGCTGACACTTCACACTGGTCCGGAGCCTTGCCTGTCATTGCACGGTGACTGGACGCTGCCGCATTATCGTAACTTGCGCAAACAGCGGATCGGGCCCGCCGACGATGTGCAGCGCCTCGATGCCGGGGCGTTGACGGCACTGGACACAGCTGGCGCAACGGTACTGCTGCAGTTACTGGGGGCCGAGCGCTTACGCACGCTGGTGCCCCACACGAGCGGCCTGTCTGCGGAACGTCAGGCGTTGCTGCTGGCCGTAGCGGACGCCATGGCCACGCAAAGTAACGCGCCGCCCAAACCCGGTTATCGCTTTGGCGACGGGCTGGCACAACTGGGTCGTCAGGTTCTCAGCGCCTGGCAACAACTGCTGGCATTTCTGAACTTCCTGGGCCTGACGCTGGTCACCTTGTTCAGTCTGTTGCCACGGCCATGGCGCTGGCGCATGACCGCGCTGGTAGCGCAAATGCACCAGGCAGGCCTGAACGCAGTACCTATTGTCGCCGTGCTCAATTTTCTGGTAGGCGCCGTGGTGGCCTTTCTGGGGGCGACCGTGCTGCGTGAATTCGGCGCCACCATATACACCGTTGATCTGGTTGCCTATGCCTTTATGCGGGAACTGGGTGTTTTGCTGGCAGCTATTCTGCTGGCGGGCCGCACCGCCAGTGCGTTCACCGCACAGATTGGCTCCATGAAGGTCAACGAAGAACTGGACGCGCTGAAAGTTCACGGCATGAGCGCCATCGAAATGCTGGTCATTCCTCGCCTGCTGGCGTTGCTGATCACCCTGCCCATGCTGGCGTTTGTCGCCATCCTGGCGGGTATTGCCGGCGGCGCAGTGGTCTCGGTACTGACACTGGACATCAGCCTGACCCGTTACATTGCCATCGTGCAGGAGGTGCCGGTGAAACATCTGCTACTGGGCCTGAGCAAGGCTCCGTTTTTTGCCGTGCTGATTGCGCTGATTGGTTGCCTGGAAGGTTTCAAGGTTGCCGGCAGCGCACAATCGCTGGGCGAACGCACAACATCTGCGGTCGTGCAGTCCATCTTTGTGGTGATCCTGGTCAATGCCATCGCTGCCCTGTTCTTTATGGAGATGGGCTGGTGACATCAACGCAAGCCATCATCAAAGTACGCGGTTTGTGCAATCAGTTCGGCAGCAACGTCGTGCATCAGGATCTTGACCTTGATGTTTACCGTGGCGAGATTCTGGGCGTCGTCGGCGGCTCCGGCACCGGCAAGTCGGTGTTACTGCGCTCTATTGTGGGACTCATGACGCCAACGGCAGGTGAAGTTAACCTGTTCGGGAAAAACATGCTCACGCTACCTGCAGCAGAACGTGCCGCGATGGAACAGCGGGTAGGCGTGTTATTTCAGAAAGGCGCGCTGTTTTCATCGCTGACTGTGATGGAGAATATCTCCCTGCCGCTGATCGAACATGCGGGACTGACGCGCCAGGAAGCCAGTGAAATTGCCCGCGTAAAAATTGCACTGACCGGGCTCGCTGCGCATGCCGCTGACCTGTATCCGTCGGATTTGTCCGGTGGCATGATAAAACGGGCATCACTGGCCAGAGCGCTGGCACTGGATCCGGACATTCTGTTTCTGGATGAACCGACGGCGGGTCTTGATCCGATCGGCGCTGCGGCATTCGACCAGTTGCTGAAAACGCTACGCGATGCGTTTAATCTGACGGTATTTCTGGTCACACATGATCTGGATACCCTGTACACTGCCTGTGACCGGGTTGCCGTGCTGTCGCAGAAAAAAGTCCTGGTGGCGGATCGTCTGGAGGTAGTTGCCGGCACTGATGACCCATGGATCCGGGATTATTTTCAGGGCCCGCGAGGCCGGGCGGCGTCGCAGGCCGCTGATCGTATCGAGCGCTAAACCGTTAAGAGCATTACACTCAATAAGCGTTATTTGGAGGCAAGTCAATGGAGACCCGGGCGCACCACATTCTGATTGGTTTGTTCACACTGACCGGCGGCGCGGCCATTCTGCTGTTTATTTTGTGGATGGTGAATTTTGGTGTTGACCGCAATTATCAGACCTACGATATCGTGTTTCGGGAAGCCGTCAGCGGTCTCAATGTCGGCAGCGCTGTGCAATACAACGGCATAGGCGTGGGTCAGGTGGAATCGCTGACACTCGATCCCAATGACCCGCGCCAGGTATGGGCACGGGTGAGCGTCGCCAGTAGCACGCCGATTAAGTCCGATACTCAGGCGCGCCTGACCCTGCTTAACATCACCGGTGCCTCCGGCATTGAACTGAGCCAGGGTACGCCTGACAGCCCCTTGATGGGGACCGATCAGGCGGGCGTGCCGGTTATTATCGCGGAGCCCTCGTCACTGGCGCGGCTGCGCGGCGACAGCGAGGAGCTGATACTCAGCGTCACCACCTTACTGGACAGTGCCAATCGGCTCCTGTCCGAAGAGAATTCAGCCTATATCACCCGGGTGCTGGACAACCTGGATACGGTAACCACCGCGCTGGCGCAAGAGCAGGACACGTTGCGCGAGGGCTTGCAGAGCCTGATTACCGCCGGTCAGGATGTCAGCGGCCTGATCGCGCGTTTTGACCAGCAAACCTCGGATTACGCCGAGCCGCTGTTATCCAGTGCGGTGCAGACCATGAACAATATTGAGCAAATGAGCATGCGCCTGGATACATTACTGAGCGAAAACTCACAGGCGCTGACCACCGGCATGCAAAGTCTGAATGAGTTGGATCCGGCTATTCGCGAATTACGCGATACCATGAGCAGTTTCAGTGCCATTGCTGATCGTCTGGAAGCCGACCCCTCTGGCTTTTTGCTGGGTGGCGACAATATCAGGGAGTTCACACCATGACAAAACGCTTGCTGTTGCTAATGACCACGCTCTTCATAAGTGCCTGTCAGATTCTGCCGGAACGGCCCGAGGTGGCGCTGTATCAGTTACCGCCTTCGTCCATGGCAGCTGCGTCAGAAACTGGCAGTACTGTCGCCGCCAGCCTGCGCCTGGACCGGCCGGGCACCAGTGACGCGCTGGGTGGCAACCGCATACTGGTACTGGCTGCCAACAACAGTTTTGAGGCCTACCCCGGTGCCCGCTGGTCGGCACCGGTTCCGACCCTGTGGCGCGACTGGCTGCTGGATGCATTCTGGCGTGATGGCTCCATAGCTCAGCTCAGTGTGTCCGCAGATGGCTTACAGGCGCAGTTTGAACTGGGCGGTATGTTGCGGGCGTTGCATACCGAGTATCGCGATGGCAGAGCGCAGGCGCTGGTTCATTACGATGCCCTGCTGATTGACACGCGCAGCCGTGAAATTGTCGCCAGACAGCGCTTCGAAGCACGCGAGCTCACCACTGACAGTACTGCCGAATCGGCGGTGCAGGCCCTCGGCGTTGCCGCCGACAGACTGGCAGCAGAACTGATCCAATGGACACTGATCACGATCAGCGACTCGCACTAACGAACCAGGTTGGGCGTTGTTCACGATAGACTGGAGTACTTGCAATGACAATATCGACCGGCATCAATGGTTTTGGCCGCATCGGCAGGCTGGCGCTGCGCGCCGCCTGGGACCGACATATTCTGCAGATTACCCACATTAATGATCCGGCAGGTGATACTGCGACACTGGCACATCTGTTGAACTTCGACTCGGTACATGGTCGCTGGCATCACGAGGCGCGGGCCGACAGTGGGCCAGATGGCGAATTCATCATCATTGAAGATCAGCGAATCCGGGTCACGCAGAATACACAAATCGCTGACACCGACTGGTCGGCATGCCAGGTCGTGATTGAAGCCTCTGGTAAAATGAAAACCAAAGCATTGTTGCAGGGCTACCTTGACCAGGGTGTGCGTCGAGTTGTGGTCACCGCACCGGTCAAGGAAGACGACGTACTTAACGTGGTGATGGGTGTTAATGACAATGAATACGACCCGGCTCTTCATAGTATAGTGACCGCAGCGTCCTGCACCACCAACTGCCTGGCACCTGTGGTCAAGGTGATTCATGAATCACTGCGCATCAAACACGGTTCCATGACCACGATTCACTCGGTGACCAACACCCAGACCATTCTCGATGCACCACACAAGGATCTGCGCCGCTCGCGTGCCTGCGGCCTGAGCCTGATTCCCACCACCACCGGGTCAGCCACGGCCATCACGCATATCTTTCCCGAGCTCAAGGGCAAACTCAATGGCCATGCCGTGCGGGTGCCTTTGTCCAATGCATCACTAACCGACTGCGTGTTTGAAGTTGAACAACCAACCACCGCAGAGGCAGTCAACGACCTGTTCAAAGCCGCCGCTGCCGGCCCGTTGCAGGACATTCTGGGATACGAGGAACGACCGCTGGTCTCTATCGACTACAAAACTGATCCGCGCTCCAGCATCGTTGATGCGCTGTCTACCATGGTGATCAATGGCACACAGGTGAAAATCTATGCCTGGTATGACAACGAGTGGGGTTACGCCAATCGCACGGCCGAACTGGCCGAGCGGGTTGGCCGAATCGATCAGGACGGCTAGCCTGTAACCATTATGCTGGCCAACCTGTCCTCCGACATCAAACAGTATCTGGTAGTCACCGGCAACTACTGGGCGTTTACGCTGACCGATGGTGCACTGCGCATGCTGGTTGTGTTGCACTTCCACAGCCTGGGTTACAGTCCCCTGCAGATTGCCATGTTATTTCTGTTCTACGAGATTTTTGGTGTCATCACCAATCTCTGCGGCGGCTGGCTGGGCGCCCGTATCGGTCTCAACCGCACCATGAACATCGGGCTGTTTCTGCAGATACTGGCGCTGGGCATGCTGCTGGTGCCCGCCGCCATGTTGACCGTGCCCTGGGTGATGGCGGCGCAGGCATTATCGGGTACCGCCAAGGATCTGAACAAAATGAGCGCCAAAAGTGCCATCAAGATACTGGTGCCCGCCGATGCCCAAAACAGTCTGTATCAGTGGGTGGCCTTGCTGACCGGGTCCAAGAATGCGCTGAAAGGTGCGGGCTTTTTTATGGGGGGCGCCCTGCTTACGGCTATCGGTTTTGCCGGCGCAGTAATGGCGATGACTGCAGGCCTGTTGCTGGTATTTTTGACCAGCCTGTTGTTATTGAAAAAAGACCTTGGGCGCGCTACCAACAAGCCCCGCTTCACTGATATTTTTTCCGGGGACCCGGCGATCAATCGGTTGTCCGCAGCACGAATGTTTCTGTTCAGTGCGCGCGATGTCTGGTTTGTGGTAGCGCTGCCGGTGTACCTGTCACAAACACTGGACTGGGATCACTGGCAGACCGGTGGCTTCCTCGCCGCCTGGGTAATAGCTTACGGTATTGTGCAGGCGCTGGCACCGCGCCTGACAGGCATTGCCAGGGCAGCGCCCGACGGACGCAATGCGCTGCGCTGGGCCTGCATCCTGGCGACAGTACCAGCGTTAATAGCACTGGGACTGATGAGTTCGACAGCCGTGAGTATTTTCATGAACCCGGCGACAGTACTCATTGTCGGTCTGATGATGTTTGGTGTGGTATTCGCCATCAATTCGGCGTTGCACAGCTACCTGATAGTCAGCTATGCGCGCGCGGACGGTGTCTCACTGGACGTCGGCTTTTACTACATGGCCAATGCCATGGGCCGTTTGTTGGGTACGGTGTTGTCGGGCTGGGTGTTTCAGGTCGCCGGCCTGGTCGCGTGTCTGTGGATTTCCTGCGCCATGATTGTGCTAACGGCGCTGATCTCGATCAGATTGCCAGCGCGACATCAGGGTCTGAGTTCGTAAACACAGAAACCATCTTCGGCCAGCAACAAGCGACATTGGGAAAAATATTTACCGGCGTGTTTCTCCAGTGGCACAAACTGATTAACGACGAAAATGGCCCGCGTGCTGCGGCGGCTTAAGCGCGAAGCGGCGGCGAGGAACTTTTCTGTCAGCGTGTCGCTGACGGCAAAGCCCTGGTGGAAAGGCGGGTTACAGAGAATCATGTCAAAGCGGCCACGGATGTTGCCCGCGCAATCATCCGCGACGCAATCAACCGTCAGGCCATGTCCGGCAAAATTTCTTTGCGCTGCGTCAATAGCCGCCACGTTATTGTCAGTAGCACAACGTGTCTCTACATCCCACTCTTTGGTTGCCAGCATCAGGTAGCCCCAGCCACAACCCAGGTCAAGCACGCTGTTTACTGATTTCATATAGCGCTGAATGGTGGGCAGAACGGTCGTCAGCAACTCACTGCCGCGGTCGATTTTTTCCCAGCCGAACACGCCCGGCTTGGAATAAAACGTGACGTTTTTATGTTGCACCTGGCGCAGTTGTCCATAGTCGTTGTCTGGCAACAATTGTTTATCGGTCAGCGATACTGGCCGGTTAAAATTTGCCAGATAACTGTTACCAACTTTGCGGGTGTTGTTCTTCAGACCGTAGGTTTTTGCCGTATTTTTGGCAATGGACTTAAGGCCATCCTGTTTGCCGCCAATGATCGTCAACACGCCATCATGACTCAGGTGTCTGAGGGCCTGATTGATACAATGGTGCGCCACCAGTTTTTCTTTGGAAACGCGATACACAATGCTCGGGAACTCGCCCAGCTGCGAGAAATCGAAATCACTGAGCAGTGTCGTGACGCCTTTGGACTGGAGATCTGCATGAATATCATAGCGGTTGGTCATGGCTGTTAAAGCGGCAGCGCCGGGTACCGTCATCAGTGATTCAACCGGCAGACTTTCATCCACAACCCACAAAGTGGGCTGCATGTCTGCGCCCGGAGACAACTGTTGCAGCACCAGGCTCAGGTTGTGATCTTTTACGCCAGACGTGCTCAAGAGCTGACATCTCCGATCTCGGCCCGGGTCAGTGCCCGGTACTCGCCCGGTGCCAGTGCAGTGTCGAGTTCGATGCCGCCCACCTTGATCCGGTGCAATTTTTCCACGTGTCGGCCACAAGCCGCGAACATGCGCTTGACCTGATGGTAACGACCTTCACCAATGCTGACTTCCACCTGCTGGCCCTGCAGTGATCTGAGCATGGCGGGTCTGGTCGGTTTGACCTCATTGCGCAGGGTAAAACCCTCGCTGAAGCGTTGCACAATGGCCTCATCAATCGGTGCATCCAGTTCCGCCACATAGGTTTTCATGCATTCGCGCCGCGGCGAGATGATGCTGTGCACCCATTGGCCATCATCACTGAGCAACACCAGACCAGTGGTGTCCTTGTCGAGACGACCGGCAATGCTCAGGTCATCACCATCAAAACCCATCAGATCAAGCACGGTAGGATAATCGCCGTCAGTGGTGGCGCAGACATAACCTTCAGGTTTGTACAACATGAAGTATCGTGGTCCGCGTATTTCCACGACCTCATCGTCCAGCATCACGGTATCTTCAATGGTAATGCTGAGCGAGGCGCTTTTGACGACCTCATCATTTACCGTCACTCGCTTGCCCCTCAGGGCCCGACGCGCCAGCTCGCGGGACAGTTCAGTGGCATGAGCGAGGAATTTATCCAGACGCATGGGAAATTTGGCAGAGGACATGGGCAATGGCTTCAATAAGGTGGCGTGATGATTGTTTGATTGAAATAGTGACTGATCTGAGCGACAACCGATTCAGTCAGCCTCTCACGCACCCAGCCAGGTGTCGCTAGCATAGCAGGCCAGACATGGCGCAACAAACCGGCGATCGGTTTACTGCCCTCTCCAGCTGGCTTTTAGCAGTCATCAGCAGGCCAATTACCGGAAACTTTCGTATACACTCGACATAACTTACTTGTTGCGAGGTGCCGAACATTGACTGTGCTACCGACCCTGCTGACCAGAACGCTGCGTTACGTCTGCCATTCAGTGCTGATAATCGGCTGCCTGCACTCTCCGGCGATGGCGCAGAACATGGATCGGGCCAGCATCATTGAGACGCTGAAGCTGGAACAGCTGGGCCAACAGGCCGGGGAGCTGCCCAGAATCCACAGCTTGCTGATCAGTCATCAGGGCGAGCGTATTTTTGAACAGTATTATGCCGGGCGCACAGCCAACCAGCCGGCCAATATGAAATCGGCCTCCAAAAGTGTGATCTCGGCACTCGTGGGCATTGCCATCGACCAGGGTTACATCAGTAGCATAGATGAGCCGGTCGCCACGTTCTTCCCGGCATTCAACCATCCCCAATCACCTGAGCAATGGCAGTCACTGACTATTCGCCACCTGCTGACGATGCAGGCCGGATTGCAAAGTACCAGCGGACGAAACTACGGTCGCTGGGTGGTAAGCGATGACTGGGTAGAGAGCGCCCTGTCCCGGCCCTTTATCGCCGAACCCGGCTCAAACATGATCTACAGCACCGGCAGCACTCATATTCTGTCCGCGATCCTGACCACCGCCACGGGCATGAGCACACGCGAATTTGCCCAGCAGTATCTGGCGTCTCCGATGGGCTTTCGCATGGCGTACTGGAGCCAGGATCCGCAGGGCATCTTTTTTGGTGGTAACGATATGGAGATCACGCCGCGGCAAATGCTCGCCTTTGGTGAATTGTACCTGAACAACGGGCAGTACAATGACACGCAGATCGTATCGACTGACTGGGTTGAGCGTTCGCATCAGTCACACGCAGTATCCCCACGTGGCCAGGGTCGTTTTTACGGCTACGGCTGGTGGCTGCGTGAGATGGCCGGCATGCTGGTGCCATTGGCATGGGGATATGGCGGGCAGCTGATTTTTGTTGTCGAAGAGTACGACCTGGTGATTGTAGCAACCTCCGACAGCACACCCGGCAGTGGTCGATCTGGTCACTTGCGACAACTTTATGCGTTTATGGAAAATAATATTCTTGCCCGATTACAGGCAGAAAACGCCTCGGCCTGGTAACACATTTCCATTTACCAATTACCGGTGTCGGGCATACCCAACATGCCTTCACGGCCGAATCAATGGCTTAGCAAAAGGCCCGCTAATGTGTCCCGTTAACACGACAGTTTTTGGCACTTTTTTAGGAGTTTTTTTAAAATTTTCAGGGTAATACCTGAATACTGGATACTTTGCTATCTGGCATAATCTTTGCGACTATGTAACTTGCAAACAGGGATTCATTCGACACAATGATGTCTTAGGAGGATAGCAATATGTTGAGTTGGGCTATTACATTTTTGATCATTGCCATCATCGCAGGCCTATTGGGCTTCACTGGCATCGCAGGCACGGCAGTTGGTATTGCTGAATTATTGTTCTTTGTCTTTATCATTCTGTTCATCGTTGCGATGATCGCACGCGCCGTTCGCGGCAAACCGCCGGTCTAGCCGCGTACCTGTACATTGCCGGGTGAAAGGAGTGACCTGACAAAGGACTGATAGATGCAATGGAGTGCACAAGGGACTATAAGGACGAGAAGCAGAAGAAGGATTTTTGAATAACCGGTGTGTGTTATGTCACACTATCAAGGAAAGTCAGCTAGCCACGAGCCGGCTAGTTGGCTGTTTAATAATGTCCAGGAGGATATATGAATAAGCTTTATTTACTTTTTATTGTCGCTGTATTGGGCCTGGCTGCCTGTGAGCAGCAAGGTCCGGCTGAAGAAGCGGGTGAAAACATCGACGAGGCCATGGAAGAAGTGGGCGATGAGATTGATGACGCGACCAATTAAGTTGCCGTCACCCTGCTACTGACTTCCCCGCGGTAACAAAGCGGCTCAGAAGCAGCGGCAGTAAGCAAAGGTCTGCCAGCAGCGCCAGCAACATTGCCAGCGCTGTTAGCAGTCCGAACACAACACTCGGCACAAAATCCGAGAATGCCAGCATCGAAAAGCCGGCACCGATCAACAGACTTGTATAAAGCATTGCCATACCGACTGTGGCGTGCGAACGTGTGACCGCCTCCGCCGCATTCCCTGCCTTTTTCAATTCCGCCAGATACCGGTGCACATAGTGTATGGTATCGTCCACGGCTATCCCCATCACGATCGCAGCGATGGTAATAGTCATCAGATCCAGCGGCAAACCGACCCAGCCCATAACGCCAAAAATGGCAGCAGTTGATAACAGGTTCGGCGCGATAGCAACCAGCGCCACTGTCAGTGATTTAAAGATCAGCATAAAAGTCAGCGTTAACGCGATGTAGACAATTGCCAGCGTGGTGACCTGAGAGTCAGCGAGTTGTTGCATGATATCCTGATACAACATAAACAGATTGGTCAGCTGGTATTCCGATTCCGCTATCCCTAGTTCGGACATGTCGTTCTTCACACTCTGCAGCAAACCGGCACGGTTGAGACCTTCAGTCAGGTCTTCCACCCAGATATTGAACCGAACCTGATTGTTGTCTTCATCGAAGAATGATCCGATGAGGTCGTCGCGAAACGATTCATCCATCATCCAGTACAGCGCGGTGAGTTCATATTCGGTCAGCGGCCGATCATTATTCACTTCACGCGCCAGATCCGTCATGTTGACCGGCGACAGTATGCGCCCGGTGGCATCATAACGATTGAGCCGGTTCTGGATACGTTGCATGCTCAACACGCTTTCAGCACTCATCACGATATCCGGATCGCCCGATTGTTCGGGCAAGGTGTAGATGATGTCCAGCGGAGTGGTGCCGCCAAAGTGCTGATCAATGTAGGCGAGTTCCTGATAGATCTGGGTAGAGGGTTTGAAGTAGTTGATGAAGCTGTTCTCCACACTCAACCGCATGGCACCTGACACGCCCACACCCAGTATCAACAGACACAGCACCCAGACCACCGCCTGGTATTTCAGTACCAGTGCGCGAAAGCCTTTAACCAGCGCAACCAGCACTGACAAATCCTTGCGAACTTTTTCCCGTGGCAGCAGGTCGATCAGCACCGGGAACAGTATCAGACTTACCACAATCGACACCGACATCGCGATAATCATCATCCAGCCGAAGGAGATAACCGGCTGGATGCCACTGAAAACCAGTGAGGCAAAACCCACCGATGTGGTGATGCCGGCAAAAAAGCAGGGCCCCATCTTTTCATCCAGCGTAGCGCGGACCAACTCGCGCTGCGTCAGACCATTGTCACTTTCGGCTAACTGGCGGTACTGCACAATCAGATGGATGACGATGGCCAGGGTCAGAATAAGCTGCAACGCGATAAAGTTGGCCGAGATCACTGTCGCTTTCATGCCAAACATGGCCAGCAGGCCTATCGTTGGCAGTACGCTGCAAATACAACACACCACCGGAATCAGGATCCAGCGCAGACTTCTGAACAGAATCAGAAGCACAAGGCAGATCATCACTGCTATCGCGGCACCGAAAATGACCAGATCATTACTGATAATTTCAATGAGCTGATAGGCGATGACGTGCACGCCGCCCAGTCTGATATTTGCCTCGTCGGCATACTCGGCGGCAAGTGCCCGTAGCTGATCAATTTCTTCGATACGGGTTTGCTCAAGCGCCTGTTCAATGGGCTCCCGCTCTATGCTGAGGGTTTCCAGTTCCTGCTGTTCTTGTTGCGTCAGTTCGCGATCCACACTGGCGCTGTTGAGGGCGTTGATGCGGCCGTTGAGTTCCTGCAGGCGAGCATCAGTGCGAAACAGAATTTGCAATGCTGCCGCAGTCTGTTCACGATTGACCAACAGATCCGCGTAGATGGGGTGATCGTCGAATTCCTCTTCAATCTGCTGCATCTGAAACTCACCATCATTGATGGTCATGTTTTCCAGATCGCCGCTGACGTCCTGTACGTTGTCAACATTGGCAAAAAGCGGCACATTCAGCATATTGCGCACGGACTCGACGCGTTCCATCGCGAGCACGGCAGCGGTCAGGGAGCGGATACTGGTAAAGGTGGTCTCGGAATACAGTTCGTGGCCAGTGGGCTCATACGTGAGCAGCAGGAATTCCTGCGGCGCATAGCGCTGATTGACATCCTGGGTCTGGATATACAGTTCATTGCCCTGGGTGAGCAAGGTGTCTGGGGATGCGTCGATTTCAAAGTGACGGGCCTGCCAGCCCAGTATTGCAACCAGTATCAGGAAGCCCGCAAGAATGGTCCCGGGCCAGTTCAGCATCAGCTTGATGAAACCGGCTTTCAGCGAACTGAAGATTCCCTCTGCCTGTTGTGATTTATCCTGCCTCGCCGTGTCCTGCGAGGGCACATCCTGTTCAGACTTTGGCGATGGCATCCTGCGACTCCTCACTGCAATGGACGCCCAGAATAGAAGTATTGTCATGCAAAGTCTACGCTGCCGCATGCATTGCTATCAGCGTTCAGCTTGTTTATGATTTTCTGATACTTGCAACTCCGATAATAATCACAAAGAAGGATGTTTTATGGCAGGTCGACTACAACACAAGATCGCTCTTATTACCGGTGCCACCAGCGGTATTGGTGAAGCCACGGCTCGCGTCTTTGCCGCCCAGGGGGCGCAACTAGTGATCGCCGGCCGAACCGTCGACAAGGGCGAAGCGCTGGCCGCTGAGCTCAGCGACGAGTTTGGTGTCCGGGTCGTATTCAAGCGTACTGACATCATGCGGGAAGCCGATATCGCCGCGGCAGTCGACATCGCCATGACTGAGTTCGGCCGACTCGACTGCCTGTTTAACAACGCCGGCGCCGGCGAGCGCAGCAGCGCCGAGTCGGTGACCGAAGAAGACTTCGCCCGGGTCATGCGACTCCTTGTCGGCGCCCCGGTTTTTGGTATCAAACATGCCGCCCGTGTCATGAAACCCGCCGGTGGCGGCAGTATCATCAACAACGCCAGCATTGCCGCGCATCGCTATGCGCAGGGTGGGTATCTGTATTCAGGCGCCAAGGCGGCGGTTACCCACCTGACCCGTCTGGCCGGGGTAGAACTCGGCCCCTGGAATATTCGCGTCAATGCCATTTCCCCCGGCGCCATCGCAACCCCGATTTTCTGGGGCGGTTCGGCTCGTGCGCAAACGCTGAGCGATGCCGAGAATCAGGCCAAAATGGCCAAGCTTGAAGGCAACCTTGCCAACGCCACGCCCATTCCCCGCTCGGGCCTGGCGGAAGACATTGCCAATGCGGCATTGTTCCTGGCCAGTGATGACAGCAGCTATGTGAACAGCCACGACCTGGTCGTGGACGGCGGCCGCATCGCCATGTTCAATGAGAAGTCGTCGTGAAGCCGGCAACGCCGCTGTGGCGACCCTCGGCAGGTCGCATCGCCGATGCCGGCATCACCCGCTATCAGCAATGGCTGAAGGAAACCCGGGGCTTGTCGTTTGCACGCTACGATGACCTGTGGCAATGGTCTGTTACCGAGATAGAGACATTCTGGCAGACCATCTGGGACTATTGCGGCGTGATTTCACATTCGCCCTACGACCAGGTGCTGGTCGAGCGCACCATGCCCGGTGCGAGCTGGTTTGAAGGCGCAACGCTCAACTATGCCGAACACAGCCTGGCCCGCGCGCATATTGCCGTCGCCGCAGATCAGCCGGCCATCATTTTTCAATCCGAACTGGTGGAGCGTGCTGACGTTTCATGGCGCAGCCTTAACGGCCAGGTCGGGTCGATCGCTGCCACATTGAGGGCGCTTGGTCTGGAGCCCGGTGATCGCGCCGTAGCGTATATGCCCAACATACCCGAGACCGTGGCGGCGATGCTTGCGGTCACCAGCCAGGGCGGCATCTGGTCCTGCACCGCACCTGACATGGGCGCAGTGGGTGTGCTGGATCGCTTCCGGCAGATCGAACCCAAAGTCCTGTTTGCCATTGACGGTTATCGATACGGCGGCCGCGACTACGACCGGCGCGAAACCGTGCAACAGCTGGTGCGTCAACTCCCCAGTGTGGAAACCGTGATTTTCGTGCCGTATCTGGATCCTGCTGCCGAACTGACGCTGGCGTTTCCGGACACACCGGAGCGTCAGGTCAACGTTATTGATTTCAAGGCCGCATCCGGCCAGCCGCAACAGGTCGATTTTGTCGCCGTGCCGTTTTCCCATCCTCTGTGGATAGTGTATTCCTCCGGCACCACCGGCATGCCCAAACCCATCGTTCACGGCCACGGTGGCGTGGTCATCCAGAATCTCAAGGCCGGGCTGTTGCATGGCGACTCCCGACCCGGTGACCGCGCATTCTGGTTCACCTCAACCAACTGGATCATGTGGAACTCTGTGATAAATGGCCTGATGAATGGTGTCACCATCATGCTGTTTGATGGCAATCCCGGTTATCCCGACTGCACTACCCTGTGGCGGTATGCCGAGCGCGAGCGGGTCAATGCCTTTGGCACCAGTCCGGCATTCATTGCACTTTGCATGAAAGCCGGCATCAGTCCGGGCGAGCAATTCGATTTGAGCCCACTGCGCTCTATCGGCTGCACGGGATCCCCGCTGAGCGAAGAAGGTTACCGCTGGGTTTACTCTCATGTTAAAAGCGATGTCCGTCTCGGTTGTATTTCCGGTGGCACCGACCCCGGCGCCTGTTTTCTGACAACCTGTTCCATATTGCCGGTGTACGCCGGGGAGATGCAGTGTCGGGAAATGGGCGTGGCGACGCACGCCTTTGATGATGAAGGCAATTCCATTATAGATGAGGTAGGCGAACTGGTAGTTACCCAGCCCATGCCATCAATGCCCCTGTTCTTCTGGGGCGACACCGATGGCTCAAGGTATTACGAAAGTTACTTTGAGACCTTTGCAGACACCCGCCCCGGTGTCTGGTGTCACGGAGACTGGTTGCGGTTGATTCCTCGCGAAGAAGCAGTGACCGGCATTATTTATGGTCGCTCGGACTCCACCATCAACCGGCACGGCATCCGTATGGGTACCAGCGAAATCTACCGTGTCGTTGAAGAACATGACGATATTCTGGATTCGCTGGTAGTAGACCTGGAGTATCTGGATCGGCCATCGTATATGGTCCTGTTTGTGGTCCTGCGCACACCCGGCGTCACTGACGTGGTGCTTAGCGGCCCTGCCCCTGACGGCAAAATCGCGGGCGCTGCTTCCCGCGGCAAGGCGACGCCGCAGCAAACCGGTGTGCCCACTGCCCTGCGAAACGAGCTGCTGAATGCGATTCGCACGACCTTGTCATCACGGCATGTGCCCGACGAAGTATTTGCCATTCCGGCAGTGCCGCGCACGTTGTCCGGTAAAAAACTGGAAATTCCGGTCAAGAAAATATTGCTGGGCAAGGACATCAGCAAGTCGGTGAATCGCGACTCAATGGCGAACCCCGATGCCATCGACTGGTTTGTCGACTTTACAGCGGCTCGTGGCTGATCAGTTGTCTTCTGCGCGAGCCTGCTCAGCATACGCAGCATCACGCTGAATACCCTGAATATGCAGGTTGCGCATAAAGATATAAGGGTCTTCACTTTCTGCCGTAATATCAAGATAGGACTGGATCATGGGGCTGTAAAGCTGGAAATTATCAAACACCCGAATGACAGTGCCTTCCGGGTCATCAACCAGATACTCGATGGTGTTTAACGGCATCTCCAGCAACATGCCACCCACATTGCGCAGATTGGATGAGCCAATAAACGGCAGTACCAGGTAGGCGCCGTAACCTACCCCGTACTGTGCCATGGTGTCACCGGCGCTGGTTACCTGGCGCTCCATTTTCAGCCACGAGTCAGCCGGGTCGAATATACCGGCGATTCCCACGGTTGTGTTGACGACAAACCGGGCCAGGTCTTTCGCTGTCTGGTCCGGCTTGCCCTGGAACAGATGATTCAGGGCATAAATCGGCGTACGCAGGTTGTAGAAAAAATTGCCAATGCCGGCTTTGACAGGGTCAGGCGTCACATTCTGATAGGTTCTCGCTGCCGGCACCAGTACATAGCGATAGGAGACATCGTTGAAAGCAAACACGGCACGATTGAAACCAATCAGGGGATCGTTATAGCCGGCCACTGCCACCATGTCAGGGCCGAAGCGTTCAGAGTCGCTATTCGACCCGTCAGCCCGCTCGACGTTTGGCACCACATTGGGCTCAACATCGTCATCAACCGGTTGGCCGGCTTGCGCCCAGGTTTCTGATCCGGTCGCTAACAACAATAATGGCAACGCCAGATACAGGCTGCGTAATGTCTTCAATTCAATTCCCACTGTCATCTCCCTGCAGCCAGGCAAGCAGCACGCCCGGCTAATAGCCACTTCGGTGATTTAGTTTCCTGGTATAGCATTTCTCGAGCATACTCACAGTGCGGTCGCCGCACAAACGAATTCGACGGCAACACCCGCGTACCTGCTATCCTTGCCGCACCGGCGCTGCTTGGATAGAATTCGCCATTGCGCTAGATTCCACTCGTTACCACCTGCCGCAGGCCAGATACGCCATGGATGCCTTTTTAGTTTCAACCGGTCTGGTCACGCTGGCCGAAATGGGTGATCGCACCCAGTTATTGGCATTTTTGCTGGCCGCGCGTTATCGCAAACCGCTGCCTATCATTCTCGCTATTCTGCTGGCGACCATTGCCAACCATGCCTTTGCCGGCCTGATCGGTACCTGGCTGACCGCATTGATGGGACCACAGACGCTGCGCTGGGTGCTGGGTCTGTCGTTTATTGCCATGGCCGTCTGGGTGCTGATACCTGATGATCTGGACAACACCGAAACCCACGCATCGCGCTACGGCGTGTTCGGCGCCACGCTGGTGACCTTTTTTATCGCGGAGATGGGCGACAAAACACAGATCGCCACCGTCGCCCTGGCGGCGCAATATCAGAGTCTGCTTTGGGTGGTACTGGGCACCACGCTGGGCATGATGATCGCCAACGTGCCGGCCGTGTTTCTGGGCGACAGACTGGCGCACAAATTACCTATCAGGGCTATCCATGTCGTCGCTGCTGCCATCTTCCTGGCACTCGGCATTGCCACGTTGCTGGGCGCCGGAGGCGATTTCGGCCTTTCCCCCGGCGGGTGACCTGACCATGGCAAACGCCAACAGCTCCCTGCCCATTGATGCCATGCTGCCCGCGCTTCGCGCCAGCCTGCAGACAAATCCTCGTTGTGTGCTGGTGGCACAGCCCGGGGCCGGTAAAACCACGCGGGTGCCCTTGGCGCTGCTGGCAGACACACCCGCGAAGCAGCGCTGGCTATTGCTGGAACCACGCCGGGTCGCCGCCCGCCTGGCTGCCGGTTTCATGGCAGAACAACTCGGTGAGCGTGTCGGGCAAACAGTCGGCTACCGGGTACGCGGCGACAGCCAGGTCAGTGCGCAGACCCGTCTGGAGGTGGTAACGCAAGGCATTCTGACACGTATTCTGCAGGATGACCCGACACTGGACGGGATCGCCGGACTGATTTTCGATGAATTTCACGAACGCAGCCTGGATGCCGACCTGGGTCTGGCACTGGCACTGGATGTACAGCAAGGCCTGCGGCCGGATCTGCGGTTGCTGGTCATGTCGGCAACGCTGGACACGGATGCATTATTGCGAGTTCTGGGCGGTGACACGCCGGTGCTGGATTGTCCCGGTCAAAGCTGGCCGGTGGCCACGCACTACCGCCCGCCACCTGGCGGCAACAATCGCCGCGACGCTATCGTCATGCATCAGGCGAGTGTGATCAACGAAGCGCTCTCGGCCCATGACGGTGACGTGCTGGTATTTTTGCCGGGTCAGGCCGAAATCCGACGTCTGCAAGGCCAGCTGGCAACCGTATTGCGGGATATCGACGTGTGTCCTTTGCACGGGCAAATGCCGCTGGCCGAACAGCAGCAGGTACTTCGCGGCGCACATGACGGTGGCCAATCCAAACGGCGCCGGGTCATCCTCGCCACTGCCATCGCTGAATCCAGCGTCACCGTACCCGGTGTGCGCATTGTGATTGATGCCGGCCGCGAACGCGTACCCGTATTCCAGCCCCGCTCGGGGCTGTCGCGACTGGACACCCGCACTGTCAATCGCGCCAGCGCCGATCAGCGTCGCGGCCGGGCGGGCCGGGAGGGCCCCGGCTATTGTTACCGCTTGTGGTCGCAGGAGCAGGTGCTGACATCACACCGCGAACCGGAAATTTTGCAGAGCGATTTGGCATCGCTGGTATTTGAGCTGGCTCGCTGGGGTGTGACCGATGCCGGCGCCCTGAACTGGATGACACCACCGCCGGCAGCTGCGCTAAGCAGTTGCCGGCATCTGTTGCTGTCATTGGGTCTGCTGGACACCAACGCCAGACTGACGGTGCTCGGCCAGCGCTGCGCTGAATGGCCGACGCATCCGCGCTACGCATTGATGCTGGAAACCAGCCGTCGGCAACCCGGACTGGCCGCAACAGCGTGTTGGCTGGTGGCCTGGCTGGAAGAGCGCCCGGGCGAATCCGAACTGGATATGGCCCAGTGCCTGGCGCAGCGTCCCCGACAGGCCACCCGAGGTGCACCCGGACGCTGGCTCATGCTGGCGCGGCAGTGGGCACAACGGTTGCGCTGCCAGCTCGATGACGCCGACATCGAGGCGGCACCGACACTGCTGGCGCGCATTTTCCCTGAGCGTATTGCGCAGAATCAGGGTGACGCTCGTTTCAAACTCGCCAGCGGTGGTCAGGCCTTGTTGCCCGAAAGCCATGCGCTACGCAATCAACCCTTGATCGTTGCCATTGAGCTGGACGGTCAGGCCACCGCTGCCCGCATTTTCCACGCCATCGCCATCAGCCCTGATGCGCTTGTGCAGGCCTTGCCGGCAGTGGCCGAATGGCAAAACATCGCATACTGGGATGACAAGGCAGGACGCCTGGTGGCGGAGCAGCAACAGCAACTGGGTGACCTGGTGCTGGCGCGTCGTCAGGCCAGTAGCGCCGCAACCAGCCTGTCGCCAGCCATCGTCAGTCAGGCGTTGATAGACGCGCTGCGCCGGACCGGACGCCTGTCCTGGTCTGACGAAGACCTGGAGCTGCTTGGTCGCCTGCGTTTATTGCACAACACCTTGGGCGAACCGTGGCCTGATGTCAGCGATGACACTCTGATCGACACGCTGGAAACCTGGCTGGCTCCGCACCTGTCGGGCATTCGCCGGCTGGACCAGGTGCAGCGCCTGCCGCTGGCGCGGTTGTTGGTGCAAAGTCTTGACTGGGCTCTGCAAAGACAACTGGACGAGTTAACGCCCACTCACCTCAAGGTACCCAGCGGATCCAGCATCAAGCTGGACTACAGCGGCGATGAACCGGTGCTGGCGGTCAAACTGCAGGAAATGTTCGGCCAAACCGCCACGCCGGCCATCATTAACGGCCGGGTGCCGCTGCTGATTCACCTGCTCTCCCCTGCGCGGCGCCCGGTACAGGTGACCCGCGATCTGGCCGGATTCTGGGCCAACAGCTATTTTGACGTGCGCAAGGATCTGCGCGGTCGTTACCCCAAACATCCATGGCCGGATGATCCCCTGCAGGCACCGGCCACGCGTTTTACCAAACAGCGTTGATCGTCGCCACCATTACCAGCCCGGCCGGTACCAGCCCAGTCGGTTTACAAACCTAGCCGGTTGCGCAACTCATCTGCCGCGCTGCGGGCGGCATCTTCTGCCTGCTCCAGCTGCTGCTGCAACTCTTCAACGGCCTGACCGGCGTTATCACGCAATTGTGAGGCCGGGATATTGCCGAACGCAGCCGCCGCGTTGCGTGCCAATTGTGTCAGTAATGGCCTTGCGATCTGGCGCGCCAGCTCTGGCGGTGTACCTTCGACAGGCGGCAGGTTGATGTTGCCCAGATTGACATTAACGGGCGTCGACAACAGGTTGGATTGCAAGGTGCCTTGGATGCCACTGATCGTCACTGCCTCTATGCCGATGACCGGTTGCGGCCCCGGCGTGGGTTCGGCAGCCGTTTCCTGGGCCGGAAAGCGCGCCCGGACCACATCAATATTTGCCTGGGTACCCTGCAGTTCGTACAGCACATAGGGGTTTACCGTGCGAATACTGCTGATGCGGATAACCTCGGATCCGATACTGCCCAGATCAATAGCAACACTCAGTTCATCAAATCTCACCATATCCTGATTGCTGAAGCCTTCCGGGTTGGCGATGCTGAAACCCGAAAGCGTAGCGGTGCCTGCGGTCAGATCGATAGCCACGGAATCCACCCGGACGTCAGTGCCGAGCGCGTCAGTACCTGCGCTCTCGATACCATTTTTTACGATAGAGTCGAGGTTGCTGACGACATAAAACATGCCGGCACCAATCAACACTACCAGCACCAGCAATCCAATGAATAATTTTTTCATACGTCCAGCTCCTTGTATTCTTCGTAGAGTCAACACTATGAGTGCCAAGCACTTACATCGTCAAGATAGCTTTATTAGATCCCGGGAATCCATTAGCATGGTCAGCCCGAGTTGTCCCATTTCAGGAGAATAACAATGTGTGACCTCGATACGCTTGAAGAGAACAATGAGTTTTTGCGCAAGTCCGGTCAAATCAGCCGTCGCCAGTTCAATACCCTGACTGCCGGTGCAACCCTGGCCATGATGTTGCCGGCAGTGGCCAATGCCCAGGATGTTATCGAGTCTGACGTCATGATAGAGACGCCTGACGGCGTCGCCGATTGTTATTTTGTCCACCCTGCCAGCGGCAAACATCCTGCCGTGATCATGTGGCCCGATATTCTGGGCCTGCGCCCGGCGTTCCGTGAAATGGGCAAACGACTCGCCCAGTCCGGCTACTCGGTATTGGTCGTGCATCCGTTCTATCGCAATGCGCCATCGCCGGTGGTGCCCGAAGGCGCCAGTTTTGGTGACCCTGCTATCCGCGAAATTGTCATGCCCATGGCCCGGGCCCTGAACGCGGAAACGCACGTCACCGATGCCCGCACGTTTGTCGCCTGGGTTGACCAGCAGGCAGCCGTAGATACCAGCCGCAAGATCGGCACCATGGGCTACTGCATGGGCGGCCCCATCGTCATGAGAACCGCCGCAGCACTGCCCGAACGTATCGGTGCCGGCGGTTCCTTCCACGGCGGCGGCCTGGCAACTGACAGCCCTGACAGTCCACATCTGGGCATTCCCAATATGGATGCGCACATGCTGATTGCGGTCGCGGAGAATGACGACGAACGTGACCCGGAAACCAAGCACATTTTGCGCGCAGCGTTTGACGCGGCCAATGTGCCGGCTGAAATCGAGGTCTACGAAGACGCCATGCACGGCTGGTGCGTCATCGACTCAACGGTTTACCATCAGGAGCAGGCCGAGCGGGCGTGGGGACGCATGCTGGCCATTTTTGAAACCGCGCTGTAGTGCAAAACGCTTGAAAGCACGCGCTGCACACAGTGTTTTAACATAGACGTTAACGACAACAGAGGTATCTGATGAATAACAGGCAATCTTTCACCCACCGCCGTTTATGGTTGACGGCAGCGCTGTCCGGCGCCATATCGTTGCTGGCAGGGTCCGCCCTGGCGCAGCCCGGCGCCACCGGCCCGGCCGAACACGCCGATGTCACTCCCATCAATAACCTGCCCAATCCGTATGAAACCATCCGCGACTGGGGCACCTTGCCGGACGGCCGTAGCTGGGGTTCAGTGAGCGCTGTGCACGTTGATGTGGACGGTGTTCACATCTGGGCCGGTGATCGCTGCGGCGCCAACTCATGCGCCCTGTCCGATGTAGACCCCATCGTGAAACTGGATCCAGAAGGAAATGTGGTACAGAGCTTTGGTGCCGGACAGATTTTGTGGCCCCATGGCATGGAAGTGGACCATGAAGGTAATATCTGGGTGGCCGACGCTCGCTCGGCCAATGCTCAGGAGCTGGCCCAGAACCCGGACGCGTACGGTGGTCACCAGGTCGTGAAATTCAGCCCGCAGGGCGAAGTGTTAATGGTACTGGGCACGCCGGGTGAAGCGGGCGACCTGCCCACTCATTTCACCGAGCCCAATGACGTACTGGTAGCGCCCGACGGCCATATTTTTGTCTCGGAAACGCACAGCGCGCAGTTCCGTGACGAAGACGGCCCGACCTCCATGAGTCGAATTTCCAAGTTCGCGCCGGATGGCACTTTTGTGACAAGCTGGGGCAGCTGGGGTTACGATGACGGCGAGATGCGATCCCCGCACGCGCTGGCAATGGACTCACAGGGACGCCTGTTTGTTGCCGACCGCGGCAACCGTCGAATCCAGATTTTCGATCAGGAAGGCACGCACCTGGATACCTGGTATCAGTTCAGCCGCATCAGTGGTCTGTTTATCGACGATAACGATGTGCTGTATGCCATTGACTCGGAGTCAGACAGCAACTACAACCCGGGCTGGCGTAAAGGTATGCGTATCGGCAGCGCCCGCACGGGCGAGGTGTGGTACTACATTCCCGAGCACAACTCCGAGCGTCCCACCGGTATGGGTGGCATCGGCGCCATGGGCGAAGGCGTGACCGTGGATAGCGCGGGCAATATCTATGCGGGCGAAGTAGGCCCGGTGCAGGGCATGACCAAGTTCATCCCGAGACTGTTGCCAGACAACTTTCCTTCGCATTGATACAGCTGTCGTTTTCAGCGCCCGCTGATAACGGCTTACGGTGACGCTGAACCGGGTGTGGCAACCGCCACTCTCAGTTCAGCAGATCCAGAATCACCGGCAGCATCGACAGCACCAGCAAACCTGCCATCAGGTAATTGAAACGCCGCAGCCACTGCGGATCCGCCAGCAATTTCTGTAACCCGACCCCGAACAGCAACCAGGTCAACGCGCTGGGCACCGCTGCCGTGATAAAAATCATCGCCATGTTAAGCACTTGCTGATTCATGCTGCCTGCCGTGGTAGTGAATGCAGCAATGGCACCGGTCGCCATGACCCAGGCCTTGGGATTGACCCACTGAAACGCCGCTGCCTGCAGAAAAGTCAGTGGCTTGATGTCCCTGACCTGCTCCGGCTGGCCGCTGCGGGCAATACGCCAGGCCAGATACAACAGGTAAATGATACCCACCACCGAGATCAGGGTATGCACTTGCGGATAACGCTGGAATACAGCGCCCAGACCCAGGCCAATGCCGACGAACATGGCCGGAAATCCGATACAGACACCCAGCAACAAAGGTACACTGCGGCGGATGCCAAAATTGACACCCGAGCTCATCAGCATGACATTATTGGGACCCGGGGTGATCGCTGCCGACAACGCGAACAAAAAAACCGATATCATGAATTGTGTAGTGATAGGGAAATACCTGAGTTCTAGTAAACTGTTGGACAGTCTGTCACTAAATCATTTGCCGCGGGTAGTATACTCGCTGCCCCTGTTTAAGGAGAAACACTCATGAAACTATCCATGCTTGCCGGCGCCTTCGCGCTGACCTTCACCACGTTGACCAGCGCACAGGATTTCACCGCTGGCGTGCCTCTGGGCACGGTCAATGAAGCCGGCGAACCCACTCCGATGTCGTCGAACGTCAAGGTATACGGCAGTTTCCGTTTCGCCGAGAGTTGCACTTTCGACCCCGAGCGCAACCTGATTCTGGCCATGAATGCCGGCGTACCCCAGGTCATGGAAGAAAATGACGGTTACGTTTCGCTGATCAATCCTGACGGATCAGTGCATACCGCCAAATGGATCGGTAGCAGCCGCGACGGCCTGACTTTGAACCAACCCCTGGGCAGTGCCGTGCGCGATGGCGTGTTGTACGTTGCCGACACTGATACTGTGCGCACGTTCAATCTCGCCAGTGGCCAGCCGCTGGCCTCACACTCAGTCGCCGATGCGGGCGCCAATGGCCTCAATGGCATTGCGGTTGCCGCCGACGGGACCATCTATGCCTCCAATACCCGTGATCCCCAGCGCGTCTATCGCGTCAGCCCTGACGGTGCGGCGTCCGTGTTTATCGATGGGTCGCCGCTGATATTGCCTAACGGTGTTGCGGTGGATAACGATGGCAATGTGGTAGTTATCAATATCGGTAATAACCATGTTATGACCTTCAACACTGATGGTGAGTTGATCAATACCGAATACGCGGCAGAAAGTGGCAACGACGGCATCATTGTCACTGAAGACGGCACCCAGTATGTCAGCAGCGTGCGTTATGGCAGCATTTCAAGGATTGTGCCGGGTGGTGAGGCCGAGGTGATTGCGGAAGGCATTCCGAGTGCGGCGTCGATCTGTTATGACTCGGTGCAGAATCAGATTGTGATTCCGATGAATAACAATAATGCGCTGGGGTTTCTGCCGTTGGATTGATTGGGCGACTTGTCAGCGGTTTAACTGCAGGGTCGGTGCATGGAAACTTAGAGGGGATGGCCCAAGCCAGTTGGGGCATGCCCCTCTAAGTTTCTGCTACTGACTGTGGAAGATTCTGGTGATGTTGTCAGTTTAGGCGATTAGCCAGCCGATCGCGGCGCTGGCGAGAACCACGAGCCAGGGGGGAAGTTTCCAGGCCATCAGGGCGATCAGGGCGACGAGTGCCATGGCGAATTCTTTGGGGCCGACGATGGCGCTGGTCCACACGGGATCGTAGAGGGCAGCTAAAAGCAGGCCGACAACGCCAGCGTTGATGCCCATGAGTGCCGATTGCATGCGGGTATTGGCGCGAAGTTGTTGCCAGAATGGTAATGCACCGGCGATGAGCAGGAAGGACGGCGCGAAGATGGCGAGCAGGCAGATCAGCCCACCCAGCCAGGCAGTTGGCGGGAATGTCATGGCGGCGCCGAGAAAGGCGGCGAAGGTAAACAGGGGACCTGGCACGGCTTGCGCCGCACCATAGCCGGCGAGAAACACATCTTCCGGTACCCAGCCGGTCGGGACAACCTCGGCCTGCAGCAGCGGCAACACCACATGGCCGCCACCGAACACCAGCGAACCGGCGCGATAGAATGCATCGATAAGCGCCAGCGTCTGAGAAGGAAATAGCTGCATGGCTATTGGCAGCGCCAGCAGCAACACAAAAAACAGACTCAGCCAGAACAGGCCGGCGCCACGACTGACCGGGACCCGCCAGTCATCATTGGCGTCGCTGGCCGCCGGTTTGAAGGCGAACAGACCCACCACACCCGCGGCGACGATGACACCGACCTGCGCGTACACTGATGGCAACAGCAACACCAGACAAGTGGCAACGGCCATCAACGTGAGACGCGGGGTATCCGGGCACAGATTGCGTGCCATTCCCCATACGGCCTGCGCTACCACGGCCACCGCGACGACTTTCAATCCGGTTAACAGACCTGAGGAAACCGCACCGTCGGCAAACCCGTAAATGCCCATGGCCAACAGTATCAGAACCAGTGCCGATGGCAGCGTGAAGCCGAGCCAGGCCGCCAGTGCGCCGCGATAACCGGCACGTGACAAACCCAACGCCAGTCCGACCTGGCTACTGGCCGGACCCGGCAGGAATTGGCACAGCGCTACCAGGTCGGCATAGCTGCGTTCGTTTAGCCATTGACGACGGCTGACAAATTCATCGCGGAAATATCCGATATGGGCAATCGGCCCGCCAAATGAGGTTAAGCCCAGGCGCAGGAAAATCAGAAACACCTGCAATGCATTGTCGGTGCCTTCAGCAGCAGGCCTGGTTAGATTGTTTGCTGACACGATTCAAAATCCCCTTTTCACTATCAACTGCGCAGCGTTGCCAAAAACTCACGCACGGCATCGGCTCTGCCCCTGAACACAACACGCTCCGGGTGTTTCTGCCCCTGATAATCGTACATGGGGTCGTAGTAATCGCGTAGCAGGCTGCGAATCCACACCCGATGTTCGGCGGCATCACCTTCGCGGTGCGTCCGGATGGCATTTTCCAGTTGTTCACTCACCACCGCGTAACGCTCACCGCCCAGACGTTTACGCACGCGGAACAGGGACTCACGCAGGTCCTCGATAAAAAGCTCAAAGCCCTGCTCTGCACCGGCATGTTGCTGCCATTCCGCTGATTTACGCAAAATGTAATTGAGGTAAGAGTGTTCCGTTCGCGCGTCCAGATCACTTTGCAACTGAATCAACGGTGCTTTTGCCATGGCCTCGCGCAAACCATGCGGCAGCGCACAGCGACCGATCAGTCGGCTCTCGTCTTCCAGAACAATTGCTTTACCCGGGTGCCGGTGCTGATGTTTAAGCATGGCAATGATCAGCCGGTTTTCAAAATCAATCTGTGACGGTTGTCCATCGGCGCGCCGGCCGAATGAACTGCCCCGGTGATTGGCAATACCTTCCAGATCAACAGAGTCAGGTAACTCATTTAACAGATCAGTTTTGGCAGAACCTGTGTGTCCCGCCAGTACCAGAATTTTCTGGCGGCTGCAGATCTGCTCCAGGCTACCGAGCAGAAACTGACGCATGGCTTTGTAGCCGCCCTCGACTCTGGGGTAATCCAGTCCCGCCTCATGTAGCCATTGCTGACAGATTTGTGAGCGCAGGCCGCCACGGAAACAATACAGATATCCATTCGGATGCTGACGCGCCTGTGACAGCCACGCGTCCACACGCAGTGCTTTGATATCGCCGTTGACCATTGAATGGCCGAGCGCCATTGCAGCCTGCTGTCCCTCCTCCTTGTAGCAGGTGCCGACCGCTGCCCGCTCGTCATCGGTCATCAGTGGCAGGTTGACGGCATTGGGGAAAGCCCCGCGTGCGAATTCGACCGGTGCACGGGTATCTATCAGGGGCGCATCATCAAGAAACAACGCCAGATAGTCCTGGGTGTCAGCTCGCATATCAACGCAGCCTGACGCGGATATCGTCATCGGCGCTGGCAGACGACAGTTCACCGATTGGCTGGCAAAGTTCCTCTGGCACACCCTGTTGCCGCAGCAGTGCCTCCACTTCATCACGGCTCTCCGGCAGCACTGCTATCAGCAGGCCGCCGCTGGTTTGCGGATCACACAACAGGTTACGCTGAGCGTCGTCCATTGGCGCCAGCCGGTGACCGTAGCTGTCGTGGTTACGCAGGGTGCCGCCGGGCACGCAGCCCAAT
Source organism: Pseudohongiella sp. (assembly GCF_011050365.1). Taxonomy (GTDB): domain Bacteria; phylum Pseudomonadota; class Gammaproteobacteria; order Pseudomonadales; family Pseudohongiellaceae; genus Pseudohongiella. The sequence continues at coordinate 32,277 of NZ_DRFV01000008.1, forward strand.
GCCAGATAATCACGCACTGACGGCAATACCGGCACTCGCGCGATATCCAGCTCGGCAATCAGATCACTGCCTTCACACATTTCCAGCAGGTGACCCATCAGACCGAACCCGGTGACATCAGTCATGGCTTTGACGCCGGCTATTTGTGCCAGGGCAAGGCCGGGTTTGTTGAGTTGACACATGACATCACGCGCCAGAAACTCATGCTCCGGCTTTAGCCTGTTCTGCTTTTGTGCCGTGGTCAGCACGCCGACACCCAGCGGCTTGGTCAGGTACAGCAGGCAACCGTCGGTCGCGGTATTGTTCTGCTTCAGGTGCTCACGCTGCGCCAGACCGGTCACGGCAAGTCCGAACACTGGCTCCGGGCAATCAATGCTGTGACCACCGGCCAGCACGATACCGGCGTCCGAACACGCCTGACGCCCGCCATCGACTACCTGCCCGGCGATTTCCGGCGACAGTTTGTCTATCGGCCAACCCAGTATGGCGATGGCCATCAACGGACGTCCACCCATGGCATAGATATCACTGATGGCATTGGTGGCGGCGATGCGCCCGAAGTCAAAGGGATCGTCGGCAATCGGCATAAAAAAGTCGGTGGTGCTGAGAATAACCTGGCCATTGCCGATATCATAAGCGGCCGCATCGTCTTTCGAGCTGTTGCCCACCAGCAGAGCCGGATCGGTGGCAAACTGGCGTTGTGACGCCAGTATACGGTCCAGTACCGCAGGTGCGATCTTGCAGCCACAGCCGGCACCATGACTGAAAGCAGTCAGACGAACCGTCTGGCTATTGTTTGTATCCGGAGATGACATAGAATTCCCACGATTTAATGTTTTACGGATTATAACGCGCCAACGGCACCATTGCTCTTCAGGGCCACATGTTGACCCATTTTGCGATTTATATGATGCTGATGCTTCTGAAATATAACGTGGTTGGTTTCAAGGAGATGCGGCAATGCTCAAGCACTGGCTTTACATTTCGGTTCTCGGCGCCGGGTTGGCAGCCTCAGCGCCTGTTTGGGCGCAACCGGGAGGCAGTAATGCACTGCCGGACGGACCGGGCAAGGATCTGGTGGAAATTGCCTGCACAACCTGCCACGGCCTGAATCTCATCTCTCGCTCGGCAGGTTATGCCTCTGCCGCTGACTGGCATCGGGTGTTTTCCACCATGGTCGAGCTGCCAGCCGCCCAGGCGGAAACCATTGCCACCTATCTGGCAGCCCACTTCCCTGAAGATACCAGCCGTCGCCCGACACTTGTTGCCGGTGACTTCGACATTGAAATCACCGAGTGGCAGGTACCCACTCTGGGTCAGCGTTCACGCGACCCGGCCGAAGCCCCTGATGGCTCAATCTGGTGGACCGGCATGTGGGCCAGCCTGGCCGGCCGACTGGACCCGGAAACCGGCGCCATGGAAGAGTTTCACTTACCGCCAACGGCGCGGCCACACACCATCGTGCCCGATGAAGACGGCAATATCTGGTACACCGGTAACAGCAATGGCACCATTGGCATGCTTGACCCGGAAACCGGCATGGTGACTGAATATGCAACTGAAGCACGCGATCCCCACTCGGCGGTTTTCCATCCCAACGGCAACCTGTATTTCACCTCTCAGGGTGCTGCGATGCTGGGCCGCCTGAACCCGGACTCCGGCGAGCTTCGGGAGATCAATACCGAACCCAGGCCCTATGGCATCAAGGTAGACCAGGGTGGCGACGTGTGGATTGCCTATAACGGCACCAACAAGCTGGGACGCATGGATCCCGACTCCATGGAAGTGCGCTATTACGAAGTGCCCGATGAGCGCACCCGTATCCGCCGACTGGATCTGGATAGCGCGGGCAACGTCTGGTTCGTCAATTCCACCATGGGCAAGATCGGCAGACTGGAGCCGGAAACTGGTGATATCACGCAATGGGACTCGCCAAGCGGGCCTGATTCACACCCCTACTCCATGGCCGTCATTGATGACGTGATCTGGTACAACGAATCCGGCATGCGTCCCGATGCACTGGTCCGGTTTGACCCGTCCTCGGAACGATTCCAGAGCTGGGCTGTACCATCCGGCGTGGGCATCATCCGCCATGTCTGGGTGACCGAGGACAACAACCTGCTGATTCACCAGAGCAGCAGCAACAAAATCGGCCTGGTACAGATTCCCTAGTCCCTATAACGGACACGCTGATGAACCGGATTGGCTGGCAAATGGTCAATCCGGTTTTAGCGATGCCGTTTACCTCAGCTCGCTGCGGAATCGGCAACGTCCACGTGACCACTGTGCAGATTGACCAGCTGCCAACCAGTCTCGCGATTGTTGCTGGCGATCGGCACTGTCAGCACCGGTATATGGCTGGCTGCCTCTGCGCTGCGCTGCGGACTGGGCCACGGCCACGCGGTCGCAACCACAGAATCGAACTGGATATTGCCGATGCGGTTGTGCAGTCGCTGGTGCACATGCCCATAGATGACATTGACCTGATCAAATGGCGCCAGCATGGCCTGCAGGATGTCGGCATCATCGGTCCAGAAATTCCAGGCTTTGCGAATCTTCTGCAAGGGTGCGTGTGACAGCACCACGATCGGTGTCGTTTTGTCCGTGTTGTCGAGGTCCTGTTGTAGCCATTGACGCTGGGCTGCACCCACCATAAAGGGTGACATGCGCGGGCTGTCCAGACCGGTCATTTCCGCCATGCGGCGTTCAGCTGAATGCCAGCGCCGCAATGTCCAGTCTTCGCAGGTCAGCACGCTGTTCAACACAATAAAATGCACGCCTTTGTGATCAAAGCTGTAGCTCGGCTCGCCAAACAGCGAACGCCAGCGTTCGCCCAGATCCAGGTAGTAATCATGCTCTCCCATGACCATATGTAACGGACTGCGCAAGCGGGACAGGATATCGGCACCATGGTCCAGTTCGGCACGGCTGCCGAGTTGCGCCAGATCACCACCAAACACAACAAAATCCGGACGGGGGCTCATCTGGTTGATTTCTGACACAGCTCGCTGCAACGCCTGTTCCTGCCTGGCGACAAACTGTCTGCCGCGAATCTGCTGCAAATGCGCATCGGAGATGCAGGCAAAACTGAAATCCCGGGTCGACTGACCTGAGTTCGCGAAAGCCACCTTCACCACGCTGACCGGGAGCACACCGGCAATCGTCACGTTGGACAAACATTGCATTGCCGTGCTGATGAACTGGCGCCGATCCATTGCTGATCTCCTGTAAGCCATTGCCCGCAACCGGTGACTCAGCCGGGCAGACCTGTTTTGATTGTTCTCCGTCCGCTGCGCTGCGTCAACCATCCATTGTGTGAGCTCGCGCCATGGATGTACCGGCTGACAGTGGACACCCGGGGCAGGATTGACTATAGTTCTGCCGCATCACCACCCACTCCTTCACCTGACACAGTACCGCCGACAATTCTATGGCCCGAGGCACGCTTTACACAATTTCCGCTCCTTCGGGCGCCGGCAAAACCAGTCTGGTCAACGCATTGCTGGCCGACGGTGACGACACCCTGTGCGTATCGGTATCACACACCACACGTAGCAAGCGTCCCGGCGAGCAGCATGGCGTCAACTACCATTTTGTTGACCGTGACCAGTTTCTGGCCATGCGCGAGGCGGGCGACTTTCTGGAGTCGGCAGAAGTCTTTGGCAACATGTACGGCACATCACGTGTCTGGGTGCAGCAGCAACTGGACCTGGGCATGGATGTCATTCTGGAAATCGACTGGCAGGGTGCTGAACAGGTGCGCAAGCTGATCAGCCCGGTGAAGAGCATCTTTATCCTGCCACCGTCACTGACCACACTGCAGGAGCGCCTGACCGGCCGCGGCCAGGACGATGCAGCGACCATTGCCGGCCGCATGCAATTGGCCAAAAATGAAATATCGCACTACGGTGAAGCTGACTATCTGGTGATCAACGATCAGTTCGACGCGGCGCTGGACGATCTTCGCGCCATCTTGCGGGCCGCCCGCCTGGAGCGCGAACAGCAGTTGCGCAATAACGGCAACCTGCTACAGGATTTGCTGGCCTGACAGCGCTGTTTTTCGCCGTTTTTGCCCCCGGTTCACTGAATTTGCATGCAAGCGCTGCATAAATTCAGTATCATAGCCGGTCCTCTGTTATATGCCACGACGTTTTCCGGCCTGCAGTCCGCGTCCGTCAATCGTCTATCAGCGGCGTAACTGATTTTTAGCAACAGACTTTTAACATCGAATTCTAACATCGGATTCAAGTTCAACAAGGCAGGTTTTATATGGCACGTATTACCGTAGAAGATTGTCTGAGCAAAGTAGACAATCGCTTTCAACTGGTGATGATCTCCAGCAAGCGCGCGCGTCAATTGCAGACCGGTGGCAAAGATGCCCTGGTGCCGGAAGACAATGACAAGCCCACCGTGATCGCGCTGCGCGAAATCGCCGAAGGCCTGGTTGATGTCAGCATTCTCAAGGCACGCCCCGCACCGGCCCGCGAAGTCGCCGAAGCCGAACTGGACGCCACCGCAGCCATGATGGGCGCTATTGTGGCTGACCCTGACGCAGAGCCGGCAGAAGAGCCCCTGTCAGACGACGAGTAAGGTCTAAAGGAGTCGGCTGGTGACATTAACAATCGACTCTCTTGCCAGCAGCCTTTCAGGCTATCTGGCATCCGATCAGGTGAACAGTGTCCGCCGTGCCTACTTCTATGCGGAGCAGGCACATGACGGGCAGTTCCGCCGCAGTGGTGAACCTTACGTCACCCACCCGCTTGCCGTTGCCAATATCCTCAGTGAAATGCATATGGACCATCAAAGCCTGATGGCTGCCATGTTGCACGATGTCATTGAGGATACCGGTGTCAGCAAAACTGCCGTAAAAGGCCAGTTTGGCGAAACGGTTGCTGACATGGTTGATGGCGTCAGCAAACTCAACAAGATTACCTTCAGCAGCCATGCTGAGGCCCAGGCCGAAAACTTCCAGAAGATGGCGCTGGCCATGGCGCGCGACCTGCGCGTGATTCTGGTGAAACTGGCGGACCGCCTGCACAATATGCGCACGCTGGACGTACTGAGCCCGGAGAAGCGCCGCCGCATCGCCAAAGAAACCCTGGATATTTATTCGCCGATTGCTGCCCGGCTGGGCATGAACGCGGTACGGGTAGAGTTCGAGGAGCTGGGTTTTGAAGCGCTGTTCCCGATGCGGGCACGACGCATCAATGCCGCCGTCAAAGCCATCCGTGGCAACCGCAAGGAAATCGTCAAACAAGTGCAAAGCGCTATCGAAGCCTGCCTGGAGCGCGAAGGGCTGCCCGGGCGCACCATCGGTCGCGAAAAGCACCTGTACAGCATCTACGAGAAAATGCGCACCAAGCGCAAATCTTTCTCGGAGATAATGGATGTCTATGCTTTCCGTATTGTAGTCGACTCAGTTGACACCTGTTATCGTGTTTTGGGCGCCGTACATAATCTTTTCAAGCCTGTTCCCGGGCGTTTCAAGGATTATATCGCCATCCCCAAAGCCAATGGTTATCAGTCGCTGCATACCACGCTGTTTGGCATGCACGGCGTACCCATCGAAATCCAGATCCGCACCGAGGAAATGGAAGCCATGGCCAATAACGGCATTGCCGCCCACTGGCTGTACAAGTCGTCGGATGATACCCCCAGCAACGCCCATATCCGCGCCCGCCAGTGGGTCAACGGCTTGCTGGAAATGCAGCAAAATGCAGGCAACTCCCTCGAATTTATTGAAAATGTAAAGATCGACCTGTTTCCGGATGAAATCTACGTATTTACGCCCAAGGGTCGCATCATGGAATTGCCTGCCGGCTCCACTGCGGTGGATTTTGCCTATGCCGTACACACCGACGTGGGTAATAGCTGTGTCGCCTGCCGTATCAGTCGCCGCCTGGCGCCACTGAGCGAACCGCTGGAAAGTGGCCAGACCGTGGAGATCATCACCACGCCCGGTGCACAGCCCAATCCTGCCTGGCTCAGTTTTGTCGTCACCGGCAAGGCGCGCAGCAATATACGCCACTACCTGAAAAACCAGCGTGAGTCCGAATCCATTGCCCTCGGTCGTCGCCTGCTCAACAAGTCGCTGGCCGGTCACGGCGCGCAACTGGAGAAGCTCACCGGCGAACAGCTGCAGGAGCTGCTGACCAACCTTAACGTCAGCGAACTTGATACCCTGCTCAGTGACATCGGCCTGGGTAATCGCATGGCCCACATCGTGGCGCAGAAGATGTTCCCGGAAGAAGCCAGGGAGATGCCCAAGGCCATCAGCAAGGACTCCAAACAGGCGTCTCTGGCCATCCGCGGCTCGGAAGGTATGGTGATGAGTTATGCCAAGTGTTGTTATCCTATTCCCGGCGACCCGATTGTGGGCCATATCAGCTCCGGTCGCGGCATGGTGATTCATACCGAAACCTGCAACAACATCGCCGAAATTCGGCAAAATCCGGAAAAAGTGGTATCAGTGCGCTGGGATCCGGATGTCGAGGGCGAGTTCGCGGTAGAGATTCGCGTCGAGCTGGAAAATGAACGTGGCATCATTGCCAAACTGGCTACCGCCATCACCAGCAAGGAAGCCAATATCGAACGTATCAGTACCGTCGAACGCGATGCCCGGTTCAGTATCGTCAATCTGCTGCTGAACGTGCGCAATCGTATTCACCTGGCCCGCGTGATGAAGCACGTGCGCCTGATCAAACCGGTCACCCGGGTGGCGCGGGTGAAAAGCCGCAAGCTGGTAAAGCCCATAAAAGGCAGCATTACACCCGAAGCTTTAAAGCGTCAGCATTGAAAGTAAGCAGTCACTGACCATCGTCCCTCCACACCTCTGACAAGGAGCCTAACATGGCTGACAAACAGGCAATTTCAACTGAACTCGCACCCTCGGCCATCGGCCCGTATTCGCAGGCCATCAAAAGCGGCAATATGGTATTCCTGTCCGGGCAGATTCCGCTGGATCCGGTTTCCATGGACGTTGTCGAAGGTGACATTGAGGCGCAGGCCCGCCAGGTGCTGGACAATCTGGCAGCGGTAGCAGCTGAAGCGGGCGGCACTCTGGACGATTGTGTCAAACTGACTATCTATATGATCGATCTGAGCCATTTTGCTGTGGTTAACACCACCATGCAGCAATACTTCCAGACACCCTACCCGGCGCGCGCCACCATTGAAGTGTCGGCCCTGCCGCGCGGCGTCCAGGTCGAAATCGACGCCATCATGATGCTGCCTGCGACGGCTTGAACCCGGCCACCATGTCAGGCCCGGTGGCGCTGAGCGATATCCCGGTAACCCAACTCAACGGTGTCGCGGCGCGGCTGGCCGAGCGTTTGGCTACGCTGCATATCCACACAGTGCAGGACCTGCTGTTCCATTTGCCGCTGCGTTACCAGGACCGCACCCAAATCGCCTCCATCGGACGGGTGCGGCTGGGCGATGATGTCATGTTGGAAGCTGAAATCCTCAGCTGTGACATCGACTTTGGTCGCCGGCGCAGCCTGGTATGCAGGATCAAGGATGCCGGCGGCATCATCAGCCTGCGTTTTTTCCATTTCAGCGCGGCGCAAAAGAAGATGCTGGCGCCGGGCAATGTGCTGCGCTGCTACGGCGAGATTCGCAGCGGCAAAAACGGCTACGAGCTCTATCATCCCGAATACCAGGTGCTCAAACCCGGCGAAATTGCTCCGGTAGCTGACCGACTGACGCCAATTTACCCCGCCACCGAAGGTCTGCAACAAACCCGATTGCGCAAACTGATCGATCAGGCGCTGGCGTTGCTTCAGTCCCCTGAATCACTGCCGGACTGGATTCCCGCCTCTGTGCTGAATCGCGTCGCCTTTCCCGGCCTCGCCGACGCGCTGCAGTATCTGCACCACCCACCGGTGCAGGCGCCGGTGACACAGCTGCTCAATGGCGAGCACCCGGCGCAACAGCGACTGGCATTTGAAGAGCTACTCAGCCATCGTTTGTGCCTGCGACGTCTGCGCCAGCAATCGGCACAACATCATGCGCCGTTGATGGCCGCGCACAGTGATCTTGGCCAGGCCTTCCGGCAACAACTGCCGTTTGCCCTGACCCGCGCACAAACCCGGGTGAGCAACGAAATCAGTCACGACCTGGGGCTTGAGCAGCCGATGCTGCGCCTGTTGCAGGGCGATGTCGGTTCCGGCAAGACGGTGGTGGCAGCGCTGGCGGCATTGCAGGCGGTAGACAGCGGCTACCAGGCGGTCATCATGGCGCCCACCGAGATCCTGGCCGAACAACATCACGTCAATTTCACCCAGTGGCTGGCACCTTTGGGTCTGCAGCCCGGCTGGCTCAGTGGCAAGGTCAAGGGTCGTCAGCGCCAGCAGACCCTGCAGGGCTTGCGGGACGGCAGCAGCAAGATCGCCGTCGGCACTCATGCCCTGTTTCAGGAAGGCGTTGAATTCAGCAATCTGGGCCTCATCATTATCGATGAGCAGCACCGCTTTGGCGTCCACCAACGCCTCGCACTGCGCGAGAAAGGCAATACCGGGATGACCATTCCCCACCAACTGGTGATGACAGCCACACCTATCCCGCGCACGCTGGCCATGAGCGCCTACGCCGATCTGGATTGCAGTGTGCTGGACGAACTGCCTCCGGGGCGCACGCCAGTCAATACGGTGATTATTTCCAACGAGCGTCGGGATGAGGTCATCGCCCGCATCCATCAGGCCTGCCTGCAGGGCAATCAGGCCTACTGGGTATGCACGCTGATCGATGAATCAGAGGCCTTGCAGGCGCAGGCGGCAGAGGCCACACTGGCAGCGTTGCAGACCCAGTTGCCGGATCTGGCCATTGGGCTGGTGCACGGACGCATGAAAGCCACTGAAAAAAGTGCGGTGATGGCGGCGTTCAAAAAAGGGGAACTGCACCTGCTGATTGCCACCACTGTGATTGAAGTGGGTGTCGATGTGCCCAACGCCAGTCTGATGATTATCGAGAATCCGGAACGGCTGGGGCTGGCACAGCTACACCAACTGCGGGGCCGGGTGGGCCGCGGCGCCAAGGCCAGTCACTGCCTGTTGTTGTATCAGACACCGCTGTCACAGCTGGGCAAACAGCGACTGGGCATCATGCGTGACAGCAATGACGGTTTTTACATCGCGGAACAGGATCTGGCCATTCGCGGACCGGGACAGGTGCTGGGCACCCGTCAGACTGGACTGATGAGTTTCAGAATTGCCGATTTGGCGCGTGACGCTGCCTTGCTTGATCCGGTAAAATCCGCAGCAGACACAATTGAACACGACTATCCTTCACATATCGACCCGCTGGTAAACCGCTGGCTCGGCGACCGGGAACTTTACGGCAATGTCTGATTATAAACCTGCAGTGCGCTGCGTTCTGTTAAAGGACGATCGCAACCTTGTGCAATGTATTTTGCCCACCGAATCCTTGCTGGATCTGCGCACGCTGCAAAGTGTGACTGAACGCGGTTTCGTTCCAGTGGCACAGGAAGATATCGTCAACGCCAGTCGCAGCCGGCGCCTGCAGCCGCTATCGGAGTGCCGCGACTTTTTTGTGCTGCCAACATTTATCGACAGCAGCCTGAGTGCCGGCGACAACCTGATCGTCGATGCAGACGGCCTGACGTTGTCGGCGCTGCGCGAGACACTGCATGCACGGGAAGTCAATATCCGCCATGTTGCCTTCACGCTGGCTGCCGACTCCCTGCAACGCGACTTGCCCGAAGCTGAACATGACACACAACAGATCAGCGATTCCATCCGTCACTTCACTTCCCTGCGCATTCGTCAGCGACTGGACGAAACCCTGGAAATTCCGCCGCTGTCAGCCACGGCTGATCGCATCATGGCTCTGCGTGCCAATCCCAATGCCACCGTGGCCGAGCTGACCAGTATCGTCGAGGCCGATCCGAGCCTCGCCGCGCAAGTGGTCAGCTGGGCATCTTCGCCCTATTACGCGGCACCGGGCAAGATCCGCTCAGTACAGGACGCGATTGTCCGTGTACTGGGCTTTGATCTGGTCAGCAATCTGGCGATCGGTCTGATACTGGGTAAAACCGTTGAGGTACCCAAAGACCAGAGCGCCGGTTTCACCCCCTACTGGTTGCAGGCGGTATATTGCTCCACGGCGTTAGAAGCCATGGCCCGCATGGTGCCGGCCAGCAAACGGCCGCGCCAGGGCATGATTTACCTGTCCGGCCTGTTGCACAACTTTGGTTATCTGGTGCTGGCACATACCTTTCCGGAGCACTTCTCTACTATCTGTCGCTACGCGGAAGCCAATCCCGAAATCAGCCACGTTGCCATCGAAAAGCACCTTATTGGCATCAGTCGCGAACAGATCAGTGCCTGGCTGATGCAGTCGTGGAATATGCCGGAAGAAGTCTCCACCGCTCTGCGTTACCAGCAGGACGCCGAGTACACCGGCCCGCACGCCATCTACGCCAACCTGATTTTTATTGCCATGCGTCTGTTCCGCCAGCACGGTATCGGCGACGCGCCACCCGAACCCGTCAGCGATGCCATGTTCGAGCGCTGCGGGCTGGAGCGCGGGCGCTGCGAAGAGCTTATCGACAAGCTGGTGCTGTCAGCTGACATCACCCTGATCGCAGATCAGATGTCGATCTGAAACAACCCCTGGACCAACGCATGCGACCGGTACTTTTTATAAACTCTCAGTTGCAAAAATATTTGCCGCGCGTTCATGCGCGTCTGCCTGCGTTTATTTTATTGACCAGACTGAACCGGCCCATTGGCACACTGCTGTTGTTGTGGCCCACCCTGGGCGCTCTCTGGCTCGCTGCCGGTGGCCGGCCTGACTGGCAATTGATCGTCATCTTTGCCTTGGGTACTTTGCTGATGCGCTCGGCGGGCTGCTGTATCAATGATTTTGCCGACAGTCATATCGACGGTGACGTGCTGCGTACCGAGAATCGCGCCATCGTGACAGGTCAGGTCACCCGCAAAGAAGCCATGCTCTGTTTTCTGGGTCTTTGCCTGGCCGCCTTTGGCTTGTTGTTGTTCACCAATGTGTTGACCGTGTGGATGTCCCTTGGTGCGGTTGTTCTTACCGCCATATACCCGTTCATGAAGCGCTACACACACCTGCCGCAGCTCGTGCTGGGCATGGCGTTTTCGTGGGGCATCCTGATGACATTCACCGCGCAGACCGGCGAGCTGCCACCCGCCACGGCCTGGCTGCTGTATGTGGCCAACTGTTTATGGACCGTTGCATACGACACCCAGTACGCCATGGTGGACCGGGAATACGATCTGAAAATCGGCGTCAAATCCACTGCCATTCTGTTCGGCGATGCCGATCGTATGATGATCGGTGCGCTGCAGGCCATGTTCCTGTTCGCCATGTTCCTCGCCGGCGGGCAGTTTCAATTGTCAGCCATTTATTACCTGGCGCTGTTTGTTGCCGCCGGCCTGTTTGTCTACCAGCAATGGCTGATCCGCAATCGCGACACTGACGCCTGCTTCCGGGCCTTTCTCAACAACCACTGGGCTGGCCTGGCGGTGTTTGTCGGCGTGATTCTCAGTATCTGACAGCCAGCGCCACAATTGCGATTGCCTTGCCAGTGCGAGATAATCCGCGCAGCAGCGTCACATCGACGCTACCCAATTCTTACCACTTTCCTGGATTTTAAACTATGAACAAAATACTGTTCGCGACATTGCTATTGCTGATGTTTGCCGCCTGCAGCGAACCTGCAGCACCACCGCCCGCGCCGGAAACCAATACGGCAGAAACGACTGCGCCGGCAGAGACCCAAACCGAAACCGAGCGCCTTAACGCCTGGTTTGATGAAAAGTATGAAGAGCAACTGCAATTGAGCCCGATTGCCATGACTTTTCAGGGTATCAAGCAGCGTTACGACGAGCTTGATGACTATTCTGTCGAGGCCGAGGAAGCACGACTGGAGTGGAGACGCCAGAGCGTTGAGGAAATGCAGCGCGAGTTTGACTACGACGCTCTGACCCAGGAAGCTCAAACGTCCTGGGACATCTGGACCTACCAATATGAACAGGCCGCCCTCGCCGCCGAGTTCCGCTACAACGGTCTCGTTTTCGAACAGATGAATGGCGCTCAGGGCTTTCTGCCCACCTTCCTGATCAGTTTCCACAATGTAGCTGACGTGTCGGATTACGAGGCGTTCGTTTCCCGTTTGTCTGAAACCGGCCGTGCGCTTCGCCAGTTGATTGAGCGGGCCGAAGAATCAGCCCAACGCGGCGTGATCACCCCCGGCTTTGCGCTGGAGAAAGTCATCGATCAATCACAGAATGTAATTACCGGTGCACCGTTTACTGACGGTGAAGACGCCGCCATCTGGGCTGCTGCCAAGACCAACCTGGCGACACTGGTGGATGCTGGGCAGCTGGAGCAACCGGACGCTGATGCCCTGCTTGAGCGCACTGAGACGGCATTGATGCAGGATTTTGCGCCTGCGTTTGAGGGCATCGTTGCCTGGGCCGAATCAGAGATGGACAAGGTGCCGGAAGTATCTACCGGTCTGGTCTCGCAGCCCAATGGCGAGGCTTACTACGAGTACCGCCTGGCCAATCAGACCACCACTGACCTGAGCGCTGACGAAATCCATGACATCGGCCTGGCTGATGTGGCACGACTGCGCGGGGAAATGGAAGCGGTCAAGGACAGCACCGGCTTTGATGGCACCTTGCAGGAATTTTTTGTCATGCTGCGTGAAACCCGGGATGACGAACGCTTCTATTACCCCAACAATGATGAAGGTCGTCAGGGTTATATCGATGATGCTACGGCAGCCATCGAGAACATCAAGGCGCAGCTGCCCAACTACTTTGCCACGCTGCCACAGGCTGACCTGGTGGTACGCCGCGTGGAAGCCTTCCGTGAACAGGATGGCGCCCCACAGCATTATTACGCCGGTACACCCGATGGCTCACGCCCTGGCGTGTATTACGCGCACCTGTCTGACATGAACGCCATGCCCAAGTCCGAGATGGAAGTGATTGCCTATCACGAGGGTCTGCCCGGTCACCACATGCAGATCTCCATCGCGCAGGAACTGGAAGACATGCCGCGCTTCCGCACCCAGGCCGGTTTTACTGCCTACTCTGAAGGCTGGGGTCTGTACTCCGAGCGTCTGGCCAGTGAAATGCCGGACACCTACGAAGACCCCTACTCCCAGTTTGGTCGTCTGACCTCGGAGATGTGGCGCGCCATCCGTCTGGTGGTTGATACCGGCCTGCATTCCAAAGGCTGGACCGAGCAGGAAGCCATCGACTATTTCGCGGCTAACTCCTCTGTGCCGTTGGCGGCCATCACCACCGAAGTGCAGCGCTACATCGTGATGCCGGCGCAGGCTACGTCGTACAAAATCGGCATGATCAAGATCCTGGAGCTGCGCGAAACTGCGCGTGACGCACTGGGCGACGATTTTGATATCCGCGAGTTCCACGACGCCATCCTGCTGGGTGGTGCCATGCCGCTGCATTTGCTGGAACGACGCGTGAACCAGTGGATTGAAGAGGTGCAGGCGCGCAGCTAAAACCTGCTCAAGCTGGACCACCCAAGCTAAAGGGGCGTCATACTATGACGCCCCTTTTTTTGTCAGGCGCCTTTACGTTGGAATAAACCGCAACGCCGCCCCATTGCTGCAATAGCGTATGCCGGTTGGCGGCGGCCCATCCTCAAAGATGTGCCCATGATGGCCATCGCACCGGGCGCAGCGATACTCGGTGGGTGCGCGGAAAGCATAAATGGGTTTGCGGGTGGTGAGATGCTCATCGATCGCCCGCCAGAAGCTGGGCCAACCGGTGCGGCTGTTGTACTTCCAGTCGGATTTGAACAGGGGCAGGTCGCAGCCGGCACAGACGTAGGTGCCGGCTCGATACTCGTGGAGCAAGTCGCTGCTGCCGGCGAACTCGGTTTGCGAGAAGCGCAATACCTCGTATTGCTCGGCAGTCAGACGCTCACGCCATACCTGGTCGCTCAGGTAGAGTTTTTCCACTGCTGGCGGCGTATCAGCCTGCAGCCGGGCACCACGCCCGATGGCGCCAGCCAAAGGTGCAGCGGCGATAATTGTGAGAAACGTGCGTCGGCGCAAGCGTGCAACCTCAATAGAATGTTTTATGATCTGTCTTGTGACCTTTCTTGAGGCCCTGGGGGATAGTATCGCGCTCCAGGCCTCCTGAGAACCTGTCAGAACTATTCCCGATTTATTCCCGGCAAGGGCTTTTAGCCTGTCCATACAGCCTTTTTCTGATTTTGCCACATATGAGTGCAGCCCCATAATGGGTCGCACCACACCAGTGCGGCGCGTATGCCCGAAACACTCATCTCGTCCGTCAAACAGCGTAGTTGGCCGTACTTTTCAACGTTGGCCCACTCTTTGCAGAGTACCCGTCAAGAAAGTCACTACTTTCGAAAGCGTAAAAATAACGCAGAACAGCTTACTATCAAGCACGGATTTATCTTGGAGAAAACTTATGAAAAGATTGACTCAACTCACAGCAGGCCTGGTACTGGCATCAAGCGCACTGGTTGTATCCACCAGCGCATCAGCCGAAGTCTCCTACAACATCGGTTATGCATCTGAGTACTACTTCCGCGGTGTCTTGCAAAAGAACTCTTCTGCCAGCGCTGGTATCGACTATGAGTCCGAAGGATTCTACGCGGGCAGCTGGGCGGCAGACGTGGGTGATGGCCTGGAAGTCGATGGTTACTTCGGCTACGGCATCGAAACGGAATCGGGTCTTTCTGCCAGTATCGGTTACACCGGCTACTTCTACACGGGTGAGTTCGACGACACCTATCAGGAAATCAACTTCGGTCTGGGTTATGGCATGTTCAGCCTGGGCTATTCCGTCGGTGAATGGGACGGTTTCGGCGCCAGCCAAGATTATGACTTCCTTGATCTGACCATCACTGGCGAGTCTGGCCTGTACGGCACAGTCGGCATGTGGGGCGACGAGTTTGACGGCGAATACCTGGAAGTGGGTTACGGCTTCAGCTTTGCCGACTTCGATATGGGTATTGCAGGCATCATCAACAGCGAAGAGCTGTCTGACGAAGTGGGTTCAGGCGGCAGCCCAACCACTGGCGAAGCCATTGTGTTCTCAATCGGCAAATCCTGGTAAGTTCTATACAGGTCCACATCTGTATCAGACATAAAAAAGGCTCCTTCGGGAGCCTTTTTTATTGGTTTGAAATGGGGGGGTAAAGGGGACAAAGGGATTTGCGTAGCAAATCTGACCTCAGTCCCCTTTAAACCCTTTAAAACCATCAATAGAGGTAGATGGCCTGGCGGTCGCCGTTGGGATAGATCAACCAGTAGTCCCCGACGCCATTGCCGCTGAGGTCGCCTGCGAAGGTGTAACGCATCGGACCGCCCGCTGGTTCGGCGCCTTCGCGCACCATCAGCTCAACACGCAGGCGCAGGGTGCCGGCGTCCTGCTCCACCGTGATCAGGCCCAGCTCATTGATGCTCACATCGCGCACATCATCACCCAGTTGCCACAGCAGGTCACTCAGCGCGTTCCAGTCTGCCGGCACCGCGATGATGTCCTGCTCCAGCAACGTGCCGTCGGCAGATTCAAACACCTGTGACATGCCCTGAACGTTACCGAGTCCGGGCATGGCGTGGAAATGCAGGCCTGGCGTGTCATGGCGGTAGGCAGGCACGGCCAGCAGGCCCGGACGTACGACGTAGTAAAGGTTCGGAACATCTTCCGAAGACACGCTCAGGGCAACAGTCTCCCCGGCACTGGCCTGAGTCTCCTGCTCCGCGGCACCCGTCGACGGTCCCGGTTCTCTCGCTACCAGCACACTGCCATCAGACGCCAGTTCCAGACCAATCTCATCATTGAGTACCCCCTCAAATTCATCGGCTGAAACAAGCATCGGCACCAACTCAATCCGCAACCCCTCCGGCGATGCAAACAACACATGACCCTCGGCGGTCACCCGCACCTCTTCATCGCCATCATGACGCTGCACCGACACCGGCACCAGTGCTGCCCGTCCATCGTCCAGCATCAGAGAGAACTCCCCTTGTTGCGAATCAAAACCCGCCTCCGACAACTGCGCGCCGAAGTCCGGCAGATCCGTGATCAGGCTGGCCAGGGTCCGGTCGCCGGACGCCAGCACACTGGCGTTGAGATCCGGTACCGATACCGATTCATCACCATTCCAGCTCAGTTGCGGCAGGGTCTGTGCCAACTCCGTATTCTCCGGAATCTGCTGGACAGAGCTGAAACGCACCCCCTCACCCAGTTCAACACCCGGCTCAAGAACGGTGCCCACACCAATCACCACATGCGATAGTTGCGCGCCAGCGCTCACCGTAGCACCCACAATTCGGCCCGGCGCTGACGGCTGGCCACTCAGGTTCCCGGAAACAACACCGCCGCTAATGATTGCCGACGCACCCAGGGTTACATCACCGGTGATTTCACCTGCGTTGTTCACCGTCCCGTTGATGACACCGCCGTCCAGCACGCCACCCGCCAGGATGGTGCTCACACCATTGAGTGTGGCACCCGTCACCATCCCGCCTACGGTGTTGCCAGAGACCGGTGGCGTCACCGGCGCTGGCGCTGGCGCCGACACACTGACCACTGAAGTCAAAGCCAACACCGTCGTGTTTTCGTCGGCGAATGCCGCGCCACCATCGTCCTGCAGCTCGATCAGCGTTATCTCGCGGCTGGCGTTCGCTGAAATGTCGCCATCGTGCCGATAGCGTATTCCGTCCACCAGTGCATTCATGCCGGCACTATTCAGACTCGTCCCCGTCACACTCACTGTCGCAGTGGAACCCACAACAGAGACCGCAACAGTCAGACCGGTATCCGCCGTGGCGACAGAGTTACCGTCCTGCAACTCAACATCGCTGCCGTCAATAACAAGCCATTCATCCCCGGCTCCACCCAGATCACTCACGGTCAGGGTCAGCGATTGCAGCAACTGACCCGTACGCACCGTGGCGGCCGCATCAGCAAAGAGCTGAACAGCCGCGTCGCCTTCAACAAATTCAGGGTCCAGCGCTGTTACCAACAACGCCGGTGGTGCCAACTCTCCCGTATAGAAAGCATTCACCGAACTCCACTCACCAGCGACCGTGCCCGCATTTTTCGCTCGCACGCGCCAGTAATAAACTGTATCCGCATTCAGTGAAGGCATGTCGACTTGTGTCACGTTGCCGGCCACGTTCAGCGTGGTCTGCGTCGTCGTGAAGCTCTCGTTATCAGCAATAGCCAGTTCATAGCTGTCAGCACTAATTGCTGCAGCCCAGGTAAATACCGGGTCGGCCGTCGTCACGGCCGCCTGGTCCGCGGGTGAATCAAGCACAGCAATGCCCGGCATGGAAACCGGAATATCCAGGTACGGGTAGCCAGCATTGACTTGTGAATCGAGACTCCAGATATTGGCAAAGTCCCAATTGCTGCTATAAGACGAACTTTGCTGCATTTGGGCCGTGATCCACCCTTCGCCTGCCGCACTTTCATCCATGTCGCTGGTAGCCGTGTCCCAGACACTGTCCAGGGTGTTAGGGTCGGATGCAAATATGCCACCTACCAATCCTCCGGCCCCGCCCGAACCTCCGCTCACCATTCCGGTTGAAAAACTGGTCTCGGTACTGGCGTTCTCAAAGTACTGCTCACCGATCAGTCCTCCCACGTCGCTGTCCCCGGTGACCGCTCCTCGCGCAAACGAGTCCACGATCAGAGCACCTTTGTAATTTTGGCCGACCAGACCGCCAATATCGTTGGCACCGGAAACGTCTCCGATGGCAAAACTTTCCCGAATGATTGTTCCGGATCCAAATTGATAGCCTACCAGCCCACCGACCCGGCCAAAAGTGCTGCTGACCTGCACGTCCGCGCCACTGCGTCGAATCTTACTACCGTCCTGACTCCGGCCGACCAATCCGCCAACATTGTAACCTTCGCTGCTTACCTGCCCCGAAGCCCATACGTCTTCTGCCACTGAATTTACAAATTTTCCGACGAATGCACCGACTTCATTTGAGCCGGTTACATTCACATCGGTGAGAAACAGGCTGCGTACTGCACCGCCACTGATCTCGCCAAACAGACCGACGCTAATACCAGTGCTGTTTATATTCAGTCCACTGATCGTGTGTCCGTTTCCGTCCAGCTCACCGGTAAAGGCGGCCGATTCGGATCCGATTGGCACCCAGTCCCCGGCTAACTCGCCCAGATCAATATCCGCCGTCAGTTCAAAATGATCCGAGAGATGTTCACGCATCAAATCAAGCTGCTCCGCGCTGGCTATCTGCCAGGGGTCGGCACTGCTGCCATCACCATCGGCAAATACCACCGCCGGTGTGGTAAACGTGGTGGTCTGCCACTGCCCGATGCTGTCACCAACAACCGCCCGCACGCGCCAATGGTACTCAGTGTCCTTTTCAAGCACCGGACCATCCACACTGGCTGTGGCCAGGCCCGATTGCTCCAGCACAATATCGTTGAAACCCGCATCACGGGCCAACTGGAAGTCATAACTGACCAGATTTGACGTTGTACCCGTATTCCAGGTGAAGGTCTGCGGCAGTGCCGGTTCGGAAAGGTTACCTACGGGTGCCTGAATAGCCAGCGTCGCCCCGGCGGCCACATTCCAAAGTAGCACGGGGTAACCACCATTCAGGCTGCTATCCATGCCCCAGGTACTGTCGAAATTCCAGCCTGAAAAGATGCCGGATGCGGCCATGGTCCCGGCATCAGTCAACTCGTCAGTATCACTGCCGATGCCACCGTCACTGGTACTCTGCCCGCTTGTCACGGTATCCCAATAGCTATCCGTGATATCAGCGACAGTGCCATCCGCAGAGCCAATAAGCCCGCCCTGCGTGTCAGTCGTCGCGGAGGTGGTCACCGGGCCTGTAGCATAACTGTTTTGCACAGTGGCGCCATTCCGGGTATACCCCAACAGCCCGCCGATGTTGGACCCTCCCGATGTCACAGCCCCCCGGGCGAAGCTGTCCTGGATCTCTGAATTGTCGACGTCTCCTGAAAGGCCACCAACATAGCTGTACGTCGCGTTTACATCACCCAGAGCAAAGCTACGCTTTATCACTGTGTCTGTACCCGAGCCAATCAGCCCCCCAGCGAAATTCCCACCTTGTACGCGAACATCTGCACCGCTATCACTTAGCGTGGAGCTTTGAACAATACCAATCAAACCACCGGCATAGTTCGACGCCAAGCCTCTCACCTCGACATCCCCACTGACATAGACATGAGACACTGTGGAACCCGCAGCCCCGCCGGCCAGAACCCCGACTTTGTTGACGCCATGGTCCGAGGTAACGATTTGCGCATCCGTCACATGTAGGTCACGAACCTCTGCGTCTCTCAGATAACCGAACAGACCCTGATCTGACGCATCCCTGTCAAAGTTGAGGTGCAGTCCATTGATGGCGTAGCCATTGCCATCCAACACTCCTCTGAAGCTGTCACTATACTCTGGGCCGATTGGGGCCCAGCTTGTCCCGTCAAGATCAATATCCGCAGTCAGTTCAAAATGGACTGTGGAGTTGTTGAGGTAATTGCGCACCTCATTGAGCTGCTCCACCGTGGCGATTTCATAAGGCGAGCCAGAATCTCCGCTACCACCCGCAAATTCAGCAGCATGGCTAAAACCCGACGCCGCCACCAGGGCGAGCACGGAGAAGAAACGGAACAGGGAAAGGGTGTAGTGACGAGACGGACAAAACGGGAAAATCACGGGGCAGATTACTCCTGAAACGATCGCTGATTCGGTAGCGATTACTTGATCTGCGGCGATTCTACAGAGGTACGGGGGGGGTGACTTGACTCTACAGTGCAGGAAAATTGACTCTACGCCTCAATAACAGCACACTTGGCACCATGAACAGGATACGCCGGTCACAGTTCAGCACCGCAGAACTGCCACCACAGCAACGCTTTGCCGACTGGCGCGACAGCATTGGTACGCTGTTCGATGTGCGCACCCACTCGATGCAGACCGACAGCGCTTTCAGAGCCACGCTGGACAATCTGTTGATCGATGGCCAGTT
The DNA here is from genome assembly GCF_011050365.1 of Pseudohongiella sp. Taxonomy (GTDB): domain Bacteria; phylum Pseudomonadota; class Gammaproteobacteria; order Pseudomonadales; family Pseudohongiellaceae; genus Pseudohongiella. The sequence continues at coordinate 52,318 of NZ_DRFV01000008.1, forward strand.
GATGCTGACACATTGCAGCACACTCGCCCAGCGCTTCGAACGCAGTGCCTACCGGGCCGCCTCGGACGGCCTGGAGCATTATCTGGTGCAGACTCACCTGAGCGGCGAGCAGCAGATCCGGCGTGGCAGGCGGCAAACCACTGTCAAACCCGGTAACCTGCTGATCATCGATCTGGCTGAAGAGCACGAAGCTGTGAGCACGGATTTCAGTCACCTCAGCCTGCTTGTGCCGCGCCCCTTGCTTGCCCCGCTACTGAACCACGCAAACAGTCAGCACGGGCGCGTGCTGCCCGCCGGGAACCCTCTGGTGACGCTTTTAGTCAATCACATAATCACCCTGGCAGACGTCGCGGAACGACTCGGGGACGATGACGCTCAGCAGTTGGTCACGCCCACCCTGCAATTGCTGGCCGGATCCCTCAACGGTGCGCCCGACAGTGTGCCGGAAGGCACGCAGGCCGTGCATAACAGCCTGTTCCTGCAGGCACGCCGGTATATCGCCAGCCGCCTGTATGGGCACATCAGTCTCGACGCGCTTTGCGCGCACCTCAAGTGCTCGCCGGCAACGCTATCCAGGGTGTTCCAGCCCCATCACGGAGTGCGCAGCTACATCCAGGAACAACGTCTGCGCAGCGCCGCGCGTCGCCTCGCCAGTCAGCGCGACGCCCACCTGCGAATCGTCGACATTGCCTGCGAGTCCGGTTTCACCAGCGACGCGCACTTCAGCCGCGCCTTCCGCCGACGCTTTGGCCTGACCCCCTCCGACGCTCGCCATCTACGCCACGACCCGCTGGCCAGCGACACGGACGGAGCGTCCAGGGAACGAGATTACGAGCGCTGGGTCGTAGACAGCCTGACCTGAGGGTTTAAAGGGGACGGAGGAATTTAACTCCTCCGTCCCCTTTATGCGGGATTCGGGTAGATACCTCAACCGCAACAACCGCGCCTGTGTACTGTCATTTGTATTTTTCTCAATGGCGTGCTCAGCCGCCCAGAAACGGCAGGCTCAGCTTCGCCAGTGCATCGCGTGCCACCAGGAAACCAGCTATTCCGATGATCCAGCCCACAGTGGTTTCCCCATGCCGGGAGATCCAGGCATCCAGCTTCAGTAGCACCGGCTCCACCAGGCGCTGGCTGAAACGCCGCAGTGCCAGTAACAAAAGCGCTGGCACCACCATGACCAGGCAGTAGGCCGCCAGCAACCCGACAACTGCAGGTGCGGCAAGTTCAGTAGTGCTCAATATGGCCATGGCAGCCAGGTAGGGCAGCATGGTCGCCACTTCCGCCATGGCAGCGAGCAGTGCCATTGTCATCAGAAAACGGGAGGTGGCGTTTTCGCCGGAGGCCCGTTCCCGCCAGCGCGCGGCCCGGTCCGGTTTCCCCAGACGGCGGCTGCGCTTACTGTCGAACCGGAAGCTCAGCACAAACAGACCCACACCCAGAAGCAGTTGCGCCCAAACCACGATCGGGTTGCCGGTGAACCGGCCGAGCGCATCAAACAACGGCGCTGCGCCTAACATCAGCAAGATCCCGACCAGAAGATAAAACAGGGCGATCGTGGCCACGTAAAGCAATACCCGCACTGGCTTGACGCCGCCGGGAGCCATCAGCAGCCAGATCGGTATGAAAAGGGTTCCGATACTGGTGCTGTCCAGCAGCGCCAGCCCGATCAGACTCAGGATAAGTGGTAGATCCACGAGGGCAGTTCCATTTTGGGTCTGAAGAAGAGTTCCGAAAAGTTAGCACAAACGCGTCAAGTCAGTTTACTAAAACGCTGCGTAAAAACAATATCGGGCACAGGCCACAGGCCGGGGAGATCACTGAAGTGGATTACTGCGTTACCTTTGCCGACAGCTGCTGCCGACAACCAGGGCAGGTGATTTTTGTCGTGATGTATTTATACCTTTACGAGGGGGACAGAGAATATTTATAAAGAATATTCTCTGTCCCCTTTCTTGCAGTCTCTTTACGGATCAGAAGAAGGCTTGAATACCGGTTTGCGAACGTCCCAGAATCAACGCATGGATATCCTGCGTACCTTCATAGGTGTTCACTACTTCCAGGTTTTGCATGTGGCGCATCACCGGGTATTCATCAGAAATACCATTGCCGCCCAGCATATCGCGTGCTTCACGTGCCACTTCTAATGCTTTCAGGCAGGAGTTACGCTTGAGCAGGGAGATCAGCGGAATGCCCAGCTTGCCATCGTCTTTCAGACGGGTGGCCTGCAGACAACCCAGCAGCGCAAGGCTGATGTCGGTCTGCATTACCGCCAGTTTTTTCTGAATCAGCTGGTTCGCCGCCAGCGGGCGCTTGAACTGCTTGCGATCCATGGTGTAGCTCAGTGCTGTGTGCCAGCAGGTTTCGGCGGCGCCCAGCGCGCCCCAGGCAATGCCCAGACGAGCGGAGTTCAGACAGCTGAACGGACCTTTCAGGCCTTCCACATGCGGCAGCATGTTTTCTTCCGGCACAAACACATCTTCCATCACGATTTCACCGGTGATGGAGGCACGCAGGCCCAGCTTGCCTTCAATCTTGGGCGCAGACAGGCCTTTCATGCCTTTGTCCAGAATAAAGCCCTTGATAATGCCGTCATCGTTTTTGGCCCAGACAATAAACACATCGGCGATCGGCGAGTTGGAGATCCAGTTCTTGGCGCCGTTCAGCGTGTAACCGCCATCAACGCTGCGGGCACGGGTGACCATGCCGCTGGGGTCAGAACCGTGGTCAGGCTCGGTCAGACCGAAGCAGCCGATGTACTCGCCGCTGGCCAGTTTGGGCAGATACTTCTGTTTCTGCTCTTCGCTACCGAAAGCGTGAATCGGATGCATGACCAGTGAGGACTGTACGCTGAACATGGAGCGGTAACCGGAGTCGACCGCTTCCACTTCCTTGGCGATCAGGCCGTAGCTGACATAGTTGGTGCCGGTGCAGCCGTAACCGTCCAGTGCCGGGCCCAGCAGACCCAGCTCACCCATTTCACGGAAGATGGCCGGATCGGTGTTTTCATTGCGGTAGGCGTCACGCACGCGCGGCAACAGTTTTTCCTGGGCGTATTGTCTCGCGGTATCCCGGATCATGCGCTCTTCTTCAGTGAGCATGCTTTCCATCAAAAAGGGATCTTTCCAGTCAAAACTCGCGTTGTCTGGTTTTGCAGACATAATCAACTCCTACCTAGAACTTCAAAGAATGTTTGTGAACGGCATTATATACGCTCGGCGCGGAAATTTGGGGCACTGTTTGGGACACTGTGTGTACAGCCGCCCCCGCTACCGAGCAAAGGTTCGATATTTTATCAGCAAGACCTTCCGGTAAAAAGCGCTAATTTGCCCGTGTGTACGCACCCGGTTCCAGCTAGAATACGAGGTTATGGACGTATCTTACATTCTTGACTCCCTGAACGACGAACAACGCCGCGCCGTGGCCGCGCCGCCCGCCAGCATGCTGGTGCTGGCCGGTGCCGGCAGTGGCAAAACCCGGGTGCTGGTGCACCGTATCGCCTGGCTGATGCAGACCGAGGGCGTATCGCCTCACAGCATCATGGCAGTGACGTTTACCAACAAGGCCGCGCGCGAGATGCGCAGCCGCATCGAAGAGCTGCTCACCCACCCGCCCGGTGGCATGTGGGTAGGCACCTTCCACGGCCTGGCACACCGGCTGCTGCGCATGCACTGGAAAGAAGCCAACTTGCCGGAAAACTTCAATATTCTGGACAGCGATGACCAGCTGCGGCTGATCAAGCGTCTGTGCAAGGCACTGGGCGTCAGCGATGACAAGTGGCCACCCAAACAGATCCAGTGGTACATCAACGGCCAGAAAGATGAAGGCCTGCGCGCCAAACACATCGAACACATGGGTGATGAATACACCCGCACCATGCTGACCGTGTATACCGCCTATGAAGAAGCCTGTCAGCGTGGCGGCATGGTGGATTTTGCCGAAATTCTGCTGCGCGCTCACGAATTGTGGCTTAACAACCCCGAATTACTGGCGCATTACCAGCACCGCTTCCGGCATATCCTGGTCGACGAGTTCCAGGACACCAATGCGGTACAGTATGCCTGGCTGCGGGTGCTGGCCGGCGCCAGTGGTCACCTGATGGTGGTCGGCGACGATGACCAGTCCATCTACGGCTGGCGTGGCGCGCGCATCGAAAACATCCAGCAGTTCAATACCGACTTTGCCGGAGCCGAGATCATCCGCCTGGAACAAAACTATCGCTCTACCTCCAACATCCTGAAGGCCGCCAATCACCTGATTGCCAACAATCAGGGCCGGCTGGGCAAGGAGCTGTGGACTGACGGTAACGAGGGAGAAACCATCTCCTTGTACGACGCGTTTAATGAGCAGGACGAAGCGCGCTTTATCGTCGATCGTCTCACAGACTGGATGAACACCGGCCATCGCCTGACTGAGGCTGCTATCCTGTATCGCTCCAATGCACAGTCGCGGGAACTGGAAGAAGCCCTGCTGCGCGTCGCCATGCCCTACCGCATCTATGGCGGTCAGCGCTTCTATGACCGCCTGGAGATTCGTAATGCCCTGGCCTACCTGCGTCTGGTGATCAACCGCCACGACGACACGGCCATGGAACGTGTCGTCAACGTGCCCACGCGGGGCATCGGCTCCAAAACCCTGGATGGTCTGCGCGACATGGCCCGCCGCGAAGGTTATTCACTGTGGGCGGCGTGTCAACAAAGCATCGACCACAAGCTGTTGCCGGCCCGGGCGGCGGCGGCGGTGCAGGCCTTCCTGCGACTGATTGACGACATGGACGCGCATTGCCAGACCCTGGAGCTGGGCGAAAAAGTCGCGCACGTCATCAAACAAAGTGGTCTGGTTGCCCATCATGAAAAAGAAGGTGGCGATAAAGCCCAGGCCCGACTCGAAAACCTGGACGAACTGATTACCGCCACCCGTAGCTTTGCCGAGGATGCCACTGACGACATGCTGGTGGATGAGGACAATCCGGTCAATGACCGTGACGTGCTGTCCGCGTTTCTCGATCAGGCAGCACTGGACGCCGGCGAAGCCCAGGCCTCGGAAAGCGATGACGCCGTGCAGTTGATGACGCTGCATAGCGCCAAGGGCCTGGAATTTCCGCTGGTGTTCATGTGCGGCATGGAGGAAGGCCTGTTTCCGCACAAGATGTCGATGGAAAATCTCAGCGGCATCGAGGAAGAGCGTCGCCTGTGTTACGTCGGCATTACCCGCGCGATGCAGAAGCTGTACCTGAGCAGCGCCGAGTCGCGCCGTCTGCACGGCGACGTTAATATCTGCCGGCCCTCACGCTTTATTCGCGAGCTGCCGCAAGAGCTGATCGAACCGATCCGCATGAAAACCACCATTCAGCGACCCGCACCAACCCCACCGGGCCGGCAACCACATTACCGCTCCGGCGCTGATGTACCGGACACCAACATCACGCTGGGTCAACGGGTGCGGCACGGCAAGTTTGGTGAAGGTGTGGTGCTCAATTATGAAGGCAGTGGCCCCAATGCCCGCGTCCAGGTGAACTTCACCGACGTCGGCAGTAAATGGCTGGTGTTATCGTATGCACGTCTGGAGCCGGTGGCCTGACCGGCTGCCTGGCGACTGTCCGCTGCCTGCGAAAGCCCATTGCTGCCTTTTATTTCATAAGCTTAGTCACAAAAACCGTTTGCTACTGACACTGTTTAAGGGCTATAACGGGCCAATAATAATCAAGGGAGCCCCTCCATGTCAGTTCTGACACTTCTCGGCATTGTCATTTTTATCGCACTGTTGTTTGGCCTGTACAAGCTCAGGAAGCCTGAGACCAGCCTCGCCAAACAGGTCTTTATCGCCTTGCTGCTGGGTGTTGCCTTCGGCTTCTTCCTGCAACTCATCCACGGCGGTGATATTGAGCAGATCCGCCCCACGTTGACATGGACCGATTTGCCGGGCGATATCTACGTGTCACTGCTGCGCATGATCATCATGCCGCTGGTGCTGGTGACCATGATTGCTGCGGTGGTAAAGCTGCATGAAGTGGCCGCCCTGGGCAAAATCGGCGGCTCGGTGATTGGCATACTGGTGCTCACCACCATGATTGCCGCACTGGTCGGCATTCTGGTAACTACCGTATTTGGCCTCAGCGCCGAAGGCATGGTGGGCGGCGAACGCGAAGTTGCCAGGGCAGCCGTGCTGGAAACCCGGGCGCCCGTGGTCGCAGATCTGACCATTGCCCAGACCATTGTTAACTTTATTCCCAGAAACATCTTTGCCGACCTGACTGATGCGCGCAGCACCTCCATTATTGCGGTGGTGATTTTTGGCATGCTGTTTGGTCTGGCGGGGCTGCTGCTGAGCCGTGAGAAGCCGGAGTACGCAGACCGCATCAAGGGTGGCACCGAAACTTTTCAGGCCATCATCATGCGTCTGGTCAAGATCATCATGAGCCTGACGCCGTATGGCATCCTGTCCCTGATGACCTATGTGGTGGCCAGCTCCAACGGCAGTGATATCCTCAACCTGATCGGCTTTGTGGTGGCCTCCTATCTGGCCATTGCCATCATGTTTGTGGTGCATGCCCTGCTGCTTAGTCTGTCCGGCAACAACCCGATGGATTTTTTCCGCAAGATCTGGCCGGTGCTGACCTTCGCCTTTGCCACCCGCAGCTCGGCTGCGACCATTCCGCTGAATATCCGCACCCAGATCGAGGAGCTGAAGGTACCGCCGTCGATTGCCAGTCTGTCAGCGTCCTTTGGCGCAACCATTGGGCAGAATGGCTGTGCCGGTATCTACCCGGCCATGCTGGCAGTGATGGCGGCGCCGACGGTGGGTATCGATCCACTGGCCCCCGGCTTCATCCTGACACTGGTCATCATCATTGCCATCAGCTCGTTCGGTGTTGCCGGTGTCGGCGGTGGCGCCACGTTTGCTGCACTGATTGTGCTGCCGGCCATGGGGCTACCGATTGAGCTGGTGGCGTTGCTGATTTCCATTGAGCCCTTGATCGATATGGGCCGCACCGCGCTTAACGTCAGCGGAGCGATGACCAGTGGCAAGATTACCAGCAGGATTGTGACTGAAGGGGTGTCCTGACAGGCTGCTGTGTGTTGGTCATTTTAACATTGCCGGATCACTTGATCCGGCGTGTGCGTCCATTGTCGTCAATGGCAACAAAGATAAACAGGCCTTCGGCCACCTTGCGCTGGGCTGCCTGAGTCAGTGAATTGGAGATCCATACCTCAATGTTGATGTGCATGGAACTTCGGCCTGTTTCCAGGATCTCCGCATAACAACTCACCACCGAACCAACGCTGACCGGCGCCAGGAACTCGACATTCTTGATGGCAACGGTGGCGGAGCGTCCGTGGGTGACCTGCTTGGTGGCGATACCTGCCGCCAGGTCCATCTGTGACACCAGCCAGCCGCCGAAAATATCACCATTGGCATTGGTATCGCGCGGCATCGCCAGCGTCTGCAGTGCCAACTCACCGGCGGGCGTGGGGTCCCTGTCCATATCGTCATCAATCAGGCCCATCGAAAAACTCCTTATTGTATTGTTATTGCGCAGTTTGCGTATGTTAGCAGCAATCTTTTACATCTGTGCCACGTAGACCAGTTAATTCATTCTTATCCATGCAGCGGCGAGCTGGAAAGTCACCACCACCAGGGCCAGGCTGACCAATAGCATGAACCATGCAAACAGATGATAGAGACCACGGTGCAGTCTGATTTTAACGCGCGCCCACCATGCCATCTCAGGCGTGGCCATGGCCGGTATCCGGGCAAACATATTGATGCCGGACAACAGCAGCAACAGCCAGACAGATATCAGCACAGCAGGTATCAGCCAGCGATCCTGCAACTCTGGCGAAGCCCCGGTAAACACCCAGGCGGTGATCAGCAACATGACCATGAGACCCAGCACAGTGGGCCATTTCAGACCCTGTAGACGGGTCGCAAAGCGTTCAAAGAGTACCAGCATAATGTTTCGCGGGTTACAATAAGCCCTGTTTGACAATGAATTGACACGATCCGGCCCATCTGGCCGGGCATCCGGGAAGCCAACCCCATGGACCAAGCGCAAGAACCCATTCAGATACCGCTGATTGCCGGCTACAATGACAACAACGAACCCGTTGTTGAGCAGGTCAGTGTTGTGCCCGTTGCCGATGCAGGCCGGAAGCAGGTCACTGATCCTGCGGCTTTATTGTCAAAAGCCGGGCTTGAGCAGCCCGTTGAGTTTCGCCTGACCAAATCCCCGGCGTTTATCCGCGGACTGGCCGCCGATGACAGGATTCGGTATCCGGTAGACAACCCTACTACCTATGAACTGCTGGAACACAGCGGTAACCTGAGTGTTCGTGTTTTCAGCAAGCTTAACACAGAGGAACTGGATCAGGCGCTGACGCCAGAAATCGAGCTCATTGACGGCCGCATCGATATCAGCAGCCCTGGACTGCTGGTCTACACCATCCATGTTTCCATTGGTTTTCAGCAGATCGAGGCGGTGCTCAACAAGGTGCTGGCCGGGTTTCCGGACACCATCTGGTTCTATGGCAATGTCTATGACCCCGAGGATGGCGTCACACCATTGAACTGGTGGCAGGACATTGCGCAATCCGTTTAGCCGCTTCTACGTATCAATCGTATCTCTATCAATATCCAAGCTCACGTTATCTGAGGCCCTTATGCTGTTGGTTCTATCGCCCGCCAAGTCCCTGGATTTTGACAAGCCTGTGCCCACCGGCAAGTTTACTCAGCCAGACTATCTGGATGACTCGGCACAATTGATCAAGACCCTGCGCCAGAAATCCCCGGAAGAGCTATCAGCGCTGATGCATATCAGCGCAAAGCTGGGTGAGCTCAATTTTGAGCGCAACCTGAACTGGCAAACACCGTTTGACACCAGCAACGCCCGGCAGGCAATTTATGCCTTCACCGGTGATGTTTACCTCGGCCTGGACGCCCATGCGCTGACCCAGAAAGACATGGCCTACGCGCAGAACCATGTGCGCATCCTGTCCGGTCTTTATGGCCTGCTCCGGCCACTTGATCTGATGCAACCCTATCGGCTGGAGATGGGCACCTCCCTGCAGCATGGCGACAACCGGAACCTCTACGAGTTCTGGGGAACTCGCCTGAGTGAGAGCCTGAATACGGCCATGAACGGACACAAGAACCGCGTTCTGCTGAACCTGGCATCTAATGAATATTTCCGTTCGGTCGATAAAAAGGTACTCAATGCTGACATCGTCAGTCCGGTTTTCAGGGACTACAAAAACGGCCAATACAAGATCATCAGTTTCTTCGCCAAAAAAGCGCGCGGCATGATGGCAGCGCATGTCATCAGAAATCGTATCGATTCGCTGGCAGGTATCCGTGAGTTCGACATGGCCGGTTACCGCTTCAGTGAGAAAGACTCCACCATTCAAGCGCCGGTATTTTTACGTAAACAGGCTGGGTAACCTTGATATGAAAATTCGAATCCTGCTGATTGATGATGCGAGCTTTATTCGCGACCTCATCAAACGTACCTTGCGCAAGTATCTGCCCCAGTGCGAAATCATTGAGGCGGCTGACGGGCGCAAAGCGCAGTCCATCCTGGGCCGGCAACCTATTGATCTTATTCTCAGTGACTGGGAAATGCCCGGGCTTAGCGGAGAAGAGCTGTTGCAATGGGTACGCGCCGATGAAAAGCTGGCAGTTATACCGTTTGTCATGATCAGCAGCCTGGGTGGCAAAGAACATATCATGCGCGCGGTGCAGGCCGGCGTCAGTGATTATCTGGGCAAGCCGTTTACCGGCGAAGAGCTGATGCAAAAAGTACAGAAGGCGCTGATCAAATCCGGTAAGCTCAACAAGGCGGCCTCCGGTTCGCCCAGCAAGGGCGGACCTTTCAGCTCGCTGGAAATTCTCAGTGGCAAGTCCGACGGCATGCCCGGCAGTTCCTCACTGGAAGCATTGACCGGCGCCGCCAAAACCAAAGAGGCACCCAAACTCAAAGGTACGGCACTGGTAGCATGGGGCAAAATTGAATTTCGCTGTATGATCAAGGCCATCAGTGTTGACGAGGTGCTGCTGGTTTGTAAGCGTGGCACTGAACACCCCAGTGTTTTTGCAGACACCACGGTGACGCTGTCGCCAGGCAATCAGGCAAGCAAGGCCATCAGTGACCTGCAGGCATATGTCCACAGCATCTCTGCTGTGGAGAAGCGCCCTGATGCCGAGTTTCTCAACCTGCTCATGCGCTTTGACAATCCCACTGAGGAACAGCGCGTATTGCTCAGCAGCTTTATTCTGGAGAATCCCTGACCGTATCGGTCTGACGGAACGGCAATTGTTCAATGGCCGCTGACTGATAGGCGGCCACATGTGCCATTTCCTGCTGACAAAAGTCGGCAATCGCGGCCCGAAACGCGGGGTCTTTTATCCAGTGAAACGATTGCGTGGTGACCGGTTCAAAGCCTCGACGCAGTTTGTGTTCACCCTGCGCCCCAGCATCAAACAGGCTGATATTGTGCTCGATGCAGTATTCAATGCCCTGGTAGTAACAGGTTTCAAAATGCAGATTGTCGTAGTCCTGTTCGGCACCCCAGTATCGGCCGAACAATGTGTCCGCGCCTTTGAAAAATAGTGCACCAGCGACATAGTTACCGGCTTGCGACGCCATCACCAGAAACAGATTTTCTGGCATGCTCCGGTTGATCAAACGGAAGAAGTCCCGGGTCAGGTAACCCTGCTGCCCGCGAATCTGATAGGTATTCTGATAGTAGCGGTAAAATACATCCCAGATATCTTCGGTAATATCCTCTCCTTCCAGGCACTGAAACTGAATACCCTGAGCAACGACATCAGCACGTTCCTTGCGCAGATTTTTGCGTTTGCGCGAACTGAAGCTTGCCAGGAAATCGTCGAATGTTTTATAGCCTTTATTTTGCCAATGAAACTGGCTGGCTTCGCGTCTGATCAGGTCTGCTTGCCGGAGCACGGAAGCGTTGGCGCGGTCGGGAAACAGAATATGCCAGGAACTGGCGCCGATCTTGTCGGCATACGTCAGCACCGCCTGTTCGATATGCGGCAGCCATTGCTGCAGAGTTTCGCCGTCAGCGACCAGGACCCGGGGCGACTGACTGGGTGTGAACGGTATTGCGGTCAGCAGTTTGGGATAATACTGCTGGCCATAGCGCTGATAGGCGTCAGCCCAGCCCCAGTCGAACACATATTCTCCGTAAGAGTGATTCTTGATATACAGGGGCATGGCTGCCAGCATTTTCTCCCCGTCACCGGCATTGACCATGACGGTCAGGTGACAGGGTTGCCACCCCGATTCTGCCTGCACGGAACCGCTTTGCTCCAGCGCGCGCAGAAATGCATGTTGCAGGAACGGACTCTGATCTCTGACCAGGTTGTCCCACTGCTCAACATCAATGTCCTGCATGGACAGGCCGATGCGTATTTCCGGTGAGTCGTCTGTCATGCGTTTAAGATAACCCTAAGGATGGTACTGAAACCGTGCTTCCTGTTATATTCACTGCCAGCAGTGTAACAGGAAGACAGCGGTGGATGCCCACAATCTGATCAGCAAAATCAAGGAGCGACGCGAGTTGCTGCGCAAGTCGGAACGTAAAGTGGCCGACTTTGTTATCGACAACGCCACCGCAGTGCTGGGCATGCGTATTGTCGATGTCGCCGCACGTGCCGATGTCAGTGAACCGACCGTGGTGCGTTTTTGCCGGGCGCTGGATTTTGATGGGTTTCAGTCGTTCAAGTTGCAACTGGCGCAGCATTTGGGCGCCAACAGCAGCTATTCCCAGTTCTCGGTGGACGATCGCGACACTATCGCCGATCTTAATCACAAAGTATTCGACTCAACCATTGGCTCTCTGCTTACCGTGCGCGATGAGCTTGATCCGGCGGCACTGGAGCAGGCCATTGCCGCGATCAATGAGGCCAATCGGGTCGAGTTTTACGGATTCGGCGCATCCGGATCGGTGGCGTCTGATGCCCAGCACAAGTTCTTCCGCCTGCAGCTGTCCAGCACCGCCTACACTGATCCACACATACAGCATATGTCAGCGATCTCGCTCAGCCCCAAAGACGTGGTGGTGGCCATTTCGCAATCGGGTCGCACCAAGGCCCTGATTCAGAGTGTCGAGCTGGCGCTTGAGGCCGGCGCTACAGTCGTCGGTCTGGCTCCGCAGGACACGCCCCTGAGCAAGCTCAGTACTATCCCCATTTACGTCAACATGGAGGAGGACCTGCAGGTGTTCACGCCAGTCTCATCGCGCATTGCGCACCTGCTGGTGATTGACGTGCTGGCGATGGGCGTGGCGCGGCTGCGCAAGGATTTACTGAAAGACTATCTTAAACGCATTAACAAGAGCTTGCGTGCTCTGCGGACACAGAAACCCAGCGAGTGAATGCAACCTTCAGGTTACGGGTCGCCGATCACAGTCGTTGTTTTCAGAGCCAAGTGCGCAGTCACTCCACCGTAACCGACTTGGCCAGGTTTCTCGGGTGATCGACGTCTGTCCCCTTCAGAATGGCAACATGGTATGACAGTAATTGCAGCGGGATGGTGTAGAGGATAGGCGCCAGCACATCGGGTACCGGTGGCATGCGAATCAGTTTGTAATCGCCATCATCATCAAAGCCTCCGGTTTCATCGGCAAACACAAACAGCTTTCCACCCCGGGCGCTGACTTCGGCCAGATTGCCTTTCAGTTTTCCCAACAGTTCGTCGTTGGGAGCCACTGCGATTACCGGCATCTTGTCATCCACAAGCGCCAGCGGGCCATGCTTCAATTCACCGGCCGGATACGCTTCGGCGTGGATGTAGGATATCTCCTTGAGTTTGAGCGCGCCTTCTTTGGCAACCGGATACTGATTGCCCCGGCCCAGGAAAAGCGCGTGATGCTTGTCAGCAAAGCTGATAGACAGCTCCTGTATGGCTTTGTCCAGCGTCAGTACCTGATTGACGAGGTCCGGCAACTTGTGCAGATCCTTGATGTACTTCGCCTCAGTCTCCTCGCTCATGCCATTGCGGCGACCCAGTACCAGCGATAGCAGCAATAAGGCACACAACTGCGTAGTGAACGCCTTCGTCGACGCCACCCCTATCTCGCGACCAGCCATGGTCAACAGGGAGAAATCCGATTCCCGGACCAGAGAGCTGGTCGCAACATTACAAATTGCCAGACTGCCGACATAGTCCAGCTCGCCGGCATAACGCAGCGCTGCCAGGGTATCGGCGGTTTCACCCGACTGGGAGATGGTAACGAATAATGTACCCGGCTGAACAATTATGTTCCGGTACCGATAGTCGCTGGCAATATCGACCTGACATGGCATTTTTGCAATGTTTTCCAGCCAGTACTTGGTTATAAGGCCTGCATGAAAACTGGTACCGCATGCAACGATCTGAACGTTATTTACCTGGTCAAATATTGCTTTGGCTTTTATGCCAAACGACTCTTCCAGAACATGTGCATCGCTGATGCGACCACTGAGTGTGTTCTTGATAACGGCAGCCTGTTCGTAAATTTCCTTGAGCATGAAGTGGCCGTATTCACCTTTCTCGATCTCGGAAATATCACTGCGAATTCGGGTGCGTTTTCGCTCTACCGCCTTCCCGTCGGAGAAAATACGAATTGATTTACGTTTAACTTCGGCAACATCGCCCTCTTCCAGGTAAATGAACCGGTCAGTGACCTGACCCAATGCCAGCGGATCGGAAGCAACAAAGTTTTCCCCTATTCCCACACCAATGACCAGTGGGCTGCCGCTACGCGCAACCACCAGAGTCTCGGGCTCGTGGGTGCTGACCACACAAAGGCCGTAGGCACCGTGCAGCATGGGCACGATCTGCTGGACTGCCGACAACAGGTTGGCGCTCCCTTGTGTCATGGCCTGATGTATCAGGTGCACGACGACTTCAGTATCGGTATCAGAGGAAAATTTATAACCGTCGTTGATAAGTTGTTTACGCAAGGCATCATGATTCTCGATAATGCCGTTGTGAACCAGGGCGAATTCATCATTCGACATATGCGGATGAGCATTGTGCTCACTGGGCACACCGTGTGTTGCCCAACGTGTGTGCGCAATTCCGGTCTTACCGCGTGTCGGGGTGTCCTCGATTTTGCTAACCAGTTTTTTAACTTTACCGACAGCTCGCACTGAATGAAGCGATTTCCCCGTATCATCCAGTACGGCAAGGCCGGCAGAATCATAGCCACGGTATTCCAGTCGCTTCAGTCCTTCGAGCAATATTTCTACCACGTCCCGCTGTGCCACTGCGCCTACGATTCCGCACATAAACAACCCCTGCTTTCTGCTGATTCTACCGTTATTTTTTAACTGGTCGTTTCCAACCGCTTATGTTTTTCTGCCTGCCTCGTGCGACTGCCAGTGTGTTGTCCGGCACATCTGCGGTTACCACTGAGCCGGCAGCTATTGTCGCTTCGCGTCCTACGGTAACCGGCGCTACCAATGCGGTGTTCGAACCAACGAATACACCGGCCCTGATTGTTGTCTTGTGTTTATTGACGCCGTCGTAGTTGCAGGTGATGGTGCCGGCCCCGATGTTTACATTTTCAGCGACACTGGCATCGCCTATATAACTCAGGTGATTCACCTTGCTACCGGCGCCGATAGTTGATTTTTTGGTTTCAACAAAGTTACCGATCTTGGCATTGTCACCAAGTTCAGTGCCCGGACGCAATCGGGCAAAGGGTCCAATTGTACAACCGGGTGACAGTTTTGCGCCTTCAATATGACTATTGGCCAGTATCACACAGTCATTGCCGATATCGCTGTTGATAAGCGTCACATTCGGCCCGATGCTGACGCGGTCGCCGATACGATTGCTGCCCGCCAGAATAATATTCACATCAAGGCATACGTCACGCCCGATCTGCAGCGGTCCGCGGATATCCAGGCGTGCCGGATCATGAACAGTCACCCCCTGCAATGCCAGTTCTCGTGCCCGTCGAATTTGGTAACTACGTTCAAGATCGGCAAGCTGCAGGCGATTATTGACACCCTGCACCTCGTTTTCGTCATGTGTTAGCAGGCTGCTTACCTTACATCCGTCGCCACAGGCAATAGCCACTGTATCGGTCAGGTAGTATTCGCCCTGGGCGTTGGCGGTGGTCAGGGACTGTAACCATTGTTTCAGTCGAGACGCGCTGAACGCCATAATGCCGGTATTTATTTCTGTTATCTTTTTTTGTTCATCCGAGGCGTCCTTTTCCTCGACAATAGCAGAAATCTGTCCAACCTCGTCACGAATGATACGCCCCAGTCCGGTCGGGTTATCCGTGATCAGGGTCAACACGGCAATGCCGGTTTCTTCCGCCTTCTGTCGCAGTTGTTGCAGGGTTGCGGGCGTGATCAACGGTACATCACCATACAGCACCAGTACTGTTTTATCGTCATCGACGGCCGGGATCGCCTGTAGTACGGCATGGCCCGTTCCCAGTTGCTCGGTCTGCTCAACCCATTTAAGTGGTGTTGCGACCGGGTGTTCAGCAAAATAGGCGCGCACCTGGGACGATTGATAACCGGTGACCACATGAATAGTGTCGGCGGTTATAGCCGTAGCAGCATCAAGTACATGGCTCAGCATGGGTTTGCCGGCCAGGGTGTGAAGGACCTTGGGTTGGTCAGAATACATCCGTGTACCTTTGCCCGCTGCCAACACGATGACGTCTATGCTCATGTTCCGTCCTGTTTTACGTCCATAAAAAAAGGGTAGCTGTTAGGCTACCCTTTTTTGCCGCGCTTTCAAAGCATTACGGACAAAGCTATGTGGGAATTACTTGCGCAATTGCTTGAGTGCGCGCAGCTGAGCAACCGCTTCTGCCAACTGCGTAGCGGCTCGCGAGTACTCGAACTCTGCATCCTTGTTTGCGATAGCAGATTGTACGTCTTCGATAGCCTTTTGCGCTGCAGCTTCGTCAACGTCGCCGGCACGAATCGCAGTATCAGCCAGCACCGTTACGGTGCCGCTTTGAACTTCCAGATAACCGCCGGAAACGTAGTAAATTTCTTCCGCACCATCACGCAGTACGCAACGCACGGGGCCGGGAATAAGTTCGGTCAGTAGCGGTGCGTGGCCTGGAGCCACACCCAGATCACCTAACGTTCCGGTTGCCACAACCATTTCAACCAGGCCGGAGAAGATCTGTTTTTCTGCACTTACGATGTCACAATGCATTGTCATCGCCATAAGGTTTTTCTCTTTGCAATTCTGTCAGACCATTGATGTCTTTGGCAGGCAGATTCAATCGAACCTGCCTGCAAGCAACACTATCAGCCTTTGAGTTTAGCCGCTTTTTCAACAGCTTCTTCAATGGTGCCTACCATGTTAAAGGCCTGCTCCGGAATATGGTCGTAATCACCTTCCAGGATGCCTTTAAAGCCAGCAATGGTGTCTTTCAGAGACACGTATTTGCCGGGAGTGTTGGTGAAGATTTCAGCCACAAAGAACGGCTGTGACAGGAAACGCTGGATCTTACGCGCACGTGCTACGGTCTGCTTGTCGTCTTCCGACAGCTCGTCCATACCCAGAATCGCGATGATGTCCTTCAGTTCCTTGTAACGCTGCAGTACAGTCTGCACGCCCCGTGCCACTTCGTAATGCTCCTGGCCTATAACCAGCGGATCCAGCTGACGTGAGGTGGAGTCCAGCGGATCGATCGCCGGGTAGATACCCAGCTCGGCGATGGAACGTGACAGTACAACTGTTGCGTCCAGGTGAGCAAAGGTGGTGGCCGGTGACGGGTCAGTCAAGTCATCCGCCGGTACGTATACCGCCTGAATTGACGTGATGGAACCGGTCTTGGTAGAGGTAATACGTTCCTGCAGAACGCCCATCTCTTCCGCCAGTGTCGGCTGGTAACCTACCGCTGAAGGCATACGGCCCAGCAGTGCTGATACCTCGGTGCCCGCGAGTGTGTAACGGTAGATGTTGTCGACGAAGAACAGAACGTCACGCCCTTCATCACGGAATTTTTCAGCCATGGTCAGACCAGTCAGCGCCACACGCAGACGGTTACCGGGCGGCTCGTTCATCTGGCCGTACACCATCGCTACTTTTGAGTTGGTCAGGTCATCCATGTCGATAACCTTGGATTCCTGCATCTCGTGGTAGAAGTCGTTACCTTCACGAGTACGCTCACCAACACCAGCAAATACTGACAGACCGCTGTGTGCTTTTGCGATATTGTTGATCAGCTCCATCATGTTGACAGTTTTACCAACACCGGCACCACCGAACAGACCAACTTTACCACCCTTGGCGAACGGACAGATCAGGTCGATAACCTTGATGCCGGTTTCCAGCAGTTCATTGGAAGCTGACAGCTCGTCATAGGCAGGCGCCTTCCGGTGAATAGGCATGCGCTCCTGTTCACCGATGTCGCCGCGCTCATCAATTGGTCGGCCCAACACGTCCATGATTCGGCCCAGGGTTTCTTTACCAACCGGGACAGATACTGGGGCTTTAGTGTTGGACACTTCCAGACCACGGCGCAGACCTTCGGTACTGCCCATCGCGATGGTACGCACGATGCCGTCGCCCAACTGCTGCTGCACCTCGAGTGTGATTTCGCCGCCTTCGACGGACAGTGCATCATAGATACGAGGTACTTCTTCCCGCGGGAATTGTACGTCGATAACTGCACCGATAATTTGTACGATACGACCGCTACTCATGTCCGGTTCCTCTTAAGTATTCCTGATCTTCTAAACTGGTTAAATAACTGTTTGTCGCTGGCGATCAGACTGCGGCCGCGCCGCTGACGATCTCTGACAATTCCTGTGTAATGGAAGCCTGACGCGCCTTGTTGTAAACAAGGCCAAGCTCTTCAATCAAATCGCCTGCGTTTTCAGTTGCGTTCTTCATTGCAATCATTCGGGCCGCTTGTTCACAGGCGAGGTTTTCAACCACTGCCTGATAGACCTGAGTTTCAATGTATCGGGCCAGCAAACCATCGAGCAGTGCTTCGGCCTGGGGCTCATAAATATAGTCCCAGTGATGCTTCAGCTCTTTATCGTCTGACGGCTCCAGCGGCAGCAACTGCGCAACCACCGGGGTCTGGGTCATGGTGTTGACAAAGCTGTTGCTGACCAGGAAAAGCTGGTCGATTTCACCGTTGTCAAACTTGTCCAGCATGACCTTGACGGCGCCGATTACATCCGCCAGCTCGGGTTTGTCACCCAGGCCACGAACCGATGCCACCACTTTCCCGCCATAATTATTGAAGAACGATGTCGCTTTGGCGCCCACTGCAGCGAACTCAACGTCAACATTCTGTTTACGCAAACCGGAGATCGCCTTGACGGCCGCCTTGAACGCGTTGATATTCAGACCGCCACAAAGGCCGCGGTCTGACGATATAACAATAAACGCAGCACGTTTAACTTCACGAGTGGTGAAATAGACGTGACGATACTCCGGGTTCGCGTTGGCGACATGACCAATTACCTTGCGCATGTGTGTTGCGTAAGGTTTGCCAATCGCCATGCGATCCTGCGCTTTCCGCATCTTGGACGCAGCAACCATTTCCATGGCGCTGGTTATCTTCCGCGTATTATTGATGCTGGAGATCTTGCCTCGAATCTCTTTTCCACCAGCCATAATTCACCGCCTACCGAATATTGCCCGGCCTGTAGTTAAAAACCACAGTTACCAGGTTTGAGTTGCTTTGAACTGCTCGATCAACGACTTGAGTTGCGCCGCAATTTCGTCGTTGAAGTCAGGCTTGCTGTTCACGCTGTTCAACAGCTCGCTGTGCTGACTGTTGGCATAAGACACCAGCGCTTTTTCAAACGCCACGATCTTGTTCAGGTCAACATCCTTCAGGAAGCCTTCGTTGGCAGCGAACAATACCAGGCCCATTTCGGCAACTGACATCGGTGAGTACTGACCCTGTTTCATCAACTCGGTAACACGCTGACCGTGTTCCAGCTGGGCACGGGTAGCATCGTCCAGATCTGATGCAAACTGGGCGAATGCCGCCAGTTCTCGATACTGGGCCAGAGCGATACGAATACCACCGCCGAGCTTCTTGATGATCTTTGTTTGTGCTGCACCACCTACACGCGATACTGACAGACCGGCGTTAATCGCCGGACGGATGCCCGCGTTGAACAGGTCGGTTTCCAGGAAGATCTGACCGTCGGTGATTGAGATCACGTTGGTTGGTACGAATGCAGATACGTCACCGGCCTGGGTTTCAATGATAGGCAGTGCGGTCAATGAACCGGTCTTGCCTTTCACTTCGCCGTTGGTCATCTGCTCAACATAATCTGCGTTTACGCGTGAAGCGCGCTCAAGCAGACGTGAGTGCAAATAGAATACATCACCAGGATAAGCTTCACGGCCCGGCGGACGACGCAGCAGCAGGGAGATCTGACGATAGGCCCATGCCTGTTTGGTCAGGTCATCATAAATAATCAGGGCATCTTCACCGCGGTCGCGGTAGTACTCACCCATGGAGCAGCCCGAGTAAGGTGCCAGGTATTGCATGGAGGCGGGGTCGGAGGCACTGGCGGCGACAACAATGGTGTATTCCATGGCGCCGTGCTCTTCCAGCTTGCTGACCACCTGTGCGATGGACGACTGCTTCTGGCCGATAGCGACATAAACACACTTAACGCCTTTTCCTTTCTGGTTGATGATGGCATCAACGGCGACAGCTGTTTTACCCACCTGACGGTCACCAATGATCAGCTCACGCTGACCACGACCAATAGGCACCATGGCGTCGATTGCTTTCAGACCGGTCTGTACCGGCTGGTCTACCGACTTACGCGCGATTACACCGGGAGCCACTTTCTCAACCGGAGCGGTCAGTTTGGCATTGATTGCGCCTTTGCCGTCAATGGGGTTACCCAATGCATCAACAACCCGACCTTCCATTTCCGGACCAACTGGTACTTCCAGAATGCGGCCGGTACAACGACAGGACTGACCTTCTGCCAATACCTGATAGTCGCCCAGTACTACGGCACCTACGGAGTCACGCTCCAGGTTGAGGGCCATACCAAAAAGGCCACCATCGAATTCGATCATCTCACCGTACATGACATCTGCCAGACCATGAATACGAACGATACCGTCAGAAACGCTGACGATGGTACCTTCATTCTTGGCCTGCACAGAAACGTCGAGATTATCGATTCTCTGTTTGATAATTTCACTGATTTCTGACGGGTTCAGTTGTTGCATGCTTATTCCCTCATTCCCAGTTGTTCTAGGAACTCAATGATTCGGCTAATTTGTTCAGTTTTCCGCGAACAGAACTGTCGATGACGGTATCACCTGCCCGAATGACAGCACCGCCGATAAGGCCCTGATCAACGCTGGTGTGCAGTTTAACCTGACGGTCCAGTCGCTTCTGGAGTGCCTGGGTCAGTTGCTCAACAACGGCATCGCTCAAGGCGTACGCGGTAGCGAGCTCTACGTCGACGCTCTTTTCTTTCGCAGCCTTGAGCACATCAAAGATCTCTGCAATTTCGGGCAGCAGCGGCAGTCGGCGATTTTCCGCCAGCAGCCGGATCATGTTTTTGCCCTTGGCGGATACTTCATCGCCACAAATTGCCAGCAAGGCATCAGACTGTTTTTCAGCGGTCAGTGCCGGATTCTTCAGCAAGTTGCTGACTTTATCGTCCGCTGCCACCGCTGCCAGTGTCTTCAGCATTTCTGACCATTCAGCCAGCGCTTTGTCAGCAACCGCTACTTCAAAAGCAGCGTTGGCGTAAGGACGGGCTAATGTAATTGACTCTGCCATCGTATGTTCGCCTATAACTCAGAAGCGAGTTTTTTAACCAGCTCTTCGTTAGCGGCCTGATCCACGGAGGATTCGAGAATTTTCTCGGCTCCGGAGATCGCGATGGCCGCGACCTGC
Organism: Pseudohongiella sp.; assembly: GCF_011050365.1. Classification (GTDB taxonomy): domain Bacteria; phylum Pseudomonadota; class Gammaproteobacteria; order Pseudomonadales; family Pseudohongiellaceae; genus Pseudohongiella. The sequence continues at coordinate 73,206 of NZ_DRFV01000008.1, forward strand.
GCTCGCAGTACTTCACGCGCGCGCTGAACTTCCATTTCAATTTCGGCTTTAGCGCCGGCAATCAAACGCTGACCTTCATCACGAGCCTTGTCTTTGGCTTCATCAACGATCTGGTTGGAACGCTTGTTTGCCATATCGATAATTTCAGCGCTCTTGACCTTCGCTTCGCGAAGTTCATCTGCCGCTTTGTTCTGCGCCAGGTTCAGGTCACGCTGAGCACGGTCAGCCGCTTCCAGACCATCAGCAATCTTTTTCTGTCGTTCTGCCATGGCAGCCGTAATCGGCGGCCAGACATACTTGAGACAGAACCAGACAAAGACAGCAAAGGCTATCGATTGGCCGAGTATGGTTGCATTAAGATTCATGGTGTCACCTCTGCGTTAGTAATCCGCTTGGCTTGAAAATAGACTCAAGCGTTCGGTTAACCGAGGAAAGGGTTTGCGAAGATCACCAGGAAAGACACACCCACACCGATGATTGAGATTACGTCAACGAAACCAGCAACCAGGAAGAACTGAACCTGCAGTTTAGGGGCCAGTTCCGGCTGACGTGCAGAGCTTTCGATCAGCTTGCCACCCAGATTACCGAATGCAACCGCTGTACCAGCGCCACAAAGACCAAAGATGAGGGCGATAGCGATTACAGAAAATGCCTGAATAGTTTCCATTTTTTTCTCCAAGATTTAACAAAAGGTCTAACAGTAAAAGATTAAGGGTTTAGTGAGCCTCGGACTTCGTGTGTGCCTGGTTCAGATAGACAATTGTCAGCATCATGAACAGATACGCTTGCAAGGTGATAATGAGGATGTGGAACACCGCCCATGCAAAATGCAGTGGCAGCTGGTACAAGCCAACCATCGCAATCACCATGAAGATCATTTCGCCAGCGAACATGTTGCCGTACAGTCGCAGCGCCAGGGATACCGGCTTGGCAAGAAAGCTGGGGATTTCCATTATGAGGTTGAGCGGCAGTGCCCATTTGCCAAACGGATGGAAAGCAAACTCACCGAGGAACCCACCCATACCTTTGACTTTGATACTGTAATAAATAACCAGTACGAAGACGCTGATAGCGAACCCGGCAGTAATATTCAGGTCTGTTGTCGGAACAGCTTTGAAATAAAGATGGCTATCCTGCGCGACTACCTGTGCCAACAAGGGAATCCAGTCAACCGGCACCAGATCCATCAGGTTCATCATGAAGATCCAGCAGAAAATGGTCAGCGCAAGCGGGCCAATAAGTTCATTGCGGGCAAAAAATGTACTTTTTACCGTGGTTTGAACCATCTCGACAATGAATTCCACGGCGTTTTGCAACGGGCCGGGGATGCCTGATGTAGCACGGCGGCTTACGAAGTAGAACAGGCCCATAAAGATCACGCCCAGTAACAGAGACATGAGCATGGAGTCGACGTTGATCGCCCAGAAGCCCATAGCGTCCGCTTCTTCCACGGAGTGAGCGATGCCCCAGCTGCCATCGGCTTTTTGGCCGAATCTCAGGAAACCAAGGTGGTGGGCAATGTATTCAGTGCCGCTTTCGTATTCAGGCATGGTAAAGCCTGTTGAATTTGCATCTGCCATGGTTTGATTTATTTCTTGTCAGTTTGCCGATTTTACGGGTTGTTCCGGACAGGTCTGCTTACGCGGACAAACATAAGCACGCCTGTTATGTGCACCAGAACAAATCCTGAAAACAAAACCACCACGTTCAGTGGATCTATATAAATAAAACTCAGTGCGAACCCTGCACCCATCAATACCAGTTTTATCGCTTCACCCTGATAAAGCTCTTTGACAATCAGCCCGGCCGATCTTGCTCCCCGGTACTTAAACGCTTTTCTCGCGAAAAGTGTGCCCGGTATTAAACAAATCAAACCACCGATCAGTAAAGAATATGCGTCTGTCCAATTGCTCAGTATCGCAACCGCCAGCACAAGCAAAAACAATGTAACTGCCTGTATTACCGCGACTTTATATATGGGAGGAGCTTTTATCGTTGACATGTGTGACGCTGGTAGTCAAAAGCTCTCTTGTTTTTGGCTTCCGTTCCTCTTTCAGAGGTGCGCATTATAGGGATTTTAGCCCGGCCAATCAACACGGTATTACACTCTCCTGCTTAATGCCTGTTTACTTGATATGCGCAAGAATGCCGTCAAGCTCATCCAGACTGTTATAGCGCAACGTCAGTTTACCGGAACCCTTGCTGCTGTGTTGTATCTGTACTTTGGCGCCGATGCGCTCGGACAGTTTGTCTTCCAGGCTGGCTATATCCGGATCCTGCCGTTCAACCTCGGCTTTTTTCGGCGACTCGTCGGCCAGTAACCGGCGCACCATGGACTCGGTCTGACGCACGGACAGGCCTTTGCCACTGACCGCCTTGGCGGCCTCCGACTGTTGCTCCGCTGGCAGGCCCAACAGGGCTCGCGCATGTCCCATTTCCAGATCGCCGCGCTCCAGCATCAGCCGCACGTCATGGCTCAGCGACATCAAGCGCAACAGATTGGTGACTGTGGTCCGCGATTTGCCGACCGCTTCTGCCACTTCCTGCTGCGTCAATTCAAACTCTTCCTGCAGACGTTTCAGCGCCATGGCTTCTTCGATCGGGTTAAGATTTTCGCGCTGAATGTTCTCGATCAGCGACATGGCAATGGCAGATTCGTCGCCCACCAGCCGGATAACAGCGGGAATGGTATCCAGACCGGCCAGTTGGGTGGCGCGCCATCGGCGTTCACCGGCAATGATTTCGTAACGGTCACCCGGTACCGGTCGCACCACTATCGGTTGCATGACGCCCTGAACCTTGATGGATTCGGCCAGCTCTTGCAGCGCCTCCTCATGCATGTCGGTTCGCGGCTGATACTTGCCGCGCTGGATCAGTTCAACCGGCAGATGCCGCAGTTCGCTGTCTTTGTCGACCCGCGGTTGCGGTTGTCCCGGGGTTGCGTCGGGCTGCACAGGCACCTGCTCACTGGCCTGCGCGGCACGATGCGACGCGGCGGCACTGCCCAGCAGCTTATCCAGTCCCCGACCCAGTTTTTTCTTTCCTGACATGCTCAAACCTTTGTGATCCTTGATGATTAACTCTGACGTCGTCCTGCTCAGGTGGCAGCCTGTTCCTGGCGGCGCAGCATTTCGCCGGCAAGCGCCAGATAGGCAATGGCGCCACGCGACTGACGATCGTATTGCAACACCGGCAAACCGTAACTGGGCGCCTCTGCCAACCTGACATTACGGGGCACAACCGTGCGATACACGCGGTCACCGAAATGGTGGTAAAGCTGTCCGGACACTTCCGTGGTCAGCTTGTTGCGCGGATCATACATGGTGCGCAGAATACCTTCGATCTTGAGTTCCGGGTTATGCCTTTCACTGACTGCGGAGATGGTATCAACCAGCGCAGACAGTCCTTCCAACGCATAATATTCACATTGCATGGGAATAATGACACCTTGTGCCGCCACCAGTGCGTTCAGTGTCAGCATGCCCAACGAGGGTGGGCAGTCGATAACTATGAAGTCGTAGCGCTCCGTTACTTTCGCCAGCACTTCTTTTAACCGGCTTTCGCGCCGTTCCAGCTCCAGCAACTCAATTTCTGCAGCGACCAGATCACCATTCGCCGGCAACATGTCAAAACCCGCTTCGGGCGCCTTGACACAGGCCTGATCAAAATCGGCTTCGCCAACCAACACATCGTAAACGGAGTATTCCAGGTCAGCCTTGTCGATGCCGCTGCCCATGGTGGCATTTCCTTGCGGATCCATGTCGACCAGCAATACACGACGCCTGGTCGCCTGTAATGAGGCGGCCAGGTTAACGGATGTGGTTGTTTTCCCTACACCGCCTTTCTGGTTGGCGATCGCGAGTATTTTTGTCACCGGCGGTTCCTGTCTGCTAAAGCTGGTTGCTGCTGTTGTTAGGGTCTTGTCAGTTGCAATTCGATAATATGGCGCTGTGCATCACAGTACGGTATGTCAATGGCCCGCGCATCCGCTTGCTGCCAGTGTGCAGGCAAATCACGGATTTCATCTGTCGGGTACTGGCCTTTCATCGCCAGCAATCGGGTATCCGGACCACACAGATGTTCGCAGCCCAGGGCAAAATCAGCCAGCGAGGAAAACGCCCGGCTCACGACAATATCAAGTTGGCCAGGACTTTGGTAGCTTTCGATGCGCGTGTTTTCAACTTTGACATTTTTCAACCCCAGCGCCATCAGGGCCTGAAACACAAAGCGGGTTTTTTTGCCGTTGCTGTCCAGCAGGGTAAAATTGACTCCGGGCAAACTCAGGGCCAGTGGAATGCCCGGCAAACCCGGACCGGTGCCCACATCCAGCACTGTCATGTTGGGTTTTTCTGCACACAACGCCTGAATGCGCGGCAACAGACTCAGACTGTCGAGCAGATGCCGCGACACCATGTCGTGTGGATCGCGCACGGCCGACAGGTTGAACGCCTGGTTCCATTTGTCGAGCAGATTGACGTACTCGATCATGGCAGCCTGCTGAGCCTCGCTCAGGTCAAGCGCCATCTCAACCAGTCCGTGTTGCAGTCGTTTTGCCAGGTCCATCTTTATCAAATCCATGTCAGGCCGTTTGTCTGGTTCTGACAGCCTGGTATTTTTTCAGATAAATCAGCAGCAGAGACACAGCTGCCGGCGTCATGCCAGGGATACGCGAAGCCCGGGCAATGGTGTCAGGTTTGGCTGCGAGCAATTTCTGTTTAAGCTCGTTGGAAAGCCCTTCCATGTGCTGATAGTCAAAGTCTGCCGGCAGCGCCGTGTTTTCCTGACGCTTGAGTTTCTGGATATCCTCTTCCTGGCGATTGATATAGCCTTGATATTTAAGCTGTATTTCAACCTGTTGAGTCACCTGAGGATCCAGTTCGGGCAATTTGATCGAGGTTTCATGCAATGCGTCGCGCATAGTCTGATAACTGAGTTCCGGGCGCGCCAGCAAATCCGCCAGATTGTATTCTCGACCCAGCGGTTTATCCAGCAGGCCACTGATGGCGGCCTCCTTGTCAGTGCCTGGCTGCACCCAGACAGACTTCAGGCGTTTCAATTCATCGCCGATACTGTCCTGCTTCTGGCAAAACGCCTGCCAGCGCTCATCGTCAATCAGACCCATATCCCGGCCGACACTGGTCAAGCGCAGATCAGCGTTATCTTCGCGCAGCAGCAAGCGGTATTCGGCGCGGCTGGTAAACATGCGATAGGGTTCTGTGGTGCCCATGCTGATCAGGTCGTCGACCAGCACGCCGATGTAGGCCTGGTCTCGGCGCGGGCACCAGCTTTCCAGCTCGCGTGCGGCACGGGCGGCATTGATACCGGCGAGTAATCCCTGTGCACCGGCTTCTTCGTAGCCCGTCGTGCCGTTGATCTGACCGGCAAAATACAGGCCTTTGATAAACCGGGTTTCCAGCGAATGATGCAGGTCGCGCGGATCAAAGAAATCGTACTCGATAGCGTAGCCAGGACGGGTAATATGCGCGTTTTCAAAGCCTTTGATCTGGCGCACCAACTCGATCTGCACATCAAAGGGCAGGCTGGTGGAGATGCCATTGGGATACAGCTCGTTGGTGTTGAGTCCTTCAGGCTCAACAAAGATCTGATGCGAGGTCTTGTCAGCAAAACGCATCACTTTGTCTTCAATGGACGGGCAGTAGCGAGGCCCTATGCCTTCGATAACACCGGAGTACATCGGCGATCGGTCCAGCCCATTGCGGATAATCTCGTGACAGCGTTCATTAGTGGCTGTTATATAACAATTTATTTGTTCCGGGTGGTCTTCCACCTTGCCCATGAATGACATGACCGGCAGTGGCGTATCGCCGGGCTGCGCCTGCATCACGGAAAAATCCACCGAGCGGGCGTCAATGCGCGGCGGTGTGCCGGTTTTCAGACGACCCACGTTGAACGGCAATTCACGCAAACGGTCGGCCAGCTTGATTGAGGGCGGATCGCCGGCACGACCACCTGAGGTGTTTTCCAGGCCGATATGAATCTTGCCGCCGAGGAAAGTACCGGTGGTTAACACCACGGTCGGAGCAAAAAAGCGCACGCCCATTTGCGTGACAACACCGTCTACGCGCTCACCCTGCAGAATCAGATCGTCAGCAGCTTGCTGAAAAATATCCAGATTGTCCTGGCTTTCGAGAATATGCCGAATCGCAGCTCGATACAGAGCACGATCGGCCTGGGCCCGGGTGGCACGCACGGCTGGGCCTTTGCTGCTGTTCAGTACCCGGAACTGGATGCCAGCCAGGTCTGTCGCTGTGGCCATGGCACCGCCCAAAGCATCGATTTCGCGAACCAGATGGCTCTTTCCTATCCCGCCGATAGCAGGGTTGCAGGACATCTGGCCCAGGGTTTCGATATTGTGCGTCAGCAGCAGGGTTTTCACGCCTGAACGGGCCGCTGCCAGAGCCGCCTCGGTTCCGGCATGGCCACCACCGACCACGATCACGTCATATCGTTTGGAAAAATCCATAGTTTGAACAGTCAATTTTGAAAAGGGTGCTAAGTATAAGCCTTGTAACGCAAATTTAAAGGCTTGTGATGGAAAATAATCCACAAGTAAATCTTATTAACATTAATGATTAAATATAATAGATATAGTTATAGATAAAACATAAAGACTTAATACTGTTAATACTAATGGTAAACCGGTTTTCTGTAGACAACCCTTTTTTTTATATATAAAACATAGGGATACTGACTGTATAGTTCGGTGCACAAGCACTGCTCAAGCTGCAGCAAAGCTTTTATCAAGCTGTGCAGAAGACCCGATGTTATCCACAAGGCAAAAAACAGGAAAATTTCACAAAAAACTTATACACAGAAAATGCGATTTTATGCACAGTTTTTGACCATCTTGAGAACAGGCAAAAATAATTATTTGCCAATGCAAAAACTGGAGAAAATACGTCCCAATAGATCATCGGTGGTGACTGCCCCGGTGATTTCACCCAGATGTCGGTGCGCGTGACGTAGATCTTCGGCAACCAGTTCGGCTGCAGCATGATGGGACAACTGAAAACGAGCCTGTTCCAGACATTGCCGGGTTTTGCCCAATGCGTCCAGATGGCGGCGACGGGCAATAAACCCGCCTTCTGCCGTGGCCTGAAAGCCCATGCAATCTTTCAGGTGCTGACGTAGCAGGTCTATACCAGCGCCCTGTTTCGCGGATAGCCGGATGACACTGGCCTGGCCTGTGTCTGCTGCCGGTATCAGCGCCGGCGGTTTCGACTGCAGGTCCACTTTGTTCTGGATAATGGTCAGTCGGGAAGTGTCCAGTGCGTGGGACAGGGCTTCGAATCCCGGACCCTGCAGATAGGTTTTGATATTGCTGACATCAACCGATTCCTGACTGGCATCGACTACCAGCAGAATGCGGTCAGCCTGCGTTACAGCATTGACCGCGCGCCTTATGCCCTCCTGCTCGACGACGTCATCACTGTCACGCAAACCAGCCGTGTCAGTGATGTGAAGAGGCATTCCGTCGATGGTGATCTGCTCACTGAGTACATCTCGCGTGGTGCCGGCGATGTCAGTGACAATGGCTGATTCTTTACCGGCAAGTGCGTTCAACAGGCTGGATTTCCCGGCATTGGGTTTGCCGGCGATAACCACCGCCATGCCTTCGCGGATCAGGGCGCCCTGACGTGCCTGCTCAAGTACCTTGTCTAACGTCACTATGATGGAATCGAGTTTTTCCGCGATACGGCCTTCGCTGAGGAAATCGATCTCTTCGTCGGTGAAATCGATCGCCGCTTCCAGGTAGACTCGTAACAGGGTGATGGACTCGGCCAGGTTGTCTATCAGTCGCGAGAACTCGCCCTGCAAGGTGCGCATGGCGCTTTTGGCTGCTTCCGCGGAGCTGCTGTCAATAAGATCGGCGATGGCCTCAGCCTGCGCCAGGTCCACTTTGTCGTTAAGGAAGGCTCGCTCGGTGAATTCGCCCGGTCGCGCCAGCCGAGCACCGGCCGCCAGAATGATTTTCAGCAGGGCATCCATGATGAAATAGCCACCATGGCCTTGCAGTTCAAGCACGTCTTCGCCGGTAAAAGAGTTGGGACCCGGAAAATACAGTGCAATGCCCTGATCGATGAGCTCGCCGGTATTGTCGTGGAAGGGGCAGTAATGTGCGTGTCGCGGCGTTGGCGTGAAATGCAGGATGCGGTTGGCAATGTCCTGACACGCCGGACCGGACACTCGCACGATACCCACACCGCTACGACCCGGTGGTGTGGCTACCGCACAAATTGTGTCCGTATCCGATGCGCTCAGCATGATATAGGTATCACTGCTTAGCTTTTGGCTGCCTCTTTGGCAGCGTAGTCGGCTTCAATATTGCGGGTGATATACCATTGCTGGGCAATACCCAGAACGCTGTTTGCCAGCCAGTACAGCACCAGGCCTGCCGGGAACCAGAGGAAGAAGATGGTCATCACCACCGGCATGAACTTCATTATCTTGGCCTGAGTCGGGTCCTGGGGAGTCGGGTTCAGCATGAATTGCACATACATCGATGCGCCCATCAGCAATGGCAGCACAAAGAACGGGTCCATCACTGACAGGTCGTTGATCCACAGAATCCAGGGCGCGTGTCGCAGTTCGACGCCTTCCAGCAATACCCAGTACAGAGCGATGAACACCGGCATCTGCACCAGCATGGGCAGACAGCCGCCAAACGGATTGATCTTCTCTTTCTTGTAGAGCTCCATGGTGGCTTTCTGGAGCTTCATTTTGTCATCACCATAACGCTCTTTGAGCTGGTTCATCTTGGGCATGACACGGCGCATATTGGCCATGGACCGATAGCTGGTGGCGGATAACTTGAAGAACACGCCTTTGACGATGACGGTCAGGATCAGGATGGACCAGCCGTAGTTGCCGATGATGTTATTGATCTGCGTCAGCAACCAGTAGATTGGCGAGGCCACAAACCACAACCAGCCATAGTCAATTGTGCGGTCCAGCCAGGGTGCGATTTCACCCAGACGATACTGGTCCTTGGGGCCGGCATAAAAGGACATTTGCTGAACGTTGTTGCTGTTGGGTGCAACAACAAACTCTGAACTGGTGAAACCACCTATGTATTCATTCTGGCTGTTGCGACGGAACGAAAAGCTGTTGCGCGACTGCTGCGGTGGTACAAAGGCGGAAATGAAGTAGTGCTGGCCCAGGGCAACCCAGCCACCGTCAATTTCGTGAGACGCACGCTCTTCGACTTCATCAAACGGGATTTTGACGTAGTTGTCGTCGCTTGAAGTCGTTGCAAAACCCAGAAAACTGGCCATGCCGAATCCACTGCCCTGAGTGGGATCCTCGTAGTTGCTGCGTTTGATCTGGCCAAACATGTTGGCCTGCCATGGCATATCGGTGGTGTTGTTGACGTCGTAGGCAATATCGATCAGGTAGTTATCGCGCTCAAAGGTAAAACGTTTGATTACCACGACGCCGTTGTTGTCAGTGTAGCGCAGGTCAACATTCAGCACGTTCTGATCCGGTGCCAGTGCGTAGCTGTCGGCGCTGGCGGTGTACAGTGCGCGCTCGGCGCCATCAATTCCGTTCTGACCGATCAGACCGCTCTGGGCAACATAGGTTCTCAACGTGGTGTTTTCGAGCAATACAAAGGGTTGGTCCGGGGTGTCAATTTGTGTGTAGTGTTCCGGCAGAGATACAAACACGATGTCACCACCGCGGCGGTCAATCGTGACGTTTAAAACATCGGTGCTGACCGTGATCAGGGTTTCAGAGGTCTCCACATTGGCAGCAGCGGTTGTCGAACTGGCAACTACCGGGATATCAGAGGAGCTCGTGGATGGCGTATCGGTGATATCTGCAGAGGCTTGCGGTCGGCCAGCAGTGTTGTCGACCGAGGGCAAATCGCCATTATCCTGTTGTGTCTGCACTACGTCCGGTGACGGTGTTGCTGTTGACGGATAGTCGTCCTGCCAGGCCAGCAGCAGCATGTAACTGACAACGGCCAAACCGGATATGAGCGCGTATCTAATATAATCCATGGGTAAAGGCTACTTATTGGTTGAAGACGTTTCACCGTCAGAGTGAGTGTGACTGCCTGGCACAGGATCGTAACCACCCGGATGCCAGGGATGACAGCGCAGAATTCGGCGCGTGCCAAGATAACATCCTTTCACAAGTCCGTGACAGGCAATGGCATCCTGGGTGTAATGAGAGCAGGAGGGGTAAAAACGACACTGATTGCCGATGAGAAGACTGAGGGTGTACTGGTAAACAGTGATCAGCTTGATAGCGAACTTAGCCAGCATGTGAAGTCACCCGTTATCTTGCAGCTATTTCGTGGTCTGGTTTGCGGTTTTGTTCGTGGTCTGGCGGTCGCGGCGCCGAATCAGATCCTGCCACAGTCTGTCCAGAATCTGGTCGATGGAGGCATTGTCCAGAGAGTCCAGTCCTTTGCGTGCCAGAATAACGATGTCCAGCCCGGCGAGCAAATGTTGACGATGTCGAAAAGATTCGCGAATCAGCCTTTTGACCCGATTTCGTTGCACTGCCAGGCGAACGTTTTTCTTGGCAATTACCAGGCCCAGTCTGGGCGTAACATTATCATGTCTGATTGCAAGAATCAGAAACTGGGCACAGGAGACCTTGTGCTGCGCCTGACTGAAGACGGCCTGATAGTCAGAAGCCGTCAGGAGCCGCAGATTTCTACCAAAACCATGACTGGTTACTTGCTGGTCGGTCACATGCAGCTCTTGTCAGTAAAATCAGGCAGACAGCTTGGCGCGGCCTCGTGAACGACGACGCTTGATAACCAGACGACCACCTTTGGTTGCCATACGTGCACGGAAACCGTGAGTTCGGGCGCGTTTCAGCAGGCTGGGTTGGAAAGTTCTTTTCATAATGGCGATCCAGGGTGATTCAGTAAATGGTGGTTCGGATAAATTAAAGAGCGCGGATTTTAGATGTTTTACCAACTTTATGCAATAGATTCCTTGTATTGCGGGTGTGTTCGGCACACGGAATTTTTATCCGACGCTTATACCCTGTTAGTAACAAGTTATCCACAGGATATCCTGTGCATAAATTTTCAGGTGCGGCGACATTGTTACGCCTAAAAACAGCCTGTTTTGCGCGACGATGTTTCCTAACTATATGATAATTAAATATTTAAATAAATTTCTGGAACAGGCATAAACACGCTTGTTTGTGTGGATAAGTGTGCTTCAGCAGGTTAGAATTTGCCCTCGTTACAAACTTGTTCATACAAAAACAGACTACAGGGCAGTGAAAGTCGTGCTTTTAGCAACTTGGCAACGGTGTGTTGATCACCTCAGGGATGAGCTTCCATCCCAACAATTTAATACCTGGATTCGACCCTTGCAGGCGGAGACCTCTAATGACGGTCTGACGCTACTGGCACCCAATCGCTTTGTGCAGGAATGGGTCAAGGATAAATTTTTTGCCCGCATTAATGAGCTGGTGCACCGGCATACTGATGGCGAGCAGGTTGGCATTTTTCTGGAAGTTGGCAGTCGGCAGGCGGCGCGCCCGGCACTGGTGGCCTCCGCTGGCAGTCATCATGTGGCTCAACAGCCTCCGGTGCAGCAACATCAGCGCATGTTTGATGATGACAGGAAAACACCAGCCATCCACCTGGTGGAACCGGCAGGGGTTGCCTTAAGAGGCGATCAACAGGCTGATACCGAGCTTAGAGATGCGCTGGCCGGCAAGTCCTATGCCGGTGGCAGTCAGAGTAAGCGTTCCGGCCGAAACATGGAGCTTATCATCGAGGGCAAGCTTCGTCATAAAGGCTCGCTCAATCATGAAAACACCTTCGATAATTTTATTGAAGGTAAGTCCAACCAGTTGGCACGAGCAGCCGCGCTGCAGGTGGCCGATAATCCCGGCGGCGCTTATAACCCCTTGTTCATATATGGCGGTGTAGGTCTGGGTAAAACGCATTTAATGCACGCGATTGGTAACTTCATGCTTGCCCGCAAGCCCAATGCCAAAGTCGTGTACCTGCACTCGGAAACGTTTGTCGCCACCATGGTTACTGCCCTGCAGCTCAACGCAATAAACGAATTCAAGCGTTACTACCGCTCAGTCGATGCCCTGTTGATTGACGACATTCAGTTTTTTGCCGGCAAGGAACGCTCTCAGGAGGAGTTTTTCCATACCTTTAATGCCTTGCTTGAAGGGGGTCAGCAGATTATCCTGACAAGCGACAGATACCATAAAGAAATCAATGGCTTGGAAGAAAGATTGAAATCCCGCTTTGGTTGGGGTTTGAGTGTGGCAGTAGAGCCACCAGAGCTTGAGACCCGTGCTGCGATTCTGATTAACAAGGCAGCGCAGAGCAATGTCGAATTGCCAGGTGACGCGGCGATGTTTATTGCCCAACGCTTGCGGTCTCATGTTCGCGAGTTGGAAGGCGCACTGAAGAAAGTGATCATCCACGCCAACTTTGTCGGGCGCAAGATTGATCTTGACCTGGTGCGTGAGGCATTGCGCGATTTGTTTGCGCTACACGAGAAGCTGGTTTCAATTGATAATATTCAGCGCTCGGTCGCAGAATATTATAAGATCAAGATGTCGGATATGCTGTCCAAGCGTCGTAACCGATCTGTGGCCCGGCCCCGGCAGATAGCCATGTGTCTGGCCAAGGAATTGACCAACCACAGCCTGCCGGAGATTGGTGATGCCTTTGGTGGCCGTGATCACACGACGGTGCTACACGCGTGCAAACAGATCAAGAAGCTGCGAGGTGATTCGCAGGATCTGGCGGAAGACTATAATAACCTGTTGCGAGCGCTGACTACCTGAATGGGTGGCACCGGGTGGCGCATCAATGACTTCATAAACAAAACGCTAATCTGAGATCGGAATATGCAATTTACAATTTCCAGGGACGCAATCATTAAGCCCCTCCAACTGGCAGCGGGTGTCGTTGAGCGACGCCATACCTTGCCGGTACTGGCGAACGTGTTACTGACATTAAAAGACGACATTTTGGAGATCACCGGTACCGACCTTGAGGTCGAGCTTATCGGTCGCGTGCCGGTCAACGGCGGCAGTAAGCCGGGCGAAATTACGGTGCCCGGCCGAAAATTGATGGATATTTGTAAATCGTTGTCAGATGACGCGGTTCTCGACTTTTCGCTGGATGACGGCAAATTTGTCGTCAAGGCCGGGCGTAGCCGCTTTACTCTGGCTACCCTGCCCGCCTCAGACTTCCCGGTAACGGTAGACGAGCCTGGTACATACGAGATTGGTATCAGCGGTGAGGAGTTGAAACATCTGATCGATTCCTGTGCCTTCGCCATGGCTCAGCAGGACGTGCGTTATTACCTGAATGGCATGTTGTTCGAACTGGGCAGTTCCTGGTTTCGGGTGGTGGCGACTGATGGTCATCGCCTGGCGATGCACACGACCGGTATCAGCACCGGCGTTGAGGAAGTGCAGCAGATAATCGTACCGCGTAAAGGCGTGCTGGAGTTGTCACGGCTGTTGTCCGAGCCTTCGGAAGATGAACTTGTGCTGGTGTTTGGTGCCGGCCACATTCGCGCGAAGCTGAAGGACTTTACCTTTACCTCAAAACTTGTAGACGGTAAATTTCCGGACTATCAGCGAGTGTTGCCCAAGGGTGGTAACAAAACCGTTATTGGCGAGCGCACCCTGCTCCGCCATGCTTTCAGCCGGGCCTCTATTTTGTCCAATGAAAAGTATCGTGGCGTAAATCTGCAGCTGGGTCAGAATGAGCTAAAAGTTGTGGCCAACAACCCTGAGCAGGAAGAAGCCGAAGATATGGTTGCGGTTGAGTACGAAGGCGACACGTTGGAAATTGGCTTTAATGTCGGATATCTGATCGATGTGCTGAACGTGCTGGACAGTGACAAAGTGAAGTTCACCTTGTCTGACTCGAATAGTAGTGCATTGCTGGAGGCTGTCTCCGCCTCCGATGCGCTTTATGTTGTCATGCCAATGCGGCTATAAGGGCGTAAGCTCAGGACTACATGGCTGTTATCCAACGACTGATGGTTGATCGCTTCCGAAACCTGGAAGCGGTCGACTTAATGCTCTCCCCCTCGTTTAATATCTTTTCCGGCATCAATGGCAGCGGCAAGACCAGTCTGCTCGAGGCCATCCACGTTCTCAGTGTTGGCCGCTCCTTCAGAACTCATAAAGTAGACCCGCTGGTAAAGCATGAGCAAAAGGATTTTCTGGTTTTTGCCGATCTCGGCGAACAGGGTCGGATAGGACTTCTTAAATCCAGGGCAGGAAAGAAGGAGTTGAAGTTTGATGGAGAACAGCAAGGTAACTGGCAAAGTGTGGCAGCTGCCCTGCCCTTGCAGGTATTGAATACGGAAAGTTTTCAGCTCCTCGAAGGCAGTGGCAAGATACGCAGACGGTTTCTGGACTGGGCAGTGTTCCACGTGGAACACTCCTATCTGGATGACTGGCGCGCGTACCGTCGCGGCATCGCCCATAGGAATAGTTTGTTGAAGAGCGGTGGGGCAGGATTGCATGCTCAACTGGATGCCTGGGATGTAGAGCTTGCAGGCCTGGGCCAGGCCATTCATGAGAGCAGAACTGCAATCATTGAATCATTTGGCGCCCTGCTCCAGGCGGTCGTCGGCGAACTTCTGCCCAACAGGAAGATCACGCTTGGTTACAAGGCAGGATGGGATAGTGAGCAAAGATTTGCTAGGGTGTTAAAAGAGCTGCGTCCGCGAGACATAAAATACGGCATGACGCTCAACGGCCCTCATCGGGCGGATTTTACGATTAAGGTAGACGGAGTCCTCGCCACAGAGTCACTCAGCCGGGGACAATTAAAGATGCTGGTTTGCGCCCTCAAGATAGCGATGGGCAGGTTTGTCGAACGCAGCGCTGCTGATTCCAACAGGGCCGGTCGAGGCGAATCCAAGTGTATTTACTTAATCGATGACCTGGCTTCCGAACTTGATCGGATCAACCGGGCAAAAGTAGTTTCCCTGCTTGCTCGCGCTGACGCACAATGTTTATTCACAGCAGTAGAAGGAAAAGATCTGGATCTGGATGGCGAATTAACAGAGAGATCAAGAAAGTTCCACGTGGAACATGGTAAAATACAGTCATATCAGTAACACAAGCGGAGAACAGCATGTCTAATGAATCAACCTACGATTCGTCCAGTATCAAGGTACTGAAAGGCCTTGATGCAGTGCGTAAACGACCAGGTATGTATATTGGTGACACGGAAGATGGCACCGGTCTGCATCACATGGTATTCGAGCTGGTTGATAATTCCATTGATGAGGCGCTGGCCGGCCACTGCGATGAGATCCGTGTTGTAGTTCATCCGGGCGAAGGCATCACTGTGTCAGATAATGGCCGGGGTATCCCAACGGAAATGCATAGCGAGGGTGTGTCAGCCGCAGAAGTAATTATGACGGTATTGCACGCTGGCGGTAAATTTGACGATAACAGCTACAAAGTTTCAGGCGGCCTGCACGGTGTAGGTGTGTCCGTCGTTAATGCCCTGTCAGAAGAACTCAAGCTCACCATTCGTCGGGGTGGTAAGGTTCATGAGCAATTTTACGTCCATGGTGTGCCACAGGCCCCACTGGCCGTTGTCGGAGATACCAACATTGCCGGCACCGAGACTTTCTTCAAGCCGTCTACCGCGACCTTTAAAAACATCGAGTTTCACTACGATATTCTCGCCAAAAAACTGCGGGAGCTGGCCTTCCTCAACGCTGGCGTGTCGATTGTTCTGAAAGACGAACGTAGTGGAAAGACCGATACCTACAAATATGATGGTGGTTTGCGGGCATTCGTTGAGTATCTGAATAAAAACAAAACTCCGATTAACAAGATTTTCCACTTCCAGGTAGACCGTCCGGATGATGGCATCGGTGTGGAAATTGCCCTGCAGTGGAATGACAGTTACCAGGAAAACATCTTTCCCTATACCAACAATATTCCGCAGCGCGACGGCGGTGCCCATATGGCCGGGTTCCGCAGTGCGTTGACGCGGGTACTGAAAACCTACATCGACAAAGAAGTTGCTGCCAAAAAAGGCAAGGAAGTCATGACCACGGGTGATGACGCCCGTGAAGGTCTGACAGCGGTTGTATCGGTGAAGGTGCCTGACCCCAAATTTTCCTCACAGACCAAGGACAAGCTGGTCTCTTCTGAGGTAAAAACTGCGGTGGAGCAGGAGATGGTCGGTCATTTCACGGATTTCCTGTTAGAAAATCCACTGGAAGCCAAGCAGATTGTCAGCAAGATGATCGACGCTGCGCGTGCCCGTGAAGCGGCACGAAAAGCACGCGAGATGACGCGACGCAAAGGCGCTCTGGATATGGCCGGATTGCCAGGCAAGCTGGCCGATTGTCAGGAAAAAGACCCTGCCCTGTCCGAACTCTACATAGTGGAGGGTGACTCTGCGGGTGGTTCAGCCAAACAGGGTCGTAATCGCAAAAACCAGGCTATTCTGCCCTTGAAAGGCAAAATTCTGAACGTGGAAAAAGCACGTTTTGATAAAATGCTGAGCTCTGCCGAGATCGGCACACTGATCAAGGCGCTTGGTTGCGGCATCGGCAAGGACGAATTCTCCGCCGACAAACTGCGTTACCATCGTATCATTATCATGACGGACGCCGACGTCGACGGTTCCCACATCCGTACATTGCTGCTGACCTTCTTCTTTCGGCAAATGCACGAGCTCGTTGAGCGGGGATACATCTACATTGCACAACCGCCCTTGTATAAGGTGCGCAAAGGCAAGCATGAACAGTACCTGAAAGACGAGGGCGAGCTGCGCAAATATCAAACACAAATCGCGCTTGATGGATCCAGCCTACATGTTAATCCGGGTGCGCCCGCCATTTCCGGTGATGCCCTGGAAGAGATGGTGCGCCAGTACAACACCACATATAGCATGATTGAACGACTTGAGCGTTTGTATCCATCTGAAGTGATGGAAGCGATTGTGTTCACACAGCCGCTGACCGAAGCTGAATACACTGAGGAAGGCATCAACAACTGGTTGGAAAAACTGGAGAAGGAATTGCAGGACCTGCATCCAAAAACAGCGCAAGGCTAC
Organism: Pseudohongiella sp.; assembly: GCF_011050365.1. GTDB lineage: Bacteria > Pseudomonadota > Gammaproteobacteria > Pseudomonadales > Pseudohongiellaceae > Pseudohongiella. The sequence goes on from NZ_DRFV01000008.1 coordinate 90,280, forward strand.
ACCATGCGCGCTTATGAAGATCCTGAACGTCATATCTTCCTGCCGGAAATTGTCCACAGCCTGCATGGTCTGACGCGAGAATACCGTTTCTCGAAGGACTTCTTCAATTCAGGTGAATACCGTTCCCTGAGTCGGTTGGGCGTCATGCTGGATGGGCTGATCGAACCGGGTGCTTACGTGCAACGCGGTGAGAAAAAACAGGAAATTAAAACCTTTACCGAAGCATTGCAGTGGTTGACCGAGGACGCCATGAAGGGTCATTACCTGCAGCGCTACAAGGGTCTGGGGGAAATGAATCCGTCACAGTTATGGGAAACCACGATGGATCCTGAGGCAAGACGTATGCTGCAAGTGACCATCGAGGACGCTATCAGTGCGGATCAGCTGTTTACCACTCTGATGGGTGATCAGGTTGATCCCCGTCGCGAGTTTATTGAGTCTAATGCACTGGCTGTGCAGAACCTTGATATCTAGAAAAGTAACAGTTGTGGGGAAAACCACACGTTGATACGGAGGCCCTGCGATTGGCAAAAATCAATTGCGGGTGGCTCCTAAAAAATAGATATATCTTTTAAAAACAAAAACCTAGTGACACTGATGGGTTTATAAGTAGCTTGAAGTAAGTGACTGACTTATTAAAGCTAAAACCGTCCTTGCGTCGTATTTACCTTCCCCGGCATCTCGTTAATAGTCCATAAATGACATCAATGGGAATTCGACTCCTGTGAGGTTGCCAGATTCTGGCTCTCAACGAAAACAGCCCTGGCGAGAACCGGGGCTGTTGCTTTCTTCCTATGTGCACCACATTGGTTTCATTATCGAAGCCGGCGTGCTGTTGCCTGTCAGAGCGGCGGACGAGAACTGTCTGGCAGTGGCACCGGTGGGCTCGGCATACCATCAGGTTTGGATACTTCAGCCATGCGTTGATATGCAGGACGCGCTTCCACCCGCTCCATCCATTCATTAATGTTGGGATACTGACTGCGATCAACAACATTGATCAGGAAAGTATAGTTCATCGGGAAGTGCATCATGATATCCGCCGCACTAAACTCAGATCCGCCAAAGTAAGGATGCTCTCCCAGAAAGTCTTCTGCATACTGAACAGTACCGCGAATATCACGCAACGGAGATCGCCGCTCCGGAGGCTGCAGCTGCCACACGCGGTAATCTATACCCATGCGCGCGGCCAGAGAGCCTTCGGCATAATGCATCCATATCTGGTGCCACGGATAATCCGGGCTATTCAGGTCAGGTTGTAATCGGTCAGGCGCATGGCGATTCAGAATGACATCGATGATGGCACCGGACTCAACCAGGATCTCGTCACCGTAGATGACTGTTGGCGCCACTGGATTGCCCGGATTAACTTCGCGGATTTGCATCAATGATGCACCCAGATTGCCACGCACAAACTCCAGCTCATACGGGAACCCCAGTTCTTCCATTAACCAGACGATGCGCTCCGATCTTCGCGCCTCAAGGTGATAAATGGTAATCGGCGGCAATGGTGTCGCCGCGCGTGCTGATGGCGTTGTATCGGCGCTGTTTGCTGCCTGGCAGCCAGCGAAAAAAAGGGTCATTACAATAATTGCAGCAATGCGCATAGTTATATCTCCTATCCATAGGTGGGGCATCGAACATCCGCTCGGAACTCTATCAATGCGTCGCGAGGAAGTCTATTAATTGCACTTCAACTCATCGGGAAAATCGGCGGGCTGTCGCTGTCGTGCGTTTGTCCGATCATGACAAGATCGTCACTAAATCCTCAACAATCCGTCACGTCACTGACATACAAACTGGTTAGGCTAGTCCGCTTCCTGTAGGACGTTTCTTATTCTTAGAAGGGAAAATGGCGACAGTAAGCATTCACACACTACGCTTCTTTTCCGCCATTCAGACCTGGGACATAAAAGCCTACAAATGATAATTACAGTCTATTTCCCGGAGGTTCAAAATGGCGCACCGTAACAACGCCAGCTCGCTGGCCAAAAGCCGTTACCCATCGTGGGCAAAAATCCGCTACAAATGCTCTCAATTCAGCACGATGTCTGCCACTGTCGTTCTTCTGTCAGTGGGTGCTCAGGTAAACGCCCAGTCTGCGGAAGGGAATCTGGTCGGTCGCGTTGCGGAATCAGGCTCCGGCAGATCGCTGGAAGGCGCGATTGTAGAGGTATCGGGAACCGGTTTCCGTGACTATACGGATGCCACTGGCCGTTACTTCATTAACGACCTGCCTGCCGGTGACTATGAAGTCACCGTGACGTATGTTGGTCTGGCACCCTCCGTGACCGAGATATCGATTTCGGCCGATCAATCGACTTCCTACGATGTGGCTCTGGCGAGTTTGTCCGGTGTGGAAACGATTACCGTGCGCGCGTCGAGAACGGGTACGGATCGCGCGATCAACGAACAACGCACAGCCGCTGGTATCGTCAACGTGATTTCCGAGGAATCATTCGGCGCCATGCTTGATGGCAATATCGGTCAGGCCATGCAGCGCCTGCCCGGCATCAGTGTGAACCAGGGCCAGGATGGTGGCCATGGTGATATCAATATTCGAGGTATTGCCGGCGAATTCAACTCGGTACAAATCGACGGCAACCGGGTACCGTCATCAGGTTCGAGCAACAGCTTTAACCCGCGTCAACTGGCCGCCGATGGTGTCACCAAAATCGAAGTGATCAAGGCCCCGACGCCTGATCGCGACGGCGACGCCGTGGGCGGCATCGTCAACATGGTTTCGCGCAGCGCCTTCCAGCGTCAGGGACGCGAAATGAGCGTGGACATTTCCGGTGTCCTCAACGAGGAACCGAATAACTGGGGTCACTCCGGCAAATTCTCGTTCTCGGACATCTTCAGTGTGAATGGCGAAGAAAACAACCTGGGTATCAGTTTTACCCTGAGCACCTATGATACTGACCGGTACTCCCGTAATGCAGACATGGACTGGGTACAGGTAAACGCAGATACCAACCCGGAACTTAATCTGGATACATTCGGCCAGCCGGTCTGGTTCATGGAATCAACCCACTTCGAATACGACACGCGCACAACGCTGACCAACACACTGAGCGGTTCCATCGACTACCGTGTCGGCGACAACAGCTCGTTCTACTTCAGACCGATGCTCAGCAGCTATGAACAAAACGGCATCAAGTACGAAACCGACATTGATATTGATACACGATTCCAGAACGCAGCGGGCGGCCGTAAAACCTATGCCGAGCTAACACCGACTTCCGGTCGTGGCACCGCTGACAGTGAAGCGTCACGTGGCTGGATCGGTACACTCGAAGACAGCAAAAATAATTTGTATTCTTTGTCGGTCGGCGGCCGACACGAATATGATTCCGACCTGCTCACCTACGACCTGTCCTACTCACGTAACAAAAGTACTATTACTGACGACAGTGAAATCAATATGCTGATGGAACCGGATGACCCCTGGTTCATTTTTGAGTATGACGTGGTTGATGTGCAATCCGGTGACGTCCGGGTGAACGGCCTCAATGGTCTGGATCCGACCAATCTTGATTTGATGACAGAAGGTGAGCTGGAGAAAATATTTGGCGTCAAGGAAGAAGACGTCTTCAGTGGACGAATCGATTGGGAACGCAGCTTCTCGGGTAACAACGGTACCTTTACGGTAAAGACCGGCGCCAAGCATCGTGTCAGCACACAAATGCGCGATATGACAGTGGACGTGTATGAGATGGATGAAACCTTCCCGTATGCCGATGTGCTGGTTCCTACCAATGACGTTATCTTTCTGAAAGAGAAGTACTTCAATGCTCAGCCTCGTGTCGCACTGGACATGCTTCGCAGCAATCCGGAACTGTTTGAGTTCGTTGAGGATGGATCGCTGGAGGACAGCAACATTGAGGACTACGACGCCGAGGAAACCATCTCCGCCGGTTATGTGATGGGCACTTACGAAACCGGTATCCATACCATTATCGCGGGTGTGCGTCTGGAGCGTTATGAGTGGTCAAATGTGAACAAAACCGTCAGCTACCTGAATGAAGTGCCGACCGTCACGCCTGTGCGAAAAAGCGATTCACACTCGTTCTGGCTGCCGGGCATCCACTTTCGTCATGAACTCACTGATAATCTGATTCTGCGGGAAAGCTATAATCGCAGCTATGGACGGCCGCGCTTGAGCGAATTGTCTCGTGGTCGCTGGGTTGACGACGAAGGTAATATCGAAGATGGCAATGCCAATCTGGTGCCCGCACTTGCGGACAACGTTGACGCTCAGCTGGAATATTATACCGAACGTGGTGGCCTGTATTCAGTCGGCCTGTTCTATAAGGACATCACCGATTTTACCTACACGCAGACCTATATGTTCAACGAACTGGGAGCAGATGGCATTCCGGTGCCGGCGGAGGACGGTGCATTTGAATACGAAAGACCTGTGAATGGTGCCGCGGCTACCAACTACGGCATTGAGCTGATTGCCAGACAGGATCTGTTCTTCCTGCCGGGCGCTTTGCAGGGTTTGAGTGTTGCGTTGAGTACAACACTGACCGAAAGCGATGCCGAGTACCCGAATCGTACCGATGGCCGGGACTTGCCGCTGGAAGGGTTTTCCGAACTTCTCTACACGGCGACGCTTAATTATAACTGGGGCAACCTGGGTGCGCGTATCGATTACACCTACCGCGATGATTATATCGAAGGCCTGGGTAACACCATTGAAAGTGACGAATTCTACGCTGCCGAAGACAGGGTTGATGCCGAAGTTCACTATAGTTTTGGCGATAAGTTGCGAGGTTTCATCACGGCAAACAACCTCACGGATGAACCGCAGGTCTCCTATCAGGGCTATCCCGGCTTTGTTGAAGACACCAGCTTCTCAGGCCGAAAGTACACAGTCGGGCTGAGATACGATTTCTGAGCTGATGGCTTCGGTAACACAAAGACGGTAATCCCGGAAAAGGGGGTGTCCAAGGGCACCCCCTTTTTCTATTGGTCGGCTGTCACATAACTGACAGAAAAGTGATGTATGCTTCGTCCATATATTTTTGCTGTCCTGTATTCAGAACCGGAGTTTGCCATGGCCGAGAGTCACCGTGCTGCCACCCTGTCCCGCCGACAATTGCTGCGCCAGGGGCTCGTGACGAGCGGCGTTATCGCCGCCGGCCCGGCGCTATGGGGATGTGGCACTCACGCCGCCTCACCCCGTTCGGCGATGCCCGCCAGCAGTATTGGCCGCATCAGCAATATTCCCAACCTGGCCGGCACATTACACGAAGTCGCTGTCGGCAACGACCCTGCTACCCTCGTCCGGCTGCCCCGCGGTTTCTCCATTCGCGAGGTGGCACGCACGGGCCGGCGCCCGACACCGACATCAGATTACATCTGGCACGAAGATCCGGATGGTGGTGCCACCTTCGCCACCGATGACGGTGGCTGGGTCTACGTGTCCAATGCTGAAGTCAGTGCGCCCGGCCGCGGTGGTGTGGGCGCGCTTCGTTTTGATGCTGAAGGCCAATTGATCGATGCTTATCCCATCTGCAGCGGCACCACCAACAACTGCGCTGGCGGTCCGACGCCCTGGGGCACATGGCTGACCTGTGAGGAAGTCGACAATGGAATCGTTTATGAGTGCGATCCGCAGGGAAACCGGAGCGCCGTTGCCTGCCCTGCCATGGGCGTATTCAAGCATGAAGCAGCCGCCGTCGATCCGGTTCGCAGACACATCTATCTGACCGAGGATACCCCGGACAGTAACTTTTACCGGTTTACACCGGACGTGTACCCGGCTGGCGGCCGGCCTGACCTGTCTTCAGGCAAGCTGGAAGTCGCCATCGTGGACGGTGACGATCTGCTCACCAGTCGTGCACTGCGCTGGGAGACGGTTCCGGAGCCACAGCCTGCCAATGATGGACTGTTATTGAACGTGGATGCAACGCCGACCCGCCACCAGGTGGCAGGGGCCGAGAGATTCAATGGCGGTGAAGGTTGCTGGTATCACAACGGTATCGTGTATTTCACCACCAAAGGTGACAATCGGGTTTGGGCCGTCGATTGCGCGACACAGCGAATCGATCTGATTTACGACAAGCAGAGTCAGCAGGCCTTCAACCCGGGCATCGATGATGTGGACAACCTCACTGTTTCAACCAGTGGCGATATACTTGTGGCCGAGGACGGCGCGGAAATGCGGATTGTTGTGGTCGGACCGGATATCACGCCATTCGAACTGGTCAACTTTAAGGGCCATCGCGGTTCGGAAATCTGTGGACCGGCGTTCAGCCCCGATGGCAGCCGCCTGTACTTCAGTTCTCAGAACGGTGCTGCGGGGACGTCGCAGGATGGCCGCATTTATGAAATGCAGGGGCCATTCTTCGTTTAGCGCCGTGACCATGAGCTGATTGAGCCGGGCTCTCTATGTCGCTGCTGCCGGCTCGCTTGCATATTCAAGGCCCAGTTCATGACGCCGGGATTCCACCCAGTCCAGGAACTCCAGGTTCACTTGTTTGGACGTTTTGCCTGCCGTTTGTATGGGCTGTCCAACAATCAGTTTGATGGTACCGGGATTCTTGCGTGTGGTACCGGCGGGCCAGTGCTTGCCTGCATTATGCAACACAGGCACGATTTCTGTGTCGGTGGCGACTGCCAACTGTGCCCCGCCCCGGGAGAACTTGCCCAGCTTGCCGGTTGCTGCCCGCGTGCCTTCCGGGAATACCAGTACCGACGCCCCTTCCTGCAGCCGTTCAGCGCCCTGCTTCAACAAGGACTTGCCCGCCTCTCTGGGTTTGCTGCGATCAATGGCGATGGGCCGTTGCAGACGCAAGGCCCAGCCCCAGAATGGAATCTCCAACAACTCTTTCTTGAGAATGGGACACACCGGCGTAAACAATTGGTATAGAAAAATGGTTTCCCAGGTGCTCTGGTGATTGCTGAAGATGATCACCGGATGATCCGGAATGTTTTCCTTACCCTCAATTTGATACGACACATTACTGGTAATACGAAGCCAGACAATAACCAACCGGCACCAAAGTGCATACAGGTAATAACGACGTCGGGGCGGTAGCAGCCAGAACAGGGAAATGATCAGTACTGAAATTACAAAGGTCAGGCCGGCATAACCTAGAAAGAATAATATTGAACGAATTTTGCTGATCATTGCGAATCCAATAAAGCGTTGGCGAATGAAGCCAGGTCAGGGTAAACCGGTGTATCGGATAGTGTTTCCGGCAAACCGGCGCCCGCCGTGACCGAGCCTTTGCCGGTCAGCACCAGCACAGGCTGACACCCGGCACTTTCGGCGGCCTGCAGGTCACGCAAACTGTCACCGACAAACGGGGCATTGATCACAGCGACATCCAGCTCCCGGGCAATCTGGTGCACCAGACCCGGCAATGGTTTGCGGCACTGGCAATTGTCGTCCGGGCCATGGGGACAATAAAAAAAACCGGTAATTATCCCGCCAGCTTCTTCGACCCGGTCATTGATAGACTGGTGAATCCGCGCGAGCGCAAACTCGTCAAACAGGCCGCGCGCGATACCGGACTGATTGGTGGCCACCACAACCTGATACCCGGCATTGCTCAGTCGGGCAATCGCTTCGATGCTACCCGGGATCGGGATGCATTCGTTGTCAGATTTGATGAAGGCGTCAGAGTCTTCATTGATAACGCCGTCACGATCCAGAATGATCAGTTTACTCATCACAGTGTTCTGCGTATCAAAATCGTTTTTGGTGCAGACCATCAGGCTTGCTTACGCTGTGTGCAGGCAAGAAATATCAGCCACATGCAGGAACAGGGTCCGTAGTTCACGTAACAACGCCAAACGGTTCTGCCGCACCGCTGCATCATCTGCCATAACCAGCACGTCATCAAAAAAGGTATCCACTACCGTTCGCATGCCGGCCAGAGTTTCCAGCCCCTTCGCATAATCACGCTGTTTAAACATCGGCGCTACTGTTTGCGCCAACCGGTCAACGTCTTCAGCCAGTGCGATTTCGGCAGCCTCGGTAAGCAGTGATTTGTCGACGGACTCGGCGATCGCGCCTTCCTGCTTTTGCAGAATATTGGAAACGCGTTTGTTGGCCGCTGCCAGTGCCCCGCTTTCCGGCAGTTTACTGAACTGCTGAACGGCCGACACGCGCAAGGCAAAATCCAGTGGTTTGGCTGGTTTCAGCTCCATCACCGACTGGAAGACTTCAGGCGATACACCGTCACCGGTATACCAGGCCCGGAACCGCTCCAGCATGAATTCAAATACCTGGGTGGATGTGTCATTTGGTACCACCAGGCCCTGTTCGGTGTAAGCTGCCAGCGCCTCATTGATGGCGTTCTGCAAATCCAGGTCCATGGATTTCTCAACCAGAATGCGCAGCACACCGAGCGCAGCGCGACGTAATGCGAATGGATCCTTGGAGCCGGTCGGTGGCTGACCGATGGCAAACAAACCACAAATGGTATCGAGTTTTTCTGCCACTGCCAGCACGGCGCCGGTGTCACTGGCAGGGACTGCGTCGCCGGCAAAACGCGGCTGATACTGCTCGGTGATGGCCTGTGCGACTTCACTGGCTTCGTTGTCGTGCAGGGCGTAATAGTGGCCCATGATGCCCTGCAGTTCCGGGAATTCGGCAACCATATGGCTGACCAGGTCACATTTGCCCAGCAGCGCGGCGCGTTCACAATGGGCCGGATCAATCGTCAGCGCCCTGGCTATGTTGCCGGCGAGCGCCGCTACGCGTCGTGACTTCTGTTCAACGGTGCCCAGCTGTTGCTGAAATACAATGCTGCCCAATTGTTCCAGACGTGAGGCAAGCGTCTGCTTGCGGTCACTTTCAAAAAAGAATGCGGCATCTGCCAGGCGCGGGCGAATAACCCGCTCGTTGCCGGCAATGACCTGAGCCGGGTCCTTGCTTTCCAGGTTGGCGACCGCAACAAAGTTCGGCAGCATGTTGCCGGCCTTGTCGAGCACGTAAAATGTTTTCTGATGATTCTTCATCGACGAGATCAGCGCCTCCGGCGGCACCGACAGGAAATGCTCATCGAAGCGACCGGTCAGCGCGACCGGCCATTCCACCATGCTGGTCACTTCTTCCAGCAGGTCTTCATCAATGCGAACCTCAGCGTTCAGGGCAGTACCCTGCGCTTCTACCAGCTCGCGCACCTTGTGCTTGCGGCGGTCATAATCAGCGATGACAAAACCCGGGTTAAGCAGTTTGTCTTCGTATTCGGATGGCGATGCCAGGTGGATGTCCGTGTCGCAATGGAAGCGGTGGCCGTGCGTAATACGACCACTCTTGATGCCGAATAACTCAGTGTCGATGACCTCGTCGCCGAACAGCATCACCAGCCAGTAAACCGGGCGCACAAACTCATCGCGCGTGCTGCCCCAGCGCATCTTGCGCGGGATCGGCAACTTTGCCACTGCGGTGGCGACAATGTCGGGTAACAGCGCACGAGTGTCGTCGCCCGCCTTGTCAGCCCGGAATACCAGCTTTTCAACGCCGTCTTTTTCGACGGTTTCCAACGCATCAATGTCAACGCCACAGGAGCGTGCAAAACCGGACGCGGCCGGCGTTGGCTTGCCGTCCTTGTCGTAAGCGGCCTTGACGGCGGGTCCGAAACGTTCAATTTTGGTATCTGCCTGCCTGACTGACAAACCCTCCACATGTGCGGCGAGTCGACGCGGACTGGTATAGGGTTTGATCGCAGCGTAACTCAGACCAGCGTTGTCCAGACCTGTCTGCACGCCGACAATAAACGCCTCCGACAATCCGCGCAAGGCTTTGGGTGGAAGTTCCGCACATCCAATTTCAACTAAAAAATCTTTGTCAGTCTCTGTATGGGTCATGGTGTCAGTTGGCAACGCTGTTCGTGAGATAAATGATGGGTGATTCAGCCTTTCAGGGCTGCTTCGCGCAAGGCGGCAGGCGCCAGCGGGAAACCGAGTTTACGACGACTTTCGTAATACGCCTCGGCAACCTGGCGCGACAGGGTTCGCACCCGCAGGATGAAGCGCTGACGCTCGGTCACCGAGATGGCCTGGCGTGCATCCAGCAGGTTGAAATAATGTGACGCCTTCAGTACCTGTTCGTAGGCCGGCAGCGCCAGGCCTTTTTCGATCAGGGTTGAACACTGGGCTTCGCACTCATCAAAGCTGGTAAACAATGCGTCCACATTGGCATGTTCAAAATTGTACGCTGACATTTCCACTTCGTTCTGGTGGAACACGTCGCCGTAGGTCACCACGCCGTTGGGGCCCTCAGTCCAGACCAGATCGTACAGACTGTCCACGCCCTGCAGGTACATGGCGATACGCTCAAGACCGTAGGTGATCTCGCCGCTGACCGGAAAACATTCAATGCCGCCGACTTGCTGGAAATAGGTAAACTGGGTCACTTCCATGCCATTGAGCCAGACTTCCCAGCCCAGGCCCCACGCGCCCAGAGTCGGTGATTCCCAGTTGTCCTCGACGAAACGTATATCGTGCACCGTCGGGTCAATGCCCAGGTGTTTCAGCGACTCGATATACAGGTCCTGAATATCCGGTGGTGACGGCTTGAGAATGACCTGGAACTGATAATAGTGCTGCAGTCGGTTGGGATTTTCGCCGTAGCGGCCATCGGTGGGTCGGCGGCTGGGCTGCACATAGGCGGTGCGCCAGCTTTCCGGACCAATAGAGCGCAGGAAGGTGGCCGGATGAAAGGTACCGGCGCCTACTTCCAGATCCAGTGGCTGCAAGACAACACAGCCCTGTCTGGCCCAGAACTCCTGAAGCGCCAGGATCAGACCCTGAAAGGTTTTTACATCGGCAATAGCCGGACTCTGCGCGGACAAGACACACCCCAAATTCAATCGGTTGAAAAGCCGCAATTATGCGGGATTAGGCAGTTAATATCTACTGCGCTAAAATGGTCGCTCGTATTCAAACGGCCATTCTGCGAGGCATTGCTCATCGAAACCGTCAAAACCATCCTGGTGAAAAGTCTGCTGCGACTGTTGTCGTGGATTCCCCTGCCGCTGCTGCACAAACTGGCTGAGGCCATTGGCGCCATAGTGTATGCCCTGCCCACCGAAACCCGGCGGGTGACGCTGATCAATCTGCAGCGCGCGCTGCCCGAACTCAGTGAGGAAGAGCGCCGCCGTCTGGCGCGGCGCAGCGTACAGGAAACCCTGAAAGCCGGTTTCGAGCTGGGCCATATGTGGTACGGCAGTATTGAGCACGTCATGAGCATGATTGTGAACGTGCAGGGCAAGGAGCATATTGATGCGGCATTGGCCAGTGGGCGAGCCATCATCTATTGTTCGCCGCATCTGGGCAACTGGGAGCTGATGGGCCTGTATGTCTCCACCCTGGCCCCACTGACAACCTTGTACAAGCCGCCAAAACTGACCGGTCTGAATGACCTGATCGCCGGCTCTCGCGCCCGGGCTGGCGCGGATCTGGTGGCAACGGATCGGGCCGGGGTGGTGAAACTGACCCGGGCTCTGCAACAGGGCGCATCGACCGGTATTCTGCCAGACCAGCAGCCTCGTGAAGGTGGCGTATTTGCCCCGTTCTTCGGTCATCAGGCCTACACCATGACGCTGGTGTCCAAGCTCGCCGCGCGCGCCAATGCTGTCGTGTTGTTTACCTTTGCCAAACGTCTGCCCAAGGGCTCGGGCTTTGAGCTGATTTGCATGCCAGCCGATGCCGACGTTGCCAATGCCGATACCACGCTGGCAGCGGCCGCGCTCAACCGCTCCGTGGAAGCCTGTGTCCGACTGGCGCCGGAGCAATATCAGTGGGAGTACAAACGTTTCCGTAAACGCCCGGCCGAAGAGACCGGGCGCTTCTATTGAGGTCTGGCGGTAACCGGAGCAGCGCTTTTAGCGGCGCCAGAACATGGGCATGAACAACACCAGCAAGGTGAAAATCTCCAGTCGGCCCAGCAGCATGGCCAGGCACAATACCCACTTGGCGGTGTTGCCAATATCAGCATAGTTACTGGCGACGCCTTCAAGGCCCGGCCCCAGGTTATTGAGACTGGCACCGACGGCGCTAAACGCGGTCACCACCTCCAGATCCAGCGCCAGCAGTATAATCAGCAGAATCAGGTAAACCAGCACATAAACGGCAAAGAATCCCCATACCGATTCGATGACCCGGTCAGGCACCATGGTACGTCCCAGTTTGACGGTGATAACGGCATTGGGATGGATCAGACGTTTGATCTCGCGAAATCCCTGTTTGAAGATCAGCAGGATACGGATAACTTTCATGCCGCCGCCGGTCGACCCGGCGCAGGCGCCAATGATGGAGGCGTAGATCAGCAGATAAGGCAGCGCCAGCGGCCAGGAATTAAAGTCGGCGGTGGTGAAACCGGTGGTGGTGGCAATCGAGACGGTCTGAAATACGCCATGTACAAACGCGTTTTGCGCGTTGTAGGTCTCGGTCAGGTACAGTACCAGCACCGTAAAGACGGCCACCGCCAGTAAAATCGAGCCATAGAACCGGGTTTCAGGGTCGCGCAGGTACTGGGTAATGCTGCGGCGCTGCCAGGCGGTGAAATGCAGGGCAAAGTTCAAGCCGGCGATAAACATGAAAAACACCGCGATCATGTTGATAAGGTCACTGTTGAAGTAACCCATGCTGGCGTCATGAGTCGAGAATCCGCCGATAGCGACCGTGGAAAAACTATGACAGATGGCGTCAAACAGCGTCATGCCGGCGGCCCAGTAGGCCAGCGCACACACGGCAGTCAGACCCATGTAGATGTACCAGAGCGCCTTCGCAGTTTCGGCCAGGCGCGGCACCAGATTGTCGTTTTTCACCGGTCCGGGACTTTCGGCCCGATACAGCTGCATACCCCCGATGCCCAGCATCGGCAACACCGCAACAGCCAACGCGACAATACCCATGCCGCCCAGCCATTGCAGCTGCTGGCGATAGAACAGAATGGATTTGGGTAGAAAGTCCAGTCCGGTAATAACGGTGGCGCCGGTCGTGGTCAGCCCGGAGAACGACTCAAAGACTGCATCGGTCACCGATAAGGGCGTATTGGTGGAGAAAAGGAAGGGTAATGCACCGAACGTGCTCAGTACAGTCCAGAACAGAGTAACAACAAGAAAACCGTCACGGGTTCGCATTTCCTGTCGTGAGCGCCAGCTGAAGACCCACAGGCTGAAACCCACACCAAAGGTAATCATCAGGGAGGTCAGAAACGACGAGGCTTCGCCATCTCCGTAGATGAAAGACACCAGAATGGAAGGCAGGTTGGCCAGCATGCTGAACAGCATCAGCAGGACGCCGACGATTTTTGCAACAATTGATATGTGCATGGAAATCAGATGCCTTTCACTATCAGAAGAAACTGAACCCGACGGCAAACAACCGTTCTACTTCAGGGATGCGTTTTTTATCAGTCAGGAACAGAATAACGTGATCGCCGGACTCGATGACGATGTCGTCGTGTGCGATCAGCACCTCTTCAGCGCGCACAATAGCACCGATGGTAGTGCCTGCCGGCAGCTCAATATCTTCGATGGCACGTCCCACCACTTTCGACGAATGGCTATCACCATGCGCAATTGCTTCCAGCGCCTCTGCGGCACCCCGGCGAAGTGAGTGCACATTAACGATGTCACCCTTGCGTACATGCGTAAGCAGACTGCCGATGGATGCCTGCTGGGGAGAGATGGCAATATCGATTTCGCCGCCCTGCACCAGATCCACATAAGCGGGATTGTTTATCAGACACATCACTTTGCGTGCGCCAAGTCGTTTGGCCAGCATCGATGACATGATGTTGGCTTCGTCATCGTTGGTCAGGGCCAGAAACACGTCGGTGTCTTCAATGCCCTCTTCCAGCAAGAGCTGTTTGTCCGATGACTCGCCGTTCAGCACGATAGCCTTGTTGAGGTATTCCGCCAGATATTCGCAGCGGGCATTGTTGCGTTCGATGACTTTGATCTGGTAACGCTTTTCCAGCGCTTCAGCCAGGCGGATACCAATATTACCGCCGCCAGCGATAACAATGCGTTTATAGGGTTTATCCAGGCGGCGCAGTTCGCCGATGACGGCGCGGATGTTTTTCGGGGCTGCGATAAAAAATACTTCGTCATCCGCTTCAATGACTGTTGAGCCTTCCGGTGTGATTGCCCGGTTGCGGCGGAAAATGGCGGCTACCCGCGCATCGACCTTCGGCATGTGTTCGCGCAGGAAACGAATCTCCTGGCCGACCAGTGGACCGCCGTAATAGGCACGTACCGCCACCAGCTGCGCATTGCCATCGGCAAAGTCGAGCACTTGCAGGGAGCCCGGCAGCTCTATCAGTCGGGCGATGTAATTGGACACTAACAGCTCTGGGCTGATGACTACATCCAGTGGAATGGACTCGGGACGGAACAGGCCTTCCTGGGCCATGTAGGAGGCAGAGCGCAGGCGGCAAATTTTCTTCGGAGTTTTGAAGATGGAGTACGCGATCTGGCAGGCAACCATATTGACTTCGTCGTTCTCGGTTACCGCAATGATCATGTCGGCGTCTTCCGCGCCGGCCATGCGTAAAACGTCCGGGTGTGACGGCCAGCCCTGGGCGATACCAACGTCCAGCCGGTCCTTGAGCTCGCGCAGCGCGTCTACATCAGGATCGACCAGGGTAATGTCATTGGCTTCGCTGGCCAGATTCTCTGCCAGGGAAATCGCAACCTGGTTACATCCCAGTATTATTATCTTCATGTAATCGCCTGCTCCTGCGCAATGCCCGACGGAATCAGAGAGCCGCCGGTGTTGCCCGCAAATTATCCGCCCCTGCGTCCGTGCTTACAAGATTCATCCGGCGTTTTTTCGCAGAACGGCGAAATAAAACCCGTCCGGCCCGTGCTCTGAAGGCAATAGCTGGCGCCCCGCATCGGCGCTAACGCCCCATTCTGCAGAGATGGGGATTTCTTCTGCATCCGGCGTCGCGGAAAGGAATTGCACAATTTGTCTGTCATTCTCCGCGCGCAGCACAGAACAGGTTGAATAAACCATGCTGCCGCCGGGCGCCAGGCATGACCACAGGTTGGTCAGCAGCTTGTGTTGCAGGATAACCAGGCGAGCCACGTCTTCCGCCTTGCGCAGCACCTTGATGTCCGGTTGGCGCCGGATGATGCCAGTGGCCGAACACGGTGCATCCAGCAAAATACGGTCAAAAGGCACGCCGTCCCACCAATTGTCCGGCTCACTGCTGTCGGCCGCCAGCAGCCTGGTGCCGGGGCCGGCCAGCAGCAATCGTTGCAGGTTCTCCTCAATACGCTCAAGCCGGCGCGCCTCAATATCGAGCGCCAACAGGATCTGAGGCTCCCCACCTGCCTGAGCCAGTGTTTCCAGCACATGGCAGGTTTTGCCGCCCGGTGCCGCGCAGGCATCCAGAATGCGCTGGCCGGCATCGGCCAACAGTAAGCCGGGGATCAATTGAGAGGCTTCATCCTGCACACTGATCAGGCCATCGCTGAATCCCGGCAGTACAGTCACTGCCCGGGCCTGTTCCAGATACACCGCCGAGTCGGCCAGACTGCCTGCGTGTGCGGTGATACCGGCGGCAGCGAGTTCGTCAAGGTAAGCTGCCCGGCTCACTCGCGACAGGTTGACCCGTAAGGTCATCGGGGGATGCTGATTGCCTGCTGCCAGTATTTGCGATGCGTGCTGTGGCCAGTCGGTCTGGATACTATCAACCATCCAGTCGGTATAGGTCAGGGCGACAACGTCGGCTCCGGTCTCCCGGCTCGCTAGTTGGCGCTGGTATTGCCGGAGCACACCATTGACCAGCGACTTGGCCCAGCCCTTTTTCAACAACGCGGTGGCATTCACGGTTTCATTGACAGCGGCATGGTCGGCCAGGCGCATATGCTCAAGCTGGTACATGCCCACCAATAACAGACAGTGAATATCAATATCTTTATTTTTCAGTGGCTTATCGAGCATCGTAGCCAGGTCGCGCTCGAGTTTGTGGTACCAGCGACAGGTACCAAAACAAAGTTCGCGCAACAGGGCCATCTGGTTCTGGTCAGCTTCGGCAACATCTGACGCCCGCGGTAACAGACTGGCCAGCGAGCCTTGCTGTCTGATCAGCCGCGCCAGTATCTGTGCAGCTGTGGCCCGGACCTTAGCGGGCTTCATGAGCATCGTCGCTGCTGAAGCGCTTGCCGGCGGCAAACAGCGCCGGGCGTGAGTTCCTGATGTCGCGCACGGACACCGGGTTTTTGCCGGGCAGCTGCAGTTCACTCACATCCAGCACCCCATCGGTGCAGGCAATGCTAAGCACATTCCTGTCGTGACCTGGCAAAATGGTACCTGGCGCTGCATCGCCGGCCTGGTCTGCCTCGGAACAGGACGCTCGCAGCAGGCGCAGACGCTCGCCGTCCAGCAAGCTATAGGCCGGTTGACGTCCGATACCGGCACGAATGGTGCGGGCGATATCAGCCGCGCCGGCCCGCCAGTCAATCTGCGACTCCGCCTTGTCCAGCTTGCGGGCGTAGGTGCTCAGTGCATCATCCTGTTTTTCGGCGTGTTCGCGGAGCGCATCGAAATGCGCCAGCGTGTAAAGCAGGCCCTGGCAGCCCAATGTGGCCAGTCGATCCTCCAGTTGTTGCCGGTCATCACTATCGGTCAGCGCAGTGCTTAGTTTGTAAAGCATGTCACCGGTATCGAGACCGACATCCATCTGCATGATGGTGACGCCGGTTTCGCTGTCTCCGGCGAGCAAGGCGCGTTCGATGGGGGCGGCACCGCGCCATCGCGGCAACAAAGAGGCGTGAACATTGATGCAACCAAAACGGGGGATATCCAGCACAGCTTTCGGCAGCAACAGACCATAGGCAACTACAATCATCAGATCGGGTGCCAGCGCGGCCAGTGCCGCTTGTGCGTCAGGGTCTTTCAGGGAGGCGGGCTGCACTACCGGCAGCTGGTGCTCAGTGGCGAGTGCCTTTACCGGACTGGCGTGCAGTTTTTTGCCGCGCCCCGATGCCCGGTCGGGCTGGGTATAAACAGCCGCGATTTCATGGCCGTGTGCTATCAGCGCGGACAGGTGGGAGGCAGCAAACGCAGGCGTGCCGGCAAAAACCAGTTTCATTTGATACCCATGGTGTGAGTTGTGGAGCAAAAGGTGTGTTGGCGAGCCTGCCGTGAGTTACCGGTCCGGCGTTATACTCAGGCCATCGCAGCCTGCTTGTGGGCTTTTTCCAGCTTGCTGCGAATCCGTTGCCGTTTGATAGTGCTCAGGTAATCAACAAACAGTTTGCCATTCAGGTGATCCATCTCATGCTGAATACAGGTTGCCAGCAAACCATCCGCGATCATCTCGAAAGACTCGCCGTTACGATCCAGTGCCTGCACCCGAATCTGACGCGGGCGGCTGACGGTTTCGTAGAAACCGGGTACCGACAGACAGCCTTCATCGTATTCCTCAAGGTCGTCGTCCAGCACGTCAAGCTTTGGATTGATGAACACCAGCGGAGCACTGCTGTCGTCTGAAACATCAATCACAATAAGCTGTTTGTGGACATTGACCTGTGTCGCGGCCAGACCGATACCCGGCGCGTCATACATGGTCTCGAACATATCATCGATGACCTGACGCAGGGCATCGTCCACCTGCGTTACCGGCTTGGCAATAGTACGCAGTCGGGAATCAGGAAATTCCAGTATGTCCAGTTTTGCCATGGTTCAACTCCAGTTACGTGTCTCGATTCAGCAGGGTCGCCACATTTGTGCCATAACCCAAGTACGTGAATATGCTCAGTATAACATAAGGCCCTCGCAGACCTAAGGGGAAGGAAGACCGAATGAACAAGGAAAAGGTTTCAGCCTGGCTGGCACAGCCGGGCAATCATCTGGTGACGGTCGACGACCCCGGTTACCCGCCACTGCTACGGGAAATCAGTGACCATCCTCCGTTTTTGTTTGTGCGCGGCGACCCCGCCATTCTTGCCAGGCCCATGATAGCCATTGTCGGCAGTCGCAACAGTACCGTGTATGGCCGCGAGGTTGCATTCCGTCTGGGCGCGGAACTGACACACAAGGGGTTCGTGGTGTGCAGCGGGCTGGCAGCCGGCATTGATACCGAGGCGCACAAAGCCGCCGTACACTCGGCGGCCCCGACCGTCGCTGTGTTGGGCAATGGTTTGTACGATGTGTATCCACCGGCGAACCGGGGTCTGGCCGGACAAATTGTGGCGCCGGGTCCGGCGCAGGGAGCATTGATCTCCGAGCTGGCACTGGATGCCGGCCCGATCTCTTCGCACTTTCCCAGCCGCAACCGGATCATCAGTGGGCTGAGCCTGGGTGTTTGTGTGGTCGAAGCCACCATGCGCAGTGGCTCCCTGATCACGGCGCGACTGGCGCTGCAACAGAACCGGGAGGTATTTGCGGTGCCCGGCTCAGTGAACAGCAATCGAAGCCGGGGCTGCCATGAGTTGTTGCGCCAGGGCGCGGTGCTGGTGGAGACCGCAGATGATATCCTCGCCCATGTCGAATCCCTGTATCACGGCCAGCTGGATCTGCTGGCGCAGCGTCGGCCCGCCACACCAGACACCGGCGCACGACGCAGGTCAGTTACAACGGCCAGTGACGCCAGTGACCAAACCGGCCGCCTGACAACGCCGCCGGCGCAGGATGAAAATCCGGTGCTCACCTGTATCGGCACCGACCCGATCAATATGGATGCGCTGGTATTGCGAACGGGGCTGACAGTCAGCGAATTGAGCCAGCAATTGCTGGCGCTTGAGTTGGCCGGCGTGATTGAGAAACACGGAGGTCGCTGGGTGCGTTTGGCCGCTTGCAAGTGATCCCGGCCTGGGCTATTTTCAGCGCCCAGCGGGTTCAGCGCCCAGTGGTTTATCAGTGCCACCACCGTTCGGGGCTCAGTGCCTCACAGTTAACATCACCAGGCTTCAGGGTCGGAGACGCAACGCATGTCAGATATTCATGTAAACAAAGCCATTCGCGTCATCGAAGCCGGTGGCGTTATTGCCTATCCTACGGAAGCAGTCTGGGGTCTGGGCTGCGATCCGGATAACCGTGATGGCTGCCTGGCCTTGTTGCAGATCAAACAACGGCCGGTTGAAAAAGGTATGATACTGGTTGCCGCTTCGGTGGCGCAGTTTGCAGAACTGCTGGCGCCGTTGCCGGCATCGCAGCAGCAGCAACTGCATCAAGCCTGGGCGAATCAGGCCACCACCGGACCGGTGACATTTCTGGTACCTGACGAACGTGGGCTGGTGCCATGGTGGGTTAAAGGTGCGCATGACACCGTGGCCTTGCGGGTCAGCCTGCATCCGCGGGTGCAACAACTGTGTCGGGCGCTGGGTGCGCCGCTGGTGTCCACATCGGCAAATATCGCAGGCATGGCCCCGGCCACCAGCCGGTTGATGGTGGAAAAAACCATGGGAGCGCAACTGGACTACGTCTTGCCAGGCGCCCTGGGCGGGGCAACAAAACCGTCGCAGATTATCGACTTGCGTAGCGGTCGCATCATTCGCGCAGGGTGACAGCATCAGCGCAAAGCCCCGGCGCTGTACTTCAGATTTATTGGGAACGAAACGTTATGGCAGACAGCAACAACACAGGTACAAAACCATCGGTCAGCGATGCTGCGACCGACGCCGACCGGGTCCGTGCATTCTTGCATCAACTGCAGGATTCAATCTGTCAGCGACTGGAAGCTCTGGATGGCCGCAGTCGCTTTCACGAAGATGCCTGGCAGCGCGATAAAGGCGGCAGTGGCATCAGTCGCGTTATCAGCGACGGCGCGGTATTTGAAAAAGGCGGCGTTAATTTTTCCCATGTCTTCGGAGACTCCCTGCCGCCTTCAGCGTCGGCCACGCGACCAGAGATGGCCGGCCGCAGTTTCCAGGCCATGGGCGTGTCACTGGTAATACACCCGGACAACCCGTTTGTACCAACTTCGCACGCAAACTTCCGTTTTTTTATTGCCGAGAAGCCCGGTGAGGCGCCGGTGTGGTGGTTTGGTGGTGGTTATGACCTGACCCCTTACTATGGCAATGACGAGGATTGCCGGCACTGGCACCAGGTCGCCAAAGACGTGTGCGATAAACATGATGCTGCGCTCTATCCTCGCTTCAAACAAGCCTGTGATGAGTATTTCTATCTGCCGCACCGTCAGGAAACCCGCGGGGTCGGCGGGCTGTTCTTTGACGACTTCAATGAGCTGGATTTCGAGAGCAGTTTTGCCATGGTGCAGGACATCGCCAACAGTTTTGTTGATGCCTATGCGCCGATTGTTGAAGCCCGGGCGGCGCAGCCCTTTACCGAGGCGCACAAACAGTTTCAACGTTATCGCCGGGGCCGTTATGTGGAATTTAATCTGGTGTATGACCGCGGCACGCTGTTTGGTTTGCAGTCGGGACTGGGCCGGGTCGAATCGATCCTGATGTCACTGCCACCGGAAGTACGTTGGGTCTATGACTGGCATCCCGAGCCCGGCAGTGAGGAAGAAAAACTGTACACCGACTATCTGTGCCCCAAAGAGTGGGTATGACGGTATGAGCAGGAATGACCGTTACGCTGTGGTGGGTTATCCGGTGGCGCACAGCAAGTCACCGATGATTCACGGCCTGTTTGCCGAACAGACAGGTCAGCAGATCAACTATGAGCGCATGGAAATTGCGCCGGAAGATTTCATTTGCAGTGTGCGCGAGTTTTTTGCTCAGGGTGGCAAGGGCCTGAACATTACCCTGCCGCACAAGGAAACTGCCTGGCAACTGGTGCAGTGGCGAGCGCCGAATGCCGACCGTGCGGGTGCGGTCAACACGGTGTACCAGCTTGATGATGGTCGCCTGGCGGGAGACAACACTGACGGGGTCGGACTGGTACGTGACATTGAACAAAACCACGGTGGCAAACTGCGCGGCGCACGCATACTGGTGCTGGGCGCCGGCGGTGCCGTGCGGGGTGTGCTGCCCCGGTTAATCGCAGCGCAGCCGTCTGCCTTGTGTATAGTCAATCGTACCGTGTCGAGAGCAGAAGCACTGACACAGGTGTTCGCTGATCAGTTCAATATAAACGTACTGTCCTACGAACAGCTGCAGGAACAGGCGACGACTTTCGACTGGATTATCAATGGCAGCGCCGGGGGTCTCAAAGGCGAATTGCCGCCCCTGCCCGCGACTCTGGTGGCAGCGGGCACCGCGTGCTACGACATGGTTTATGCGCCAGGTGGCACAGTATTCCAGCAGTGGGCAAAAGCCAACGGCGCCGCGATGGCACTGGATGGTACCGGCATGCTGGTGGAGCAGGCGGCGGAATCCTTCCGGCTGTGGCGCGGCGTCCGCCCGCAGACGGCGCCGGTTATCGCGGCTCTGCGTAAAGCGTTAAGCTGACGCGCTCAGATAACGATCTTTCAGCTCTTTGTATTTATTGGCGCTGTACAGGAAAAAAGATTTCTCTTCCTCATTAAGCGGTCGGGCCTGCTTGACCGGCGAACCGACATACAGATACCCGCTTTCCAGTTTCTTGCCCGGCGGGACCAGGCTACCGGCACCGATAATGACGTCCGACTCAACCACGGCGCCGTCCATGACCGTTGCGCCCATGCCGACCAGCACGCGATCGTGTATGGTGCAGCCATGCAGCATGACCTTGTGGCCGACCGTGACATCGCTGCCCACCGTGCAGGGATAGCCGTCAGGATTAAACGGACCGGCGTGCGTTACATGCAATACCGACCCGTCCTGTATGCTGCTGCGTTCACCAATGCGGATGCGGTGGATGTCGCCCCGGATCACGGTCATCGGCCACACCGAGGAGTCGGTGCCGATATGCACATCGCCAATGACCACGGCACTGTCATCCACGAATACGCGCTGACCCAGTTCAGGTGTATGAGCCTCGAATGATTTGATTGCCACTGTGCAATCCTCCCTTTTGACACGAACAACAATGTTATGATGCCTTAACGCATTCCAGTACGACAGGAGTTTTACCCGATGTCAACGTCATCAGCGACCGCACACAATCCCTTATTGCAGTTTGAGCGCCTGCCCGACTTTCCTGCGCTACGCGCCGAACATATTCGTCCCGCAGTGGAGCAGGTGCTGGCAGAGAACAGGGCAGCACTGGACAGGATTCTGGCTGACGAACAAAATCAGACAGCGCCCGACTGGCATAGCCTGATGGATGCGCTGGACGATCTGGATGATCGACTGACCAAGGTGTGGTCTACGGCCAGCCATCTCAACTCCGTTGCCAATACGCCCGATATTCGCGACGCGTACAATGCCTGCCAGCCGCTGATCACCGAATACTATACCGCGCTGGGTCAGAATGAGCAGCTATTTGCCTGCGTCGAAGCGCTGAGCGCTCGTGCTGATGAGCTCGGGCTCGACGGGTCGCAGCGCAAGATCCTCGCGGACACCCTGCTTGATTTCAGGTTGGCAGGCGTTAACCTGCCAGCACAGGAAAAATTGCGCTTTACCGATATTCAGACCAGGCTTGGCAACTTGGCCAATGTCTTCAGTAACAATGTACTGGACGCCACCCGCGCCTGGACCCGGCATTTGACGGACGATACCCTGCTGGGCGGCATTCCGGAAATGTCAGTGCAGGCAGCGGCCACTGCTGCTGCCAGCAAAGGTCTGGAAGGTTATCTGCTGACACTGGACTTTCCCTGCTACTACGCGGTGATGACCTATGCCGACAATGAAGGTCTGCGCGAGGAGATGCACCGGGCTTTTGCAACCCGGGCATCAGACCAGGCGGTCGGCGCTGAGCCGGGCAAATGGGACAATTACGACATCATTCGCGATATCCTGCAGTTGCGCCAGGAGATGGCCACGCTGCTGGGTTATGACAACTACGCGGCGTTGTCCGTGGCGCGCAAAATGGCCAAGTCGGTTGATCAGGTCAACGCCTTTCTTGACGACCTGACACAGTACAGTCGACCAGCCGCGCAGCGTGAGTTTCAGGAGCTGTGTGATTTCGCGCGCACGGAACATGGCGTGGAGCAGCTCAATGCCTGGGATGTGGGATATTACAGCGAAAAACTGCGCAAGCAGAATTACGATATTTCGCAGGAAGAACTGCGTGCCTGGTTCCCGCTGGACAAGGTGCGTGAAGGCCTGTTTGCCATCGTGGAAACTCTGTATGGCGTGCAGGTGGAGCCCGATACCAGCGCCGGCGTCTGGGATCCGTCGGTGTCGTTTTACAATATCCGCCGTGATGGAGATATCGTCGCGCGTTTCTACTTTGATCTGTTTACCCGCGAGGGCAAGCGCGGTGGTGCATGGATGGCCGATTGCCGCAGCCGACGCCTGATCACGGCCGATGGAATCGCAGTGCAGCAGCAGATTCCCGTGGCTTACCTGGTGTGTAATTTTGCACCGCCCGCCGATGCCGACACGCCCGCGTTGCTGACACACAATGATGTCACCACCCTGTTTCACGAGTTCGGCCATGGCCTGCACCATATGTTGACCCGGGAAAACTATCTGCGCTGTTCCGGTATCAGTGGTGTCGCCTGGGATGCTGTCGAGCTGCCTAGCCAATTGATGGAAAACTGGTGCTGGGATCCCGAGTCGATCGGACTGATCTCCGCGCATTACCAGACGGGTGAGGCTTTGCCGCAGGCGCTGCTCGACAAGATGCTGGCAGCGAAAAACTTCCAGTCAGGCATGCACAGCGTACGGCAACTGGAGTTTGCACTGTTTGATTTTGCGCTGCACCAGACGCCGGTTGATATGTCGCATGATTTTGTGGCGGAGGTGCTGACCATGGCCCGAAGCAAAACCGCCGTTTATCCGGTCCCTTGTTATAACCGCTTTCAGAACAGTTTCTCGCATATATTTGCCGGTGGTTACTCGGCCGGCTATTACAGCTACAAATGGGCCGAAGTGTTGTCCGCCGATGTTTTTTCCCGGTTCGAGGAGACGGGAGTGCTTAATCCGATCACTGGCAAGGCGTTTCTTGACAAAATATTGTCAAAAGGCGGCGGTGCCGACGCTTTATCCCTGTTTACCGATTTTATGGGCAGAGAACCTGATCTGGCCGCATTATTGAAACAGGAAGGCCTGCAAATACAATAAATATCGGGCAATATTGATCTGGCGCAGAGCTGGGTCTGATCAGTATCACTATAGTGCACGCGGACTGAATTGACAGCTTGGTGCCGTCTTTTAACAACACAGCGATCGATTCTGGTCAGTTACGATGGCATTATCGAAATAAGTTTTGTTATAATGCCCGGCGCTTTACATTGTATCCCAATGTCCTGCCAACCAAGTCCGCCCCGGAAAGCATGGGGCAGGTCTGCGATATTTGCGCTGGTATCAGCTCCGGTACGCCGGATCCGACGCCTGCACCTATCGGCACGGTGATTTAAGCCGCCCGCAACTGCAATAATGCAGGCGCCGGGCTAAAACAATAAAACCTGAAAACGTTTATAACAGCCCTTTCTTACTATTACGGAGACACGGCGAATGTTGTCCAAAGCAAAGCTGTGGTTAGGCCTTGCCCTCAGCACTCTGATGTTCTGGAGTGCGGGTCTGCATGCAGCCTGGGAATTGAACATGCCCAGGGGCGTAACCCAAATGAGTCGAGATACCTATGGCCTTCATATGACAATCTTCTGGTGGGTAGTTGCCATCGGGGTTGTGGTATTTGGCGTCATGTTGTGGTCCATCATCCATCATCGCAAATCCAAAGGCGCCAAACCGGCAACTTTCCACGAAAGCACCAAGGTGGAGATTGTCTGGACGCTGATTCCCTTCGCGATCCTGATCCTGATGGCGATTCCGGCAACCCGCGTGTTGACCGATGCATACGACACCACCGGCTCCGAGCTGGATATCCAGATCACCGGTTATCAGTGGCGCTGGGAATACACCTACATGCGTGAAAACATGGACGACGAGGAAGTCTCCTTTTTCAGTACGCTGAGTACCTCCCGCGAAGAAATCAGCAACGACATCGAGAAATCGGAGAACTATCTGCTGGACGTTGACCGTCCGCTGGTGATTCCGACCGACACCCGTGTTCGCTTCCTGATGACCTCTGCCGACGTGCTGCATGCCTGGTGGGTGCCTGACTTTGCCATTAAGAAGGACACTATTCCCGGCTTCATCAATGAAACCTGGGTGGTCGTTGAAGAGCCCGGTGTCTATCGCGGCCAATGTGCCGAGCTGTGTGGCATGGATCACGGCTTCATGCCGATCGTAGTCCACGCGCTGCCGCCGGAAGAGTACCAGGCATGGTACGCCGATCAGCAGGCCGCTGCCGCCGAGATTCGTGAACTGGCAAACGCTGAACTGTCCATGGAAGATGCCATGGCGCAGGGCGAGCAGATCTACACCCAGAACTGCGTGGCCTGCCACCAGGCGGGTGGTGTGGGCATGCCCCCGGTATTCCCGGCACTTGCCGGCAGCGCAAAAGCCACGGGTGATCGCGTAGTCACCATGGACACTCTTGTCAACGGTGTCGACGGTACAGCGATGGCGGCCTATGGCCGACAACTGAACCCGATTCAACTGGCTGCCATTATTACCTACGTTCGCAATGCCTTCGGCAACGACACGGGCGATCTGGTTCAGCCAACCGAAGTCAACGCATATATTCAAGAAGGACAGTAAAAACCATGAGCGCTGCACACGATCATCATCACGGCCCCGCCAAAGGCATATCGCGATGGTTGTTTACTACCAACCATAAAGATATTGGCTCTATGTACTTGTGGTTCAGCTTCGCCATGTTTCTCCTGGGCGGCACTTTTGCCCTGGTGATTCGCGCTGAACTGTTCCAGCCAGGTCTGCAGTTTGTCGACCCTCTCTTCTTTAACCAGATGACGACCATGCATGGTCTGATCATGGTATTTGGTGCGGTCATGCCTGCGTTTGTGGGTATGGCCAACTGGATGATTCCGCTGATGATTGGCGCGCCTGACATGGCGTTGCCGCGGATGAACAACTGGAGTTTCTGGATTCTGCCATTCGCATTCGCGATGATGGTATCGACTCTGTTCATGGAAGGCGGCGGCCCCAACTTCGGCTGGACCTTCTATGCACCGTTGTCGACAACCTATGGTCCGCCTTCAACCACGTTCTTCATCTTTGCCGTTCACATTCTGGGTGCGTCATCCATTATGGGTGCGATCAACGTGATTGCCACCATCCTCAACATGCGTGCCCCCGGCATGACCCTGATGAAGATGCCGCTGTTCGTATGGACCTGGTTGATCACTGCGTATCTGCTGATTGCTGTTATGCCGGTTCTGGCCGGTGTGGTTACCATGATGCTGTTTGACATCCACTTCGGCACCGCATTCTTTGATGCCGCTGGTGGTGGTGACCCGGTTCTGTTCCAGCACCTGTTCTGGTTCTTCGGTCACCCTGAAGTTTACATCATGATTCTGCCGGCATTTGGTATTGTGTCTGCCATCATCCCGACTTTCGCACGCAAGCGTCTGTTTGGTTATGACTCCATGGTATATGCAACTGCATCTATCGCGTTCCTGTCCTTCATCGTATGGGCACACCACATGTTTACAGTGGGTATGCCGTTGGCCGGCCAGCTGTTCTTCATGTACGCAACCATGCTGATTGCGGTGCCGACAGGCGTGAAGGTTTTCAACTGGGTGGCTACCATGTTCCGTGGTTCCATGACGTTTGAAACGCCAATGCTGTTTGCCATTGCCTTTGTGGTGTTGTTCACCATCGGTGGTTTCACGGGTGTCATGCTGGCGATTACCCCGGTTGACTTCCAGTACCATGACACCTACTTCGTGGTTGCTCACTTCCATTACGTGCTGGTGCCAGGTGCCGTGTTCTCCCTGATGGCTGCAACCTATTACTGGCTGCCCAAGTGGACTGGTTACATGTACGACGAGAACCTGGGCAAGCTACACTTCTGGCTGTCATTTGTCGGCGTCAACCTGTTGTTTTTCCCGCAGCACTTCCTGGGTCTGGCCGGCATGCCGCGTCGTATCCCGGACTACGCGTTGCAGTTTGCTGACTTCAACTGGATCTCCAGTGTTGGTGGCTTCCTGTTCGGTTTCTCCCAGCTGATCCTGCTGTTTGTTGTCATCAAGTGTATTCGCGGTGGCAAAAAAGCAACGGCTCAGGTTTGGGAAGGTGCTCAGGGTCTGGAGTGGACAGTGGCGTCACCAGCGCCTTACCACACCTTTGAAACACCGCCCGACCCCGCCCTGATCAAGGCTCAGTAACACTGAGCCTGGTGCCCCACTGATAACGGGTACGGGCAGTACGTTGGGGATAGTAGGTTGAGATAGTACGTTGAGATAGTAAGTTGAGATAGTAAGTTGAGATAGTCCGCTGGTTCGTGATGACTGTATTTGAGTAATAAGTCGGAGTAACGAATATGAAAACTGACAAAGCGCCATCTAAAAACAAGACATTGGTAACAAAGTTGTTGTTTGCTGTTGTAGGCATGTTTGCTTTCGGATTTGCTCTGGTACCTCTATACGATGTGATCTGCGACATCACCGGCCTGAACGGCAAGACCAATAATCTTGCAGTCCAGGCCGAAGCCGGCGAGATCGTTGACGAAACCCGCGAAATTACGGTGCAGTTCATTGCCCGCGAGAACGCTGACATGGATTGGGGGTTTGTTCCCAGCGCCACCCAGGTCAAGGTCAAGGCCGGTGAAGTCAACATGATCAGCTACAAAGTGACTAACAGTAGCGACAGGGTCATGGTCGGACAGGCCATACCCAGCGTGGCGCCCAGCGCAGCCGCAGGGCATCTCAACAAGGTGGAGTGTTTCTGTTTTGAAGAACAGATCCTGCAACCGGGAGAGTCGGCGGATATGCCATTGCGATTTTTTGTTGATCCGGCACTACCAGCCGATATCGGCAAATTGACCTTGTCCTATACGCTTTACGATATCACGGAAAAAAGCAGCAAATTAAAAGCATTAGCAGCACGGTAAACGACAATAATATTGTTTTTTTTGGAGAAATAAGATGGCCAGCGAAAGCTCCCATGAAACCTATTATGTGCCGGAACAGAGCAAATTTCCGTTCTTTGCATCCATTGGTCTGTTCCTGACAGTATTCGGTCTGGGCGGAGTACTGAACGACATCAGCGCAGGGGCCAGTGTCACTGGTTCCACCTGGACGGCACTGATCGGCTTTACGATCCTGTCCTTCATACTGTTCCAGTGGTTTGCCACGACCATACGTGAGAATCACGCGGGTCTGAACAGTGCCCAGCTCAAGCGTTCCTACGTTTGGGGCATGGGCTGGTTTATCTTCTCCGAAGTCATGTTCTTCGCGGCATTCTTCGGCGCCCTGTTCTACGTCCGACAGTTGTCCGTGCCCTGGTTGGGCGGCGAAGGCGACAAAGGCAGCGCAGGTGAGTTCCTGTGGCCGCAGTTCCAGGCAGCCTGGCCACTGCTGGTTAACCCGGATCCCTCCGCTTATCCCAACCCGCATGAAGGGCTGAATGTCACTTCATGGTCGCCCGCGTTTTTTGCCGGCTACCTGCCCTTCTGGAACACCGTAATCCTGATCACGTCATCGGTGACACTGCATTTTGCTCACGTTGCGCTGAAAGCTGAAAACCGCAAGCGTCTGATTCAGTGGATGTCGGTGACAGTCGGCCTGGGTGTTATCTTCCTGGGCCTGCAGGCACTGGAATATGTTGAAGCCTACGGCCATTATGGCATTACACTGGACTCGGGTATCTACGGCTCAACGTTCTTCCTGTTGACCGGCTTCCACGGCTTCCACGTGACGCTGGGTACGTTTATGCTCACGGTCATGCTGATCCGTTGCATCAAGGGTCACTTCAAGCCTAACGACCATTTCGGCTTCGAAGCGGCAGCGTGGTACTGGCACTTTGTTGACGTGGTCTGGGTCGGCCTGTTTATCTTTGTATACTGCCTGTAAGTCATTCGTGACAATCTGGCCTTACGCCTGAGCAAGGCCAGACGACAGCACAAAAAAGAAGAACAACAAAAAAGACGGCTCGCATGACGGGCCGTCTTTTTTTATGCTCTGCTCAACAGATGCGTGTTTTGCTTCGCGCCTATCTCAGCTCCAGGGTGCGCCAAAGCTCAATTGACCGGTGCTGATACCGTAGAACACACAGATCATCAGAATAACGGCCAGAGTGACACGAACACCCAATGCATACATGACACGCTTGGAGCGGCCCTGATCTTTGTAGAAAAACACATAGCCAGCAACCAGGCTGACTACAATCGCAACCAGCAGAAGTATGATAATCACTCTGAGCATGTTGAATCCCGGGGACGAAATAAATAGTCATATTAGCAGATCATAGTAGACTGCTGAACCGTAACTGACGACTGACACAGATCTGAATCTCCAGGTCTGACACCATAGAGGTCTGCGTGCGTCACTTTAACTGGAAACTGACACTGTTTACCGTGCTACTGCTTCCGTTGCTGGTCTACCTCGGTTTCTGGCAATTGCAGCGCGAACAGGAAAAACGCGAAACGCAACTCAGCTACGATCTGAAAGCAGCACAAGCACCGGTGCCGCTGGCGCAGATCGACTGGCAGGCCGTTGAAGACATCGCCTGGAGGCGGATTGAAACGACCGGACGCTACGACAACGACCGGCAGTTCCTGCTCGATAATCGCATTAATCAGGGACGGGTCGGATACGAGCTGATTACTCCGTTGCAAACAGACAGCGGGTTATTGCTGGTCAACCGTGGTTGGATAGCGCAGGGTCCGGATCGTCAGACCCTGCCCGACGTCAGTGTGACAGATGAGGGCGTAAGCATTCGCGGAACAGTGTATGTACCTGGCGGCGATATCATGGTGTTAGGTGAGGAAGAGCCAGCCGGTGACAACCCCTGGCCCAGGGTGATTCAAAGTCTGGATATGGCACAGATGTCAGCGCTGCTCGACGAGCCGGTACTGCCTTACAGCGTCCGCCTTGATGCCGGAGCGCCAGGACTCAGACAGATCAACTGGCAGCCAGTGACGCTGAGCCCGGAGACGCATCGGGCTTATGCGGTGCAATGGTTCTTTATGGCCGTGGTCCTTGTTATTTTGTTTTTGCTATTCAGTTTCAGACGTCCGGAGAATTGATATGAAAGATCTGACCCGCAGCAAGCTCAAGCTGGCGTTCCTGCTGTTAATTGCGTTTGTGCCTATTACCATGGCGACATTTGCCTTCCGTGCCGCCACCGAGAACGGTGGTTTTGGTGGCGGCACCGTTAACAAAGGTAACTTTATCCTGCCGCCCGCTGACATTACTGATCTGGGTATGGCTGACGCAACTGGCGCGCCAATGTTCAGCAGCTTCGAAGAGTTTGTTGCGACGTTGGAAAGTGAAGAAGAATACGATGCACAGCCCTGGCTCATGGTCTACGTAAATGCCGGTGCTTGTGATGCTGCCTGTGAAGGGCGTGTGTTTTATCTGCGTCAGCTTCACATTGTATTGGGCAAGAACGTCGAGCGGGTGCGTCGCTACTATCTGCACGCCGACAGTGCTCCCATCGCGCAACAGACCGCTGATCATTTCCGCGAGGAGTATCCCAGTATGGGAATCGCCTATTCCTCCGCGCAGCAGCTGCAGCAAAGTCTTGCCGCCAAAGGTGTCGACATAGATTTGTCGACAGACGACTATGTATTTTTCGTCGATCCGGTTGGTAATGTCATGATGTATTACGATGGCAGTCACACCACGGAAGATATCAAGACAGACCTGGATCGACTGCTGAGACATTCAAGCCTGGGCTAGGTCAGCGTATGCAAATCAAAAAAGGGTGTTTGTCATTAAAGACAAACACCCTTTTTTTGTTCTGGCAATTAGCGTGTCAATGCTCTACATGCAGAGGCGACCGGTCAGCGTCATGGCCGAAGTACTGCACCCGCGCATCCTCCGTATAATTGCCTTCAACGGCCATAAAGAAAATCAGTAACAGGAGTATCATCGGCGGCCCAAGAATCGTCAACGCCAACGCCATTCTTTCCCAGACCACATGCATGAAAATGGCGAGAATGAAGCCGGCTTTTAACGCCATGAATACCAGCACAAGCGTCCAGCGCATGACGCCTTGCACATCAAAATAGTCCACCATGTAGCTGAACATGCTTAACACAAACAGCAGTATCCAGATTTTTATATAAATGCCTAAAGGATGCTGCTGTTGTCCGCTTGCTGTTGTTGCCATGTGTATTCTCCTTCAGCGGTAAATCCAAAATTCTAACCAAGCTCGTTAACAGTATCCGCCGGTGTTAAAGCAGATAAAAGAAAGCGAAAATGAACACCCAGACAAGATCAACAAAGTGCCAGTACAGACCTGTGATTTCGACTATCTCGTAGCCTTTTTTCTCGTAGTGCCCAAGCCAGACTTTTCGCGCGACAACCAACAGATAGATAACACCACCGGTTACATGCAGACCGTGAAAGCCGGTGATCATGTAAAACACCGAACCAAACTGATCAGCCCCCCAGGGATTGCCCCAGGGTCTGACTCCATAACCAATCAATTTGGACCATTCGTACATTTGCATGCCAACAAAGGTGGCACCTAACGCTGCAGTGGCGCACATCAGAATCACGGTCTTCTTCTTGTCCTTGCGATACCCGTAATTCACCGCCAGCGCCATGGTGCCGCTACTGGTAATCAGTACAAATGTCATGATCGCTATAAGAATCAGGGGAATCGGATCACTGCCAAAAAATGACAGCGCGAACACTTCGGTTGCCAACGGCCAGGGATCTGCCGTTGAGATCCGGACGGTCATGTAACCGACCAGAAAACAGGAGAAGATAAAGGTATCGCTGACCAGAAAGATCCACATCATGGCCTTACCCCAGGGCACATGATATGTCTGTTTGTCGGCCGACCAATCGTTTATGAAACCAGTCACGCCGTCGGCTGCGGGAGCCGTACTACCACTGACGCTTGCATCAACTGTGCTGCTGTGACTCATGATAGATTCCTTGTTTTTCTATTCTTGTGTTCAATCCTGCATCGACTGCGACGCGATCATGTTGATATGAGCAGGTAGAACAACCCGGCCCAGATAACCAGCAGAAAATGCCAGTACCAGGCGCAAAGCTCCAGACTCAGACGCGCGTCTTTGGCATCGCTGCCCAGTGCCAGTCGCAGTTGTGCTTTGCCCCACACCCACAGGCCGCCGAGCAAATGCAGGACGTGGATACCGGTGAGCAGATAAAAGAACGCATTGGCGGCATTGACCCGCAAACCGTGGCCCGCAGCGAGTAACTGTGCCGACACGCTGTATTGTCCGACTATAAACCCGATCGCCAGCAAACCGCCGGCCAGCGATAACAGACCGGCGCCGGAGCCGAAACGCACCGAACCGGTTTTACGGGATTGTAATACCGCGAAATGGAAACACAGACTGCTCAGCACCAGCACGCCGGTATTGACCCACAACATGGTGGGTGTTGCCAGCGGTACCCAGTCGCCCACCGTCATGCGAATAAAATAGGACACCACCAGCAGCGAGAAAAGCACACTGGCACAGGTGGCAAAAATAATCAGGGCCACCTTCTCATTGGGCATGTTGAATGCCGGTCGCGGATCGATGCCCTCCGGCAGTCCTACTGTGTTCCAGGGTTTTCTGGTGACATCACGATAAAAACTCATAACCGTTATGCTCCCTTGTGATGTGCATTTTTTTCATATTCTTCACCCGGCTCGTTCTGCGGAACAAAGTCCTTGTCCATGCCTGGCACACTGTAGTCGTACGCCCAGCGGTACACTGCCGGCAGTTCGTCGCCCCAGTTACCGTGTTTGGGTGGCGTGTCAGGTGTCTGCCATTCCAGCGTGGTAGCACCCCAGGGGTTACCACCGGCTTTCTCACCATGTTTCAGGCTCCAGAAAATGTTGATGAAGAACAGGATCTGCGCGGTGGCAACAAAAATTGCCGCCAACGTGATATTGGCGTTCAGTACCTGCGCTGTTTCCGGAATAAAATCGGTATTGCCCATTTCGTAGTAACGTCGGGGTACACCCAGGAAACCCAGGTAATGCATCGGCAAATAAATTGCGTAGGTGCCCAGGAAGGTACACCAGAAATGCACCTTGCCTATGGTCTCGTTGAACATGCGGCCGGTTACTTTCGGGTACCAGTGGTACAGCGCTGCGAACAACACCAGTACCGGCGACACGCCCATCACCATATGGAAGTGGGCAACAACAAAGTAGGTGTCCGCCAACGGCACATCAATCACCACGTTACCCAGGAACAGGCCAGTCAGGCCGCCATGAACAAAGGTAAAGATAAAACCGATGGCAAACAGCATCGGCGTATTCAGGCGGATGTTGCCCTGCCATAAGGTCAGTACCCAGTTGTACACTTTCAGCGCGGTCGGTATCGCAATCACCAGTGTGGTGGTGGCGAAGAAGAAACCGAAATACGGATTCATGCCGCTGACGTACATGTGATGCGCCCACACCATGAAGCTGAGACCACCAATGGCGATGATGGCCCAGACCATCATGCGATAACCAAAAATGTTCTTGCGGGCATGGGTACTGATGACATCCGAGACCAGGCCAAATGCGGGCAAGGCAACGATGTAAACTTCGGGATGACCAAAGAACCAGAACAAATGCTGGAACAGAATCGGGCTGCCACCTTCGTGGTCGTTCTGTGCACCCAGTTCCATCATTGCCGGCATGAAGAAGCTGGTACCCAGCACCAGATCGAACCCCATCATGATGGCGCTGACCAGTAGCGCCGGGAAAGCAAACAGACCCAGCACCGTGGCCGTGAAAATGCCCCAGATTGACAGGGGCAACCGCATCAATGTCAGGCCGCGGGTTCGGGCTTGCAGTATCGTTGTGACATAGTTCAGGCCGCCCATGGTGAAGGCGATAATGAACACGGCCAACGAAATCAGCATCAACAGAATACCGCCCTCACTGCCGGGGGTGCCATGTGAAATTGACTGTGGCGCATACAACGTCCAACCGGCCCCCGTGGGACCTCCCGGCACAAAAAAGCTGGCCAGCAGGATAATCACGGACACCAGGTAAAACCAGAAGCTCAGCATGTTGAGAAACGGAAATACCATGTCCCGGGTACCGCACATCAAAGGGATCAGGTAATTGCCGAACCCGCCAAGAAAAAGCGCGGTCAACAGATAGATCACCATGATCATGCCGTGCATGGTGACAGCCTGATAATAGAAGGCCGGATTGATCCAGCTGACGGTATCCGGGAAGCCCAGCTGCAGGCGCATCAGGATGGACAGCCCCAGCGCAATCAGACCGACAAAAATCGCAACGCCGCCGTACTGTATTGCAATGACCTTGTGATCCTGACTCCAGATGTATTTGGTCACAAAGCTCTGCGGGTCGTGCAGCGCGTGAGCATCATCCTGGTCCGCTAATGGAACATATGCCATGTAAACGTCCTCCCGGTATCAACCGAACCTGCGGTTATCTTTATTTTAGTTTTCGAAATTCGTTTTGGTGCCTTCCATTAACGCAGGGTATTGATGTAGCTGAGCACATCGTTCTGCTGTTCCTGAGTGCGCATGGCTTTAACCATGGATGTCATCTGATAGCCGTAATCATCGTCGCGATGTGCGCCGCGAACGCCGTCGCGGTATTTCTGCAATTGAGTGGCCAGATACCAGTCGTCCATGCCGGCCAGCGCGGGCGCGTCGGTTGCCCAGCTGCCCTTGCCATCATCACCGTGACAGGACGCACAATTGGCGCTATAAATGCGCATGCCACGTGCCGGGTCACCTTCGGTAATTGTTGTCGCCGCCGGTGACTGTGGCAGTGTCGCGATATAGGCAGAAACATTGGCGCGGGCTTCCGGCGAAGCCACCGTGTTTGCCATAGGCGCCATCATGGCACCCAGCTGATCACCTTCGGCTGCACCGCGGATACCCTGCTGGTAATAACGCAACTGGCGATCGATGTACCAGGGCTGCAAGCCGGCGAGTTTGGGTGCATTCACCTGTGGGTTGCCTTCGCCCTGCTGGCCATGACAGCTGGCGCAAACCATGAAGGATTGCTGGCCGGCGGCGATATCAGCGTCCGGTTGCTCCTGGGTTTCGGCAAACGTGGGTTGCGCCTGCAGCCACGCGGCATACTGGTCGGCCGGAGCAACTTCAACGCGCGCGCGCATGATGTGATGACCCAGCCCACAATATTGTTCACACAGGATATCGAAAACACCGGTACGGGTGGGTGTCAGCCACAGATATGACACCATGCCGGGGACCATATCCATCTTGATGCGGAACTGCGGTACTGTGTAGTTGTGCAGCACATCGCGTGAGCGCAGCAAGGCTTTCACCGGCTGATCGATGGGCAGCATCATGTAGGGTTTCTTGACGACCCGGTCATCCTGGCCATTGGGGTCGTCGGGGTTGATACCCCAGGGGTTGGTTTCGGTAATGTGTTCGATGTCAGCGGTGCCCAACTGGCCGTCGTCACCGGGATAACGGAAGGCCCATTGCCACTGCGAACCGAAGGCTTCAAATTCAGTGGCCTCTTCCGGCACGGAGACAAACTGTGCCCACACAAACAGGCCGGGGGCCAGCATGGCGGCAACGCCAAGCGTTGTCAGTACGGTCAGGCCGGTTTCCAGCCGGGCATTCTCCGGTTCGTAAACCGCCTTGCTGGCTTCACCTTTGCGCTGACGATAGCGGAATACGCTGTACGCCAGGAACAGGTTCACAGCAACAAATACGAACCCGGTCACCCAGAATGTCAGGTTGATGGTGAAATCGACACTCGTCCAGTGCGATGCGATTTCGGTGAACCACCAGGGGCTGACAAAATGAAAGACAACGGAGCCGACAACCAACAGGACAATAACAACAGCAATAGCCATACGCGGGATATCCTTGTGAAAGTGCGAGCACGGACAACAGTGGATACAGCAACTGTATAGCGAAAGATAATAAAGGACCGCGGACCCCGGACAGGCGGGATCAATCGGGTATGAATGTTGCAGTCACGCAGTTGACTACGAACGGTACGGATCAGTACGTTCACAACGTCGCTCCCTCCTTTTATTATTTATCTTTCGGATGGGTACTCAACGTGTAACTTCGATCAATCGAGCGGAGCAGGCGATGTCAGGCACCGCCTACTTCTCCGGATCGTATAGCAATGTTTAAATCAGTGCAACAGCTCCAGTGTCCGGTGCCGCATTTTATGCACGGACCATTTGCAGATCTGCAAACGGGTTGAGGAAGTGCGGATCAACCGCGGCCAGGACAGCCTCGGAATGTTTCTGCGCCATCATTTCCTGAATCTTTTTAACCTGACGCTCCTTGGCATAGATCAGCACCAGATATTTCCCGGCTTTGATGTCATCCTTGAAGTGCGCAATCTTCTTGTTGGTCTGCATGGTGCCGGTCAGACCTCCCACCCAGGCGCCAAAGCAGGTCAACACAAACACAATGCCGATGAACCCGATCAGCGGAATCGGCATGGCAAAGGGCTCAGTGACATACGCCAGGCCGGCCAATGCCAGACCGGCAACAAAACCAATGGATGCGCCGATAAAACCCTCGCGGATAAAGTCCAGGGATTCAAGGTAATTGCTGGAGTGCAGGTGCTCCTTGACCAGTCCGCTTTCATCCTTGCTGTGGATGTGCAGGAACCAGTCGTCTACACCGATGGCATGCAGATCGTCAGAAATCTCGTGCGTACTTTTGAGGGTCGGTGACAGATAATAGATACATTTCATCTAGCTTCTCCTTTTTTATTCATGAGATCGCTGTTCGAACATCTATTAGTCCAGATGACTACTCCAGAAATCAGACTAACAAGGCACAGCGTTATTATTTTTCAACGGTGCATGAGCCCAATTTACCGCTAATAACACTGCTTGTCCTCATTTTTTTCGCTTAAATGGTGTTTTGCGGTACAATTACCAACCCTCATTGACACACTCAGTAATTAGCAACGATCATGCCCCCAAATCAGGTCTGGCGGATCCGGGCAACAGAGAGAGCCTTGTGACAGAGCTTACACAGAAACAGACGGCCAACTGGCGCGACTACTACGAGATGTGCAAACCTCGTGTGGTCATGCTGATGATATTGACCTCAATGGTAGGTATGTTTCTGGCCGTACCTGGCATGGTGCCACTGGATGTCCTGATTCTGGGTAATCTGGGCATTGCGTTGGTGGCAGGCTCCGGTGCCGTGGTCAACCATCTGATTGATCGCAAGGTAGATGCGGTGATGCGTCGCACCCATAACCGGCCCATGCCCCAGGGCCGGGTGGCGCCCAAGCAGGCCGCGGCGTTCGCGGCCGCCATTGGTATTGCGGGCATGGCCATCATGCTGTTCTGGGTCAATGCCCTCAGCGCCTGGCTGACGCTGGCCTCCTTTATTGGTTATGCCTTCATCTATACCGGCTATCTGAAGCGGGCAACACCACAAAACATTGTCATTGGTGGACTGTCCGGCGCCATGCCGCCCCTGTTGGGCTGGTCGGCGGTTACCGGTACCATCGAACCGGGTGCGCTGATTCTGGTGCTGATCATATTTGCCTGGACCCCGCCGCATTTCTGGGCGCTGGCTATTCATCGCAAGGAAGAATATGCCAAAACCGGCATACCCATGCTGCCGGTCACCCATGGCGAGCACCTCACCAAGATCCACATCATCCTGTACACCGTAATCATGATTCTGGTAAGTGTTCTGCCCTGGCTGATCGGCATGAGCGGCCTGCTGTACCTTGCGGCAGCGCTGCTGCTCGGCGGCGGCTTCCTGTGGTGGTCGCTGATGCTGATGTACCGTCCCAAGGCCTCAACGGCCATGGACACCTTCAAATACTCCATCGTTTATCTGATGGTCTTGTTCCCGGTGCTGCTGGTTGATCACTATCTGTTTACCTGACTGTTTTCCTGACAATCGTTTTACAGGCGTCAAATTATGAAGAGAAATATCAAGATCACACTGATTGTGTGTCTGCTGTGGGTGTTGCTGGTGTTGGCAGTCACGTTCTTCCGTTATTCAGGCAACAATGCTGCCCAGGTGTCACAGGAGGAGTTGCGTGAAATCGGCGCCATGGTTTACGAAGAGCCGGTAGCAATCGACCCCTTCAATTTGCTGGACCATCACGGCGAGCCTTTTACCGATCAGTCACTGCAAGGCCAGTGGAGTCTGATATTTTTTGGTTTTACCAATTGCCCCGATATCTGCCCGCTGACCATGAACGAGTTGACCGGCTTTTATCGGGATCTGGCGGCCGGCCCCTATCAGGCTGATACCCAGGTAGTGATGATCAGCGTCGATCCGTTCCGCGATGACACCGCTCAGATCGCACGATACATGGAGACCTACCACGAAGACTTTCTGGGGGTGAACGGGGAGTATTCCGAGGTATCGGGTCTGGCGCGCGATCTTTACATCTCGCATGGTGTCATGCCGGTGCCGACACAGGATGGCAGCGACAGCAATGAGTTTATGGTCGACCACAGCGGCAATATCCTGCTTATCGATCCGCAGGGCCAGTACCGCGGGTTTCTGGAACCCAATATTCGTCGCGCCAATATCCTCGAAGCCTACCAGATTATCCGTCAGACAATCTGATTGAGACGCCGGTAGTTTTTAGCGCGGCGCCGGCTTCAGGTACAGCAGGATAAACAGACAGCAGGCGGTGGCGACGATTGACGGCCCCGCCGGCGTATCCCAGAAGTACGACATCGACATCCCGCCCAGCACCGACAGGCAACCGGCGATGGCCGCGCCCACGGCCATCTGTTCTGGCGTATTGGCGACCCGGCGTGCCGCTGCGGCCGGAATGATCAACAATGACGTAATCAGCAGTACACCCACAATTTTCATCGCGACCGCAATCAACAGCGCAATCAGCATCACCAGCAGCGCGTATAGCCGGTCAACCGCAATGCCTTCTATCTGCGCCAGCTCCCGGTGCACGGTCAATGCCAGGAACTGATCCCAGTACCAGATCAACAGCGCGGCCGTGACCACACAACTGCCAATGATCCATATCAGGTCGTTACGGGTTACGGTCAGCAGGTCACCGAACAGAAACGCCATCAGATTGACCTGAACCATATCCGACAGCGACAGCACCAGCAGGCCAAAGGCCAGCGTACTGTGCGCGATGATGCCCAACAGGGTGTCGGTGGCCAGCAGCTGACGTCGTTCCAGTAACAACAGCACGCCGGCAAATATCGCACAGCTGGTGATGATGGCGAGCTGCAGGTTGATGCTGAACAAAATCGCCAGCGCCACGCCCAGCAAGGACGAATGTGCCAGCGTGTCACCAAAGTAGGACATGCGTCGCCAAACCACGAAGCACCCGAGTGGTCCGGCAACAACGGCGATGAACAATCCTGCGATCAGCGCGTAAACCATAAAATCAGCCATGGTGATGATCCTTGTCATGGGTGTCTGAATGGTCGCAGGCATCGTGGCTGATGTCGCCAGTCAAATCGTGGCTATGATTGTGGTGGTGGGTATACACGGCCAGTGTTTCAGCCTCCCGGCGTCCAAACAGCGCCAGGTAGGCCGGGTCATGGCTGACGTGTTCCGGTTTGCCGTGGCAGCAGATGTGTTGATTCAGGCAAATCACCTCATCTGTCGTTGCCATTACCAGGTGCAGATCATGTGACACCATCAGCACTCCGCAGCCATGCTGGTCGCGGATACTGTTGATCAATTGATACAGCTCCACCTGACCGGTCACATCCACCCCTTGCGCCGGTTCGTCGAGTACCAGCAACTGTGGTGACTGACTCAGTGCCCGTGCCAGCAGCACCCGTTGCAGTTCGCCGCCGGACAGGGCGGATACCTGCTGGTCCATAAGGTGCGCTATCCGGACTTCCTCCAATAGCGGTTTTACCGGCTGCCGGCGCCCCGGCGCAGCGAGCTGCAGAAAGCGCCGGACCGTCAATGGCAGCGTCGGTTCAATAAACAGTTTCTGCGGCATATAACCGATACGCAGACCTGCAGAGCGTTGCAGTGTCCCGGTATGCGGTTGCAACAATCCCAGTACGATGCGCACCAGCGTGGTTTTGCCGGCGCCATTGGGCCCGATAAGCGTTAATAGTTGACCCTGCCGAACCTCCAGATTGATCTGTTGCAGAATTTGACGATCGGCGGCGCTGAAACCGATATTGTCCGCTTTGATGAGTATCTCGCTATTCATATGCCCCGCTCATATGTCATGTCGTTATGCCCCGGCGGACGTTTCCTGCAATCGCGTCATAACGCCAGAATGTGACGTGTTGTCGCAAATACTAAACTGTTTGGAAGAAATGGTATATCATAGCATTTCTAAGAGGCCGTGAAATTTCATGAGTAATCGATTCCCGAAGACAGGACAACCACCGTGCCGGCAGGCAGCGTATTGTACTACGTTTGTATCGGCCTTCACCGTGCCGCGTTTCGCCGTTTTCCTGTTATTGACACTTTCGCTGGTGCTGGCCAGTTCCACGGCTTTGGCGCAAGCAAAGGTGGTCGCCAGTATCACCCCGTTGCAGATGATTGCCCGCGCCATTACTGACGGCGTCAGTGAGCCCGAGGTACTGATTCCGTCCAACCAGTCCTATCACCATTTCACACTGCGCCCGTCCATGCTGCGCACCTTGCGTCAGGCGGATCTGTTTGTGTGGGTGGGTCCGGAGCTGGAAACCTATCTCAGCGACGCGGTTGTACAGGCCGGTGCCTATGGTCGGCAGCTTCAGGTGCTGGCATTGCCCGGCTTACAGGTGCAT
Source organism: Pseudohongiella sp. (assembly GCF_011050365.1). GTDB lineage: Bacteria > Pseudomonadota > Gammaproteobacteria > Pseudomonadales > Pseudohongiellaceae > Pseudohongiella. Next base: position 130,933 of record NZ_DRFV01000008.1, read on the forward strand.
CACGCGGGCGCAGGCGGCGAAGACAGCCGCGAAGTATTGATTCCTGACGAGGGCCTGCACGCCGGACACAAACATAAACCGGCCGATACCATTGATCCGCATGTCTGGCTCAACACCGGTAATGCACAATTGATTGCGCAAGCCATTGCCGACGCGCTGAGCGAGCTGGATCCCGACAATGCCGGACAGTATGGCGTCAATCTTGAATTGTTCAGGCAGCGCCTGGCAGCATTGGAACGGGGTATTAATGCCCAGGCCCTGCTGCCGGCACAGTCGCAGTACGCTGTTTATCATAATGCCTTTCAATACTTTGAACGCCAGTTTGGACTGCAACACGAACTGGTTTTTGTCGCCAGTGAAGAGCTGCAGCCCGGCGTCAGGCACATGATGATGGTGCGTCGAGCGGTAGAGAACACGCCGTTGAACTGTCTGCTGGAAGATGTGACAACACAGGCGGCAACGGTCGACACCTTACTGGGTGACAAGGATCTGCGGCGCATCCGGGTCGATACTGTGGGTCAGACCCTGACCGCAGGGCCAATGGCCTATATTCAATTGATGGACAATGTCGCCGACGCATTCAGACAGTGCGCCGCGCGCTGAATCGCTCCCGGCTTGACGTCAGGGTCTGATACCATAGGGACATAGCCTGTAAAGAGCTTTGCCCCTTTCACATCGGACGTTTTGATTATGCCAGCCGCCAATCCCCTGATCCTGATTGATGGATCGTCCTACCTGTTCCGCGCCTTTCATGCCTTGCCGCCTCTGGTCAGTAGCCGGGGTCAGCCCACCGGTGCCATCAAAGGCGTGATCAGCATGATCCGCAGCCTGAAAAAGGAATATCCCGGCAGCCCGGTGGCGGTCGTGTTTGATGCCAAGGGCGGCACTTTTCGCAATGACATTTATCCCGAATACAAAGCGCATCGCCCGCCCATGCCCGATGAATTGCGCAGTCAGATCGATCCCATCCACCAGATCATCAAGGCCATGGGCCTGCCCTTGCTGGTGGTGCCCGATGTGGAGGCCGACGATGTCATCGGCACGTTGGCTGCGCAAGCCAGCAAGCAGCAACGCGATACCCTGGTGTCCACCGGTGACAAGGACCTCGCCCAGTTAGTAACCGATCACGTCACTCTGATCAACACCATGACCGGCGAGCGCCTTGACCCCGACGGCGTGGTCAATAAATTCGGTCTGCCACCGGGCCGCATCGTGGATTTTCTGGCTCTGACCGGTGACAAGGTCGACAATATTCCGGGTGTGCCCAGTGTCGGACCCAAAACCGCAGTCAAGTGGCTGCAGGCCTATGACTCGGTGGATAACCTGATCGAACATGCCGATGAAATCGGCGGCAAAGTCGGCGAAAAGCTGCGTGACAATATCGCACAACTGCGCCTCTCCTATGAACTTGCCACCATCAAGCTGGATGTCACGCTGGCGTTGTCGCTGGATGAGCTGATCCCCGGCCCGGAGGACCAGACGCAGTTGATGGCACTGTTCACTGAGCTGGAATTCAAGACCTGGGTCAATGAGCTCGACAAGGCCGGTGTTGCCATCTCGGCCAGCGATCTTGCCGCTGCGCAGGAAGAGCTTGGCAGTGCGCCGGCGCCGGATAATGAGAGTGCGCTGGACGATGAGCAGCTCAACACCGACGAAGAAAATTACCAGCTTATCAATGATGAGGCCGGACTCCGGCAGTGTATTGATGCCATCAAGGCAGCAAAACAGACGGCGGTGGCGATACTGGCCACAGATGAACACTACATGCTGTCGCAGATCATCGGTCTGGCCCTCAGCTGGCAACCCGGGCAGGCGGTCTATATACCGCTGGCGCATGACAGTCTGGAGGCGCCATCGACCCTGGACCGGCGCACGACCCTGAGCATGCTCAAGCCGATTCTGGAAGACCCGCTGGTGCGCAAGGTCGCGCATGACACCAAGCGCATGAGCCATATTTTCCTGAATCATGACATTGTGGTGGGGCGCTGGCACTTCGATACCCACCTGGCTGCTTACGTCATCAATTCGGTGGCGACCAACCACAGTATCGAAGACGTGAGCGCTTACTATCTTCATAAGCGTCTGGATTCAAGGGAGTCACTGACCGGTAGCGGGCGCAATAAACTGGCGTTGAGCCAGTCCGACCCCGCCGCTGCGCTGGCGTGGCTGGGCCCGCAGGTTGATGCAGTATTGCGACTGAGTTACCTGCTGGCGAGCCAGCTGCAAAAAACCGGTGAGCTGGATGGCCTGTATCGCTACTACGAACTGGCGCTGGCGCCGGTGCTGCAGCGCCTGGAGCGCCACGGCATAGCGGTCGACCCGGATCTGTTGCACAAGCAGTCACAGGCGCTGGCGACACGATTGGCAGAGGTCGAGGAAGCCGTCTATGCGCTGGCCGGTGAGACCTTCAATCTGGGCTCACCCAAACAACTGCAGGTCATTCTCTACGACAAGATGCAACTGCCGGTGCTCAAGAAAACTCCTAAAGGCCAGCCATCAACGGCGGAGCCGATATTGCAGGAGCTGGCGCTGGAGTATGAGCTGCCCAGCATGATCATGGAGCATCGCGGTCTGAGCAAGCTCAAGTCGACCTACACTGACAAACTGCCGGCCCAGCTCAACCGCAGCACTCAGCGCATTCACTCCACGTTCCAGCAGGCAGTGGCGGCTACCGGTCGTCTGTCGTCGACCGAGCCCAATCTGCAGAACATTCCCATCCGCAGTGCCGAGGGTCGCAAGATTCGTCAGGCGTTTGTTGCCGCCAAAGGCTACAAACTGGTGGCGGCTGACTACTCCCAGGTAGAACTCAGAATCATGGCGCATCTGTCACAGGACAAAGGTTTGCTCAATGCTTTTGCCAACGCACTGGATGTTCACAAAGCCACTGCGGCGGAAGTGTTTGGTGTGACGCTGGATGAAGTCACCGGTGAGCAGCGCCGCCGCGCCAAGGCCATCAACTTCGGCCTGATCTACGGCATGTCGGCCTTTGGCCTGGCCAAACAGCTCGGCATCGACCGTCATGACGCGCAGCAATATGTGGATCGTTACTTCGAGAAATACCCCGGTGTACTGGAGTACATGGAGCGCACGCGCGAACTCGCTGAATCCCAGGGGTATATTGAAACCCTGTTCGGCCGGCGGCTGTATCTACCCGACATCAAGGCCGGCAATGGCATGTTGCGCAAGGCTGCGCAACGCACCGCTATCAACGCGCCGATGCAGGGCACGGCGGCGGACATAATCAAACAGGCGATGGTAGACATAGATCACTGGCTGGGCAGCGGTGCACTGGATGCACGACTGATACTGCAGGTACACGATGAGCTGGTATTTGAAGTGGCCGAGGCTGATGTTGACCTGCTCAGCGACGGCGTGCGTTTTCGTATGGCCAGCGCTGCCGCACTGGATGTGCCGCTAGTCGTCGACGTCGGGGTCGGTGACAACTGGGACGAGGCTCACTGAGGACAGATCCGCTGACGCGGGGTGGTCGCCCAGCCAGCCGTCAAGGCGCTGGGCCAGCACATCAACACCGTGGCGCTTGAGTGATGAAAACGCCTGTGCGCTGGCGTCCGGCATGCCGTCCAGCGCCAGTCTGGCTTTGGTGAGGGCATCCTGCACGCCGCCGCGTTTGAGTTTGTCGGCCTTGGTCAGCAGGATGTGCAGTGGCAATTGACGCTTTCGGGCCCAGTCAATCATCATCAGGTCGAAATCCTTGAACACATGCCGGATGTCCGTCACCAGCACCAGACCGCTGAGCGCATTGCGTTTGTTGAGATACTGCTCCAGGTGCACCTGCCAGTCGTTTTTCACTGACAGGGGTACTTTGGCGTAACCGTAGCCGGGCAGGTCTACCAGATAGCGCCCTTCGTCGATCGCAAAATAGTTGATGAGCTGGGTGCGGCCCGGCGTTTTACTGGTTCTGGCCAACTGGCCATTGCGCGTCAGGGTATTGATGGCGCTGGACTTGCCGGCATTGGAGCGACCGGCAAAGGCGACCTCACTGAGGCTGTCCGGCGGGCAGTCGCGCAGTTTGGCAGCGCTGATCACGAATTTGGCGGCTTGATAGTTCATGGGCAGGCATTCTACCGGAGCGGGGCTGAATTAAGCCAGCAATTAAACGTCCCCGGCGCGACCATGATAGCCGCGCAAGTCGCCGCTATCGCAGACAATTCGCTGGCGAAACAGAGCAGACTATTGTGGCCTTCAGTGCCTACACATCACAGGCAGCTGTGGTATACTCCCCGGTCGCTGCGTTGTGTCGAAAAACGTCTCGTGCGCGCACCACCGATCTCACAACCGTTCAGGAACTATTTTTAGGAACTACGATTATCCATGAAAAAACTATTTCTCTCCCTGGCGACAATTCTCATGGCAGTTACCAGCGTAACTGCAACTGCTCAAGGTGATGCCGCCGCAGGTGAAGGCAAGGTGGCTGTTTGTGCCGCATGCCACGGTACCGACGGTAACAGTGAACTGGGCAGTAACCCGAAACTCGCCGGTCAAGGTGAGCGTTACCTGCTCAAGCAGCTGCGTGACATCAAATCCGGTGCCCGCGAAGTAGCGCTGATGACGGGCCTGCTCGACAACAGGACTGAGCAGGACCTGATGGATATGGCGGCATTTTATGCGGCACAGGAAATCACCTTGCAGGGCGCTGATCCGGAGCTGGTGCCGCTTGGCGAGCAGATCTACCGTGCAGGGATCACCGATCTGGGTGTTGCCGCCTGTTCTGCCTGCCATTCACCAACCGGCAGCGGTATGGCGCAGGCGGGGTTCCCGGCGCTGGGCGGACAGCATGCGGAATACATTGAAAGCCAGATGAAAGCCTTCCGCTCAGGTGCCCGTGACAATGACGGCGACTCTGCGCCCATGCGTATCGTGTCAGAGCGTCTGACGGATGCCGAAATCGAAGCACTGGCAAGCTATATCTCCGGCCTGAACTAGGTCGGATTGAGCGGCGTTCAGCAATTATTCAGCCGCGTTATGGTCTACTTAAGCACAAGAATCACAGTGGAGTAGCAACATGATCAAGCAAGCAATCAAACTGGGTGCTGTGGCACTGCTAAGCGCTTTGGCATTTTCGGCATCGGCGCAGCCTTCCCTGTACGTGGCAGGAACGCACTATGAGGAACTGCCGGCGCCGGTGCGCACCAATGATGCGGACAAAATAGAAGTGCTGGAAGTATTCTGGTATGGCTGCGGGCATTGTTTCCGCTTCCAGCCACTGGTTGACGACTGGGCCAGCAATGCGCCGGATGACGTCGACTATATGCATTATCCGGCTATCTGGAATGAGTTGATGAAGGTTCATGCGCAGGCCTATTACACAGCAGAAAGCCTGGATGTTGTGGACGCTGTCCATGACCCGATTTTCGAAGCTATCAATCTGCAGGGCAATCGCTTGCAGAATGAACGTCAGCTGGCCGCCCTGTTTACAGCACACGGCGTGGACGAAGAAGCATTCTCCCGCGCCTTCAACTCGTTCCCGGTGCGCACCAAGGTAAACCAGGCTGAGAGCCGTATGCAGGACTACCAGATCCGCAGCACGCCCAACGTGATCGTTAATGGCAAATACCTGGTTACAACCAACGAGGCAGTGCGTACCCAACAGGATATGCTGGCCATCGTCGATTTCCTGGTTGCGCGGGAACGAGCCGCCCTTTAAAACGAGGCCGGCCGTTCTGCCGCGGCTAACAACAGGGCGCTGAGACCGGCGTCAGGAAACGGACCTATGGTTCACCGGATGCAAGAAGGTGAAGAAGCGCTGCGCTGGAAACGCAAGTTTCTTGATGCATTGGAAGAACACGAGGAGCGCGAAAAATCCCTCAGTAACCGGATTCGTTTGCTGCGCCGGGGTCTGCTCGGTGTCAGCCTCGCTGGTGACGGCAATGACCCGGTCCTCGACAAACAGTTGACCCAGTTGCGCAGCACTTTGCGCAACGATGATCGCGAAACCGGTCTGGAAGCTTTACTGGAGCACATCGAAAAGTCCATCATCCGACTGGACAATGAAAAAAACGCCAGTACCTGGGCCCTGAAACAGGCATTTGAAAGCAGCATCAAAGAGCTGGAACAGGTCCCCCTGCCCGGCCCATCCCGCCGCCAGTTAAAAAAATTCTCCCGCAGCCTGTCTTCCCGCCTGGAAGATCCGCAGCAACACACCGGTTTGATCCGCCAGTTCATCGAACTACTGAGCGAATCGGTGCAAGCCCTCAAAGAACAGGAACAACAACATCTGGCTGCCGCCAGCCAGTCCAACGCCAGCGTCGGCCTGTGGCAACGTCTGTTCGGCGCCAGCGACCCCGCCAGGCCAACTGACGAAGAGCCGTCAGCCAATAGAGAGCCCTCAGCGCATAGAGAGCCTTCAGCGAACAGAGAGCCCTCAGCGGGGAAAGAGCCGTCAGCCAGAAAAGAGCCCTTAGCGGGGAAAGAGCCCTCAGCGCATAGAGAGCCCTCAGCGAATAGAGAGCCCTCAGCGCGCAAAGAGCCCTCAGCGCGCAAAGAGCCTTCAGCGGATAAAGAGCCCTCAGCGCGCAAAGAGCCCCCCCCCTACACCGAAGACGATGCCATCACCGGCGAGCTTATGGACCGGGACGACCTCGCTGACCCGGCGCACGGTCACGAGATTCATCTGGAAACAGAGCAGGACCCGGAGCACGGCGGCGCAGACGATGTCTCTGTCACCGCCCAAAAAATCAGTGGTCGGGCAAACGACCTGGAAGACAGCGCCCTGCGTCAGGGTCAGCATCAGGTCAAGTTGGAGCCTGATGACAGTGACAGCATAGAAGGAGAACTCATTCGTGACCGCTCCGGGCTGGCGGAGCCGGCATTTTCCTTTATCGCCGGGCATGTCGAGCCATTGCTGCTGCGTATACTCGAGTCCATCCACATCACCGGTGAATCGGTAAACCTGGCTGATACCATCAGGCGTCATATTCTCAAAGGTCTCAACTGGTACGACTTTGTTGCCGTGCTGGAGGAAATTCTGCAGATATTGCGCAACGCAGCAGACGATCAGCGTCTTGAATTTCAGGATTTTCTTGCCGAAGTGAACGAAAGCCTCGCGCAGGTGCAGGCCTTTGTAGACACGTCCCAAAAACACGCTGACCAGAGCGCTGCTGCCGACGCGGCCCTGGATGCCAGGGTGCGTGAGCAGATTAGCGACATCAGCAATGCTGTTGCCGACTCCGATGCCGACCTCGATACATTAAAAGTCAGCGTGCAATCGCAGATCGGTGCCATTCTCAGCTCACTGGATACCTTCAAGTCCCAGCGCAAGCAACAGGATGATGGCATGACCGGTGAAATGCGTCTGTTGATTGAGCGCATCGGTGCACTTGAGACCGAGTCCAGGGAATTGCGGCTGCACCTGTCGCAGCAGCAGGAAAAAGCACAAACGGACACGCTGACCGATCTGCCTAATCGTGAGGCCTACAACAATCGCCTGCGCAAAATTCTGGACGACTGGCGCGAAGGTGCCAGCCACGAACGCCGTGACGACGACCGATCGCTATGCCTGGCGGTGGCTGACGTTGACAGTTTCAAACAGATAAACGATACCTATGGTCATCTGGCCGGAGACAAAGTGCTGAAAATCATCAGCAAGGAATTGGTATCGCGGTTACGTGACTCCGATTTTGTGGCGCGCTATGGAGGCGAAGAGTTTGTTATCATCATGCCTCATACCCGGCCAGCTGACGCGGAACATGCACTGAACAAAGTACGTGAAGCGATCGCCAACATCCCGTTTCATTTTAAGGAGCGGCAGTTGAAAATAACCGTGTCCTTTGGCGTCACCGAGGCTATCCATAACGATGGCCCCGAATCACTGTTTGACCGGGCTGACAGCGCCCTGTACAAAGCCAAGGCAGACGGCCGCAACCGGGTGCACAGAGACCGTCACGAGAGCTGAGAGCTTTCAGCCCAAACTTTTTTGCGCTGCCAACCGTCACAGGAAGCCAACGCGGCAGGAAACACCAACAGGGATCGATAACATGGGATTGAGCGACATCGGCGATCAGGTCCGTGAATTGCTGTCCAAGGCAGGACGTTCGCTAAACACGACTGATCCGGCCAGTGCGCTATTGCGTCGCATCAATGTTGTGTTGATGGTATTCGACGACAAACTCTATCGATTGGATAGCAGCCGCTGGCGCGAAATCGGCGCCGGTGTTGATGCGGCCGGGCATGCCGTGGGTATCGCGAACGCCGCCGCCATATTGCTGGCCGACATGGATGTCACCGATAGCGCCCGGAACTCGGCGCGCAACGCGGTCAACAACGTCCTGCTGCTGTTACCACCGGCTGATTTTCTCGCCACACCGGTCAACCTGCCGGGCGTGGCGCCAGTTGCCATTCGGCCCGCCTTGCAACTGCAGGCTGACAGCCTGATACCCGGCTACGATGATCCGCTGAGCCTTGCTGTTCACGCCGCAGGACAATCCGGCTCTTTAACCGCTGACGGCTCTTTAACCGCTGATGGCTCTGTATCCGCTGACGGCTTTTTATCCGCTGACGGCTCCTCCACCGCTGGCGGTAGTGCTGAACCTCATATCGCATTCTGGTTGCCAACGGCGACCCTGAACACCTTGCATACGGCATTTGCTGAGCAATCGCTGTTTCTCGCTGCGGTAATGCCTCGACCTGCTGCGCTGCTGGCACAACACCAGCGTGCGGCCCTGATCGAAGATCAGGACAGCCAGCACAGCTCGATTCTGCTACACCGCGACGGCGTCATTCGGCAGTGTCTGCAAACCAGTCTGGCGGATCTTGAAGCGCCTGCTTTTGCTGAACAATGGCAGGCAGAAACCGAGGTGCTGACAAAATCGGCGTCGGAGGTGGCTACGCTGCACAGCGCTGACGATTATCTGAACAGCATTCGACAGCTTGATGCAGGCGGGGCGCAACAGGCCAGTTATGCTTACGCGATCGTACCTGACGCTGCCCTTGCCGCCCGGCATCAGTTCGACAAAGGCAAGCGCCTGTGGCTGGCAGCGGCAGTGGTCGCCGCCGCCACGTTTCTGGCTGCGATTCCCTTCCTGGTTCAGTCCTTTCAGTTACGCAGCCTGGACAACACTCTGGCGGAGCAACAGGAACTGGCGACACCGGCGCGGGAAGACCAGCTCGCCGTGCGTGACTTCGAATCGCGCTGGGGTGTACTCACCGAATTTCCGCGTCAGGACGTACCGGCGATGTTGTTGGCATTGCAGGCCGAAGTCAGTCCCAACGTGCTGACATTTCTGGAGCTGGACGAAGGTTATGTCAGCATTGAAGGCGAGAGTGACGACCCGCAAGGCCTGTTGCAGCAACTTGAAATGAACCCCATGTTCACCGAAGTGGATTTTGCCCGTGCCACCAGCAACAATCGTTTTTACATTGACCTGCGACTGACCACGGTGAACTTCCCTGCCTACCTGGAATGGTACTTCCCGGAGGCACAGTAATAATGCCGGGACTTAGAACGCTGACATCACGGGAAAAAATAATCCTGCGTCTGGCATTGGTGCTGGCGTTAGTGATATGCCTTTCCTACGGCGCGCCGTTAGCGCGCGAGCACTACAATGAACGCGCGCAGACCATTGAGCGGTTGCGCCTGGACATTGAGCGCGAGCAACGTCTTCAGGATGATGCCGAACTCTGGCAGCAGCGGCGTCAGGATATCGATCAGCAACTGCAGACTCTGGATGCACAGCTTTTCACCGGAAACGGCACGGCCTTGCCGACAGTCCCGGTGCTGGCGGCGAATATCCAGCGGCGGGTCCGGCAAATTGCTCAAGAGTCAGGTGTCACCATTACTTCCAGTAGCCTGGCCGAGTCGCGTGAGACCGATGATTGGTTGCTGGTTGAACAAACCCTGTCTTTTAACCTGACTAATCAGAGCGACACCATGGATTTTCTGGCACGACTTGATGCCTCCGAGCCCAGGTTGGCGATTAGCTATTTCAGCATGCGTCGCAATCGCAACATGTACAGTGGCGACATTACCGTGGTCGGATTCAGCCGCGATACCAGTACCAACCCGGAAGGAGACTGAGCCATGGCCAATGTCATCAGCCTGCCGGTATTTACCCAGTTGCTGGAGCCTGCCGGTATCGCTCCTGCGCACAACTTTGTCGATAGCCATGAACTGGTGTGTGACAATCTGCCGGACAGCCAGCTGCGCGCGCGCATCAGATTTGTATTGAATAATGCCGGGCTGGGCAGCAGTTCGTTACCATTACGCTTTCGTCCGGCGCAACCGGATGAAGTCAGGCGACTGATCAAACACTGGCGCGCGGAATTGTCGCCGACCATCGATGCTGCCGGTACTGATGATCTGTTTGTTTCCGGTTTTGAAGACGATGAAGAGCTCAAGGACCTGGCCTCGGAAGCGCCGATCATCCGTTTGGTGAATCACCTGTTTGCGCGCGCACTGGATCTCAATGCCAGCGACATCCATTTTGAGCCCAATGAAGAACACCTTGATGTGCGATGCCGTGTCGACGGCATCATGCATCGCATAGAGCGACTGCCAGGACGTATCACCACCGCCGTGGCATCCCGACTGAAACTGATGGCCCGCATGGACATTGGTGAAAAGCGACTGCCGCAGGACGGCCGCATTGATTTCCGCACCGGTGGCAAGCAGCTCGACATGCGGGTGTCGACCTTACCCGGTGTGCACGGCGAATCCATTGTTTTGCGTATTCTGGATCGCGGCGATACCGCAGTCAGTCTGCAACAACTGGGCATGCCGGATAATATTCTGGGCAGCTACCAAAATCTGATCAACCAGCCCCACGGCATGATTCTGATCACCGGTCCCACCGGTAGCGGTAAAACCACGACTCTGTATGCCACGCTGGAAAAGATCAATAGCCAGAAAACCAAGATCATCACCGTAGAAGACCCGGTGGAATATCAGCTTGAGGGCGTCACCCAGATACAGGCTAATCCGGCTATCGGGCTGACGTTTGCTGCCGGTTTGCGCTCCATCGTGCGGCAGGATCCCGATGTCCTCATGGTGGGCGAAATCCGTGACCATGAAACCGCCGAGATTGCGATCGAATCCGCGCTGACCGGACACCTGGTGTTCTCCACGCTGCATACCAATGATGCCGCCGGCGCCATTACCCGACTGCAGGACATGGGGGTTGAAGGTTACCTGATCAGCTCAAGCCTGTTGTGTGTGCAGGCCCAGCGTCTGGTGCGACGTATCTGTACCGATTGCGGTGAGCCGCACACCATAACGCCTGACGAAGAGCAGGTGTTGCAAATTCGTGCGCAGGACTACCCGCATGTCCGTCGCGGCAAAGGTTGCGAACGTTGCGGTGAAACCGGCTATCGAGGCCGTATCGGTTTGTATGAACTGTTGGTCATGTCCGACGCCATCCGCCATGAAATTGCTACCGGTTCCGATGCCAATATCATTCGCAACCAGGCCATACAGGAAGGCATGAAAACCCTGCGCGAAGATGCTCTGGAGAAACTTGCTGCGGGCATGACGACACCCGAGGAAGTGGTCCGGGTTACCCGTGCCGGAGCGGCATCATGAGCGTTAGCCAGTTCAGTTACCAGGCCTATGATACGGCCGGCAACGTGCAAAGCGGACATATCGCCGCGAATTCGGAGCGCGAAGCGGTCAAGTTGCTGAAAGGCCGGCAGCTGGTGCCCGTGAAAATCAGCCGTGCCAGCGACAGTGAAAAACGTGTGCGCACCGGCAAAAAAATCCGGCAGCGCGATCTGCTCGATTTTACTACCGGTCTGCGGACTCTGGTGGATGCCCGCGTGCCACTGGACAAGGCGCTGCGACTACTGGAGGGCATCACTGAATCCAGCGCCATGCGCGAACTGGTGGTGACCATGCGGCGTGACGTCAAGGAAGGCAAGAGTCTGGCCGAGGCCATGGAAACCCGGCCTGATGTGTTCTCCCGAATGTATATCAATATTGTTCGTGCCGGTGAGGAAGGCGGCATTCTGCATCAGCTGTTGCCGGACCTCGCTGATTTTCTGGAAACCAGTGCTAACAACCGGCAGGCGATAATCTCTGCCATGGTATACCCGATTGTATTATTGGTCACAGGTGTGATATCCGTGTTCCTGCTGCTGGTGTTTGTGATTCCCCAGTTTGCCATCATGTTTCAGGACGCCGGCACTGATGTGCCAGCGTCGGCGGCATTTCTGCTCGCCCTGAGTGATGGCGTCAAACAGTACGGCTATCTGTTTGTGCTGATGATCGTGGCTATCGTGTTCTGGTGGCGGTGGCAGGACCGCGACGCGGCCGGCAAGCTGCGTAAAGATGCGTTTTTGCTGCGCACACCATTGCTGGGCCATTTGTTACTGTATCGCGACTGCGCGGTATTTGCCCGTACCCTGGGGGCATTGCTGGGTGCCGGCATTCCGCTGATCCGTGCCTTGCGGGTGGCACGTGAGGTGGTCAGCAATACCGAATTGGTGCGATTGCTGGCGCGCGTCGAAGAAGATGTGCGAGGTGGCGCCGGACTGGGGATTTCGTTGGAAAAAGCCGGTGCATTTCCGACCCTGTTGCACCAACTGGTAGCCGTCGGTGAAGAGTCCGGGCGAACCGGCAGTATCCTGCTGAAAACCGCCGAGACCTTCGATCAGAACGTAAAAAATCAAATGGCCAGTCTGGTATCTGCCCTGCAGCCCGGACTGATTCTGTTGTTGGGTATCGCAGTGGGTGGTATCACCATCACCATGCTGTCTGCGGTGTTCAGTATGAACGCAGTACAATTCTAACGTCAGGCAAGTATCGTCGTTACTGCTTTGCAGACACAGGTGTGACGACAATTACCGGGAGTACGGAACGTGAAAGGAAACATCAGGCCAATCGCCTTGCTCGGGTTTGCAGTCGCGCTGTCATCCTGCGCCTCCATGCAGACAGACAACGGCAGTCAGAGCCAGCGCACGGCGCCACCGGCCCGCACGACGGCAATGACCGCAGCCAGTTCGGACAGCGCGCAGTCGACGGCAGATTTATCCGCCCGCCAGCGGGCAGAGGCGGCCGATGCTGCGGAGCGACAGGCCCTGATTGCGCAGATCAACCGCGATGGCGAACCTCTCAGCGCCGATGGTTATCGTGAAGCGGTACCGTTGCCGACACAGGCGCCCGCGCAGGATATCGTGGAACTGAACTATGAACAGGCCGATCTGCGTGATGTGCTGACCGAGCTGGCTGACGCGCTCGACATTACCATGATCATCGACCCGACCATCGCCGACCTTGTCAGCATCCGTACCGCCGCCAACCGGCCTCTGGCTTACGATGATATCTGGCCGCTGGTGCGGTTGCTGACGCGACAAAACGGTGTGTTGCTGGAGCGCGTAGGTGACGTTTATTACGCCAGCAAGGGTGATTCCAGCCTGCCGGTGGAAATCACCACGCCTGACAGTCTGCAGCGTGGCTCCGCCAGCTACGTCATGCAGATTACGCCGCTGACTTACGTTTCCGTGGAATCGGCGCTGGAAATACTGACACCGCTGGTCGAGCCTGATGGCTCCGTTATTCGTATCTCCAACAGCAACACGCTGGCAGTCTCTGCCAGTCGCAGCCAACTCTCCCGGGTCAACGAACTGCTGGATTTGATTGATGATGATCCGTTCCGAAATCAGGGTATTCAGCTATATCCATTAAGCAACGCCAGTGCCGGTGATGTTGCAGTGGAGTTACAGGATATTTTGTTATTGATTGAAGGCGGATCCCCGGCGTTTCAGGTGCAGGCGCTGGAGCGTATCAATTCCCTGCTGGTGACAGCGCCGGCCAGTCGCGGCTTCGATGAAATCAGCCGCTGGATTCGCATACTGGATGCAGACCGGCAGGAGCAGGCTGAACAGCTGTTTCGGTATCAGGTTAAAAACCTGAACGCCACCGAACTGGCCACAACCCTGACCGAGGTGTTCCGCCGTGAAGACGACAATGAAACGGTGCCCGGCAATAACGGACAGGACCAGGAAGGCGAACGCGGAACGGTGGTCGAGCTCAACGAGCAGGGGCAACCGGTCTTTCGCAGTCAAGTCAGTGCCAACGATTCGGGCCAGACCGTATCCACGGTAGCGGTATCAGCAGACCTGCGGGTGACCATTGTCGCCGACGACGCCACCAATACCCTGCTGATCCGCAGCAATCCACGGGACTACCGGCAGTTGCTGGCCATTATCAATCAGCTGGACACCGCGCCGTTGCAGGTCATGTTGAATGCCGCCATCGCACAGGTTGTGCTGACCGACGATACCGCCTTTGGTGTCGACTGGTCGCGCGTACTGGAGACAGCGACCGGCACCACCCGGGTCAGCACCGGTTTCCTGCCCTCGCGCGCTGACGGCGGCTCCGGCCTGGGAGGCTTGCTGTTTAACCGGGCATTCCTGGATGGTGCCGCCCGGGTCGAAGCAACGCTGGAGGCGATCGCAGTCAACAACGATGTGCGCCTGCTGGCGCGACCGTCCCTGACAGTGGTCAACAATATGGAAGGTCAGATCCGTATTGGTGCCGAGGTGCCGGTGCGGTTGGGTGAAACCACAACCAATGTCGGCACTACCGAGAATATCCAGTATCGTGATACCGGTATCGAACTCAATATTACACCGCGGATCAATGGTGAAGGTGTCATCAATCTGGTGATCCGGCAGTCACTGTCATCGGTCTCGGAAGCCTCCGGCGTCAGCGGCAACCCGATCTTCGAAAACCAGGAAATCGAAACCACCGTTGTCGTGCGTGATGGCGAGAATGTGGTGCTGGGCGGCCTTATCCAGAACAACAACGATGCCCTGAACACCGGTGTGCCCTTTCTTAATCAGGTACCGGGGATTGGCCGCCTGTTCAGCTATACACGCGACAACAATGAACGGCGAGAGTTGTTTATTGTCATTCGACCGGAAATAATCAATGTCAATGAGCAGACAGATGCCAGCTACCGTGAGATCCTGAGCCGGTTTGAGCTGGCCGCGGAAATGCTCTCGGAACAGAACTAACGACGTGAGGAATCAGATATGAAGTCATACCAGTGCATGGCACAAACAGCCGTCAGACAGCGCGGTTTTACCATTATCGAATTGCTGATTGTGATGGCCATTCTGGGCATGCTGGCGGTAATGGTTGCACCCAACCTGTTCAATCAGGCCGACAGTGCGCGTCGTGATGCGGTGCTGTCTCAGATTTCATCATTGGGCAGCGCTCTGGACGCCTATCGCCTGGATATCGGGCAATACCCGGATTCACTGGACGGTCTGGTACGCGACACCAGCGGTCGCTCTACCTGGAATGGTCCCTACATCCGTGGCGAGCTGCCGGTGGACCCCTGGGGTAATGACTACCAGTATGAGTCTGAGGGCCGTGACTATACGCTGATGTCCTATGGTGCTGACGGCCGCGATGGTGGCGAGGGTAATGACGCCGATATCAGTATCTGACAGAAAGTCCCGCGTTTGTCCGGCGGCAGCCCGGCCTCACTGTGTCCGGCAGCGTGGTTTCACCCTGCTCGAACTGCTGCTGGTGCTGGCCATTCTGGGCATGGCGGCGACGCTGCTGGGACCGGGGCTGGCCACTCTGGACTCGCCCGGGTTTAACGCGCAGACACGCGAGGCCACCGGTCTGCTGAACTACGCCCGGCGCATGGCGGTTGTGCAGGGCACACCCGCCAGCATCGAATTCCTGAGCGCCGCATATGATGCCGACGACGAGGCCCGCCGCGATACCGGTAGAGAGCCCGATCCGCAACAGGCCGATATCGTCGGGCGCTGGGTTGGCGACAATATTGATCTCAGTTATCGTGACAGCGCCGGCCAGGACGCGTCGGTGGATCGCCGTATCCTGGTTACGTTTTACCCCGAAGGCGGCAGCACGGGTGGCGAGTTGATCATGCAGCAGGAAAGTCGTCTGCTGACCATCAGTGTGGATCCGTTCTCAGGTCGCGTACAGGTGCAGGATGAAGAATAGACCTGGCCCTTGCTCTTGCCCCCGCCCCCGCCCCCGCCGCCACCGCGGTTTCACCCTGCTGGAAGTGATGGTGGCACTGACCATCACCAGTCTGGTGCTGGGTGGTTTATTCAGCCTGGCGGCAGGCAGCAAACAACTGGCAGTGCGCACCCAATCGACTTTGCAGGACACCATGGCAGCGCGGGCGCAAATCAATTTTTCGCTGCTGGAAAATGACTACCGCGACATAGAGCCCATCATGACCAATGACCGCTACCAGACCCGGGCAGATGACATATTGCCGGACGTGCTGCGGCGTACCGCGCCGATGAACAATCTGCTGCAGTCCTATCAGGTCATCGACAGTGATACTGATGAAGTCATTGCCGGTGTGCGCTGGATACGTCTGGAGCTGCCGCAGTGATGTCATCATTAGCCCCAGCCACGCCAGCCACGCCAGCCAGGTCACAGGGCTTCACCCTGCTCGAGATCATGATCGCGCTGTCACTGACCGCGATGCTGCTGACCATGTTAACGGCCGGTATGTATGGCGTGGTGCGTGACTGGGACAACAATGCAGAGGGGCTGGAAAGATCACTGGATGAAACGGTTGCCCTGTTGCAACTGGAGCGCGCCCTGCAGGGTGCCTTTCCTCACAGTTACCGCGATACCGACACGCTTGCCCGCCATGTGTTTTTTACCGGCGAACCAGAGGCATTGAGCTGGGTGTCGACCGTGTCGCCGCAACGCAATGCCGGCCTCACCGCCTGGCGTCTGTATGATGAACCCGGGACCGGGGTGTATCTGCAACTGGCGCCGGCACTGAGCGACAATCCGCAGCAGCGTCTGCAGGATGCCGAGCCACGTCTGCTGCTGGCCGACTACACTGTCGAGTTCAATTACCTGTTCGAAGATCTGGAGTTTGCACGGCGCTGGCGCGACACCTGGGCCGGTGATGAACTGACAGCATTGCCCATGGCGGTGCATATCCTGCTGCGACCCGATGCTGACAGCGCGCGCAGCGAAGAGATTAATGTTATTGCCCCGATCAGGACGGTGGAGCACCGCAGCCTGGCGCCGACTACGGGGTTGCTGCAATGATCGCACAACAGCGCGGCGCCGTAATGATCATGGTGTTGTGGACCGCCGTGGTGATGACCATCCTGGTCACGGTGCTGGCCGCCAATATTCGATTGTCAGCAACCACTGCGTTCCACAACAAGGCAGCCAACCAGGATTATGCTGCCGTGATGGCGACCATGCACAAGGCCGAAATGGAACTGATGATGGAGCGTATGCCGGTGCCCGTCGGTCAGGAACTGGCGCTGAACGAGGACGGCGAATTCCGTATTCCGGCGTATCGTTTTAATGGTCAGCCGTTGACGCTTAACTATGCTGCGGACAGCAACAAGGTAGTACGCATATACGACCACGCCGGCAAGATCAATCTCAACCGGCTGGAACGTTCCCGCCTGCAACTGATTATCGAAAAACGCCTGGGTGACGGTTTCGACCCGCGACAGGTGCAGGAACTGCTGGCGGCCTGGGATGACTGGCTGGACCTGAATTCCCTGTTGACGCCGGGCGGCGCGGAGGACGAATATTATGAGTCACTGGAGACGCCCTATACCGCACGTAATGCGCCGGAGATGGACACCGTGGAGGAGCTGCGTCTGATTCGAGGTTTTGATCAGCTGTTCGCTGACGTGAACCTGGACGCTGCGTTTACCATTTATGGCACCGGTGAGGCGGTAAACCTGAATCTGGCAACCCGTGAGGCGATGATGTTGCTGCCGGGGCTGGACGCAGAACTGATTGAAGAAATCATTGCGCACCGCGAACAAACGGATTTTCGCGCAATGCGCGAAATCGGAGAAATTGTACCGTTGGAAGCCATGGTTGAGCTGTCACCCTGGCTGGGTTTTAACACCTCGAGTTTCTATTCGGTGTACGCGTATCCGGCGCGGGACAGCAGCGCTGATCAAGATACCGGGCGAGACTCTGAACCGGCAGCAAACGCGTTGCCGGACGATCCCGTGCAACAGGCTTACATGCAGGTGATGGAAGTACGTTCGTTTAATAACCGCGCGCGCATTTATCAGGTTAATCCCTATGCCCGTCTGCCGGATACCACACCCGCCCGGATAGACCGGTAACGATGCCGGTAGCCCGGCAGGAGATCAGTCGCGCTGCATGCTCCAGGACGAGCGCATCACCAGTGTGCCCCAACCCTTGCCCGGGTTGATATTGATTTCCTTGCTCAGGCGCGTGTCGTACCACAGCAGTCCACTTTCGTCAGCGGCGCCACTAAGCACATGGAATTTTCCCACGCGCATGGCCATGGCCTGCACCCGAACCTGCACGGTAATGCGCTCACCTTTTTTGAACGGCCCATGTTCAACTTCCGGCCGGTCAATGGCGAGATAGGATGACATCACCTCTTCCAGATCTTTCATCAGCGCAAAGCCGAAATAGCAGATAACATTGTCGTTTAATATTTCCGCCTGCAGCTCCATGACAAAATCCTGTAACGGATCAATCGTGTCAATCAGTTCGCCGTCGATATTGCGCACCAGGGTTTGCAGAATGCGACAATCCTTGACCGCCTCCGGTTTTTCATCCTGATGGCTATTGGCCTGCTCCTCACCTTTGGTGTAGACGCGGCGACTGTTGCTATAGTCTTCATACAGCGCAACGACGTCGGCACTTTTGCCCATTTCGCGGATCCTGCCATTCTCCAGCCAGATCGCGGTGTCGCACAATTCCTGCACGTGATACATGGAGTGACTACAGAACACCATGGTCTTGTTCTGTTCTCGAAACTCATTCATGCGCTGCACACATTTCTTCTGGAACGCAATGTCGCCAACAGAAAGTGCTTCGTCAATGACCAGCACGTCGGGGCGCACCATGGTGGCAATGGAAAATGCCAGTCGTACATACATCCCGGAAGAATAGGTCTTCACCGGCCGATCGATAAAGTCGCGTAACTCGGAGAATTCTATGATGTCGTTTTCCAGCGCATCAATATCGTCATCCGGCACACCCAGCAAACTGGCGTTGAGGTGTATATTGCGCCGCCCGCTGAACTCGGGATGGAAACCGGCGCCCAGTTCCAGCAGCGCTGCTACCTGGCCACGAATGGCGATATGGCCACCGCTGGGCTCCAGTGTGCCCACCAGCAGCTTCATCAGTGTGGATTTACCGGCGCCATTGTCGCCGACGATGCCGAGACTTTTGCCTTCAGGTACGTTGAAAGAGATGTCCTGCAGCACATGAAACATGCGATGCCGTGGTGTGCGCAACAGCAGCTCAATCAGGCGATCCTGGGGCCGGTCGTAGATGCGGAAATCCTTGTGCACGTTCTCGACTGAAATACTATTCATTACAGCACATCTCCGAACGCGTGCTTGATACGCATGAACAGCCAGCCGCCGAGCAGGAAACTGACCACCGAGGCGAACACCATGACCTGGAAATGCGGCATCGAGAAATCACCCAGCAGAATGATTTCGCGATAGAACTGCACAAAGCTGTGCATGGGGTTAAGCATCATCCACGGGCGCAGGTCTTCGGGTAACAGCGATAATGGATAAATGATGGGGGTCAGGAAGAACCAGGCGGTCAGCATCAACGTTACCATTTGCTGAATGTCACGCAGGAACACGCAGAAGGCAGACAGAATGGCGACCAGGCCCATGGTGAACAGGAACTGCAGCCCCAGCGCCACCGGCAACCATAGCCACATCAGGTCAAAATAGCCTTGCGTTGCCAGGTATACCAGGAACACAAAAATCGCGATGCCGTGGACCAGATACGGGACCAGCGTACCGACCATGGGGATCAACTGCACCGGGAACATGACTTTGGTAATCAGGGGCGCTTTTTCCAGCAGCAGTCCACTGGCCCGACCCATGGCATCAGCAAAGGCGAACCAGGGCAGATAACCGATCATCAGGAAGACCACAAAAGGCACGTCACCAAAACTCTCCGGTATTGGCGCGCGGAACACCACACTGAAGACAAAAGAGTAGATGCTGATATTAACGATGGGTGTCACAAACAGCCACAGGAAGCCGCCCAGAGACCCGGCGAACTGGCCGCTGAACTCCTGCCGGACAAATTGGTGGAACAACCGGAAGTGACGAACCGGAGACAGCACCCATTGACGCATTAAGCTGAAAAACATAAATTCCCTGACTATTCCGGGCGCGGGAGAAAACCCGTCCGGTAAGATCGCGAATTTAATCACAAAAAGGCGACCAATCGCCAGAAAACGCTAAAAAATACCGCTAAAACCGCCTACAATTCGCGTCATGAATCCAGAACATGTCCTCGTACCTTACCAATGTCATGATTTGCCACCCGGCCCGTGGCTGATTTTTTCTCCGCATGCGGATGACGAAACCTTTGGCATGGGCGGCGCCCTGCGGCTGGCGGCAGATCAGGGTATCAGCACGCATGTGATTGTGTTGACCGACGGCGCCCTGGGCGGTGACGTCAGCGATGCGGCGCAGACCGCTGCGCTGGTGCAAACCCGGCAACAGGAACTGAGCGCAGCCTGCGCATTGCTCGGTGTCAGCCACACCGACACCTGGGATCAACCCGATCGCGGTCTGATACCGGATGCGGCGCTCAGTGAGCGTATCGCCACTGCGATAGCAGATACCGGCGCCGGCACCGTGTTTTTCCCCGGCGCGCTGGAGTTGCACCCGGATCACCGGATGACGGCGCAACTGGTGTGGCAGGCCGGGCAACAATTGCAGCGCCGCGCCTGGCGTGGCGCCCTGCCACAGTTCTGGTCTTACGAGATCAGTGTGCAGAGCCCGGTCAACCGGTTGCTGGACATCACCGCGGTGCTGTCTACCAAGCAGCAGGCAATGGCCGTGTACGCAAGCCAGAACTCGCAGAATAACTACCCCGATCTGATCATGGCACTGAACAAGGCACGTACCTTCTCTTTGCCAGCCACTGTCAGTCATGCCGAAGCCTTCTGCCAGTTCACTGACGACGAGTTAAGCGACAGTTTGCAGGCCGCCACCACGGCAGCGCTGGCGCGCTACTTTGCTGTGTCGGAAACTAAAGGCTAAGATGGTACGTCTAACTGAGTATTAGCGGGACCACAGTCCTGAGCGGAACCACAGCCCCGAGCGGAACCAATGCCATGACCACAACCATCAGCAAACACGCCACCTGTACCGCGGCCATTACCTGTGCCGTGCTGGCGCTTTGGTTGGCGGCGCCTGCTCAGGCTCAGACCGAAGATACCTCGTTATCGTTGTTTGAACCTGTCGATCAGGGCACTGACAACGATCAGTCACAGACCTCCGGACCTCGCAACCCATCGGTGTCTGCCGGTGGCGGACCACAGTTTTCGCTGGTCGGCACCTCCCGTTTTGGGGATCGTTACACAGTTAGTGTCCGTGACAGCAGTGGCGAGGTTATTACCGTGGATGCCGGCGCCGGTGGCGATGCCGCCATCCCGGGCTACCCCGGCTTCAGCGTTACCCACGTGGCCTCGCGTCATGTTCTGTTGCAACAGCCCGCCAGCAGCCCCTGCTTTGAATTCAGTGATCAGGGCGTGACCTGTGAGGACGGCAATACCGCGCGTCTGGCACTGGCAACGGCGGAGCCCGTCGCACCGCCACCGGAACCGGAACGACGCCGCGACCGCCGCGCCGAAGACGGCGACGCCCAAAATGCTGACGCCGGTGAGCAAAACACCGCTGATCAGCCAATGAACCCTTTTGCTAATGCACTGCGCGCTGCACGTGAGCGTGATGGTGAGCCCGATGCCGCAGCCAGCCGTGCTGAAGCCCAGCGCTTCCGGCCGCGTCGCATTGATCCGGAAGACGTGCCCGAAGGTTATCGCCTGGTCCGCACACCGTTCGGAGACCGGATGGTCCCGCTCTAGATGTCTGTGCAACTTACCGTATCGCTGGTTGTTTATGGCTATGATGAGGCCGTGCTCAGCGATACCCTGAGGTCTTTGCGCGAGGCGATCGATGACGCCCGGGTCCAGGGCGAACTGGGCGCCGTGCATATCACACTGGTGGACAATGCCGATCATGAAGCCGCGCTGGAAACCCTGCTGCGTCACTGTTTTCACGCATCCGGCGACGCCGTGACGCTTGATGTCATCTCCGGCCATGGCAACGTCGGTTTTGGTCAGGCGCACAACCTGGTCATCCACCGTGCCGACAGCGAGTACTACCTGATTCTGAACCCGGACGTTATTGTTGATGACAAGGCGCTCAGTGCCGGTATCCGATATCTGCAGCAGACACCATCGGCTGTCGCGGTATCACCGGCCATCTTCGATGGTCATGGGGCGCCGGAATCAGGCTGCAAACGCTACCCCGGGGTGCTGGATTTTTTGTTACGCGGGTTTGCCCCGACCTGGCTCAAACAACGTTTCAGCAAACGTCTGGCGCACTATGAAATGCGTGACCTCCCCGCCGATCAGCTTTGTGCCGACGTTCCCATCATCAGTGGCTGTTTCATGCTGTTCCGGCATAATGCCCTGCGCCAACTGGGCGGCTTCGACCCGCGGTATTTTCTTTATTTTGAGGACTTTGATCTGTCTCTGCGCGCCCGCGCGCTGGGGTCACTGGGTTATCTGCCGCAGATGCGAATCACCCATCTGGGTGGCAACAGCGCCCGCAAAGGTCTGCGCCATATCGTCATGTTCGGCCGCTCCGGCTTCCGCTTCTTTTCCAGTCACGGCTGGCGCTGGTTATGACCACGGCTGTCGACCACCAGCCTGATGTCCTGCTGACCGGCGCCCGCGGTTTTGTCGGTCGGGTTTTGCAACAACGGCTGCAAGCCGGACCGGTGACCGTGCGGACTCTGCAACGACCGCAGCATGACCTGCTGCAGCCACACTCGTTGAGCGGCCTGTGTCAGGGTGTGGATACGGTTTACCATCTGGCTGCCTATGCGCACGTCAACCAGGCACAGATCAAGACCCTGTATGCCACCAATGTTGATGGCACTGCCAATCTGCTGCAGGCCGCCATTGCCGGCGGCGTCAGGCGCTTTGTTTATGTCAGCAGCATTCTGGCCGACCCTGTTTACGATCAGCCTCGCACCGCTTATGGTGATGCCAAGCAACGTGCCGAAACGATACTGCAGGCGGCCCATGCGGCCGGGCAGATTGAGGTTGTTATCCTGCGCCCCGTCAATGTCTATGGCCCGGGCATGAAAGGCAATCTGATCACGTTGCTGCGACTGATGCGCAAAGGTGTGATGCCGCCATTGCCGCGTTTTACCCGGGCGTTTTCGCTGATCGGAGTGGAAGATCTGTGTCAGGCTCTGCTGCAGGCAGCACACTGCCCGGTGACTGCCAGTGCGCCGGTTTACCCGTTAACCGATGGTCAGGTCTACCACATCAAGGCGCTGGAGCAGGCGATGCGGCAGGCATTGGGTAAATCACAACCGGCCTGGGCGACCCCCAAAGCGGTGTTCTACCTGGGCGCGCTGACCCTGGAAATGCTGGGCCGGTTGCTGCCAATCGACAATTCGCCCGGGCTGCGCAGCTACCGCGCGCTGGCCCGCAACTATACTGTGGACAGCACGGCAAGCCAGCGTGATCTGGGCTATAATCCGCAATCTGATTTTTACCGTGCACTGCCCGCCATTGTTGCGGCAATGGACGCCGGCACCACCGACACACATTAAACACAGTAAATGGATGTTGAGGCATATGGGACTTATGAGCGACACGACAGGGCAGCAGGCAACAGGGCAACAGGACGGCAACAAGACCACCAAAGGCATTATTCTCGCCGGCGGTACTGGCACCCGCCTGCATCCGATGACCATATCTGTCAGCAAACAGCTCATGCCCGTGTACGACAAACCCATGATCTATTACCCGCTGAGCACGCTGATGCAGGCCGGTATCCGTGACATCCTGATCATCACTACACCCGCCGACCTGCCGCTGTATCACCACCTGCTGGGTGACGGCAGCAAATGGGGTATCAATCTGCAGTACGCAGAACAGCCCAGTCCCGACGGGCTGGCGCAGGCCTTTCTGATCGGCGAGCAATTCATTGGCAACGACAGTGTGTGTCTGATTCTGGGCGACAATATTTTTTACGGCAATTCGCTGGAAGAAAAACTGCAAAAGGCCATGCTGCAGGAAAGCGGTGCCACGGTCTTTGCCTATTACGTCAATGACCCTGAGCGTTATGGCGTGGTCTCGCTGGACGAAAACAACACGGCGATAGATCTGGAAGAAAAACCGCTGCAGCCCAAATCCAACTATGCGGTCACCGGGCTGTACCTGTATGACAACAGTGTTGTTGATATCGCCAAATCGATCACACCGTCACCACGCGGCGAGCTGGAAATCACCGACGTCAACAAAACCTACCTTGAGCGTGGCACACTGCAGGTTGAACTGTTCAACCGCGGTACGGCCTGGCTCGATACCGGCACGGTGCAGTCATTGCTCGATGCCGCCAATTTTATTCGTGTACTGGAGGAAAGGCAGGGTCTTAAAATCGCCTGCCCGGAAGAAATCGCCTTCAGCAATGGTTACATCAATGCCGATCAATTGCGCGCGCTGGCGGCGCCGCTGTCAAAAAATGGCTACGGACAGTATCTGCTGCGTTTGATCAAGAATTAACAACGTGCATCTTATCCAGCCACTTGAACACCGGAGTTTTTGCCTGATATGAAAATCACACCTACCGCGATCCCTGATGTGCTGTTGCTGGAGCCCACCGTGCACGGCGACCATCGCGGCTTTTTCATGGAAACCTTTCGCCAGTCGCTGTTTGATGAACAGGTGCCGGGTATTCGATTTGTGCAGGACAATCACAGCAAATCGGCGCAAGGTATTCTGCGCGGACTGCATTATCAATTGCAGCAACCCCAGGGCAAGCTGGTGCGCGTAGTAGCCGGCGAAATCTACGATGTGGCAGTGGACATGCGTCAGGGTTCACCCACGTTTGGCACCAGCGTTGGTGCTTTATTGTCGGCGCAAAACCATCACCAATTATGGGTGCCGCCGGGTTTTGCCCACGGTTTTTATGTGGTCAGCGACAGCGCGGAAATGGTGTACAAATGTTCCGATTACTATGCGCCGGGCGATGAGTACAGTCTGTTATGGAATGATCCCGCATTAAAAATAGACTGGCCGCTGATCGCCGGTGCGCCACCGCCGATCCTGTCTGCCAAGGATCGTGATGGCCTGCTGTTACGTGATGCGCCCGTTTTCGATCCTGCCACCACAAGGCCCTCAACATGAGTCAAAAAATAGTATTGCTGGGCGCCAACGGTCAGCTCGGACAGACCCTGCAGCAGCATTTCAAAACGATGGACTGCGAATTGCTGGCGCTGGGTCGCGACACGCTGGATATCAGTGATGAAACCGCGCTGCGCAAGACACTGGGCGAGCTGGCACCGGATGTGATTATCAACGCGGCCGCCTACACCGCTGTTGATCAGGCAGAAACCGACGACCTCGACGCGCGCGCGGCCAATGCCGCCGGCCCCAAACATCTGGCGCGCTGGGTGAAGGAGCAGAATAGCTGGTTGCTGCACCTGTCGACTGACTTCGTGTTCAGTGGGCGCAACCACCGGCCCTATACACCCGATGACCAGACCGACCCTTTAAGTATTTACGGGCGCACCAAGCTGGAAGGCGAACTGCATGTGCGTTATCTGGCCCGCGATAACAGTCTGGTGCTGCGCACCTCCTGGGTGTATTCACAATACGGGCGCAATTTTCTGACAACCATGCTGCGCCTGATGGCGGAGAAAGACAGTCTGAACGTTGTTGATGACCAGATTGGTACACCGTCATCAACGCTGGGTCTGGCGCGCTGTATCGCAGCCGCCGTGGACAAGCGTCCGGTGGGTATCCTGCACTGGACTGATGCCGGCGTTGCCAGTTGGTATGATTTTGCTGTCGCCATTCAGGATGAGGCAATCAAACAGGGCTTGCTGGCCAAGGCGATTCCGATCCATCCCATCCCGACAACGGCGTATCCGACGCCGGCCCGGCGGCCGTCATTCAGTGTGCTGGACAAGACCGCGACCATGGCAGTGCTGGATTGTCAGCCGCAGCATTGGCGACGTGAGCTGGTTCACGTTATCAAACAAATACAAAAATAATGCGCGCCGGCTAAAATTTTCTACCGGTGTTGCAGGTCCATTCATGGATGGTGTTTTTGGAGTTACCGTATGAGAATTATTGGTCGCTGTGCCCTGATCATTTGCCTGTTGGGCGTTTCACCTCTGTTGACCGCGACCACCGTGGCGCAGTTGTCATTCGATGAAGTTGTCGGCACTGCCGACCTGGTATTTGAAGGCCGGGTGGTGAGCGTTGAGGCGCGCGCAACCGGACCCCGCAGCATCCATACCTTTGTTGAATTCGAAATACTCGATGTGCTCAAGGGCGAGTACACCGGGACCCGCATTGAACTGAGCTATCTCGGTGGCCGGGTTGGCAACCGCCAGCTTGAGGTCAGCGACATGCAGCTGCCCGAGGCCGGGGAAACCGGTGTCTATTTTGTCGAGTCTTCCGGAACTCCCCGGGTTCGTCAATTGCATCCGCTGGTAGGCTGGTCGCAGGGTCACTACCTGATCGTGCAGGACAGCAATGGCCGCGCCCACGTGCAGAGTGCCGGTCATCAGCCCATCCGTGCCGTCAACATTGCTCCGTTTGCTGCCGCGCAAACGTTGAATGAGGACGGTGTCGCCAGCGGTGTGCAGATTCAGGCCATTGCTGATGAGGGTTCGGCGATGAGCGCTGCCGGTTTCAAGGCCCTGGTGCGCGAACGCGTGCAGGAGTTGACGCCATGATCTGCAATCCAGTCAGTGGGCTGCGTGCCCTGCGGGCAGTCTTTTGTCTATCTCTGTTGACGACGGCCTTGCTCAGCAGCGCGGCGCAGGCTTTCGACATCAGCGCCAATGCCAATAAATGGCCGGGTGCGCAAACCACCATATACACCGGCGTGCCCGGTACCTCCCGAAGCGGAACGCCCTGGGCGGTTGCCCTGCAGCGTGCCGCCGGGGAATGGACGGACAGCACCCGCTTCAATTTTGAAGCCAGTCCGTCATACCGCGACCCCTGCGCTGGCAGCGGCCCGGGCGGCCGCCCGGATTTTCTCAATGGCATCGATTTCCGCGCTAATGTGTGTGGCGACAGCTTCAATTCATCGACGCTGGCGGTCACTGTTTTCTTCACCGAATTCAATATTCTGGGCACGGCAGATATCGTCGAGGCCGATATCATTTTTAATGACAATCTCAATTTTGATGTCTACGACGGGCCGCAACGTTCGGGTAGCAATGCCACGCGTGAATACGATTTCCAGCGCATTGCCCTGCATGAACTGGGGCATGTCATTGGTCTGGGCCACGACGACAGTCAGGCGGCGATCATGTCCTCAACCATCGGCAATCTGTTCCGCCTGCAGACTGACGATATCAGCGGTGCCGATACCCTGTACGCCGGTATTGAGAACTGTGATTACCGGGCGATCCGCTTCGGCTGGGTCTATGGACGCCTGGATGCCGGCGACTGCCGAATTCAGCAATTGCTCAGCGGCGGCTCCGATGACAGTTTTGTCGATGTCTATACACTGGACCTGACCCAGGATCTGTTTGTGACCTTCGACATGGTGACCGACGGTCAACTGGACAGCGTGTTGTTTGTTGGCAACGCTAATCTGGGCGCGCTGCGCGTTGATGAAGACAGTGCCGGTAACTGCAATCCGCGCTTGACCGCGACGTTGCCGGCAGGCCGGCACACGATTCTGGTCAATACCTACAGCAACAATATTGATCCCCCCTGTGGCGTGACCAATACCGGAAACTATCGAATGTCGGTGGTGGCGCAAAGCGGAGAGCTGCTGACCCTGAGTGGCCAGCAAAGTTTTCAGGGCGGCCGTGCGGATGCGGTGTTCTATGGTGGCGTCACCACCAATGGCGGACAAAACTATACCAACCGGGTGTCGTCACTTGAGCCTTTTGATGTGAGGGGGCGCATCGAGATTGATCCGAAACATCAGGGCCAGCCCGGGTTTCTGGCAGTCGCGCTCATTACCCCGCAGGGTGAAATCCTGGTCAAGAATACCCGCGGCGAACTGGTGGGTTATCAGCCCGAGGTACAATTGGTGCCGGTCAGTGAGCGCAAGGTGCTGGGCGCCGTTGAAGACCTGGAAGTGCTGACGCAGTTTCGCGCAGCAGAAATCGGCATCAGCGAAATTGATGTCGATTTCTACATCGGTTATGGCGTCGACAGTAACCCGGGTGAGCTGTATTTCAACGGCCAGGCAATCAACGTGCTGGTGGAATAACAGTCCGGTAACCGGCGAGCGCGTTACTCTGCGTCTGGTGCCTGCAGGCTGACGCTGATATCAACCAGGTCATCGGCGGTCAGGGTGCCGGAATCACGGCGCAGATACAGACCCATCTTGATGTGTTCATAGCGAATGGCCTGCAGGTCGCGTTCGGCAACAAACTCGTCACGTACCGCATCCAGTACGTCAACGCTGGTCACGGTGCCCAGCTCAAAACCACGCTGTCGTGCGCGGCTGGCGACACGACGTGCTTCCAGCAGTTTCTCCGCAGCGGCAATCTGTTGCTCGGTTGATTGCAGGCGCAGATAGGCCAGACGGGTACGTTCGCTGACGTCCAGATTCAGCTGCCGTAATTCGTTCTGTGCGATGCTTTGCTGACTGCGTGCTTCGCTGACCGCGGCGCGGTTGCTGCCACCGGCGAACAGCGGAATGGTCACATCCAGCGCGAGATAACCGGTATCGGTTCGGCTGTTCAGCAACTGGTTGTCGAAGCCCAAGTTGGACTGTTGCTGTTGCGCGATCAGGCTGACTCTGGGCATATAGGCGCCACGTCGCTCTGAAACCCGTCGCTCGGCTGCCTTTACCGCATACTCACGCGCCAGAATCATGTGATTGTCCTGCCGCGCCCGCGCCACCCATTCCATGGCAGTGCCTTCGATCTGTGGCAGCTGCGCGTCGTCGCCCAGGGTGAACAGGTCACCCACAGCCAGCCCCGATGCTGAATACAGTGACTCGCGGGCCAGTGTCACTTCGGTGGCCAGGTTAAGTCGTTCCGCTTCCACAGCTGCCAGTCGTGCCTGCGCGTCATACAGATCCGTAATCTGCACCATCTGCATGCCATGCATGCGCTCAATTTGCCGTAGCTGGGTCTGAGTCGCCTCCAGTTCGCTGTCGATTGAACGCAGGGCGTCTTCGGCCTGCAGCACCTCAAAATACATCTCTGCCACTTCCGTCAACAGTGCTGACAGTTCGGCAAAATACTCGGCCTCGTATTGCTCTTCCACCATGGATGCAGAACTGCGGCGGGCAAACGTCTGCCAGTCAAACAATACCTGTCGCAACTGCAGCGCATAGCGCTCACCGCGGTACTGATTAACGCGGTCCAGCGCTTCCTGGCGGTTCTCGGAGACATTGGCGGTGGCATTGATCTGGGGCAACAGTTGCCCGGTGGCTGCGCGTTTGCGCGCGGTGCCGATACTGCGCCTGGCTTCGGCGATCTGTATGCGGGGACTGAATTCCATCGCGGCAATAAAAAAGTCTTCCAGCGTGCTGCCTGAGCCGCTTTCCTGCATGGCAGCAGCAGCGGCGGCCTCGGCGGCTATGGTTTCGGACTCATCCGCGACTTCAGCGGCATAAACAGCTGGCGCACCAAGCAATGCGACGAGCGCGGTAGCGCCCAGTAAAGTGGTCAGGGGTCGGGCGATGCTGCGGTGTTGGTAAGTCTGTGTCATACGCATCAGTCTTCCCGGAAGCTACGCGCCAGCGCGTTGGAGACGGGTTTCATCAAATATTGCAGGAAAGTTCGTGAGCCGGTGGCGATAAATACCTCTACCGGCATACCCGGCACCAGCGCCAGGCCGTCCAGGTTGGCGCGTCCTTCCGGTGTCACTTCCACGCGTGCGGTGTAATACGATGCGCCGGTATTCTCATCAGCAAACGCATCAGCCGACACGTTGATGACCACGCCCAGAATGCTCGGCACGGAGCTGCTGAAGGCGGAGAAGCGGATATTGGCTTCCTGCCCCATTGCCACCCGATCGATATCGATGGGGGAAACCCGTGCTTCAATAATCAGCTCGTCAGATTGCGGCACGATATCGGCAATACGGCTACCCGGCGCAATGACGCCACCCTCAGTATGAACTTGCAGACCATTCACCACCCCGGCGACGGGTGCTTTTATCACGGTGCGGCTGACAATATCGCGCAGGGCATTGCGACGCTCGGAGACATCACGAATGTTGGTTTGGACTTCGCTAAGCCGGTTCGCCACTTCATTTTGAAACTCACGTTCCGCCTGAATGATCTCGAGTCGGGTTTCACCGATCTGCATTTCTGTTGACGAAATATTGGCAGTCAGTTCCGCTGCTTCGCCGCGCAGGGTGGAAGCATTACGTTCAAGCTCACGCAGCCGGTTTTTGTCAGAAAATCCTTCTTCCAGCAATGCGCGCACATCATTGAGTTCTTCGCTGAATGATGTCGCCAGCTCTTCTTTGCTCTCACGCAATGCGCGTAAACCCTGCAGTCGCGACTGCAGTTGTTCAATGCGTTGCTGCAATACATCCACGCTGCCTTCCAGCTGACTCTTGCGGGTGCGGAATATCTGCTCCTGCGATGCCATCTCTACCACCGCGTTACTTTCCAGCGCAGACAGCGCAAGTGGAAACTGCACCTGGTCGAGGTCATCGCGCTCGGCAATCAGGCGTGCTTCCAGTGCACCCAAGGCAACAAATTGGGCATTGGCCATTTCCAGTTGTGCCATCTGCTGGGTATTGTCCAGCACCAGCAACGGTTCACCAGCATCCACGACATCACCGCTGCGCACCAGTATCTCCTGCACAATGCCACCTTCCAGGTGTTGTACCACCTGGCGGTTGGAGCGCACGATCACGGTACCGGGAGCATTTGCCGCACCGTCAATGGGCGCCACCGCGGCCCAAACCCCAAAAACACCAAACACCAGGAAAAATATCAGCAGGCCAACACGCTTTGGCGATTCCATGCTGGTTTCCACATTCGGGGCTGCCGTATTCTGTTTGCTGTTATCTGCCACAATCGATTTCCGTTAAGTCTGTCGAATAAAAAAGGTGCGTCTCTTTATCTCGGTACGGCGCTTTATTCAGGTGCCCCGCACTACTGCTGTTACTCAGGCGCGCTGTCCGGTCAGGCTGGCCAGCACTTCATCCTTGGGGCCGAAGCTGACGGCCAGGCCGTCTTTCATCACCAGCAGTTTGTCCATGCCCTGCAGCACCATGGTGCGGTGGGTAATGACAATAACCGTGGCTCCCTGTTCTTTAACGCGTTGCAATGCCGACACCAGTTCGCGCTCGCCGGCATCATCAAGATTGGAATTGGGTTCATCCAGCACCAGCAGCCGCGGGTTGCCGTAGACTGCGCGCGCCAGGCCAATGCGCTGGCGCTGACCGCCGGACAGTGTGCCACCGGCACCGCCAATGACGGTATCGTAGCCGTCGGGCAGGCGCAGGATCATCTCATGCACACCCGCCATTTGTGCGGCGGCCACGATCTGCTCGGCGTCGGGTTCACCAAAACGGCAGATATTGTCGGAAATGCTGCCATCAAACAGTTCAATGTCCTGGGGCAGGTATCCCACATAGGGTCCCAGTTCGCCGCGATCCCAGGCAGCAATATCAGCGCCGTCCAGGCGTACCTTGCCGGCGACACTTGGCCAGATACCGAGAATGGCGCGTGCCAGGGTGGATTTGCCGGAGGCGCTCGGGCCGACGATGCCCAGCGCTTCGCCGGCTGGCAGCTCCAGCGACACGCCTTTAACAACAGCGGTGCGGGTACCCGGTGGTGCCACCATGACCTGCTCCAATACCAGGTGTCCCTCGGGTGCCGGCAGGCTCATATGGTCCTGGGCGGGCGGAATAGTTTCCAGCAACTGACCCAGGCGCTCATATTGTGCGCGTGCTACCGAAAAACCTTTCCAGGTGCCAACCAGCAGGTCAATAGGCGCCAGTGCGCGGCCCAGCAGCAATGAACCGGCGATCATCATGCCCGGTGAAATTTCCTGTTGTAGCGCGAGCAAGGCGCCCAGGCCCAGTATCAGAGACTGGGTGGTGATGCGGAAGGTTTTCGAGATGCTGGTCAGCACGCCGGCCGCCCGGCTCGCCTCGGTCTGCAGGCCCAGCACTTCATCGGATTTTATTTCCTGCTGGTGGCGAATGTCGGCCGTCATGCCCATGGCTGCAATGACTTCTGCGTTGCGTATGCTGCCCGCCACTTGCCCGTTGACCTGGTTGGCCTTGGTGTTGGCGTCTTTCAAACGTTTATTGGTGGCTTTTTCGTTAGCCCAGGCCAGGAGAACCATGACAATGCCAGCCACAATGGCAACAACACCGAACCAGAAATGGAAGACAAACATGATGGCAACATAGATCGGAAACCACGGCGCATCAAAAAAAGCGAACAGGCCGTTGCCGGTCATGAACTGACGCAAACCGGACAGATCATTCAGTGGCTGTGCAGATTTGTTATTACCGGAAAGCAGGGCGTTTTTGAAGGTTGCATTAAAAACCCGTTCGCGTAACTGCAATTCGATTTTGTTGCTGGCGCTGGTCAGAATCATCGAGCGTACCCACTCGAAGCCCCCCATCGCCATGGTTAGAAACACCATCAACAGGGTCAGCATGAGCAGCGTGGAATAGCTGCCGCTGGAGATCACGCGATCATATACCTGCAACATGTAAATGATCGGCGTCAGCATCAGGATATTGACCGCGGCGCTGAACAGACCGGCGTACAGGAAATACCGGCGCACGGACTTCATGGCGTCAAACAGTTCGGGATAGGTAACAGAGCTTTTGGGTTTATTCATTGTGTTTTAATCGTTCATCCGTGCGGGCGACTAACAGCCTGTTAATCTGCTGAATTGATGGAATCGGGCATCAAGCGACATGCTGTATGTGGGGGGTGCGCTGATGGGATTCAACCCCGGACGCCACGACTTAACCGATAATCGGCGGATTATAACCGCGATGGGGGCTTTTTACTAACCGGCAGCGGTCGTGGCCGGATCACAGTTCTTCAGCGCCTTCGGCCAGTTGCTTCAGCGCGCCGGTGTTGGTTACCAGCAGCATGCCTGGGCCGTCACGCTTGACGATCTGCCGGGTCTGCAGAATCTGGAATACCCGACTCACCGACTCCCGGCTCAGGCTCAGCATGATGGCAATTTCCATGTGCGTGGGCGGGTTCATGATCACCGTGTCCTGCAACGACTGCTGTGCCCGTTCCGGCACCAGCATCCACAGCTGGCAGCACACGCGCTGGCTGATATTGGGCAGGCCCAGCAGGGAGCGCTGTCGGGTCATCTGCCGCACCCGCGCGGCCAGTCGCTCGCCCAGCATATTCAGCAGAATGGGGGCCTGCAGCGATACCTCGCGCAGACTGTCCATGGGGATAAAAACCGCCACCGCTGCCGTCAGCGCAATCACGAACTCGGGTTGCGGGCCATGATCAAACATACCCAGTTCACCGCAAAAGTCGCCGGGTTCCACAAAATACAGTCCCACTTCGCGGCCATCTATTGTAAAATCAACGCCCTGCAGGCGGCCTTCAAATAAAAAGCACACACATTCCTCACGCACGCCAGCGTTCAGCACCACCGCGCGGCGGGCGAACTTGCGCACACTGGATTGTTGCGCAAGGTGGGCAAGCGTGGCTTGCGGAAGAGGCTTCAGGCCGGGGAATGTACCCAGAAGCTCCGGAGTGACCTGCATGTGGCGTTCTCTGTATTGGGCTCTGTTATGGGCTCTGTTGTGGGCTGTGCAATCGACGCAAACCGTTACCCGGCGGGCGTTTTATGGGAGCAGAGTCATTATAGTAAGTTCATGCGGGATAGCAAATGCGACGAATGACAAGAGAACTTGGGGCCGGTGTGACCGGAATCACTCGTGTTGCCGGTCTTATGGGATAGGCTTACCTCCACGCTCGAACAGGACTGTCCCGATGGCACAGAAATCGACACCAAAAATGACGCAAACACTGATTAAAACAGCCATAGTTAACGCTTTGATGACATTGCTGCTGGCAGTGGCAGGCCACAGTGTGGCCGTTGCTCAGGAACCTGCTGCGTTGACCATTGCGGCGCCCCAACCTGCCGTGGGCGAAGTCAGTCTGGTGCTGGGCAAGGCCTGGCTGGTGTCAGGCAGTGGCCGCAGGGCCGTGGCAACGGGCACTGAAATCCGTGCCGAGGATCGCATTCTTACTGAAGCCAATGGTCACGTCCATATCCGGTTTGTTGATCAGGCCCTGGTCAGCGTACGCCCCGACAGCCGTCTGGAAATCGTGCAGTATGATTACAACGCCGACGCACCCGAACAATCCACCATCAAGCTGAACCTGGAAGAAGGCATCACTCGCGCCATCTCGGGTGCCGGTGCCAGCGCGGCGCGGGAGCGTTTTCGCCTGAACACGCCGATTGCTGCCATTGGCGTGCGTGGTACCGATTTTGTGGTCAGCGCCACCCCGCGCGCGGTGCGTGCCCTGGTCAATGAAGGCGTTATTGTGATGGCGCCGTTCTCCAGCGATTGTCGCGCCGACAGTTTTGGCCCCTGCCTGATCAACGCGGTCGAACTGACCGGCAGCTCGCTGCAGGTGATTGAACTTGAAGGCAGCAGCACCGCCCCGCGCCTGCTGCCAGCCGCGGTTGAACGTGGCCCCGGCATGATGGAAGAAGAAGTGCGGGTGGCTGTCAACGATGTCCAGAACAATGCCGATGATCAAAACGCCGGTACCGGTATTTATCTGGAAAGCGTCACCTCACAGCGCGTCAAAAATGAGGCGGCTAATGCCACGCAACCGCAGCAGCCCCCACAACAGCCAACACCGGAAACCCCGACGCCGTCGCTGGTCGATTTTACCCCGGAGACGGCCATTGCCGGTGCTGAACTGGCCGAACGTAATCTGATCTGGGGTCGCTGGGGTGACGGCCAGGCAGCGCAGGAGCGCATGACCGTCGCCATGGCTGAAGCCAGCGCAGGCCGTGATGTGACTGTTCCTGGTGGTGCTGACTACCTGCTGTTCCGCGCCGGCAATGGCGGTGAGCGAATCGCCAGCGGGCTGGGCACGGTCAGTTTTGGCCTGGCCAGTGCGCAGGCGTTTTACCACTCGGACAGCGGCGTTGCGGCCATGACCGTCAACGGCGGCTCGCTGGACATCAATTTTGACAACAGCCGCTTTTCCACCGGACTTGACCTGAACCACAGCCTGACCGGCGATGTACAGTTCAGCGCCAGTGGCCGGCTGTATGACGGCGGCTATTTTCATACCCGCTCCGATACCGAGCGCATGGCGGGCGCTGTCAGCCTGGATGGCACAGAAGCCGGTTATTTCTTCGAAAAGCAGCTTGAAAGTGGCAACATTCAAGGCCTGACATTGTGGGACGCGCCTTAGCATGCAACACCTGTCCCGTCTTAACCAGCTCATCAACCCGGTAGCACTCGCCCTGCGTCTGCTGCCGGTGTTCGGCCGCCTGTTGATGCTGGCTCTGGCCGCTGTGATCAGTGTGGTACTGATGGCCGTATTCCCGGGCAGCCTGGATACGCTGGAAGAGCGTCTGGGTGCCCAGGGCTGGTTGATGTCCGCCGATGACACCCCGGAACAGCGCATTACCATTGTTGC
Source organism: Pseudohongiella sp. (assembly GCF_011050365.1). GTDB lineage: Bacteria > Pseudomonadota > Gammaproteobacteria > Pseudomonadales > Pseudohongiellaceae > Pseudohongiella. The sequence goes on from NZ_DRFV01000008.1 coordinate 166,528, forward strand.
TATTGATGAAGCCAGTCTGGCCGAAATCGGCGCCTGGCCCTGGCCGCGCAGTGATATGGCCCGGCTGGTCAGCGCGCTGAACGATGCCGGTGTGCAACTGCAATTACACGATATTACCTACCCTGAAGTGCGCGACGGCGATGCTGAACTGATCGCTGCGCTGAACGCTTCGCGCGGCGCTGTGCTGGCGCAGGTGCCGGTGTTGCAGGCCAACGGGCAGTCAGAACAGAATGTACGCACCGGTGTCATGAGCTTTCCGCTGACCGGTCTGGATTGCTCATCCATGCCCGCCGCCAGCAGCACCAACAGTTTCATCGCGCCACATGCCGGTTTCAGTGCCATCCCCAAGGGTCATATCGCCCCCATTGTTGCCAGTGACGGTGCCATCCGGGAAGTACCTGCCTTTGTTTGTGTTGATGGCGAAGCCTATCCGGCGCTGGCACTGAGCGCCCTGCTGCAAGCCACCAATGCGCCCACCTGGGCAGCCAGTGTCAGCGACGGCAGCGGCCTGTTTGCCCCCGAGCAGGTGCTGCGCCTGGATGCCTATCCGGGCCTGACTATTCCGTTGGATGAAGCCGGCAACCTGCGCATCTCCTACAAAGACCTGCCACAGAACTTCCGCGCCGTGTCGGCGGCCGACGTTATCAATGGCCGCATTGACCCCGGCATGCTGGAAAACGCCTGGGTGCTGGTCGGCGGCACGGCCTTTGGCATGGGCGACATTGTGCCGACACCTTATAATGGTGCCACGCCGGGCGTCGAACTGCAGGCCCGTTTGCTGGGCAGCCTGCTGGATACCACCATGCCTTACACGCCGCGCGGTGCCCAATGGTTGCTGGCACTGCTGGCATTGATATTTGCCGGTATCACCCTGTTGCTGGCCGGTGCCCGCGAGCGTGTTGCGGCCTACGGCCTGCCCGTGGCTGCGGTGCTGATGCCGGTCATCACACTGGCTTTGCACTGGCAATTGCTGGCGGCATATGAAATCTGGCTGGGCTGGCTGTTCCCGGCTGTGTTTGGTCTGCTGGCCGCCAGTCTGCTGCTGTTGCTGGAACAAAGTCGTGTGCGCGCCGAGCGCAGCCGCGTATTTGGCAATCTGAACAGTTACCTGCCCAGCGACATTGCCCGCGAAATCGCTTTCAGCCTGCCCAGTTCGGCGATCAACGCCAAACGCTGTGATGTCACTCTGCTCAGCGCTGATCTGCGCAATTTTTCCGCCTTTGGTGAAGCGCGTCCGCCGGAAGAGTCTGCCGCGCTGCTACACTTCTTCTTCGTCAAAGCTGCCGGCATTGTTGAACACCACGGTGGCCGTATTCAGGAATTCAAAGGTGACAGCCTGCTGGCAGTGTGGGACGGACAAAGCGCCGATGAAGCCCACCGCGCTCTGGCCGCCGGACAGGAAATGCTGAGCATTGTTGATCGCGACATGCCCCAGCACCCGCCCGCCGGGCTGGAACCGCTGGCGCTGGGCATTGGTATTGAACAGGGGCCGGCACTGATGGGTTCCATTGGCCCGGCGCACCGCCGTACCCACACGCTGCTGGGTGACACCGTCACCATTACCCTGCGCATACAGGACATGACCGCCGAACTGGCACAGCCGATTCTGCTGGGTGAATGTGTCGCCCGTCAGTTAAGTGATATGAAACCCGAATCCCAGGGCAGCTATCTGCTCAATGGCCTGCGTATTCCCCATACGCTGTTTGCCCCGGCCATTGATGCCACACAAACTGACAGCCCGCGTCGTAATGCCCGTGCTGAACAGTTGAACCTGAAGATCGTGTCGGGCGGCAAAGGCGCCTGACAGCGGCCTGTACTGGCACCGACACCCGTTTTCACAGCCCTGCAAGTGATATGGGTATCACGTTTCTCTGCCTTGCTATTGCTTAGCGGCAGGCGATTCAAGATAATTGCCCGCATGCCACTCAGCACCTCGCCCAACAGCAAACATGCAGCTCTCTCCAGCCCCCGGCATAACGCTGGCCTATGGCGAACTTTGGCTAGTCTATGGCGCACTGTGCAAGCTGCACTCGCCGCCTTGGCGTTGACGCTGACGATGTCTGGCCTTGCGCAAGGCCAGACAGAGCAACATCAGGCCGAACCTGTCACGCAAACCTGCCCCGACCTGTTACCACTGCTGCAGCAAAACCCGCAACTGCCCGCGGACTGGGCGCAAATTGCAGAGCAGCTTGAGCCACTGCTGGCCCGCTGTCTGCGCAGCACAGAGTATTTTGCCTTAAGAGGCGCGGCGCAAATGAACATGGGACGCCTGGATCGGGCCCTGGAGTCACTGGAGCGCGCCCTGCTGTTGAATCCCGACAACGGTGGCGCCCAGGTGGATTACGCCCAGGCTCTTTACCTGCAAGGCCAGTTGTTTTCGGCGCTTGATCTAAACCGGCAACTGCTGGCGCGCGATGACCTGCCCACCGGTCTGCAGAACGTGTTGCAGGAGCGGGAGCAGACCTGGCGTGGCATGACCCGCCAAACCAGCCTGCAGGCCGACGTGCTGATGGGTTATGACAATAACCTCAATGGTGCGCCGGAACCCGGGCAAATCACCCTGACCCTTTCGGGTGAGTCGGTGGTGTTGCCCCTGAATCCGGAGTTTCGCCCCAAAAGCGGCCCGTACCTGAATCTGCGTCTGGGCGGCCGCTATCGCCAGCTCGCGCCGGAGCACCAGCATAATGTGCTGGTCGAGTTGCGAGGTCGGGTCAGTGAAGATAAGGCATCCGACCTGCTGCAACTGGACACCCGTTACGCCTTTATCAAACCCGGTAATGAGCGCAGCTGGCAGCTTAATGCCGGCGTGAGTCATTTGCTGTTCGGCGGCAGCCCGCTGTATACCGCCACCGAAGCCGGCGGTCGATTCATGCCCGACGCCAGTCTGGGCGCCTGCCGGCCGCAAGTCAGTGCCATTGCCCAGCATCAATTGTTTCATAACCAGAGTCGCCTGAACGCGGTAGAAAGCAAAGTCGGGGTCGGGTTGACCTGTGCATTGTCAAACCGGTTTGGCCCGCAGCAGGTGGTGGCTGAAATCAGTGCCCTGAACAACAGCCCGGTGCGCAACGGTCGGCCCGGCGGCAGCCGCCAGGGCTGGCAGGCTAATGTCGACTGGCAATGGCAGCTGGCGCGTGGGGTACTGCTAGCCCAGCTCAACCACACTGAAACCGACGACAAACGTGGCTATAGCCCCATTCTGGCGGACGGTGCCCGGCGTGACATCAGGCGCAGTTACGCCCTGTTGCAGTATCGCCAACCACTGTTCCCGGGCCGGCCCGATACCCTGCTGCTGTTCAACGTTTACCACCAAAAACAGCGCAGTAATCTGGAGCTGTTCCGCAGCATCGACAGCACCGTGGAAATCGGCGTCAGTCATCGCTTCTGACGGCCTGGAGCGGTCATCTTGCCAAATCCCTGTCTGGCAACTGTTTAGACTAATGGCTATTAGCCATTAGTCTAAGCAAAATAGCTGGTTACACGCTAAAGCTCAGAGTTTTGATGTGTCTTTACTTGTCATTGATACGGGTTCGGCGTATTCTAGGTGCGCTTGTCCGCTTGTGGCACACTTTTGAGTGCGTTTCCTGAGTGGCCCAAGTGAGAGTTTGTCAGGCTTTGCGGAGTAATGTTCTTTGATGTGATTGAGGTCACAGGGAAGAACGCTTGCCTCGTATATTCTTGGCACAGCCGATATGCGGTCATTTGCTGTTTAGGCATGTCACAATCGGATAAAACAATTTGGAATTAATCCTTAAGGAGTTACAACAGATGGCGACACAAGAAACTCGTGCAGAACTGATCACCATAGTAGTAGCAATGTTTGACGCTGCTCCCGGTGTTGCAGTCCTCTCTGACCTGACAGCCGCTTCCGATGCTGGCAACAGCAACACTGCAATTGCTGCAAGCCTGGCCAACAGCGCTGAATTCAAAAGCATTTTCCCAACATTCCAGACCAATGCTGAGTTCGTCAGCAAGTTTGTTGACCAGATGGTCGGCAGCCTGGTCTCAGAAGCTGAGAAAACTACTGTCAAGACAGCTCTGACCGCAGAAATGAACGCTGGCGCAACTCGCGTTGATGTGGTTCTGACTGCTGTAGCTGCCCTGAAAGCAATCCCGACAACTGACACCGTGTGGGGCAACGCTTCTGCTGCCTTTACTAACAAGGTTGAAGTTGCTACATACCACACAGTTGAAAAGCAGCAGCCGACAACTAGCCTGGCAGACCTCCAGGCAGAACTGGCTACAGTAGACAACACTGCAGCAAGCGTGACTTCTGCAAAAGCAGAGCTTGATGGCGAAGCCGCTGCAGGCCAGACATTCACCCTCACCACAGGCGTAGATAATGTCACCGGTACAGTTGCTAACGATACCATTAGCGCTGTTGTTGCAACATCCGGAGCGACTTTAAGCGCAGCCGACCAGGTTGATGGCGGAGCAGGTACGGATACTCTGAACCTGACAGCAGACACTGCTGGTGCTAGTGCTATTCCTGCTACTTTTTTCAAAAATGTAGAGATAGCCAATGTTCGAAACGTTTCGGGTAACGATCAAACACTTAACGGTGCCAACTTCGATTCCGAATCACAGGTCTGGTCTGACCGTTCTACGAGCAAGGTAATTGTTACCAACTTGGCGGCTGGTGCGACTGCCGGTTTGAAGGGCAGTGGCTCTAACGTTGCTTTTGACTTTGGCTACGCTACTGCAAGTTCAGCCGCAACTCTTGCCGTTGCTGACGGCGTAGCTGGCGGTGCGGTTGATATAACCAGCGCTCCGACAAGCGTGACTGTCAGTTCCAGTGGCGCAGCGAACACTATCGGTGCCCTGACTTTGGGCGGCTCTGCCACTGCATTGACCATTAACGCGACTACTAACCTGACTACCAGCGGCATCACTCAATTCACTGGTACTTCTGGCAAGATCACGGCAACTGGTGCAGGCAACGTTAGTATTGGCACATTGGAAAACACTACAGTTAAGACTGTTGATGCTTCCGGCCTGAGCGGTAAACTGACGACTACTCTGAACAGCAATGCCGGTATCGTTGTGACCGGTGGTTCTGGTGATGACACAATCACGACTGGTGCTGTTCTTGCCGGTACTGCATCAGTTGATGCAGGCGCAGGTACAGATACTTTGGTCGTTGCTGATGATGCTCATATAACCGCTACTAGTGGCGCGAAGTACAAGAGCTTTGAAACAGTACGTTTGACTGAAGCTTCGGGTACTTTGGATGTTTCCAATCTGGCAACAAACAATACAATCACTGCCGTTCAGTCTGGCAGCACTGGTCTGACTTTCAACAACCTGAATGCCACTCAAGCAGGTAACGTGCAGGTAGTAGCTGACGGTGCTGTGCTGACACTCGGCGTAAAAGATGCCGGTACAGTTGGCCAGCTGGACACTGTTAAGGTCATTATGTCTGCGACGAATGCCGCTCGCACATTGACCAACGTGGTCGCTTCCGATGTTGAAACTGTTGAGATTATGGCAAGCACCGGTACCGGTACTGCAACTGTTTCAGCATTCAATCATCAAGATACCAACAAGATTATCCTGAGTGGTTCTTCGGCTCTGTCGTTCACTACGGCAACGTCGAACGCCAACATCAACAGCCAGATCGATGGTTCTGCCGCAACTGGTAAGCTGACCATAGATGCCGGTAATACCGGTACTAATGGCTTGAAAATCACTGGTGGCTCGGCCGATGATACAATTACCGGTACTGGCCAAGCTGACGTGATTGTTGGTGGAGCAGGTAAGGATAAAATCACAGGTGGTGTTGGTGCTGATACGCTGACTGGTGGTGCTGATGCGGATACGTTCATTTTCGCGAATACCGCAACTGGCCTGCCTTCTGCGACAAACTTTGATACTATCACTGACTTCGCGAAAGGGTCTGATATCATCGATGGTCCGGCAGCGCTCACCATTAGCACAAGTGCAACAGCTTCTGTTGGAACGGCTGCTATTAATGCCGAAGGTATAGCGACTTTTGTTGCTGCTGACGACACATTGGCTGAGAAGCTCACAGCGGTCGCGGCTGGCGTGGAAGTAGCTACTGCAACTACTGCAAACGACATTGCGATCTTTGAGCATAGTGGCGATAGCTATGTCTTCATCTCAGACGCTACAGCTGGTCTTTCGGCTACTGACGTTCTGATCAAGTTGACAGGCGTGACTGGTTTGACTGATAGCACGATCACTTCAGGTGATCTGACTATTGCATAATCTTTCTCACTGAGAAAGCTACCTGTTTTCGAATAGGTTAAGTAAAAAGCCTCCGACTTCGGTCGGGGGCTTTTTTTTGGAGAGGCAATGACCAACTGAAGAATACGAGCCGAGTAATAGCTGCGAATATTGCATTGCGATTCAGTGCGCTAGTCAATATTTATCTATGTTATAGATTTATGGCAACGCCTAATGGTAAAAGTATATTTTACGGCACAAATACTTAGGGTAATCGAAAGGGGTGTGTAATGAGCAAATGGAGTGCGGGTTATACAGCCGATGTTGGTTATACATTTGGCTACTATACTGAGCTGAACCCGCTGAGAATAAAATTTGCTTTCTTGAACAAAGGGCTGGTATTTCCGGAGGTAGGGACCGCTTGTGAACTTGGCTTTGGGCAGGGATTGAGTGCCACGCTTCATGCTGCCGCATCGATAACGAAATGGTTCGGTACTGATTTTAATCCGGCGCAAGCGAGCTTTGCTCAGGAGCTTGCCGCTGTCTCAGGTGCGGAAGCGCGCCTTTATGACGAATCTTTCGAGGAATTTGCAGCACGCGATGAATTGCCGGAGTTCGAGTATATCGGATTGCATGGAATTTGGAGCTGGATTTCGGACGAGAACAGAGCGATTGTGGTAGATTTTGTCCGTCGTAAACTCAAGGTGGGCGGTGTTCTGTATGTTAGCTACAACACATTGCCTGGCTGGGGTACGTTTGCACCTATGCGGCATTTAATGACGGAGCACGCTGAAGTTATCGGCGCGCAGGGCAGGGGCATCGTGTCACGTATCGATGGCGCTATCGAATTCGCTGACAAACTGATAGCGACGCAGCCGTTGTTCGGTCGCGCCAACCCTGCAGTAGGTGACAGGATAACAAAACTTAAGGGGCAAAATCGACACTATCTTGCCCATGAGTTCTTCAATCGCGACTGGCACCCGATGCACTTTGCTACCATGGCAGAGTGGTTGGAGGCAGCTAAAGTGACTTATGCGTGCTCTGCGCACTATCTTGACAATATCGATACGGTTAATTTGAGTGAAGAGCAAAGAACATTTTTGAACGACATTCCGAATGACATGTTTCGTGAATCAGTTCGTGACTTCATGGTAAACCAGCAGTTTCGAAGAGACTATTGGGTCAAGGGTGCTCGGACGCTCAATGCGCTTGAGCGAGCTGAAGTGATTCGAGAACAAAGGGTTATACTCGTCACGCATCGCCCTGATGTGTCTCTAAAAGTGACAGGGGCTCAAGGTGAGGCTGCTATGAATGAAGGCATTTACAATCCATATCTTGATCTTATGGCGGATCACAAGCCACGTACATTGGCACAAATAGAGCAAGCTTTAATCAAAGACAATATAAATTTAGGAAAAATCATAGAGGCCACCCTTGTGCTTTCCTCTTCGGGCCACATCGCGCCGGTGCAGGAGGAGAGGTTTATTCAAAAAGCCAAAAAGCACGCTGATAAACTAAACTCCGTGATTTGCTCAAAAGCCAGAAGTAGCAACGATATAGGCTTTCTTGCCAGCCCGGTTACTGGCGGGGGTGTTCAGGTCTCGCGATTCAATCAGATGTTTATGCTGGCGATAGACCAGGGGCTCAAACAGCCGGGCGAATGGGCGAATTTCGCGTGGCGGTTGCTGGACCTGCAGGGTCAGAAGCTTCTCAAGGATGGGAGTACGCTGGAGAGCGCCGAGGAAAATATTGCTGAACTGACAGAGGAAGCTGACAAATTTGCGCAGAAACGACTACCAGCACTTAAAGCTTTACTAATAGTCTGAGCAAACAAACCAGCTGTACAAATGCAACGGCAACCACTAAGGTGATGCGCCAATATCGAATCATTAAGTATCAGGAGTTATCATGGGTGCATGGGTAGCGCTTTCACGGAAGGAACATCTCGTCAGCCGTTGTCGTCCACGCGAAGGTTTTGAATTTGCGGCTTCGCGCCAAGTAATACCGGTGATTCTTGCTGAAGTTGTCAAGTTGGTGCCTCACTACGTGACGGGTTTTGTAGAGTCCGATGACGGCTCCTATCAATTGGTGGCGTTGGTGGGCGTTGGCGGGCATAGAAATCTTTATGTCAACAAGGCGTCCCAGTGGCTTTGCAACTACGTACCGGCAAGCTTGAGAGCGTACCCGTTTACTCTTCTAAATGACGCTGACGGAAAGAAGGTTCTTTGTGTCGATGAAGACTACCTCAGTGAAGATGAATCCTTGCCTCGGATCTTCGAGGACGACGGCACTCTAAGTAAAGGAGCTGCAGATACGTTGGAATTTATCACCAAATGTGAGCAAAACCGTTTAGCGACTTCTGATGTTTGTTCAGCACTTGCAGGCGCAGGTCTTATTAAGCCTTGGGAAATCGCAATTGATCGAGGCGAGGACTTCGAGTCAGCAAAGATCGACGGTTTGCATAGAATCGATGAAGAAAAATTCGACTCCATAGGCGCGGACAGCCTGTTAGCTTTGCGCAATGCGGGCGCATTGGGGCTGGCGTACGCGCAGATTTTTTCAACTGCACAAATGGAGCAATTGACGCAGCGGGCTAAATATCTGGCGAATGAAAGCTCAAAAGTGCCCCCTTCTTCCAGTTTGGAGAATTTGTTTAGCAGCGATGATTCTGGCTCGTTGAATTTCGATGCACTTGATTCATGAAAAAATCATAAGCTCGAGCTACATGTGCACAACAAGGCAATGGCGTCGCCCCTGGAGTCGAGATGACCACTCAGAACCCCAAAGACACTACCTATCCCATCAGCAAACAGTTCAACATGCACTTCAGTCCCTATGAAGACCGCCTGGTTGTGCGGGCAAAACGGGTAGGTGATAGCGAGGTGCATATGTTGCTTACCCGGCGCATGGTGATGCTGATCTTGCAGCAGTTGCTGAACAAGCTGCCCGAGCTGACCGGACTGGAGAAGACGCCGGCGATGTATTGGCAGGAAGTGCTACAAATGGCACATCAGGAGGCAATGGCCTCCAAGGTCGCTGCTGATAAAGAGATTGCTGATCGGCAAATGGCTGCGCAGGCAGACAACGCTGAGGAAAGGAAGGAAGTGGAGAGTGGGGCGTCCGATGGTGCGGATTCAGGCCCTGAGCATGTATTCCTGGCAACCGAGCTGGCGGTGCAGTCCGGCGATGAACGCCTGATGCTGGCTTTTAAAGGCCTGCCCATGCCCGACGCGATGGTCAAGCCCAGCCAGTTCGTGCCCATTTTTGCCATCCCGCTGGAGGTGGAAAATGTGCACCAGCTGATAGAGCTGCTGATTGATAAATGTCAGCAGGCGCAGTGGCACCTGCCGCTGGAGCTGCCGTGGATTGAGCCTCCGACGGAGGACACAGGCAACAACAAGAAATATTCTTTGCGCCATCATTAAGCCCTTTACATCCCAATAGCCCATCCAGCGCTGACAGTGTATAATGCGACCGTACATGATCTGCAGCACTCTGTTCCGACGTACAGAGTGTCTAGTCTTTTCCAAGCCAGGAGTTGAAGAATGTTGAGCAACGGTCTTAAATCCCGTGTAGTTAAACTCGGCCTGTTGGTTCTGAGTCTCGGTCTTGCCGGCTCAGTATGGGCTCAGTCCATGAGTGAGCAGCAGATTGCCGAGCGTCTGCAGCCGGCGGGTAATGTATGCCTGGCCGGTGAAGAGTGCGCCTCCGGTGGTGCTACCGTGGCGGCGAGTGCCGCCAGTGCTGTATTCAGTGCAGAAGCCACCTATAACCAGTATTGTGCAATGTGCCACAACACCGGTATGGCCGGTGCGCCGGAGCGCAGCAACGCTGCCCATTGGGAAGCGCGTATCGCGGATGCCGGCATTGACACGATAGTCAGCAATGCGATCAGTGGTATTAATGCCATGCCGCCGCGCGGCATGTGTTCAACCTGTTCGGATGACCAGATCGCCGAGCTGGTGGATTACCTGTCAGGTAATTAGAAAATCCTTTGATTATTCATCTGCGGTTCAGTTTGAATGGCAGATAATGACTGTAAAACCGCAGTACTAATTTAATGCGTGACGTAAGGGGTATTAACGTGAAATTGAAGAACCTTGTAAAAACCGGTGTTGCACTGTCAGGTCTGATCCTGGCGTCTGTTATGACTGTAGGTGGTGTATCGGCGGATCAGCAGTCCCTGACACTGGCGCAGGTTTCAGAAGGCTTCAGCGCTGAGCGTACTTACCAGCAAAGCTGTGCGGCATGTCACAACAGCGGCGCAGCAGGCGCACCTGTATTCGGCAACTCTGAAGACTGGTCAGCACGCGCTGAAAAAGGCAAAGAGACGCTGTACCAGAACACCATCAATGGTTACAACAACATCATGCCACCTAAAGGCATGTGCTTTACCTGCTCCGATGACGAGCTGAAAGCAGTTGTGGATTACGTTCTGGCTGAAAGCGTCGAGTAAGTAGACGCTATCAGGGGACGGAGTAATTAAAAAGGGGACGGAGGAGTTTAAACTCCTCCGTCCCCTTTTTGTTTCAAGCGTTAGCGCTCATCATAGTGTCCACCCAGGGCAAATACATAAATCGATGTCTCATCGAATTTATAAACAATACGATCTTTCCGGGATAGCCGGCGCGACCAAAACCCGGATAAATTGTGTTTCAATGGTTCTGGTTTGCCTGTTCCCAGACCGGGGTCAGCACAGTGAATAAGCTCCTTGATAATCTTGCGCGTAGCATCGTGCAGCTTCCTGTCCTTCAGGCGCATAGTCTCATACGCTTCCCAGGTCCTACCCTCAAACACCAGTGATCTCATCCATTTGCTCTTTGGTTGGCGTGTATCCGTTACGCTCGGCATGAGTTTTGGTCGACTCTGCTATCTGCTGCATCAGCTTGCTGTTCTGTAAAACATACAAGGTTTCCTGTTCGCGCTCCCAATCTTCGGCGCTGACCACTACAAAGTCATCGCCGGATCGTCTAGTGACCCGGAGCGGTTCGTGGTCTCTCAGGCTTTGCTCTACGAGCTTTTTCAGATTATCTCTGAACTTGTTAACACTGACTGTGTCCATGCTGGCCACCATATTATGTACGGGAATACCGTACGATTCTACGTGGGCTTACATGTCAAATACAAGTGCCCGGGGGTTATTTAGTTGAATATCCGGAGGCCTGCCGGATTTCATTCATTTAAAAGGGGACGGAGGAGTTTAAACTCCTCCGTCCCCTTTACCCGCCCAGCAATTCCCGCAACCCCGCCAACGCATCGAGCCCCTTCTGCTTTTTCTGCTCCGGCGTGCTGTCACCACGGCCTTCCCATTGCAGGTTGTCCTGCGGCAGCTCTTCCAGGAAACGGCTGGGTGTGCAACTGATCACCTCACCAAACTGTTTGCGCTTTTTGGTCAGGGTAAACACCAGGCCGCGCTGGGCGCGGGTGATACCCACATAGGCCAGCCGGCGTTCCTCTTCAATGTCGTCGTTCTCGATGCTGTTGCGGTGCGGCAGCAGCTCCTCCTCCATACCCATGATGAACACCCAGGGAAACTCCAGGCCCTTGGCGGCGTGCAGGGTCATCAGCTGTACCTGGTTTTCCACAGCATCGTCTTCCTGGCGCTCCAGCAGGTCGCGCAGGATGAGTTTGTTGATGGCCGCTTCGATATTGTCGGCCTCGCTCAGCTCGTCATTGCCGGCATCTTCAGCAGCCTTGCGCAGACTCTTGGCGAGGGACTCCACCAGCAGCTGCACATTGCCGATTGAGCGTTCAGCGGCGTTGGGGGTGGCGCTGTTCTGATGCAGCCAGCCGTCGTAATCAATGTCGTTGATCATCTCGCGGATGGCTCTGATCGGGTCATCCTGCTGGCAGTGGCGGGCGACACCGCGCAGCCAGTGACTGAAGCGGCGCAGCTTGTCTATTTGTGGCGCCGGCATCACCTGTTCCAGCCCCATCTCATCACAGGCCGCCATCAGGCTGACACCACGCTCGTTGGCGTAGGTGCCCAGGCCTTCGAGAATGGACGGACCGATTTTGCGGCGCGGGGTATTGATGATGCGCAGGAACGCATTGTCGTCATCCGGATTAATCAGCAGGCGCAGGTAGGCCATGATGTCCTTGATCTCGGCGCGCGAGAAAAAGGAAGTACCGCCACTGAGCTGGTACGGGATCTGATGCGCCTGCAGTTTGATCTCCAGCAGACGGGCCTGGTGGTTGCCGCGATACAGCACGGCAAAGTCGCCGTATTTGAGCTGTTTGTGTACACACAGGCTCAGGATTTCGGTGCAGATGCGCTCGGCTTCGGCGTCCTGATCCGGCACTGCCAGCACGCGCATGGGTTCACCCAGTCCCAGCTCACTCCACAGGCTTTTGTCGTAGATGTGCGGGTTATTGGCAATCAGGGTATTGGCGGCCTGCAGGATGATGTTGCTGGAGCGGTAATTCTGCTCCAGCTTGATGACCTTGAGATTGGGATAGTCATTCTGCAGCTCCAGCATGTTCTCTGGCCGCGCGCCACGCCACGCGTAAATGGACTGATCGTCGTCACCCACCACGGTCAGCCCGTTGCGCGGGCCCACCAGCAGTTTGACCAGCAGGTACTGACTGGTGTTGGTGTCCTGGTATTCGTCGACCAGTAAATAGTGCACGCGGTTTTGCCAGCGCTCCAGCACGGCGGGTTTGTCCTGAAACAGGACGGCGGGCATCAGAATCAGGTCGTCAAAGTCGACGGCATTAAACGCGCGCAGATGACGTTGATACTGTTCATAGACACGGGCGGCAAATACGCTGTCGGCATCCTGTGCGCTGGCCAGCGCCTGGGGCGGCAACAGCAAATCGTTTTTCCAGTCCGAAATCTGGTTCTGTATCGTGCGCAGGCTGGCCTCGTCGACGTCCTGCTCTTTCAACATCAAACTTTTCAGCAGCGCCAGGGCATCCTGGCCGTCGAAAATGGAGAAGCCGCTTTTTAAACCCAGGTGTTTGAGCTCGTGCCGGATGATGGTCAGCCCCAGATGATGAAAGGTAGCGATGGTCAGTCCGCGTGCGCTGGCACCCTCGGTGTTGGCGCGCAGCAGGCGACCTACCCGCTCTTTCATTTCCCGTGCGGCTTTGTTGGTAAAGGTCACGGCACAGATTTTATGTGCCGGAATATTGCACTGGTTTATCAGGTAAGAGATTTTTTGTGTTATAACGCTGGTTTTGCCGCTGCCGGCCCCCGCCAGTACCAGTAGTGGGGAGCCGATGTAGCGCACGGCTTCTTTCTGTCGGGGGTTGAGCTTGTTCACAACGGTAGCATGATTCCTGCGCTAGAGATGGACAACGGCCGCGTAGTATACCCTATGCCGGCAGCGACAACCCGGGCGTGACGAGATCCGTGACTGATGTGGTAACTTCAGGCCCAGGTGTGATGATTTTACGGGTAAATTCCGTAAATGTGAGCTGCATCACCCTAAATTATGCAAGTTTATGAATAACTGGCCGATAACTGAAACTGGAGTAGTCCCTTAAGGGATTGTATGGACCCTGATGTTACGCCCAAGCCGGGAGCTGCGCAGTGCGCATATTGCTAATTTCTGAGCAGGACAGCGACCACAGTCTGGTAGAACGCCTGCTGCATAGTATTACCGACATCCCCAGCGAACTGGTCAGCTGCCCGGCTGATCCGCATGCGTTGGCGGCACGGGATCTGGGTCGTTTTGCCCTGATGCTGTGGGGCACCGTCTCCGATGTGCAGATTGCTGCGCGCCTGCTGATGGAGCTCAGCCGCCAGCATATTGCCCTGCCTCTGGTGGTGCTGACCGACAAACCGGCCGCTGGCAGCGACCGTCACCAGGCCTCTACCAAGGATTTTGAGGTGTTGTCCCGCGACACCCTGAGTGCGCCGCTGCTCAGAAGTGCGCTGCTGCATTTTGGCGCCCGCCGGCAACAGTCCGGTTCAATGCCCGCGCGGGTACCGGATCCCCTGACCGGTCTGAGTAATCGCCAGCATCTGCGTGAGCAGTTGGCAACGGTCCTGGCTGACAAAAGCGAACCGGCTTGCGTGGCATTGCTGCTGATTGATGTGGACCAGTTCAAGAAAGTGAATGTGTCCTATGGTCAGGGCGCCGGTGACGCGCTGATTCAGTTGATTGCCGAGCGCATCCAGTCATGTCTGGCGCCGACTCAGCGCCTGGCACGAATAGGCGGCAATGAGTTTGCCGTGGTTTTCCAGAACACGGTGGGTTCGGTGGAGGCAGAAGCAACCTTGCGCACGGATGCCATTCTGCAAGGCATGAACAAACCCTTCCCGCTGGCCCGCCACGCGGTCAAGATGCACGTGAGTATGGGCCTGGCGATCAAGGATGCCGGTCTCATGACGGTGGATACGCTGTTTGCCCACGCCGACATGGCGATGCGGGTTGCCAAACTGGATCGGGGCAACACCTGCAAACTGTATACCCGCGATATGACCGACTCGGCGCAAAAGGAGTTGAAGCTGGAATCCGAAATCCGGCGGAGTCTGCGCAAAGAGGATTTTGTGCTGCACTTTCAGCCGCGCATTGATATCAGCCGGAATCGTATTGTGGGTGTGGAGGCGCTGGTGCGCTGGCAGCATCCGGTGCGTGGGCTGTTGCAACCGGGGGCCTTTATTCGTGTGGCAGAGGAAAGCGGCCTTATTGTGCCGTTGGGGTACTGGGTTATCCACGCTGCCTGCAAATACCTGAATGAGCTCTCTGCCAAGGGTTATGACCATGTTCAGATTGCGGTGAACGTGGCCTTTAAGCAGTTCCAGGATGGCAACTTTGTGCGCACGGTGGCCAACATCATTCGCAAACATGATATCGCCCCGGGCCGTTTGGAGTTCGAGCTGACCGAAACCACCATGATGATCGAGGGTAGCGCGGTCGATCAGAGCCTGCGTCAGCTCAGTGAGCTGGGCATTGCGATCTCGCTGGATGACTTTGGTACCGGATATTCTTCGTTTGCGCATATTCAGCGGCTGCCGATTTCGGCGCTGAAGATTGACCGCTCTTTTGTCAGCGGTGTGCAGAAGAATCTGGATGATGCCACTATTGTCAAAGCCATCATCAACCTGGCCCACAGTCTGAACATGGAAGTGATTGCCGAAGGCGCCGAGACAGTTGAGCAGGTGGACTTCCTGCGCGAGCACGAATGTGATCAGGTGCAGGGCTACTTCTTCAGCCGACCCATCAGTTATGACGACTTTATTGTACTGCTGGCGCTGGAGCGTGAACGCGGTTTTGAGTCGGTGCTGTCGTCAGCCGCAGCGCAAAGCTGAGACGCTTGTTCGTTCGCCAGCGCGTTTTTTGAAAAATTTCTTGTGCAATCCTCCCCTGTTTGAACTACAACACTGATACAGCTTTCATCATGGAGGATGAGCGTGTCACTAGCTGTGGTCTACACAAGGGCAAATCAGGGAGTTGACTCTCCATTGGTGACGGTGGAAACCCACCTGTCCAATGGCTTGCCGGCGTTGTCGATGGTGGGCCTGCCGGAAACCGCGGTCAAGGAAAGCCGCGAGCGGGTGCGCAGTGCCATTCTGAATGCCGGCCTGGAGTTTCCGGCGCGGCGCATCACCATTAACATGGCGCCGGCCGGGGTGCCTAAAAGCGGCGGTCGCTATGACCTGGCCATTGCCCTGAGCATTCTGTCAGCCTCGGGGCAGGTGCCATCGGAAAAACTGGCCACCACCGAAATTCTGGGCGAACTGGCACTGGCAGGCGATGTCCGCAGTGTCCAGGGAGTATTGCCGGCAGTGATTGCTGCGCGCGATGCCGGACGCAGTTTGCTGGTGCCGGCGGCCAACACGGCCGAAGCCAGTCTGGTCGCCGGCTCGACCACGTTTGCCGTTGCCACCTTGCAGGAAGCCTGTCAGCATTTTGTGGATCAGCCGTTGTCCCCGCTGGCGCATACGCGTGGGGACGCCGGAACGGGCGTGTTGCAACGCAATACCGATATTGCCGATATTCGTGGGCAGCATCTGGCCAAGCGCGCATTGTTGATTGCGGCGGCCGGCTCGCACAATATGCTGATGGTCGGCCCACCGGGCACCGGTAAAACATTGCTGGCCAATACCCTGCCCGGCTTGCTGCCGATGCTGAGTGAAGCACATGCCCTGGAGGCCGCGTCGATCCGTTCGGTGGCCGGGCAGCCCCTGAGTCCGGCGCAGTGGGCCTTGCCTCCGTTCCGGGCGCCGCACCACAGTGCCAGCGGTGTTGCCATGGTCGGCGGTGGTCGTCATCTGACGCCGGGTGAGGTGACACTGGCCCATGCCGGGGTGCTGTTTCTGGATGAGCTGACCGAGTTCAAGCGCCATGTGCTGGAATGTCTGCGCGAGCCATTGGAGTCAGGCACAGTGACAATTGCGCGCGCCGACTATCGGGTGACATTCCCGGCAAAACTGCAATTAATATCTGCGATGAATCCCTGCCCTTGTGGATACCACGGCGACAGCCAGGGTCAGTGTCGCTGCACACCGGAGCGTATCGCGCGCTATCTGGAGAAGATATCAGGGCCCTTGCTGGATCGGATTGATCTGCATGTTGAGGTGCCGCGACTGGATTACCGAGAATTGATGGGGCGTGAACCGATGGGGCGTGAAAGCATGGATGCGGGCAATTGTGACAGTGCTGTCCAGACCAGCGAGGCACTGCGCGCCCGGGTGATCGCGGCCCGGCAGGTGCAGATGGCCCGTTCAGGCGTGTTGAACAGCCGGCTGACGGCGGCGCAACTGGAGTTGGTGTGTGCGCTGAACAGTGACAGTGATGCCCTTTTGCAGCAAATTGTGGAGCGCCTGCGGCTGTCCGCCCGGGCCTGTCATCGTCTGATCAAGCTGGCGCGCACGATTGCGGATCTGGAATCGAGTCCGGACATCGGCCCCCGGCACCTCGCGGAGGCGGCCAGCTATCGGGGCATCAGCGCTTTAAATGTGTCTCCAGCGCTTTAACCGCCTCTTCCAGTTCCCCGATGCGCTCCTCAGCGCGGTTCAGCGCCCGCGTTTGTGCGTCAAACTCTTCGCGGGTCAGCAGGTCCATCTTCGCCAGTGATTGCTTCACGGCGCCCCTGACAGTCTCCCTGACCTCTTCCCCGGCCGCGCTGACCTGTGGCAATACCTTGCTGATCTGTTCGCTAAGTTCATCAATAATTGAGCGCTTGGTCATGAGTTTCCCCTTTTAATAAGTCGATTCTGTGCCTCCCCGGCATTATGGCATTTCAACACGCCAAAGGGGACGCAGGGATTAAAGGGGGCGGAGATTAGATTTGCTCCGCAAATCCCTCCGTCTTCTGTAGAGACCCTTCAGAAGCACGGTCGATTGTGGTGCGATCAAAAAATGCTTTGCACCATGGTGGTGCGTCAAATGTTTCTTATCACCGCCATAATGCGTACTGATCACCGTTCAAATGCGTATCTAACTGATATAAAAGTGGATATTCAATATGGCACGGCCCGTGCATAGTGTCTGTCAGGTGTATCTGCACTGAATAGGCGGCGCAGGTATTAACAAGAAAGGAGCGAGACATGAAGTTAGTAACGGCGATTATCAAGCCTTTCAAGCTGGACGATGCCCGTGAGGCACTGTCCGAGATTGGCGTACAAGGCATTACGGTGACCGAAGTTAAAGGGTTCGGTCGTCAGAAAGGTCACACCGAGTTGTATCGTGGCGCAGAATACGTGGTGGATTTCCTTCCCAAAGTAAAGATTGAAGTGGCTATCGGTGATGAACTGCTGGATCAGACACTCGAGGCGATCACCAAGGCGGCCAATACAGGCAAGATCGGTGACGGCAAGATCTTTGTTGCGGACCTGACTCAGGTAATCCGTATCCGAACTGGTGAAACTGGAGAAGCAGCTGTTTAAAGGCTGACTAAGATCTCAAGCGGAGGAAATAACGGTGGAAAACCAAATTTTTGAACTGCAGTACGCTATGGACACCTTCTACTTTCTGGTGTGCGGCGCACTGGTAATGTGGATGGCAGCCGGCTTCTCAATGTTGGAAGCAGGTCTGGTACGAGCAAAGAACACAACTGAAATTCTGACCAAGAACGTCGCACTGTTCGCGGTCTCCTGCACCATGTATCTGGTGTGCGGTTACGCCATTATGTACGGTGGCGGCTACTTCCTGACCGGTATCGCCGGTGGCGAGACGCTGGTCGCAGACGCACTGGCATCAAAAGCCGAAGCAGGCTTTGACGGTGGCTCTGTCTACTCTGGCGCTTCTGACTTCTTCTTCCAGGTTGTATTCGTGGCGACAGCAATGTCCATCGTGTCTGGTGCGGTCGCTGAGCGCATGAAACTTTGGGCCTTCCTGGCGTTTGCTGTGGTCATGACCGGCTTCATCTATCCGATGGAAGGTGCGTGGACATGGGGCGGCGCGTCTGTCTTCGGTATGTACACACTGGGCGACCTGGGCTTCTCTGACTTCGCTGGTTCCGGCATCGTACACATGGCAGGTGCTGCTGCAGCGCTGGCTGGTGTGATTCTGCTGGGTGCCCGTAAAGGCAAATACGCCGCTGACGGCACTGCCCGCGCTATTCCGGGTGCCAACCTGCCGCTGGCCACACTGGGTATGTTTATCCTGTGGATGGGCTGGTTCGGTTTTAACGGCGGCTCTGTACTGAAGCTGGCTGATGTTGCCAACTCCAACGCCGTAGCCATGGTGTTCCTGAACACCAACGCAGCAGCATCAGGTGGCCTGATCGCAGCGCTGATTACTGCACGCCTGCTGTTCGGCAAGGCTGATCTGACCATGGCACTGAACGGTGCGCTGGCTGGCCTGGTAGCTATTACTGCTGAGCCTTCTACGCCGACTGCACTGATGGCAACCCTCTTCGGTGGCCTGGGTGGCATACTGGTCGTGTTCAGCATCATCTTCCTGGACAAGATCAAGATCGACGATCCGGTCGGTGCCATCTCTGTTCACGGTACCTGCGGTCTGCTGGGTCTGTTGCTGGTGCCAATCACCAACGACGGTTCAAGCTTCACTGGCCAGATCATCGGCGCCCTGACTATCTTCGTCTGGGTATTCGTGACCAGCTTCATCGTCTGGATAGCCCTGAAAGCCGTCATCGGTATCCGGGTATCTGAAGAAGAGGAAGATCAAGGTGTGGATATCTCCGAGTGTGGCCTCGAGGCCTATCCGGAATTCACCAAGTAAGTCTGACTCTCGCAAAAAAAAGCCGGGCTCATTGAGCCCGGCTTTTTTTTTGCTTAATGGGGACGGAGGGAATAAAAAGTATTCCCTCCGTCCCCATTAACTTAAAAGTCGCCCCACTGCAGTTGCAGGGCGGTGAGTGCTACCACCGGTGCCGTTTCAGTGCGCAAGACCCGCGGACCCAGTTTGACGGTGGCAAAGCCGGCTGCAATCGCCAGCGATTTTTCAGTGTCGCTGGTGCCGCCTTCGGGCCCGACCAGCAGACACACAGCATCGGGTGCGGCGCCACTGAAGCCGGCCGATCCGGTATGGTCCAGCAGGAAACCCTGTCCGGCCGGCACCGCCGTAACCCATTCGGTCAGCGGCATCGGGCTGTGAATCACCGGCACCGAGCTGCGGCCACATTGTTCGCTGGCGCTGACCGCAACCTTTTGCCAATGCGCCGCGCGTTTATCGGCGCGCTCGTTACTCAGCTTTACTTCGCTGAACTCGGTGAACAGCGGGGTAATCTCGGTGACCCCCAGCTCGGTTGCTTTCTGTATGGCGTAGTCCATGCGCTCGCCGCGCGACAGCCCCAGACCCAGGTGCACCGCCAGTGAGGAATCCGGTGTCGACTTGCGCCTTTCAAGCAGACGGAGCCGGACGTCACGTTTATTGACATCCGTCACCTCGGCCAGAAACTCGCCATCCGCGCCGTTAAACAGCAGGCAGTGCTGCCCGGGTTTTACGCGCAGCACTTTGCCCAGGTAATGCGCCTGGTCGCCGTCCAGCACGACGTCGGTGTCCGGCACCAGGGCATGATCTGTGTAAAATCGGGACAACCGCATATGACCTCCGGCAACTGAACCCGCGTTAGCGCAAGTTGAGTTGCTGCCAGATCTGCCGAACCGGCTCGGTCTGGTTCATGCTGTAAAAGTGCAGGCCCGGCGCGCCACCGGCCAGCAGGTCTTCGCACAGGCTCTGTATCATTTCGATACCGAACTCACGAATGCTGGCGCTGTCATCCCCGTACGCCTGCAGGCGTTGACGAATCCAGCGTGGAATTTCGGCACCGCAACTGTTGCTGAAGCGTTGCAGGTTGGTGAAATTGGTGATCGGCATGATGCCGGGCACAATTGGAATGTCGATGCCAGCTTTGGCACAACTGTCCAGAAAATAGAAATACGCATCCTGATTGTAGAAATACTGCGTAATGGCACTGTTGGCACCGGCATCAATCTTGCGTTTGAAAAAGTCGATGTCAGTGTCATAGCTGTCTGACTGCGGGTGAATCTCGGGGTAACACGCCACTTCAATATGAAAATGGTCACCCGTGGTTTTACGCACGAATTCGATAAGCTCATTGGCATAGTAGTACTGAGAGGCTGTTCCCGTGCCGGAAGGAATGTCGCCACGCAGGGCGACCAGACGGTTGATACCCATGGCCTGGTAACTCTTGAGCAGTGCCTCGATCTCTTCGCGACTTGAACCGCCGAAAGACAGGTGTGGGGCCACATCCGATCCCGCCTGTTTGATGCGGGTGACTGTCTGTCGCGTGCCGTCCTTGGTGGAACCGCCGGCGCCATAAGTCACAGAAAAGAAATCCGGCTTCAGGGCAGTCAGTTCGTCGTGCACAACCTTCAGCTTTTCCACGCCCACGTCAGTGCGGGGCGGAAAGAATTCGAAACTGAAGCGTGCGTCTGTATCTACGATATCCATATATTTTTCTCTCGCACAAACCGCTGGCAGCGGCTATGGCCGCCAGCGGCAACAGCGGGTTTAGTACTTGTAAGACTCGGGCTTGAACGGACCGCTTTCCTTGACGCCAATGTACTTGGCCTGGGTGGCAGTCAGTTTGGTCATCACGCCACCAAAACCACCGACCATCAGGGCCGCGACTTCTTCGTCGAGTTTCTTGGGCAGCACTTCAACGCGCAGCATCTGCGCCTTTTCATCCGTAGAGCGTGATGCAAAGGCCTGCTTGAACATGTGGATCTGCGCAATCACCTGGTTAGCAAACGATCCATCCATAATGCGTGACGGATGACCTGTGGCATTGCCCAGGTTAACCAGACGGCCTTCGGACAACAGGATCAGATAGTTTTCCGGATTCTTTTCCGCGTCACCACGGAATACCTGGTGAACCTGTGGCTTGACCTCGACCCAGTTCCAGTTCTTGCGCATGTAGGCGGTGTCAATTTCGTTGTCGAAGTGACCAATGTTACAGATCACAGCACCATTTTTGACCGACTGCAGCATATTCTTGTCGCAGACATCAATGTTGCCGGTGGTGGTCACGATCAGGTCAGTGTTGCCCAGCAACGCTGTGTCTATATCTTCCAGACGACCTGTGTTGTTGCCATCTTTGTAAGCCGACACGATCTCGTAACCGTCCATACAGGCCTGCATGGCGCAGATCGGATCGATCTCGCTGATTTTAACAATCATGCCTTCCTGGCGCAGGCTCTGCGCAGAACCTTTGCCCACGTCACCGTAACCAACAACCAGTGCTTTTTTGCCCGACAGCAGCATGTCAGTGCCACGTTTGATGGCATCGTTCAGGCTGTGGCGACAGCCGTATTTATTGTCGTTCTTGGACTTGGTCACCGAATCGTTGACGTTGATAGCCGGCACTTTCAGTGAACCTTCTTCCAGCATTTCCAGCAGGCGGTGAACACCGGTAGTAGTCTCTTCAGTGATGCCATGGATGCTGTCGAGCATGGCCGGGTACTTGTCATGCACCATGCCGGTCAGGTCGCCGCCGTCATCCAGCAGCATGTTGGCGTCCCAGGCTTTGCCATCTTTCAGAATGGTCTGCTCAATGCACCATTCGCCTTCTTCTTCAGTTTGTCCTTTCCAGGCGTATACCGCGATACCTTTGGCCGCGATGTATGCCGCCGCATGGTCCTGGGTGGAGAAAATGTTGCACGAAGACCAGCGTACTTCGGCGCCCAGCTCGATCAGCGTTTCGATCAGCACTGCGGTCTGGATGGTCATGTGGATACAGCCGATGATCTTTGCGCCGGCCAGTGGCTGCTCGGCTTTGTAACGTTCGCGCAGTGCCATCAGTGCCGGCATTTCTGCCTGCGCCAGCACAACTTCCTTGCGGCCGTACTCGGCCAGATTAATATCGGCGACTTTATAATCGGTGGTGCTCATAAATAACCCTTATTACGAATGAATTTGTTTACAGACCTGCTGCTTCGCGCAGTGCCTCGGCCTTGTCAGTTTTTTCCCAGGTGAACGCTGCGTCTTCGCGACCAAAGTGGCCGTATGCGGCGGTCGCGAAATAAATCGGACGAATCAGGTCCAGCATTTTGATCAGGCCTTTGGGGCGCAGCTCGAAATGTTCACGCACCAGTTCAACGATACGTTCATCACTGATACGCCCGGTACCAAACGTTTCTACGCTGATCGACGTCGGTTCGGCCACACCAATGGCATAAGACACCTGAATTTCACACCGGTCAGCAATACCGGCGGCAACAATGTTTTTGGCGACATAGCGCGCAGCATACGCTGCTGAACGGTCAACCTTGGAAGGGTCCTTGCCAGAGAAGGCGCCGCCACCGTGGCGTGCCATGCCACCGTAAGTGTCAACGATAATCTTGCGGCCGGTCAGGCCACAGTCACCGAAGGGGCCACCTATCACAAATCGGCCGGTCGGGTTGATAAAGTATTTGGTGTTCGCGTCCAGCCACTCGGCAGGCAGTACCGGTTTGATGATCTCTTCCATCACCGCTTCTTGCAGCGCTTTCTGACTGATGTCTTCGTCGTGCTGGGTAGACAGCACGACGGCATCGATGCCGACCGGTTTGCCGTCCTGATAACGGAAGGTTATCTGGCTCTTGGCATCGGGGCGCAGCCAGGGCAGCGTGCCGTTCTTGCGCACTTCAGCCTGACGCTTGACCAGTCGGTGAGAATAGGTGATCGGTGCTGGCATCAGCACATCGGTCTCATTACTGGCGTAGCCGAACATCAGGCCCTGGTCGCCGGCACCCTGTTCGTGGTCCTGGGTTTCGTCAACGCCCATGGCGATGTCTGGCGATTGTTTGCCGATTGCGTTGAGTACGGCGCAGGAATGGCCATCGAAACCTTTGTCGGAGTGGTCATAACCAATATCGATGACCACTTTACGCGCGATGTCTTCCAGGTCAACGTAGGCTTCAGTGGTGACTTCGCCGGCAACAATCACCATGCCGGTTTTGACCAGCGTTTCGCAGGCTACGCGGGCGTGAGGGTCCTGCTGTAGCAGGTTGTCGAGAACAGCGTCCGAAATCTGGTCGGCGATTTTATCCGGATGTCCTTCGGACACGGACTCGGAGGTGAATAAGCTTGTTGTCATGCTTAAGATCCTTTCTTCTGATGTCAGTTGTTTCGGTTAAAGTCAGTCAATTAAAAGGTTCGGGTAAATACCCGCATCTGTACCTGAAAACCGTTTCGTTGTCCCAGGTAGACACGTTGCCCGCAGTCAAGTCCGGCTTCCTCCGCCCAGGCGTCAAGATCCTGTTCGGTAAAGCCAAGCCACAGATCACCGCAGGATTCGCGTACCCAATCCTGATCATGGTGGCTCAGGTCAATCAGTAACAAGGTGCCGTGGTTATTCAGCAGTTGCGCGCAGTCCCGGAAGGTTTCCCGTGGCGACGGGATATGGTGTAGCACCATATTGTAAATCAGCAGGTCGAATGTCAGACCCTGGCTCAACGCCGCCCGGGTATCGCCATGTATAAAATCTACCGGATTCGATGAACTGTGTTTGCCCAGTCGCTGCGCCAGTGAATTGCGGGCGCGGTTCAGCATCTCCATGGAATTGTCCAGCGCAGTCAGGTGCCGGAACCGGGTCGCCAGCTCGCTCAGCAAAGGGCTCTCACCTGGTCCGACCTCCAGTACCCGGGCCTGTTCCGGCAGTTTCAGGCCCCCCAGCAGGTCGCGCAGGGTGTCGCGGTAATGCGCGTATTCGGCGACCAGCTCCTGCTTTTCCAGAAAGCGCTCAGCGTGACGCTCAAAAAACAGCAGTGACTGCTCGGAGCGTTCATCATGTATCTGTTGTATGCCGCCTGCCAGCTCGCCGCGCAGCGGCAGCTCGTCCAGCGCAGCAAATGCTGATTGTTTGACGGCCAGCATTGCATCGTCTGTCAGCAGCAGCGCGCGGCGGTAAAAAATACTGTTACCTTCGCGCCGGGTGGAGACCAGCCCGGCCCGGGCCAGGATTTTCAGGTGATGACTCAGGGCTGACTGTCGCACGTCGACAATGCGGCATAGCTCCAATACACCAAACGACTCGGCGCGCAGCAGCCGCAGAATATCCAGCCGTAGCGGATCCGCCAGCGCTTTGAACACGCGAGCCAGTTCATCGGCGGTGCGACCGATGGGCAGTTGCGTGTTGATGTCGATCATTTGTGAATGGGTGCTCATAGAGCGCGAACTATACCAGCTGTGGCATCTATATCAAAATATTTTGATAGAGATATGGAGTGGTATAAAGTATAAATCCTTATATATACAGAGATATAGTTAAATATTACGATATATCTTCATATATAACGATTTAATTTAGTTTTACATCATACTCATCATGTATAAAGAGTATGATGTCTAAAGTAACTCTAATCATCATATATCAAGAGTAAAGATATGAATGGCAAGACGCTTGTGATTAACAAAACCTTGTCTGACGAGGCCATACTGGTCGAATTGGGGCGTCGGCTGAGTCGCCATCGCATTGATGCGAAATTGACCCAGCAGGCGCTGGCTGAGATGTCAGGTATTTCCAAAAGCACGCTGGAGCGTATTGAGGCCGGTGCGCCATCCCAGCTACCGAATCTGATTCGTGTGCTGCGCGTGCTGGATATGCTGCCGACGCTGGATCACGCGATTCCGGCCCCGGCGCCCCGGCCCATGGCCCTGCTGCGCAACCAGCGTAAGCCTCCGCAACGGGTACGGCCACGGCAAACGCCCGCTTCCGCACCGGACCAGACAGACAGGTCTGAGACAGGCAAACCCTGGGTTTGGGGGGATGAGCGCCAATGACTACCCTGGCGCAGGTCAGGCTTTGGGGGAGCACCATTGGCGCGGTGGCGCTTGACGAGCGTTCTTCGACAGCGAATTTTGAATACGAAGAAGATTTTGCCAGCAGTGGTATCCAGCTCGCGCCACTGATGATGCCCTTGCCGGGCAGCCATAAAAAAGTATTTCGTTTCCCGGCCCTGGCGCAACAAACCTTTCATGGCCTGCCGGGGTTGTTGGCGGATGCATTGCCTGACCGTTTCGGGCATGCCCTGATTGATGCCTGGCTGGCCAGTCAGGGGCGTGCCCCCGATACGTTTAATGCAGTAGAGCGCCTGTGTTATGTCGGTCAACGGGCCATGGGTGCATTGGAGTTCGCACCGGTCACCGGGCCGCGGGCTAAGGCGTCGCAGCGCGTGGATATTTCGCAGTTGGTTGGCCTGGCTTCCAGGGTGCTGACGCAGCGGCAGTCCTTCGCGACCCATTTGAGCCAGGATGACCCTGATGGTTTGCGCGACATTTTACGGGTGGGGACCTCGGCGGGTGGCGCGCGGGCCAAGGCCGTTATCGCCTGGCACCCGGAAAGCGGCGATGTCCGATCCGGTCAGCTTGACGCTGACGCCGGTTACCAGCACTGGTTGCTGAAATTTGACGGCGTGAGCGCCAACCGGGACAAAGAGCTGGCAGACCCTCAGGGCTACGGCCAGATTGAGTATGCCTACTACCTGATGGCTCGTGACGCGGGCATTACCATGTCAGAATGCCGCCTGCTCGAGGAAGGCGATCGCCACCACTTTATGACGCGCCGTTTTGATCGCACCGACGCGGGCGACAAACTACATATGCAGTCCCTGTGCGCGATGGCGCATTTCGACTATAACGCCGCCGGCGCCTACAGTTATGAACAGGCCCTGCAGGTCATGCAGCAATTGAACCTGTCACATGCCGAGGTCGAGCAACAGTTCCGACGTATGGTATTCAACATCGTGGCCCGCAATCAGGATGACCATACCAAAAATATCGCCTTCCTGATGGACCGCGCCGGACAATGGTCCCTGTCGCCGGCGTTTGATCTCACGTTTTCCTATAATCCGGACGGTGACTGGACCTCAAGCCACCAGATGAGCCTGAACGGCAGGCGCGATCATTTCACGCTTGACGACTTCAAGGCCTGCGCGCGGCTGGCCACCCTCAAGCGTGGCCGCGCCGAGGCCATTATCGAGGACGTTAGCGCGGTGGTCAGACGCTGGCCCGAATATGCCGACAGGGCGACGGTGGCTGCCCGGTGGCGCGACCGTATTCAGCCTTTGCTGCGCGTGGATATCCTTTGACGCGGCGACGGTCATATCTGCCTATCTGTGGCTTCGGGCCGGATATGTCTGGAAAATAAGGCTCAACTGCGGGAAAATACGCGCTTTCTACGACCCGAACCCCGCGTACAGGAGCTCCACTCGTATGTCCACCCGACTGACCTCGCGCAGAGAATGCGCCAATGCCATCCGTGCCCTCGCCATGGACGCCGTCCAGAAAGCCAATTCCGGCCACCCCGGCGCACCGATGGGCATGGCAGACATCGCCGAAGTGCTGTGGAACGACTTCCTGTCTCACAATCCGGTTAACCCGCAGTGGATGAACCGCGACCGCTTTGTTCTGTCCAATGGTCACGGCTCCATGCTGATTTATGCTCTGCTGCATCTGAGCGGCTACGATCTGCCCATGTCGGAGTTGCAGAACTTCCGTCAGTTGCACTCCAGGACTCCGGGTCACCCCGAATTTGGTTACACCCCCGGCGTCGAAACCACAACCGGTCCGCTGGGCCAGGGGCTGGCCAACGCGGTGGGTATGGCAATTGCCGAGAAGACCCTGGCGGCCCAGTTCAACCGTCCCGACCACAACATTGTCGATCACTTCACCTATGTGTTTGCCGGTGACGGCTGCCTGATGGAAGGTGTGTCACACGAAGTGTGTTCACTGGCGGGTACGCTGGGTCTGGGCAAGCTGATCATGTTCTATGACGACAATGGTATCTCCATTGATGGTGATGTCGAAGGCTGGTTCACCGATGACACCAGCAAGCGCTTTGAGTCCTACGGTTGGCACGTGCTGGCGGTTGACGGCCACGACGCGGAACAGATTAAAGGCGCTATTGAGGCGGCCCGAAAAGAAACGTCACGCCCAAGCATCATTCGCTGCCGTACCACGATCGGTTTCGGGTCCCCGGGTAAAAGCGGCACCGCGGGCATCCACGGCGCACCGCTGGGTGATGATGAAATTGCCGCCACCCGCAAGCAGTTGGGCTGGCAGCACCCGCCGTTTGAAGTGCCGGAAAACATAAAGCAGGACTGGGACGCCCGCGAACGCGGTTTCCAGGCGGAAACGCAATGGAAAGAGAAACTGGTGCGCTATGAAGAAGCCCATCCCGATCTGGCAGTGGAGCTGGTACGCCGGTTGAAAGGCGAGTTGCCAGGCGATTTTGCTGAGCGCGCCGCAGAGCACCTCGCGTCATGTCAGGAAAAAGGCGAAAGCATTGCGTCGCGCAAGGCGTCACAAAACAGCATCGCAGCATTTGGCGAGATTCTGCCGGAATTGATTGGCGGCTCTGCCGATCTGGCCGGTTCAAACCTCACGCTGTGGAAAGGCAGTGTGCCGATCACTGACAGCGCTGATGGTAACTACATTAATTACGGTGTCCGTGAATTCGGCATGACCGCGATCATGAGCGGAATCGCGCTGCACGGCGGTTTTATCCCTTACGGCGGCACCTTCCTTATATTCATGGAGTATGCGCGTAATGCGGTGCGCATGGCTGCATTGATGAAGCAGCATACCATCAACGTTTACACCCACGACTCCATCGGGCAGGGCGAAGATGGCCCGACCCACCAGCCTATCGAACAACTGGCCAACCTGCGTACCACGCCGAACATGTCGGTCTGGCGCCCCTGCGACGCGGTGGAAACGGCGATTGCCTGGAAACACGCCTTGCTGCGCAAGGATGGGCCGACATCGTTGGTATTCTCGCGTCAGGGGCTGCCGCACCAGGCACGCGATAATGCGCAGGTCGCCGGCATCGAGCGCGGCGCCTACGTGCTGGAAGACTGTCAGGGTCAGCCCGAACTGATCGTCATTGCGACTGGCTCGGAAGTGTCGATTGCGCGTGATGCCGTGAAAACATTGCAGGATAAAGGCGTCAAGGCGCGCCTGGTGTCAATGCCTTCGACCGACGTGTTTGATGGGCAGGATGCTGCCTATCGCGAGAGTGTATTGCCATCTGCCGTACGCAAGCGCCTGGCGGTGGAAGCAGCCATTGCCGACTACTGGTTCAAGTATGTTGGTCTGGACGGTGCCGTAGTGGGCATGACCAGCTTTGGTGAGTCAGCCCCGGGTGGCGCTCTGATGAAGGCCTTCGGGTTCACTGCCGACAACATTGTTGCCAAAGCCGACGAACTGCTGACGTAGGACGGAGCTTTATTATGCCCTATCGGCTGGCAATAAATGGTTATGGCCGAATCGGACGTTGTGTTTTGCGCGCGCTGCATGAAAGTGCCGCGCACAAGGAATTGCAGATCGTGGCCATCAACGACTTGACGGATGCGCGCACGCTGGCACACCTGACGCGTTATGACAGCACCCACGGCCGGTTCCATGGCGAGGCAGTGCTTGATGATGCCGGGCACATGATCGTGAATGGCCAGAAAATACAGCTATTGTCACAACCCGAAATCAGCGCGCTGCCCTGGCAGGCGCTGGACATCGATCTGGTACTGGAATGTACGGGCACGTTCAACGACCGCAGTACGGCTGAGCAGCATCTGAACTCAGGCGCAGGTCGGGTGTTGTTTTCGCAGCCGGCGCAGAGCGACGTTGACGCCACGGTGGTGTATGGTATCAACCATGATGTACTGCAGGCATCGCATCGGGTGATCTCGGCGGCGTCCTGCACGACCAACTGTGTGGTGCCGGTGATTCAATGCCTGGATGATGCATTTGGCCTGGAGTATGGCGTGATAACCACGATCCACTCGGCGATGAATGATCAGCCGGTGATCGATGCCTATCACCATCAGGATCTGCGCAAGACCCGCAGCGCTGTGCAATCGATCATTCCGGTGGACACCGAAATCGCTAAAGGCATTGGCCGCATCCTGCCGAAGCTGGACGGGCGTTTCTCGGCACAGGCCATGCGCGTACCTACCCTCAATGTGTCAGCCATCGATCTGACGGTGACAGTCCGGGGGGATGCGGACATTGACCGCGTCAATGATGCCATAAGACAGGCGGCCGCGCGCTCCATGCCTAATGTGCTGGCCTGCACCGACGAACCGCTGGCGTCCTGTGATTTCAATCACGATCCCAGGTCTGCAATTGTGGATCTGAGCCAGACACGGGTCAGTGGTCAACATTTGATAAAAGTGCTCGCCTGGTTCGATAACGAATGGGCCTACGCAAATCGTATGCTGGATGTGGCCAATCTGATCCGGCAGTTATAACCGCTTTGACGATACCTGGTCTGGGAGGACCTCAGCGACTCATGACAACACCTTCAGGCACCATCAAGAGAATGCAGGATCTCGATCTGCGCGGCAAGCGCGTATTGATACGCGAGGATCTGAATGTATCGGTAAAAAATGGCCAGGTCGGCAACGACACTAGGATAGTTGCTGCACTGCCCGCGTTGAAGATGGCGATGGAGGCCGGCGCCAGGCTGATAGTGATGTCACACCTGGGCCGGCCCGAAGAAGGACTGCCCGTTGCAGATCAGCCTGACTCATCGCTGGCGCCGGTGGCCGCGCACCTCGGGCATCTGCTGGGTGTCAATGTGCGCCTGGTGGCTGATTACCTGGAAAACCCCGCTGCGGCTCAGCCTGCTGCCGGTGAAGTGGTGTTGCTGGAGAACGTCCGCATTAATCAGGGTGAAAAGAGCAATGATGATGCGCTGGCGAAACAGTACGCTGCGCTGTGTGATGTGTTTGTCATGGATGCCTTTGGTACCGCGCACCGCGCACAGGCCAGCACCCATGGTGTGGCAAAATTTGCTCCGGTCGCCTGTGCCGGGCCGCTGCTGGCAGGTGAGCTGGATGCGCTGGAGAAAGCACTGCAAAAACCCGAGCGTCCGATGCTGGCGATTGTGGGTGGCGCCAAGGTTTCCAGTAAACTGAAAGTGCTGGAGAGTCTGGCAGACAGAACTGACCAATTGATCGTCGGCGGCGGCATTGCCAACACTTTCCTGCTCGCGGCCGGTTATCCGGTAGGGAAATCACTGGTGGAAACGGATCTGGTCGACACGGCTCGCGAGCTGATGAAGAAAACCAATATTCCGCTGCCGGTTGATGTGGTAGTCGCGAAAGAGTTTTCCGCCGATGCCAAGGCAACCATCAAGGACGTCAGTGACGTGTCTGACGATGATATGATTCTGGATATCGGGCCAAAAACGGCGGCCGTGCTGGCGGACATTATCGCCGGGATGAAAACCATTATCTGGAATGGCCCGCTGGGCGTGTTTGAGTTCGAAGCTTTTGCCGGTGGCACCCGGGCGGTGGCAAAGGCGATCGCAGACAACGCGGGTTTTTCTATTGCCGGCGGCGGCGAAACCATATCTGCAATCGACAAGTTCGGCATAACGGATCAGGTGTCTTATATCTCAACCGGTGGTGGTGCCTTTCTGGAATTTGTCCAGGGTGATGTGCTGCCGGCCGTGGCGATACTGGAAACGCGCGGGCAGGATTGAGCGACAATTTGAAAAACAGAATTTCGAACTACACGAATTCGAACTAACAAGAGGAATTTAACATGGCACTTATCAGTCTTCGTCAATTGCTCGACCATGCTGCCGAGAACAGCTACGGCGTGCCCGCATTCAATGTGAACAACCTGGAGCAGGTCCGGGCAATCATGGAAGCTGCTCACGAAGTCAACAGTCCGGTGATATTGCAGGCCTCTGCCGGCGCCCGAAAATATGCAGGCTCCAATTTCCTGCGTCACCTGATCCTGGCGGCCATTGAAGAGTTTCCCCATATTCCCATCGTCATGCATCAGGATCATGGTGTGTCGCCTGCCGTTTGTCAGCGTTCCATTCAGTTGGGATTTTCCTCGGTGATGATGGACGGATCGCTGGGTGTGGATGGCAAGACACCAATGGATTATGACTACAATGTTGATGTTACCCGCAACGTTGTGCAGTTGGCCCACGCCTGCGGCGTGTCTGTTGAAGGTGAGATTGGCTGTCTGGGTTCACTGGAAACGGGCATGGCCGGGGAAGAAGATGGTATTGGTGCCGAGGGCAAACTGACCCATGAGCAAATGCTGACAGACCCGGAAGAAGCCGCTTCTTTTGTCGCCGACACCGGCGTCGATGCCTTGGCCATCGCTGTCGGCACCAGTCATGGTGCCTACAAATTCAGTCGGCCACCCACCGGCGACACGCTGGCAATTGAGCGAATCAAGCAGATTCACGCCCGCATCCCTGATACCCATCTGGTGATGCACGGTTCATCATCGGTACCGCAGGAGTGGCTGGCGATCATCAATGAGTTCGGCGGCGAGATCCCGGAAACTTACGGTGTGCCAGTGTCGGAAATTCAGGAAGGCATCAGGCACGGTGTGCGCAAGGTGAACATCGATACGGACCTGCGTCTGGCATCAACCGGTGCGGTGCGCAAATTCCTGGCAGAAAACAAGTCAGAGTTTGATCCGCGCAAGTTCCTGATCCCGTCCACCAAGGCCATGAAAGGCATCGTCAAGGATCGCCTGGAAGCTTTCGGTGCAGCAGGACACGCCAGTCGCATTGGCAAGATTTACACGCTGGAAGAAATGAGCGAAAAATACGGCCTGAAGTAACGGCCTTAGAATCTGGCACAAGGGCAGGGAGTGGGAGGGAGCGCGGTGGACCAATCAGGCCACGCTTCTCCTTTGTGCGCACAGCCGATCAGCGGGAGGACTGTTTGAGTCCCGAGCGCGCAGCGCGAGGTCGAGTTCCGCCCCGCCGGCTGTGCGTGCAAAGGAGGTGGTCGGTCCAACGTGTCCCTCCCACTTCCTGACCGCTCTCTAAAAAATGCAAATTATCTCGGCGTTTACCAAAGTACCCGGCATCTGATCGTGCCATTGATCTCATGCAGCTTGTCCAGCGCGATATCACTGTCCTCTTCCGCAATATCCATCACCACATAACCAATTTTGTCATTGGTCTGCAGATACTGCGAACAGATGTTGATACCGCTCTCGGAGAAAATACGGTTAATCTGAGACAGCACACCTGGCACGTTCTCATGCACATGCAACAAACGATGCATGCCCGGATGCGACGGCAACGCCACTTCCGGAAAGTTCACTGACGTAATCGAGGAACCATTGTCACTGTAACGAACCAGCTTCTCAGCTACCTCCATGCCAATGTTCTCCTGCGCCTCCATCGTGCTGCCGCCTACATGCGGCGTCAGGATGCAGTTATCGTATTTTCGCAGTGGCGAGATGAACTCATCATCATTAGAGCGGGGTTCCACCGGGAATACATCTATCGCCGCACCCGCCAGGTGCTTGGTTTCCAGTGCCTCGGCCAGCGCATCAATGTCGACGACGGTACCGCGCGAGGCGTTGATCAGAATGCTACCCTTCTTCATCCAGCTCAATTGTTCCGCGCCGATCATGTTTGCCGTTTGTGGTGTTTCCGGTACATGCAGGCTCACGACGTCACAGGTCTGCATCAGCTCCTTCAGCGTCGACAGTTGCACCGCGTTGCCCAACGGCAACTTGGTGACGATGTCATACAGGTAGACTTTCATGCCCATGGACTCGGCCAGCACGCTGAGCTGAGAACCGATGTTGCCGTAGCCGATCAGACCCAGCTTTTTACCGCGGGTTTCAAAAGAACCGGTGGCTACTTTCTGCCACGCACCCAGATGCGCCTGGGCATTTTTCTCAGGCACCCGGCGCAGCAACAGAATAGTCTGGCCGATGACCAGCTCGGCAACACTGCGGGTATTGGAATAGGGTGCATTAAACACTGGTACGCCTCGCACCAGCGCCGCCTTGAGATCAACCTGGTTGGTGCCGATGCAGAAACAGCCGACAGCCTGCAGTTTGGATGCCGCTTCAAACACGCGCTCGGTCAGCTGAGTGCGGGAGCGGATGCCAATAAAATGCGCGTCTTTTACCTTTGCCACCAGATCGTCTTCAGACAACGAGGTCTTCAGGTATTCGATATTGGTGTAGCCGGCTTCGTGCAGCGTGTTGACGGCACTTTGGTGCACGCCTTCCAGCAGCAGGAAGCGAATTTTGCTTTTATCCAGCGACGTAGGTTTCATAACGGTGCGGTATCTCTCAGCGGTATCTGTCAGGAGGCTCTCGGGTTCAAGGCGCGCTATGGTACCATAAACGCCGTCAGTAACATAAAAGGTAATCCTGGTAATGAGCGCGATGCAGCAAACGTTGGCAGCCTCCCTGGCTGAGATTGTAGGGCCGGATCGGGTCAGTATTGATCATGAATCCCTTCAGGTTTTTGGCAAGGACTGGACCAGGGTCTATGAGCCTGATCCGGCTGCCATTGTCTTTCCGGGATCCATTGAGGAAGTACAGGCGCTGGTACGCCTGGCCAATAAACAGAAGTTTGCGCTGGTGCCGTCGGGCGGACGTACCGGTTTAAGCGGCGGCGCGGTAGCGGCCAACGGCGAAGTGGTGGTGGCATTTGACCGCATGAACCAGATACTGGATTTCAGTGCCGTTGATCGTCAGGTTGTATGTCAGCCCGGAGTGATCACCGAACAGCTGCAGCAGTTTGCCGACGACAAAGGCCTGTTCTATCCGGTTGACTTTGCTTCGTCCGGTTCCAGCCAGATCGGTGGCAACGTTGCCACTAACGCTGGCGGCATCAAGGTCATTCGCTACGGCCTGACCCGCGATTGGGTGATGGGCATGAAAGTGGTCACCGGCACCGGCGAACTGCTGGAGCTTAACCACGGCCTGGTCAAGAACGCCACCGGTTACGATCTGCGCCATCTGTTTATCGGTTCGGAAGGCACGCTGGGGTTCATCGTGGAGCTCACCATGGCGCTGGCAACACCGCCCAAGGACCCGACTGTGCTGGTGCTGGCGGTGGATGACCTCGAGTCGACCATGCATGTACT
Organism: Pseudohongiella sp.; assembly: GCF_011050365.1. Classification (GTDB taxonomy): domain Bacteria; phylum Pseudomonadota; class Gammaproteobacteria; order Pseudomonadales; family Pseudohongiellaceae; genus Pseudohongiella. The sequence goes on from NZ_DRFV01000008.1 coordinate 200,948, forward strand.
GCAGGCGTTCCAGGGTGCGCTGGATATCTGCGCCTTTGAGTTCTTTTCGGAAAAAGCCTTGCTGCACGTGATGGCAGAAAAAGGTCTGCAACGTCCGTTTGAGACAGTGGGTACCTTTTATGCGCTGATCGAATTCGAGAACACCAGCGAAGCTGTGATGGACGCGGCGATGACTGTATTCGAGCATTGTGTGGAGCAAGGCTGGGCGCTGGACGGCACCATGAGCCAGAATATCACCCAGGCCCGCAGCTTGTGGCGGCTGCGTGAGGACATTTCCGAAACCATTTCCAGATTCACCCCCTACAAGAATGATATCTCCGTGCAGGTCTCCAGGGTTCCTGCGTTCCTGAAAGAAGTTGATTCCATTGTTACCAGTCAGTACCCGGATTTCGAGATTATCTGGTTCGGACATATCGGCGATGGCAATGTGCATCTGAACATACTCAAACCTGACGCCTTGCCCAAGGCAGAGTTCTTCCGTCAGTGCGGAGAAGTCAGCTACGACATCTTTGATGCAGTCAAAGCCTATGGCGGGAGCGTGTCTGCCGAGCATGGCGTCGGTCTGCTGAAAAAGCCCTATCTGCAGTACAGTCGCAGTGACGGAGAAATTGCCTGCATGAAGGCACTGAAACAGGTATTTGATCCAAATGCGGTCATGAATCCGGGAAAGATTTTTGATTGAAATCGGGGACTTGCCTGATTGATGAGACGAACATCACAGTTTTTGCGATAAATTTATTGAAAAAGCGGATATTTCGTCGTTTTTCGTTACAAACTGTATTCCCAGCGACAAAATATAGCGGTACACTGTTTTTAGGGTTCAGTGTCGAATCCAGCAGTTGCCAGATTTGTCAACTGTGTTAATAAATATCGGGATCCGCTGGAAACGTTTTTCTGGTCAGTCCCTTGGAAATAGCAAGAGAGCAATATGTCACAGCAAGTAGAAGGTACCGTTAAGTGGTTCAATGACGAGAAAGGTTTCGGTTTCATTGAGCAGGAAGGTGGAAAGGACGTATTCGTCCATTTTAGTGCCATTAACGGTACTGGAAGAAAGACGCTGCACGAAGGCCAGAAAGTTACGATGGAAGTAACTCAGGGCCAGAAAGGGCCACAGGCAGAGAACGTAAATCCTCTGTAAAATACGAAAACGCAGGGTGTAACAGCCCTGCGTTTTTATATTTGCCGTGCATCGACAACAGATCTGATTGCAGAGTTCTGATTTCAGGGTTCTGATTTCAGAATAGCTGGCTGAATTCCATTGGTTGAATGCAGCGGGCAGACGCTTTAGCGCCTGATATCCCGTAGAGATCAATCCTGGTATTACAGGCTTAGCGTTCTGAGGCCTTCTATTGTTCCCAGAATCAGTTTGTCGGCAGGTCTCATCGCAAACAACCCGTTGGTCACCACCCCGGTGATCTGATTGAGTTGTTGTTCGAGTTTTCGTGGATCGACGATACTCATGTTATGGATATCGATGATGATGTTGCCGTTATCGGTGACGACGCCGTCACGATAAACCGGGTCACCGCCCAGCTTGACAATCTCCCGCCCGACATGACTGCGCGCCATCGGAATAACTTCTACCGGCAGTGGAAAACTACCCAGCACGTCGACCAGCTTGCTGCCATCCGCAATACAGACAAACTCTTTGGCCACGGCCGCAATGATCTTTTCGCGCGTCAGCGCACCACCGCCACCTTTGATAAGCTGCAAGTATTCATTGGCCTCGTCGGCGCCATCAACATACACACTGACTTCGGGTGCCGAGTTCAGTTCGATGACCGGGATACCCAGGGCCTTCAGGCGTTTGGCGGTGTCTTCCGAGCTGGCAACGGTAGCCTGAATGTCCTGTTTGAACTCGCCCAGGTATTCAATAAAGTAATTGGCTGTGGAGCCGGTGCCCACACCAATGACGGTGCGCTCATCCAGGCGGGTTTTGACGTAATCGGCAGCGGCGCGGGCGACGGCCTTTTTCAGTTCATTCTGGTCCATGCTGAATTCCTGTTGTTTGCTGGCAATAAAAGGAGTCGGAGGATATTATAAATCGCCATAATATCCTCCGTCCCCTTTTAATGCCACACGGGAGGATCCGGAACAAGGCAACAGGTATGGACAAGTACGTTAAAGATATTCTTTCCGCCCGCGTTTACGATGTTGCCATCGAAACCCCGATCCACAAGGCTGCGTCACTGTCCCGGCGTTTGGGCAATGAGGTGCTGCTCAAGCGCGAAGACCTGCAACCGGTATTCAGTTTCAAGTTGCGTGGTGCTTACAACAAGATGTCCCGATTATCGCCCGAAGCTGCCAGTCGTGGCGTCATCGCTGCCAGTGCCGGCAATCACGCTCAGGGCGTCGCCCTGGCCGGTACCGCGCTGGGTATCAAAACCACTATTGTCATGCCGGAGACAACGCCGGCCATCAAAATTGATGGTGTGCGCTCGCGTGGCGGCAAAGTAATCCTGCATGGGGATACCTACAATGAGGCGGCTGAATTCGCCATGAAACTGGTGGCGGAAAAGGGTTACACCTTTGTCCATGCCTTTGACGATCGTGACGTCATTGCCGGTCAGGGCACGGTGGGCCTGGAGATTGTCCGCCAGCACAGTGGCCCGTTGGACGCCATCTTTGTCCCGGTCGGTGGCGGTGGTCTGATGGCAGGCATGGCTGCCTACATCAAATACATCCGACCCGAGATTCGTCTGATCGCAGTTGAGGCGGAAGACTCCGCCTGCCTGAAGGCGGCGCTGGCGGCAGGGCGCCGGGTGAAACTGTCACAGGTGGGGCTGTTTGCCGACGGTGTGGCTGTCAACCAGGTGGGCAAGGAGACCTTCAAGATCCTCAGGCATTGCGTTGATGAGGTGGTGACGGTCACAACGGATGAGATCTGCGCTGCCATCAAAGACATATTTGATGATACTCGCGCGGTCACAGAACCGGCCGGAGCAGTCGCTGTCGCAGGGCTGAAGAAAGCAGTACGTGAGCAGTCACTTCAGGGTATGAGCCTGATGGCGCTGGTGACCGGAGCCAATGTTAACTTCGATCGTTTGCGTCATATTTCCGAACGCGCGGAGCTGGGTGAGAGCCGTGAGGCGGTGCTGGCGGTGACACTGGATGAAAAGCCGGGCAGTTTCCGCCGCTTTTCGCGGGTACTGGGCAAACGCAGTGTCACCGAATTCAACTACCGGTATGGTGATGCAAGCGCTGCGAAAATATTTGTCGGTGTCGAAATAGATGACCCGGACAGTGGGCGCGAAAAGCTGGTGCGTACATTACGCAGCAAGGGTTTCGAAGTGCATGACATGACGCACAACGAAGCAGCCAAGTTGCATATACGGCACATGGTTGGCGGGCGCAGTGACAAGGCGTTGAATGAGCGTGTGTTCCGCTTTGAGTTTCCGCAGCGCCCCGGGGCTTTGATGACATTCCTGGATTTGCTGGGTGAACAGTGGAATATCTCCATGTTCCACTATCGTAACCACGGCGCTGCCTACGGGCGTGTATTGGTTGGCCTGCAAGTGGCCCCCGAAGACGCCGCTGCGTTTGATGGTTTTGTGCGCGAAATTCCCTATCAGTTTCAGGAAGAAACCGGCAACGTCGCCTATCAGACCTTTCTGGGCAGCTAACGGCGGCTAACAGCGGCTGTGTGCCGGGCAATCCGCTCCGGCACAATCAGCCAGCTGTCCCTGCCATTGGTATTACCCTAAATAGGAGCAGCAGTAGTCGGTGACAGACATGACTTTGATGTCGAATGCCGAATCTGCCGGGACTTCAAAGGTGTCACCGCCGACGATCTTGCGCCACAGATCTTCGCCTGGCAGCAGAATCTCTACCTGGCCGGACAGGATTTCCATGATTTCCTTTTTCTCGGTGCCAAAGCGGTACTCGCCGGGCATCATGATACCCAGCGTTTTTACGTCGCCGTTGTCGAATTCGACAACCCGGCTGGTCACCTTGCCATCAAAATAAATATTGGCGGCTTTGACCACAGTTACGTTTTCAAATTTGTTCATAGCTGGTTCCCGACTCTGGTTGTATCCCGACATGGTTGTTGTCATTCGACAACGCTGAGGCCTCCGGATTCAGGATATCGTCCGGGCGCGCGATTTTATCGGTTTCTGGTGCGTTCGACCAGTGCGCAACTTATTCGTACAGCTCTTCGTCATCGATGATAGTGCCCAGCCTCTGGCCCATATTGATGTTGGTGCCCGCCGCCAGCTCCGCGTTCAGTTCCACCCGGTTTTCCGCAAACACGGCAATCACAGTTGAGCCGAGTTTAAAGCGGCCCATCTCTGCGCCCCGCGCGATCTGTACGGCGGGACTCTGTTGCCGATAGTCGGTTTTGCGCAGACGGTGGGGCGCCGGGCATACCTGGCCGGCCCATGTGGTATCAACGCTGCCGACGATCATGGCGCCTACCAGTATCAGCGCCATGGGCCCGTGGTCGGTATCAAAAACACAGACCAGACGTTCATTGCGGGCGAACAGATTGTCGACCCGCTCCGCTGTCAGCTGATTGACCGAAAACAGCTTACCCGGCACATAGGTCATTTCCCGCAACGTGCCCGGCAGTGGCATGTGCACGCGGTGATAGTGGCTGGGTGACAGGTAGATAGTGGCAAAACAGCCTGCATCAAACTCCTCTGCCAATGCTGAATCGCCTCCCAGGATTGCTTGCAGACTGAACCGGTGACCTTTGGCCTGGAGCAACAGGCCGTCGCGTACCGGGCCAAGCTGGCTGACTATGCCATCAACCGGACTGACCGCAGTGCGGTCATCACCGTGCAGCGGTCGTGCGTCCGCTCTGAGTGCCCGGGTGAAAAATGCATTAAAACTGGCGTAGGCCGACGGATCAGGATCCAGCGCCTGGCTCATATCAACCTGATAGCGCCGGATAAACCAGCGAATGAAAGGTGCCTTGATCACAGACCATTGGCAGTCTGCCAGTTTGCCCGCCAGTCGGGACAGCAGATGCTGGGGGACCAGATGCTGCAGCAGAATGAAAAGCGAATCTTTCATGAAAGTCCTGTTCGCACAGCGTCATTGCTGAGCTGTTGAGTTCGTCCGTCAAATGGGTCCGGTCCAGCTTAATCAAGGCAGTCCGGACGTACAAGTTTGGCGTAATAATGTCCGTTGAGCTAATGATTTTCCGGAATTGTCCGATGTAAAGAGAGCGGCGCATTTTTACCCGGCTGGAGGTTTAGCAGGATATGTTGTTTATTATTGGATTTGTGGTTGTGCTGCTCAGTGTGGCCGGCGGCTATATCATGCACGGCGGTGTACTCAGTGTGCTTTGGCAACCATCAGAGTTCATTATCATTTTTGGTGCCGCTCTGGGCGCCTTTCTGATTTCCAACAGCATGCATCTGGTCAAGGAAACCGGCAAGCGCCTGCCGAGCGCAATCCTGGGCTCGGCCACCAGTGAGAAATTGTACCTCGACCTGCTTGGTTTGTTGTTTGATATTTTCAACAAGGCGCGCCGTGAAGGCATGATGTCCATCGAAGGCGATATTGAAGTGCCTGCCGAAAGTGGCCTTTTTACGCGTTATCCGGCCCTGCTAAAGGACAAGCGCATCATTGAATTCCTCACCGACAACCTGCGCATCATGACCACCAGCAACATGGCGCCGCATGAAATCGAGTCCATGATTGATGCCGAAATAGAAACCCAGATGCACGAATTGAGTGAACCTTCTCATGCCGTGCATCGGGTCGCCGACGCCCTGCCCGGGTTTGGTATCGTGGCTGCGGTGCTGGGTATCGTGATCACCATGCAGAAACTGGGCGGTCCGCCCGAAGCGCTCGGCCAGAGTGTGGCTGCGGCGCTGGTCGGTACCTTCGTTGGTATTTTTGCCGCGTACGGCTTTATCGGGCCGATGAGTAATCGCCTGGCCGAGGTGGCCGAAGAAGAAATCAAAATGTTTGAATGCGTCAAGGCGGCGATTGTGGCGACTGCTAACGGATTGCCGCCACAACTGGCAGTCGAGTTTGCCCGCAAGACCCTGTACTCTGGCGAGCGTCCTTCCTTTGCCGAGCTGGACGAACATATCCGTAGCCGCTAATCCGGCCTGAATTCATTCGCGGAAGAGAATTGTCTTGGAAAAGTCAGAACAGACCATCGTCATCAAACGTGTCAAAAAGTACGCTGCCGGCCACCATGGCGGCTCGTGGAAAATTGCGTTTGCGGATTTTGCCCTGGCGCTGATGGCATTTTTCCTGGTGCTGTGGCTGATTGAAAGTACCACCGAACTGGAGAAAATGGTCATTGCCGGGTATTTCTCGGATCCGCGCAGCCTGGCCAGTGCCGGCGATGGCGGCACACCCTACGTGTTGAATTTGCAGGGGCGACCCCTGACGTTGCCCAATCAGGGCCTGAATCTGGCCCTGGTGCAGGAAGACCGGGAACAGGCCGTGGAGTCATCGGACGAACTGGAGAACGTTGAATACATTGAGCTGGCACGCCTGCGCGAGACCGAACTGCTGCAAAGCCTGCAGGGACAGCTGGAAGAGGTCATCGCCGGCAATCAGGAGTTTGAGTGGTTCTCCGACAGCCTGTCCATGGAAGTGACAGAAGATGGTCTCAGTATCCAGATCATTGACCGCGACAACCGACCGCTGTTTGCGTCCGGCTCTGAACAGATGCAGCCCTATGCGCTGGAAGTATTATGGGCCATGGCCAATGTGCTGGAAGACATACCGAACAAAATCAGCATCTACGGGCATACCGATAGCGTCCCGTTTGGCAGTGATTTTGCGCAGTACACCAATTGGGAGTTATCCGCCGACCGTGCCAATGCCGCGCGCCGGGCGTTGGTAGAAGGCGGATTGTCATTCCAGCAGTTTGCGCAGATTATTGGCATGGGGTCTTCCCTGCCCTTGTTGCCGGACGACCCGCAGGATGCCTCCAACCGGCGTATCGTCATCATGGTTCTCAATCAGATGGCTGAACGCCGCATTATGGAAGGTACCATGGCGTCCGAACTTGATGGGGGCGCGCCGCCGGAAGACGCTGTACCCGAGGATTTGCCGGAAATCTTTTGACGGCAGGCATGGCCTGGCTTTCGCCCCCCGCTCCGCCCCGCAAAGCCTCTGCGCCTCAGCCTCGGCCCAGCTCCTGCAGGATATGGTGATAGCTGTTAAGCCGGGATGCATGAATTTTGCCTTTCCTCACCGCCGCCAGCAAGGCGCAACCCGGCTCCTGCTGATGCCGACAGTCCCGAAAACGGCATTGCCCGGCATACGGGCGAAATTCCACAAAGCCATACATCAATTGCTCTGCTTCGATGTGCCACAACCCGAACTCGCGAATCCCCGGGGAATCCACCAGATCGCCGCTGCCGGGTAAATGGTATAGCTTGGTGGCGGTGGTGGTATGTGTGCCTTTCTCGCGGCCGATGGCGCGGCCTTTGGACAGGCCACCGACATCGGCAGCACCGCCCGCGTTGTCATCGTCGTTGATGCCGCGCAAGGTGTTGATCAGTGATGACTTGCCAACGCCGGACTGGCCTACAAACACAGCAATTTCACCGCTCAGCATCTGTCGCAATGAGTCGATACTTTCGGGCTGGTGACAGGATACGCGCAGGGTGTCATAACCGATGCCGGCATACAGCTTGAGCAGGTCAGAGACTTTAAGTGCCGCTTCATCGGCAGCGTTGTCACTGTCGTCTGCCGGCATCAGGTCGCACTTGTTGAGCAGCAGCAGGGGTTTCAGGCGCAGGTGTTCAATGGCCACCAGATATCGGTCAAGCAGATTGCCAAAGGGTTCGGGTACCGGCGCAAACACCACGGCGACGCGATCGATGTTGGCGGCGATACTGCGTTGTTCGCCACGGGCATTGGGCCGGCTCATGGCAGAGTGTCGCGGTATCAGTGCTACGATGATGCCGGTGGTGTCGCTTTCCGCCTGCCAGATCACCTTGTCGCCGGTGACCAGAGGTGGCAGGTTGCTGCGCTGGTGGCAGCGAAAAAGCTGGCCTTTGGTGGCCGGATTCAGGGATTCCACATCAAGCTGCTGGCCGTAGTGACAGACGATCAGGCCTTCCTGTTCCGGCCCCAGGGTGGATTCGTCGGTGTTGCCGGCGTTTCGCTCAGCCGAATCTGTCCGCTTGCCGCGGGCTTTTTGCTGGCTGCTGATGCGCCGTAGTTGATGTTCATTCAGTCGTCGTTTGGCCATGACCCGGCATTCTATTACAATGGGTGCCCCGTGGGACCCCGCTGGGCTAAAATAAAACCACGAGGGCTAACGTCTCGTCGGATAAAACCTGGAAGAAACATCATGGCTGTAGTCGACAAAAGCAAAACCCTGATCTGGATTGATATGGAAATGACCGGTCTGGAGCCTGATACCGACCGCGTCATCGAGATTGCCACGCTGATCACCGATGCCAATCTCAACATTCTGGCCGAAGGCCCGGTGGTGGCGGTGCATCAGTCCGATTCTGTACTGGCGGGCATGGATGAGTGGAACCAGCGCACACACGGTGATTCCGGGCTGGTCACCCGGGTGCGCGCCAGTCAGTCAGATGAAGCCGACGCCGAACAGCAGACCCTGGACTTTCTGCGCGAGTATGCTGAAAGCGGAAGTTCCCCGATGTGCGGCAACAGCGTGCACCAGGACCGGCGCTTTCTGGTTAAATACATGCCGACGCTGGAGGCGTTTTTTCACTACCGTAACCTTGACGTCAGCACCGTCAAGGAACTGGCAAGGCGCTGGCGCCCGGAGCTATTGGCTGGTTTCAACAAGAACGGCAGCCATCAGGCGCTGGATGACATCCGTGATTCGGTCAGTGAGCTTCAGTATTACCGTGAGCATTTCTTCAAACTTTAGGCTTGCGCTGTTCATGCTGTTGCAAGGCCCAGGCCACGTGCTCACGCACCAGCGCCGAGGGGTGTTGCTGCCGGCTTTGCAGCGCGGTCAGCACCGGGATGGTGCTGGGCGCGTTGCCCAATCCTACCGCCAGATTGCGTAACCAGCCTTCGTAGCCGGTGCGGCGTATCGCCGAGCCCTCGGTGTTGCGCATGAAGGTGTCTTCACTCCACAGAAACAGCTCACTCAGATCAGCATTGTCCAGACCGTGACGCGGCGCGAAGTCCTTCTCCTCGCTGAGCTGACTGAATTTGTTCCAGGGGCAGATCAGTTGGCAGTCATCACAACCAAACACACGATTGCCGATGGCGCTGCGTAATGCCTCCGGAATACTGCCTTTGAGCTCGATAGTGAGATAGGAAATGCAGCGCCGCGCATCCAGTTGGTTGGCGCCCACGAAAGCCTGTGTCGGGCAGATGTCGAGGCAAGCGGTACATGAGCCACAGTGACCGCTCACCGGCTCGTCGACAGGCAGAGGCAGATCGGTAAACAGCTCACCGAGGAAGAACCAGGAGCCGGCTTTTTTGTTCAGCAACATGGTGTTTTTGCCGATCCAGCCCAGGCCGGCTTTCTCGGCCAGCGCCCGTTCCAGCACCGGCGCGCTGTCAACAAAGGCGCGATAACCGATGGGGCCGGCCAGGTCGGTGATACGTTCAGCCAGTTGCTGCAGACGCTTGCGTATCAGCTTGTGGTAATCGCGTCCGCGGGCATAACGCGAGATGTAAGCGCGTTCTCTGTTTTTTAGCGGAGTGAGCGATTGCTCAGCGTTCAGGCTATAGTCCATACGCACGCTGAGTACCCGTATGGTGCCCGGATGAAGGTCTTCAGGGTGCAGTCGCAAGTCACGGTGGCGGGCCATGTAGTCCATCTCACCATGGAAGTTTCGCGCCAGCCAGGCATCCAGATGGCCTTGATAGGCGCTCAGGTCGATGTCGGTCACCGCCAGTTGCTGAAACCCCAGCGCCGTGGCCAGTTCGCGGATCTGTGACAGCAGGGCACTGGCCTGTTCCGGCGCCATGACGTTACAGCGACCGTAATACCGCAGCGGCGGTTTCCAGCGTGCTGTCGTCCTTGCAGAAACAGAAGCGAATCACTCTGGAGTCTGGCGCCTCGGCGTAAAACGGTGATAGTGGAATGGCAGCAACACCTTTTTCTTCGCACAACCACGTCACGAACTCCATATCGGGCAGGTCGCTGATGGCACTGTAGTCGACGCACTGGAAATAGGTGCCGGCTGATGGCGTCAAGGTGAAGCGCGCATCGGCGATCAGGCGGCAGAAGGTGTCGCGTTTCTGCTGATAAAAATCGGACAATTGCAGATGATGTTCCGGGCAATCGCGCATGAAGTCGGCGATCGCGTACTGGATGAAGCTGGTAGAGGTGAAAGTGACAAACTGGTGCACCTTGCGAAACTCGGCAGTCAGCGCGGGAGGTGCCACGCAGTAAGCGGCTTTCCAGCCGGTGGCATGGTAGGTTTTGCCGAACGAAAACACGGCAAAACTCTTTTCCTTTAACTCGGCATGACACAACACACTTTCATGGCGCCCGCCGCCAAACACCATGTGCTCGTAGACTTCGTCAGACAGCACCAGTATGTCGCGGTCCCGGATCAGGCCCGCCAGGGTATCCAGATCCTGTCGCGTCAGTACCGACCCACTTGGGTTGTGCGGAGAATTGATGATAACCAGCCGTGTGCGTTGCGTTATTCTGCTGGCAAACAGGTCCCAGTCAATGCTCCAGCTCCGGCCGTCGCCCGGCTGCCGCATCGGGACATGCATGGGGACGCCGCCAGCCAGGCGCACAGCCGGATCGTAGGAGTCGTACGCCGGATCAAACATGATGACTTCATCGCCGTTGCCTACGGTGGCCTGAATGGCATCAAACAGAGCCTCCGTAGCGCCCGATGTCACGGTTATTTCCTGATCTGCATCCACGCGGCAGCCGTATAGACTCTGGACCTTTATGGCAATCTGCTCGCGCAGTTCAGGCACCCCGGTCATAGGAGAATACTGGTTGCGACGGTCGTTCAGGTAATATGACACGCGTTCGCGCAGTGCGGCCGGGCAATCGAAGTCGGGGAACCCCTGTGACAGGTTGATGGCATTATGAGCCTGTGCCATTCTCGTCATGATAGTAAAAATGGTGGTGCCCACTTGGGGAAGTTTGCTGCGCAAGGCGATAACCTCTCGAAAAGCGATTTGGGGCAGAGTCTACACGATCTGTCGCAGATACCGAAAACCAGATGAAACCCGGATATAAATCAGGCCGCAATAATACCCGGAACTGATTTTGCACAGAATACAGGATAACCGCTAATGACCCGAGCCTTGGCTGACTCAGATACCGGCATACTAGAACATACCCGCGCGGCCACGTCGTCCGATGACAGTGGCTCCGCGTCGCCATCACCACAGGGCCCGCAACAGGAGCCCCGTTGGCGCGGGCAGCGTGCGATCAGCTTGCCGGGACTGGATATCACTGCGGGCCGGCAGGCCCTGCTCGATTATTTTGATAATACCTGGAAGCTGACCGAAACCCTGTTCTCGGCGCTGGTCAGTGATGAGGCCTATTTTGTCAGGCCGTATCACAAGACCCGGCACCCGCTGATATTTTATTACGTGCATCCGGTGACGTTTTACATCAACAAATTGCTGGTGGCAGGCCTGCTCGACAAACCGCTGAACCCGCATTATGAAATTCTGTTTGAAACCGGCGTTGATGAAATGAGCTGGGACGATCTGCACGAAGGTGAGCAGGAAATATGGCCTACCGTTGCTGAAGCCCGCCAATACCGACGCCAAGTTTACCAGGCAGTGCATCAGCTTATCAGTCTGCACCCTGAATTTGACCAGCCCATCACCATGGATAGCCCCGGCTGGGCGCTGGTCATGTGCTTCGAGCATGAGCGAATCCATCTGGAGACATCCAGTGTGCTGATGCGGGAACTACCATTGAAGTACCTGCGGTCGCCGACGCAGTGGCCATCCCTGCCGTTGGCCGGGAATCCGGCAGAACATGTTGCCCGTCCGGTCGCAGGCCTGCATTATCCGGCAAAAAATCCCATGATAGACGTCGCTGCGCAGGATGTGGTGGTAGGCAAACCGAAAGCCTGGCCCACCTTCGGTTGGGACAATGAATATGGCGAGGATACTCGCGCCGTCAAATCTTTTCGCGCCAGCAAATACTTGATCAGCAATGGTGAGTTTTACGAATTCGTCAGTTCCGGCGCCTACCTCAATGAGCAGTACTGGAGCGAAAAAGGTTGGGCGTGGCGCAAATTCCGCAATACGCGCTGGCCTGCGTTCTGGGTGCAGGATGGGCCGGTGGGGTCACATCAGTACAAACTGCGCACGATCTTCACTGATGAGCCCATGCAGTGGGACTGGCCTGCTATCGTCAATTACTACGAGGCCAAAGCGTATTGCGCGTGGCGCTCGGAACGTGATGGCGTGGAAACACCCTATCGACTTGCCAGCGAGAAAGAACATCTGGCGCTGCATGATGATGAATGGCAATTGGCCCGGCAGCCGCAAGCCAATGACCGGGCTTTCCCTGATCATGATCCCGTGATGCGAGACCAGTCAGCGCTGGCGCCGGGTCAGCGAGCCATCAATCATAACCTGACTTTCGGCAGTGAAGGCTCGGTGGAAAAGTTTGCTGCCAACAACAAGGGTTTCCACGATGTGCTGGGCAACGTCTGGCAGTGGAGTGAGGATACTTTCCATCCCTTGCCCGGGTTTGCCATTCATCCGTATTACGTGGATTTCAGCACGCCCTGTTTTGACGACCAGCATCAAATGATTATGGGCGGCTCTTTTATCAGCACCGGCGATGAAGCCAGTGTCTGGGCAAGATTCCACTTTCGGCCGCATTTTTTCCAGCATGCCGGTTTCCGGCTGGTACAGGGGGATAACAATGCGGTGAGTCAGGACGGTGGCCAGCGTTATGAAACCGACGCCCTGCTCGATCAGTATATGTTGTTCCATTGGGGTTCACGTGCCGAGCAGCGCGATGAGGAAATCAAGGCCAGTGTCGGGCATCCGGACACACGCATGTTCATGGAAACCATGGCCGAGCTGGTTGGCGATTTTGCCAAGACTCACGGTTCGGTGCTGGATCTGGGCTGTGCCACCGGACGTGCCAGTTTCGAGCTGGCGCGGCGATTTGAGCGCGTGCAGGGTCTGGATTACAGCCAGGCGTTTATCGATGCGGCGAGTATCCTGCAGCGTCAGGGCAGTCTGGCCTACTCGCGACTGGAAAGTGGTCGCCACGTCACGCCGATGGTGGCGCGGGTGCCAGAAAAAATCGACCGGTCACGCGTTCACTTCATTCAGGGAGACGCGACCCGGCTGGCAGCCGCTGGCATCAGTGCGGACGAACGCTTTGATGCGGTTTTGATGAGCAACCTGTTATGTCGTTTGCCGGATCCTGCTGCCTGCCTGCGGCAATTTACCGGCCCGGACGCCTTGCTGCGTGACGGTGGCATTCTGGTGTTGTCATCACCCAATACCTGGATGGAGCAGTACACGCCGATCGATGCATTTGTTGATGGCGCCGACAGCGCTGCCGCCCTGGCCCGACTGGGTAAACTGTTGCCGGGATATGAACTGCTGCATCAACAGGACCTGCCCTTTATGATCCGGGAGCATCGGCGCAAGTACGAATACATCGTCAGCCAGGTGTCGGTGTGGCGCAAAAAACCGACCTAGGCTAAAGATGAAGTGCGTCAGGCGCTGACTGAATGCTCTGCCAGCGCCTGACACGCCTGCCCGGCGATACGAACACTGTTGAGGCGCTTGTTGTGGTCAAAAATATGTGCGCTGAACATGATCTCGTCGACACCGGTACGATCAACAAAACGTTTTATGCCCTGCCGGACAGCGTCCGGATCACCAATAATGGCCTCCCCCAGGGCATGAGCCGCGCCTGCCAGCTCGGCGGCGGAAAAATGTGCTTCAATGTTTTCCATGGGTGGCTTTAACGGACCGGGTGTTCCTCTTCTCAGGGCAATGAACTGTTGCTGGGTGGAGCTCATCAGAAAACGTGCCTCTGCCTCACTCTGGGCCGCGTACATGGGAACTGCTGCCATGCAATACGGAGACTGCAGTTGCGCGGACGGGCGGAAGCGGCTGCGGTAAACATCAAGCGCCTGCATCAGTTGATCGGGCGCAAAATGCGAGGCGAAAGCAAACGGCAGGCCCAGCGCGGCAGCCAGTTGCGCGCTGAACAGGCTGGAGCCGAGCAACCACAATGGCACCTCCAGCCCGGCGCCGGGCACTGCCTGCACTGCCTGGCCTGGTTGTGCCGCCTGAAAGTAACTCTGCAATTCCTGCACATCGCGCGGAAACTGGTCCACACTATCCTGATAGCGTCGCAACGCCTGCATGGTCAGCGAGTCTGTGCCGGGGGCCCGGCCCAGGCCCAGATCGATACGCTCCGGGTACAATGATGCCAGCGTACCAAACTGCTCGGCCACCATTAACGGGGCATGATTGGGCAGCATGATGCCGCCCGAGCCGACACGAATACGTTTTGTCCCTTCTGCCACATAGCCGATCACAACCGCCGTCGCTGCGCTGGCGATACCTGTCATATTGTGGTGTTCGGCCAGCCAGAAGCGCTGATAACCGGTGGCCTCGGCGGTCTGGGCGAGGCTGCGTGAATTCAGCAATGCCTGGCGAGGTGTGCTGCCTTGCACCACCGGCGCCAGGTCAAGCAGGGAATAAGGGACCATGGTGTCTCCAAAAACGACGAATTGACGCAATCAATTTAACACGGCAAAGGTCCCAGGGTATAACAGGCTAAAAAGCAGGAACGATCAGAGCCGCTGTCGGGCAGGTCTGACCTTGACCGGTGGTGAGTAGCGGCCTGACGCCCAAAACTGTCTTTATATCGGGTCTGGCCTGCCATAGGCTTGAATAATAGCAGGGGCTGGATTACTCTTCGATGTCCATAATTTGTGCAACTATTACCCGATTTTCTGGAAATTTGTTACTGCAGGGAATGCCGAGGAACAAGTTGAAATCAAGCTCTCTGAGGAGATTAACGTGAAAAAACAGACTATTCTATCAGCAGCGATTGCGGCTGCAGTGGCCGGTTCACTGGCCCTGACGGCTGTCAGCATACAGGCTGATGATCATGATTTCGAAGCACCTCGCACTGAATGGGGTACCCCTGATCTGCGCGGCGTGTGGAACTTCAGCTCCAACACCCCGCTGGAGCGTCCGCGTAATTACGGCGATCGTCAGTTTTACACGCCGGAAGAAGTGATTGCCCGTGACCAGCGTGCTGCCGAGGCTGCCGCGGCCAGTGATGGTAACTCCTCCCAGGGTGGTGTCGGTGGTTACAACCAGTTCTGGGTAGAGGGTATGCCGCAGGATCTGAATCTGAGAACCTCCATCCTGACTTATCCGGAAGATGGTCGCATGCCGGCCCGTGTTGAGGGTGCTCCGGTTGCCTTTGGCGGTCTGGGTCCGGACTACAATGGTGAGCGTCCGGTACGTGTTGCCGTGGGTGGTATTGCCAAAGACGGTCCGGAAGACCGCGGTGTGTCCGAGCGCTGTCTGCTGGGCTTCAACTCGGTGCCCCCGTTCATGCCCAGCATGTACAACAACAACGTACAGCTGTTCCAGACCGAAGACCATTTTGTCATCTACAACGAAATGATCCACGAATCGCGCATTGTGCCGATGGACGGTCGCGATTACATCCCGGAAAACATCACCCAGTGGACCGGCGATTCCCGTGGTTACTGGGAAGGTGACACTCTGGTAGTGGAAACCCGTAACTTCAACAGCAAGACCCAGACTTTCCGCGGCACCGGTATTAGCTCCAACAAGACCTTGACCGAGAAGTTCACCCGTACCGCTGAGGGTGTGGTTGAGTATGAGTTCACCGTCGAAGATCCACTGGCCTTTGAAGACAAGATCACCGGCGTGGTCCCCATGTTCCGCTCCGATGGCGAGATGTTCGAATATGCCTGCCATGAAGGCAACTACGGCATGATCAACATCCTGCGCGGGCAGCGTGTGGAAGATGGCACCTGGGATCACGAGAACAACCGGGCCATGCGTCTGGGGCAGTGATCCCGTCACAGGAATAGACTTTATCAATCATGCACCGGGCCAGCCAGCATCGTTCCAATGCCTGGCGGGTCCGGTCTGGTAACAGACAAAAACAGGGTTGTTCATGAAAACACAATTAAAGACATTTTTTGCAGTAGCGGCGACAGCCGCTGCCGTCAGCGCGTTCTGGGTGACGCAGGACGTTTCACAGGCGCAGGATGAATCACGTACAGCTATCCCCCGCACCCCCGATGGCAAGCCCAATTTCAGCGGTATCTGGCAGTCGATGAATACTGCCTATTGGGATCTGGAGCCGCATGAAGCGCGTCATGGCCAGCTGTCAGCACTGGCTGCCGGTGCCCATCTGGCGGTACCGCCGGGCATGGGTGTGGTGGAAGGCGGCATGCTGCCTTACAAACCCGGCATGCGTGATGTGAAAGAAGAAAACCAGGCTAACTGGCTGGAACGTGATCCGGCAACCAAGTGTTATCTGCCGGGTGTGCCGCGCGCCACCTATCAGCCTTATCCTTTCCAGATCTTCCAGGCACCTGATGCGACCCTGATCAGCTATCAGTTTGCCGGTGCCGATCGTATCGTGCACATGAACCGTCCGGAGCTGGAAGCGCAGGTGGATAGCTGGATGGGTCATAACAACGGTAGCTGGGATGGCGATACGCTGGTGATTGACGTGACCGGTCAGATGCCCGACACCTGGTTTGACCGTTCCGGCAACTACCACAGTGGTTGGGAAATGCACGTGCAGGAGCGTTACACCATGCTGGATCGCAACACCATCCAGTATCAAGCAACGGTTAACGATCCCAATGTTTACGAGCGCCCCTGGACCATCAGCATGCATTTGTACCGTCACCAGGACGAGAACATGCAGTTGCTGGAATACAAGTGTGTAGAGTTCGTGGAAGAGCTGTTGTTCGGCGACCTGCGTGCGCCCGGCTCACCCATAGGCGACGGCATCACCCCCATCAACTAAAACCTGTCCCGGTTTTTGTTGAGGTATAGAGTGTAGAAAACACCGGCAAAACACTGTATAAATATACAGCCGTTTCGCCGGTGTTTTTTTATGCGTGCTACAAACTCCCTGCCTGAGGCGGCGCCGGATTATGCCGAGCTGCATTGCATCAGTAATTTTTCCTTTCTACGTGGTGCCTCTTTTCCCGAGGAACTGGTCAATCGTGCCCTGCAACTGGGCTACCGTGGACTGGCTATCACGGACGAATGTTCTGTCGCAGGTATTGTCCGGGCTTATGCCGCAGTAAAGTCTGCAGGCGAAGTTTATGCTAACTTCAAGCTGTTGATTGGCACTGAACTGGTTTGTCAGGATGGCATGCACCTGGTGCTGCTGGCGCGCAGCCGCCGTGGTTATGGGCAAATGTGTGCGCTTATCAGTGAGGCGCGCCGTGTTGCCCGCAAAGGTGAATACCGGCTCACCCGATCAATGCTGGCGGCGTTTGACGGTGCCGATTGTCTGGCTCTGTGGTTGCCGCCTGCATTTTCCCGGCAGCAGGACATGAGGTCGGTACCGGACGTTGTGAACACATTGGCGCCGGACCTGCACTGGCTGGCCGGACTGTTTCCGGGCCGGTTGTGGATAAGCGCACAAATGTTTCTGGGCGCGGACGATCCGGAAAAGCTGGCCGCATTGCAGGCTCTGGCGGCACATACCGGCCTGCCAATCTGTGCCAGCGGTGGTGTGCAGATGCACCATCCGCAGCGGCGCCCGTTACGCGACACGCTGACCGCGATAAGGCTGGGCACCCCGGTGTCCGGACTGGCCTTCGCCCTGCCAGCCAACGGCCAGCAAAGCCTGCGCACCCGGCAGACGCTGGCCCGGTTGTTCCCGGCGTCCCTGTTGCAGGAAACCTTGCGTATTGCTGACCAATGCCAGTTCTGTCTGTCCGAGCTGCGTTATGAATACCCCAGCGAGCTGGTGCCGGCACGGGAAACGCCACAGAGCTGGCTGCGCCAGCTCACTGAAGCAGGCATGCGGCAGCGCTGGCCGCACGGTGTGCCTGACAAGGTAAAAACCATGGTCAACCGGGAGCTGGTACTGATAGCCGAGCTGGGATATGAGCATTTTTTCCTGACCGTACATGACATTGTGGTGTTTGCCCGCAGCCGTCATATTCTGTGTCAGGGGCGCGGGTCGGCGGCGAATTCGGCAGTGTGTTATTGCCTGGGTATCACCGCCGTCGATCCGGCGCGGCTGGATTTGCTGTTTGAACGTTTTCTGTCGAAAGAGCGCGATGAGCCACCGGACATTGATGTTGATTTTGAACATGAGCGCCGCGAGGAGGTCATTCAGTACATCTATGACAAGTACGGCCGCCATCGTGCCGCGTTGGCGGCGACAGTCATTTGTTATCGACGTCGCAGTGCCATCCGCGATGTGGGCAAGGCGTTGGGGTTAAGCGGCGAACAGATTGAGCATTTGCTGGATATCCTGCGCATGGACAGTGACGGGGAGCCGGTGTGGCTGGAACCGGTGCCGTTGCCGGCACCGTTGCTCAAGCGCCTGGTGTTTCTTGTGCAACAGATCATCGGTTTCCCGCGCCACCTGTCCCAGCACGTGGGCGGTTTTGTCATCAGCGAAGGGCCACTGTCCCACCTGGTACCAATCGAGAACGCCAGCATGCCGGATCGCACGGTTATCCAGTGGGAAAAGGACGATCTGGAAACACTGGGCCTGTTGAAAGTGGATGTGCTGGCGCTGGGCATGTTAACCGCAATACGCAAGGCACTGGACCTGGTCGGTCGCATCCGGGGGCAACCGCTGGCACTGGCAGATGTGCCGGCAGAAGATGCACAGACCTATGACATGATCTGCAAGGCCGACACCGTTGGTCTTTTTCAGATTGAATCCCGGGCGCAGATGAGCATGCTGCCGCGTCTGTGCCCACGCAGTTATTATGACCTGGTCATCCAGATTGCTATTGTCAGACCGGGCCCTATTCAGGGCGATATGGTGCATCCGTATCTGGCACGCAGACAGGGACTGGAGCAGACGCGTTATCCCAGCGAGGCGGTGCGTGGCGTGTTGCAAAGAACCCTGGGTGTGCCGATTTTTCAGGAGCAGGTGATGCAGATTGCGATGGTTGCGGCTGGCTTCAGCGGCGGCGAAGCCGACCAGTTGCGTCGCGCCATGGCCGCCTGGAAGCGCAAGGGCGGGCTGGAACCGTTTCGGGAGAAATTGATCAGCGGTATGCTCGCGCGAGGCTACGAGGAGACGTTTGCGCTGCAGATTTATCAACAGATAAAGGGTTTTGGCGACTATGGGTTTCCGGAGTCACATTCCGCCAGTTTTGCCTTGTTGGCCTATGTGTCGGCCTGGCTGAAGTGTCATCATCCGGCCGCCTTTGTCTGCGCCCTGCTTAACAGCCAGCCCATGGGGTTTTACGGACCCTCGCAACTGGTGCAGGATTTCCAGCGTCACGGCGGTCAGGTGCTGCCGGTTGATGTGCAGCTCAGCGAAGAGGATTGCACATTGGAGCCGGTGGCCATAACCGGTGCCGGTAGCGCAGGTGCGGGGCACCGGTATGCGCTGAGGCTGGGCCTGCGCATGCTCAAGGGCCTGTCCGGCAATGCCATCAGTGCCATTTTGCAGGCGCGGGTCGCGGGACCATTTACCAGCATTGCTGATCTGGTGCGTCGAGCCGCGTTGTCATCGGGGAATCGTGACGCGCTGGCCGCCGGGGACGCGCTGAGAAACCTGGCGGCAGATCGCTACCGTGCGTTCTGGGATGCCAGTGCGGTGGAGGAAGTGCCACCGTTATTCGCAGCCCTGGGTGAGCACTATCGGCGCCCAACAGACAATCTGGATCTGATGTTACCCCGGCCCAGTGAAGCGCAGGACATCATGGCTGATTACAACCACACCGGCCTGACGCTGCGCCGGCATCCGCTGGCTCTGTGGCGTGAACACCTGAGTGCCTTCGCGGTACTCAGGGCCGATGATTTGCCCGCCCTGCCTGATCGCCGGCACATCAAAGTCGCAGGTCTGGTGACCTGTCGTCAACGTCCGCAAACTGCCTCCGGCGTTACCTTCCTGACCCTGGAAGATGAAAGCGGTTTTATCAATGTGGTGGTATGGCCGCAGTTGTTGCAGGCCTATTATCGGCCCGTGCATGAGGCCAGCCTGTTGGGTGTTGCCGGTTACCTGCAGCAAAGTGACGGAGTCATTCACGTGGTGGCCCGGACTCTGGTGGATCTCAGCGACTGGCTGGGTGAGATGCAGGTAGCATCACGCGACTTTGCCTGACCGTGACCGCATCAGCCAGGGATATATCAGCACCACAGCAATGATAATGCTGGCGCCCAGGTAAAAGCGTGCGCTCAGTTCCTGCTGCTCGCCCAGTAGCAGCGCCGCCAGTGCAATGGCGTAAATGGGTTCCAGATTGACCGCCAGTGCACTGGCATAGGCGGACAGGTGGCGCAGGGCCATCAGCGACAAGGCAAATGGCAACAGGGTGCAGCCAAAGGCCAGCACTGCCATCCAGAGCATGTCATTGCCCTGTGGTACGGCGAAGATCGACGTGCTGGTATCAAGAATGCCCGCAACGCTGGTAAGCGCACTGACTGAACCGGCAACCAGCCCGACCACGACCAGCAAGGCACAGCCGGAGGCCATCTCGATAGCGGTCATACAAAGCGGATCGGCGCGCAGGATAAAGCGCTTGTTGAGAGCGGCAAACAGCGCCACGAACATGGCAGAAACAATACCCATGGTGATGCCGGTGTTCATGGTTTCAGGCGTGCC
This sequence comes from Pseudohongiella sp., assembly GCF_011050365.1. GTDB lineage: Bacteria > Pseudomonadota > Gammaproteobacteria > Pseudomonadales > Pseudohongiellaceae > Pseudohongiella. Next base: position 221,652 of record NZ_DRFV01000008.1, read on the forward strand.
ACCGACGACCAGCACAATACCTGGCAGCACCATCAAACCGAGCAGCAACTCCTTTAGCTGAAAACGTCGTCCGGCCAGTACCGGCTCGACCAGCGACAGGAATACCGGCACGGTGGCAATACAGGTCACCGCCACCGAGGCGTTTGAGAGTTTGATGGCGCCATAAAAAGTCAGCCAGTGCAGTGCGACCAGCGTGCCGATGCCCGCATAGACCAGCACCAATGACGGCTTCAGGGCCATGACGGAGCGCCATACCACCGGTAGCAGAAACAGACTTGCGGCAACCAGGCCCATGCGCCACAGCACCAGCGGCAGTGCTTCCAGAGTAATGAGTTTGCCAAGAATGGCAGTGAAGCCCCACAGCACCACACAAACATGAATCTGAACCCAGGCTTTGGTGGTGGCTATGTGTTCAGCTGTTCGCGGAGTGGGCATGGTGTGGTGATATAAACGCTGGCAAAAAACAAAATTCAGATGGAAAACAAAAACCATTCTAGCACTATCATGACGTATCGCGAGGGGCTATCATGCGCAAACACGCGAAACGACAAATAATGTGCAGTGCGCCATAAACATGATAAAAAAAATACCGGTCTCGGATCTGCAGTTGGGTATGTATATCCATGAATTGCATGGCTCCTGGCTCAGTCACCCGTTCTGGAAAACCAGCTTTTTGCTGGAAGACCCGGCCGATCTGGCAAAAATAAAAAGCGCGGGTATTGCGCAGGTCAGTATTGATACAAGCTTAAGTAAATCAATACTGACAAAACCCCAAAGTCTTGCCGAGCCAGCCGCTGCTGACCTGCCTGGTGATCATGACCCGACGGTGATACCCGAAGTCAAGGTCGTGCTGGACAGTTTCCAGAATGAACTCAAGCGGGCGCGTGAACTGTGTAACCGTTCCAGATCTGCCGTGATGAAAATGTTTGGTGAAGCGCGTATGGGCAATACTGTGTCCATGGCTGAAGCCAGAGAAGTCGTTAACGAAATCACGGAGTCTGTGACCCGGCATCCCCTGGCTCTGATTACGCTGGCGCGCCTGAAAACGTCAGACAACTATACCTATATGCATTCCGTAGCTGTATGCGCCATGATGATTGCGCTGGCGCGTGAGATGAAGATGACGGAAGAGCAGGTGCGCGATGCCGGTTATTCGGGTCTGCTGCATGATGTGGGTAAAATGGCCGTGCCAGAAACAATTCTTAACAAACCCGGCCAGTTGACTGACGAGGAGTTTATGGTCGTCAAGTCACATCCGGAAAAAGGCCGCGAAATTTTGTTGCGTGCGGGGGAAATTCCACCGATGGTGATTGATGTGTGTCTGCATCACCATGAAAAATACGATGGCAGTGGTTACCCCCATGGTCTGAAGAGCGATCACATCAGTACCTATGCCCGCATGGGTGCAATCTGTGATGTGTATGATGCGATCACCTCTAACCGACCTTACAAAAAGGGCTGGGGGCCGGCGGAGTCGCTGCAGAGAATGGCGCAGTGGAAAGGCCATTTTGACCCTGCCCTGTTCCAGCTATTTGTCAAGGTGGTGGGCATTTATCCGATAGGGTCGCTGGTGCGGCTGAAGAGTCAGCGCCTTGCTGTGGTTGTCGAGCAAAACGAAAAATATCTGCTAAAACCCAAGGTCAAAGTATTTTTCTCAATTCGTTCCAGTATGCCTTTGCCGCAAAGCCTGATTGATCTTGCCTTGCCTGGTCTGGAAGACGGTATTGAGGGGCGGGAGCATTTTGAAAACTGGAATTTTCCCTACATGGAAGAGCTCTGGCAGTCCGCGCTATAGCAGTCCATGGGACGTCGGCCGGACAGGTCACATACCATCCCCAACCTTATCCGAAAAAACCGTGCAGGTACCAGTCATGCTGCCGCGGCTGCGTTGATGAGTTGCGCGCCAGATCCTGGTAGATCCAAAGCAGCAGCCCCTGTGCATTAGCGGCAACATAATAATCGCGTCGTATACCCTGATCCTGCCACCAGCGTGTTTCGATGCGCCGCGGACCGCGTAATAACGTCAACGGAGAAAGATAGTGCAACTGTTGATGTCGGATGACCAGCGGGCGGGGCGGCTGCAGCAACCAGCATGGATTATGGCTGGTAGTGTAAGCGCTGTCGCTGCTGCCGACATCATCCTCTGCCACGGATGTCAGATAAGGTACCATGCGGGTCGCAAATTCGGGGCAGTAATCCTGTTGCAGTAAAAATCTCTGCACACCACGGCTGCCCAGTTTGGCTGCCAGTGTATCAAGCAGATGCGAGCCGTGCCTGTCAGCGGCTGTGCGCTGTTTTTGCTGATAGCCACCTTCGGGTTGAAAGTGAGCAAGGTGTCTGACCTGCAGAGTGATCGAGTAAACCTCGCCGGCAAAAGTTTTTTCCGCCAGCTGTGTTTCCAGCAACAGCAAAAATAGTCGTGCTGTGCGTCCGGCTTTACGTACATTGACGGTGATACTGTCGTGCTGATCAGATTTGCTGTCAGTTGCCTGTCCCCTGTGACCATAATCAAACAGGAACTCCAGTCGGTCGGTGCACAAGTGGTTTTTCTTTAGAAACGCTTCAAGCTGGTGTAGAAGTTTTTCGCAGGCAGATATAATCTGTTGTACAGAATGCAGGCCATGATCGGCGTCAAAAGACTCATGATACTCAGCTTTTGCCTGCCAGCGCGGGCGACTCTCCGGCCGCAGCCCAAGGCAATTTTCAATGTAATCACTGAAGTGTCTGCCAAATCTTATACGCAGTTCCGTCAATGGTAGGCGCCAGATATCCCTTAAATTGAAAAGGCCACATTGGGCAAGCTTTCTGCGCACCCGCAGGTCAATAGCCAGAGTATGGGTGGGGATGCTGCCGAGACGTGAGCGCAGGTCCTCAGGTGTGCCGATGGCGGCTTCCTGCCCGGCCCGTGCGATCAGCAGGCTGGCGCTGGCGCTGGGAGTCACTGCCTGAAAGTATTGGGTGTGTCCCAAGTGTGAGGCGATACCGGATTCAATGCTCTGTCTGATACGCGCCAGACCGCCGAAATAACGCAGGCTTCTGCTTACCTCCAGCACCAGTGCATCATCCCCGTCGAGGCTTATGTAATCACTGATGTTCTGACAGTGTTGTGCCGCCAGAGAGGTGGCAGATGTCTCTGAATGTGCAATGTCCGGCAATTCCGGAAAATAAATCGCATACCACAGACCTGAACGCTTGCTGCGTACGGCACGGCTACGTGGTACCTGCGGCTGGGGCGAGTGCCTGTTGGCTGCGCGTGCACTGCCACGCGGGGTGCGGGCAAACGGCTGGTTCTGCCTGCGGCTTAGCATGGCAGTTTAATGCGCACCCGTCCCTGTCTGTGACTGCCGCGTGCCTTGAGCACCTGAACGTCCATGTTGCGGTAACCGGCTTCACTGACTGGCGCGCTGCTCAGTTGTAACTGCAGTGTTGACGGTGAGTGTGCTGCCGGTCGCTGGTGAAACAGAACTCCCAGGGTATTGCCTTCGCGCGCAGCCAGTTGCAGGCGGCGGATAACTCGGGCGCTGAGCCAGTTCTGCCATGCCAGCACCAGTCCGCATTCTTCCGACTGCAGAGCCTTTTCAATACTCCACAAAGCCTGGTTGCAACTGGTCTGGGCGGGCACCACAAAACTGTTGCGGGTATTGACGCCCATCTGGGCCAGTGCCGGCCCGTGCAGCGGATAGGGTGGTGCAATCCAGAGGATCGACGTCTGTTGCTGGCTGCGTTCACGCAGCAGGGGCGCCAGTAGCTGCAATTCGCCAATCCCGGCCTGCTTGTTGACGACTTCGATAAGCCCCGATTGCGGCCATGCTCCCCAGGGCAGCAGCGCATCCAGCTCTGCATGACCGGTGCTTTGGCCAGCGTCGCCCGTGGTCTCCGCCGCAAATGGCGTGGGATCGCAGGTAAAAAGGTCGTCCGGGAAAAAGTCACCACTACGTTGTGTGCCGGGTCTGGCAGAGGCTTGTTGAGTGTTGCCGCGCCACAGGTCCTGCGTTTGTTGCAGCAATTGGTCGACCTTGTGTTCCGGCGTGGTTGCCGTGGTGCCTGTGGGTACGTTTGTGTTCATCTGCATGCTCCGGTGCCGGTCAACGAGTTTCGGGCGTCTTGGAGCTGTAAATATATACAGTATATTGCTTTCGGGCAAGTGCCGATATAGAGGTAAGGGGGATAATTTAATGCAAAAATTGCAAAATATTTACAACGAATGATTGTCAAGTCCCTATTATTGTATTACTGTTCAGCATGTTAGCAAAGATATCTTGATAGTTTGTTAGGTAGTAGACTTAATTAACTGGAAAGTGGAACAAATAAATAATTAGATCGTTAACAGTAGCGGACATCTCATGAAGCGCAAACCAGATATGCTAATGGTCGTTGTCGTTATGTTTGGACTCAGTGTCCTGCTTAGCGGTGTAGCACAAAGCGGCTTGTTATAAATCAAGGGCTTACAGAGCCTTTGGGGCGGGTAAACGTTGTTTTACCGTATGGTAGCGCCTGGCTGTTACCAGGGCATCCAGTGCCACGTCCCAGACTGCCGGCGTGAGCCCCTCAGCCACCTGCTGGCATTCGTGAGCCAGCCCGATCAGGGTGGGTCTGCTGCATTGGCGGCGCCGGAAAGCAAAAGTCCGGTCATAATACCCCTTGCCCATACCGATACGATTGCCCGCGTCATCAAAACCCACCAGTGGCATCAGCACCAGGTCCAGCCTGCGTGGCGACACGATGTGCCTGAGACCTGGCCTGGGTTCCGGAATACCCCAGCGGTTGTAGCTTAGCCGGTCGCCCGGTCTGATCCGGACGAACAGCATGCGGTCCTTTTTGACAGGGTGCAAAACCGGCAAATAGCAGGCTTTGCCTTGCTGCCAGGCGCGGCGCAGTGCCTGGCCTGGATCAATTTCTCCATCAATAGCCTGATATAAGGCAATCCGGCGTGCGCATTGCCAGGCGGGTGCCCGGCATAGCCGTCGCGTCACTGCGTGGGCGGCATGGCGTTGCTGGCTGACAGAAAGCTGTCGCCGGGCGCGACGCAAGCGCTGGCGCAGAGCGTTAAGTGTGGCTGGCGTTTGTTGTGGATCCGGTAATGGAGGCTTCATGCATTAAACAGGCATGTTGATCGGAAGGTTGTTGGCACCAGCATGATTAACTGGAAGATCACAGCGAGTGGAAGCCACCCAGAGTACCGCTGCCGAAATAGTCCTGAACCCACAGGTTCAGGTGGTGGCTCCAGCGATGTATCAGGCTTTCCGTCGTGCGGACATGCTCAACAACATCATTGCGAAGAGCCTCCGGAGTAACAGATATCGGCTCAAGAACATTTTCAGCTGGCCTGTACTCCAGGTGACTATGAAATGAGTATATAGAAGTTATTTTGGGGTATCGAGCAAAAGCGAGAATTTTTTTGTAACAGTGTCGCCTGTCAGTCTGAGGGGGGCTGCAGCAGCGGGCTTACAGCTCGATCTGACGGGCACTGTGCAATGCCCGTTCGATTTTGTCTTCCAGATATTTGATCTGTTGCGCCGAACTGTGGCGCGCCTCATTGATCTGACGGTTTTTCTGCAGCAGCTCGTGAGTGATATTCAGTGCCGCCATCACGGAAACTTTTTCCAGGCCATGAATGGTGCCGCGCGCCTTGATTTTTCGCATGTTCTCGTCAAGGTAACGTGCAGATTTGAGCAGTGCATCCTGTTCTGAAGGCGGGCAGCTGATCTGGTACTCGCGATCAAGGATCTTGACAACGACCGTGCTGGCTTCTTGCTGTGGATTACTCATAAGGGGTTCACACTCAGGCGCCTTGCGACTGTTCCATGGATCTCAGACGACTGAGCACCGATTCCAGTCGGCTTCTGGCCTGGCGGTTGTTCTCCAGTAGTTGCTGGCGTTCCGTTTGCCAGTTATGCTGACTGGCGCGCAGCAGCTGGTTTTCCTGCTTCATAGCGGCACACAATGCGATCAGGGCATTGATTTTTTCATCAAGGGTATTGAATTGATCGTCGTTCATATCGATTAAGTACGCAAGAGACTCTTGTCAGTACGCAGGAGACCCTGCCGGCCGGTTCAGTTGCTGGACCCTTACTATAGAGAGCTGGCTGTGGGCGGTCAATAACACGAGACATAATCGCAGGAAAATGTATGACAAAGCGTAAATCACAGCACCCGGACCAGGCCGCTGGCGTGAACAAAGCCTCCGCAGCCGATTGTTATGTGCAGGCGAAAAAGCGTCGCCGTGCCCTGATGGGCAAACTGGGCAAGAAAAGCATAGCCCTGCTCAGCGCGGCACCGCAGCGCACCCGCAGCAATGACACCGAATACCCCTACCGACAGGACAGCGATTTTTACTACCTGACCGGTTTTACCGAAGATGACGCGGTGCTGGCGCTGATCCCCGGACGCAAACAGGGCGAGGTTGTACTGTTTTGTCAGCCCAAGGATAAAACCAAAGAACTCTGGACCGGTATTTTGACCGGGCCGGAACAGGCCAGAGCCCGTTTGTTGCTCGACGAAGCGTATCCCATCAGTATGATTGATGAGATTCTGCCCAGCCTGATGGATGGTTGTGAGCGGGTGTATTACTGTATGGAGCGCGAACCGGCATTTGACAAGCGTGTCAGTGGCTGGGTGCAGAATATTCGCAGCCGGGTACGTATGGGCGCCAGAGCGCCGCAGGAATTTGTCATGCTGGATCCGCTGCTGCATGAAATGCGCCTGTTCAAAAGCAAAAGCGAGATTGCGCTGATGCAGACCGCCGCTGACATTTCCGCCCGTGCCCATAAACGCGCCATGCTGGCTGCGCGCGAAGGCCGTCATGAATACCATCTGGAAGCTGAACTGTTGCATGAATTCATGATGTCAGGCAGTCGTGCGCCAGCCTACAACAGTATCGTCGCTGCCGGCGCCAACGCCTGCATTCTGCATTACATCGAAAACCGTGAACCTTTGCGTGACGGTGATCTGGTGCTGATCGATGCCGGCTGTGAATATGACTACTACGCCGCCGACATCACCCGCACCTTCCCGGTCAGCGGTCAGTTCAGCAAAGAGCAGAAAGCCCTGTATGACATCGTGCTCAAGGCTCAGCTCGAGGCTATCGCAGTGACCCGTCCCGGTGTGCCCTGGGATGAGCCTCACCATGTCACGGTACGGGTTATTACCGCTGGCCTGGTTGAGCTGGGGCTGCTGAAAGGCGACCCGGGCAAATTAATCGAAACCGGCGCCTACCGTGACTTTTACATGCACCGGGCCGGTCACTGGCTGGGCATTGATGTGCATGATGTGGGCAGCTATCAACGCAACGACAAACCCCGTCGGCTGGAACCGGGCATGGTGATGACAGTCGAACCGGGAATTTATGTGTCGCCCGACAACCACAAAGTGGCGAAAAAATGGCGCGGTATCGGTATCCGGATAGAGGACGATGTACTGGTCACCAAAACCGGCAATAAAGTATTGTCTGATGGGGTGCCCAAAACCACCGGGGAAATTGAAAGCTTGATGGCCCAGCGGGCATAAGCCCGGACAGGAACGGCAGACACAGACCATGACAGACAAGACACTGAAGCCTGAATACGACATCGTCATCGCGGGAGGCGGCCTGGTCGGTGGCAGTTTTGCGCTGATGCTCGAGCACCTGGCGCGGGACAGCGGTCTGCGTGTTCTGCTGCTGGATGCTGCTCCGGTAGCCAAAACAGATGACAGTGACGGTGATGATTTCGACGCACGCAGCACCGCTTTGTCCTGGGGCAGCCGCCTGATCTATGAACAGGCCGGTCTGTGGCCGGCCCTGGCCGGTGCGGTCACGGCCATTCGTGATATCCATGTGTCGGATCGCGGGCACTTTGGTGCGACGCGACTGCACAGTGACGAGATGGGTGTCGAAGCGCTGGGCTACGTCGCAGAGAATCGTCATTTGGGGCAAGCCTTGCAACAGGCGTTGCGCGACAGCAGGCAGCTGACAATGCGGTCACCGGCCAGTGTCGAACGGGTTCAGCCGCTCAGCGATGGTGCCATGTTAACCATTAGTGGCGCCGAGCTGGACTCCATCAAGACTCGCCTGCTGGTATTGGCCGACGGTGGCCGCTCCAGTCTGTGCCAGCAGCTGGGTATCAGGTTGCAGAAAAAGCAGTATGACCAGCAGGCCCTGATCTGCAATATCGCTTTCGCTGAGGATCACCACGGCCAGGCTTTCGAGCGTTTTACCGATACCGGCCCGTTGGCGGTGCTGCCGCTGGCTGACCACAGCAGCGGACGCGAACGCCAACACCGTGGCGCGCTGGTGTGGACGCTGGCTGATACCGGATCAGGGGATAACGAGCCCGGCCAGCAGTACAGTGCGCAGCGCATCATGGCATTGCCGGAGGCTGATTTCATCGAGACCCTGCAGCAACGATTTGGCTGGCGGCTAGGCCGGATCACACATGCAGGTGCCCGGTCACTTTTTCCACTGGCGCTGACGGTGGCGGCAGAGCAGATTCGTCCCGGAATTGTTTTGCTGGGGAATTCTGCCCATACCTTGCATCCGGTTGCCGGTCAGGGTCTGAACCTGGCGCTGCGCGATGCACGGGCACTGGCCGAATTGATTGTGGCAGCACATAAAACCAACCGGAACCCCGGTTCAATGGATGTGTTGCAGGCATTTCTGGCAGCACAGTCGGGCGACCAGGCCAATACCATTGCCTTCAGTGACCTGACCACCCGCCTGTTCTCCAATACACAGCCCGCGTTGGCGCTTGGGCGCAATCTGGGTTTGTTGCTGATGGATCTGATGCCGCCGGCCAAAGGCTGGTTTGCCCGTCAGGCCATGGGCATGGCCGACAGGCGCTCCGTCAGTCCCTGAGTGTCGGGCGGTCAGTCAGCTGCCATCAACTCGCGAATACTCTCCACGCGCTCACGGTTTACGCCCAGGTCGCTGTGTCCCAGCCGTGAGGCCGAACGCACGTGTATCTGGCCTGACGCGGGGTCAGCCAGAAACTCGACATCATCCACAAACCCCATCAGGCGGCTGGTAAATTCGGCGTGAATATAATTGCCGTCGTCGGTCACAATCACGGCCTGGGGCATCTGGCCAAGCGCGGCGCGCACTGCGGCGATATTGCCGGTCAGGGGGGCAATTGCATGGCTTTCGCGCTGCTCAAAACTGGACACACAATTAGGTGAGTCCGGGCAAGTTGCCAGTTGATTGTTTTGTACGCCCAGCGTTGTCGGTCGTTCTCCGGCACAGGAAATAAGCGTCAGTAGTCCCACAATCATCAATCCTCGTGCAGTGGTTCGAATTTTTGTATGCATGGTTGTTGTCCTGAAGTGTTGTGGCAAAGAAACTGATGATCAGCCGGTGACGGCCAGGCTCAGCGATTCGGCAATCATCGCCGGCTTGTCCTGATTTTCTATTTCCACGGTGACCTGATGCTTGATCAGGTATTGGCCCGGATTTTTCTCGGTGATGCTGTGCATGACAAAGCGGGCGCGGATACGGGAGCCGACGCGCACCGGGTTCAGGAAACGTACCTTGTCCAGACCATAGTTGATGGTTATTTTGGTGCCGCTCAAACGCACCGTGCCAGCTTCGGCGCCCAGCATGCTGAGCAGCGACAGGGTCAGATAACCGTGGGCGATGGTGCCACCAAACGGTGTCTCCACCTTGGCGCGCTCTTCGTCCAGATGAATAAACTGATGGTCACCGGTGGTATCAGCGAACTGATTGACCTGTTGCTGGCTGATGGTGTGCCACTGGCTGGTGCCGGTTTCTGTGCCAATCAGGGCTTGTGCCGCGTCCAGGCTCATTTCTGCTGTCATGGATGATAAACTCCTGCTGTTAAGGCTGATTTGATACCGTTATGATAAACCGTAATATAGACGATGCGGCAAAAGACAGATAGGGCGAGTTGTGCATGAGTGACTATGATGTAGTGATAGTGGGCGCCGGCATTACCGGAGCGGCCATGACCCTGGCGCTGGCGGACAGCGGGCTGCGCATTGCCGTGATCGACAGTAAAGCCCTGCAGGGCGTGCAAGAGATCACGCCGGCCGCGCCAGTGACCGGTACGGGCGACTATGACCCCCGGGTCAGCGCCATGACCGCTGCCTCGCATCGCCTGTTGACCAGCCTGGGTGTCTGGCAGGCCATGCCCGCCGACCGTCTTTGTGCCTATACCCGCATGCATGTCCACGAGGCCGACGGTACCGCCAGCATTGACTTTGCGGCCCGCGACATTCATGCCCCCGAGCTGGGGCATATCATTGAAAACAGTGTGCTTACCGCTGCCCTGCATGAGGGCCTGCAGCGCCTGGCCGGCACCAATAACGGCAAAACACAATTGACCATCCTGGCTCCGGCAACACTGGAGGCTTACCAGCATGATGCTGAAACCGGCACGCAACTAACCCTGGACGGTGGCCGCCACATCACCACCGGATTGGTGATTGCGGCCGATGGCGCCAATTCGCCATTGCGGGCGATGGCGGGTTTTGAGACCCGGGAGTGGGATTACGAGCATCAGGCCATTGTTACCACTATCAGGACCCGTGATGCCCACCAGTTCACCGCCCGGCAGTGTTTTATGGATGACGGGGTATTGGCATTTCTGCCGCTGGGCTCACCTGAGGCGAGCGGTGCGGATGCCGAACATTATTGCTCCATTGTCTGGTCGCTGGTGCCAGAGCGGGCGTCGGCGCTGATGGCCATGGATGATGCCACATTCTGCCGGGCGCTGAGTCAGGCCAGTGAGCATTGGCTGGGCCCGGTATCGGAGTGTGCACAGCGCTACAGTTTCCCGCTGCGTCAACGTCATGCCCGGCATTATTTCCGGGATTCCGTGGTGCTGATCGGTGATGCGGCGCACAGTATCCACCCGCTGGCCGGCCAGGGCGCCAACCTGGGGCTGCTGGATGTGCAGGTGCTGGCAGATGAATTGCTGCGCGCTATCAATAGCGGACGCCTGCTGACTGATGCAATGGTGTTGCGCCGCTATCAGCGTCGCCGCAAGCCCCACAATCTGGCGATGATGGCGATGATGGAAGGTTTCAAGCGTTTGTACGCCGACCAGCCACTGGCGGTGCGCTGGCTGCGCAACACCGGCATGCGTGCGGTGGATAAGTGGCCCCTGCTGAAGAATCGCCTGATACGCGAAGCCATCGGTTAAATACAAAGCCGCTAAAGATTTCTCCGGCCCGGACGACACATTGAATACGTCTATCAGTCTGCCAATTCGTATTCAGGGGTCTGCCGGTAAAGTCATGAGTCAGAACACAAGCCTAGACATGAGCTGGCCATTTGACGTAGATCTCAGCGCGTTGGATACCGGCAGCATCACCAATATCATTCTGGATATTGAAAATCACCTGCCACTGCTGAAGTCAGAAGGTGATATGAAGGAATTGTTACGTGTCAAAAAACTCTTCGAAGAAGAATTGATGGAATCGCGTCGTCTGCATTGAGCTGTTTTTCTGCGGTATTCCGTTACTCGTATACAGTCGCTTTAAACCCGCCCACCTTCCAGTTAGTGTCATTTTGCCCTATGCTGTTAAGTCTCTGGCCACGATTGCCCGGCAATTCGTGGCGTCTGCCTGTATGCACAGTTTGCATCCGGCCAGGTCGTGTTTCACAACGACATTTATTCAAATAACAGTCATAGTGAAGGGGAATCGCAATGAAAAAAGTGACAAGCATATTCGCAGCATTGATGCTGCTGGTGACGTCAGCCTATGCAATTGACGAGGCACGCCTGACGGCGGCGCTCAACAGCCCGGATCGCGCGGAAGAAGACAAGGCCCGTGATGAGGCCCGTCAGCCCGTTCAGGTGCTCAGTTTTCTGGGCCTGGAAGAGGGCATGACCGCGATGGACATTATGGCCTCCGGTGGCTGGTACACGGAAGTGCTGTCGCACGCCGTAGGCCCTGAAGGTACTGTGCTGATGCAGAACAGCCCACGATCGCTGGGCATGCGCAACACTGAAGAAGCCGTCCAGGCCCGACTGGCGGGAGATCGCCTGCCCAATGTGCAGCGAGTAGATCGCGACATGAGTGATCTGGGCATTGAGCCAGGCACAGTGGATTTTGCCCTGACTGCACTGAATTTCCATGATCTCTACAATAGCAACCAGGAGGCAGCCCAGGCCATGTTGCTGGCGGTCAAGGAAACCCTGAAGCCAGGTGGCATTCTGGGCATCATAGATCACCGTGGCAATGACGGCGCAGACAACGCGGCGCTGCACCGCATCACCCAGGAAGAAATCGAGCAGGCGCTGTTTGATGCCGGTTACGAGAGTGTGGCCAGCAGCGACTTACTGGCGGCCGAGGACGACCCTCGCACCTCCGGTCCGTTTGATCCAGATCTGGGGCGCAATACCGATCGTATATTGCTGCGTGCCTATAATCCCGAAATGTAAGCAGACCACGTAAACACTGACACAGAAGCAATTTCGCTTGAGCCGGCAAACCGAACTTTGAAAGACGCATTATTGTGAAATCTACATTGTCACAGGCAAGGCCGGTCGCCTGGCTCACGCGGTTTGTGTCGGTATTCCGCTACAGCGGCGTAGCGATTGATATTGTCTGGCGCAGCAGCGCCTGGCTGACCATTGCCATGGCGCTGGCGACCCTGATTGCCGGGGTTTTGCCGGCCGCCATCGCCTGGGTCGGTCAGCTGATTGTTGATGCCGTAGTAACCGCCATTGACGCCGAGGGCGCTGCCCGCGACGCGGCAACCGACGACCTGCTGCTCTATATTCTCATCGAGTTGGGCCTGGTTGTGCTGATGACCGGGGCGCAGAAAGCCAATTCGGTCTGTCAGTCAGTGCTGCGTGCGCTGCTGGGCAATCAGGTCAATGTCATGATCCTGGAAAAGGCGCTGACACTTGAGCTGACCAACTTCGAAGACTCCGAATTCTACGACAAACTGGTGCGCGCCCGTCGCGAAGCCTCCAGCCGCCCGCTGAGCCTGGTGATTGCCACCTTTGATCTGCTGCGTGACGGCATCTCGCTGGTCAGCTTCGGCGCCCTGCTGTTCCAGTTCTCGCCCTGGGCTGTGCTGTTGCTGGGTCTGGCCGGTGTGCCGGCGTTTATGGCCGAGGCCAAATATGCCGGTGAAGCTTTCCGTAACCAGCGCCGCCGTTCCTCCGAGCGCCGCATGCAGATTTATCTGGAAATGGTGCTGACCCGTGAAGACGGTGTGAAAGAAGTCAAATTGATGCAGCTTGGCAAGCTGTTTCTGCAGCGATATGTCGACATCTTCCGTCATATCTACAAAGAAGACCGTAATCTGGTGCTGCGTCGTGGCTTCTGGGGTTACGCGCTGGGGCTGATCGCCAGTGTGGCCTTTTATGTGGCATTTGGCTGGGTGGCTTTTGCCGCGGTGGCCGGTGCCATTACCCTGGGCCAGATGACCATGTATATCGCAGTCTTCCGACAGGGCCAGGGCGCAGTCACCAGTTGCCTGACGTCGATCAACAAGATGTACGAGGATAATCTTTATCTGTCCAACCTTACCGAATACCTGGGTCACAATGTGGCCGAACCCACCGGTGATCAGACAGCAGGCCCGCTACCCGATGATGGCATTCGTTTTGAAAACGTCAGCTTCCATTATCCCGGCACCGCAGTGCCGGCACTGGACCGTATCAACCTGCATATCAGGGCCGGCGAGAGCCTGGCCATTGTGGGCGAAAACGGTTCCGGCAAAACCACGCTGATCAAGCTGTTGACCCGGCTGTACACGCCGACCGAAGGCCGGATTCTGTTTCAGGGGCTGGATTTGCAGGCGTGGGATATAGATGCTCTACGGCAGCGAATTGGCGTCATTTTCCAGGATTTTGCGCGTTACCAGCTAAAAGTCGGCGAAAATATCGGTGTCGGCGACGTTGAGTATCTGGCGGAGCGCCCATTGATCACCGAGGCGTCTGAAAAAGGCCTCGCCGCTGACTTTATTAAACAGATGCCGGCCGATTATGACACCCAGCTGGGCACCTGGTTCCGTGACGGCAAGGAGCTGTCCGGTGGCCAATGGCAAAAAATCGCCCTGTCGCGGGCCTTCATGCGCAGCAAGGCCGAGGTGCTGATTCTCGACGAACCAACAGCTGCCATCGATGCCAAGGCCGAAGCGGACATTTTTGCGCATTTCCGCGAATTGACGGCCAATCGCATCTCCATCATTATTTCCCATCGGTTTTCCACGGTCAGGATTGCTGACCACATCATTGTGCTGGATCAAGGCAAAGTTACCGAACAGGGTGATCATGACAGCCTGCTTGCCGAAGGTGGCCAATACGCCACTCTGTTTGAACTGCAAGCCAGAGGATATCAATAAAATCCGGCACTGCGTCAGGCCGGCGATGCCTGTGTATACGGAGCGCTTATGCCCATGGAAAGTGTGTTTGTCGAAGTAGCAGCCATGCTGGCAGTGGTTACTCTGATCGCCTCTGTTGGGTTAATGCTGAAACAGCCCTTGATCGTCGCGTTTATTGCCGCTGGCATTTTGTTGGGCCCCTCGGGCCTGTCCTGGGTGGAGCCCACTGGTGAAGTAGAATTGCTGGCGCAAATGGGTATTGCGCTGCTGCTGTTTGTGGTCGGCCTTAAGCTTGATCTGCACATTATTCGCACCATGGGGCCGGTGGCACTGGCGACGGGTCTGGGCCAGGTGCTGTTCACCTCGGTGTTCGGTTTCCTGATTGCATTGGCACTGGGCATGTCACCGGTGGCTGCGCTTTACGTTGGCGTGGCACTGACCTTCTCCAGCACCATTATCATCGTCAAGCTGCTGTCTGATAAAAAAGAAATTGATGCTCTGCACGGGCGAATCGCCGTTGGTTTCCTGATCGTGCAGGACATCGTAGTGGTGCTGGTGATGATCGGACTGACCGCGCTGGGTGCTGGCACTGATGCCGGGTCAGAAAATCTGGCGATCGAGATGCTGTGGGTGCTGCTCAAGGGCATTGCCATGCTGGGTCTGATCGCCTTGCTTATGAAGTATGTGGTGCCAGTGGTTACCCGCCACATGGCGCAGTCTTCGGAGTTGCTGGTGCTGTTTGCCATCGCCTGGGCAGTGGCACTGGCAACAGCGGGCGAGGCGCTGGGCTTCAGTAAGGAGGTTGGGGCGTTTCTGGCCGGTGTATCGCTGGCTTCAACGCCGTTCCGTGAAGTGATTGGCGCACGCCTGGTCAGTTTGCGTGATTTTCTGTTGTTATTCTTTTTTATCGAATTGGGCTCCGGTCTGCAAATAGCCAGCCTTGGCGCGCAGATTGGCCCTGCCCTGATTTTCTCTGCATTTGTGTTATTGGGAAATCCGTTAATCGTGATCATCATCATGGGCTTCATGGGTTATCGCAAACGTACCGCCTTTCTTTCAGGCTTGACGGTGGCGCAGATCAGCGAGTTTTCCCTGATTCTGGCGGCACTGGGTTTAAGCCTCGGCCATCTGGAAAGCGACACGGTGGGGTTGATTACCCTGGTGGGACTGATCACCATCAGTGGTTCTACCTACATGATTCTGTATTCACATCAGTTGTATGGTCGACTGGCACCATTGCTGTCGATATTCGAGCGCAAAAACCCCTATCGTGAGGGCGAATATGATACCGACGACAGCGTACGGCCGGATATTGTCATTTTTGGTCTGGGCCGCTACGGTCGTGGTATTGCCGATAAACTCAAGGCGCACGGCAGCAAGGTGCTGGGGGTGGATATTGATCCTGAAATTGTACGCCTGCACGCCGGTGAGCATATGCAAATGCGTTTTGGTGATGCCGAAGATCCCGAATTTATCGAAACCCTGCCGCTCAAAAAAGTAAGCTGGATTGTCAGTACGGCACGTGAACGTGACGTCAATATGGCCATGTTAAAAACACTGAGGGGTGAAGCTTTCACCGGGAAAATCGCGGTGACGGCCAACAATGATCGCGATGCAGCATTGCTGGCGAGCGCAGGTGCAGACCTGGTACTGCGACCTTTCGCAGATGCAGCGAATCAGGCCGTAGACTGGTTGCTGGAGGCCTGACCCCGAGTGGTGAAAATCACTATCTGTTAGCTCAATCGTTCGCTGTGACGTCTGGTCATATCCGCTATGTCCAATTATTATTCATATAAAACAGATGCTTAAATTTTGGCACGATCTGTGAATTGTTATTACCAAAGGGCATGTCCCAAGGTAAAAAAACAGTCACAGGCCGTGTAGAAAATGACAAAGACAAGCATCATCGATTTATTTACCCGCCATAAGGTAGCCGCCAACCTGGTCATGATCATGATGATCCTGTCAGGTTTGTGGGCATCCGCCCGCATCAATACCCAGCTTGATCCTTCCGTGGAGTGGCCCGGCATTATCATCAATGCCAGCTGGCCGGGTGCCTCGGCAGAAGACGTCGAGCAGTTGATAGTGGCACCGGTTGAACAGCAGCTGCGCACCATGGTTGGCTTGCAGCAGATGTATTCCACCAGCACCCAGGGCACAGCCAATATCCGTCTGGAATTCAGCTTCGATTCGGACATGAAC
Source organism: Pseudohongiella sp. (assembly GCF_011050365.1). GTDB lineage: Bacteria > Pseudomonadota > Gammaproteobacteria > Pseudomonadales > Pseudohongiellaceae > Pseudohongiella. The sequence continues at coordinate 238,126 of NZ_DRFV01000008.1, forward strand.
AAAGTCATCGCAGATGTCACCGACCGGATCGCCCGGGTGCGTAACCTGCCCGCTGACATGGAGCCAATTGTGGCCCGGCGCGGGACCCATTATGAACCCATTGCATCGCTGCTGATCGCGGGCGGGCGCACTGTGTCTGAGCTGGCGCCACTGGCGCGCCGGTTCGAGCGTGAACTCTATGCTGCCGGTGTCGACCGCATTGAGTTCAGTGGCCTGCCAGAAGAAGAACTGGCGATTCAGGTTTCCAGCGCAAATCTGTTGGCGATGAATACTACTCTGGACAGTCTGGCGGCAGAGGTCCGGCAGCGCAGCGCCGATGTGCCGGCCGGCACCATTGCCCGTGATCAGGGCGAGATGCAATTGCGGGCACTGGACCAGCGTCGGGATATCTATGAGTTCGAACAGCTTGAAGTGCGGGTGCCGGAAAGCGGGGAGCTTATCCGTCTGGGTGACGTGGCACAGATCGAGAAAAGACCCCGCGCCGGTCAGCCTGCGCTTAGCCGCAATGGCAAACCTGCCATTGAAATGAATTTGTTACGTATTGCCGACTCAGACGCCATGCTGTCAGCGCAAGCGTTACAGGCCTGGCTGGATGAGACCCGTCCGCAGTTGCCTGATGGCATCAGCGTCGATGTTTATCAGGAAGTGTGGTTGTTGTTGAAGCAGCAGCTGGAAGTGATCGCCAGTAACGCCTGGTCGGGGCTGGTACTGGTTGTCCTGACCCTGTTTGTATTTCTCAATACCCGTACCGCATTCTGGGTAATGGCAGGAATCCCGGTCAGCTTTCTGTTCGCCACGCTGCTGTATTTCTACGTTTTTGATGGAAGTATCAATATTCTGGCGTTGATCACCTTCATCATGGCCCTGGGTATTGTGGTGGATGACGCCATCGTGGTGGGTGAAGATGCCGTCAGCCTGTTTGAGCAGGGTTATTCCGCAGAGGAGGCTGCGTCTGGCGCTGCCAAACGTATGTTCATGCCGGTGTTTACCTCGTCACTGACCACGTTGGCAGCCTTTGTTCCTTTGCTTATCTCCGGCGGCGAAATGGGTGCCGTTATCGCCACCATGCCGATGGTCCTGTTCTGCGTCATTGTGGCTTCACTGGTGGAGTGTTTCCTGGTGTTGCCGGCGCATTTGAAGCATGGTTTTACCCGTATGAACCGCAATCAGCGATCAGCATTTCGTGACAAATTCGATCGCTTTTTCTACGGCTTGCGTGATCGCTATTACCGGCCGGTACTGGAACTGGCGTTGGCAAGGCCGGTGGCAACACTGTTGACCGCTCTGGGCTGTGTCGTGCTTGCCTTCAGCCTGGTGGCCGGCGGCCGTGTCGGCATGAACTTTGTTACCGGCGTCAGTTTGCAGATGCTGGAGGCCAATGTGAATTTTACCGTGGATGCCACACCGCAGCAGCGGGAGTCCTTTATGGCACAGCTGGAGCAGACGCTGCAGCAAACCGACGCTGACAATGGCGCCGATAACATCAGTGGTTATTTTGCACGCTTCAACTCGGCCCGGCTTAATCAGGAGAACAAGACCGGCCTGCAGTATGGTTCGATGCGTGTCGAGTATGCCTGGGAGGACGTCTACTCGCTGGCCCCACAGCCGTTTGTCGATCAATGGCGAGAGCGCGTCGTAATCCCGCCCTATGTGGAACAGTTGGTACTGGAAGTGCGTGGTGGTGCCAATGGCGGGGCGCCGGATATTTCTCTGGTGTTGCGCGGTGATGACCTTGACCGCCTGAAGCAGGCCTCCGAAGAACTGCAAACGGTGCTGGCACGCTATGACGGAGTCAGCAATATTTATGACAACCTGCCGTATGGCAAAGACCAGATGATCTTCTCACTGACGCCCCAGGGTAAGTCGCTGGGCGTGACCACGGCCGCATTAGGTCAGCAGTTGCGGGCAGCCTACTTCGGCAGCCGGGTGCAGATATTCAATCAGAGCAACACCGAGCTGGAAGTGTTGCTGATGCTGCCCGATGAGGAGCGCGATCACATTGCATCACTGAAGCAGTTCCCGGTACGAACACCGGCGGGCGACATTGTCCCGCTGCTGATGGTGGCTGAGCTGAGTACCCGTCGCGGCATTGATGTGATCAATCACAACGGCGGTTACATGTCGGTTATGGTCTCTGCGTCGGTTGACAGCCGACAGAACAACGCCGAACGGGTGTTGGCTGGCGTCACTGACGGGCCGCTGCAGGACATCAACCAGCGCTTTGGCCTGAGCTCAGACCTGGGCGGTTCCAGCCTGTTCAACCAGCAACTGATGGCAGCCTTGCAGATGGGTGCAATACTGACCCTGATCTTTATCTACCTGATTCTGGCCTGGTCGTTTGCCTCCTATACCTGGCCACTGGCCGTGCTCACCGCCATTCCGCTGGGATTGACCGGGGCTATTGCCGGGCACTGGGTCATGGGTGTCGACATCGGCGTGATGTCGATGCTGGCCTTTTTTGCGCTGACCGGCGTGGTGGTCAATGACTCTATCGTACTGGTCAGTTTTCTGCGGCGTGAGCTGGCGGCAGGAACGCCGCTGCGTGATGCGGTGCGCAGTGCCGCGCTGTCGCGATTCCGCGCGGTGATGCTGACATCGTTGACCACGGTGGCTGGTTTGTCACCACTGATGTTTGAAACCTTCAGTCTGGCCATTTATATGGTGCCGATCGCAATCACGCTGTGTTTCGGGTTGGCGTTTGCAACGCTGCTGGTACTTCTGGTGGTGCCGGCCCTGATCGTCATGATTGAAACTATCAAAAGCTCACTGGCGCGACTGCTGTCGCGTACAGGTTATTTAAATGTATCGTCACAAAAAGGATTGTGATCATGAATAAGCCATACTTCCCGGGCAGAACCCTGGCCCGATTCCGTTATCTCGGTGTCAAGGCAGCAGGTGGCCTGATATTTGGCATGTTGCTGTTGTTAAGCATGCTGGTAGTTGCCACCGGTCCGAAGGCAGAACCCGTTGAGCGCGCCGAACGCGAATGGCCGGTGTCCTACCGTGAGGTAACCCCGGTTGCCATGGCGCCTACCATACAAGTGTATGGCAAGCTGGAAACCGACCAGTCGGCGACACTGCGCGCCGGCGTCACGGCAACGGTTGCACAGGTGTTTCGCCGCGAGGGCGACTGGGTGAATGCCGGCGATCCATTGTTGCGCCTGGACGATGCTGAAGTGCTGCTGGCGGAAAAGTCAGCCCGTGCGGCCCTGGCTCGCGCGGAAGCGGCGCTGCGTTCGGTAAACAACGAACACCAGCTGGCGCGTGACCTGGGTCAGCATCATGAAGCGCAGGCGCAACTGGCGCGTGAAAAGCTGCAGCGCTTTGAGTCCCTGCATGCGAAAAGCATGATTGCCGATGCACAGCTTGATGATGTCCGCCATGAGGCCAATGAACGTGCCATGGTGCTGGCGCAGCACCAGTCCCGCCTGCTCGACTTTCCCAATCAGGAACAGCAGGCAGCCGCGGCGGTGGCAGAGGCTGCCGCGCGCCTGGGACAGGCTGAACTGGATAAACAGCATACCGATGTGCGGGTGCCATTTTCGGGCCGGGTGATGGCACTCGATGTGTCCGCGGGGGACCGCATCAGTGTGGGCAGCGCGCTGCTGTCTGTCGCCGATTATGCCGGCTTGCAGGTACGTGCGCCGGTGCCCATGGAGGTGGCGCAACGCCTGCGTCGCAGTCTCGACACAGGCACTCCCGTGGTGGCTGCTGCTACGGTTGCCGGTGAGCGACTTGGCTTCGGGCTGAGCGGTCTTGCCGGTGAGGTGAAAACCGGCCACAGTGGTATTGATGCGTTTTTTCAGGTTGCTCCGGATTCGGTGATGGCATTGGGCACGGTTGTCAATCTGGTTATAGCGCTGCCGGAAGTACCCAATGTCATTGCCTTGCCCATCCACGCGGTATACGACAACAACCGGGTGTACAAAATCACCGATAACCGTTTGCAGGCGGTAGAGATCGAGCGTGTCGGAGAGCACATGGATGCGGCCGGCGACTATCGTGTGCTGGTACGTTCGGCAGAGCTTGAGTCGGGTGATCATTTGATGGTGTCGCAGCTACCAACCGCGATGACGGGTTTGCTGGTCAAGCCCACGTCAACGGCCGCCCTGGAGCCGGCCCTGGTCGGGCAGTGGTCAAGCTGGTAGTGAAGTGATATGGTCTGCGCCATGCAATTTCACCTCCAGAGGAACAGGCAATGGCGCAGTTGTTGGAACAGCAGGGAGTAATCATTACCGGTGGTACCCGTGGTATTGGCAAGGCGATTGCGGAAGCGTTGCTGGCCGAGGGCGCCCGCGTGTTAATCACGGGGCGCTCACAGGAAAGTGTTGATGAAGCGCTGAGCGCCGTCAATCACCCTGCCCTGTTTGGCATGCCTGCAGACGTTGCCAGCGAAGACGATACCATTGCGGTGTTTGCCCGTGCCCTGGAGCTGTTTGGCAAGGTCGATGCCGTGGTGAACAATGCCGGTATCGCCCGCGCCGGCGCCATCCAGAATTTGCGTTTGAAAGACTTTCAGATGGTCATGGATACCAATCTGAACGGTGCCTTTCTGTATAGCCGCGAAGCCTTTCGCGTGATGAAAGATACCGGCGGTGGTCGTATTCTGAATATTGGCAGTATCTCCGCCGAGACCCCACGCTTTGGCTCGGTGCCCTATACCACCAGCAAATTCGGTTTGCAGGGCATGACCCGGGCGCTGGCAATTGAAGGGCGCGAAGTCGGCATCATGGTAAGCTGCCTGCACCCGGGCAATGTGCACACCGACATCTGGGACAAGGCGCCCAAAGCCGTGGTTGATGAACCCAAGATGGCGGTCGCAGACATCGCCCGTGTCGCAGTGTTGATGCTGAGCATGCCGAAAAACGCCACCATCATTGACGCCACTGTGCTGGACCCGCGACAGCCGTTTCTGGGTCGGGGCTGACAGCCGGTATACTACACGTTCACCATGCTAACGGAGTATCTAAAATGAAAACCATGTTCTTGCGATCAATCGCCGGCGTTGCTGCCGTTGTTGCCGGATCTGTGCTGGCTCAGGGTTCTGACCTTGTCGCACCCGGCGCCGAGGTGGAATTACTGACGGATGGGTTTATATTTACCGAAGGCCCGGTTGCCGATGCCGCGGGTAATGTTTATTTCTCCGACATCCCGGCCAATACCAACTATGTGTGGACCAACGACGGCGAGCTGCAGACTTTCCGCACTGACAGCAATGGTACCAATGGTCTGTTCTTTGACCGCAACTGGCAGCTGTTTGCTGCTGAAGGCGGAGCCGGCCGGATAACCGCGCTTGACAGCGACGGACAGGCAACCGTGATAGTGGGTGAGCACAATGGCCAGCGTTTTAACAGCCCGAACGATCTTTGGATCGATGCCAGTGGTGGTATCTATTTCACCGACCCGCGCTACGGTGATGAGTCCAACAATCCGCAGCCCGGCTACTATGTGTACTATCTGGCACCGGGTACAGATGAGGCTGAAGCGATCATCACCGACCTGGTAAAACCCAATGGCATTATCGGCACGCATGATGGACAAACACTGTATGTCGCCGACCATTTGGGTAATGAGACGTATGCCTACGATATCACCGCGCCGGGCGAGCTCAGCAACAAGCGACTGCTGGCGGCCCAGGGGTCAGACGGGCTGACGCTGGATGAGCACGGCAACCTGTACCTGACCGGTGGCAACAATATTACGGTGTACAATCCCGCAGGTGAACTGATTGACACGCTGACGTTTCCGTTGGCACCCGCCAATATGACCTTTGGAGGGCCTGAGCGTGATGTGCTTTATGTCACTGCGCGCAGCAGTCTGTTTGCCCTGCCGATGAATGTGAAGGGTATGTACTGACCCCACGAGGGCGTTATGCCGGGTGAAAGAACTGATACCGGTTGCGCCCGGCCGCCTTGGCCTGATACATGGCGTGATCGGCCTTGGTCATCAGATCCTTGAAGTCGTGACCGTGCTGTGGCGACAGGGCTACGCCCATGGACACAGCCGGTGTCAGGGTTTCATTGTGCAGGGAGACCGGACTGGAGACAGCGTGATAGATCTTTTCCAGGATGGGCTCAACGTCTCTGCCTTTGCTGATGCCGGGCAACAGGATCAGGAATTCATCACCGGCAATGCGCACCAAGCGGTCAGACTTGCGCAGCTGAGAGCCAATCGTTTCACCCAGATAACGCAGCAATTCGTCACCCAGGTGGTGGCCGTGTGAGTCATTGATGACCTTGAAGTTGTCCACGTCTACAAACACCAGGCCGACGCCGGAGTGCTCCTGCTGGCTGAGCATCATCAATTCATCAAAATAATGTTCAGCCATGCGGCGGTTGGGCAGTCCGGTCAAATTGTCATGGTTGGCCAGGTGTTCAGCCCTGAGTCTGGATTGGGTGGCATCGTCCATTTGTATGTGAAGTGCATCGAGCAGTACCAGCAGGTCGGAGGCCAGCACCCGGATGATAAAGGCGGCGGCGGTCAGGATAATGCCGTAATCCCACAACCAGCGGTAGTCTGTTGCGTCCTCCAGCCCCTGGCGCCAGCCAGTATTACTCGCGATCAGCAACACCACCATGAAGGCCAGCATTGACGCCAGCGCCAGATAGAAGGTGCGTTTGCCGATCATGATGATGGCAAACAGCAGCACTGCTGGATATGCCATTAGCGCCGATGAACGCAGCCCCGCACCTCCCCACATGGCTTGTGCAACGCAGACGAACATGACAAAAACGGTCAGTCCGGCGGCACCCTGGGCATGCCCTTTGCGCAGCACCAATAGCGATAGCAGCAGAGAGACGATGGTGAACAGCAGGGTGGGCACGACCACACTTTGCGAATCGAACAGGTTTACCAGAGACAACGCACTGACCGAGAAAAGCATGACCACAATGCCCTGACTTATGCGTTTATTGCGGATCTGCTGTATCGGGTCGGTATGACGGGATTTATTGATAGGTTCGCGCATCCATACTCGTCCTGGTTCCGATAGCAAGCTTTAAATTACGCTGGGTACTATGCCGTGGATCACATGAGTTGGCAATCCTCTGATAGCCTCCCCTGTCGATGACAGGGGAGCCAGCTGCCCGAATCAATGACGAATCAGGTAGTCAAAGGCGCTCAATGAGGACCGGGAACCCTCGCCCATGGCAATGATAATCTGCTTGTAAGGCACATTGGTGACATCGCCTGCGGCAAACACGCCGGGGATGTTGGTCTGACCCTTGGCGTCTATCTCGATCTCGCCATAGGGGCTGGTGGTGACCGTACCTTTCACCCATTCGCTGTTAGGCAGCAGGCCAATCTGCACAAAAATACCTTCCAGCTCCAGCGTGTGCATCTCGTTGGTGTTTCTGTCCTTGTACTCGATACCGGTGACCCTGGTCTTGTCACCAAGCACCTGCGTGGTCTGCGCTGACGTGATGACGCTGACATTGGGCAGGCTGTGCAACTTTCGTTGCAACACATCGTCCGCTTTCAGGGTGTCGGCGAACTCCAGCACGGTCACGTGTTTAACAATACCAGCCAGATCAATGGCCGCCTCAATACCGGAATTGCCGCCGCCCGCGACGGCCACCCGCTTGCCTTTGTACAGTGGACCGTCGCAGTGCGGGCAGTAGGCCACGCCCTTGTTTCGGTACTCGGTTTCACCGGGCACGTTCAGTTCGCGCCAGCGCGCACCGGTACTCAGGATCACGGTTTTTGACCGGACCGATGAGCCGTTCTCGAATTTTATTTCGTGCAGACCACCAACCTCGGTCGCCGGCACCAGCGCCGACGCGCGCTGCAGGTTCATGATGTCGACTTCGTATTGTTTGACGTGCTCTTCCAGCTCCCGGACCAGTTTCGGACCTTCTGTTTCCTGCACGGAAACAAAGTTTTCGATGGCCATGGTATCGAGCACCTGGCCGCCAAAGCGCTCGGCGGCAACACCGGTGCGAATGCCTTTGCGTGCGGCGTAAATGGCAGCAGCAGCGCCGGCCGGACCACCGCCCACAATCAGCACGTCAAACGGTTCCTTGCTGCTGATTTTTTCCGCTTCGCGTTCGGCTGCGCCGGTGTCGATTTTCGCCAGTATCTCGTCAACGCCCATGCGTCCCTGACCAAAGGCTTCACCATTCAGGTAAACGCTGGGTACGGACATGACCTGACGCTGGTCAACCTCGTCCTGAAACAGGGCGCCGTCGATGGCTACGTGTTTGATATTGGGGTTCAGCACCGCCATCAGGTTCAGTGCCTGAACGACATCCGGACAGTTCTGGCATGACAGCGAGAAGTAGGTTTCAAAAACAAATTCGCCCTCAATGGCTTTGATCTGGGCAATTTTGTCGTCACTGAGTTTGGGCGGATGACCGCCTGTCTGCAGCAGAGCGAGTACCAGTGACGTGAATTCGTGACCCATGGGAATGCCGGCAAAGCGCAGGTGCATGTCCGCATCCGGGCGCTGCAGGGCAAAGGAAGGGCGGCGCTCATCCTGACCGTCCTCGCGTACGGTAATCTTGTCAGTCAGACCCGCGATGTCATGGACAAGTGTGCGAAGCTCTGCGGATTTGGCGCTGTCATCCAGCGAAGCAACGATCTCGAAAGGGCGGGTCACTTTTTCCAGGTAAGCCTTTAACTGGGCTTTCATGTTGGTGTCTAACATTTGACAAATTCCTCTTTAAGACAGCTATCCCTTAACAGGCGGTTGGTTAACTTGGTCTTTAGTAAAACAGGTACGGGTAAAACAGCTACGGTTGACAAAATTCGGGCACAAAAAAGCCCGGACGGTTCGCGCCCGGGCTTTCGGGCTAAGATCAGGCAATGTTTGCGATCAAAGCGGATGGATCAGATCTTGCCAACCAGATCCAGTGAAGGTGCCAGAGTGGCCTCGCCTTCTTTCCACTTTGCCGGGCAAACTTCGCCCGGGTGTTTCGCTACATACTGGGCAGCTTTGACTTTGCGCAACAACTCGGACGCATCGCGGCCGATATTGCCGGCAGAGATCTCAACGATCTGGATAACGCCATCGGGATCGATAACAAACGTACCGCGTTCAGCCAGACCCACTTCTTCGATCATGACTTCGAAGTTGCGGCTGATAATACCGGTCGGGTCACCGATCATCGGATACGTGATCTTGCCAATGGTTTCTGAGCTGTCGTGCCAGGCTTTGTGGGTAAAGTGGGTGTCGGTGGATACGCTGTACACTTCCACGTCACGGCTTTTCAGCTCGGCGTAGTTGTCAGCCAGGTCACCCAGCTCAGTCGGGCAAACGAAAGTGAAGTCAGCCGGGTAGAAAAATACCACGGACCATTTGCCCTTGAGATTCGCTTCGGTGACATCCACGAATTCGCCGTTATGGAAAGCAGTCGCTTTAAATGGTTTTACTTCAGTGTTGATCAATGACACGTTAATGCTCCTTTGCCGTGTAGCCGTTCCTTTAGGGGGAGGCCGATTAAGTTAACAGGGGCTATCATAACGGCGAGCGCAGCTTAGGTAAAATGAAATATTTATTGCGTAACGATAGATAAAACGTATCGTTGGTGGCGACTGCCCTGTTGTTGACGGGTCGACGTGAGTCCGGCACTGACTGCGCCGGTGTCTGTTATCGGGATCAGGGGGCTATTGCTGCTGCGTGTATCAATAGAGAAAATCGATGACATGAGTGACTGTGTTCAACTAAAGTCCGGTGAGCGGCCTGGTGAAGGGGTCGGTGAAGGGGTTGGTGAAGGGGTTGGTGAAGAGTTAAGTGAAGGAGTCAGTAAACAGGAATGCCTGGCAGGCAACCACTGTCAGTAAAAAATCAGGATGGAAATCGCTGCCACGGCGACGACAATGAACAGGTAGGTAATGACCATGGCCGGTTCCCGCCGCAGCTGAGTGAGCATGGTATCGGCTGTGCCGGCAGCCCTGTCAGCAAGGTATTGAGCGCGCATACGCTGCAGACGCTGATGTTGATAGTCATCCAGCAGCGCGCGGGCCTCCGGGTAATCCGCATCATGGTGGAGCCACAGGCCGGGCATGGAGATGCCCCAATTGCCGGCACTGGTTTCGTAAAACGAAACGTCATGCGTTGCCAGCAGCTCGCGAACCTCGGCGGCTTCGTCCTCAGGGACATTACGCAGTCGAAACAACAATTTTGCCATGGGTACCGGTCTTTTAGGTGTTCTCGTAGTGAAGATGGCAGCGCACAGCGTGCCTGGTCATGCTCACTATGCTACCTCTTCCCGGAGCCTGGCGACAGCCGTGGTGAGGCGTTAATCACCGGCGCCGCCGTCTGGCACAACGACTATTAACAGGAGCAATCATGAATATGCCTTCAGCATCAAGAGTCAGCACGTCGGCAGTAACCCCCGTCGTTCAGGGTCACGGAGCTTTCATGCGCCGTGTGCTGCAGGCTGCTGCTGTGTCATTGCTGCTTGTCATTGCCCTGCCGGCACGCGCCGACGCTCCGGTATGGCAGGCAAGCAAGGGCGATAACACGGTGTTTCTGGGCGGCACCATCCATTTGTTGCGGGCCCAGGATTATCCATTGCCGGAGGCGTTTGAAACCGCCTACCAGGCATCAGATCGTCTGTTCTTCGAGATTGATCAAAACCAGATGACGGATATGTCAGTGCAGGCACGCATGATGCAGCAACTGACCTATCAGGATGATCGTACCCTGCAAAGTGTACTTGATGATGAAACCTACGCGGCGTTGACTGCCTACGCCGAAAATGCCGGCCTGCCAATGGCCATGATGCAGAAATTCAAGCCCGGTATGCTGCTTACTACACTGTCATTGCTTGAGTTTCAGAGCCGGGGATTCACGCCCCAGGGCGTCGACGCGTATTACAATTCACGCGCCATGGGTGATGGCAAGGATCGGGGTGAGCTGGAAACCATAGATCAGCAGATCGCCATGCTGGCAAGCATGGGGGAAGGGTATGAGAGCGAATTTGTGACCTATTCACTGCGTGATCTGGAAACTGTTGGCGACGCTATCGAAGACATGCTGGCCGCCTGGCGGGCCGGCGACCAGGCATCGTTGGAAGCGCAGTTCATTGCTCCCATGCTGGCGGAGGCGCCAGAGCTTTACGACAGCATGCTGGTCGAGCGCAATAACAACTGGATGTCGCAAATTGAGGCGATGTTTGACGAGCCGGGTACCGAGTTCGTGTTGGTGGGCGCGGCACATCTTGTCGGAGAGCATGGCGTGCTAGCGATGCTCTCTGAACGTGGTTACGAGATTGACAGGGTGAGCGCAGACTAGTTAAAGCTTCTTCGTGGAGTCGGCATAGATGTCGACCCCACAGCGTGAATCAGTTTGCGGTTTTGTGGCTCAGGATGATCTGTCGCGGGCCGCGGGTATGTGTCTGGCCGCTGGTACCGGTTGGAATCTGTTGGACTTTACCACCTGATTTTACGAACGCCGCCATCTGGCGCGCCAGATCATCTCGGTCGCAAACGGGAAGATCTTTTTTGGACTTGGACATGCTGTCAACCTTTGGGTTCACCGTGTAAAGCCGATTATTATACACCATTTCAGCCAAAGCTGTCAGTCGACCTTGCCCGGTTCGAAGTCATGGCTCAGGGCTATGGCGACAGCGTCGGGCAGCGGATCGACATGATGCTGGTAGGCCGGGTGTTCACTGTAAACCGACCAGCGCGTGCCCTTGCGCACAGCGGCCAGCATCTCGGCAGTGAACTCGAAACGCAGGAAGTGCACGGCCGAGGTTTTGTCGGCTGTTGAGCGCGGCAGATCTTCGTCGGCGATGGCGGGTACCGGCGGGCAGCCTTTGATCTGCATATAAACCTGATGTTCCAGGCCCACCAGCTCATGCAGTGCTGTGTTCCGGCGAATGGCGTCGGAAAATTCGATCATCAGGGTACACTTCAGGTTGTGTCCGTCGGGAATCAGGGGATTGTAGGCTGCCAACTCCTGCCGGATTGCTTCGTCACTGCACAGGTTTTCCGCCCGCATCATTTCCAGCACCTGATATTTCATGGTCGCCCGGTCTTCGAAATGCAGTGTCACGTTCGGACCCAGGGCGACACGTCGATGTCTCTTGTGCTCAATGATGGTCCGGCGGATGGCGGGCCGCTGTTGCCGGTAGTGCGCCAGTGTGCCGATATCCGCCAGGGTCAGTTTCCTGTTGCTCATGTCCGGTTCAATCCTCAAGCTGATCAAGTGCCTTCTGGAAACGGTGAGCGTGTGATCGCTCCGCCTTGGCCAGGGTTTCCATCCAGTCTGCGATCTCTTCAAAGCCTTCATCACGGGCGTCTTTTGCCATGCCGGGGTACATGTTTGTGTATTCGTGAGTCTCTCCCGCGATGGCTGACTTCAGATTATCGGCGGTGCCGCCGATCGGCAGCCCGGTAACCGGATCGCCAACCTCTTCCAGATACTCCAGGTGGCCGTGGGCGTGACCGGTTTCCCCCTCTGCTGTGGAGCGGAACAGCGCTGAAACATCGTTGCGACCCTCAATATCAGCTTTCTGGGCAAAATACAGGTAACGACGGTTGGCCTGTGACTCGGCGGCGAATGCGTCCCTGAGGTTTTGTGCCGTTTTTGTGTCTTTCAATGACATCGTGTTGTCTCCGTGTCCTGGCAGATGAGCAAAAGCGCGCAACGCCTGAACATATCGTAGTTATACGCCCGATTCTAATGGTTTTTTTGTCGATACCAATGAGGAAAGTCAAACTTAGTGGGGAGACGTATTTCTTCGTCGGAGCAATCTGCTAGAATCGATCATCCTGACAGAGAGAGATCGGTATGACTGACACTAAAACCAAAGCGACGCGCACCAAAAAAGCCGACACCAGCGCTGACAAACCTGTTAAGACGTCAAAGCCCGCAGCAGGTAAGGCATCGACTGCCAAAAAGCCGGTTGCCAAAAAGCCATTAGCCCAAAAACCGGCTGCGAAAACAACCGCTGCGAAAACCGCGGTGGCCAAAAAGCCAGCTGCCAAAAAGCCAGCGGCAAAGACCACGGCGGCCAGCAAGCCGGCCAAGGCGCCCGCGAAAGCCGCGGCAGCTGCCAAAGGCACAAGCAAGGCACCGGCAAAAGCGGCCGCGTCACCGGCTAAAAAACCGGCACCAAAAGCCGCCTCCGCAGCGACCCGAAAGGCGGCTCCGAAAGCGGCGCCGGCTGCAAAAACAGCAGGCAGCAAGGCAGCGCCCAAAAAAGCGGCTGCCAGCACCAAGAGCAAAGCAGGCGCCAAGCCTGCTGCGAAGACAGCCACGACAGGCAAGGCCGGCGCCAGCACGAGCAAATCTGCCGCCGGGTCTGCGGCAAAAGCCAAAACCGCAAAATCGGCCCCGGCAACCGCCAAATCTGCAAAGCCGATGCCTGCGGCTGCAGCCAAAAAGCCGGCCAGCAAAAAACCAAAGGCCGCTGCCAAGCCGCCCGAGCCGGCACCCAAAGAACGCGTAGAAGGCGCCTCAGTCAACTTCAGCAGTGTTCAGGAACCGCCATCGCATCTGACCATGCGCGTGGATACCAACCGCGTAGTCGCCTTCCATTACCGGCTCTGTGAAGTGCGCCCCGATGGTAATCGTTCGCCATGGCTGGAGGCTTCCTTCGGGCGCCAGCCGCTGTTGTATTTGCACGGTCATGGCAATGTAGTGCCGGGACTGGAGCAGGCCATGGCGGGCAAGCGCGCCGGCGATCGCATCGAGATTACCCTGACGCCAGAGCAGGCGTATGGCCCGCGCACCTCAAACGAACTATTGCGCATTCCGATCAAGCATTTACAGCGCGCGCCGGAACGCAAGCATCTGGTACCCGGCACCATTGTGTCCGTTAAAACCAATCGTGGTGTCAAAAATGCACTGGTGGTCAAGGTCGGCAAATTCAATGTCGACCTCGATACCAACCATCCATATGCAGGCCGCACGTTGCATTATCAGATTGAAGTGTTGGGTGTGCGTCAGGCGACAGCCGAGGAAGTGGCGCATCGCCATGTACACGGGCCGGGCGGGCATCAGCATTAAGCTTGGAAAAACTAAAAATAACGAGAAAAGGTGGGGTTATGACAATTGAGAGCGAGAGCCGCAGAAACATGTTGAAAGCAGGTCTGGGCGCTGGTGTGATGGCTGCAGGTGCCAGTTTTCCCTGGATGGCACTGGCCCAGGGAGAAGAGCTGATGCCGTTTCTGGATGTACCCGAGGGTTACGATCCCGGCCCGCGCAGACCAGGCATGACGCATATCATTGATACCCGCCAGATCAATAATTTTTACAGCGACGACTTTTACGTTGTCCAGCACTATGGTCAGCCGGAGCTGGATGTCGACAACTATCGTCTGACAGTCACCGGGCTGGTCGATCGTCCGCTGAGTTTTACCCTTGACGAGCTGATGGCCCTGCCCGATCAAACCCTGGATGCCGGTTTCGAGTGCGGTGGTAACGGCAACCGTATGTACCATGGTCTGGTGGGCAACGCACGCTGGCGTGGTATCAATCTGAAAGCATTGCTGGAACGCGCTGGCGTACAGGAAGACGGGCGCGAAGTGGTGTTTTTCGGTGGTGATATCGGGCAAGAGGAAATCCGTGGCCGCACGGTGGACAAAGCCTTTGCCCGCAGCCTGTCGCTGGAAGATGCCATGCGTGAAGACAACATGATCGCCTTTGAGATGAATGGCCAGCCCTTGCCTGTGCATCACGGACGCCCGGTGCGGCTGCTGGTACCCGGTTTCTATGGCGTTGCCAATGTCAAATGGCTGACCCAGATCCATGTGCAGGACACGCGCTACATGGGACGTTTCATGGGTCGGGATTATGTCACCCTGAAAAAGGACATGGTTGGTGATCAGGAGCGCTGGGTGGAGAACTCGGTAGCGCGCATGAATCTGAAATCGGTTATCGCCCGGGTGACCAGGCGCGGCAACAGTCACCGCATCAGCGGTTTTGCGCTGAACGATGGCACTCCTTTGCGCAGCATCGACATCAGCATTGATGGCGGTGCCTGGCAGCAGGCTGTCATTGATCCGCAGGCGTCCACCTACAGCTGGAAACCTTTCCATTTTGACTGGCAGGGTGCAACACCGGGTGAGCACACTATTGTGTCGCGGGTCACGGATATTGAAGGCAGTACCCAGGCCGTAACCGAGGATTTGCCGGAGCGGGTCAGTTACTGGGAAGAGTTCGGTCAGTTCCCGCGCCGGGTCATGATAGGCGCCTGAAGCGATTTACCCTGACGTCCGATTAAACTGAAGTGAGTGTTTGTCTATGAAAACGTATCTGGTGCTGACGCTGATCGGCAACGACCAACCCGGGCTGGTGGAGTCACTGGCGCAGATTGTGGCGCAGCATCAGGGCAACTGGCTGGAAAGTAACATGTCACGGCTGGCGGGCAAGTTTGCCGGCATTCTGCGTGTCAGTGTTGACGAAGACAAAGCCGAGGCTCTGGTGTCTGCACTGGATGCGCTGTCGCCGCGTTTAAAGCTGATTGTTGAGCGCTCAGCGCAGGCAGAGCCGGAAAAACCCCTGCGCGCTCTGCGCCTGAGCCTGGTTGGCAACGACCGGCCGGGCATCATCCGTGATATTTCCGGTGCCCTGGCGCGTCAACACGTGAACGTCGATGATCTGGACACTGAATGTGTGCCGGCACCGATGTCATCAGATGTGCTGTTTCGCGCAGAAGCGGTGCTCCACATTCCGGCAGATCTCGATATCGAAGCGCTACGCGCGGAACTGGAGCGCCTGGCCGATGACCTGATCGTGGATATCAGCCTGATCGCAGACTGATGATGCGCCAGCCCCGATCGCTGGCATGCTGGCGTAGCTTGTCATCGGGATCCACGGCCACCGCTTCGCCCACCGCTTCCAGCAATGGAATATCGTTAAACGAATCGCTGTAAAACACCGCGTTCTGCATGGATAACGAGGGATCTTCCTGCTTGCGCAGCCAGGATTCGAGTTTGCCGATCTTGCCCGCCTGAAAGCAGGGCTTGCCATCGATTTTCCCCGTCAGAACGCCGGCCACCTGGGCCAGATCGGTGGCAATCAGATGTGTTATGCCAAGTCTCTCTGCGATCGGCGCGGTGATAAAACGGTTGGTTGCGGTGACAATCAGGCAAATGTCGCCCGCTGCCTTGTGCTCGTTGATCAGTTTCTGTGCGCTGTCCTGCAGCATGGGTTCGATGAACTGGCGCATGAACAGGGCGTGCAACTCGGCCAGGCGGGCAGCGGGCAGACCTGCCACCGGCGCAATGGCAAATTCGCAATATTCGTTCATATCGAGCACACCCTGTTTGTATTGCTGGTAGAACGCATCATTGCGGCGTCGGTGCGCGTCGGCATCCACCAGTTCAGCGTGGCACAGGTATTCGCCCCACGCGTGATCGCTGTCGCCTGCCAGCAGGGTGTTGTCGAGATCAAAAATGGCCAGTTTTGTCATGAAGTCAGTCTCTGCAATTGGCTTGGGTGGGGTCAACGGGCCGGTATTATAACCTGAGACGGGCGCTTTTTTGCCGGGCGGAATTGTGAAACAATGCAGAGTGGGCATCGCGCAACAAATTCGTCACTGAGCAACTGTTCTATCACTGCGTAAACGGGAAGCAATGAGATACCAACATGATTGATGCTGAAGGCTTCAGACCCAATGTCGGTATCATCATCTGTAATGCCAGAGGGCAGGTGTTATGGGCCAAGCGTATTGGTCAGGATGCCTGGCAGTTTCCTCAGGGTGGTATTCGCCAGGGTGAACGCTTGCAGCAGGCGATGTACAGGGAATTAAAAGAAGAAGTCGGGCTTGAAGCCAGGGACGTGGAAATACTCTCCAGCACACGGGATTGGTTGTACTACCAGTTACCGCGACACTACATCCGGCAGAATTCCAATCCGGTGTGTATCGGACAAAAACAGAAATGGTTTTTGCTCGGATTGCGAGGAGATGAATCGCGTATCTGTCTGTCCAGTCAGAACATGACGCCGGAGTTTGATGACTGGCAGTGGGTCAGTTTCTGGTACCCGCTGAGCCAGGTGATTGAGTTTAAAAGAGAAGTTTATCGCCAGGCACTCAAACAGCTGGTCAAGCCCCTGAACCGGTTCATTAACTCGTGAGACGCTGACAGACAGCCCCATATGCTTGATAGATTGCGAGACATAGTTCAGGCGGTGAATTCCGCCCGGGACCTACAGTCCGCGCTCGACGTCATTGTCTCGAGCGTGCGCGAGGCCATGGCCACACAGGTGTGCTCCGTATACCTGCTGGACAGCGATATTGGCAGCCACGTGCTGATGGCATCCGAAGGTCTGCGCAAGGAATCGGTTGGCCATGTCAGTCTGCAGCTCGACGAAGGCCTGGTCGGCCTGGTGGCGCGCAATGCCGAGCCGGTTAATCTGGAAGATGCGCAGTCGCACCCCAATTATCACTACCTGTCGGAAACCGGCGAGGAAGCCTTTAGCTCCTTCCTGGGTGTGCCCATTATTCACCACCGCAAAGTTCTTGGCGTGCTGGTAGTGCAGCACCGGGAGAAGCGTTCCTTTGATGCCGGTGAAGAAGCTTTCCTGATTACCCTGTCGGCGCAGCTGGCCGGGGTCATCGCCGCTGCCGAGGCCACCGGCGCGATTCAGGGCGTGAGCCCGTCCGGCCAGCGTCGTGCCGACAGCAGTTTTTCCGGAATCTCCGGCGCGTCAGGTGTCGCCATCGGGCACGCCGTGGTGGTGTTTCCGCATGCCGATCTGAGCATTATTCCGAGCCGGCAGATTGATGACATCGACGCCGAACTGAGTGCGTTCGCCATCGCGTTATCAGCGGTGCGTGATGATATCCGCGCGCTGAGCGCGAGTGTCGGACAGCAGTTGCGACCGGAAGAGCGCGAGCTGTTCGATGTGTATCTGCGCATGCTTGATGACGATGCGCTGGGCCGCGAAGTCAATGACCTGATCCGTCAGGGTAACTGGGCCCAGGGATCGCTGGCCGATGTGGCCACCGACCATGTTAAATCCTTTGAACAGATGAAGGATCCATACCTGCGCGAACGTGCAGCTGACATCAAGGATCTGTGCAGCCGGGTACTGGCTTACCTGCAGGAAACCGAAAACACCAAGCAGCGGGAATACCCCGAGAATACCATTCTGGTCGGCGAAGAGCTGACGCCATCGATGTTGATGGAAGTACCCCGGGATAAACTGGTGGGTATGATATCCGTCAAAGGGTCAGGTAACTCACACGTAGCGATTCTGGCGCGCACCATGGGCATACCGACGGTGATGGGCGCGGTGGACCTGCCGTACCGAAAACTTGACGGCCGTCCGCTGATTGTCGATGGTTACAACGGCACGGTGTTGACCAGCCCATCGGAAGCAACACTGGCGCGTTACGGCGAAGTGCTGAAAGAGGAAGAACAGTTTGTTCGTGGTCTGGAAGCACTGATTGATTTGCCGTGTATCACGCCGGATCATCACCGCGTCAGCCTGTGGGTGAACACCGGTTTGATGACCGACGTCGTGCGCTCGCTGGATCACGGCGCTGAAGGTATCGGGCTGTTCCGTACCGAAGTACCGTTTCTGCTCAGTGAGCGCTTCCCCAGCGAGCAGGAGCAGGCTGACATTTATCGCGAGCAGTTACAGGCATTCGCACCCAAACCGGTGACCATGCGCACGCTGGATATCGGTGGTGACAAATCATTGCCATATTTCCCGATCGAAGAAGCCAACCCCTTTCTGGGCTGGCGCGGCATCCGCGTGACGCTCGACCATCCGGAGATTTTTATCGCGCAGACACGGGCCATGATCCGCGCCAGTGAGGGCCTCGACAACCTGCAGATCATGTTGCCGATGGTGTCCAATCTGCAGGAAGTCACCAGCGCCACCCAGATTATCAAGCGCGCCCTGCGTGAGCTGCAGGAAGAAGGCCTCGACGTAAAGATGCCACCGATCGGTGTCATGATCGAATTGCCGGCGGCAGTTTATCTGACCCGTGCCCTGTGCCAGATCGTCGACTTTGTGTCCGTGGGCAGCAACGACCTGACCCAGTATCTGCTGGCAGTCGACCGCAACAACCCGCGGGTCGCTGATCTGTACTCTGCTTTCCATCCTGCGGTGTTGAACGCCCTTCAACATGTGGTAACGGCCGCGCATGCGGAGAACCGTCCGGTCAGTATCTGTGGCGAAATGGCCGGCGACCCGGGTGCCGCCATTCTGTTGATGGCCATGGGCTTTGATACGCTGTCGATGAACGCCTCCACCCTGCTGAAAGTCAAAGCAGTGATTCGTGCCATAACACTGAGCACGGCCAAAACTCTGCTGCACGATGTGATGCAGATGAGTGACGCCGAAAGTATCCGCAGCTGTGTTGATCTGGCGCTGTATAACGCCGGTGTCGACCGACTGCTGCGCTCATCGCGCACCAACTGACTCTGAGGAAGATTGATGCTGACATACCCCGATATTGATCCCGTTGCGTTCTCTCTGGGACCCTTGACGGTGCACTGGTACGGCATCATGTATATCGTGGCGTTTACCGGTGCCTGGTACCTTGCCCGTCTTCGTGCCCGACGCGCGTCGACAGGCGGGCCCGCCTTTGAGAAATTCAGATTCACCGATGAACAACTGGCAGATCTGGTGTTTTATGGGGCGTTAGGTGCGGTGTTGGGCGGCCGGTTTGGCTCGGTGATGTTTTACAATTTTGATCGTTTTCTGGCTGATCCCTTGTGGTTGTTGCGGGTGTGGGAAGGCGGTATGTCATTCCACGGTGGATTTCTTGGCGTGATGCTGGCGTTCTATTTTTACTCTCGCCGCATCAATAAAAACTATTTTGATGTGCTCGATTTTATCGCACCGCTGGCGCCATTTGGTCTGGGTGTCGGCAGACTTGGCAATTTCATTGGCGGGGAGCTTTGGGGGCGTCCGACCGATGTGCCCTGGGGTATGGTGTTCCCGCATGTCGATCAGGTGGCACGTCACGCTTCGCAACTGTATCAGGCCGTACTGGAAGGCGTGGTACTGTTCGCACTGATGTGGTGGTTCTCGTCAAAACCACGTCCGCGCTACGCGGTGTCCGGCTTATTTGCCGTCGGCTACGGCGTTCAGCGTTTCTTTGTTGAATTCTACCGTGAGCCCGATTCATGGCTCGGCTTTGTTGCGCTGGACTGGTTGACCATGGGCCAGATATTGTCGGTGCCGATGATCATCGCAGGTGTTGTTTTGCTGGTCGTGGCATACCGCAAGCCCGCGCAGGCATAAAAGAGGAAAAGCATGAAACAGTTCCAGGACTTGCTGCAACGTATTCTTGATGAGGGCGCTGTCAAAACTGACCGCACCGGCACAGGTACCGTGTCGGTGTTTGGCCATCAGATGCGCTTCAATCTGCAGGATGGTTTTCCCCTGCTGACCACCAAAAAATTACATCTGCGTTCCATAATCCATGAGCTTTTATGGTTTCTCAGCGGCGATACCAATATCAAATACCTGAAAGACAATGGTGTATCGATCTGGGATGAGTGGGCCGATGAGAACGGCGACCTGGGGCCGGTTTATGGTTTCCAGTGGCGCTCCTGGCCAGCGCAAGATGGTCAATCCGTCGACCAGATCAGCAAGTTGATAGACCAGATAAAAACCAGTCCGGACTCCCGACGGTTGATGGTGGTGGCCTACAACCCGGCTTACGTCGATGAGATGGCGCTGCCACCCTGTCATTCACTGTTCCAGTTTTATGTCGCCAATGGCAAGCTTTCCTGTCAATTATATCAACGCTCCGCCGACACCTTTTTAGGGGTACCGTTCAATATAGCGTCGTATGCTTTGTTGACACATATGGTTGCGCAACAATGTGATCTGGACGTGGGTGATTTTATCTGGACCGGAGGTGACACACACCTGTACAGCAACCACCTGGAGCAGGCCCGATTGCAGTTGACGCGTGAGCCGTTGCCACTGCCGCAGCTGGAATTCAGGCGTCGTCCGGACAGCATATTCGACTACAAATTCGACGATTTCGAAATAGTGGGTTACCAGGCACATCCCAGTATACCGGCGCCGATTGCGGTATAGCTTATCAATCAGGAAACATTATGAGACTGGCGTTAATCTGGGCCATGGCCCGTAACAGAGTGATTGGCCGCAACAATGCCCTGCCCTGGTATTTGCCCGAAGACCTGCGATATTTCAAACAGGTCACCATGGGTAAGCCCATCATCATGGGGCGCAAAACCTGGGAGTCTATTGGCCGGCCATTGCCGGGCCGAACCAATATCGTCATCAGCCGTGACCCCGAATTCACTGCCGACGGGGTCAAGGTTGTACAGTCACTGGAAGCGGCCATCACGTTGGCGGAGCACGTCACCACCATCGATGGTGGTGACGAGGCCGTAGTTATGGGTGGTGCGCAGATCTATGAAATGGCACTGCCGATGGCTGATCGTCTGTACATGACGCAGGTGCATGCCGATGTTGAAGGCGACGTGACGTTTCCCGAGTTTGAACTGGCAGCCTGGCATGAGTTGGGTCGCGAGGACTTCAGCGCGTCGGATACCAATCCCTACGACTACAGCTTTGTAGTGCTGGAGCGTTAAGCCGTTACCCGCGGTTTCGGCATAAAGGCCTTTTAGCCCAGTATTTTGCGGAAAGCCTTGGAGTTGCGCTGATAATTGTACATTTCCTGCTTTTTGATAGGCAGATTAGCAATTTCTATAGGCGTGAAACCTCGTTCCAGAAACCAGTGAGCGGTCTGGGTGGTCAACACAATCACTTTGGTCATGCCCTGCTTGCGTGCTTCCTTCTCCAGCGCGCGCAACAGATGATCGCCGCGACCGGTTTCCTGGTAATCCTTATGAATGGCAATGCAGGCGATTTCGCCACTGTCTTCGTCCAGCGGATAAATGGCCGCACAGGCGATGATGGTGTCTTCCATTTCGATCACCTTGAAGTAATCGATTTCAGCTTCCAGCAGTTCGCGTGACCGGTGTACCAGCACACCCGCCGCTTCCAGTGGCGCGATCAGCTCCAGTATGCCACCGACATCGTCAATCACAGCCTGTCGCAGCAGTTCGAAGTTGTCGCGTGATACCAGTGTGCCATTGCCGTCGCGAGTGAACAGCTCCTCAATCAGCGCGCCGTTGTCGGCATAATTGATCAGGTGGCAGCGATGCACGGTTTTGCCACTGGCCTTGATGGCTGCTGCCAATGATTCGCGCACGCCGTTCCGGGCCTGTTCGTTGTTGTCGTCGATGCTGTCCAGTAGCGACGCAGCGGCTACCGGGCTCAACGTGCTGACCAGATTATTCTGCGCATCCATGACGCCACGCTGTGGACCAAACAGAATCAGCTTATCGGCGCGCATGGCGATCGCAACTTCGGTTGCCACTTCCTCGGCTGACAGATTGAACACTTCGCCGGTGGGCGAGTAACCGAGGTTGGACAGCAGCACAATATTGTTCTTGTCCAGGTGCTGTTGTATGGCGGTTGCATTGACTTTGCGGACAACGCCGGTCAGGGAAAAGTCCACACCATCAATAATCCCCAGTGGCCGGGCGGTGATGAAATTGCCGCGACTGACCTTGATGTCGGCACCATGCATGGGTGAGTTGGCCAGCCCCATGGAAAACTGGGCTTCCATATCAATCGACATGCCGCCGACCACGTGCTTGATCGCGTGCAGCCCTTCAGCGTCAGTGACGCGCAAGGCATTGTGATAGCGTAGCTCAAGACCAGCCTGATCCAGTGCCTGGTTGATTTGCGGGCGGGCGCCGTGGACCAGCACCAGCTTGACGCCCAGACTGTGCAGCAAGGTGATGTCATGCACAATATTACTGAAGTTGTCATGCGCGATCGCTTCACCGGTCAGCAATACCACAAACACCTTTTTCCGGTGTGCGTTGATGTAACTCGATGAGTGTCGGAACCAGTCGATGTACTGCGCCAGATTTTCCATGCCTTGTTATCCTGCCGGGCGATTCCCTGCGGTATCAGTGTCTGTTGTTGCCAGATCAATGATTGTAACGCGATTTTATCTCGCGGTGGCGTTGCCTTTGACACAATAGTGAGTGATCAACTCTCGCAGCAGGTCCACACAGGGTTGGATGCGGTCCAGCCCCAGATATTCGTCCGGCTGATGCGCCTGTTCGATGTCTCCCGGTCCCAGCACGATGGTGTCCATGCCAATTCGCTGTAGCCAGGGTGCTTCGGTGCCAAAGGCAACTGTGCCGGCGCTATGCCCGGTCAGGCGTTCCGCTGTTTTGACCAGGTCGCTCTCCGCCGGACACAGAAACGCCGGCGCACCGGGGAACAGCGGAATCAGTTCAAAACCGACCTGCCAGCGCTTGGCCAGCGGCCGCAGGCGCTCGTCAATCATGCTGCGCATGACTTCGACTTCCATGCCGGGCAGCAGGCGGATATCAAACTCCAGCTCGCACTGACCACAGATCCGATTGGGATTGTCGCCACCGTGAATGCAGCCCAGGTTCATGGTGGGCAGTTCAATGGCAAACAGCGGATTGCGGTATTTTTCCTGCAGCTCGGCGCGAAACCGGAGTAGCTCGCCGATCACATCATGCATGGCTTCCATGGCATTGATGCCCAGACTGGGGTCCGATGAATGCCCGCTACGACCCTGCAGGCGAATGGACTCCATCATCACCCCTTTGTGTGCATGCACCGGCTTCATGCCAGTGGGTTCGCCGATAACGGCATAACGGGCTTTGGGGCGCCCCAGCTCGGCCAGTTTGCGGGCGCCGAACATGGAGGTTTCTTCGTCGGACGTCGCCAGTACAATCAATGGCTGCTGCATGGGCGTATCGACAAAATTGCGCACAGCTTCCAGAATCAGCGCAAAAAAGCCTTTCATATCAGTGCTGCCCAGGCCATAGATACGATTGTCTTTCTCGGTCATCTGCAGCGGATTGACCGACCACAGCGCTTCATCCATGGGCACGGTATCGGTATGACCGGCCAGCACCAGACCGCCGGGACCACTGCCCAGAGTCGCAATCAGGTTGGCTTTGCCCTGCTCGCTGCTGGATTCACAAGGCATGATTTCACACTGGAACCCCAGCGCGGTGAACTGTTCTGCGAGGTAGTTGATCACCGGCATATTGCTCATGTCGATGCTGCTATTGGTTGAACTGATGCTGGGTAAGCGTAGCACCGCATCCATATGTTGCATCAGCGAACGGGCTTTGATTGCCATGATTGCCTCAGTCCGTGCGCGTGATCAGCGCATCGGTTTTTGCTGCCATAATAAAATCGTTCATGTGCAGGCCATTAACCTTGTCGGTCCACCAGCACACACGGGTCATTCCCCACTCTACGGTCAGACCGGGATAGTGATTCTCGCGTTCGGCCAGCGCGGCGATTTTGTAAGCGAAAGTAAACGCTTCGCGAAAATCCCTGAAATGATAGTCACGCTGAATGCGCTCTACGCCATCCACCTGCACTTTCTTCCACCGCCCTATGGACGGCAACACGCGCTCGACCTCGTCAGAGGATAATGGCCGGGTGCCAATGACACAAGGCTGGCAGTGTTGTTGGGCGAGGGTAGTGCTCATGGGCCACCTCGTTAGGTTCTAAACGAATGCTTCCAGTACGGAATTGAGAAACTGGTAACCGGTATCCGTGGTGCTGATGCGATCGCCGTCAATCCGAAATAACTGGCGCTGATGCAAGGATTCTACCTGCTTTGCGATCAGGCTGAAAGGTAGCCCGGTACGCTGTTCGAACTGACGCCGGGTAAACCCTTCGCGCAAACGCAGGGCATTGAGCAGGAACTCCAGGGGCAGCTGATCGGTTTCGATAGGGCCGGCATCAGCCAGGTAGGGGTAACGATTGAGCAGATTGCCGGCGCTCTGGTTTAGCGCCTGTTTTTTTGCCACCGCCGCCGCCTGCAGATAGTGCCCGGGTTGGCGGCGTTTGTGCATGCGCAAAATGCGCTGCCGTGAGCGCTGGGTGATTTTGCCATGAGCGCCGGCGCCGATGCCCAGGTAATCACCGAAGCGCCAGTAGTTAAGATTGTGGCGGGCCTGGCCGCCGGCCCTGGCGAAGGCCGACACTTCGTAGCGGGTAAAGCCATGATCCGCCAGCAGCGTCAGACCGCTGTCCTGAATGTCAATCAGTGTGTCTTCGGGCGGCAGCGGTGGTGGATGTTTGAAGAACACCGTGTTCGGCTCGATTGTCAGTTGATACCAGGAAATATGTTCGGGTTCGGCATCGATGGCCCGTTGCAGATCCTTCATGGCTGAGTCTGCTGACTGTGCCTGCAGGCCATACATGATGTCCAGATTGAGCCGGTTGAAACCTGCCTTGTGGGCGTATTCAATCGCGCGTTCGGCGTCGTGCTCATCGTGTATACGGCCCAGCTGCTGCAATTGTTGCGGATCAAAGCTCTGAATGCCCAGCGACAGGCGGTTGATGCCGGCACTGTGATAGTCAGCGAACTTGCCACGTTCGGCAGTACCCGGGTTGGCTTCCAGCGTGATTTCGATGTCGCTGGAAAATGCTGCCATTTTTTGCAGCCCGTTTAATAATCGATCGTACGCCGCCGCGGACAACAGGCTGGGTGTGCCACCACCGATGAAAATGGTGCTGATGGCACGTTTTTGTACATAGGACAGGTCGTGGCGAAAGTCATCTAGCAGTGCGTCAACATAATCATCTTCGGGCAGTTCGCCTTTTTGTTCGTGGGAGTTGAAATCGCAGTACGGACACTTGCGCACACACCAGGGGACATGAACGTAAAGACTGAGTGGCGGAAGTTCCAGCGTGAGCGTGGTTCTGTCCTCTGTTGCATTACTCACAGGTGTGTCTGCAGTTGCTGAATCAGCGATTGCATGGCGATGGCGCGATGGCTGATCGCGTTCTTCTGTTCAGCACTCAGTTGTGCGGAGCTGCACGCCATCGATGGCACATGGAACAGCGGGTCATAACCAAAGCCGCCCTCACCTGTCGGGGCCGGCAGAATCCGGCCATGCCACACGCCATGACAAACAATTGGCGTGGGGTCGGCAGCATGACGCAGATATACCAGCACGCAATGAAACTGAGCGCTGCGTTTGTCTTCCGGCAGACCTTCAAGCAGGCCCAGCAGCTTCCGGTTATTGGCGGCGTCGCGCGTGCCACGATCAGCGTCGGCAGGGCAATCGCCGGTCATATCGGCGAAGCGTGCTGAATAGATGCCGGGGGCGCCACCCAGTGCATCGACGGACAGCCCGGAGTCATCAGCCAATGCCGGCAGGCTGCTGGCATCACTGGCATGCCGCGCTTTCAGAATGGCATTCTCGATAAATGTGAGACCTGTTTCGTCGGCATCGCCAATGCCCAGCGATTGCTGTGTCACCAGCTCAACATGAAGCGGCTGCAACAGTTGTTGCAGTTCGCGAAGCTTACCTGCATTACCCGAGGCCAGAACGATTCTTTTGCTCATGGTTGGTCCGGTTTACGGCGCAGGCGCGCGCGAGAAATGGTAAATGGCGATTTCACTGAGCAGGTTCGGTGCTGCCCGGATAAACCAACTGTCGCGATGTTTGTAATCCACCACAGTGCGGGTAATGACGTCGATGTTCTTGTCATGGCAAAAGACGTCAAAATCCCGCACGGTACAAAAGTGTATGTTCGGTGTGTTGTACCACTCGTACGGAATATATTCCGATACCGGCATGCGACCCTTGATAGCCAGGTGCATACGAGCGCGCCAGTTGCCAAAGTTGGGGAAGGTCACAATGCAGTTCTTGCCAATGCGCAGCATTTCCTCGACCAGCAGTTCAGGGAAATGTACCGCCTGCAAGGTCTGCGTCAACAGCACGGTATCAAAGCTCTGTGACTCAAAATTTTGCAGTCCCTGGTTAAGGTCCTGTTGAATAACGCTGATACCTTTGGCCAGGCAGGCATTGATTCTGGTCTCATCGATTTCCAGTCCGGTGCCGACCGTTTGCAGGTTGTCCTGCAGATAACGCAGCAGACTGCCGTCACCGCAGCCCAGGTCAAGCACCCGGCTGCCCGGTGCAATCCAGTTACGAATAATATCCAGATCTGCTCGCATCAGGCACTCACCTCGTCTTTGACAACAGTCAGGTAGGTGGTCAGCGCTTCCATGTAACGTGGCACCGGCAACAGAAAAGCGTCGTGGCCCTGGTCGGCTTCGATCTCCAGGTAACTGACCTGTTTACCGGCAGCCAGCAGCGCGGTGACGATCTCCCGGGTACGCTCGGGTGGGAAGCGCCAGTCCGTGCTGAACGACATCAACAGAAACCGACAGTCGCTGTTGGCAAAGGCTTTGCCAAGGTCGCCGTCATAATCGACGGTGGGGTCAAAATAATCCAGCGCCTTGGTCATCAGCAGATAGGTGTTGGCGTCAAACGTTTCCGAGAAACGTTCTCCCTGATAATGCAGGTAGCTCTCAACCTGAAAGTCGACATCAAAGCCAAAGCTCAGCTTGCCGGCTCTCAGGTCGCGCCCCAGGTTCAGTGATACCTGCTTCAGCTCATCAGACACCTTGCCGAATTTCTCACGCATGGCGCTGTCGGACAGATAAGTGATATGCCCCACCATACGCGCCAGCATCAGGCCTTTTTTCGGCAGTACTTCATGCTCGCGGTATCGGCCGGCGTGAAAGTCCGGGTCGGCGGTAATGGACTGGCGCGCCACCTCGTTGAAGGCGATATTCTGCGCCGACAATTTTGGCGCCACCGCCAGCATGATGGCGTGACGCACACGTTCGGGGTAACTGATGGACCAGCGCATGACCTGCATGCCGCCGAGACTGCCGCCGACGACGGCGGCCCACTGTTGAATGCCCAGTCGGTCTGCCAGACGCGCCTGACTGTTGACCCAGTCGCGCACTGTGACTACCGGGAAGTCCGGGCCGTACCAGGTGCCGGTGTCGGGGTTGATTGACGCCGGGCCGGTGCTGCCGGCGCAGCCGCCGAGATTGTTCAGGGAAACTACAAAAAAATGATTGGTGTCGATGGGTTTTCCCGGCCCGATGCACACATCCCACCAGCCGGGTTTTTTGTCGTCCATGCTGTGATAGCCGGCCGCGTGGTGATCACCGCTCAGCGCATGACAAATCAGAATGGCATTGGACTGGTCTGCGTTCAGAGTGCCGTAGGTCTCCACGATCAGGTCATAGGCCTTCAGCACCTTGCCGCTGCGCAGCGTCAGTGGTTCCTCGAAGCGGTAAAGCTCGGGGGTGACGATGCCAACGGAGTTTTCCGGAAGGACGTCGGGCATATTACAGACCTGGGACAAACACGGGGTTGGCGTTAACCGGCGCAATCAGCACGATTCGTATAATCTGCAGACTCAGGAAAACAAAAATGGGCGACAGATCCAGCCCCCCCATCGCAGGCAACAGGCGTCGGAAAGGCGCCATGATCGGCTCCACCAGTTGCCGCACCAGTACCAGTGCCGGGTGCGCACTGAAAGGAGCAATGAAGCTGGCAACGATGGAGATAAGCAGTCCCCAAAAATAGATATTCAGGACAAAACTCAACAGCCCCACCAGGGCCCAGGTCAGGATCAGCCCGGGGCCAGGCAGGGAAATGCCGGCCAGTAATATAAGCGCACTGATCATGGCACACTGCACCAGGATGGCGAATACCAGCGACGAGAAATCAATGCCGCGAAAGCCGGGAATAAATTTGCGGAAAATCTGTACGCCGGGGTCGGTGGCACGCACGATCATTTGTGTAATGGGGTTGTAAAAGTCGGCGCGCGACAACTGCAGCAAAAAGCGCAACAGGATTGCCAGCAAATACAGCGAGCCCAGAGTGGTAATCAGTAAGGTGCCGATACTGCCAAGTGAGTTCATAGTGAGGTCTCTTGCTGTCGAATTATTTGGCCAGCTCGGCAGCACGTTGCTGCGCCGCGAGCATAGCTTTGGCTACGGTGGATTCAAAACCCTGGTTGGCAAATGACAGCAGGGCCTGCTCTGTGGTGCCACCCGGTGAGGTGACCCTGCGTCGCAGTTCATCGGGCGCGACATCACTGGAGGCGGCCAGTTTGCCGGCGCCCAGTGCGGTCTGAATACTGAGTTGGCGTGCCACTTCGGGCGTCAGGCCCATGGCCACTGCAGCTTTCTCCATGGCTTCCATCATCAGGAAGTAGTACGCCGGGCCGCTGCCTGACAGCGCGGTCACGGTATCAATGTCCTTTTCTGCCTGCAACCAGCAGGCAATGCCGACGGCAGTCATGATGTCGCCGGCCAGTGTTTTATGGTCGGCGCTGCAATTGTTATTGGCGAACAGTCCGGTGGCACCCTCGCCCACCAGAGACGGCGTATTGGGCATGCAGCGCACGATGGCCCGCTCAGCTCCCAGCCATTGCGCCAGGGATGACACCGGAATGCCGGCGGCGATGGAGATGATCAGGCAGTCGGCTTTGGCGATCAAAGGCTTGAGGGCAGTGCATACGGTGGCCATCACCTGCGGTTTGACAGCAACGATGATCACGTCAGCAACAGCCGCAATGCTGGCGGTGTCTCCGGTGCGGATACCGCACTCTGATTGCAGGGCCTGCAGCTTGTCACTGTCGATATCGCTGGCGTGGATATGGTCGGCGGCAACGCCTTTGGCCAACAGCCCGCGAATCAGGCTATTGGCCATATTGCCGGCACCGATAAATGCGATCTGGCGGTTATTCAAGGTATGCTCCTGCCGTGTGTCCTGTTGCAAAGCCGGTATTCTAACCCACACGGCTTCAGCTTGCAGCTAAAGCGCGGTTGCCGCTCAGCGATTGAAGTCCTGGCTGAACGTAGACCAGAAGCTGATAAACAGGGCGGCAATCAAAGGCCCGATAACAAAGCCATTGATCCCCAGCAGACTGATACCGCCGAGTGTGGAAAACAGCACGATATAGTCGGGCAGTTTGGTGTCGCGTCCCACCAGAATGGGGCGCAGTACGTTGTCTGCCAGGCCGATGATGATGGCGCCGTAAGCAACCAGAATCGAGCCCTGCATGACATTGCCGGTGGCAAACAGGTAGATGGCTACCGGCACCCACACCAGGGCAGCGCCGACCGCAGGCACCAGCGAGAGAAAGGCCATGACTACTGCCCACAGTACCGGGGCGGTAATGCCCAGCGCCCAGAATATGAACCCGCCCAGTGCGCCCTGCACCATTGCTACCACCAGATTGCCTTTGACCGTGGCGCGCACCACTTCGGTGAACTTGCGAAACAGAAGTTGTCGGCGGTCGTCCTCGAGGGGCACCGCGGCGCCCAGCCAGCCCATCATTTTGTCGCCATCGCGGAGCAGGAAAAACGTCAGATACAGCATCAGGGCCAGGCCGACAGTAAAGCTGACGGTATTGCGTCCGAAGCTGAGTGCTTCCTGCGATAACAGGCGGCTCAGAGTGATGGCGGAATCAGACAGGTATGAACGCACATTGGACATGTCGATGCCAAGGCGATCGAGCACATCCGGGATGATGGGCACCGCGCTGCCGATGCGCTCGAAGAATTGAGCGGGTTCGATCTGCTGGCTTTCGATCAGGTCGTAAAGCTGAGCGCCTTCCGCGACAAACGCGAAGGCAATAATCGTCACCGGAATGACCACCAGAATAATGCCGGCAAGCAGTGTCAGCAAAGCTGACAGTGAATTCTTGCCATTGAGTCTATGCCGCAGTTTGCCTTGCAGGGGATAGAACAGCAGCGCCATCACACAGGCCCAGAAAATGGAACTCCAGAACGGCTGCAGTATGGTCAGAAAGGCCAGGGTGATCAGTCCCAGAACGATGATAAAGGCTCTGTTTTCGACGGATTGACGTGACACGGGCAGTACTCCTGGCTTTTGTCAGTGATTTACCGGTTGCGCCGGATCAGCTAGCTGAGCGACGCAGCATCCGCCAAAGCTCAATGATACGTGGCGGTTGACCGGATCGCAGAATGCCCTGCCGGAACACCCGTCCGGAAAGCCAGAGCACGGCGGCAGTGCTGATCACCAGCACCACGGTGGTGCCGACAATATCAAACATCGGTGGTTGCGCGGCGGCCCGGTTCATCATGGTAAACGGTGTGAACAGCGGAATCCATGACATCACACGCGCCAGTGTGCCATTGGGGTCCTGGGCGATAAAGCTCATGGTGAGAATGGGTACCACGAGAACAGCCATCAATGGCATCATCAGGCTCTGGGCTTCCTTCAGTGTGTTGCACAGACTGCCGATGGCCAGGAAGATGCCCGCGTACAAGGCATAACAACACAGGTAGTAGAAGATAAAGTAAGGGATCAGGTCGGAGCTTAACAGGACGTCCAGAATCTGCACGATCATGGCAGTTTCAACTGTCTGGTAAAGCCGGATGAACACAAAAAACGAGCCGATCCATGCCAGTATCGTGGTAATACCGGTGATACCAATGCCCAGTAGTTTACCCATCATCAATTCGCCGGGCGTCACCGATGCCAGCAGCACTTCAATAATGCGATTGGATTTTTCTTCGATGGTATTGCTTAACAGGTACTGCACACTCTGCATCAGGGAAATGAAAATCAGATACACAAAGCCCATCGGAGCCCATTGCCGGAAAGTGTCGGCCAGGCTCACAGCTTCCTCGCCGGCGGCCTTGCCGGGGTCCAGCCGGCTGAGCGGCAGGCGGGTGCGTTGCACGTTGCGCACGGCCGCAATATCTATACCCTGGCTGGCATACTCCTGCTGCCGGATGGCACTGTTGATACTGTTCTGGATAGCACCGGATAATCGTGTGTCGGTAAGATTGCCAGCCCAGTACTGTACGCCACGGGGGCCGCTGTCCGGCGCCATCAGGCCCTGAATAGTGGCGGGTCGCACAATATCCTGGTCAACGTCTGCCGGAATCAGTATCAGTGCGAAAAGGCTGACCTGATCGCCTGCCACGTCAATGCGGCGCTCGCCATTGAGGTAGGGACGCAATTGTCCGACCACGGTTTGCGCATCTGCATCCGGATTGACGCCGGGTGGCAGTGGTGCGGCAACAAACTGTGGCCGCGGCTCGGTAAACTCGGGTGCATCGTCGCGCAGGTAGGGTTGCGCCATGGTGAGGGCGTAGTCCAGGCCGCCACTGGCAAGCCACTCGTCCAGTGCTGCAACTTCGTCGTTGTCGAAATTATCCAGCAGCTGATTAAGCTGCGCGGCGGGTTCGGCGCGGATGCTGGCAGCATCGACATCAACGCGGTTTTCCTGCAGGTAGCGCATGAAATCGAGCATCACACGCCGCTGGTGTTCTCGCCGGATGGCAGTTTCCACCGCCGCTGCATACTCGCCGGATTGATCTATGAGCAGGTAATAGCGCGTCGGTGTGGCAGTAGCCAGGCGGCTGGAGACATGGAAAATCAGAAAGAAGACAATAGGCACCAACAGCACGCCGATCCAGAAACCCTTGGTTTTGACGTTCTCCATGTATTCGCGCCAGGCGATCAGCAGCGTAACTCTCATCAGGAAGCTCTCATCTGAAATTGTGTTCCCGTGCGTCCTGTCCGACCAGATGGACAAACACATCATGCAGGCTGGCCTGGGTGAAATCGAAACGGCTGAGTGATACACCACTTTCGAAGCAGTGTTGCAGAATCAGCTGCGGGTCGGTCTGTTCTTTGACATAAAGCTCCCACTGTCGCGTGCCGGGAAGGCGGGACTCATCATCTACCGCGTGCTCCTGTACCGATAACACGCCGTTAAGACAGCGAATCGGACTGATGTCGTCACGCGTCTCCAGCACAATCCGGCGCGGGATGATGGCGCGCGCCTCGTCAACGGTGCCGTCAAAAACCTTGCTACCCTGGGTAATCAATAACAGGCGCTCGCACAGACGTTCGGCGTGTTGCATGACATGGGTTGAAAAAATGACCGTTTGACCGTTTGCCGACAGGTCCCGTATCAGTTGTTCCAGTACTTCCTGATTAACCGGGTCGAGCCCGGAAAAAGGTTCGTCCAGGATAACCAGTTCCGGCTCGTGGGCAATCGATGACAGCACCTGAACTTTCTGGCCCATACCTTTGGAGAGGGATTCGACGCTGGCATTGGCAAAATCGCTGAGGCCGTATTTAGCCAGCAGTGCAAAAGCCTTGTCTTTGGCCTCGCGTCGACCCATGCCTTTCAGTGTCGCGAAGTAGGCGATGATGGCCCACACCTTCATCTTTTTATACAGGCCTTTTTCTTCCGGCAGGTAGCCGATACGATCGCGCACGCTCATGGCAGAGGTGGCGCCCAGCACCTGAATCTGGCCTTCGTCAGGACGGAGGATATCCAGAATCATGCGAATGGTGGTGGTTTTGCCGGCGCCATTGGGCCCCAGAAACCCGTAAACGGAACCTTGCGGAATGCTGATATTGATCTTGTTGACGGCAGTGAAATCGCCGTAACGTTTGGTGACGTCAGTCAGTTCCAGTACTGGTGTGCTCATCCTGCAAATCCGCCTTCATGGATCCGCTTGAATGACTGGATCCGGTGTTTCAGGGAGTGTAGCACAGCGATCGTGGCAGTGTTCTGACGCTGCCTTTTGGTCTGATCATCGCCGGACAGGCCTCAGGCGTATTAAGCCTGAGGCCTGTCCGGCAGTCATGCGGGCCTAGGCGCCCAGGTATGTGTTGATGGCATCGGCCACCAGACGGCCTTCGTCAATTGCGCGGACCACCAGCGATTGCCCACGTCGGCAATCACCGGCAACAAAGACTTTCGGGTGGTTGGTACGGAAGTCCTTGTACTCCGCCTTGTAGTTGGAGCGTTGATCCAGCTCCAGCCCCAGCGGATTGCTGACATAGTGTTCCGGCCCCAGGAAACCCATGGACAACAGAATCAGATCGGCTTCCCAGAACTTGGTAGAACCGGGAACTTCCTTGAAGTTACCGTCCACTTCCACGGTGTTGATACCCAGCAGCTTGCCATGCTCATCGCGTACAAATTCCTTGCCGCTGATCGAGTACACGCGCGGGTCGTTGCCGTCGCGATGTGCTGCCTCTTCGTGGCCATAATCAACACGATGGATTTTTGGCCACAGCGGCCAGGGGTTATCACCCGGGCGTTCACGCGGAGGCTTGGGCATAATTTCAAAGTTGACCAACGACTTGCAGCCGTGGCGCAGTGAAGTGCCAATGCAGTCGGTGCCGGTGTCACCGCCACCAATGACAATGACGTTTTTGTCTTTGGCATTGATGTACTGACCGTCTTTCAGTTCAGAGTCCAGCAGGCTCTTGGTATTGGCGGTGAGGAACTCCATCGCGAAATGCACACCGGGGCCTTCGCGGCCGGGGATGCCCAGGTCGCGTGCCGTTGTCGCGCCGGTAGCCAGACACATGGCGTCGACCTGGCCCAGTAATTCGTCCGCAGGCATGGCGTTGACACTTTTGCCGCCGACATCAACGCCGGTGACAAATTTGACGCCTTCTGCTTCCAGCAGTTTAACGCGGCGATCGACCACATCCTTTTCCAGCTTCATGTTCGGGATGCCATACATCAGCAGGCCGCCGATGCGATCAGCGCGCTCATAAACGGTCACTTCGTGACCGGCCTGATTCAACTGCGCCGCCGCTGCCAGACCGGCAGGGCCGGAGCCGATGACAGCCACTTTTTTGCCGGACCGCAGGGTTGGCACGTTGGCCTGCACCCAGCCATTCTCGAAACCTTTGTCGATGATGGCATTTTCAATGTTCTTGATGGTCACCGCAGGTTCGTTGATGCCCAGTACACAGGAGCCTTCACAGGGTGCCGGACACACGCGGCCGGTGAACTCGGGAAAGTTGTTGGTCTTGTGCAGGCGGTCGAGCGCGTCGCGCCACTGGCCTTTGTAAACCAGGTCGTTCCACTCGGGAATCAGGTTGTAAACCGGGCAGCCATTGTCAGACTGGCAAAACGGAACGCCGCAATCCATGCAACGCGCGCCCTGGGTAGCCAGGTGTTTCTCGTCGTGTTCGGTGTAGATTTCCTTGTAATCAAGGAGTCGCTCTGCCGGCGCCCGATATGGTTCAGTCTTGCGCTCAAATTCTTTAAAACCCGTTGGTTTGCCCATGTCTTAACCTATTCTTCGAAATTTATATCCCGGCTGGCTGTTGTCAAACGGCCGCGCCCAATGGTCTCTATCGCCAGTGTGGCCAACCGCCTGCTACACCGCGACCGCCTGTTCTTTTGCCGCCATTTCCGCCAGCACGCGTTTGTAATCGCTGGGCATGACCTTGACGAATTGTTTGATGGCCTGATCCCAGTTATCCAGAATCTGTTGGGCCACCGCCGATCCGGTGTATTGCAGATGGTTACTGATCAGTGTTTTCAGTTCATCCAGGTCGGCAGCATCGGTGACGCCTTCCAGCTCGTAGGACTCAGTGTTGCACTGACGCGCAAAGCTCTCGTCCTGGTCCCAGACATAGGCGACGCCGCCGCTCATGCCGGCGCCGAAGTTGCGACCGGTTTTGCCCAGGATGACCACCCGGCCACCGGTCATGTATTCACAGCCGTGATCGCCGATGCCTTCAACAACCGCAGACGCACCGGAGTTGCGCACCGCAAATCGCTCGGCAGCAATACCACGGAAGTAGGCTTCACCGCCGGTGGCACCATACAGATTGACGTTACCGGCAATGATGTTGTCTTCGGCCTTGAACGTACTGTTCTTGGGCGGGTAAACCACAATGCGGCCACCAGACAGACCTTTGCCCACGAAGTCGTTGCAGTCACCTTCCACCGTGATGCTGATGCCTTTGGCAAGCCAGGCACCCAGGCTCTGGCCTGCAGAGCCGTGCAACTTGATGTTGATGGTGTCGTCAGGCAGCATCTGCTCGCCCCAACGTTTGGCCACTTCGTTGGACAGCATGGTGCCGACGACGCGGTTGATGTTGATCACCGGTAATTCGATATTGACCTTCTCGCCCTTTTCCAGCGCTGGCGCGGCCAGTTCAATCAGCTGGTTGTCCAGTGCCTTGTCCAGGCCGTGGTCCTGCGCGATGGTCTGGTATGTGCCGGTGTTCGGGAACACAGCCTTGGCTGGCGCCAGGATCTTGCTCAGGTCCAGGCCTTTGGCCTTCCAGTGGTTGATGGCGATGTTGCTTTCCAGCAGATCGACCCGGCCTACCATCTCGTTCAGCGTGCGGATACCCAGTTTGGCCATGATTTCACGCAGTTCTTCCGCCACCATGAACAGGTAGTTCACGACGTGCTCGGGCTGGCCCTTGAACTTCTTGCGCAGCGCCGGATCCTGCGTGGCTATTCCTACCGGACAGGTGTTCAGGTGACACTTGCGCATCATGATGCAGCCCAGCGTGACCAGAGGCGCGGTGGCAAAACCAAACTCTTCGGCACCCAGCAACGCAGCGATGGCGACATCACGGCCGGTTTTAAGCTGACCGTCGGTTTGCAGTACCACGCGTGAGCGCAGGTTGTTCATCACCAGCGTCTGGTGGGTCTCGGCCACACCCAGTTCCCATGGCAGGCCGGCATGCTTGATCGAGGTCAATGGCGAGGCACCGGTGCCGCCGTCATGGCCGGCAATCACCAGGTGATCGGTTTTTGCTTTGGTGACGCCCGCGGCAACTGTACCAACGCCAATCTCGGACACCAGTTTGACGCTGATGCGCGCCTGACGGTTGGCGTTTTTCAGGTCATGGATCAACTGCGCCATGTCCTCAATGGAATAGATATCGTGGTGCGGCGGTGGCGAAATCAGACCGACGCCCGGGGTGGAGTGCCGGATGCGGGCAATCTGCTCGTCCACTTTGCCGCCGGGCAACTCGCCACCTTCACCAGGTTTGGCGCCCTGGGAAATCTTGATCTGGATTTCGTCAGCATTGCTCAGATACCAGATGGTGACGCCGAAACGGCCCGATGCCACCTGTTTGATCGCCGAGCGCTTGGAATCGCCATTGGCCATGGGCTGGAAGCGGATCGGATCCTCACCGCCTTCGCCGGTGTTGGATTTGCCGCCCAGGCGGTTCATGGCCACGGCCAGTGCCTCGTGGCTTTCCTCGGAAATGGAGCCAAAACTCATGGCGCCGGTCGCGAAACGTTTGACGATGTCCTTGGCAGACTCGACCTCATCCAGCGCAATGGCCGCGGTATCCTTGCGGAAATCCAGCAGGCCGCGCAGCGTACAGGCGCGTGTGGTCTGCTCGTTGGTGTACTTGGCGAAGACCTTGTAGGCGTCCGGGCTGTTGGTGCGCGCTGCGTTCTGCAGGTTGAAGATTGCACTGGGGTCCCACATGTGGCTGTCGCCACCGTTGCGCCAGTGGATGTCGCCCGGGTTGTTGAGCACCGGAATACGGTTCTCGTCCTTTTCCGGGAAGCCCAGGCGGTGACGACGCTGGGTCTCTTCAATCAGTGTGGCGAAATTCACACCCTGCACTCGGCTGGCGGTGCCGACAAAGCAGCGATTGACGATATCGTCGGCCAGGCCCACGGCTTCAAATATCTGTGCGCCCTTGTAGGAATGCAACGTGGAGATACCCATTTTCGCCATGACCTTGAGCATGCCTTTGGCCACGGCTTTTTTGTAGGCGTACACCACTTTATCTTCGGTGTTGTAGTCCGTACCCAGCAGGCCGTCGAGCTGTGCCTGCCATACCGCTTCGAAAGCGAGGTAAGGGTTCACTGCGTCTGCGCCGTAGCCAGTCAGCAGGCAGAAGTGATGAACCTCGCGTGCTTCGCCGGTTTCAACGATCAGGCCAATACGGGTGCGCTCATGGGTTTTGATCAAATGGTGGTGGACCGCGCCGCAGGCGATCAGGGCACTGATGGCGGCCCGGTTTTTGCCGATCTTGCGGTCAGACAGCACAATGAAGGCATAACCGTCGGCGATGGCCTGGCTGGCCTCACTGCAGATGCGGCTCAGGGAATCCTGGAAGCCCGTGTCAGCATGCACATCGAACGTGATATCGATGACTTTGGTGCGCAGGCCGTTGTAATCCATATTGGCAATGGTCTGCAGCTGCTTGTTGGACAGAATCGGGTGCTTGAGGCTCAGCCGGTGGGCCTGCTCTTCGCTGGTTTCCAGCAGGTTGCCTTCCGGGCCGATAAAGCATTCCAGCGACATCACCACTTCTTCGCGGATGGAGTCGATGGCCGGGTTGGTGACCTGGGCAAACAATTGCTTGAAATAGTCATAGATCATGCGCGGCTTGTCAGACAGACAGGCCAGCGCCGAGTCGTTACCCATGGAACCCAGCGGGTCACGAGCCTCGGTGATCATGGGCAGCAGCATGAACTGCATGGTCTCGGTGGTGTAACCGAAGGCCTGCATGCGTGCCAGCACGTTATCGGAGTCCAGTGAGTGCTCTTCGTTGCCGTCAGACAGCTTGTCCAGGGTGACGCGCTGGTTATTCAGCCATTCACCGTAAGGGCGCTTGGCGGCAATGCTGTGCTTGAGCTCTTCATCGGGAATCAGCCGGCCTTGCTCAAAGTCGAGCAGGAACATGCGGCCCGGCTTCAAACGGCCCTTTTCCTTGACGTTGGCGGGATCAACTTTGACCACCCCCACTTCCGAGGCCATGATCACCTTGTCATCATGGGTCACGTAATATCGGCTGGGGCGCAGGCCGTTGCGGTCGAGCACGGCGCCGATGTACTGGCCATCAGAGAACACGATGGACGCGGGACCGTCCCATGGCTCCATCAGCGCGGAATGGAACTCATAGAAGTCCTTTTTGTCCTGCGTCATGTTGACGTCGGACTGCCAGGCTTCCGGGATCATCATCATCACGGCCTCCTGCAGGGAGCGACCGGACAGCAGCATGAACTCGAGAACGGCGTCAAATGAGCCTGAGTCCGAGCAATCAGAGTCGATGATGGGGAACAGGTCTTTCAGCTTGTCATCAAACAGGTCAGTGTTCAGCGTACCTTCACGCGCCACCATCTGGTTGACGTTGCCGCGCAAGGTGTTGATCTCGCCGTTGTGGCTCATGAAACGGTTGGGCTGAGCGCGGTCCCACGACGGGAAGGTGTTGGTGCTGAAGCGCGAGTGCACCATGGCCATGTGAGTTTCACAGGCCGGGTTGGTCAGGTCCTTGTAGAACGGGAACAACTGACCGGGCGTCAGCATGCCTTTATAGACAATGACTTTGGTGGACAGGCTGCAGGCGTAGACCATCTTGGCTTCGCTCAGCGACTTGTCGCCGCGCAGCTTGTGGGTGAAGCGCTTGCGGATAATGTACAGCTTGCGCTCGAAGGCTTCCTTGTCCAGGCCGTCAGCGGCACCTATAAACAGTTGCTCGATCTGCGGCTGTGCCATTCGGGCTGCCGGGCCGACATCGGCTCCGTCAGCGTCAACCGGCACTTCGCGCCAGCCCAGCAAGGTCTGGCCTTCTTCAGCAATAATCTGGTTGATCGCGTCGCGGCAGAACTCACGCTCTTTGCTGATCTGTGGCAGAAAGATGTTGCCGACTGCGTACTGGCCGGCTGCGGGCAGCTCGGTGC
Organism: Pseudohongiella sp.; assembly: GCF_011050365.1. Lineage (GTDB taxonomy): Bacteria > Pseudomonadota > Gammaproteobacteria > Pseudomonadales > Pseudohongiellaceae > Pseudohongiella. The sequence goes on from NZ_DRFV01000008.1 coordinate 277,391, forward strand.
CCAGCTCGTTTTTGGTGACGTCAGCAAAAAAGGAATGCGGCAACGCCATCAGGATACCGGCACCATCCCCGGTGTTGGCTTCAAAACCACAACCGCCGCGGTGATCCATGCGCGAGTTCAGGTGATAGGCGTCCAGCATGATCTGGTGACTGGGGCGACCTTTGATGTCTGCCACAAAGCCTACGCCGCAGGAGTCTTTTTCACTCGCCGGGTCGTAAAGTCCGGTTTGTTCCGGGAAGCCAAACTTGTAGGGGTATTGGGCTTGATCAGTCATAAGTCGCTAAGTCTCGTTAATTCGTTATAGTGTTTCCGCTTCGGCTATCGTTAACGTTCCTGGCCGACACGATCGATCTTCAAGCGTTGCAAGCAGGGAGATGCGTGGATTTAGGGTTTTTGATTTGACGCGGCTCGATGACGCTGCCTGCACCCCGGACTGCGTGTCCGGCATGGTCCGGACGGTCGTAAAACCACAGTACGCTGTTTTACGGGGGCTGGACACAATACCACCGAACGAAAATATGTCAAGCTGTGACGATCCCGGCATGAGGCGTATCTTGGCTTGATAAATGTTCATGTCTGGATTAACCTTCTCGTCCTGTATGCCCCCTGAATCCCTAGGCTTGACAAGCATTTTAAGGGGTACTGGTACACTTGCTTAATGCCAGTGGCGGCGGCCGGCGTCAGTGTGGTTTCTGAGAGGCCGCCCGGAAAGCGTCAAGCAGGCGTGGTGAATCTGATTTCGCTGCGTGCGTGGTAGGTCACATGGTGTCTGGAAAGCGCCTTAAAAAACAATATCTTACAGATGAGGGGAATTCGCGTGGAAATCGTACGTTATAAACGGGATGTATGGGGTGATGAGGTAATTCTGGGTGTGTCCTGGGATTTGCTTTGGGTAGTTGCCGTCGCAATTCTGGTGCTGCTGGCCGCGCATGCCATTTTTATGGCTGCATTGGCCAAGAAAAAAGCCAAACCTTCGCCTGCAGGTAAAAAAGTAAGCCGACACGATGCCATCGACCGCGCGTTTCACTGGATCATGGCTGGCTCTGTGCTCGTGCTTATCGCCACCGGTGTCATGCCTATCATCGGCATTCGCTTCGCGTGGCTCGATATCCACTGGATCGCAGGTCTGCTGCTGACCTTTGTAGTGGTTTTTCACATTATTCGTGCGTCATTCTGGCAGGACTTCAAGTCCATGATCATGACACCGGCGGATTTCGCCGAGCCGTTTGATGAAACCCGCAAACCGGGCAAATACTCTTTTGAGCAGAAAGGCATGCACTGGGCAATGACCGTGCTGGTGCTGCTGGTTATTGTCACCGGCGTCATTCTGTTTTTGAATATCCGCACCCCGTTCTGGGAACGTCCGTCAGTGGCGGATGAGGCGCAACTGGGCCTGATGTTCCTGCTGCACGGCCTGGCAACCCTGGCGCTGGTGGCATTTACCGCCATCCACATCTACTTTGCGGTGCGCCCCGAGAAGATCTTTTACACGCGCTCCATGGTCAAAGGCTGGATCTCGGAAGATGAAATGCGTGCCAATCACGATACAAACAAATGGAAGGTGAAAGATTGACCGACGTTAAGAACCTGGAAAAAGATATTGAGGTAGTTGAGTCTGGCTACGAGTTCCTGCTGGCGTACGCCGCTCAGGGGCGTCCGCCGCATGACGAGGCGAGTTATCCGACGCCTCATGCCAGACCGACACTGGAAGATATGCTGGCCTCCATGCAAAACGTCCTGGCTGCCCTGGGCGAGACTCAGCATGAATACGAGCTGGTGATCGCTGAGGACCTGCGCAAGGCCAGTGCCACCCTTCGTTTTGTGCTGGCGCAGCCTCTGATGAGCTCGGAGTTGGTGGATAATCTGAACGCGTCGATTCACCTGCGCGCCGTGCTCACTGACTTCTTCCTGTACAGTGAGATTTTTAAGCCCGCTGCGGCAGAGGCCAAACCAGCGGCAGAGAGCGAGCCGCTATTCAGGAAGGCGTAAGCAGGCGCACACCGTCGGTCCCGGATCTGGTCCGGGCCTGATCAGGAAAAAGCCACCTTATACAGGTGGCTTTTTTTTGCCCGGGTTATCGCTTCTGGTCCCGGTTAGCCCGGGCGTACGCACTACTTAAGGGTTGATCATGGTGATGACGATGCCTGTAGCCAGGGTCAGTGTGAGCAGAAACATGAACACCCGAAAGCCTTTTCCGCGCTTGTTCCCCCAGTTGTAGCCCTCATCTTCAATAAAAATGGGATTGCTGCTGCGTTTGAATAATCTCATTGGCATACCTCGTGTCTACTGCTAACTGCTGACTGAGTGAATTGGGGGCATAGTTCTGCCGTCAGTCATTCAGACAACAAACAGAGCAAAAGATTTGCTGTCAATTATGGCAATGTGATGGACAAATATGGCTGATCGCCACAATAGTGCCGTAATGTGACAAAGTTAAACGTGCTGCCATTGTGCGTACTGCGGGCTAGTGGCTTGAATTCAAACTGATATACGCCGCACAATTATAAAGCAAGGTGGCAGATCTTCATGCCGGCTCGTTCTTGCTGTGCGTCGTGCCCCGCACGTCATTGTTTCACGTTTGTTACATTGCGCCAGACCCATGACCAGGACATTGTCGGCGAACTGTCATAAAAGTGTTGTAGACTGCGGGGTCAGCGATATCAACATGACTGCTAAAAAAAAGGATACACTGATGGCAACTGCAGCAATCAAGCGATTTCTGAGCGGAGTCCTGGTCATGGGTCTGGTAGTGGGGAATGTGGTGCCGATCGAGCCTGCCTATGCCCAGCGCGATGCCGCTGGCAAGATTGTGGTCGCGCACCGCGGCGCCAGTGGTTACCTGCCCGAACACACGCTGCCAGCTGTGGCCATGGCTTATGCCATGGGCGCCGATTTCATGGAACAGGATGTGGTGATGACACGCGATGATCAGCTCATCGTCTGGCATGACCTGACGCTGGACCGTAATACTGACGTGCGCCACCAGTTTCCTGGCCGTGCGCGCGATGACGGTCGGCACTACGTGGTCGATTTTGATCTGGCCGAGCTGCGTCAGCTCAGGGTTACCGAAGGCTACCGGGTGGACGAGAGCGGCGTCGAGCGACAGATCTACCCGCAGCGTTTCCCGCTCTGGCAGGGCAGCTTCCAGATCCATACCTTTGCCGAGCAACTGGAAATGGTGCAGGGCATGAACCTCGCTTCAGGCCAGGACATCGGCATCTATCCCGAGATCAAGTCACCTGCGTTTCATCACGACAACGGCAAAGACCTGAGCACCGCCATCATCCGTGAACTGAAGCGCTTCGGCTACACCAGCAAAGACAGCAATGTGTTTGTGCAGACCTTTGAATTCGACGAATTGAAACGCGTTCATGAAGAAGTGCTGCCAGCGCTGGGCGTGGAGCTGAAGCTGGTGCAGCTAATGGGTGACGACGAGGTCTACCAATGGATGCTCAGCGCCGGCGGGATGCGCGATCTTGCGCAGTACGCTGACGGCGTGGGACCGGAAAAAGGCATGATCATCAGCCCGGAGTCTACCCGCAGCGGCCTGATTATCAGTTCGCTGGTCAGTGACGCCCACCAGGCTGGCATGCAAGTGCATCCATACACGTTCCGGCAGGACGAAGGGCAGATTCCGGCCTACGCGGACGATTTTGACCACATGCTGGAACTGTTCTATTTTGAAGCCAATGTTGACGGGGTGTTTACCGACTTCCCGGACCGCGCCGTCGACTTTTTGCGCGAATACGACTGACAGCGCGGGCAGTGCGGGATTCGTGCCGGGGTTAACGGCTATACGTCAGAGCGCTTCTGGCGTATAATCGCCGCCCTTTTATTGAATTCCCCGCGCCTGCAGGCACCATTATGTCGACGACACCCGTTCAGGATCTCAGCTTCGCTGAGCTTGATCTTCCCGCTTTTCTGTTAGAAACACTCAACAAAGTGGGTTACGAAAAACCCTCGCCTATCCAACAGGCGACCATCCCCGCCCTGCTGCAAGGCAACGACATTGTGGGCATGGCGCAAACCGGTACCGGTAAAACGGCGGCCTTCGCCCTGCCTGTGCTGGCGCATATTGATGTCACCAATCCCAAAACCCAGGCTCTGGTGCTGTGCCCCACGCGAGAACTGGCGATCCAGGTGGCGGAAGCATTCCAGACCTACGCTCAGGGTATGCGAGGGTTTCACGTGTTGCCGGTATACGGCGGCCAGGAGATGGGCCGCCAGTTGCAGGCCTTGCGTCGCGGTGTTCATGTTGTGGTGGCCACGCCCGGCCGTCTGCTGGATCACCTGAACCGCAAATCGCTGGATCTGGGCGACATCAAGACACTGGTGCTGGATGAAGCCGATGAAATGCTGCGCATGGGTTTTATTGATGACGTGGAACTGATTCTGCAGAAAACACCGTCGACCCGTCAGGTCGCGCTGTTCTCTGCCACCATGCCACCGGTAATTCGGCGCGTTGCGGAGAAATATTTGCGCAGCCCGATCGAAGTCAGCATCAAGACCGCGACCAGCACCAATGCCAATATTGAGCAGTTTTACTGGTTGGTGCAGGGCACCAACAAGCTCGACGCGCTGACACGCATGCTGGAAGTGGAAGAGTTCGATGGCATGATTATTTTTGTGCGCACCAAGAACAGCACTCAGGAGCTGGCGGACAAACTCAATGCACGTGGTTTCTCTGCCGCGGCGTTGAATGGCGACATGAATCAGCAGCTTCGAACACGCACGGTAGAGCAGTTGAAGAACGGTCAGTTGGATATTGTTGTTGCCACTGACGTTGCCGCCCGTGGGCTGGACGTAGAGCGTATCAGCCATGTGATGAACTACGATATCCCCTACGACAACGAGACCTACGTACATCGTATTGGTCGCACCGGTCGTGCCGGTCGCAGCGGCAAGGCAATCCTGTTCGTTGCCCCGCGTGAGCAGCGCATGCTGCAATCCATTGAGCGCACCACGCGGAAAAAAGTGACGCGCATGGAACTGCCAACGCGCGGAGAGTTGATTCTTCATCGCAGCCAACAGTTCAAGGACACCATTGCGGTGGCGCTGGAAAATGACAACCTGGATTTCTTCCGCGGTCTGATCACTGATCTGTGCAGCGAACATGATTGCAGTGTTGAGGACGCGGCTGCGGCCATGGCGTGGCTGTTACAGAAAGACCGCCCGCTGGAACCATCGTTTAAGGATGTTGGTGTTGCCAAGTCCGGTTATGGCAAGACCCCTGCCGTCAAAGCTGGCAAGTCAGCCAAAACCGCGAATAATACACCTGATGTTGATGCCTTTGTCGCCAGCGCCCGTGATGCCGGCACCGCGTCTGCACCGGCCGACAAACCGGCCCGCAAGGTAAAAAGCAAACCGCCGATGCAGGATCTGTTTGGCGAGCTTAATGATAACGATTTTACCGGTGATCCGGTGTCTGATCGCCCGGCCCGCAAACGCCGCGAAGCGCGTGAGTTCGATGACGGCGAAGACGTCGCTCTGGAGCGCTTCCGTATCAAGGTTGGTCACGAGCATGGTGTGACGCCGCGCGAGATTGTCGGCGCCGTTGCCAATGAAGGTGGCATTGAGGGTCGATATATCGGTCGTATTCAGATTTACGACGATCATACTACTATCGATCTGCCTGCCGGCATGCCCGATGATGTATTTCAGATCCTTCAGCGTACGCGTGTGTGCAACCAGGCGCTGGACCTGGAGCGTATGAGTGCGGCGGAGAGTGCTGCTGAAAAAGACACCCGCCCCGAACGTAAACGTCCGGCCTTCAATAAGGATCGACGTGACGCCGGTGGCAGTGATTTCAAAAAGCCTGCTTTCAGGAAAGAGGGCTTCAAGAAAGAAGTATTCAAGAAAGAGGGCTTCAAAAAAGGCCCATCCGCCGCAGGCGGGTTCAAAAAGGAAGGCTTCAAGTCAGAAGGGGCCAAGCCGGAAGGTTTCAGAAAAAACCGCCCGGACCGCTCCGATGGGCCACCGGCGGCTGCCGATCGGCCCATCCGACGTACCCGTGAAGATTTCAGTGAACCATCCTCGGCGCCAGCCGGGGCCGGTGACGATAAGCGTTTCACACCTAAACCCAAGGCGAAAAAACGCGGTGGCCCCAAAGTACGTATGGACAAGGATAAGGGTAAGCGCCGAACGCCCAGTAAAAAGCCCTGATTGAGGGAGGACTCGGGCCATGAGCCTGACACCAGCCAGCCTGATAGCGTTGTTCAGTGCCATGCTGGTACTGTCCGCTCTGCCCAGTATCAGTGTGCTGGCGGTAACCTCACGCGCACTTAGTGGTGGTTTCCGTCACGGCGCGGCGGTCAGTGCCGGTGTGGTGACCGGTGATATCATCTTCATCCTGATTGTCCTGTTCGGACTCGGTCTGCTGCTGGCGTCTGCCGGCAGTTGGGTCGACTACCTCAAATACGCAGCGGCGGCCTATCTGCTTTGGATGGCAGTGGCGCTCTGGCGCTCCCGTAACGTGACCGGCGCCGCGGGCGACACTGCGCTTCATCTTCGTCCGACATCACTTACATCCAGTTTTTTCAGCGGCCTGTTGCTGACGCTGGGTGATCAAAAGGCTGTGTTTTTCTACCTTGGTTTTTTTCCTGCCTTTGTCGACCTGAGTGTGCTCACTGTGCCTGACATATTGCTTATTGTGCTGATTACCGTCATTACCGTGGGTGGGGTCAAGTTGTGTTATGCCTGGCTGGTGAGTCGGGCGGGGCAGACACTGGCGCTAAGCTCTCGCGCCCGTCAACTGACACGCGCCCTGAATGTGCTGGCGGCGCTGATTCTGGTGCTGGCCGCAGCCATGGTCATTCTGCGATACTGAGGCTTCAGGAATAACGTGGGAGACCTTGTGAAAATAGTCTATCGAGCCAACGACATCATCGAAGCGCATATCGTGGCCGGGATGCTGCGCGCCAATGACATTGATTCCCACGTGGGCGGACACTACCTGCAGGGTGCAGTCGGTGATTTGGCCATGGATGGCTTCGCCAATGTGCTGGTCAATGAAGATGACTATGAGGCTGCCGTCAACATTGTTCGTGACTACGACAACAGCGTTGCCACGCAGAGCGATGAGGCCGATACTGTCGCTGACGAACCGTACAAACCCTGGCTCGCCTGATTTCACCCGCAACAGGCATAACACACGGAGAGACCACCACCATGATCAAGCGCATTGGCGACACCAACATCAGGGAATACCATCCGCTTAGCTGCCATTGTGGCGCTGTGCAGATGGAGATGCACTTGCCCGATGGCGTGGTTGATCCCAAGCGCTGTGACTGCTCTCTGTGTCGTCGGCGCGGCGCCATCATGGGTACCAGCAAGCTGGCGTGTATCCGGATATTAAAGGGCGAGGAAAAATTGGGCCTGTATCAGTTCAATACGCGGGTGGCAAAGCACTACTTCTGCACCGTGTGTGGCATCTACACCCATCATCAGCGCCGTTCCAACCCGGCTGAATATGGTTACAACATCGCCTGCCTGGAAGGTGTGAATCCGTTTGAACTGGACGACGTCGTGGTCATGGATGGCATTAACCATCCATCTGACCGGAAGCCGGTGTCGGCATGAGACAAAAACTGCTGGCATGGAGTCTTGTAAAAGGCGCCTGAAAAGCAGCAGATTCCGATAACTATCCAAGATCATAAGGACATTGTATGCCAACGCCGATTAAAACCCTGCTTCTCTTCGTAATGATCAATTTCAGTAGCATCGCTGTCGCCCAGGACTGGGTCTGGGCACCGGACTTCCCCGAGGGCAACAACATTCCGCCCATTGCAGCGCCAGACCAGAATGGCGATCTCCGAACGCTTGCTGATCTGAGCGGCCGCAACGGTCTGGTGCTGGTGCTGAGTCGCTCTTTTGACTGGTGCCCGTATTGTATCAGCCAGCTACAGCAGTTAGTGGATGTTGCGCCCGAGTTCGAGGCCATGGGCATCAATGTTGCCACCATGACATATGACTCGCTGCAAACCCTTAAAAATGCCGAAACTGACTACGATGTCGACTTCCCGATGTTGAGCGATGAAGATACCAGGCACTTCAGTGCCCTCAACATCGTGAACAACCAATATGAACCTGGCGATCGCGCCTACGGCATCCCCTATCCAGGCATATTCCTGATTGACGCTGATGGTGTCATCCGGTTCAAGTTTGCTGAAGAAGACTACCGCGAACGGCCTGACTTCAGCCAGGTGCTGGCAGCCGCCCGATACCTGTAAATTCTGCACAACGTGCGCGACAGGTTAAACCCTGAAGGAACGCAATGGTTACGCCAGAACTTATTGTTCTCAGCCTGAATTTGACGGTCGCGTTATTGGCATATTTCGTTGCGTACCCGATGTTGTGTGGTGACAATCTTGTGCGCATAGCCGCAAATGACTTATTGGCTACCGGGACCGTGCTTCTTGTCGCTGGAATGCTTTATGCGGGGCGTGACCATGCGTTCGATCTGCTGGTGTTCTCGACCAACTGGTTCTGGTTTGCTTTCATCACCTACGCAGCGGTTGAAACCCCGCTCATGATTCGATATTTCAACAAGCGCGATCTATGGAGTAAATTCTAAAACGCAGAGCCCTGAGCGTTGGCGGTTGCATTGCCGTGCGCAGGCATCGATGCTACCGTGGTGTCGCTTGCGAAAGAAAATTACCGGTGTATTCTGGCTGTCCGGAAGTTTATAGGGTCAGGCGTCACAGAAAGTGAAGAGGGTGTCCAATGACGGCAAAAGTAAAGAACGTTGACCAGGTATCGATACGCGCGGCGCAGGACACAGATCTGCCAGTGCTCGTCGATTTTCTTGCCAAGCTGGCGCTTCACGTAGCGGGTTCTCCGCCCCACACGCTCAAGGAGAAAGAGCACAATCGCCTGTTGGCGACTCTGCGTTCATCCCTGTCCGATCCGGCCAAGCTGATCGTTGTGGCGCAGACATCTGATGAGCGCCTGGTGGGTATGGGTTATCTATACGTATGGCGCAGTCAGGGCATCTGGGAGCAGACGGCAGATGTTGAATTCAAATCCGGAATCATTGATGATGTCTGGGTCGAGCCGGATTTCCGTAAGCTCGGTGTGTTCAGTGCCATCCTGCGAGAGTTGCTGGCCTTCGCAGAAAGCCACAATATCGGCGAGCTGATCCTGGAATATGCCGCTTCCAACAAAGAGGCGGCAGCGACCTGGGCCAAGCTGGGCTTCAAGCCCACGGGAGTTCGGGCTGCGGCGTTCACCGCAGTGGTGCAGGAAGCCCTGGCGAAACGACGATGATTTCCGGGCCTGCAGCAAGCAGGTTCGGATAGCTGAAAAGGGGAATTGAGTGATAGGTGATCGCAAGGTTAAGGTATTTTGTGACGACGTGATGCTGGGGCATGATCCGCAGGTGGATCTGCCTTTTATTGCCAGCCGGGTTGAAAAACGGGTAAGGAGCATCCTGCAAGGCCTGGATTTCAAATGGAGCTACCCGGAACATCCCGGAAGACTGAGTGCGATCAAGACCTACCTTGATGAGAACCCCATTCCGGGCATCCAGTTTGAAGCGGGCGCCAGTGCCACGTACGACCAGTTAAGCCGCGTTCATACCACATCGTATCTGGACCAGTTATTCGAACTGGAAGGCAAAAGCGCCTGGCTGGACAGTGATACCACGGCGGTATCCCCTGACAGCATCAAGGCCGCCACAGCGGCCGCCGGCAATGCGATAGCGGCGGTGGAAAACGTGGTCAGCAAAAAATCACAAAGTGCCTTCGCGCTGGTGCGACCGCCGGGTCATCACGCCGAGGCAGTGCGTGCCAGAGGCTTCTGTCTGTTGAATAACGTCGCGGTGGCGGCAGCGCATGCCCAGGCTAAACTGGGTTGTGAGCGTATTCTGATCATTGACTGGGACGCGCATCATGGTAATGGCACCCAGGATATATTCTGGGCAGATCCCGATGTGTTGTTCTTTGATACCCACTGCGCCGCGCCGTTTTATCCCGGTTCCGGCCATCTGGAAGAAGTGGGCGCCGGACTGGGCGAAGGTTATACCATCAACGTACCGCTGCCGGAAGCTGCGGGCGACATCGCTCTGGAAAAAGCATTTCGTGAGATACTGGTGCCCGCTGCAGAGCGTTTCAAGCCTGATCTGGTGCTGGTTTCTGCCGGCTTTGACCCGCACCACAATGACATGGCCATGAACCTGACCTATAACGGCTTCAAGGTCCTCACCAGCATTGTCCAGAGTATCGCCGACCAGCATTGTGAAGGCCGGCTCGTGATGGTACTGGAAGGCGGCTACAACCTGACGTCCCTGTCCCGTGGTGTTCACGCCGTGCTGGAAGTGATGGCAGGGGGCGAGGTGCCGGAGCTGTTTGAAAGCGGCGTGAAGGAAGTGGCAGAGGCAGCGGAATTTCATCTCTCTGCTTTTAGCGACGATGATTGATCAGTCGTTTCCCCAGATCTCCTCAAGGCGCTCGTCACGACCGCAGTTCCAGCGATAGAATTTATACCTGACTGAATGTTCCTGATAATAGTTCTGATGGTAATCTTCAGCGACATAAAAATCAGCGGGATCGGCGGACACTATGCCGGTCACAATGGGGCCCGGTAATCCGGCCTCGTCATTGAGCCGCGCACGGGAAGCCTCGGCTAATCGTTTTTGCTCTTCGTTATGGTAAAAAATTGCGCTTCGATACTGGCTGCCACGATCGCAAAACTGGCCGCCGGCATCCAGCGGGTCAATGTTACGCCAGAACACCTCCAGCAGCGTTTCATAACTGACCTGGTCTGGGTGGTATTCAACCTGTACGGCTTCGGCGTGCCCCGTTCCGCCTGAGGATACCTGCTCATAGCTGGGGTCCGGGACGGAGCCACCGATGTAACCGGAAATGGTTGCTGTGACGCCTTCCAGTTCATCGTAGGGCGGTTCCATGCACCAGAAGCAGCCGCCGGCAAACGTGGCCACTGCTGTGTCCGGTTGGTGTTGATCCTGTGCCTGCACAATGAGCGCGCCCGTCAATGTCAGGGACAGCAAGAGAATTTTTGTGATCTGCATGTTACACCTCATAGTGCGCCATCAGTCGGTTCATGCCCAGTACATGGGGTTCCACTTTCTCCAGAAAGTCCGCCAGCTCAAGTCCGTCGGCCAGCGCCGGTTCAACATCAAGCGCAAGTACCCAGAAAAAATAGTGATGTCGGCCATGGCCTGCCGGCGGTCTGGGGCCACCGTAGCCGGTGCTGTCGAAATTGTTCACACCCTGTGCGTAATCCTTGCAGCCTTGAGGCAGGTGCGAGACGTCCGGCGGGATGTTATAGAGCAACCAATGCACAAAACCATAATTACCCGGCGTCGAAATTAGCGGGGCATCGGGGTCATGGCAAAATACCGCCACCGATTTTGTGTCCGCGGGCAGTGTTTCCCATTGCAGATCGGGCGATACATTGCCGCCATCAAAGCTGTGTTTGTCTGCGATACGGTCTCCCTGTGTCAGGTCGTGACTGCTTACTTTCATGTCTGAAATGGCAAAGGTCATATCAACTCCTTGTGTCGGGTGTAATGTTTGATCAAAGCAGAATCAGTGCTGCGCCACCTGCCAGCCAGAGTCCAGCTACAACTGACAGTGTGCGCAGCACTTTGTCGGTCAACGACGGGCCACCATGATCATGATGGTGGTGATGGCCGTGTTCGCCTTGCTGACCCTGACGATACAGCCATACCATGACCGCGGTGGCCAGCAGAAAGACGATGTTGAGCACCAGCTGATAATTCACCTGAAAGAATTCGCGCTCGCCTGGATCCCGGCCGCTACCAAACTCTGGCAGCATGCCGAATGCTGCCAGACCGTAGTGCATCACCAGTGCCACAGATACGATGCCGACAAGCATAATGCCGAGGATGTAGAGCGCCATTTTCCAGCCGTAATAGGCCGCGTTGATGCGCAACACTGGCAGAACCACCAGATCTGAAAAGATGAACGCCATGACCCCGGCAAAAGTGACGCCCTGGCCGAACAGCACGGCCGCCAGTGGTATATTGCCCATGGAGCCGATAAAGGTGAAGAATGCCGCCAGCGGTGCTACCAGTGCCTGTTGCAGTGTCAGCCAGAAACCGGGGTTGGCGGCGTTGTCCCCACCTGAACCGAGAAACAGGGCCTGGAAAAAACTCTGCGGCACTGCAGCAGAGATGATGCCAGCGACCGTGAAGCCGATCAGTACATCCTTCCAGACCATCTGCCACTCCATGACATAGGTCATACCAATCTCGTGCCAGTATTTTCGGCTCGTGATTTTCTCTTTCCAGCTGACCGGCTGGCTGTCATGGTCGTGCTCGTGCCCTTCGTCCATTTTCTTGCGGGCCAGTGCTTCCAGCCGGCGCGGACGGGTGATGCGCACCATCAGCCAGGTGACCAGAATCAGCAGAATGCCGCCGACATACTCCCCGACCACAAACTGCCAGCCGAGAAATATCGCTATCACCATGCCCAGCTCAATGACCAGATTGGTCGAGGCCAGCATAAAGGCAAGCGATGGGGCCAGGCCGGCGCCTTTACTGAACAGTGCGCGGGTCGTGGAAAGTGCAGAGAAACTGCAGGAGCTGGACAGGAAGCCGAAGAAAGTGCCGAGAGCAATGCTTTTGGGGCCGTCTTTGCCCATGGTTTTCTGCATGCGCTCTCGTGTCACCAGCACCTGAATCAGGCTGCTGATCAGGTAACCGAGTATGAACGCCCAAAGTGCCATCCAGAAAAAGCCCAGACTGGTAGTCGCCGCTTCCTGCCATATTGTCAGGAAATCCTGCATGCTTCATCGTCTCCTCGGCAATCGCCCCGTGGACAGGGTCTTTCCAGAGAGCCTGGGTATTTACAAAGGCGATTTCCATTGTGTGGTGTTGGTTTCGGATTGACACCATCCTACGCTAAACGTGCAATGATTTCCGCCCCCAGCGCTGTCCCGGGATATGAGCTGTTGCTCAAATCCGCTTAGTCGCGGGTAATATGACGCCATCTCCGCTTATTTGAATTTAAATCCGGAATGAGCGATTATGTTGTTATGGCAACAACACGACGTGTGACATGAATTACAATGCATTTAATCAATTCTGCGGGTCTTTGCCCGCTACGACTCATGTGGTGCAGTGGGGCGGTTCTCATGTCTGGAAAATTGGTGGCAAGGTGTTTGCCATTGGCGGTTGGAGTCGTGACCGACATCCCGCGTTTACATTCAAAACCTCAGATCAGAATTTTGCCTTTCTCAGTGTTCATGAGGGTTATATTCCCGCGCCCTACTTTGCCAATCGTGGCATGAAATGGATACAGCAAATCGAAACCTCAGGTGCGCTGGACGAGGAGCTACGATATTACCTGTCTGAATCGTACCGTATTGTTGTGCAGGGCCTCAGCAAGCGTCAACAACAGGAAATAAAACTAAATCGAACGCCGGATGCTGAATGACGGTGACCATAACCAGGCGGCTGCCGCTATACTGTCGAGAAGGCGGCTGCCTTGCGCACTGCAGCGATATCATCGGGGTGCGACATGGCATGTTCAGATCGGGCCAGGGCGGCGCGAGAGTGTTGGTGAGCAGCGCTGGCCATGGCTTTATCGTCGCTGTCAGCGAGCGCAGCAAATGCTTTTTGTAATCTGATCGATAGTTCTACAATACTGGCCCCGTCGCGGGCGATTGCGGTAAAGGCGTCGTCGAACATGTCCGCTATTGACAGCTCGGGAACCGACACCTGCTGATAGATAATCTCTTCCATGTCTTTTTTATGCAGAGGAGCCTGCCATTCTGTAAAAAGTCGCACCAATGTGCCAACAACATCGATGGCAGTGCCCGGGTCATTAATGCCGGGTGACAGAGCTTTGTCGGCGATCTCCGACAATGCCAGCAGACCAAAACGCGGGTCATCTTCAAAGGTACGGTTTGTGCCTATCTTGAACGCACAGGAGAAGTCTTCCGGGTTAAACTCCGTGCCAGCATCGATACGGAGCAATGCCCGCTGACTGGTCACGAAGGTACCCGGCAGTGCGGTTACCCGAACATGACAGCCAAGCGCTTGTGCGCAGGACTGCAGTGTCTCCATGTCAATATTCTGGATGTAGCCAACGCTTGATGCATACACCGGAATGCCGGTTTCGTCATCGTGTGGTGCTGGCGCCGGCAGGGCGCACAGGGTAGGGGAGCGCCGGCGGCGTTGTAATGCGTTGCTGGTTGCCAGCTCGACCTGTCCGATGGTATTGACGACCCGGCCCAGTCGGGCGATGCGGTCAACCCAGCGTACAAAAGTGACAATGACAATGGCAAACACCAGCAGTGTCAGTATGAAAATGGCAAACAGTCCGGCGACGTCAAACAGCTCGTGCTGCACGGAGACCAGAGAGACAAGGCTGAAAATAAACGCACCGATAAAAGCCGACAACGCATTCTGGGTGACGTCATCAGCAATGACCAGAGGAATCGAGCGGGGCGTCGCTGCGGCGCTGGCCGAGGCGTAGGCGGCGACCATGGAGCCTACGGCGAAGGTCGCAATAACCAGCATGCTGGAGGCCATGATGGACAACAGGGATTCAACTGAGTCAGGGTTGATGCTGGGTGCCAGTTGGTCAAGCCCGGCATCATCTGCCAGTCTGGCGACAAACGTTGCGCCGATGGAGAGCACGCAAAGTATCAGAGGTCTGATCCATAACCGCTCTTTGATGCGACTGATAAAAAAGCGCAGACGGTCGGACGTAAAAAAAGGTGATGATCGGGCCATACAGCATCCTTGGCAGTTCCGTTGACTCACGCATGCTCTGACCGGACAGAGTAGCCACTGACAGATGAACGTTATACCATAAATTGATGTGGAGCGAGTGAACACAAAACAGCTCATCATGCGCAAGTAACAAAGGAAGCTGTTCATGGATAATAGTCTGACAGGCAAGCGTGTGTTGATCACACAAGCCTCCGAGTTTATGGGGCCGGTCTTCTGCGAAGTCTTTGCCGAACAGGGTGCCGTTGTCATCAGGAATGAGCTTGACCTGTCAGCGCCTGACAATGTCGAGGTGATGATGCGTGAGGCGGGTGATATTGATGTTGTGATCGCCAACCTGTCAGTGCTGGCACCGGGTACGGCAGCAGCGGATGTTGACGAGGACGAGTGGCGGGAAGTATTCGCGGCGTTGGTGGACCCGCTTCCCAGGCTGATCAGGTCAGCAGTGCCGATGATGAGGGAGCGTGGTGCCGGCAAGATACTTGTCGTTGGCAGTGCGTCAGCCCTCAAAGGCATGAAGCGCGCTTCCACCTACAGCGCTGCTCGCGGTGCGCAGCTTGCCTACGTTCAGGCCGTGGGTGTGGAGCTCGCGCCATCGAATATTCAGGTTAATGCCATTGCGCAGAATTTTGTAGATAATCCGACTTACTTCCCGGCAGAAGTGCAGGCTAATCCGAAGTTCAGGGACCGGCTGGCGCGCGAAGTGCCACTAGGACGCCTGGTCAGCGCCCGCGAGGACGCCATGTTTGCCGCCTATCTGTGCAGCAGTGCGGCAGATTGTTTTGTCGGACAGGTATTTCCGGTGTGTGGTGGTTGGGTGGCAAGGTGACGATCTCGATTCCTGTGTGTGAACCGACCCTCCCGTGTTAGCGTAAAGAGCTTCGCAACTGTGATGACAAAGGCAACCCAGCATGTTTAAGCGGAAACTGTACCTGTTTGCCGGTGTCTCCACGGCGGCCCTGATTGTGGTGTTGATGGCAGCTGCGGTATCGGCACAAATTACCCGGCAGAATCTCTCGCAGAGCACCATGGCGCAGACGTTGCTTATCGAGCATCAGCAGCTGTCGAGTATCTCCTATCGGTTATTCAAACAACTGACGGATGGATTGATATTCGGGCAGACTGCCAACCAGGCGGGTGTGCGCAACAAGCAGCAGCAAATCGACGAGTCCATCAATAACATTCGTCGTCTCGAGCTTGCGCAACGCCAACAACTTGGCCTTGAGATTACGCGCGGCAGTGTTGAGGACACGGAGGGGCTTGCTCAGCTGATTGCGCAGATCATTGATGAATTTCGCGCTATCGCCGCCAACCGGGATGATGTCCCGTTGAATATGCAAGACAGTTTGCGTACCTTGCTTGAGGTCACGATCGACAATCAGTTCCGTGAAGCGATCAACGACGCGGTCACCCGGCAAAGCAGTGTGGTTGTGGCTATCAATGCCCGCATTGATATGCTGAATACCGCAATTGTATGGTTCACCGTAGCGTTTGGTGTATTGGGTCTGCCTCTGATCATATTGGCCTGCTGGTGGTTGATCAATCAACTCTATCCGCCACTGCAGGCGATCTCCAATGGTGCCAAAGCGCTGGCGCAGGGTAGCTACGACCATCGCTTGCCGGATAACCTGGATAGCGAATTTGATCCTATCGTCGAGTCCTTTAACTCCATGGGCCGACAGTTGCAGGAGCATGAGCTGTCGGTGGAGCGTTCCCGAAAGCAGCTTGAATTTGAAGTCGAGCAGCGCACCCGTGAACTGACGGATGCAAATGCCAAACTTACCGATATTGATAACAGGCGCCGTCAGTTCCTGGCAGATCTGAGTCATGAGCTGCGCACGCCACTGACCGTCATCCGGGGTGAGGCCCAGGTCACCTTGCGTCAGCCTGTGATCAGTGAAACTGCAGGCCGACAGACCCTGGAAGTGATCCACGGCCAGGCTGTGGGGCTGAGCCGGCTGGTTGACGATCTGCTGCTGCTGGCGCGGGCCGAGTCTGGCCAATTGATACTGGAGCCCGAGACGTTCGCGATCGAGCCCTGGCTCAGGCAGCAGGTCGATCACTGGCGTCGCCTCGCACCGGATTACAGGATTGCGTTTGAATGTGATATCGACAGTCCGCAGACGCTGCTCTCCGGGGATCAACACCGGCTGGCTCAGCTCATGGCGATTCTGATAAACAACGCCATCAAGTACTCTGAGCCCGATACAACCGTTCTGGTCAAGGCGTTGCAGCGGCCGTATGAGTTGCTGATCAAAATTACCGATCAAGGCGTTGGTATTGCGCCATCCGACCTTCCGTATATATTTGAGCGCTTCGTCAGGGTCAATCGTTCGATAGAAGGTTCAGGTCTTGGCCTGGCTATCGCGCGAACCATCGCAGAAGCTCACCACGGAGTACTGAGTGTCGATTCAGTGCCGGGCCAGGGTTCTACATTCACGTTATGCCTGCCTATGGAGTCGTCATCATGAAAGTGCTGATTGCGGATGATGAACGCCCGCTGTTGAATTTTATTGCACGTGGCCTCAGTGCTGAAGGCCTGGACTGTGTCACGGTCAGCGAATTGCATCAGGTCAGCATGCAGGCCCATCAACATCAGCCCGATGTGATTGTACTGGACCGACTGTTTGGCACAGAGGACAGCGTGCAGGTGTTACCCATGATTCTGCAGCGCTCGCCGCAGAGCCGCATTTTACTGTTAACAGCGCTGGATGACGTTAATGAACGGGTGGCCGGTTTGCGCGCGGGGGCCGATGACTATCTGTGTAAACCGTTTGATTTTGAAGAGTTGCTGGCACGGGTACAGGCACTGGGAAGACGCCTGGACGACCCGCAGCAAGGCACCAACAGTGTGCTCAGGCACGGCAGCCTGACTCTGGATCAGGGCAGCCGCCTGGTGTGTCTGAATGCACAGGATATCCCGCTGACCAGTCTGGAGTTTGATCTGCTGGCATTCCTGATGCAGAACAGCGGCAAGGCATTGTCCCGGGAACGGATCCTCAACAAGGTCTGGGGCAGTCAGTCCGAGCCGTTGACCAATATTGTCGACGTGTATGTCAGCCGGTTGCGGCAGAAAATAGATCCTGCCTCACCGGCCGCTTCCATGATCCAGACTGTCCGGGGATTGGGTTACCGCTTCCAGTTATCCCAGAACCCGTAACCCGGTATTGCGCCAATCATTCGATTGGCGACAACAGTGCCGGAGCCGTCACCAGATTGCGAACGCCATGCGCTGCACTCTCAGCGAACACGTTGTCGTTACACCAGTCACCCACGGTTTCGATGTCAACAAACGCCACCTCAGGGCGGACGCTCCAGCTCACCAGCAAGGGCGATCCGTTTTCATTGTAAGCCGGTCCCGTCGTTGATCCTGCGTATTGAATTGGCGATCCTGTGTTGGTCGGGATGTTCAGTGCCTGGTGATAACCATTGCGCTCGCCGATAGCCGCCAGCTCGGAGAAGTCCAGCGCTGATCGATCGTTGACCAGCACGAAGACCTGACCTTCCACGCGAAGTTGGGTATTCATGGTGTTATCGTTGAGGCAAGCACCCAGGGTTGGTCCGGGCGCAATCTGCGCGCTGGAGAATACATAGTGCACTTCGATGGTGTCGCCAGGCTGCAGCGATGCGTTATTGGCCGGGCAGATTTGCCCGCTGACCGGCGCTAGCAGGGCACTGGCCAATTCACCGTCGTAGACAAAGCCGGTGTGATTGCCGTGGCCGTCGCCATTGCCGGCGTAACTCGTGAATTGCCCACCTTTGTGCTCGGCACTTGCGTGAAAGTGGATGTTGCACAAGTTCATCTCATCATGCGCCGGTGCCATGCTGAATATGCGCTGATTGTCACCGTGGTGATTGGATAAGTCGCGCGGTGATTGCGGGCCAAAACCCTGGCCGGCCGTGTTTTCCAGCAATGTCTGATTCTGCTGGTCGATGACACTGTCTGCCACGGCGGCGCCATGATCATTTGCAGAGACTGTCAGCGAAGCTGACATGCCTATTGCGCCGATCGTTATTGCCAAGTATTTCATGCTATCACTCCTGGTGTGGGTTATCAGCCACCCACAGTAGTGATAGATTACGAATTGATAATGAACTTTACATTAATATTGGATTAACAGGATTGCCACCGAGGCACACAGAGGTCAGTCAGATGTCCGGAAAATACCCTGACAGGATAAAGCAATTGCCGGTGTTTGATGGCCGTTTTGATGCTTACAAACTGGCAGCAACAGGCGGCGATGTGTTGTTTGCGTCCTACCCGGCCGGCACCGAGATCCCGCCGCATACCCATGACACAGACAACTACGGCGTGATTACACGAGGGGAGTTGCTGTTGACCATAAATGGCAGTCAGCAGCGTTTTGGTGTTGGTGACTGGTATCACGTGCCTGCCAACACCGTTCACGCTGCCACTTTTGACGCAGACACGGATGAAATCGAATTCTGGTTTGCGCCCTGAGCGCGCTAGCGCTTTTTGGACGATTTGGGCCCCAGCAAGAGCCACAGTATCAGCCCCAGTACCGGCAATAACAGCAATACGAGTATCCAGAGCAGTTTGCTGGTGCCGCCGGCGGAACTCTGCGCCACCTGAACCACCGCCCAGATGATCACAATCAGCCAGATCAGGCCCAGTACACCATTAATTTCAACTCCCATCGGTTTGGTCTCCATTCGGGTATTCAGTACCCGTGTGTAAAAAGTAAAGGTCTGCGGCTGCCGGCATCGAGCACAGCACCTGCCTGTTAATTGAACTTACTCCTCGTTTCGGGGCGATACAATGACTTTTAACGCAGACCGTCTAAATCGCCTTGATCCAGTCAACACAGAGTAGAAAGGAACCTTCGCGTTTATCGGCGAGCAGAAAACCCATTTCTTCGACGCCGGCCGGGTCAAAGGCCGGGCCTGACAATTTCCGGCCGCGCACGGTGGCCTGCAACTGACTGAAATGCAGGCGCAGCTCCAGCCAGGTGTTTTCAATGGTCTCGAAAGTCGTGGCGTAGGCAATGCGGGAGCCCTGATAGTGGGCATTGGTATACAGCCTGAACTGATAAGGACGGCCGTCGCCCCGCACGCGCAGTAGCACACTGTCAGCAGCACTGAGATCATGGTGCTGTTTACGGGCCCGAATGGAGGCAAAACCACTGTTATTGGTCAGGGCAATACGGCCCGCGAATATCAGCCTGCCATCAACAATCTGCGGGCTGCTGCGCGACTCTCCACCCATAACACTGTCGTTGACAGGGTGCCAGGCGGTGATGCTGCAAGGATCGCTAAAATCCATTAAGGTCAGGGGTTCGTAAGGTTCTGTATTCATGTTGTAACCATGGACTGATACCCTTGGCCCAGTCAACTTAAACAGAGGTTTTTGTCATGAGCGAACCGATAGTAGCGGATAACAAGCCCATCAAGAAATCGTTGACCAAGGGTGAGACTTACTTCTTCTGTGCCTGTGGCCGGTCCGGTGATCAGCCTTTCTGCGACGGCTCTCACAAAGGCACGGGAATTACGCCGAAGAAATTCACTGCCGAGGGCAGTGAAGATGCCTACCTGTGCCAATGCAAGCACACCCGTAATCCGCCGTATTGTGACGGCACGCACAAACGCTTTACAGACGACCAGGTGGGCAAGGCGGCGGCAGATGCCGGCATCATCGCCACGTCGACCAAGGAAGAACCAACACTGTCATTCATCCAGCAGCTTGCCAAGGACGGCCTGTCATCGGTTGGCCATCACGGGCCGATGACGGCAATGGGCGTGCCACGGCATTCGCTGCCGCATTGGGATGATATACAGATCATGGTGGCGCAGATGGCTAACAAACCCCTGATGGATGATGTGGCCGTCGCAACCGAACTGGTCATCGGACCGGAGGCGAAGAAACCGCTGCTACTGAAAATGCCCTTGTTTGTATCCGACATGAGCTTTGGCGCGTTGTCAGAAGAAGCAAAAGTCGCCCTGGCGAAAGGTGCCGAACTTGCCGGCACTGGCATCTGCTCGGGTGAAGGCGGTATGTTGCCCGAAGAGCAAGAGGCAAACTCACGTTATTTCTTTGAGTTGGGGAGCGCAGCATTTGGCTACAGCGAAGAACTGCTGGCGCGCGTGCAGGCGTTCCATTTCAAGGGTGGTCAAGGCGCCAAGACGGGCACCGGGGGGCACCTGCCGGGCAGCAAGAATCAGGGCAGAATATCGGAGGTGCGTGGCATTCCCGAAGGGGAGGACGCGATATCGCCACCTACATTCAAGGATCTGTCGACCGTTGCGCATTTCAAAAGCTTCGCTGGCCGGGTCCGGGAAATAACCGGCGGTATTCCGGTTGGCTTCAAGTTAAGCGCCAATCATATTGAGCGCGACATCCAGTTTGCACTGGACGCGGGTGCTGACTATATCATTCTGGATGGCCGCGGCGGTGGCACCGGCGCAGCGCCGGAAATGTTTCGTGATCATATCAGCGTGCCCACGATTCCGGCGCTGGCGCGGGCCCGCCATTATCTGGACAAACAAAACGCCAGTGGTCGGGTGACACTCATTATTACCGGTGGTTTGCGAGTGCCGACGGATTTTGTCAAGGCGCTGGCGCTGGGTGCTGATGGCATTGCCGTAGCTAACAGCGCCATGCAGTCAATCGGATGCATGGGCGCCAGAATCTGCAATACCAATAATTGCCCGGCGGGTATCGCCACGCAGCGTCCGGAGTTGCGGCAACGCCTTGATATTGATGACGCCGCCGGGCGGCTGAAGAACTTCCTGGAGGCATCGGTGGCGCTGATGCAGGTCATGGCGCGGGCCTGCGGTCATGATTCGCTGAACCAGCTCAATAACAACGACCTGGCAACCTGGCATCGCGAGATGGCGGATTTATCGGGTGTGCGTTACTCTGGCTTTAATGCACGTTAAACAACAAGGCTGTCGCTTCTGACAGCCGACGATAAGGAGAGAGTAGGAATGTTCAGCCACATCATGCTGGGAGCCAATGATATTGACGCATCAAAGACATTTTACGATGCTACGCTGGGAGCCCTGGGCGTTCAGCCGGGGATGGTCGATGCCAAGGGGCGTTGTTTCTATCGGACCAAAACCGGTGTTTTTGCTTTGAGTAAGCCGATTGACGGCGAAGCCGCCTGCAATGGCAACGGCAGTACCATCGGTTTTGCTGCCGACAGTCCGGAGGCGGCCGATGCCTGGCACAAAGCAGGCCTGGCCAACGGTGGCAGCGCCTGTGAAGATCCACCCGGCGTGCGTGAAGGCGCCGGCATCAAGATGTACCTGGCCTATCTGCGCGACCCTTCAGGCAACAAAGTTTGTGCTTTGCACCGGGTAGCATAGGTTTTTCATCAGCCAGCACAGGCGTGCCGCCCGCGTGAGCGGGCGGGCGCAAATCATTCCTGCTCTACCGCCTCTTCAAGATCATCTTCCAGATCTACAGCCTCGTCTTCATCCTTTCTCTCCAGCGCTTCTGTGTGACGCAGGAAATCCGCCTGATCGCCGTAATAATCATCAACCGCATGCTCTGATGATACCGGGCTGAGGTAGAACGACTCGGTCAGACCTTCTTCGCGCATGGCCAGCCCGGTCAGACAGGCCTTGATGACATGTGCGCTATTCAGCGTGGTCATGTAAGTCGGGTCCAGGTACGGGTGCAGTTCCACCAGTTCAAAACCAACGACGTTGGCTTCTGCGCACAGTCGACGGACGATGGTAATTGATTCGCGCATATCAAGGCCGCCTGACACTGGGGTGCCGGTAGCGACGGCGAATGCCGGATCGATGACGTCAATGTCAAAAGAGATATAAAGCTTGCGACCTTCTTCGCTGGCCTCTTTCACCACCCGTTCAAGGGTCGCGTCCCAGCCGCGCTGTTCCACTTCCGCCATAGTGTGATAACGCATGCCGTTTTCGCGCATCCATTTGAAGGCAGCTTCATCAGGTCCGCTGGAGCGCAGCCCCACCTGAATGTAGTCCTCCATGCGCACATGTCCTTCATTCAGCAGACGATAGACCGGTGCACCATGGCTGATCAGGTGCGCGCTGCCCCACCAGGCGTCGTAGTGAGAGTCAAAGTGAATGACTGATACGCGTTCTTTGCCGTGCACATCCGCCATCGCGGCGACGTTCGAGTAGGACAGCGAGTGGTCACCGCCCACGATGACCGGTACGGCACCGGTGTTGCCGATCTCGCGCACGACTTCGCGGATGTGTTGCATGGAGCGTTCGGTGCTGGCGTTGTCGATGGCAATGTCACCGTAGTCAACGATATTGAGTACGCTGCCAGGGTTAACCTGAACGTACTGGTCCATGCCTCCCAAAGCGCGGCCCCGCACGCGCATGTCCGTGGTGGCCTGCGCGCCTGAATCGCGCCAGCCCGAGCCCATGTTCAGAGGGGCGCCGACAATCGCCACATCCACCTCGGCTGCTTCCAGGTCTTCCGGCGTCAGCGCCAGCGGGAAACCGCCAAATGTGGGAGGACCGCCACCGCCGTTGTAGCGACCCAGTGAAATGGTGCCGGGCTCACGCTCCGGGTCCATGGATGCAGGCCGGCGCAGGCGCCAGGCATTGAACATGGGGGAGTCGGTGTTGAGTGCGATATTGGGTGCGTCGCGATCTGCGTCGTAACGCTGGGCGCTGATCACGCCTTGCATGGCCTCGACCCAGGTCAGGATATGTTCCGGCGTGTTCTCTTCAAGGTACTCAACCGTATCTTCCAGGCTGCCCCGGAAACGACCGGCATCGCCGCTTTGCAGAAATTCGACCTGCTCTTCGCTAAGCAGAGCGAGCTTGTCAGACACACTGTCAGGTAATTCAATTCCCGGGCGGTCGTTCTCGCGCGGGTCTTCGGTATCGTAAGGGTAAGGGTTGGTGCCGGTGACATGCTCGGGTTCATCCGCCGCTGTGGCCGGCTGCGCCGCCAGTTGGGTGCTGGCGCTCAGGCCTGCCCACATGATGGCAGCGGCGAGTGGTAATAGTCTGGTGTTAGTGAGTGTTTTGGTATTTTTCGTTTTCATCATACGTATTCCAGTCATCAGTGCGGGTTTGAGGACGCTGTCAGGATTGTGGCCATGGTTCATGGGCTCAGTCCTGACCATGGTCAAGCGCCAGCGGATGAATTGCGTCCGGCGCAAAGCCGGCCTTGCGCGATGCCATGCCGACCAGGCAGGCATTAAGCACAGCATTGGAGTTCAGGGCAGACAGTCTGGAAAAATCCAGTGCGGGTGCCATGTCGGTGATTTCGAAACCGACGATCTCGCGGGCTGCGCACAAATAGCGCACCGTTGATGTGACATCGTTTATGCTCAGACCATTGGCGGATACGCGGCCGGCCGCGATGAGGTCACCGGGGTCAATGACGCTGACGTCGATGGAAACAAAAAGCTGTTCCGGCAACGCTTCCAGTTCGCTGACCACCCGGTCCATAACGGCGGCATAGCCGTTGCGATTGACTTCGGCCATTGTGTGATAACGTACGCCACTGTCTTGCAGCCACTGCAAGGTGGTTTCGGTAGCGGCATTGCCACGCAGGCCCACAGTGATCAGGTCAGCGCCATTGACGATGCCCTCATCCAGCAACATGAACAGTGCCTGGTCATCAGAAATGGTATGCACGGCATCGCGTCTGGCATCCGGGTGGGCGCTGAAATGCACCAGGCCGAAGCTGCCATTGCCATGCGTGCGGGCAACGCCCTTGACCGCCGGGTACAGGATTGACGTATCGCCACCGACCATCATTGGGGTGGCGTTGGTGGCTGAGGTTTCTGCGACCATGTCAGTGACGTGGTCAACTGAACGCTCGATGCTCATGTTGTCGACGCGGAAGTCACCGTAGTCAACTACGCTCAGTGCTTTCATGGGGTCTACCAGCGTCTGAATATCCGGCTCGGCGATGGTATCCAGTGAACGCATGACGTTCGGGCCGGCTTCCGCGTTGCGACGGCCGCTGCTCATATCGCTGGGAATGCCGACAATGGCAACATCCACGGAACCGGCGGTCAGGTCTTCCGGCCACACGGCAACCGGAGCGCCGGCAAAGGTTGGAATGCCGGATTCGGGGAAGAGATAACGATGGACGCTGAACGGCCCGGGGCTGCGTTTGTCGTCACGCAATATGGCCGGCAACAGAATGCCGCCGTTAAAGCCGGTTGATGTCAAATTAAGAGGCATGGCACCCATATCGCGGCTGGCGTCATAGCCCATTTCACCGGCGACTGCCATCAGGTCGGAGACCAGTGTCTGTACGCCGGCGGCATCACGATTGGTTAGTTCAAGCTCCATTTGACGCGCAGGCATGAATGGAAGAAAGCTGCCATTGGTGACGAAGCTTCGCTCATTGGATGCCAGACCCTGGAGCTTGCTGTTTAGCTCGTCTGGCAGTTCCCAGTTTTCAGCTGCGGTAGCCATACCGCTGCAGAGCAGGGCGCAGGCAGCGAGGGTTTTGAGCATGGGCGCTCGTCGTGACTTGGGGGATTTGTTGGTAGTGTCGGATGTACATATCGTACTGGGCATGCGGCATTGCTCCTGACCTGATCAATTTTCAGATAATTGGATTAAGCAAATTGGGTGCCATAGGCAGCCGCTCGTCGGATCGGCGACGAGACGTATTGCGATGACCCTTTATATATCAGGGGTTGCCGGGTTTCGATGCGTCAAACAACGGTGGTAGGGGTGCCTGTTGTACGAAGGCGGGAATCATGCGTACCGGGGCTGTTACCGGATTCGCATTGGGGCGTCAGACAGGCTGTTGCACTGTTGCGGTGCGCAAGCACAAGATGTTGGCGTTGCCGGGCGCAGGCTGTGGCAGCCTGCGCCCGGGTGTGCCGGTGAATTACGCCAGATCGAAACGATCAGCGTTCATGACTTTGGTCCAGGCCGCAACGAAATCCTTGACGAACTTCTCTTTGGCATCGTCCTGGGCGTAAACCTCGGACAGGGCACGAAGCTGGGAGTTGGAGCCGAAGATCAGGTCGACACGGGTGCCGGTCCATTTGACTTCACCGCTGCTGCGGTCACGGCCCTCGAAGACATCGGCATCGGCCGCAGTTGGCGTCCACTCAGTGTCCGGATCCGTGAGATTGACAAAAAAGTCATTAGTCAGCTTGCCCGGTGTCCGGGTAAACACGCCGTGGCTGGCCTGTTTGTAGTTGGCGTCCAGTACCCGCAGGCCACCCACCAGCACAGTCATTTCCGGTGCGCTGAGCGTCAGCAGTTGCGCCTTGTCGATCAGCATTTCCTCGTCAGGTACCGTGAATGCGGTGCGGCGGTAATTGCGGAAACCATCGGCTTCAGCGTTCAGCGGCGCGAATGAATCGCCATCGGTCTGTTCCTGCGTGGCGTCAGTCCGGCCTGGTGCGAACGGCACAGTCACCTGGTGTCCGGCATCGTTGGCTGCCTTTTCAACAGCAGCACTGCCACCCAGAACGATAAGGTCGGCAACGGATACCTGCTTGTTGCCAGACTGCGCGCTGTTGAAGTCTTGCTGAATGCCTTCCAGGGTCTTCAGTACGTTGCTCAGTTGCGCCGGCTGGTTCACTTCCCAGTCTTTCTGTGGGGCGAGCCGGATGCGGGCGCCGTTGGCACCACCCCGCTTGTCAGAGCCGCGGAAAGTCGAGGCTGCAGACCAGGCGGTGTAAACCAGCTCGGACACCGACAGGCCAGAGGCCAGCACCTTGCCCTTGAGGTCGGCGATATCCGACGTGTCGATCAACTCGTGACTGACAGCCGGGACCGGGTCCTGCCAGATAAGGTCTTCCGCCGGCACTTCCGGGCCCAGGTAACGCGATTTGGGGCCCATGTCGCGGTGGGTCAGCTTGAACCAGGCGCGAGCGAAGGCGTCAGCAAACTCCTCCGGGTTCTTGTGGAAGTGCTGACAGATTTTGCGGTAGGCAGGATCCTCGCGCATCGCCATATCGGCCGTGGACATCATGATGTGCACACGCCTGGACGCGTCCTCGGCATCCGGGGCGTGGTCCTTGTCGGCCAGCCCTTTGGCTTGCCACTGCTGAGCGCCCGCCGGACTCCTGGTCAGTTCCCATTCGTAGCCAAACAGCACCTCAAAATAGGACATGTCCCATGTTGTCGGGGTCGGTGTCCACGCACCTTCCAGACCGCTGGTGATGGCGTCACGGCCTTTGCCGCTACCAAAGCTGTTTTTCCAGCCCAGGCCCATCTGTTCAATCGCGGCTGCTTCCGGCTCGGCGCCAACATATTTGTCAGGGTCGGCGGCACCGTGGGTTTTACCGAAGGTGTGACCGCCGGCAGTCAGCGCAGCGGTCTCATAGTCATCCATGGCCATGCGCTCAAAAGTTTCGCGGATGTCTTTGGCCGACAGTAGAGGGTCAGGGTTGCCATCGGGGCCTTCCGGGTTGACATAAATCAGACCCATCTGGACCGCAGCCAGCGGGTTTTCCAGGTCCCGTTCACCGGAATAGCGGCTTTTGGGTTTGTCACTGGTGGCCAGCCATTCGTCTTCCGCGCCCCAGTAGATGTCTTCTTCGGGCTGATAGACGTCTTCGCGACCACCGGCAAAGCCGAAGGTCTTGAACCCCATGGTTTCCAGCGCTACGTTGCCGGTCAGAATGTACAGGTCGGCCCATGACAGGCTGTTGCCATATTTTTTCTTGATGGGCCACAGCAAACGGCGCGCTTTGTCCAGGTTGCCGTTATCCGGCCAGCTGTTCAGCGGCGCAAAGCGCTGGTCTCCGGCACCGGCGCCGCCTCGGCCATCGCCCATACGGTAGGTGCCGGCGCTGTGCCAGGCCATACGAATAAAGAAAGGACCGTAATGGCCGTAGTCGGCGGGCCACCAATCCTTCGAATCTGTCATCAGGTCGGCCAGATCTTTTTTAACTGCGGCCAGATCAAGTTTTTTGAACGCTGCTGCGTAGTTGAAATCCTCACCCAGCGGATTTGATTTCGTCGAATGCTGGTGCAGGATGTTGAGGTTCAGCTGGTTGGGCCACCAGTGTTGACTAGAAGTACCGCTTCCCCCTATTTTTGTACGGGA
This sequence comes from Pseudohongiella sp., assembly GCF_011050365.1. Lineage (GTDB taxonomy): Bacteria > Pseudomonadota > Gammaproteobacteria > Pseudomonadales > Pseudohongiellaceae > Pseudohongiella. Next base: position 305,104 of record NZ_DRFV01000008.1, read on the forward strand.
GCCGTGCATTACCGGGCATTTTTCGGCATTATTGCCGTTGTTGTTGTCCATGTCTGTCTCCAATCGTTGATGGGGTGGTGAATCCGATATTTTCTCAAGCGTGGTCCACGACTATACCTCATGTCTGAATGGCCGGTGAAAGACGTTTTATAAACCAGTGCAATAGATATTTTCTATCATTCAGCGAATCTGAGCCGGGGCCTGTCATAGCAGAGCCCTTGACAACGAACCCTTTTAAAAATCGTTAAAAAAGCCCGATATAAAATTATTTCCGCAACACAACGAGTGTAGCACCGATATGAAACTCGCGATTCTTGATGCCGATATTCTTTACGACACCTTACGTCCGCGCTATGGCAGCTATGGCGACATGTTCAAACGCTTGTTGGGTCAATCCGGTAGCGACTGGGAGATGTCAATCTATCGCGTTATCGACGGGCAGTACCCAGCCGATCCAGCGTCGTATGACGGGTTCCTGATTACCGGCAGCAAATACGACAGCTTTGCCGATGACGACTGGATAGTGACACTGCGACAATATGCGCGAACACTGTTTGCGGCCGGCAAACCGATGGTGGGCGTGTGTTTTGGTCACCAATTGCTGGCGCACGCCCTGGGTGGCCGCGCCGGGCGCTCGGATGCGGGCTGGGGGCTGGGTGTCATGCAGTATCAACTGGAGCAGCAGCCGGCATTTGTTGACGATCGTGTATCGGTAAATCTGATTGTCAGCCACCGGGATCAGGTGCTGAGTCTGCCCGCCGGAGCCATGCGCTTGCTCAGTAACGATTTTTGTCCGAATGCCGCGTTTTACATTCCGGGCAGGGTGTTGGCGATTCAGGGGCATCCGGAATTCAGTGTTGAGTACGCCAGGGCTTTGCTGGAATTGCGCGCCGATCAGTTGGCGCCCGAGATGCTGGCACAGGTTGAGCGTAGTTTTGCCACGCCACATGATGGGAAATTGGCAGGGGAGTGGATTAGAAAATTTCTGGAACAAAATTCACACAAAAAAAGTGAACACAAAGAAAGCGCCCACAAAGAAAGCGCCCACAAAAAACAGGGGAATGTCATGCGTAAAACGTTAAAGACTGTTGTGATGGGCGCATTTGTCGCCAGTGCTTTTGCCGGCCCGGTCCATGCGCAGGATTGGGTGCCATCACGTTACGGCGCGGATGATCGCATTGGCGCCGCCAACAACCTGAGTGCCGGGGGTGTGCGGGCGGCGGCACAGCTGATTACCACAGGCAAAGTTTATTCGCTGGGCATTGATACCGAAGAAGGCGCGCCAGCGTACGGGGGGCGTAGCTATGATATCGATATTGTCGCCTCAGGCGCCAATGTTGAGGTCGGCGCCGATGTTGTGACGTCCAATGATGAGCGCGTCGTTACCAGCTTTGGCATTGGTTCGCAGATCGATGGTCTGGGGCACCTGGGCATCGGTAACCAGTACTACAATGGCCTGACTGCGGCCGATATCGTGCGCGACACCGGATTGGCGGAGCTGGGCACGCATGACATCCCGCCGATTGTCACGCGGGGGGTGCTGCTGGATATGACCCGGCATCTCGGAGTCGACATGGTCAGGGAAGGCACCGCCTTTAATCGCACCGAAATTGATGCGGCGGCCAGTGCCCAGGGAATACAAATTCAGCGCGGCGATGTGGTGTTGTTTCACACCGGTTGGCTGCAATTGCTGGGCGTCGACAATGAGCGCTACATCTCCAGTCAGCCGGGGCTGGGTGTGGAAGGTGCTGAATACCTGGCAGAGCTGGGCGTGGTGGCGATCGGAGCGGATACCCCGGCGTTGGAAGTGATTCCCTTTGAGAATCCGCAGCGTATATTTGCGGTGCATCAGACGCTGTTGGCAAAGCAGGGTGTGTATATTCTGGAGAGCATGAATACCGCTGAATTGGCAGCAGATGAGGTGCAAGAGTTCATGTTTGTGCTGGGACAGCCCAAGTTTAAAGGCGCCGTCCAGGTCGTAGTGAATCCGATAGCGATCAGATAGCAAGCATTACTGCGTCAGACTCGACAATAGTAAGAGGCAGGCAATGCTGAAAACGCAGACAAAAAAGTGGCGCCCTGAGGCGCCATTTTTTAACCCGGCTGGTAACAGCCGGGTTCGTACTTATAACTGGGTTACGACAAACGCCAGTGGTGTTTCGCTGTAGATCAGTTCGCCACCTTGCGCCGTGTAGCCGATAAAGATTTCGTATCGGCCTGCATCCAGCGTTCCGCTGAACAATTCACCAGAAATACTGCTGCCGATGCTGTTGCTGCTGTAGATCGATACCAGGGTTTCTACATTCTGATCCCAGACAAAGAAGTCACCGTCACCGTTCTCCATCAACCACTGCTCAACGCCGGTGGTGGAGATGTACTTGATGACGACAAACACGTTGGCGGCCTTGCCCACATCCGCTGCTTCAAAGGCCAGTTCAGCATTAACCACAATTTGCTCGCTGGTTGAAAAGCTACTGCTGTAGCTGGCGCCGCCATTTGACGTTGCCCCGGCCTTGATGGTGGCCGTGGACGCCTGACCGGCTGAATTAATGACCTTGTCGATGCCTGGCAGTTCGGTGCCCGGGATCGGTGTTGGTGTCTCACCAGTCGTTGTGGTCGACAGCGTTACCGTATTGCCATCCAGAGTCACTGCGGTTCCGGCCAGTGCTCGACCGACCAGAGTAGCACCCGTATTCAGGGTGATGCCCGCGCCAGCAAGAATGCTACCGTAAAAGGCGGAACTGGTCCCCAGTGTTGCCGAGGTTCCTACCTGCCAGAATACGTTGCTCGCGGTTGCGCCATTGATCAGATTGATGGCGGCATTGTTATTCAGCGTCAGGGCTTCTTCCACCTGAAACACGAACACTGCCGTAGAGCTGCCTTGAGCGTCCAGCACTAGGGAACCGGTAATGTCGGCGGCACTGGTAAAGTGGTAAACCCCGGGTATCAGCACCATACCTGAACCCAGGGCGGCAGCCTGTTCAGTGGTCACCGCCTGGCCAGCCAGATTGTTATATGCAACCAGCGTGTCGGCGACAGCCTGGGCGGCAATGGCGTCATTTGAACGAATCTGACCCAAACGTACAATGCCGGGTGGAAAGCCGGTAATCGCAGTGCCGGGACTGACACCGAGTTCGCCGGTGATGATGCTGGAACCGGTATTGGTTACTGTCGACCCTGCGAGAACCGAGAATTGCGCGGCCTCGCCCAGATCAGGAATGGTCTGGGCAAAGGAGGCGCCGGACACGCTGCCGGCGAATATGGCGAATGCGATTGTGGCACTTTTTAGCATCATCGAAAAAGGTTGCTTTGTAGCTTTCATAGGCTGGTACCTGGTGTGTGTTGCAAGGGCAAGGTGCCCGGCGATATGGCGCGGATGTTTCCGGACATAAAGGGATCTGTTGCATTGAATCAATGCAAATTTATAAGCAAGGGGGGGAGTGGGCTGAATGCGGCGCCCAAGCTTTGGAGGCGCGACGTTCTGAGAGTGATTTATCTCGTCAATTTAACTATACGCGCAATTCTGGCAATAGATAGTTAAATTTATGGATTGCAGTTTTCGTTGTCCGCTTCCTGCAACACGATGCGTCACGGTGGCTGCCGGATCGCAGGCCCGCAAGCGCCTGCGACCATGCGCCTGTTCCTGCCCGGGCTGTTGTTATCAGATGGCTGTTGTTAGACTGCCAACTTCTCTGACTGCCACCTACGGTATAAGTCCATTACCGGCAGTCAATGACATCCGTGAGCGTTCCGTTACCTCGCCCGATGCCGGGTTGCTGACAGGAAGGCCAAATAACCAAGGAGATTGCATGAGCGACAAACCATATACGCCACCCAAAGTATGGCGCCCCGATGAGGTCAGCGGCGGCCGATTTTCCAGCATCAATCGCCCGGTAGCCGGACCCACGCACGACAGGGAATTGCCAGTTGGCAAGCACCCGATTCAGCTTTACTCGCTGGCAACGCCTAATGGAGTCAAAGTGACTATTTTGCTGGAAGAGTTGCTGGCGGCGGGCCATTCGGGGGCGGAGTATGATGCATATCTGATCAATATCATGGAAGGTGATCAGTTTGGCAGTGGATTTGTTTCCGTAAACCCTAATTCCAAAATTCCGGCAATGGTCGACCACAGTGTGTCGCCGCCAGTACGTATCTTTGAGTCCGGAGCCATGTTGCTCTACCTGGCCGAGAAGTTCGACGCCTTTATCCCCAAAGACACAGCCGGGCGCGCTGAGTGTTTGTCGTGGCTGTTCTGGCAAATGGGCAGTGCGCCTTTTCTGGGCGGCGGGTTTGGCCATTTTTATGCCTACGCGCCGGAAAAGTATGAGTACGCAATCAATCGCTACACCATGGAAGTCAAGCGTCAGCTTGATGTGCTCGACCGTCAGTTGGCGGTGAGCCAGTACATTGCGGGCGACGATTATACCATCGCCGACATGGCGATATGGCCCTGGTATGGTGCTCTGGTCAATAACAAGGTGTATGAAGCTGCCGAGTTTCTGCAGACCCATACCTACAAAAACGTAGTGCGCTGGACGCAGGAGCTGGAACAAAGAGCGGCGGTGCAGCGCGGTAAAATGGTTAATCGATCCTGGGGTGAATTGCATGAGCAATTACGTGAGCGACATGACGCCAGTGATTTCGAAACACGGACACAGGATAAACTGGGGGCGGATAAAAACAGTTAGTCTGTTTTCAAATAAAGGGGGCGAAGAGCTGCGGTGAACAGAAAGACGGTGGCGCTGATCTGCAGAGTTTCTTCCCACAGCTGACTTCGTTCGCCAGGCAGATCCACAATGGATTTGTCAAAGAACCAGGACGCCATGTAGAACATCACGCCCAGTCCTGTCTGCACACTGGTCGCTGTCCACAGAATGTCGGCTTTGTATCGCCACAATGCCAGGCGATTGCCAAAGATCTGGGTCAGCAACCAGATCCAGACAGCGCCCCCGGCCAGACGGATCAGAGTTTCGGTGGTTTCCCAGCCTTGCTGGGGCCCCAGCCTGTCGATATCGACTTCCCGCACCATGATGGACAGGCACAACACCCCCAGCACCATGTGACATTGACGCACTGTAATGAAACTGGTGGGTTGACGAACTGTCTGCATAAGGTGCATGGCTGTGGCCAGCATCAGAAAAAACACCTGGGTATTTTCCATGAGGCGGTTTTCGTATGTAACGGAAATGTCCTGATGCCATAATCTGTTGGCTGCGAGTGCGCAAATGGCTGCAATAATAACGGCCAGCGAAAAAATCGCGGCGTTTTTTGAGAGTACTGGTCCGTCTTCAGTCTTGTTGGTTTTGATCATACGTCCATTTTTTTAATTGTGTCGGATTTGAATTGGTGAGTTATCAATCCTGATGAATCAGAATACCAAGACTGCCGGGGTTTTGGTAGCCAGTCTCTGGCTGGTGACCTTAAAGTGTTTTATTATGAAATCCGGTTGAACGACTAATTTTAGTGATTGCGTGGCATTTGCCACGAATCACGCCAGCGCCTGGCCGAGGCTGAGGACAGAAACCTTAAAGGAAAACCTTAAAGGGGACGGAGGGATTACTTTTTGTACAGCCTGATGCCATTTACACAGCTGGCGTGTCCATTGGATGGTGCGGTGCTGCGGGATGCCGGAGGGCACTGGCGGTGTGAGCATGGGCACAGTTACGATGTGGCGCGCCAGGGGTATGTGAACCTGTTGCCGGTACACAAGAAACGCTCGCGCGATCCGGGTGACAGCAAGGACATGGTGGCTGCGCGGCAGCGGTTTCTGGCAGCCGGGTATTATACACCGGTGGCCACGGCGATCAGCAAAGCGATGCTGAGCGGACTGACCGACCAGCAGACCGTTCGATGTCTGGACGCCGGTTGTGGTGAGGGCTACTATCTGCGACAGCTGGCAGCGGTTGCCGACAGACCCGGGCGTCTGGCCCTGATGGGCCTGGATATCTCAAAATGGGCGGTGCAGTCCGCCGCCAGGCAGGATCACAACATGCGCTGGGTAGTGGGCAGCAATGCCAATCTGCCCGTGCAGTCCGGATCGCTGGACCGGGTCTTGTGCATGTTCGGCTTCCCGGTATACAGTGAGTTCGCCCGCGTACTGAGCCACGACGGCTCGCTGATTCAGTTGGACCCGGGCCCGGCACACTTGCGGGAGCTGCGTGAGATAATTTATCCCAGCCTGAAGCCGGCACGCGACAATAGGGATGACTTGCCCGCCGGATTTGAACGGGTATCATCTGATTCCATAAACTATGTGGCCCATATTCAGGACGCCGGTCTGGTGCAGGATTTGTTGACCATGACACCGCATCTGTATCGGGCCAACGCTGAAGGACGCAAACGTGCTGCAGCACTGACATCGCTGTCAGTGACAATCGATGTCGAGCTCCTCAGCCTACGTAAAACAAAACCAATGGAAACCGAATAATGAAAGATGCGCTACGCAAGTTATGCCGCCCGGTACTGGCTTTTTTCGAAAAAGGTGAGCCGGCTGCCAGTTACCGACCCTCACATCGCACTATCCTGCTGGCTGCCGCCACTCTGTTTCTGATTTTGTTTGGAGTGTCACTGTTCTTTGCCCTGGCGGCCGGGCAGCTGGGTGCTGTGGTTCCCGTCGTTGTATTTTTTGTCGTCAGCGTAGTCAGCCTGATTGTGGCGACCCTTGGTAGCGACACCGCAGTGGCTCGCATATGGGGCCTGAAATAGTCGTGCCGGCGATCAGGTCATGGCGTGGCGAAGCATTCAATCAGGTACCCGATTCTGATAACCGTATACATTCCGACGAACTTGCCAGAGAGTATGGTTTTACCGGCGCATTGGTGCCCGGTGTAACAGTTTCGGCTTATCTGATTCAGCCTGCGGTAACAGCCTGGGGACTGCATTGGCTGGAGCGCGGCGCGGCACACGCGACGATCAAGTCTCCCCTGTACGACGAGCACGAATTCATGGTTGAGGTTGAGCAGCAGGGGCCGGAAGACCGCTACCATGCGCAACTTTTCAGTGACGACAGATTATGCGCAATCTCGGAGGTATGGTTACCAGAGGCTCTTGATGTTGAGCCCGAGTACCAGAATCATGAGGTCATGGCCGATGCCTGGCAGGCGCCTGCGGCAAACCGCGAGGTGATGGAGCAGCTGCGTCAGCAAGGTTGTCCGGCAAAAACCTTTTTGTGGTCAGCACAGCACGAGATGGCCGCTTACCTGCGCCGTCAAAGTGATATGCCAGTCCTGCTGAGAACACAGGCGCTTGCGGACAACAACAGGAATGAAAGTGGTTATGCCAATATGTCATTCCTGTTGGGCTGCGCCAATCGTCATTTTGCCGCCGTCGCCAGCATGAGTCCGTGGATTCACCTGGAGATCCGCGCGCAGAACTTCCAGGCGGTGCCCTTGAATACCGCGTTGATCAGTGAAATGACCATTACCGACCTGTTTAATAAAAAGGGCCATGAGTTCGCGGACTGTGTTTTCAGCCTGTTCATGGCCGACAGCAAGCGTTGTGTCTGCTCCATTCAGCAGCGGGCGATTTATAAAATGAGAGTCGGTCAGCCATCGCAGTAATGTCGTGGCGTCGACCCGGACGAATAGTGACCAGGAGGATGCATGAAATACATCTTTGAAGTGCACATAAAGCCGGGGTACACCGCAGAGGATTACGCTGACGCCTGGGTGCGTGCCAGCGAAATAATTCAGCAGGCACCCGGAGCCCGTGGTACAGAGCTGCATCGAAAACTTGATGATCCCGGTGTGTTGATTGCTATCGCCAGCTGGGACAGCAAGGCCAGCCGCGACGCCATGGAAAATAAACATGACACCTCGGTGGCTGACATCATCAGAGGCGCGGCACACTTATGTGACATACGTCCGCTGGGCGAGTTCGATGAGCCTGAGTGGGTGGTCTCACCAGTCAAGTGACATCGGGCACTAAACATCACATTAAAAATTCAATTGGAGAACAGTAAAAGGCAGTAGCCCATATGACCAATCGTACTACAAGTGACACAATGTTTCGGGAACAGGTGCCATTACCGCCAACGGGGCTGGGTAAGCTTAAGTGGTATGGTCCTGGCCTGTTGTGGATGTTGTCGGCTGTAGGTACAGGGTCAATATTATTTACACCACGCGTCGCTTCTGCTTATCAGTACGATTTATTGTGGGTGCTATTGCTGGTTGTTTTTTTCATGTGGGTCATGATCCGGGAAATGGCGCGATTTTCCGTTGTTACCGGGCAAAGCATGCTGGAGGGTATGCACACACTGAGCGGTCCCAGGAATTGGGCGGTCTGGACTATTTTTGTGCCCCAGTTGTGTGCTGCGATGGTGGGTATAGCGGGTTTGTCCGCAATTGTGGGCAGTGCCCTGGGTTCGGCGCTACCTGGGTCTAACACGGTTTACAGTGTGCTGATTGTGGTGACCTGTACGGCATTTACCGCCAGTGGCCATTACATGAAGATCGAGCGCCTGAGCCGGATAATGGCAATGATTCTGATGCTGCTGGCGGTTGTTGCCGCCGCGGTCGTGTTTTCAGACGTGCAAGGCGTTACAGATGGATTGGTGCCGACAGTACCAGCGGACCCTGATCTGTATATAATCCTGCCATGGGTAGGCACCATTCTGGCAGGTTCAATGGGCATCGTCTGGTTTGGTTATTGGACGGCCACGCGGGGTTACGGTGGCGGTCTTATTGCTGAGCAATCTGCCAGCGATCATGTCAATGCAGAGCCACAGGCATCGGAGGCGCGTGTACAGCGACTGCGGGCCTGGCTTGGTGTCATGACCGGCGCGGCAACATTGGGGGTGCTTGGCGGGCTGGCTGTTATTTTTTCTTTTATGGTACTGGGCGCAGAACTACTCTCGCCGGCAGGCGTCATGCCCGAGGGAAGCGATGTGGCGAAGGATCTGAGCCGTCTGTTTTCCGAAACCTGGGGTGTGGCTGGCGAGATCATGATGCTCGCCGCCATCATCATTGCATTGGGTGGCAGCATTTTGGCCAATCAGGATGGCTGGGGGCGCAGCTTCGCCGATATGACTCTGATACTTCTTCGGGGCGGCCAGCAATCTGCGAAACAAGTGTTGGCTGTCAGGATGCTGGCATGGTGTCAGCAACGCACACGGTTGCCCATGTTCAAACGACGATCTCTCAAACGACTGTTCATTGTCGTCGTCACCGGGCTGCTGCCGGTCCTGATAATTCTTGCGTTCGACAATCCGGTACAAATCATGTCGGCCTCGGGTATTATCGCCGCCGTCCATACGCCGTTCATCGTACTGGCAGCGCTGTTCGTCAACTGCACCCGTTTGCCTCAGGCTTTGCGGCCGGGCCTGTTCTATGCCATGGCCATGCTGGCCTCGGGATTGTTTTATCTTGGCTTCGCGGCGCTATATTTTCTGCAGCTGGCAGGTTATGTTTAGCACCGTTTTACCACTGATAACTCAAGATAAACGAATCCATGACCATTTTCATCAGACCCGCCAGTCAGGCCGACGCCAAAGCCATTACTGATATCTACAACCATTACATATCGAACACCGTGGTTACCTTTGAGGAAACTCCGGTGGCGCCGGTGGCGATGGCAGATCGTCTGCAGGGGGTGCAGTCGGCATTGCTGCCGTGGCTGGTAGGTGAAGCCGAATCCGGCGGTCAGAGCACAGTGGTGGGGTATGCCTACGCCACCCCCTGGAAAAACCGCAGTGCCTATCTCTACTCGGTGGAAAGTTCGGTGTATCTGGCACCGGGCGCGGTTGGCCGGGGCTTTGGCACGGCCCTGTACACTGCGTTGCTGGACGAGTTGAAGCGCAGCTCGGTACACAGTGTCATTGGCGGCATCTCATTGCCCAACGCGGCAAGCGTGGCGTTGCATGAGCGACTGGGGTTTCGCAAAATCGCGCACTTGCAAGAGGTCGGTTACAAGGCCGGGCAATGGCTTGATGTTGGATACTGGCAGATTCTGCTGCCAGGTTGACTCGCTGTCAGGCTGGGGCTAATCTGGCCTACGATTTCAACTTTGCCCGCGATCAGCGGGCCCGGAGCGCTCCATGTCTGTATTGTCTCTGTCGTCCGCGACAAAATCCCTGTCTGTTCTGATCTCGTCGTTGGGACTGCTGTTTGTGCTATCAGCCTCGGCACAGGCGGACACTGTTCGTAATGTTGTCTATGGCCAGAAAGATGGTCTGGCAATGGTGATGGATGTCTATCAACCCGAAGACAACGCCAATGGTGCGGCGGTTGCTTACATGATCAGTGGCGGCTGGATGTCCAGCCCGATGATGCAGAATGCGTACGAATCCATGTTTGTGCCCCTGGTGGATGCCGGTTACACGGTGTTCGCGGTTCGCCATGGCAGCAGCCCCCGTTACAACGTGCTGGAGGCATGGAGTGATGTGTCACAGGCGTTCCAGTTTATTGCCGGCAACGCCGGGGATTATGGGGTGGATCCGGCCCGGATCGGGGTTTCCGGTATCAGTGCCGGCGGTCACCTGTCATTGATGTTAGGCCTGTCCACCGACGATCAACCGCATCGTCCGGCAGCTGTGGTGGCCTACATGCCACCGACGAACCTTCGTGGCATGACCGGTCCGAATGACAACTTCCCGGCATTGAACTTTGATGCCGCATTGGCGCCTACTGTGTCGCCGATCGATTTTGCCAGTGCCGGTGACCCACCGGTATTGCTGGTGCACGGCGACGCCGACGACCTGGTGAATATCAGCCACAGTGAGAATATGTATGCAGCCCTGCAATCGGCTGACATCGTTACCGACTTCGTGGTAATCGAAGGCGCCGGTCACGGTCTGTTCACCGGTGCTGATGGCGTGACAGCCGCTGATGCATTAAAAGGCTGGTTTGACCAACATCTGTGAGGGTCGTTGCCATGAAAATGATTCAGGAGTTCAAGGAATTTGCAGTCAAGGGCAATGTCATCGACATGGCGGTTGGTGTCATCATAGGAACCGCGTTTGGACGCATCGTGTCTTCGTTTGTGGCCGATGTCGTGATGCCACCCATCGGCGTATTGCTGGGGGGTGTCGACTTTTCTGACCTGGCCATCACCTTGCGTGAGGCGGTATCTGCCGATGTACCCGCCGTGGTCATTTCCTATGGACGCTTCCTGCAGACGGTGATTGACTTCACCATCATTGCATTTGTCATTTTCATGGCAATCCGGTTTATCAACCGATTAAAGCGTAACCCCCCGCCCGTGCCGGTAGTTGCTGCGCCTCCGGTTGAGCCGTCGGCGGAAGAGAAATTATTAACCGAGATCAGAGATCTGCTCAAGACCAATCGTTAAGGTTCGGTCTCTGTTGTCCACGACAGGAGTCGTTATGTCAGTCCCAAAAGTCGCGCTGGTCACTGGCGCGGCATCAGGAATAGGGCGTGCCAGTGCCATTGCGCTGGCCGCTGCCGGATTTACCGTTGCCGTCAACTACCGCAGTAAAAAGCATGACGCGCTGGCGCTGCTGGAAGAGCTGGATGGCGACGGGCACCAGGCATTCTACGCCGACGTTGCCAGCGCAACAGATGCGGAAAAACTTGTTGAAGACGTTTTGGGTGCCTATCAGCGACTGGATGTGCTGGTTAATGCCGCCGGACAATTTACTCCACAGGACGTCAAAAGTGCAGACTATGAGCAATGGCAAAGTGACTGGCAGCAAAGCCTGCAGCTTAACCTGATGGCGCCGCTGAATCTGGCTTTTCAGGTAGCCAAACCGATGATGAAGCAAGGTGCAGGTAAAATCATCAATATAACGTCACGTGGCGCCTTTCGTGGTGAGCCCACTGCGCCGGCCTACGGTGCCGCCAAGTCTGGTCTGAACTCGGCAACACAGTCGTTGGCACTGGCGCTGGGCAGCCACGGTATCTGTGTTTACGCGATAGCACCGGGCTGGACAGAAACGCCGGCGGCGTCGCCGCGAATCCGCAATCAGGGTTGGGACGATGTCGCTGCACAAAGTCCGTTGGGCCGCATCGGGCGACCTTCCGAGATCGGTAATCTGGTGGCCTTTCTGGCCGGTAGCGAAACCGAATATCTTACCGGCGCCATTATCGATGCCAATGGCGCTTCCTACTTGAGAAATTAACCGCGACAGATGCCGCTGACAGGTCTGTTGCCGGCCGGAGACTTCCGATGTTTACAGTGATGATGCGCAGTACCGTTTTATTTTCGACGTTGTTGATGAGCCAGGTGTCTTTCGCGCAACTGGACACCGCCGTATTTGATGCCGCCACTGCGCAGAAGTCGCCAATGATAACGACCATGGAGAGGTTGGTGTCTGTCGAGTCAGGCAGTGGTGACCGCGAAGGCCTCGGGCAGATCGCGAGTCTGATTGCGGCTGAGCTGAGTGCGCTGGGTGGTGACGTCGAGTTGTTGCAGGCAGGGGACGATGTGTATCGCATGTTTGACACGCCCGAGCAACTGGGCCCGATGGTGCATGCCCGCTTCTCTGGCTCCGGTGACAAAAAAATTCTGTTGATTGCACATATGGATACCGTGTACCTGCGCGGTATGCTGGCGCAGCAACCGTTTCGTATTGACGGCAATCGCGCGTACGGGTTGGGTATCTCTGACGACAAACAGGGTGTGGCACTGATCGTTCATGTCATTGCCATGTTGCAGGCACTGAATTTTGACGACTATGGCACGTTGACAGTGCTGATCAACGGCGATGAGGAAATCAGCTCGCCGGGCTCTCGCACAATGTTGACGCAGTTGGGCGCCGAGCACGATGTGGTTCTGTCAGCAGAACCGACACGCATTGACAACGATTCTCTGTCGTTGGCCACCAGCGGTATCGGTGCGGTCACGATGTCAGTCAAAGGTCGTGCCTCACACGCCGGCGCCGCTCCTGAGCTGGGCCGCAACGCTTTGTATGAAATGGCGCACCAGTTGTTGCAACTGGACGACCTGTCGGAACCCGACGTAGGCTTCAAAGTGAACTGGACGCTGGCGCAGGTGGGTACCAACCGTAATGTGATTCCGGCAGACGCGGTCGCGACAGCGGATGTGCGCATGCTGCGACTGGAAGACTTTGAGCGGCTGGAATCCCGCATTCAGGAGCGAGTGAGCAACCGGCTGATATCCGATACCGAGATCAGTCTGCGTTTTGAGAATCGACGGCCGCCATTGCAGGCGACTGATGCATCCCGTGCCCTGGCAGCACACGGCCAGCAGATTTATGCTGAGCTGGGCATGACCCTGGTGGTCAATGATCAGGCCGAAGGTGGTGGCACCGATGCGGCATTCGCTGCCCTGCAGACTGAGGCGCCGGTGATTGAACGTTTCGGCCTGCAAGGTTTTGGTGCCCACTCCAACAATGACGAATACGTGCTGCTGGACTCGATAGAACCCAGATTGTATCTGCTGGCACGCATGATCATGGATGTGTCCACGGGCGCTGCGCCTGGGGTAAAATAGTAGCTGAATTCGAACAGACAGCCCAGTGGCGCCCAGCGCAACTGAGCAAATATCGCCGTATTGGCGGAGTTAGAGGGATATAGATGATTATAAAGCCAAAATACCGCGGATTTATTTGCACCACGACGCACCCTACCGGTTGCTACAACAACGTCAAAGATCAGATTGAGGTGACCCGACAGCAGGGAGTCCACAGTAATGGTCCGAAAAAAGTATTGGTCATTGGCGCCTCCAGCGGGTACGGCCTGGCAGCACGAATCACGGCGGCGTTTGGATATCAGGCAGCAACAGTTGGCGTGTTTTTCGAAAAGCCTGCCACTGAAACCAAACCCGGGACCGCTGGCTGGTACAACTCATGGGCGTTTGAAGAAGAAGCCAAAAAAGATGGGCTATACGCAAAATCCATTAATGGCGACGCCTTCTCCAACGAAGTACGTGAGCAGGCTATTGCGCTGATAAAACAGGATCTGGGCAAAGTGGATCTGGTGGTGTACTCACTGGCATCGCCGGTCCGTAAACTGCCTGATAGCGGCGAACTCAAGCGCTCTGTGCTCAAGCCCATCGGCGAGGTGTACCAGTCGACCGCTATTGATACCAACAAGGATCAGATCATTCACGCCGAGGTCGAGCCGGCGACTGAGGAAGAAATTGCCGACACCATTACCGTCATGGGTGGCGAGGACTGGGAGCTATGGATGCAGGCGCTGGACCAGGCCGGCGTGCTGGCTGGCGGCGCGAAAACGGTTGCTTTCAGCTACATCGGTACGGAAATGACCTGGCCAATTTACTGGCATGGTGCCCTGGGTAAAGCCAAGGAAGATCTGGATCGCGCAGCGTCCGAACTCAACACCAAGCTGGAGAAAAAATACGGTGGCAGTGCCAATGTTGCCGTGCTCAAATCTGTTGTCACGCAGGCATCGGCGGCCATCCCGGTGATGCCTTTGTATATCGCACTGGTGTACAAGGTGATGAAAGAAAAAGGCTTGCATGAAGGCACTATCGAACAGCTCAATCGCCTGTTCCGTGAGCAGCTTTATCGCGAGGATGAACAGCCATACGATATGGACGACGCCGGACGACTGCGAATGGATGACAAGGAGTTGCGTGATGACGTGCAGTCAGAATGCAAGGATCTCTGGCAGCGTGTCAATAATGACAATCTGTTCCAGTTGACCGACTATGCAGGCTACAAGCATGAGTTCCTGAAGCTCTTTGGTTTTGAGCGCAGTGACGTGGATTATGACGCTGATGTGGCCACTGAAGTAGACTTCAAGGCTTGAGGTGATTGGTACTGGCCGGCGCTGCAAGTGCCGGCCAGTTTGCCTGCGGACCTTTCCTGTGTCCTGTCAGAATCTGCCGCGGCAGTTGATTGCTAGCCAGCTGCGCTTTTGATGGCAGATGAACGAATCATCACTGGCAAGTCTGTATAGCCTTTGACAAAGCTGGAGTAGATACGCACCGGCTCGCCAACGACCTCCACCTTGTCAAAACGCTTGCTGATTTCTTCCCACAGAACCCGCAGCTGCATCTCCGCCAGACGGTTGCCCATGCAACGATGAATACCAAAACCGAATGACAGGTGCTGGCGTGCGCGTGGGCGGTCGATAATAAAATCGTCGGGATTTTCAATTGCGTCGGTGTCGCGATTGGCGGAGGCATACCACATCAGTATTTTATCGCCGGCACGAATGTTTTTGCCGCCCAGCTCGATATCCACTTTTGCCGTGCGGCGCATATAGGCCAGCGGCGTTTGCCAGCGAATAATCTCTGACACCATGGACGGGATAAGCGCCGGGTTGTCGCGCAGCTTCTGATACTCCTGCGGGTTTTCATTCAGCGCGAGTACACCGCCGCTGATTGAATTGCGGGTAGTGTCATTGCCGCCCACGATCAACAGTATCAGGTTGCCCAGAAACTCCCGTGGTGGCATGTTGCGTGTGGCCTCGCCATGCGCGAGCATTGATATCAGATCATTCCCCGGCGGCTTGCTGGCACGTTCCTGCCACAGCCGGGAAAAGTAAGCCAGGCATTCTTTCAGGATCTCAAAGCCTTCTTCATAACTGTCGATCAGTCCGGCCCCGGGGATGGCAGTGGCGACATCTGACCAGTAGGTCAACTTGTGCCGGTCCTCAAACGGGAAATCGAATAACGTTGCCAGCATCTGTGTGGTCAGGTCACGCGATACCAGTTCAACCCAGTTAAAGGTTTCGTCTTTAGGCAGTGCATCCAGGATGGTGGTAACACGCTGCCGTATCAGTCCCTCCAGGTTCTTCAGATTGGCTGGTGCCACGACGCCCTGAACTGTCTTGCGCTGCTCTTCGTGTTTGGGCGGGTCCATGGCAATGAACATGGGCAACGTGAATTCAGGAATCACATCAACGATGCCGATGGTGGGCTCTGACGAAAAAATATGCGGCGCTGCTTCCATGGTCATGATGTCTTTGTATTTCATCACTGACCAGTAGGGCCCCAGCGGCGAATCGGCACAGTAGTGCACCGGGTCGTCCTGGCGCAGCCTTGACAGGAAGGGCAGGAATTCATTGGCCTGCCAGATGCCCGGGTGTGCCAGGTCGATCTCATCCAGTGGCGTTGTCCACGGATCGCGACCAACCAGACTGCGCTTACGTTTGGTGTCCTGAGCTGTTACATCTGACATGTTGGCACTCCGCGATCGGCATGATACTGAAAATTAGTGCGACTAGAACTGGAACTCAGGCAGGCGTACTACCAGGCCGTCAAGGTCGTCATTGATATCAATCTGACAGGACAGTCGCGAGTTGGCGCTTCGTTCCGGGTTGATGTCGAGCATGGGCTCTTCGAATTCGCCCGGCTCGCCGACGGCCTGCAGCCAGGCGTCATCTACAAACACGTGACAGGTGCCGCAGGAGCAGGCGCCGCCACAGTCGGCATCAATGCCGGGTACCAGGTTCTTGATGGCGGCTTCCATCACGGAGTCGCCATTGCTGGCATCGATGCTGTGTTCTGTACCGTCGTGTTCTATATAGGTGATTCGGGTCATGATAAATCAGGCTCTCTGTTTCGGTGGTTTTGGTAGCTTGCTGGCGCTAGCGCACAACAATATTCTGTGCGCCCCTGACGATGTCATCTGGCGTGCGATTGCGCTCCGGTTGTCTGATGCCACGCTGACAGGCCGGGCGGGCATAAAGCGCGTCGAGCCAGCGCTGCAGGTGAGGCAGCCCGTCGACGCTGACGCCCGACCAGTTGTGGGTGCGTACCCAGCACCAGTTCGCAATGTCGGCGATGGTATACTCCTCGCCAGCCAGATATTCGGCCGCTGAAAGTCGACTGTCAAGCACTGCGAACAGGCGTCGGCATTCGTTTTGATAACGATCAATGGCCGGCTGAATTTTTTCCGGAAAATAGCGATAAAATACATTGGCCTGGCCCATCATCGGACCGACCCCGCCCATCTGGAACATCAGCCACTGCAGGGTACGGGATCGGGTGTCGGGGTCTGCCGGGTATAACTGGCCGAACTTTTCCCCGAGATAAATCATGATGGCGCCGGATTCGAATACGCTGAAATTGTTGTTACTGCGATCCACAATCACCGGTATTCGCCCGTTGGGGTTCATGGCGAGGAACGCCGGTGTTTTCTGGTCACCGGCGGACAGATTGACGGGGTGCAGGGTGTAGTCCGCGCCAACCTCTTCCAGCATCACGGTAACCTTGTAACCGTTAGGCGTGGCCGAGCTGTAAACATCGATCATGGGGAGCCTCTGGCTGGGGTGTATTTTCCCTGCGACGAATCGTATGTTATTACGGAATGTGTTACAACATGTATCAGGCCCAACCTTAATACACACGATAATCGAGAGTTCAGGCGTATGAACAACAATAACACCGGTTTTTTCCCGATTCTGACCAGACTTATCGTCGGCACCAGCGCCCGTTTTGCCGCCCTGGTGCTGATTGCGGTGACGGCGCTGGCCGCCTGCAGCGAGCCCGAGCCGCCGGCTGCTCCCGACATCCCGACGGCAGTCAATGTGCCGGCGGTTGATGCACAAGAGCAGACCTATGCCGACTTCTCCGGTCTGGAGCCGGGCTGGAATGCCTTTGCACCCGGCGGCGATACCCTCTGTAGCGATGGCTCGGAATATCGCTTTTTTGTTAAGCAGGGTGAGCCTGACAAACTGATGTTCTATCTGGAAGGCGGCGGTGCGTGTTGGGATGGCGCCAACTGTGACCCCGACCTGCAACCCAGTTACCAGGTCAACCTGGCTGCGACAGACCCTGCCAATGCCCATGGCATTCTCGCCTTTGAGCATCCGGAAAATCCATTCGCGGATTACACGATCGTTTATGCGCCTTACTGTTCCGCCGATGTCCATCTCGGGGATTCGGTACAGAACCACATGGCGCCTGCCATTGAAGGCCATGCATCTCATGAAGTGAACATACAGCATCGCGGCCTGGCCAATGCGACTGCAGCCATGCAGTGGGCATTTGACCATGTGCTGGTGCCAAGACAGATTTTTGTTACCGGCTCCAGTGCCGGATCCATACCGTCGCCGTTCTACGCCCTGGAAATAGCGCAGCAATATCCGCGCTCCAGCGTTGTGCAGTTGGGCGACGCCTCGGGGGGATATCGTGGTTTTGCCAATTTCAATCCCTATGATGTATGGGCAACCGATGAGGTGCTGGCAGAGATGGATTATGTCAGTACTATTTCGGCTGACGAATTCAGTTTTCATCATCTCTACATCGGTGCGGCGCAGCAGCGCCCGGATATTCGCTTTGCTTCATACGACAATGCGGAAGACGATGTGCAGAAACAATTTCTGGCACTGGGCGGTACGCCCACCGAGTCATTGCTGCCACTGCTGGAAACCAACCTGAATGAAATCGGCGAGGCGATACCGGATTTTCGTTACTACGTGGCAGGCGGCTCGATGCACACCATCCTGCTGCGTCCGGAAGTCTACAGCTATGAGGTTGAGGGCGTCCGCTTTGTGGACTGGCTCACAGACCTGGCCGCAGGTGAGCCGGTGCAGAATGTGATGTGCCTGAATTGCGAGCTGGCACCGGAGCCGGTGCAGGCACCGTGATAATTGGTCAGGTCTGGATCGCTGCCAGCAGTGGCGCTATCGGCACATCGAATTTGATGCTGGCAAGGTCATCGGCGCGGGTTCGCCCCTGCGTCAGTATCGCAATTGGGGTGTTGGCCTGGTGCGCCTGGCGGGCAAAACGAAAACCGGAAAACACCATCAGGGACGAACCAATCACCAGCAGGCCCCGGCTGTTCGCCAGTACGTCAAAGACCTGGTCAACACGGGGCCTGGGTACAGTGTCCCCGAAGAAAACCACGTCCGGTTTGAGGATGCCGTCGCACTGCGGGCAACCTGGCACCTCGAAAGTCGAAAAATCCATCTCCAGATCTGCATCACCATCAGGCGCCGCCGTGGCAAAAACGCTGTCCAGCGATGGATTAAGTGATGCGCAGCGGGCATGCATGTGCGCCCGCGCCTCCCTGTATCCGCAGGACATGCATATCAGCTCGTCAGCACGGCCGTGCAGATCGATAACTGCGTCGCTACCCGCCTTCTGATGCAGCCGGTCGACATTCTGCGTCACGATCATCGATAACAGACCTTTGTTCTCCAGTTCGGCTATCTTGCGGTGAGCGAGATTGGGTTGAGCTTTCTGCATGATTGGCCAACCCACCAGGCTGCGCGCCCAGTAACGCTGTCGTGTTGCGGCGCATTGCATGAATTCCTGGTGCTGCACCGGTTGTTTTCGCTTCCAGTTGCCATTGCTGTCCCGGTAATCCGGAATGCCGGAGTCGGTGCTGATGCCGGCGCCGGTCAGCAGCAGCACGGGGGCATGGGCGCGGATAAAGGCCGCCAGTGCGGTGGCATGTTGCTCAGGACTGTTGTTCAGGGCTGTGGTCATGGATTTCCGTTATTCGGGTGCTTGCAGGCCGTAGCGTGGCTCGTATTCATGTCCGCTGGGTGACGATGCTGGCGCTGTTGTTTGTCTGAGCGGTGCGGTACGCTGTCTACCATAACAATCCCGGAGGAAGATGGCGATGCCCGCAACTGACCTGATAAAGCCCCTGTTAATTCTGTTGTGTCTGTCACCGGCATCCGCGCTGGCACAAACCGATAGTCCGGCCCGTTGGCTCGACCCGGCCAATGATACCCGGAATCTGCCCACTGACGGCAGCATTCTGTTCTGGTCGGGTGATCAGCAAATTGCCGGTTTTCGTAATACCGCTCTGCTAAGTCCGGTGCGTCAAGTTGTGACAGGGGAAGAGGTGATGCCCCTGCCGCGCGCAGAGCGCGATTTCTCGGCTTTGCGCTACGAGGTAAACGGTGAGTCCTTCGCGTTGGCTGATTACATGCAGCACAACCATGTCGGTGGCCTGTTGGTGCTCAAGGACGGACAGATCGTGCTGGAGCAGTATGGCCTTGGCAACGATGAGGATACCCAATGGGTGTCATTCTCCATGACCAAGTCGGTGGTCTCATTGCTGACCGGCGCCGCCATTGCCGATGGTTATATCAACAGTGTTAACGATCCGGTGACTGACTATTTGCCGCAACTGCGTGGCAGCGCCTACGACGGTGTCAGCATTCGCAATGTGCTGCAAATGGCGTCGGGCACGGACTGGAATGAAGACTATGCTGATCCGGCCTCGGATGTTGCCACCTCGCCCAGCGACATGCTGGCGCTGATGCAATTCATGGGAGAAAAGGCACGTGTCGCCGAACCCGGAGAGCGCTTCAATTACAACACGGGCGAAACCAATCTGGCAGGGGCCATCGTGCGCGCCGCCATCGGCAACAACCTGGCCGCCTATCTGACGCAAAAGATCTGGCAGCCCTGGGGCATGGAGAGTGATGCTACCTGGATCAGTCACGGCCCTTACGGTGGCGAACTGGGTGGTTGCTGCCTGTCACCGGTGCTGCGGGACTGGGGGCGGCTGGCGCTACTGGTGATGAATGACGGCGTGCTGCACGATGGCTCGCGGCTGGTGCCTGAGGGCTGGATAGCCGAATCCACTGAACCGTCGGCCGGCAGCGACAATTACGGCTATCTGTGGTGGCTCAACGGCGATGGCACGTTCCGCGCCAGTGGCATTTTCGGGCAAGGCATCTACCTGAGCCCGGAGGAAAACCTGGTGATTGTGGTTCAGGGTGCCTGGCCGCAGGCGACTGGCGCCAGCTTTGCCAGCCATCGTGACGGCTTTTTCAAAGCGGTAGAAGCGTCTCTAAGTGCAAACTGAACCGGGTACGCTGCCGGCAACTGCGAAACGGCCAAGCGCCGCTCATGGCGCGTTGTGTTTTGCCGGCAATCTGGCGATTATCGCACTGGGCCTGTTTGCGTTGGGTATCAGTCTGCATATTCTGTTGTTCGCCTGCCTGATCTGGACCGGCCTCAACAGCAGGTTGCTGGGTCACGACTTTGTGGCGATTCGCGACATGATGAACGACGGCATCAGTCGGGCGTTGCCAGCCATTTACATCTTTCTGCTGATAGGTCTGGTGATTGCTGCTTTCATGCAAAGCGGCACCGTGGCTGCTCTCATTTATTATGGTCTGAATCTGCTAAGTCCCGCGTGGTTTCTGGCAGCAGGTCTGGTGCTGTGCAGTGTGATGTCGGTAGCTACGGGGACGTCCTGGGGCACCGCCGGTACCCTGGGTGTCGTGTTGATCGGCATCGGCGGCGCCATGGGGATCCCGCTGCCCATGGTGGCTGGCATGATTGTCTGTGGCGCGACCTTTGGCGACAAACTGTCGCCGGTGTCTGATACCACCAACCTGGCGGCCATGAGCGCGGGTACCTCCCTGTTTCGCCATATCGGGTCCATGTTGTACACCACGGTGCCTGCGTTTGTGATCAGTCTGCTGGTCTTCGTGGTGCTGGGGCTGGCTTATGCCGATAACGCGCTGCCAACGGTGGCGATTGCTGAAATCCGGCAGGCGCTGACGTCGAGCTATGGTTTGAATCTGTGGATTACCCTGCTGCCGTTGCTGGTGATGCTGACCCTCAGTTTGCGGCGTTTCCCGGCTGAGGTTGCCATGACCGCCAGCGTCGTAGTGGCCGTGTTGATTGCCATCCTGTATCAGGGCCAGAGTGTGGTTACCGTGCTGAATAATTTGTGGAGCAATCAGGCGGGCACTACCGGCATCACCAGTCTGGATGAGCTGCTGGGCCGGGGTGGCATGCTCAGTATGAGCTGGACGCTGTTGTTATCCCTGATGGCACTGGCACTGGGTGGTATGTTGTTCGCAGCAGGTTTTCTGCAGGCGATGTTGCAAGGACTGATTGCGCGTCTTAAAAGTACCGCCAGTCTTGTCGCCAGCACCATCGGCGCCGGGATCATCGGCAATATGGGTATGGGCGAAGCCTACATCACCATTATTCTCAACAGTCAGCTCTTCCGTCCTGCCTTCGAGGCAAAAGGCATTGATAACGCCGTGTTGTCGCGGTCAGTCGAAGAAGGCGCGACCATGAGCACCGGCCTGATTCCATGGACCACTGCGGGTGCTTTTTATGCGGCAACACTGGGCGTACCGGTGCTGGATTATCTGCCGTATGCCTTTCTCAATTATCTGAATCCGCTGATTGCCATTACCATGGCGGCGCTGGGTTTGGGTTTGCTGCGGCGCGTGAAAAAAAACTGACATTATTTTGTTGACACTGTTGCGACTTCGAGATTACTCTCAAGCCATGTTCAATTGAGAAATAAAAAGGAGGTGATCCAATGTCGAGTGATTCAGCTAAGGTTTCAATGGATGTTGGTGCAATTAAAAAAGCCGGGAGTAACTTCCTGGTGGTTTGATGACACCCCTCTCTGATCTCAGAGAAGGTTCCATTGGAGCCAGCATCACGGAAAGGGAGCTACGGCTCCCTTTTTTAATGTCTGATATATTGCGGTCGAAAATCTGGAAGGTGTGCTGTGAGCAGAACGGTATTTGTAAACGGGGAATATTTGCCAGAGGAAAACGCCACCATTTCCGTGTTTGATCGCGGATTCCTGTTCGGTGACGGAGTCTACGAGGTGATACCCATTGTGAGGGGCAAGCTGGTCGATGAAGACTACTCGATTGAGCGTCTGCGTCACAGCCTTAGCGCCGTGGAAATTGCCTGGCCCTGCACTGAGGCTGACTACCTGGCTATGCTGCGTGAACTGATTCGGCGCAATGGCGTCACAGAAGGCAGTGTCTACGTACAGATTACCCGGGGCATTGCCGAGCGTGATTTTGCCTATCCGCCGCACATCAAGAGCACCATCATGGCTTACACCTCGTCGCGGAGTCTGCTGGACAATCCGGCAGCGCTGGCCGGCGTCAAGGTCGTGTCGGTACCCGACCTGCGCTGGCAACGGCGTGATATCAAGTCGCTGAATCTGCTGGGCCAATGTATGGCAAAACAACAGGCAGCAGCGCAAGGTGCATTTGAAGCCTGGATGCTGGAAGACGGCATGGTCACCGAAGGTGCTTCGTCATCAGCGTTCATTATCAAAGATAAAACCATCATCACACGGGCATTGTCCAACGCCATTCTGCCGGGCATCCGTCGTCGCGTGATTCTGGAGCTGGCAGAGCTGGCCAGCGTGACGCTGGTCGAACGCAGTTTCAGTCTGGAAGAGGCCCTGGCTGCTGATGAAGCCTTCATCAGCAGTGCCACCACACTGGTCATGCCGGTGGTCAGTATTGATGGCAAGGTGATTGCTGATGGCAAGCCGGGGCCACTGACACAAAAACTCAGAAGCCTTTATATCGAAAGCCTGTTGGCAGAAGCTGCCAGCAAATAGGGTGAATTAACGCTAAAACCGTAGCGGAGTACACGACATGAAAACAACAACAAGAATCAGCCTTTTTTACCGCAGCCTGGCGCTGATATTAATCTGTCTGCTGCCAATTACCCTGTCAGCACAGAGCGGTAAAACGCCGTTACGTGTCGAAAATGGCATAGTCACCAGCGCCTCACGACTGGCCTCGCAGGTCGGTGTTGATATTCTGCAGGACGGTGGCAATGCCGTTGATGCGGCGGTGGCGACGGCGCTTGCCCTGGCCGTTACCTGGCCTACGGCAGGCAATATTGGTGGTGGTGGTTTTCTGGTGTATCACGGTGATGATGGCCACGCCACAACCTTTGATTTCCGTGAGAAAGCACCGCTGGCGGCAAGCGAGCGTATGTACGTGGGCGACGACGGTTTGAGCACCAACGCCCAGCACCGCGGTTTTCTGTCCGTGGGTGTACCGGGCACAGTTGCCGGCCTGTACGAGGCACATCAGGCCCTCGGCAGCCTGCCCTGGGCAGATCTGGTGGCGCCGGCCGTAGCGCTGGCGCGCGACGGTATTCCGATTACCTACGCACTCTATAGCGGCTTCAGTCGCAATCAACCATTCTGGGACCAGTTTCCGTCGTCTGCGGCTGTATTCATGAACAATGGCGAACCCTACCAGATGGGCGATAACTGGGTGCAGCCT
Source organism: Pseudohongiella sp. (assembly GCF_011050365.1). Taxonomy (GTDB): domain Bacteria; phylum Pseudomonadota; class Gammaproteobacteria; order Pseudomonadales; family Pseudohongiellaceae; genus Pseudohongiella. Next base: position 328,977 of record NZ_DRFV01000008.1, read on the forward strand.
GATCTGGCGCGCACACTGGAGCGAATCCAGCACCAGGGTCGCGACGGTTTTTACAAAGGTGAGAACGCACGCATGCTGGCCGCGTTCATGCAGGAGAATGGCGGCCTGATTACCGAGGAAGACCTGGCACTGTACCAGCCAGTAGAGCGGGAACCGGTGCGCGGAACTTATCGTGGCTACGACATCGTCAGCATGCCGCCACCGAGCTCCGGCGGTGTCGGTATTATCGAGATGCTGAATATTCTGGAAGGTTTCGATCTGGCCGCTCTGGGGCATAACTCGGCGGACTATCTGCACGTTTTGACCGAGGCCATGCGCCGGACCTACGCCGATCGCGCCGAATTTCTGGGTGATCCGGATTTTAATCCCGACATGCCGGTCAGTCGTTTGATCAGCAAGGAACATGCGGCCTCACTGCGCGCGTCCATTGATATGACACAGGCCTCGGTCAGCGATGAAGCCGAATTCGCCGATATCTACGAAAGTGAAGAGACCACGCACTTTTCAGTGGTCGACCAGGACGGCAATATGGTGTCGCTGACCTATACTCTGGAGAACGGCTACGGTTCGCGTATTGTTGCCGGTAGCGGCGGCTATCTGCTCAATAACGAGATGGGTGATTTTAATCCAGTGCCGGGTGTCACTAATCGGGATGGGCAGGTTGGTACCGATCCGAACCTGGTGGTGCCGCAAAAGCGTATGCTGTCATCAATGTCACCAACCATTGTGGCCCGGGACGGCAAGCCGGTGCTGGCAATTGGCAGCCCGGGTGGCCGTACCATCATCAATACCACCATGCAGGTGATCCTGAACATGATCGATCATGATCTGAATGTTGCCCAGGCGGTGGAGGCGGGGCGCATGCATCACCAGTGGTTGCCAGATGTCACCAGTATGGAAGCCAATGCCTTTTCACCTGACACCATTCGCCTGTATGAGGCGAAGGGGCATGAGACGCGGGTGCGCGGTAATCAGGGCTCAGCGATGGGCATATTCATCGACCGGGAGACAGGACTGTTTCATGGTGCCGCCGACTCGCGCGCGGGAGATGGCGCGGCCGTCGGCTATTGACGCAACTGCTTCAGGATCTGAAACCCTTGCCGACCAGATAGACCTCACGGGAGCGTGCCCGTGAGGCGTCTGGCTTGCGGGTGACCACCTTGTCAAAGCTGGTGCGCAGGTCTTTGACATAATCGTCATAGCCTTCACCGTGAAATACCTTGGCCAGAAAACTACCGCCCGGTTTCAGGGTCTGCCGCGCCATGTCCAGCGCCAGTTCCACCAGGTACATGGACGCCGCCTGGTCAGCGGCATCAATGCCGCTGATGTTGGGAGCCATATCCGACATCACCAGATCGACCCCGGCACCATTCAGTGCGGCCATAATCTGATCAAAAACCTCCTGTTCAGTGAAATCGCCCTGTATAAAATCCACATCCGCGATCGAGTCCATGGGCAGGATATCGGACGCAATGACGCGTCCCTGGGGTTCGACGATGGGTGCCGCCACCTGGGACCAGCCACCCGGCGCAGAGCCCAGATCCAATACCAGCATGCCGGGCCGGATGATCTTGTCCTTGTTGTTTACTTCCAATAACTTATAGCTGGCGCGCGAGCGGAAACCGTCTATTTGCGCCTTTTTGACGTAAGGGTCGTTGACGTGCTCGTCCAGCCAGCGTTTGCTGCTTTTTGATCGGGCCATGTGCCTGCCAGGAATGCTGATGATGACTTTTTCGGGGTGAAAGCATAGCATAGTCGCCTATTGAGCAGTACCGGGCACTGCCCGCGCTGCGCTTCCATACCTTTTGCCGGAGTCACCGGCCGGGGCCTCAACATGATTCGCCTGACTGAACTAGCCTTGCCGTTGGACCACCCACCCGAAGCACTCCGCGCCGCCATCGTGAAGCGGCTGCAGGTGGCCGGTGATGAACTGCTGGCGTTCAGCGTGTTCAAGCGCAGCTACGATGCTCGTAAAAAGAACAGTGAAATCACGTTTGTTTATATCATTCACGCTACCCTGGTTGATGAAGCCGGCGTGTTGCAGCGCTTCGCCCCAGATCAGCACGTTCGTCCGGCACCTGACACTGCCTACTATCCGGTAGCGCAGGCGGCGGCTGGCATGACCGAAAGGCCGGTAATCATCGGTTTCGGCCCCTGCGGTCTGTTTGCCGCCCTGATACTGGCACAAATGGGATTCAAACCCATTGTGCTGGAGCGCGGCAAGGATGTTCGAAACCGCACCCAGGACACCTGGGCGTTGTGGCGGAAAAAGACGCTGACGCCGGAGTCCAACGTACAGTTTGGCGAGGGCGGCGCCGGCCTGTTCTCTGATGGCAAATTGTACAGTCAGATCAAGGATCCCAAATTCTATGGTCGCAAGGTCATGCATGAGTTCGTCAGAGCGGGCGCGCCTGAGGAAATCATGTTTGTCAGCAAACCGCATATTGGCACGTTTCGCCTGACCGGCGTGGTGTCCACCATGCGGGAAGAGATCAGGGCGCTGGGTGGCGAAATCCGGTTCGAAAGTCGGGTATCCGATGTCACTCTACAAGACGGTCGGGTAAGCGGTGTCACACTGGCCGGCGGCGAGGAGATAAAAACCCGATATGTCGTGCTGGCCCTGGGTCACAGTTCGCGTGATACCTTTCGTATGTTGCATGCCCGGGGCGTGTTTGTTGAAGCCAAACCTTTTGCCATTGGTTTTCGCATTGAGCATCCGCAATCCCTGATCGACAAATCACGCCTGGGGAAATATGCCGGCCATCCCGCACTGGGCGCGGCTGACTATAAACTGGTGCATCATGCCAGCAACGGTCGGGCAGTCTACAGTTTTTGCATGTGTCCGGGCGGCACGGTAGTCGCTGCGACCTCCGAAGTCGGCCGTGTGGTGACCAATGGCATGAGTCAGTATTCACGTAACGAGCGCAACGCCAACGCCGGTATCGTGGTTGGCATCAGTCCCGAGCAGGATTTCCCCGGCGACCCGCTGGCGGGGGTGGCGTTGCAGGAACAACTGGAAGCGCACGCTTTTGAGCTGGGTGGTCGCGACTATTGTGCTCCCGGTCAGTTGGTGGGCGATTTTGTTCGCGGCCAAGCGTCGACGACTCTGGGAGAGGTTACGCCGTCCTACCAGCCCGGTATTAAACTGGGAGATCTGGCGTCTTCGTTACCTGAGTATGCAATCAGTGCCATCCGTGAAGCCCTGCCGGCATTTGGCAAACAGATTCGTGGTTTTGATCGTGATGACGCAGTGTTAACAGGTATTGAAACCCGAACCTCGTCTCCCGTGCGTATCACCCGCGATCCACAAAGCCTGCAAAGCCTTAATACCCGCGGACTGTACCCGGCCGGTGAAGGTGCAGGCTACGCTGGCGGCATTCTGTCAGCCGGTGTCGACGGTATCAAGGTGGCTGAGGCGTTGGCGCTGGCAATGCTGGCAGATGCACAGACCGGCAGCGAAGAGGACTAAGCCATGAGCCGCCTGAAAAGCGATGAGCTGAAAAAACTGCATCAGAAAAAATATCGCCAACAGTTCGGTTGCTTTCTGGCGGAGGGTGAACATCTCGTGCTGGAGTTGCAGAAGGCGGCTGAAACCAACCCGGCACTGCTGGAAAGTGAGCTATATGTCAGTGACTCGTATCAGGACTGGCCCGGACCGCTGCATAAAACCGTTGTCAGTGACAAACTGATGATGCAGATGTCGGACACCAAATCACCGCAGGGTATCATTGCCAGTGTGCCGATAGCGGCGTTGCAGCATTCTGAACCTGCGCCGGTGCAGCGCGCCGTTTATCTGTTTGAAACCCAGGACCCGGGCAACCTTGGCACCATACTGCGCACACTGGGATGGTTCGGCAATTTTGCCTGCCTGCTCAGCCCCGGTTGCGTGGACCCCTACAACGCCAAAGTTGTACGGGCCAGTATGGGGGCCATCTTTCATGTGCCCGTGGAAATTGACGTGCCGCTATCGACGCTGGCATCACGATACGCCGCAATCGGCTGCCTGGACATGCAGGGAGAAAAGCTGACATCCGGCACTTTCCATCAGTCTGATTGCCTGGTGTTTGGAAATGAAGCCAGAGGCGTGCCCGCAGAACAGCTCGATGCGATGAACGCACGGGCATTCAGCATCCCCGGTTGCGGAGATGTTGAATCATTGAACGTCGCAGCCGTCGTGAATATGTGCGTCTATGAAATTAATCGCGAAAATTAAACAGATTGGTTAAAAGGCGTGTATTGGCGGATCAGATAAAACTGAGCGGCAAGGCCAGTGATGCACACACTACCGCCGTCACTGCGAGTCGCATTCGGAAATAGCGCGCGGTAATTCTGCCGGCTTTGTGCAGTCGATAGTCGACCCAGAGCAAGGCCAGGAACACGGCGATAACAATGACAAAATAGACCACAAACGAGGTCACCAGAAATCCGAACCAGAGAATCAGTGTCAGCACATTGCTGGTCATCAACAGATTAAGGCTTCTGGCCTGCGTGTCCTGCAGATACTGCCCCCAATGAATGCCACACATGAACACTGCGATGGCCAGGCTGTAGCTGCGCAGGATTTCTGCGGTGCTGCCCAACAGCGGCAGATTGTACACCCCCAGCGTGAGCAACAGGCTGCTGACCAGGAATGGCAGGGCGCCAAGGCCGGCTAGAATGGCCGGAAGATTGGCGTATCGTGAGTGCCTGTCTGTGTTTGGCATCATGAATTACTCTCCTTGTCTGACAATGGTCGAGCAGGTGTTTCATTTCAGCCGACGCGCATTTACGGGATGCCGTAGGGTCCTTTGTCGGACCTGAAGTGTGCGGATCCGTCAGGCGAGATGCCGGCACGTTTTTCGAGGAACCCGATTGCGTAAGTCACAGCGTGCTTAACGGAAGTATCGTTCAGCCTGTGTTCTTCCTCCGATTCGAAGAAACGGGTATCTACGATATGGCGCACATAACGCGCCGGCAGTTTGTTCAGAGCAACGCAAGCGACGTCGGCAATGTAATCTTCGTCATGCGCTGCCGGGGTATCCCTCAATTGGTGCTTGATGTGGTCATACACCAGGCTTTCGAAATAATTTGTTATCAGGTCCATGGGCAAGCTACTTTATGATTGTTTTATTGATCATACACTTACCGGTCCTCAAGGAGAAGCGGGGCAGAACCTCGCGGTCACAAAATAACCAGTGTCAGGTTGCCGTCGATCCCTCGATTTCCCCGCTTATTTGCTGGCGATCAACCAGTTGCTCATACAGCGCATCGACTGGCGGTGAGTCCCCACACAATGCGGTGATTACGCCCAGTACGGCGCCGCGATGCACGTTGTCGCCCCCCAGGTTGGTATTGGCTATCAGGGCCTGTTTGCTATCGTTCAGATAGCGGGCAGCCAGATAAAGGATGCCCGGCCAGGCGCCGTCAATGTAGCAGGCAATGGAGTATTTACGGCCCAGTACCTCACTGTCGTCATGTGTCCGGGCCAGCAAACCCGGCAGATCCAGTCCCGCACTGTGGCGGGCGGTTTGCGTCAGTAGCGACATCACATCATCAGATTCGTCGCGGAACAACAGGCTGTCCAGCAGGTTTACGTAGGCCCGGCAAACCCTGGCCAGCCCGGCATCGGGGTGCGTCAGAAACAGATGCCGCTGACAAAGATCCTGCACCGTCTCCAGTGAGCGGCCTCGCAGGCGTTCGGCAAACACGATCGGAGCAATGGTGACCAGAGCACCAATGGAAGGTGTGTCATGGGTGACTGCGCCACAGTGCAATGGCGCTTTGCCCTGTTCCAGATTGGCAAAAAAGCCGCGATGACAGGACTCAGCATAAGTGTCGGGATGTTGCGCAGGCTCTGCCGTCAACAGTTGGATATAGTGCTCTACATAAACGCGCGGGTCGTACTGCCCTGCGTTTGCCATGATGGAGCGCATCACTGCGCGGGCGCAATGCGCATTAAGCGTGTTCTCCCCGGCGCGCATGCCCTGATGGTAGTGCTGATTGGGTATATCCCAGAACTGACGTTTGCCTTTCAGTATGACATCACCCACGATATCGCGAGCGGAGTCTGATTTTGCTGCACGACCCTGGCGTCCGCCGTGCTGCGTGGAATGCAACGACATGATGGAAGACGGGTGAAACGCCGGGGCGTCATGGAAGTCCCGCACACCACCGGGGAATTGTTGCGCAATATCTGCCGGGCGATAATACCAGTGTACCGGCATGGCAAGTGCGTCACCCACGAACAGTGCTCTTAGCGCAGCACGCGCGCGATCTTGTGGCTCAATCATATGTCTGTCTCCTGGTCCTGTCGCATGATGCGACCTCAGCACTCAGATATGAGTGTCGAACTGCAGGGCGGAGAGACGTGCGTACAGGGGGCTGCTGCTTAGCAGCTCGTCATGACTGCCGGTGGCAATCAACCGGCCTGCTTCCATTACGGCAATGCGATCAACATTGCGCACGGTCGCCAGGCGGTGAGCGATAATCAGGGTAGTGCGCCCCTGCATCAATTTCTCCAGCGCTACTTGTACTGTACGCTCACTTTCGGCATCCAGAGCACTGGTGGCTTCATCAAGAAGCAGAATTTTAGGATCTTTCAGAATCGCACGGGCAATGGCCAGGCGCTGTTTCTGACCGCCGGACAGGCGGATGCCGGCTTCACCTAGCTGACTGTTCCAGGTTTCCGGCAGGCGGGTGATGAATTCGCTGGCGAAAGCGGCATCTGCTGCGGCGCGCACCGCTTCATCACTGGCATCGGGGCAACCATAACGAATATTGTCCGCCACAGTACCGGTAAAAATGGTGGGCTGCTGACTGACCAGCGCAAAATGCCGTCGCAGCTCCATTGGATCCAGCGCCCGGATATCGACACCGTCCAGCAATATTTGTCCGCTGAGCGGATCATAGAAACGCAGCAGCAAATCAAATAGCGTCGATTTGCCGGCACCCGATGGTCCGACCAGGGCGAGGCTGCTACCGGCTGCAATGGTGAGCTCAAAGCCATCAAGCGCCGGCGTGTCCGGTCGCGTCGGGTAGCAGAAGCGCAGCGTCTTGAACTGAAGGCTGCCGTTCAGGCTGGCCGGCAGCGACGCAGGTGCGGCCGGCGCACTGATAGCAGACTCAGCGTTCAATAGCTCGATCAGGCGTTCGGTGGCACCGGCTGCGCGCTGCAAATCGCCAAACACCTGGCTGATGGCACCGACGGCAGAGGCCACCATGACGGCGTAGACAACAAAGGCGGTGAGCTCGCCTGCGCTCATGCGGCCATTGATAACGTCCTGCCCGCCGACCCAGATCATGCCCGCCATGGCGACAAAAACCAGCGTCATGACGATAGCGATCAGCAATGATCGTGAGCGGATTTGAGACAGCGCTACATTAAAAGCATTTTCGACATGGCCGGCGAACAGGCGCTGATCTTCGCGCTGATGATTGTAAGCCTGCACGGTTTTTATTTGCTGAATGCTCTCGCCGACATAAGCCCCGACATTCGCGATCTGGTCCTGTGTGCGTCGTGACAAATTACGCACCTTGCGGCCGAAAATGATGATCGGGCCAATGATCAGCGGTATGCACAGCAAGACCACGCTGGTCAGCCGCGGGTTGGTAATAAACAGGAAGATGACACCACCGATCAGCAGCAGGGTATTGCGCAGAGCAATGGACGCTGATGAACCGATAACCGTTTGCAGCAAGGTGGTATCGGTGGTGATGCGTGACTGGATTTCGCCACTGACATTGTCTTCAAAATAGGCCGGGTGCATGGTCAGCAAATGATCAAAAACGGCCTTGCGAATATCGGCGGTGACCCGCTCACCCAGCCATGACACCCAGTAAAAACGGGCAAATGTGCCCAATGCCTGCAGGATGGCGACGGCCAGAAAACCCAGGATGGCGCCGCTCAACGACTGCGTGGAACCGGCGACAAAACCGGAGTCCACGATGATGCGCACATATTGCACCAGACCCAGGGTCAGGCCTGCAGTGAACAGCAGCGCGACGGACGCCAGCAGGATCTGTTTTTTGTAGGGCAGAACAAAGCGCGCGGCCTGAAGCAGACTGCTGATACCGGCTTTGTCGGGGGATGATTTTTCCATATCTCTGGCGCTGCAGGCGGTTGCGGGATCTGCAGTCTGGCACGCTACACCGAGCCAGACAATAGCGTCGTCGCAAAGCGCTGTGGTCTGCATTGAGTTACAGCAAGACCTGCTTTACTCTGGCAGCTGAAGTCAGAATCGTTTAAATCACTCTGGAGTTCCATTAATGCAAACTTTAAAACACACGATCGGCGCTATTGCGCTCAGTTTCATGGTACTGCCGGCACTGCTGTCCGCGGCCGAGATGGAAGATACCATCACCGTCAGCAGCACAGCTTTTGACCACCACGGCACGGTCCCGCTGGCGTACTCGGCTTACGGCGACAACACCGTACCGCAAATCAGCTGGAGCAATCTGCCGGCTGGCACTGAACAACTGGCACTGGTCATGGACGATCCGATCGCGCCAACGCCGCAGCCCTTTGTACACTGGGTGGCCTACAATATCCCGGCAGCGGCGTCAGAGTTGCCGGAAGGCCTGAGCAAAGACGCAGAGGTGACTGGTGTTGCCGGGCTGGACGGCATGATCAACGGTGTTAACGGCGCGAGGATGACCGGCTACTTTGGTCCACGGCCACCGGCTGACGGCAAATTGCACGCCTACCATTTCCGGATATATGCCCTTGATGCAGCGCTTGAGCTGCCTGCAGGCCTGAACAAGACTCAGCTGCTGGAAGCTATCGACGGTCATATCCTGGCGACTGGTATGTTGATGGGACACTACGAGCAGAAATAAGCCATGCCGATCTGACTGCTGCTGCCCGATGCCTATCGGCGCAGCAGCACAACGTCAGCGATGTCATTTCACCGCGAGAATATCCGTGTCACGGGTCTCGGTCAGCACTGAGCCCGGCATGAAGATGCCTCGCCGGCCCTGCCGTTGGCAACCCCTTACACCGAGCGCGTGGCCAGTGCGGGCGCAATGCGCGCTGCTGCCCGGGACGGTCCGACCACCGCTAGCTGGCCAACCAGCAACAGAACCAGCATACCGGCGGGTATGTAGAACCAGTCGATCCTGGGCATATTAAACGTCTGTACCAGGAAGATATTGAAAGCAATACTCAGGGCCGCGCCAGCCAATACGCCAATGCCGGAAATCATCACGTTCTCCAGCAGAAAATAACGCAAAATTGCACCCTGGGTTGCGCCTAGAGCCCGGCGGGTACCAATCTGTTTTCTGCGACGGTTGATGCTGAACACGGCAAGCCCCACGATGCCCATGGCCGTGATGAATATCAGTGTCGCGATCACCACATAAAGAATACGTGTCATCACACTGTCGATACGATAACTCTCTTCCCGGGTGTCCGCCATTGTGCGTAGTTGACGCAGGATGCGTTGATCATTGCTGGCTGCCAGCATCTCTTCAACCGCAGGCATCAGACGATCCTGTTCGCCAGCTTCGGTTCGAATCAGATACATTGACGAGCCATCTATGACGATTTCCGGGAAGATCGCGGAATTTTCGATTTCAGGCCACAGCGGCCAGGGTCCCTGCAGCTGGCGTACGACGCCGATGACACGAATAGCCTGCCCCGATGGGGTAAAGATGGACTGCCCAACGGCACTCTGCGCATCAGCCGAGAACAGCCTTTCTGCCAGCGCCCGGGTAATGATGACGGAACCGGCGTTGGTATTGCTGGAAGCAGGGCGTATCAAGACATCCGACTCTGCAAAGTCGACACCCGCGATCAACTCCAGTCCCATCGTGTTCAGACTTCGGTGTCCCGCGTAATAGATGGCTGAGGGTACCATGGAGCCACGGTCACCTGGCTCCAGACTAAAACCGGTTGACGACCCGCTGTTGCTGACCGGGATGGCATTGATCACGGTCGCGTCAACCACACCCGGTGTTTGCCGGAGTCGGTCGAGGTCATCGGTTATGGCTAACTCTTCATTAAAATTCTCACCAAAGCCGATGCTGCGAATGTGAAACAGATTGTCTTCATCCACGCCGCTGGGGCGCTGCATCAATTCGCCCCGCTGATTGATGATATAGACCGCATTCACGATCACGGTCATGGTGAATGCGATTTGTAGTGCGATCAGCACGACACCGAGTTTGTTGCGCAGCAGTGCGCGCAGAATGGGCCCGAATTCCATACGGTTCTCCTACTGAAGTTTAAGGTGAATGGCCGGGTTGATATTGCAGGCACGCCAGATAGGGTAAAGGCCCGCTATCACCGTACAGACAATGGCCAGTGCAATGGTGACGAGCATCACGGTCAGGTTCAGCTGCATCCAGTCGGATACGATCAGGTCTCCCATGAGTATCTTGACACCTTCCATGCCGAGCGCTGCCACGCCCAGACCAAGCACACCGCCCAGTGCACCAATGAATCCGGCTTCGATCACATGCTGTATGAACAGCGAACCTTTGTGTGCTCCCAGCGCCTGACGCACACCAATTTCCGGCGCCTTGCCCAGAAATTTGGACAATAGCAGCCCGACGGTATTGAGCAGGCAAACAGCCAGCAGCATGGCTGCCAGAGCCGACAGGATGCGGGTTTCGTCTGGCACTACTTCCTGTTCAACCATCCATTCATTGACATCAAACAGGCGCTTGTCCACCGGTTGCTGTAAGCGGCCAAATGACTTTTGTTCGGCGGCATAATTGTCTACCAGGTTCAGGTAATCATCGCGTGCCGCACTGTCCTGCAGTTCAACCCAGAACTGTATCCAGGCGCATTCGGCATTCAGGAACGCCTGAAAACCATCACCCTCGGGGGCTGCCCAGCAATTCGTGTTGCCGCTCCTGTCCATGCGTAGCGCAACGATCAGGTGCCATGGGATATAGGCCTCTTCAATCGGATCGAAAGGTCCATTATTGACATCGTAAAATTTTGGCATGGGTGACCATCTGTCCAGTACACCGACAACGGTAAAATTGTAACCGTGAAGATGTACCGTCTCCCCCACCGAATTGCTGCCGCCAAATAATTGATCGTTAAGCTCACTCGACAGCACGATGACCTGCTGCCGGTTCTCGTCAGCCTCGCGGTCCCAGCCGCTGCCATACTGAAACGGAATATCAAACATGGTAAAGAAGTCGCTGAAGTTGCCGCGCCCACTGACCGAAAATGGGCGGATATCCCGGTTCTGCGGCTCCACAACACCGACAAATTTTGAATTCGCAGTTCTCGGGTGTTCACTGCTAAGGTCCAGCAACGCTATGGCATCGATGTAGGTCAGTTGTGGCGGTGGTTCAAAATCGGCGACCGCAGGATCGCCATAGTCTAGTTGAACATGAAACAGCTGCGCACTTTTGTGTGGAATCGGGTCGCCGCCCATGAAGTAGTTGAGGGTAAAGATAACCATGTAGGCGCCCACGCCGATCGCCACTGCCAGCACCATCAGCGAACTGAGTACCGGGTTGCGCCGGTAACTAAGCAGTGCCAGGCGGATATAGTAGATGAACATGTGATATCTCCCTGTCAGCTGACAGCTTCGAGTTGGCCGGCGACGGCTATGTGGTCGGATTCAGCAATGCGTCCATCCAGGAAATGAATGTTGCGTGCACTGCGGCTGGCCAATGACGGGTCATGTGTCACCATAATGATGGTGGTGCCGGCGTCGTTTATGCTTTGCAACAGCTCCATGACGCCTTCAGCGGTGTTCGAGTCCAGGTTGCCGGTGGGTTCGTCCGCTAGCAGAAATCGTGGTTCCCCTACCAGCGCACGGGCAATGGCAACACGTTGCTGCTGACCGCCTGAAAGCTGAGAAGGCAGATGTTTCTTGCGTGATAGCAGGCCAACCGAATCCAGCGCGCGCTCAATGCGATCCTTGCGTTCGGCCCCTTTCATGCCGCGGTAACGCAAAGGCACATCGACATTATCAAACAGATTAAGGTCGGGCATCAGATTGAAACTCTGAAAAATAAAGCCAATTTTCTGGTTGCGCAGTTTGGCACGCTGGAAGTCACTCAATGCCGCGACATCCTGGCCGTCCAGCAGGTACTGGCCATCGGTCCAGGTTTCCAGCAGGCCCGCGATATTGAGAAAGGTTGTCTTGCCGCAACCAGATGGCCCGGTGATGGTAATGAATTCACCCTCGGCAACGTTCAGCGAAATATCGCGCAACGCATGCGTTTCAACCAGGTCGGTACGGAATACCTTACGGATATGAGTCATTTTTAGCATTCAGGCTCTCCTTGTGTTGACTAACGCCGCGCCGGGCGGTGATGTCAGTTATTGATCAATACAGTGTCGGCTTCGTTAAAGGCATCAGTACCGGAAACGATGATGGTGTCGCCCACGTTCAAGCCATCAAGTATTTCCACGGATGCCAGGCTGGTAGCACCGATGGTAATAGGGGTGCGGTAGGCCATATCATCAACCACGCGATAGGCCAGACGGCCGCTGCCGCTTTCGAGGAATTGGCCACGCTGTACCATGAGCACATTCTTTTTCTCTTCGAGAAGAATGCGCGTACTCAGGCGCTGGTTCTGGCGTAATCCTTCGGGTATTGGTTCATCAAAACGCAATCTGGCTGACACCTGGTTGTCGACAATTTCCGGAGATACTGCGATCAGTGTGGCGTTCTGTAACTGCGAACCCGCACGGACTTCCGAGGGCATGCCAATGGCCAGGTCGCCAACATAGTTCTCCGGCACCTGTACCTCGATTTCGAAGGCAGAAAGATCCACCACGCTGAGCACTGCCTGGTTGCGGGCGACGTTGGTTTTCTGGTCCACAAGAAGGTTGCCGACGATGCCGCTGACGGGTGACACAATGGCAAGTTCCGCCACTTGCCGGCCAAGATCATCCACCAGCAATTCCTGTTGTTCTACTGCGAGCTGTCGCGTTTTCAGCTCAAAGGCCAAGCGTTCATTGTCGAGTTCGGTATTAAGCTCGGCATGTTTGTGCATTATCCGGGCGGTATCCATATTGTCGCGTGCCCGTTCCAGGTCCACCGTGGAAATCGCACCCTGGGCTATTGCCAGTTCGGATCGGGTCAGCTCACGTTGGGCGGCCTTTAACGACAGGGTCGCGGTGTCGAGGGCACGGGTGTTCTCCAGTACCTCTTGCTGATTGGCAATGCGCTGGCGGTCGTATTCAATCTGCAGGGACATCAGACGGGAGCGCTCCTGCAGTAACAGATTCTGCATTTCCGGGCTGTCGACGTTGGCCAGGATCTGACCCTCCGCCACGCTGTCGCCAGCGTCAACAGCAAAGGTGATGGTGCCGCTCTGACTGGCGAACAGGGTAGGGCTGACGGCGGCGACGATGCGTCCCTGCACGGTGACATCACGAACAAAGTCGCCGCGCATCACCTGCGCAAAACGCAGGCGCTCACCTGCCACCGATTGTTGTGCCTGGGACCAGCGCTGCACGGCAGGCACACTGACCCAGGCCAGCACCACGGTGGCAACCAACACTGTGATGAGCAGAATTTTCTTGCGACCGTTGGTCGGACTCAGTGTTATATCCTGAGCAGAGGTATCGCTTATTTTCATTTTTGTACCGATGCAGTAAAAAATTTGTTGATGACTGGTCAGTGCTTTATCAATGCTTGGACGTTGTCTATGCCGTCAGGGTTTAAAGTCATTGATAAATAGCTGTCTATTGACGGTAGTACTGCAAAATCGGGGCCAGCACGAAAATATTCCAATTAGTCTTATAAAAACAAATGGATACGTTTTTCTGGAGAAACATTCAGGCCGCAGGAAGGATGTTGCTGCTGGTGAGCAGGATTGATGATTGGTGAGAATCGCCAAGGTTTTCGTAAATACGGCGATTAAAAACAGGCGCAGCCAGAAAAGCCAAAACAGCCACGATAGACAGACAGAATAGACAGCCAGGATAAAAACCAGAACAAAAAAAAGCCGGCTAAGGCAGCCGGCTTCTTGTATGTCAGGGTCAGATTTACTGGATCAATCAATGGCCCCGTAAACCACCCGTTGAGCCACATTGTTGTCGAATGGCGCTCCACGCGGACCACCGCGTTTCTGTTCCATGTAGATCATGAAAAATTCATTGGCCGGATCAACCAGAAACAGGGTGCCGCCAATGCCGCGCCAGCCAAAGTTGCTGGGTCCTTCGGGGTCGGAGGCATCAACCGGTTGCAGATGAAAGCCAAGGCTCCAGCCGCCGCGATCGCCGTAGAAGAAATACTCACGCGATACATCGTCAGTGATTCGCTCTTCCTGCATCAACGCCAATGTCTCTTCCTCAAGGATGCGGGCGCCATTGTACTCGCCACCATTGAGCAGCATCCGGGCAAATCTGACATAGTCTTCCGTGGTTGAGTTCAGACCGCCACCGCCGGACAGCATCGGGCGCACAATGGTGTTGTCGCCCATAGCCCCGTGAACTGGTTCCGCGAGGCGTGACGCCTTGTCTGCCGACACGTAGAAAGTGGTTTCATCCATGCCCAGGGGTTCGAAGATGCGTTCGTTCAGGATAACGTCCAGGGTCTGGCCGGCAGCGACTTCCAGCACCGCCCCCAATACATCGGTGGAGTGACCGTAATGCCAGGCCGTGCCCGGTTCGAACAGTAGCGGCAGGTTGCCCAGGCTGTCGGCAACTTCGCGCGCAGTAGCGCTGCCGTCGGAGGGCACATTGGCTTCATACAGGCCGCCCAGGGTGGTGCCCATGGCGAAGATGGATTGCACCAGCCCGGATTTGTGCGTCAGCAGGTGTGCAACCGTCATCACATTTTGCGCCGGGCGGGTGTCACCGGTTTCCTGATCAATGATTTCCAGCGAATTGAAAGCAGGAATGTATTTGCCAACCGGATCATCGATGCTGAGCAGACCGTCCTCCACCATCGACATGGCAGCGACGCTGACAATGGGCTTGGTCATGGAATAGATGCGGAAAATGGTCTGTTCGTCTACCGGTGTGGCGTCGTCCGGGCCCTGGGTGCCGGCAGTTTCCAGCAGCCCGACGCCGTCATTGTTGCCAACCAGAAGCAGGGCGCCGGCAATGTGGTTGCCGTCAACGGCTGCCTGCATCTGCGAGCGGATGGAGGCTATTTCAGTTTGATCGATACCGAAAGCGGAAGGATCTATCTTGTGAATCGAGCTGTCATCGGCCATGGCCGCCATTGCACCGGCCAGAAGCAGGGTCGCGGCGGCAGTGGTCTGTAGAATCAGTTTCATGGGTGTGTAACCTCGGCGTTGTTGTTATAGATGGGCAGGCCCCGGTGACGGGGCCGCGGGGATGTACTGATTATGCGGTAGCGTCTGAAATGAGTCAATTTGGCACAAGGTACAGCACCTGTCATGCAGGATAGTGCGATTAACTGAGGCATTTCCTTGCCATCAATGATGGTAATTTGACCTCTGACTGTGTATTTTTGCTGTCATCTATCCTTGACAAGAAACTACCACGAGAGCGACTCATGCAACTGATATTCAAACTGATTGCGGGCATTGTGCTGGGCATCCTGATCGGACTGTTTGCCCCCTACGGCGTGACTCAGATATTGATCACCTTCAAGGCCCTGTTCGGTGAGTTGCTGTTTTTCACTATTCCCCTGCTGATCCTGTTTTTTATCACCAGCGGCATCGCCGCTCTGCCGACCAATGCCGGGGGGTTGTTGGGCCGGTCACTGGGCATGGCATACCTGTCCACGCTGGTGGCAGGCACAGTCGCCTTTGTGGTTGCCTCGATACTGGTGCCGATGCTGACGTCAGCCGGGTCCGCAGCGCCTGCGACCGGGCAGGTGACCCTGGCCCCGTTTGTGGAACTGACCATACCGCCGGTATTCAGTGTGATGACGGCGCTGGCGCTGGCTTTTATTTTCGGGGTAGGCATCGCTGCCACCGGCGCCACACAGCTGAAAGATCTGTCCGATCAGGGCCGCGACATCATTCAGCGCTTGCTGGTGAAAATCATAATCCCGTTGCTGCCTCTTTATATTGCCGGCGTGTTTGCCGAGCTTGCTGCTGCGGGCACGGTCTTTGGTACCCTGCGCACCTTTGGTGTGGTGCTGATTATGGCGCTGGTACTGCACTGGGCCTGGATCATGGTGCTGTTCACGCTGGCGGGTATCAAGGCGGGTAAATCACCTTTTGGCCTGATTCGTAATATGTTGCCGGCGTATTTTACCGCGCTGGGCACCATGTCCAGTGCGGCCACTATTCCGGTGTCCCTGCAGGCCAGCAAAAACAATGGCGTGACGCCAAATGTCGCGGACTTCACGGTGCCACTGTTTGCTACCGTTCACCTGTCAGGCTCGACCATCACCATTGTCAGTTGTGCTGTGGCTGTGATGTCGATCTACAACGGTCTGGATATTCCGTCACTGACCATCATCGTGCCCTTTATCCTGATGCTGGGCATTGTCATGCTGGCCGCGCCCGGCGTTCCGGGGGGGGCAGTGATGGCCGCCGTCGGACTGCTGGGTTCCATGCTGGGTTTCAGCGAAACGGCGGTGGCATTGATGATCGCGCTGTATATGGCACAGGACAGTTTTGGCACCGCCTGCAATGTCACCTGCGACGGTGCCTTGTCCATACTGGTAGGCGAGGCGGCCGCCGAAACGACTGCCAAGGCGCCGCCACGGTCATGAGGTCGGGCGGGAATCGCCGGCAACGGGCGCATTCGCGGTGCCAACAGGTCGCGACTCTGGCAGGTAGTCGTTATTGTGAAACACCTCGGCCATGATGGCCTGCTCAATGAAGCCCCGTTGACCGGATTTTGCGGGGACCCTCACAATCAGATGAATTTCGCCCGCCACGGGCACCTGCAGAGTGACCCGTGGGTCCACCGACGGAGTCTCCAGGCCCCGTGAAACACTGAGGCGGTTCATGTAGCGGCGGACCTCTTCAAGGTAGGGGGCGCACTGTTTTCGTGCCGACTCCACGATGGCCTGTTGTGCGCCGCGCCAGTCGTCGTCACGTTTGAACGGCACGGTAAAGACGTGCAGCACATAATCATGGGTGAAGCTTTCATTGATCACCGGCTCGGAGACAAACAGCGCATTTGGAATGACTGCCATGCGTCCGGTGCGTTGATGCGTCAGTTTGCCCGGGCCAACTTCCAGAATGGTTGTTGCCAACAGATTCTGGTCAATAACATCGCCGCGAAAATCCTTGATCTGGATGCGGTCACCGATACTGAAAGAGCCTGCGCCAGCCTTCAGTATGGAGCCGGTGATGCACATGATCAGTTCCTTGGTGGCCACTACGAAGGCAACCGCAATGGCTACAATCGACAATGCCAGCGTGCGCAGTTCTTCGCCCCAGATCAGCACCAGGCCGAGCATTAGCAGCAGTATCAGGCCATTGCGTGATTGCACCAGCCAACGTCGGCGCAGTTCCAGCGAATCGACCTGGCGTTTAATAAAGCGGGAGATCAGGGACCGGATGACCAATAAGCTCAATATAAGCAGCCCGGTGCTGATCAACAGACTCAATATGGAGTCTGATACCACAAAATTGGCCAACGATGTCTGTATGCGTTCAATCATGCAATCAATCCTTCATCTGTCACCGAGCAGTCACCTGCAATTTCAGCTTTCCCTGAGCTGGCTTCGGTCATATTATGAGGCTTTGTTTCGGGTTTTGCCCGGAGTTTAGCCAGAGTCTGTCAGCGAGGTCCCCATATTGACCGATACACAAGCGCATGCCACTGGGGCGGTTGATCCCCGTACACAAACGTCCGCCCGATATACACCGGCAACGGCCATCGCCGTGGTTGTCGCCAACATGGTGGGCACTGGTGTGTTCACCAGTCTGGGCTATCAGATCATTGATATCAAATCGACTTTTGTCCTGCTGATGCTGTGGCTGGTGGGTGGCGTGGCGGCTCTGTGTGGCGCGTTGACTTATGCCGAGTTGGCCAGCCGCCTGCCGCGTTCGGGCGGCGAGTATAATTTCCTCAGTCAGCTATATCATCCGTCTATCGGTTTCGTGTCCGGCTGGGTGTCGCTGACCGTCGGGTTTGCGGCACCAACAGCGCTGGCCGCGATGACCTTCGCCGCTTACCTGGATTCGTCGGTCAGCCACCTGGTACCCATCAACCGAATGATGGCTGCATTGGTGCTGGTCGCGGTGGTGACCTTTGTGCATGGACGCAGTCACAAAGCCAGTGGCGGCCTGCAGAACTGGTTTACCGTGCTCAAAGTGTTATTGATAGTCGGGTTTGTCGGATTGATCGCGACCACAGTCGAGGCGCCACAACAGGTCAATCTGTTGCCGACAGATGGCGACGGCACATTGCTGTTGAGCAGTGCTTTTGCGGTGTCCCTTATTTACGTCAATTATGCGTATACCGGCTGGAATTCGGCGACCTACATCACCGGGGAGGTTGACAATCCGGCACGGACAGTACCGATGGTCCTGATCGGGGGGACCGCCATTGTTATTCTGTTGTATTTGGCACTGAATGCAGCCTTTCTCTATGCCGTGCCGATGACGGAGCTGGAGGGCAGACTGGAAATCGGCGTGGTGGTTGCCCAGGCCACGTTTGGCAGCACGGGTGCGCTGGTGATGGGGGGTGTATTGTCACTGTTGTTGATTTCAACGGTCAGTGCCATGCTGATGGCGGGGCCGCGTGTGCTGCAGGTGATGGGCGAAGATTTTCGTTTGTTCCGGTTGCTGGCCATGCGTAATAAAAGCGGAGTGCCGAGAGCCGCCGTGTATACCCAGGGCGGATTGACCATACTGTTTATTGTGACCTCAACATTCGAGTCAGTGCTGGTGTTCTCGGGATTCATTCTGGGCCTCAGTTCACTGGCCACCGTGCTGGGCATATTTGTACTGCGTTTCCGCAAAGGAGCCGACAGGCAAGCCGGTAGCTACCGGACCTGGCTGTTCCCTTTGCCGCCTCTGCTATACAGTGCCATCATGATCTGGACCTTGAGTTTCATCGCGTTTAATCGGCCGCAGGAGGCAGCGATCGCTGGCATCATTATCGCACTGGGTTTTGCCAGTTATGTGGCCACGGAAAAATTTTCATCTACCATTTCTGAGTCTGTTGCAAAACAGGAATAACGGAGTTCTGCCATGTCCCGTCTGACCGCACATTCGCACGCCATCCGCCAAGGCCTGTTGTTATTGGCATTGCTTATCCTGTTGCCCGCATGCTCAGCGCCGGACCCTGCTGATACCGGTTCGGAGCTACAGCGTCTGCAAGCTATTGCTGAGCGCGTTACCATCATGCGAGACGACTTTGGTGTCGCGCACATCTACGCCGAAACCGATGCCGATGCGGCGTTTGGATTCCTGTTTGCGCAGGCAGAGGACGATTTCCCGCGGATAGAACGAAACTATATCTGGGCGATCGGCCGATTGGCAGAGGTTGAAGGTGAACCGGCGCTGTACAGTGATCTGCGGGCCCGGCTCTATATGAGTGAGGCGGAAGCGCGCGATGCCTACGCGTCGGCACCGGACTGGTTGCAAGAGCTGAGTGATGCCTTTGCCGATGGTCTGAACTACTATCTGGCCACGCACCCGGAAGTGCAGCCAACACTGCTGACCCGGTTTGAGCCATGGATGCCCTTCTATTTCTTCGAGGGTTCCATCGGTGGTGATATAGAGCAGATTCCCCTGCACGGTATTGAAGCGTTCTATTCAGGGCCGGAGCCGACAGCGGTGGCACATCTGACACCGGCCACTCTTGCCGACAGCATTCATGATGAACCTGTTGGTTCCAACGGTTTTGCCCTGGACGGGTCGCGGACCGCGTCGGGTGACGCGATGTTGTTGATCAACCCGCATACCAGTTTCTTCTTTCGCGGAGAATACCATGTCGTCAGCAACGAAGGTTTGAATGCCTACGGTGCTGCCACCTGGGGACAGTTTTTTATCTATCAGGGTTTCAACGAAACCACCGGCTGGATGCACACCTCGACAGGTGCCGACTTTATGGATGAGTTTGTCCAGGATGTGGTGCAACAGGACGATGAGTTGTTCTATCGCTACGGCGACGAGCTGCGCCCCTTGGAGGTATCGGATATCACACTCAGTTTCATGGATGATGACGGTGTCATGCAGCAACGCAGCTTTAAGCGTTACATGACGCATCAGGGTCCGATAACACACATGCAGGACGGCAGTTGGGTGGTCACCCGCATCAACTGGAATTCGGTCGACGCCCTGCGTCAGTCCTACCTGCGCATGAAGACCGATAACCTTGACGGGTTCATGGAGATGATGGATATCCGTACCAACTCATCCAACAACACCGTTTTTGCCGATGCCGAAGGCAATATTGCCTACTTTCATGGCAACTTTATGCCTCGCCGGGATACGCAGTTTGACTATTCGCAGCCGGTTGATGGCAGCAACCCGGCGACTGACTGGCAGGGTGTGCATGCGGTGGAAGAAACCGTCATGATGGTGAATCCACCCAATGGCTGGCTGCAGAACACCAACGCGACGCCGTTCACCATGGCGGGTGTAAACAGTCCCCGCGCCCAGGACTACCCTGCCTATATGGCGCCGGAGGCCGAAAATTTCCGCGGGCTGCAGGCAGTACGCCTGTTGCAGGGGGCCTCGGATATGACCATTGATTCACTGATAGCGCTGGCGTACGACCCCTACATCAATGGCTTTGAACAACTGGTGCCGGGGCTGATCAGTGCCTGGGAAGAACTGGAGCCCGACTGGCCTGATCTGGAACAGCCTATCGAGGCCTTGCGCAGCTGGGATTATCGGGTCAGCACAGACTCGGTAGGCATGACGCTGGCGCATTTTTACGGTATGAATGCCGCGCGCGAGATTGATACACCGGCCGGACTAAGCCAGATGGAGCAGATCAACTGGCTGGGCACGGACAGTGACATGGTGGACAGATTGTCGGTGTTTAGCGCTACCCTGTTGCAACTTACCGAGGCCTTCGGCACCTGGAACACACCCTGGGGTGAGATTAACCGCTATCAGCGTATCACCGGTGATATCGATCATCCGTACAGTGACAACGCGCCCAGTTTACCCGTTGGCATGGCATCTTCGCGTTGGGGTGCACTGGCATCATTTGGCGCGCGTGCCTATCCGGGCACCAATCGTATTTATGGCTCGTCTGGCAATAGTTTTATAGCGGTGGTGGAGTTTGGCGACCGGGTGCGGGCCAAGAGTCTGCTGGCCGGTGGTCAGAGCTCGGATCCGGCATCGCCGCATTTTGATGATCAGGCGCAGCGCTACGTGGATCGCGAATTCAAAGACGTGGCGTATTACCGAGAAGACGTTGAGGCCCGGGCAGTTCGTACCTACCACCCGGGTCAGTAACGCGGAATAGCATTAAAAACAGATTGTCAGAAAGCCCCGGCAGGGCCCGGGAAGACCACGGGGCTCTGCACGCCGCTGGCGGACACGCTGGAAACACCAAAAAAGTAATTGTCGATCACCACATTCTCCAATGTGAACGCATCGACATCACCCACGGTGCGCGAGTTGGTCCATTGCGCATCCGTGGTCAGGCGCCAGTGCACACGGTATTGCGTGGCACCCGGTACTTTATCCCAGCTCAGCGTGGTGTCCGGACTGACCTGACCGCTGATGCTGACGTTTTCAGGGGGTGCCGGCGCCCATGACATGGCAGCCATGGTGACGGCGTTTAATGCTGTCAGTTTCGCTGCATAGTCAAAATCCACATGCTCCAGGACGTCGCCGTAAGCGATGCCATCCTCGACCCGGATGTCCTGATGTTGCCAGTTATAGTTCTCGTTGGTCTCCATGATGCGCACGGCGGGAAAACCGACTTCGTTAAACGGCCGGTGATGCCCGCCACGGCCGAACCGGTCCAGCCGGTAGACCATCATCACGTCCAGGTTGGGAATGTAACGGTCAGCCATGTCGTCAATATAACGCGCCATGTTGCGTGACGCAGAATCCACTTCACCGCCCTGGAACCGGCGCTGACGTGCTTCTTCTTCGGTTTCCACATATCGGGTGCCTTCGGAGAAAACCCGGGCTGTGGTGTTGTTGATGACACCGTTGATACCGCGAATATTACCGATCATGTCATTGTTGATGACTGCCTTGATGTCCCAGTTGTTAGCGAGCGCATGCGCCGCCAGAATGGCGCCACCGGTCAGGCCCTGCTCTTCGCCTGACAAGCCGGCATAGATAATGGAGCCGGCAAAGTCGTATTGGCTGAGGACACGGGCTGCCTCAATTGTGCCTGCCATGCCGGAGGCATTGTCGTTGGCGCCGGGGGAGTCGCTGGTTGAATTCATAATGTCACTGACGCGGCTGTCGATGTCGCCGCTCATCATGACAAAGCGGTTTGGCTCTTCGCTGCCGCGCTGAATGGCGATGACGTTGACCACTTCCACCGGATCCGGTATCCGTGCCGTACCGGAAGCGATATCGCTGACATAGAATACCTCAAGGCAGCCGCCGCAATCGGCCGAAATCCTGTCGAACTCGGCCTTGATCCAGCGGCGGGCGGCGCCAATACCACGGGTATCGGAGTCAGTCCCGGACAGCGTGTGCCGGGTGCCAAAGCCGGCGAGCGTGGTGATGTCCTGCTCCAGTCGCTGTGCCGATGTGGCGGCTGCAATGGCGTGTAACGACTGTTCATCTGCGCTTGCCATGGACGGCGCCAGGGTAGTGGTGGCCAGCAGACCTAATGCCATGCCGGGGATGATGGTTTTCATGGTCAGACCTCTCTTGCTGCAGTAATGTAAGCATCAATTTCACGTTCCAGGACTGTCAATGGCACGACGCCCAGGCTAAGTACAACGTTGTGGAAATCCTGCATGGAAAAGCGTTCGCCCAGCGCTTCACGGGCGCGGTCACGAAGCTCGATGATACGCAACTGACCAATCATGTAGGACGTTGCCTGTCCCGGGTAGACCACGTAACGATCCACTTCGCTCGGCGGAATACCATAGTCGATGGCCTGTTGGCGGGTCCATTGTTTGGCGTGCAGCCCGGTGTCGACAACCAGCCGGCGTGCGCGGAACAGCTCTGAATCGAGTTGACCAAGCAGGCCTTCTATATCATCTTCGTACCAGCCTTCTTCGGCAGCCAGTCGTTCGGCATACAGTGCCCAGCCTTCGGAGCTTGCCGAGATACCACCGAAGGCACGTATCTGCATGAAGCGCGGCAGCTCGTCATTTTCGGTGATGAGTGCGATCTGGAAGTGATGACCTGGCACGGTCTCGTGATAAACCAGCGTTCGCAGGGTGAAATTGCTTAATCGATCGAGTCGTAATGGCATCTGGAAAATACCCGGACGCGATCCATCCAGAGGTGGCGACGTGTACGAGGCGGCCGCGTTCTCCCAGCGGAACTCCGGGTAAGGCTGCGCAATGACGGGTGTTGTCGGGCGGTTGTCGAACAGGCTTTCGGCGCGTGCTTCGGCATCGCGCAGATATACTTCGATATCGTCCATCAGGGCAGCCCGACCTTCGTCAGAATCCGGATAGGCGAGGCGTTGCTGCAGTATGACCGAGCGTTCTTCAACCGTGCCCTCATCCAGTCCGATCTGGCGCATCAGGGTGTCCATCTGCGATTCAATACGTGCCACCTCTCGCAGGCCAATCTGGTGGATCTCATCGGCGGTCAGCTCGGTTGTGGTGAAGCGTTTGAGCTGCGCGGCATAATACGTATCGCCACCCGGGATGGCCCACAACCCCGCGTCGCTGGTTGATAGCGGAAGTTGCTCCTCGAGTTCGTTGATCGCATCGCGCCAGGCCGGATAGACTTCATCGGCGACAATGGTCGCCGCACGTTCCAGCAACTGGATGCGTTGATCTTCGCTCAGACCTTCAATGGATGCGGTCTTACTGAACAGTGTGGTCGCTAACGGGTTATCGCGCGGTGTGTCGGAAATAAACCGGTCCATCTGATCAATAGTGGTCTGCAGAATGAACGTGGGCGGGCGAATGCCGATTTCGGATTGCCGCGCTGCTTCTGTGGTGGCTTCACGCATACGGTCATCCAGTAACTGCAGCCGCGTCAGATAGTTTTCTGCGTCGTTGGCTGAACGCAGTGGGTGAACTACCGTCAGTTGATTGACCAGGCCGACGTTGGCGCCGTTCATTTGTTGCAACGGGAATTCGAAATCGAGGAAGGCACCGTTATCGACTACGCGCTGCAACGACCAGCGCATAACGTCGGCGGAGATACGCACGGTATCGTTTTCCTGATCCAGGTCGTAGCGATCAAGTTGCGCCAGGCCTTCGTGCGCCAGGGTAATGCGGCGCTGTTCCTGAGCCCGCGTCAACGGCGTGACCTGTTGCTCAAGCTGGTTCTGTTCAGCGCCGTCAAAAAAGCCGGTGCTGATAGCCTGATTGGGATTGGCCCGAACCCATTGTGCGGTGAACTCCGAGAAAAAGTCGTTGATCCCGGCCGGTACTGGCGTCGCCGCGTCATCGGCCCGGGTAACGGGTGTCTGGGTATCGGCTATCGGTGGTGGTGTGGGTTCGCTCTCCGGTGAACAGCCCAATACCAGTGCCACGAGCAGAAGTCCTGTCGGGATAATGCGTTGTGTTCTGTTTCTCATCATGACCTCGTATAAAGGTAAATCGAGCCATTAACGTAGCACCTGTCAGCGGCGCATCTCCCCGGCGACAGGTGTTTTCATGTTTTTGGCAATGTTGTCAGCACTGTATCCCAGCGCGATCAGGTAGTACAGTTTGGTCAGCGCCGCTTCGGTGGTCATGTCCCGGCCACTGATGGCACCGGCGCGCGCCAGGGCACTGCCGGCCGCGTAACTGCTCATACGCACAATGCCGTCCAGTGGCTGGGACACCACAACCACCACGATACCGCGGTGTACGGCGTCCCGGATGGTGTCCTGAAAGTCCTGATTCTGACCGGGACCATTGCCGGCGCCGTAGGCTTCCAGCACGATGCCGCGCAGATTACTGTTGCCACAGATGGCGCGCAGCGTCGTAGCACTGAAACCGGGGAACAGTCGAACCAGTGCGACAGCATCGTCGGGTGGCAGCTGACCGTGTCTGGTGAAATTGCCGAAGCCAACCGGGAAGCGGCGCCGGCGATTGTATTCGATGTCGATGCCGATGGTGCCCAGGTGCGGGTAACGTGGAGAGTCAAAGGCATCATAGGCTTTGGCCGATACTTTGATGGCACGGTTGCCACGCAGAATTCTGGAGCCGAAGACGACACAGACCTGGGTCATGGATGCAGGCATGTTGGCCGCCACCTCCAGCGCCGAGATCAGGTTGTTGCGCGCATCGCTGCGTGGGTAGGCAAAGGGCAACTGCGCGCCGGTGATGACCACGGGCTTATCGGTGCGCTCAAGAAAAAAGCTCAGCGCCGAGGCCGTGTAAGCCAGCGTGTCGG
Source organism: Pseudohongiella sp. (assembly GCF_011050365.1). Lineage (GTDB taxonomy): Bacteria > Pseudomonadota > Gammaproteobacteria > Pseudomonadales > Pseudohongiellaceae > Pseudohongiella. Next base: position 354,261 of record NZ_DRFV01000008.1, read on the forward strand.
TGCCGTGCAACACCACAAAACCATCGTAATGCTGATAGTGCTGCAGTATATCGCGGGTAATCTGCACCCAGCGCCCGGGTGTCATGTCAGAGCTGTCCAGTAGCGGGTCGTAGCTCAGGGTCTCCAATAGGGGAGGGTGCGTCTGAAATGCCTGCCCCAGTTCCGGCATGTGCCGGATTTCGGCAGCAAGATCGGGTGCCGGCGCCAGGCCTGCGGGCGTCTGCTGCATACCGATGGTGCCACCCGTGTAGATGATCAGTAGTCGTTTGGTCATGGTTCGGATTCGATATCGCTTGTGCGGTTGGTTTAGCCTATCACGTTTTCGATGGCCCACAGAATGACGCCCAGGCAGGCAGACCACAGCAAGCAGGCGCCGACATCAAGCGCCGAATAACGCGCAGCGTTAAAACCACTGATGCCCAGCATGGCCGGAATGAGGCTGCGGATGGCGGGGAGAAAGCGGCCGATAAAGATGGCGTAGGGGCCATATTTGACAATCATGGCTTCGGATTTTTGTAGTTTGGCCCGGTGTTTCTGCGCGAAGGTAAAGTGATGAAAACGAGGGCCAATCCAGCGACCGGTGTAGAATCCGGCATGGTCGCCGAGCAGGGCGCCGGCCATCGCCAGTGGCAGAATCTGACTGAGGTTGGCGATGTCGTTGGCGAGTAGCACCGAACCTATTGCCACCAGAATGGCGCCGGAGATCAGCAGGCCAATACCGACGCAGGCTTCAGCGAAGGCAAAAACAGGAACAAGAAAAATCGCAATGTCGCGATTGCGTTGCAGCCACTCAAAGATGAAGGTGTCTATTTTATTTCTCCCCGGGTATTCGGGGTTTGCGGTTGTTGCCGGTGAGGCAACGCATCCTGCGGCAGGGATTCCGGTGGTTCCAGCCAATGCGGGTCGGTCGCCAGTGGCGCCGTGAGGCTACGCAAAAAGCTTTCCAGCTGCTTTTTCTCAACCGCACGCAGGCCGAGCGGTTTGGCTTCGTTGTGACCTATCATGGCCAGGTCAGCCTCGTTGTAGTGCTCGATAACCCGGGCGAGGTCGGTTATCTGACCGGCATGCATATAGGGAGCCGTTTTGCTGACATCACGCAGGCTGGGCGTGCGTTGCGCGCCGATCATGTCATCACCGCCTTTGGCGAAGCGCAGTTCCTGGCACTCGCCCTCACCGGCGCCACTGAAGTCGCCCAGGCAATTAAACGGGTCAGCCTGCGCGCGTCGCAGACCTTCTGTCCGTCCCATCGCGGGCAGCATGCCGGGGGCCGCCAGCACCGCAGTGTTGTGGAAAGAATTATTGGTGAGTAGCGGGCCATTGTGACAGTTGGTGCAATCTGCCTTGGTGATAAAAAGTCGCAGCCCGGCAAGCTCCTCGGTGCTCATGTGTGTATTCGGCTGCAGCTCGCCGGCATCGTCCAGGCCGGCCACGTAGTCGTCAAAGGCTGTCGCCCCCGGTAGCAGCCGGCGCTGGTAGGCCGACAGGGCTTTACCGACATTGGCAAATACCTGGTCGGTGGACTGCTGGCTCGGCACGCGGCCAAAAACGCTCTCATAGCGCTGGCGGTAATCTGTGTCGGATCTTATCAGGGCGACGATATCGCTGCGGTTGCTGCCGTGCTCCAGCGGGTTTTCCAGAGGCTCCAGCGCCTGCGCCCACAAACTGTCCTTGCGTCCATCCCAGAATAGCCAGGGACTATAGGCAGTGCCCACCAGGCTCATGGTGTTGCGATCAACCTCGGCAATGCCTTTGCCGAGTTGCAGTTGATCGGTGAAATGATGCTCAGGCTGATGACAGGTGGCACAGGCAACATTGCCTGTTATGCTCAGGCGCGTGTCGAAGAAAAGGTGGTGTCCCAGTTCGGCTGCGCCGGGATCGTCAGCCACCGCGTTGCCGGGGTCAGGTGGCAGTGGCGGCAAGCTTTGTAACGCCAATGATTGCAGTATTGCGACCTCCTGTGGCGACCAGCGTGCGGGCAACGGTGCCGGAACATGTTGCCAGGCAAGGTATGCCAGCACCGGGGTCAGTCCCAGTGCCACCAGCAATATTGTCAGTTTCTTCCGATGCATAAGAATGGCGACTGTTAAAGTGTCAGCGTAAATGTGGCTTGATAGGGCACTCCGGCATGTTCAATCTGCAGGCGTAATTCCCACTCCCCGTTCATGTGAAAGCGCACGCCCTGCAGGCGGTAACGACCCTCGCCCGGTTGTCCGGTCACCTGCGGACTGGTTGCCAGTCCGTGGTTGTGTAAAGGCATGCCGCCGTCAACCTGGATGACGGCATCATTGATGGCTTCGCCCTGTGTATCATGGACGCTGATAATCCAGGTATGCATCTGATTGATGGTCACAGGTTCCAGTTCACTTTGCATGGTTACGTGCAATCCTGCCGGCTGGCTCACTGTTGTCAGGGGACTGGTAGCGGCGCCGCTGGTAGCCATGGCGAAAGTGAAACCCAGGACAATGACGATCGCCAGGCTGCGTTCAGGTTGCTTCATGGTTTACTCCGGTTGCACTGGATTGACTGCGACGGCCCCGGCGGCGGACTGCAAACCAGAGCAGCGCCAGTATCGGCAACCCCAGGGGCCAGTTGGACCAGACAGACGCGCCAACCCGGAAAGGGAAAACGGCGTGATAAAGAATGTCGTCGCTGGGATGCGGTATGCTGACGATGCCGATGTAGTCACCGGTGCTTTCAAAGTCGTGCAATATCCGGGCTACGCCGTCGGGCTGAGCAGGCAGGGATTGTAAAAACACGGTGTCGGCGCTGAGCTGTTCGGCCGTCATCCCGGCTATGTCCTGCCAGCGCACAAAGCGGCCCAGTCCGCTGTTGTTGTGCATGATGCGGAACTCAAGTGGCACCTGGCGCATGGAGTCATGCCGATATTCCATGACAAACACGCTTGCGTCGGCGTTGGGTATATCTTCGCAGAAACCCTGATGGCCAGTGGCTTCGGGCTGGAAAATGGAAAAGTGCGCGCTGTAAAAACCGAACTGGATAACGCAGGCGTCACCTTCGTCAACCACGCTGCCGTGGCCCAGAACCTGGCCGCTCTGCGTCAGTGTCCACGCCAGAATCAGCAAGGCCGCGAGCCTCCGGCGCCAGCTGGCCTGGCCTGCGATTGCGTGCATGCGGGTATTGGCGGGCAACTGAGTCACGATGACACCTGACTTATTATTATGTTATCGAGGATAACGTAACAAGGCGTGAATGGGAAACAGGCTGGAAACTCTGTGCAAAGCCTTCTATTATCTTGCTCGAACCAATGAATGGTGTTTTTCACAATTTGCCCTGACAGGAGTGGCTGAATGTTTTTGTGTCGACGATTATTGACTGTGAATGTTCTGGCCCTGGCCGTGCTGTCGGCCTGCAGTGGAGAACCGGCGCAGGAGGACCAGCCGCAATGGATGGACGCACGCACCGCCCTGAATGCGCTCAATACCGGTGAGCTGAGCAGTCAGGCGCTGGTCACCTACTATTTGAATAATATTGCCCGGGACAACCGGCAAGGGCATGAACTGGCGGCCATTATCGATGTCAATGCGCAGGCGCTGGCGCAGGCGCAGGCTCTGGATGCGGAGCGCGCCGCCGGTACCGTGAGGTCGGCACTGCACGGGTTGCCGGTGGTGTTGAAAGCCAATATCGCGACCGCCGACGATATGCCAACAACGGCGGGCGCGTTAGCGCTGCAGGGCCATCTGACCAACCGTGATGCTGCGCTGGTGGCGCAGCTACGTGACGCCGGGGCTATCATCCTGGCGAAAGCGAATTTGTCCGAGTGGGCCAATTTTCGGGGTGAAGACTCAATCAGCGGCTGGTCCGCGCTGGGCGGGCAGACCCTTAATCCACATTTGCTCACCCATACGCCTTGCGGTTCCAGTGCCGGTTCTGCGGTTGCCGTGGCCGCTGACATGACCCTGCTGGCAATTGGCACCGAGACGGATGGCTCGATCATGTGCCCGGCCGCGATCAATGGCATTGTTGGTATCAAGCCCACCCGCGGCAGTGTGTCTGGCGAGGGCATCATTCCGATTGCCAGCGCACAGGATATCGCCGGACCGATGGCGCGTAATGTATTTGATGCGGCGCTGTTGCTGGATGGCATACTGACACCGGAGGCCCGCAGCCGGTTTCAGCAACCATTGAGCTACAGCGTCGATCAGGTCCCTGACTTGCAGAAGGTGGTGCTGGTCAGAGCCTATGATGCCAGAGAGTCGGCTTTCGCGCCGGTGTTCGATCAGCTGACAGATATGTTTGAATCGCGCGGCGTTGAAGTTGTTCAGCTTGCCGACTGGCAGGCGCCACGGGAGATGGGAGCGGCCGAGTTTGAGGTATTGATCTATGAGTTCCGGCGCGACCTTGAGCAGTGGTTACAGGATTATGATGTGGCAGAAGACGTCAACACCTTTGCCGAACTGGTCGCCTTCAACAACACCCGTGGCGAAGCGGCGCTGGGGCCATTCGGTCAGGAATACCTGGAGCAGGCTGCAGCAGTTGATCTGGTCGCGGATCAGGCCTCCTACCAACAGGCACTGGCAAGCAGTCGGCAGCTGGCCGAAGCCATGCTCAATGAATATCTGCAGGTGCAGGGCGCTGATGCCATTATCCTGCCGTCCTACAGCAAGGCCTGGCCGATAGATCCGGATAGCGGTGATGGATTTGGTTTCGGTACATCGGGGCCGGCGGCCATTTCCGGGTATCCGTCGATCACGCTACCGGCTGCGTTCAATGGCATCTTGCCGCTGGGGATCAGTGTGGTGGGACTGCCCTGGTCCGAACCCACGCTGCTCAGCCTGGCGGCCGAGCTGGAGCGTGAACTGGATGCGTATCAGGCGCCGCAATTTGCCACTGCAGCGCCTTGATGATGATCAGGCTCTGTGCTGGCCCGGGGCATCACATTTGAAATGACCAACCAGGGTTTGCAGCTCGGCTGCAAGCCTGGCCAGTTCATTGGCACCGGTGCTGATTTCGCGTGAACCGGTAGCAGTTTCATTGGCAACATCAGAGATGTTGTTGATATTGCGATTGATCTCCAGGCTGACGGCAGATTGTTCTTCTGAAGCACTGGCGATCTGGTTGCTCATGTCCTTGATCACTGATACCGCGCGGGTGATGTTCTGCAAGGATTGTCCGGCACGGCTGGCGTGATCCACACTGGATGCGGCCTGATCCTTGCCTTTCACCATGACCTGCACAGCCTGGTTGGCGCCTGTCTGCAGCTTGCTGATCATGTTCTGGATTTCTTCGGTCGATGCCTGGGTGCGGCTGGCCAGAGTGCGCACTTCGTCGGCCACCACCGCAAATCCGCGACCCTGCTCACCCGCTCGCGCCGCTTCAATAGCCGCGTTCAGAGCCAACAGGTTGGTTTGCTCGGCAATGCCACGAATGACATCAAGTACCGAGCCAATGCTGTCGGTTTCCTTCTGCAGATTCGTGATCACTTCCGAGGCCTGATCGATATCAAGTGCCAGGGCGTTAATGGCGCCCATGGTCTGGGTTACCACATCGGCGCCTTTGCTGGATTCGTCATCCGCCTTTTGCGCATCATTTGCTGCCATGCCAACATTGCGCGCGACTTCCTCAACCGTGGTCGACATCTCTGACATGGCTTTGGCCACGTGTTCGATCTCGCTTTGCTGGCGCAGCGCGCCGGCAGAGGTTTTGGTAATGGTGCCTGACAACTGCTCGGCGGCGGCGCTCAGATTGATGGCAGATTCCTTGAACTTGCCTACAACATCATGCACGCGAGCGGCAAACAGGTTGAACCAGTGCGCCAGCTCGCCCACTTCGTCCTTGCTGGTAACGTGTATGCGTTTGGTGAGGTCGCCGTCACCTTCAGCCATGTCGCGCAGCGCGTTCACCACTTCAACGACAGGGCGTACTATGGAGCGCTGAATCAGGAATGAGATTGCCAGTGCCAGCGCGGTCACACCCAATACGATCAGGACCGAGATAAGGGTAGTGGCGCTGACCAGTGCTTCCCGCTCTGCCAGACTCACCCGCATGTACAATGTGCCGATAACATCGCCGTCCATCGCTACCGGCTCAAACAGTTCCAGGTAGCCAAGGTCGTTGTGTTGCACGACTTCATGCCGGCCCGGACTTTGCGGCAGTGCGCCGGCGCTCTCACCATCAGCAACAAAGTTGGCAAAAGGACTGCCGCTGTCGTCAAACAATACCGCCGCCATGATGTTTTCATTGACGTCCAGTGCGCGCAATGTCTCGGTGGCAGAAACATCGTCAAAAAACGCCAGCGCCCCGGTAGTGTTGGTACCGATCAGGCGGGCAGTGGTTAACGCCTCTGTTCTCATGGCCTCATCAAGACGGTTCAGTTCGACGGTGAACAATATCGCCGTCGACATGATTACCGCCAGCGCGCTGGTCAGTGTGACTCCCGTCAGCACTTTCCATTTGAGACTCCAGTTTATATTTGACACGGTTAGGTCCTCCAGCGGCAGTCGTGTGGTTTACACCCTCACTGAATTGCGCGCATTAACTGTTCGCGAACGTTCAGGCCGGTATTCTCGATCAGAGTCCGGTTCATACGGATGGCGATACGATCACCGCGCTCGCCGCTCAGGCCGATCATGCCGCCGTCTTCAGGGAAATTGCTGATTTCGCTGACGGTCAGTGCGTGCGAGCCGGCAACAGCGCCGGTAATTTCCGCAGTGCGGCCGGTTTCACTGGAGCTGACATAAACGATGTGACATTCACGGGCAGAGCTCAGGTCGCTGCCGGGCAGATTGCTCACGGAGATCGTGCGGTCGCCGGCGCGCTTACCATTAACGTGCTGGTCAAGTGAACGGCCGAGCTCGTTTTCGCCCAGCACACAAACGCGCAGATCGCTGTCAGCGCTGCTGAAAGCAGCTGCCGGCCAGTCGATGAAACGGCCAAAGTTCATCACGAAGCGGGCAATGGCGTCGCTACCGCCGTCACTGCGGGCAATCTGACCCTCCTGGGCGTGGCTTGATGTGGCGGCGAATGCCGAAAGTAAACCGATGATCATAAACCGGCGTAAGAGGGGACGGGTCGAAATGATAGTCATGAGCTTTCTCTGCTGTAAAATGTTTGTTAGTGTCGCCTGTCGGCTAAACGCAGACATGTGATTGCAGCTGCGTTATTGATTTCAGGTGTAGGGGATGGCTGCAAGACAGTAAACGGCCGAATATTCGAAAGCTTTAGAAAAAAATATTCTATTTTGTGTCATTGGGTAGCGGCACCGCCAAGGTGACTTGCCACAAACCATGTCGGCGCGCATTGGTACAGCAAATAAGCGAGGAGCAACAATGGCTCATGGCGACATGGAGAGGACGGTCGGCCGCGGATGGTTTACCCGGTTTCTGGACGGCGTTGAATGGCTCGGTAACTTGCTGCCCCATCCGGTAACGCTGTTCGCCCTGCTCGCCTTTGGCATGGTGTTAGTGTCCGGTTTGTTCGGTGCGTTGGGTGTTTCGGTACCGGATCCGCGGCCGTCGGCAGCCGACGGTGCCACGATTGAGGCGGTCAGCCTGCTTAATGCTGAAGGCTTGCGCCTGATTCTGGGCAATCTGGTGAGCAACTTTGTCAATTTTGCGCCCCTCGGTGTTGTTCTGGTTGCCATGCTCGGTGTCGGTATCGCCGAAAAGTCGGGCCTGTTATCCGCGATGGTGCGGGGCATTGTGCTTAGTGCGCCCCGGCATGTAGTCACGGTCGCAATCGTTTTTGCCGGTGTCATCTCCAATACCGCCTCGGAAATGGGTTATGTGGTGTTGGTGCCATTGGCCGGTGCCATCTTTTTGGCCCTGGGGCGGCATCCGCTGGCCGGTATGGCTGCCGCCTTCGCCGGCGTATCCGGTGGCTACAGCGCCAATCTGCTGATTGGAACGGTAGATCCGTTGCTGGCCGGAATCACCCAGGAGGCGGCGCGCCTGCTCGATCCGTCCTACGAAGTCTATGCCACCGCCAACTGGTACTTCATGGCAGTCAGCACCTTCCTGATTACCACCGTCGGTTCACTGGTCACGATCTATATTGTTGAGCCCAAGCTGGGCGAATATGACGACAGCAACGCTGACCCGAGTGTGCTCGATGGCAGTAGCATGGAAAAACTGAAACCGGTGGAACGCAAGGGTCTGTTGGTTGCCGGTATGGCCGCCGCACTGGTGCTGGCGCTGATTGCATTATTGGCGGTGCCCCAGGGCGCGCCATTGCGCGATCCCGTTGACGGCGGTGCCGGGCCATTCTTTCGCAGTATCGTGGCCTTCATTTTTCTGTTTTTCCTGGTGACCGGATTTGCCTATGGCCGTGTCACCGGCACCATGCGTAATGACCGGGATGTGATTGATGCCATGGCGTCGGCAGTGTCGACCCTGGGGCTCTATGTGGTGCTGGTATTTTTCGCCGCGCAGTTTGTGGCTTTTTTCGGCTGGACCAATCTGGGTGTCATTACTGCCGTCACCGGCGCCGAGTTCCTGATCAGCGCTGAATTGACGGGACCGCTGGTATTCCTGTTTTTCATCATCATGTGCTGTTTTGTCAACCTGATGCTGGGCTCGGCGTCCGCGCAATGGGCGGTGACCGCACCGGTGTTTGTGCCCATGCTGATGCTGGTGGGTTATGCGCCGGAGCTGATCCAGGCGGCGTACCGCATCGGTGACTCAACCACCAATATCATCACACCGATGATGAGTTATTTTGGTTTGATTCTGGCCTGGGCTACCCGCTACAACAAAAACATCGGCATCGGTACCATGATCGCGACGATGTTGCCGTTTTCCATATTCTTCTTCATTTTCTGGGTCATTCTGTTTTATGTCTGGGTGTTCCTGCTTGGTCTGCCGGTCGGACCTGGCGCCGCGACCTACTATCCGGCGGGCTGAATGGCATCGCACTGCTGAAATGATCAAGGTTTGAGGGGCGATTCTCTGTATAATTGCCCAAATCTGATTATTCGAGTATGACATGTTGCAGCTAGGCAAGGTTTATACCTTACAAGTCGTTGAATTTGCCGATTTTGGCGTATATCTGGGAGCCGGAGAGGGGGAGCGTGTGTTGCTGCCCCGGCGCCATGTGCCGGCAGGTGCCGCTATTGGTGACGATCTTCGGGTGTTCGTATACCTGGACAGTGAAGACCGACCGGTGGCAACCACAAAAATGCCCAATGCCATGGTTGGGCAATTTGCCTACCTGCCGGTAGTGGATCGCAATGCCGTAGGCGCGTTTCTGGACTGGGGGCTGGAGAAAGACCTGCTGGTTCCGTTTATGGAGCAGCACCGGCCCATGGAAGAAGAACGCTCCTACCTTGTCTATATTTATGTCGACAAGGTGCACGGACGCATTGTGGCATCGTCAAAGATCGACAAATTCCTTGACGATGACAAACCGCATCGCTTCAATGCCGGGCAGGCTGTTGACCTGATTATCGCCAACAGTACTGATCTGGGCTTCAAGGCGATTATTAATCACCGCCACTGGGGTGTGCTGCACTCTGCCGACGTGTCACAGCGATTGAGTTTTGGCCAGAGCATCCGTGGTTATATCAAACATGTCCGTCCCGACGGGCGCATTGACCTGTCGCTGCGACCGGCGGTTGAGGTGTTGGATGAACAGGGTGCGGTGATTGTGGCGTACCTTGAAAAGCAGGATGGTTTTGCGCCGGTGCATGATAAATCGTCACCCGAAGAAATAGCCCGCCTGTTTCACATCAGTAAAGCGGCGTTCAAAAAAGCCATTGGTCGTTTGTACAAGCAGGGCGTGATAGAAATTCGGCCCGATGGCATTCAACTTTGCGCCCGGACGTGAACGAAAAACTCAACGAAGTGGAAAACTATGACCAGCAATACACCCGATAACCCGGACAGTCAGCAGTCGGCAACGAAGGCAGTGGATGTTGATGTCAACATCGTGCCTGTGGAGTTGTACAAGATTCTCAAATTCGAGGGCCTGGTCGGCAGCGGCGCTGAAGCCAAGTCTGTGGTCGCCGACGGCCTGGTGCGTGTCAACGGTGTTGTTGAGACCCGCAAGCGCAAGAAAATAGTTGCCGATGATGTCATTGAATTCGCCGGCCAACGCATGCGAATCGTATTCGCGGGAGCTGACGCATGATTAATAATGATGTGTTGCGACGGCTGCGTTACGCGTTTGACTACAGCGACCAACAGATGATGGATATTTTTGCCCAGGCTGAGTGCCAGGTGACGCGTGACCAGGTGTGCAACTGGCTGAAAGCGGAGGAGGATCCTGATTTCGTGTTCTGCGATGACACCACACTCGCTATCTTCCTCAACGGGCTGATCAATCACCTGCGTGGCAAAAAAGATGGCCCGCAACCTGAACCGGAGCAGCAGTTGAGCAACAACATGATTTTCATGAAATTGCGCATTGCCCTGAATCTGAAATCAGACGAGGTACTGGTCATGCTGGAAGATGTTGGTATGAGCCTGAGCCAGCATGAGCTGACAGCCCTGTTTCGGAAGCCCGGACATAAACATTATCGTGAATGCAAAGATCAGATCTTGCGAAATTTCCTCAAAGCGGTGCAGTTGAAATACCGTGGACAAAGTACTTCCTAGGAGTTCCGTGATGAACATCAGACCAGTATTGGGCGCCGCCGCGGCCATGTTGCTCACTCACTGCACGTCACTTGCTGTTGACCAGGGCCTGCCTGCAGGGTTCAGCAGTTTGGCGTTGGTCGATGATACGATTGAACTCGACATGCGGTACCTGGAAGCCAACAATTTTGTTGGCGAGCCAATTACCGGTTACCAGGCATCAGCCTGTGTGTTGACAACGAGCGCGGCCTCGGCACTGGCCGAGGTGCAAGCGCAAGCCAATCTGCAGGGCTATTCGCTCAAGGTCTATGATTGTTTTCGCCCGCAGCGCGCAGTTAACCATTTTGTCGCCTGGGCTGCAGATGCGGATGACAACAGGATGAAAGCCAGATTCTATCCGGATGTGCCCAAAAACGAGCTGTTTTCCCGAGGTTATATTGCCGAGCGCTCCGGGCATAGCCGGGGCAGCACCGTGGATCTGACGCTGGTGCCGCTGGGTTCCACGCAGCCCCTGGCTGACCCGATGGGTAACTACGATTGCCGGGGCGATCAGGCGCGACGTTTCCCGGACAATAGTCTCGACATGGGAACCGGGTACGACTGTTTTGACGCCCTGTCCCATACTGACAATCCCGACGTCGGCGCACAGGCGCTGGCCAACCGGCATCTGTTGCGGGAACTGATGAATGCTGCCGGCTTTGTGAATTATGATCAGGAGTGGTGGCACTACACGCTGCGCGAGGAGCCCTTTACGGACCAGTATTTTGATTTTCCTATTCAATAACTTGATAAAGGTCTGTTGTGTCAGCCACCCGTTTAACTAGCAGCCCGGGTCATAAGGATTTCTGGTTCGTGCCGCTGGGCGGGTGTGGCGAAATCGGTATGAACCTGAACCTTTATGGTCATGCCGGTCAATGGTTGATGGTGGACTGCGGGGTCACTTTTGAAAAAATCGATGACCAGCCCGCGTCCGGCAACCGGGTTGAAATGCCGGATCCGGTTTTTATTGCCAATCGCAGCGAAGCTTTGCTGGGTATTGTGGCAACTCACGCGCATGAAGATCACATCGGCGCCATTCCGCATTTGTGGGAGCAGTTCCGCTGTCCGATTTATACCACGCCGTTTACCCGACAGGTACTGCAGCGCAAGTTGCGGCAGGCCGGTGTTGACGCGCCGCTGGTCACCGTCCATCCGGGCGAAACGGTGGAACTGGGACCGTTCCGGTTACGCTGGTTACCGATAACGCATTCAACACCGGAAACCAATGCCTTGTTGATCAGCACTCCGGTTGCGCGAGTGCTGCATACAGCAGACTGGAAAATTGACGCGGCCCCGGTGGTGGGGGACGCCATTGATCCGGCACTGTTCCAGGCTGCAGGTCGGTCGCGCATTGATGCCATTGTGTGCGACTCGACCAATGCCACGCATGCCGGCAGTTCCGTGTCGGAGTCGGAACTGTTTGAGGATTTGCTGGCAACGGTCAGGGAGAGCGAAGGCAGAGTCGTAGTGGCATGTTTCGCGAGCAATATCGCCCGTCTGCAAACGCTGGGCAATGTTGCCCATCTGGCCGGACGGTATCTGGGTGTGATCGGGCGCTCGCTGCACAATATGACAGCCTGCGCCCGCGCCGCCGGTTACCTGCGGGAGAATTTTACTGTTGTGGACAATGCCGATCTGGGCTACCTGCAGCCGCAGGAGATGCTGCTGCTGGCAACGGGCAGTCAGGGTGAAATGGGTGCGGCACTGCACCGGTTGGCGATGGACAGCCATCGTGATGTGAATCTGGCCGCCGGTGATCACATCATCTTCAGCGCCAAAACCATTCCCGGCAATGAGGCCGATGTCGCGCGCCTGATTGCCGGTTTTGAAGCGCGTCATATCAAAGTGACACATGCCGATGCCAGTGACCGCTCCCTGCATGCTTCCGGCCACCCGTATGCCGACGAGCTGGCGCAAATGTATCAGTGGGTCAGGCCGCGAATCGCCATTCCCGTGCATGGCGAAGCCCGACACATGCGGTGTAATGCCGACATTGCGCAAGCCACGGGTGTGCCCATATGTTTACAGGGGCAAAATGGTGATGTCTTTGATATCGTCAATAACAGGGTACACAAGTCCGCGGTGCCGGTTGGCCGGCTGTGGTTTGATGAACGCCGCCGTCGGTTGGAAAAAGTCTGATTTTTATTAATGTCATGGCCATAATGGCCACAGGAGTTGCACTTTGTTTGCGGTATTGCTGGGTGGGTTTGTCGGATCCCTGATGGGGGGACCATTAGGATTGGTCGTTGGCGCTGTGGCCGGCTGGTTTTTGTCAGCGTACCTGAGAAAACAGGCTGTGGCGGGCCTGTCCAGAATTCAGTCCGGCTTTCTGGATTCCATGTTTGCGGTGATGGGTGCGCTGTGCAAGGCAGATGGCGTCGTTACCCCAAACGAAGTGCAGGCCGCAGAGGCGGTTTTCACACAAATGCGGCTGTCAGCTCAGCAACGTGAAATGGCGATTGCCGCATTTAATCGTGGCAAGGAAACAGGATTTGACCTGGATGCCGAACTGGCGCGCTTCCGCCAGATCAGTCGCGGCCATCCGGCCATGTTGCGCATGTTCCTGCAAATACAGATCAGTGCGGTGGCCGCCGACGGTCAGATTCATCCTGCCGAACACAAGATGCTGCTGCATATCGCCCGTGGTCTTGGTTTGCCTGAATCGCAGGTGGCGCAGCTGGAGGCGATGCTGCGCGGCGGGCAACGCGGCGGCAGTGGCCGCTCACCGGACCAGCAATTGGCCGACGCGTACCAGGTGCTGGGTGTCTCCGCCAGTATCAGTGATCCTGAGCTAAAGCGCGCCTATCGCAAGCTGATGAATGAGAACCATCCGGACAAACTGGCCAGTCAGGGCTTGCCGGACAGTATGCGCGAAATAGCTGAGCGCAAGACGCGCGATATCGCCAGCGCCTACGATCTGATTCGCGACGCCCGTCGGCAATAGGGGACAAATTCCGTATAGCCATCGTTGCCGCAAGTCGATATTCTGACCAATAACAATGCGATGAGCGGTAATCAACCAACAAAAACTGGTGCCACTATGAATACAGCCCGAAGCAATTCTTTCCGGAACTCAAACAAGTGCAATACGAATCTGGTCAACCAAGGCTCGCGTAAACCCTGGTCGGGTGTCTTTTGTGTGCTGGCAGTACTGGCCGGCCTGCAGATGCCGCTGGCCGGCGCGCAGAATCCGGCCGACGCGGAAGCGACCATGGCCTACTACCTGCCTGAGGGTGTGCAGTATGATCCGGCAATACCGACGCCGGAGCAGGTGCTGGGCACGGTACCGGGCGAATGGCATGTGCGTCACGATCAGTTGGTCAATTATATGTATGCCGTGGCCGAGGCGTCTGACCGGGTCAGCATAGAACGTTTTGGCAGCTCCTATGAGAACCGGCCCCTGGTGGTCCTGACCATTACCTCTCCGCAAAACCATGGCCGGATCGAAGAGATCCGCCAGCAACATCTGGCCCTGAGTGATCCCTCGCGAGCTGATGAGCTGATGACAGCTGATATGCCGGTGGTGTTGTACCAGGGTTACAGCGTTCATGGCAACGAACCCAGCGGTGCCAATGCTGCGCTGTTGTATGCGTATCATCTGGCTGCCGCACAGGGGCCGGACATTGAAAACGCATTGGCCAATGCCGTTGTTCTGCTGGATCCCTCCTTCAACCCGGATGGTCTTGACCGGTTCGCGCAATGGGCCAATAGCCGCCGCGCCATGACGCTGTCTACCGACCCGAATAACATGGAGCACAATGAGCCATGGCCGGGCGGGCGTACCAATCACTACTGGTTTGACCTGAACCGTGACTGGTTGCCGTTGCGGCATCCCGAGAGTCGTGCCCGGTTGTCCAACTTCCACCGCTGGCGCCCGAATGTACTGACCGATCATCATGAAATGGGATCGGATAACACATTTTTTTTCCAGCCGGGTATCCCGTCCCGCACCCACCCGATGACGCCCCAGCGCAATCAGGATCTGACCGAAGCCATCGCACAGTTTCACGCGCAGGCACTGGATGCAGATCAGCGGCTGTATTATGCGCGCGAAAGTTTTGACGACTTTTATTATGGTAAGGGCTCGACCTATCCGGATATCAATGGCGCGGTTGGCATTCTCTTTGAGCAGGCCAGTTCGCGCGGGCATGCCCGCGACACAGCACACGGCGTATTGCGTTTCCCGTTTACCATACAGAACCAGTTCCTGAGTTCACTGTCGACGCTGGAAGGCGCGCTGGCACTGCGTACCGAGCTGCTCGACTACCAGCGCGAGTTTTACCAGGAGGCGCTGGACATGGCGGACGCCGCTGACACCAAAGCCTATGTATTTGGTGATGCCGATGACAGCGGCAGTGCGTTCCGTATGGCCGAGATTCTGCGCCAGCACCAGATTGCGGTGCATGTGCTGGATGAGGATCTGCAAGTGGGCGAGCAGGCTTTCCAGCGCGGACAGGCATACGTTGTGCCCACCAATCAGGGACAGCATCGACTGATTGAATCCATCTTTGAGCGGCGCACCACCTTCCCCGATACACTCTTTTATGACGTGTCCACGTGGACTTTCCCTTACGCCTTCAACACACCCTTTGCAGAGCTTGGCAGCCGTCAGTTTGGTAGTGGCCTGCTCGGCGAGCGTGTTGAAGTCGGACAATTCCCGGCAGGCGAATACGTCGGTGGCAACAATGCCTACGCCTACCTGTTCGAATGGGATGAGTTTTATGCGTCGCGGGCGATGTACCGGTTGCTGGATGCAGGCATTCGCGCCAAAGTGGCCACTGAGCCGTTTACCGCAGTGACCGCTGACGGGCCGCGGGAGTTCGATTATGGCACCATTCTGGTTCCGGTAGGGCCGCAGGAGGTGTCAGCAGACGACATTCGCGCACTGATGCGTCAGGCCAGCGAAGAGGACGGCATGACCGTTTACGCAATGGAAACCGGCCTGTCATCTGCCGGCATAGACCTGGGCAGTCCGAGCTTCAGCAATCTGCGCCGACCCAGTATCGCTTTGATTGCCGGCGAGGGCACCCGGTCATCCGAGGTGGGTGAGGCATGGCATACCTTCGACCAGAAGTTCCGGATTCCGGTTACGCTGCTGACCCAGTCGCGTATGCGCCAGGCCGATCTCAATCAGTACAATGTGCTGATCATGGCCAGTGGCAGTTATTCGCAGGTGCAGACCGACAGGGTAAAGCAATGGGTCGAAGCAGGCGGCACCCTGATTGTCTATAAAACCGCACTGAACTGGGCAGCTGAGAACGAGCTTGCCAATATTACCCTGATCGACAATGCGGCGCAGGAAAGCGAAACCACCCGCGCCTATGCAGAGATGTCCAGGGATCGGGGCGAGCAGCTCATTGGTGGCAGTATATTCAACACCACGCTGGATCTGAGCCACCCGCTGGGTTACGGCTACAATTCACCGCTGCTGCGGGTCTTCCGTGACAGTACACTATTTATGGAACTGGCAGAAAACCCTTACGCTACGCCGCTGCAGTACACCAATGCGCCATTGGCCAGTGGTTATGTGTCACAGGAAAATATCGACAGAATGGCGGGCACCGCTGCGATTGTTGTCAGCGCACACGGTTCGGGCAGGGTGATTGCGATGACGGACAATCCAAACTTCCGTGCCTTCTGGTTCGGCACCACGCGGCTGTTTATGAACGCGGTATTCTTTGGTCACACTATCAGCGGCGGGGCATCCAACTGAGTCGGACTGCGTCATGTAAAATTTCACGTAGATCCGGCTGCGCTCGGTTGCGCCGGTCATGCCAGTGACAGAGCACTCAGCATCCGTCGTAGCGCCGGTGGTCACGGGCAATAACGCTACATGGATGATTTTTTGTACCGCTGTCGATAACTTCGGTGATATCGGCGTGTGCTGGCGTCTGGCGCGGCAACTGGTGCGCGAGCATGATCTGCCTGTGACTCTGTACATTGATGACTGGGACAAGGCGTTGTCGTTTCTGGGCAGGCAGGATGCCCGACTGCTGGCGGAAACCCGGGAGCAGGGCGTGCGATTGTGCCACTGGTGTGATGCGGTTGACTGGCAATCAGCGGTGTCAGGTGCGGCGCTGGTCATTGAAGCATTTGGCTGTACTTTGCCGGAGGGGGTCATTGCCGGGATGGCAGCTATGGGTGCAGTGAGCGCACCGCCGCGCTGGGTCAACCTGGAGTACCTGAGCGCGGAATCCTGGATTGAGGATTACCATGGTCAACTCTCGCTGCAAACCGTTACCCACCCTGATCTCCCGTCGGCAGCAACGACATTGTGCAAGACCTTCTTTTTTCCAGGCTTCACCAGCGGCACTGGCGGTTTGCTGCGCGAGCACGATTTGCTGGAGGCCCACAAAAGCTGGCAGGCAGACCAGGCCGGTACTCGAGCCGGGCTGTTACAGGCACTCGGGATAAACAAGGAGTGGCACGAGGATGCATTGCTGATTTCGTTGTTCGCCTATCCACGGCCACCGGGCAACGTTGCACTGAAAAGCTGGTTTGCGGCCATGGCCGAAGACAGTCAGCCCGTGCTGTGCCTGGTGCCGGTCGGCGCAGTGTTGGCTGACGTTGCTGACGCGTTGGGTCAGATGCAAATTCTCGCGGTTGGCGAGGTCGCGACGCTGGGTTCGTTGAGCGTGGCAGCGATACCATTCCTGCCACTGGATGATTACGATCGCCTGCTCAGTGTGTGTGACCTGAACCTGGTGCGGGGCGAAGATTCCTTTGTGCGTGCCCAGTGGGCGGGCAGGCCTCTGATTTGGCATATTTATCCGCAGCAGGATGACGCGCATCTGGTGAAACTGGATGCCTTTCTGGCACGCTATGGCGAAGACTCATGGTCGGCCCGCAGCGCCGACAAGCTGGTCCGGTTCAACCGGTTCTGGAATCTTGATGCAGACTGCGGAAAATTGTGGCATGATCTGCGCCCGCAACTCCCGGACCTGACCTATAGGGCCCGGAACTGGCAGCAAAAACTGGCTGAATTGCCTGATCTGGCAAGCAGTCTGATGCAGTTCTACCGTAACCGGCCATAGCCGTTACCCTATTATATTGAGTACTCATTCATGAAAATCGCACAAGAAATCCGTGCCGGTCAGGTCATCATGGTCGGCGGTTCGCCCTGGAAAGTGCAAAAGACAGAGTTCAACAAGTCAGGCCGCAACTCTGCCGTTTGCAAGATGAAACTCAAGAATCTGCTTAATGGTGTCGCGACCGAAACCGTTTTTAAAGCGGATGACAAACTGGAGAACGTGGTGCTGGAGCAAAAGGAAGTGACCTATTCCTATTTTGCCGACCCCATGTACGTGTTTGTTGATACGGACTATGAGCAGATCGAAATTGAAAAAGAAGACCTGGAAAACGTCATCGACTACATCGAAGACGGCATGGACGATATCTGCCAGGCGGTATTCTACAATGGCAAGGTAATCTCCATTGACCTGCCCAACTCGATTGTGCGCGAAATCGCCTACACCGAACCGTCCGCACGTGGCGACACCTCCGGTAAAGTGATGAAAACCGCACGCCTGAACAGTGGCTACGAGTTGTCGGTATCGTCGTTCTGCGAAATCGGCGATTACGTCGAAATCGATACCCGTACCGGTGAGTACAAGTCTCGCGTCAAACGCTGACGTTAGCCGCAACAACACACCTGCCCAACAGCCGGTGCGCACCGCCAGGGTTCGCATCGGTTGACTTCACTGTCTGAGCTGCCTTTAATAGCTCCTCCCTAACGTCCGGAGGAGTCTGTTTTGACTGATTCACCAGGTCAGCAACCACGTCCGCAAGACCGTGCCGATGATCAGGCGGCCAGCCGCGTTAATCCGGTAGTGATGGCCGGCTCTGCCGCCGGGATTCTGCTGTTCGCGCTGTGGGCGCTGTTGTTCTCCGGGCAGGCCATCAGTGTTATTGACACTGTGCTGGGCCAGGTCTCACGCAGTTTTGGCTGGTTCTACTTTCTCGCGGTACTGACCTACCTGCTGTTTGTTATTGCCATTGCCGTGTCACGCTTTGGTGATATCAGGCTGGGGCCGGACGGGTCCACACCCGAATTTCCGCTATTGAGCTGGGCGGCCATGCTGTTCGCCGCTGGCATCGGTATTGATCTGCTGTTCTTCAGTGTGTCCGAGCCCCTGTTCCACTTTCTGATGCCACTGGATCTGACACCAGGCAGCATTGAGGCGGCACGACACGCCATGGAGCTGACATTTCTGCACTGGGGTCTGTCAGGGTGGGGGGTTTACACTCTGGTTGGCATGTCGTTGGCTTTCTTCTGTTACCGGCGCGGCTTGCCGCTGACCATCCGCTCTGCCCTGTATCCCGTTTTCGGCAAGCACATCAATGGCGTGGCCGGGCATACGGTCGATATTGCCGCGGTGCTGGGCACGGTATTTGGCATCGCTACCAGTCTGGGTATTGGTATTATTCAGCTCAACTTTGGCCTTAATTACATGTTTGGTCTGCCCGAAGGACTGGTGGTGCAGACCTCACTGGCGGTGCTGATCGTGCTTTTCTCTGCCATCTCTGCGGTCACCGGTGTTGACCGTGGCATCCGCCGCCTGTCGGAATTCAATATGGCACTGGCATTGTTGCTGCTGCTGTTCGTCCTGTTCAGTGGCAAGACGATTTTCCTGCTCAATGTGATGGTGACCAATGTGGGTGACTATCTGTCCGATTTTTTCCAGCTATCAACCGATACCTACGCTTTCGACCGGCCGGCAGACTGGCTCAATGCCTGGACGGTATTCTTCTGGGCCTGGTGGATTGCCTGGGGGCCGTTTGTGGGCCTGTTCCTGGCACGCATCTCCCGCGGCCGCACCATCCGCGAATTCGTCGCGGGTACGTTGATCCTGCCGTTATGTTTCATGATGGTATGGATGTCAGTGATCGGCAACAGCGCCATTGATCTGGCGATGACCGGGGCTGCCGGCAGCGAGTTTGCCGAACAGGCGATCGACCACCCGGGCTCATCGATTTATCTGTTTATGGAAACTCTGCCCTGGTCGTCAGTGACCACGGTCGTGGTCAGCATCCTGGCCATCGTGTTTTTTATCACCTCGGGTGATTCCGGTTCGCTGGTATTGTCCAATCTCACCGTAAAACATCCGGTCATTGATGGCCGCGGTCTGGCAGGCAAAGTGCGACAACCCGACCCGGCGTCATGGTTGCGAATATTCTGGGCGGTTGTCATTGGCGTGCTGACCCTGTCGTTATTGTTGGCCGATGGTTTGACAACGCTGCAGGGCGCAGTTGTTATCATGGGGCTGCCTTTTGCCTTCGTGCTGTTCCTGATGATGTTATCCCTCTACAAAGCTTTAAAGCAGGAAGTCTCCAAATGAGTGAAACAGAATTCGAGCGTAGCGCCGATTATGTCATTGTCGGCGCCGGTTCCGCGGGATGTGTGTTAGCTGAACGGCTCAGTGCCGATGGCAAGCACGATGTATTGGTGCTGGAGTTTGGCGGCATGGACAATTCCCTGTTTATTCAGATGCCGACTGCATTGTCCATACCCATGAGCAGCCCGAAGTACGACTGGGGCCTGCACACGCAGGCCGAACCCGGCCTCGGTGGGCGCTCGGTGCACCAGGCACGAGGCAAGGTCATTGGCGGTTCGTCCTCGATCAACGGCATGGTTTATGTTCGCGGCAATGCCGGCGACTTTGAGCAATGGCGGGAACAAGGCGCTGAGGGCTGGGGATACGCCGATGTACTGCCCTATTTTCAGCGCGCGGAAGATTGTCTGTATGGCGCTGACGCCTACCGTGGCAGTGAGGGGCCAGTTGGCATATGTAATGGCAATGACATGCAAAACCCCCTGTACCGGGTTTTTATCGAAGCAGGGCGCGAGACCGGTTACGGTGTGAGCGAAGATTACAATGGCTATCGCCAGGAAGGCTTCTGTCGCATGGACATGACCGTGCGTGGAGGCGTGCGTTGCTCTACTGCCAATGCCTACCTCAAGCCTGCGTTGGACCGGTCCAATCTGACGTTACAAACACATGCGCTGACCACACGTATTCTGATGGAGGGCAAGCGCGCGGTGGGTGTGGAGTACCGCTATCATGGCCAGGTGGTGAAAGTGAGGGCGCGGCGTGAAGTCATTCTGTGTGCCAGCGCGTTTAATTCACCCAAGCTACTGATGCTGTCCGGCATTGGTCCGAAAGCACATTTGCAGGATATGGGCATTGAAGTGGTGCACGATCTGCCGGGCGTCGGTCAGAACCTGCAGGATCACCTTGAGGTCTGGGTACAGCACGCAAGTCGCAAACCCGGTACGCTGAACGGTTGGCTGAATCCGTTGGGCAAAATGCTCATAGGTGTGCGTTGGTTATTGTTCAAAACCGGCCTGGGCGCCACCAATCATTTTGAGTCCAACGCCTATATCCGCAGCCGTGCGGGGTTGCAATACCCGGATCTGCAATACCATTTCCTGGCTGGCGCCATCGCTTATGATGGGTCGAGCGCGCTGAAAGGGCACGGGTTTCAGGTTCACCTGGGCGCCAATAAGCCGTTGAGCCGCGGCCGTATACAACTGTCATCAGGTGATCCGGAAGCACCGCCGGATATACTGTTCAACTATCTTAGTGAGGAAGCGGATAAGCAGGCGTATCGTGACGGCCTGCGCCTGACCCGAGAAATTTTTGCGCAGGCTGCATTTGATGCCTATCGCGGCGAAGAAGTATCACCTGGTCCGTCGGTGCAGACAGATGAAGAGATTGATGCCTGGGTGGCGACGTCGGCAGCGACCGCCTACCACCCCTGTGGCAGTTGTCGCATGGGCAGTGATGCGCTGGCGGTGGTGGACGTGCAGTGTCGTGTGCATGGCGTGGCAAATTTGCGGGTGGTGGACTCGTCCGTCATGCCCACGCTGACTAACGGCAATATTAATGCCCCCACCATCATGATTGGCGAGAAGGCGGCTGACCATATTCTGGGCAAACCGCTGTTGCCCGCCAGTACGGCAGCGTCATGGCAGGCGCCGGACTGGCAGCATCGGCAGCGCGAATCAGCGGCCAGGCGGCTCGCGCCGTAGCGCCCCTGGTGACGCCATAAAACGGGTGACTGCCACAGCGTATAACCACCCCTCTTTACGGGTCATCCGGCCATAAAGCGTGCCGGGCAGTGGACCGGCGCTAGCGCCAGCCCTGCAGCCAGGTATTGGCGTCCTGCAGCTCACGCCAGGGAATCTGCATTTTACGGCCCGTATATACTGCCTCAATCTCAATGAATTTTATGGGCGCCTGCGGGTCATGTTCGTCCAGTATCAGCTGCGTTACCATAAAATGTTTCTCTTTATGGATGGGGCGCGCGGCGGTCCATTTGCTGTGCAGCAGGACTTTGGGGTTCAGTTTGACCATGGCTTGATGGTGGCCCTGTTGAGAGTGCGTGATGGTTGTTGGGTGTTGGTGACTATTGGGCAGTATAGAGCAAAGATCAGGCAAATTATCGCCATCGTGATGGCATGTAGGTGACGTGGTAACCAGAGTCGGCAGATAAATGCACACGTATTTTCTTTGCTTTTGTTACCAATTGCCTGGGTTTCAGGGCATACATTCATTTTTCGCATCGATATCATAGCTTCTTTAAATTAAAACTAATTTTATATTCGTTTTACTATATTGGTCGGCATAACGATCAATACCCAAAAAGGAAAACTATAATGCGAAAACACTCACTCTCTCTTGCAATAGCGATGGCCGCCGCCGTATCGACGGCTGCCCTGACCACCCCTGTATTCGCGCAGGACGGCCCGCCCACCAATGAGTATTGGTGGCCTGATCAACTGAGTCTTGAGCCGCTGCGTTATAACGACGCTCGTGCAAACCCGCTGGGCGCAGATTTTGACTATGCAGAAGCCTTTGCCAGCGTAGATCTGGATGAACTGAAGGCCGACCTGGAAGAGCTGATGACCACCTCCCAGGATTGGTGGCCGGCAGACTACGGCCATTATGGTCCGTTCTTCATCCGTATGGCCTGGCACAGTGCCGGTACCTATCGCATCACCGATGGTCGCGGTGGCGCTGACGGTGGCATGCAGCGCTTTGCCCCGCTCAACAGCTGGCCTGACAATGCCAACCTGGACAAGGCACAGCGGCTGCTGTGGCCTCTGAAGGCAAAATATGGCAACAGTGTATCGTGGGCGGATCTGATGGTGCTCGCCGGCACGGTTGCCATGGACTCCATGGGTTTTGAGACTTACGGTTTCGCCGGTGGTCGCGTCGATGCCTGGCAACCTGAAGAAGTGAACTGGGGCCCTGAAGGTGAATGGCTGGCGGATAACCGTCGCACGGCTGATGGTGATCTCTCCGGACCGATGGGCGCAAGCCAAATGGGTCTGATTTACGTTAACCCGGAAGGCCCGGGTGGGAATCCTGATCCGTTGGCAGCGGCAGAAGAAATTCGTCGCACCTTTGGCCGTATGGCGATGAACGATGAAGAGACTGTGGCCCTGATCGCGGGCGGGCACACCTTCGGCAAGGCGCACGGTGCTGCGCGCCCCGACGGCAATGTTGGTCCTGAGCCGGCTGCCGCCGGTATCGAAGAGCAGGGTCTGGGCTGGCAGAACAGTTATGGCAGCGGCAATGGTGCGGATACCATTACCAGCGGCCTGGAAGGTGCCTGGACGGTGAATCCTGCTGCCTGGACGCACAACTATCTGGAAAACCTGTACGGCTATGAATGGGTGCAGACCCGAAGCCCGGCAGGGGCTCTTCAGTGGATTCCCGCCGATGGTGAAGCATCCAACCTGGTGCCGGATGCTCACGATCCGTCCAAACGCCATGCGCCGATCATGTTCACTACCGACCTGGCACTGAAAGAGGATCCGGCCTATCGCGAGATCACCATGCGCTGGTTGGAAAATCCGGAACAGTTTGAAGTGGCCTTTGCCAAAGCCTGGTTCAAGTTGACCCACCGTGACATGGGGCCAGCCACACGTTACCTGGGTAACCTGGCGCCACAGGAAGACATGATCTGGCAGGATCCGGTGCCTGAAGTCGACCACACGCTGGTCAATGACGCAGACGTCGCAGCCCTTAAGGCGGACATTCTGGCGACCGGCCTGTCAACCGGCGAACTGATCAGAACCGCATGGGCCTCGGCCGCAACCTACCGCGGTACCGATATGCGTGGTGGTGCCAATGGCGCCCGTATTCGTCTTGCACCCCAAAACCAGTGGGCAGTTAATCAGCCTGATGAGCTGGCAGGGGTACTGGAGACGCTGGAAGGCGTACAGCGCGAGTTCAACAACAGTCAATCGGGCGACAAGCGGGTATCGCTGGCCGACCTGATTGTGCTGGGTGGCGCCGCTGCCATTGAGCAGGCGGCCGAACGCGCCGGACACGACGTAGAGGTGCCGTTTGTTGCCGGTCGCACTGACGCGACAGCAGAGCAGACTGATGCAGACTCTTTCGCACCGCTGGAGCCGACAGCTGATGGCTTCCGCAACTACATTGCAGATGGTCATCCGCGCTCGCCGACTGAAGCCCTGATTGAGCGCGCTGCACTGCTGGGTCTCACCGTTCCGGAAATGACGGTGCTGGTGGGTGGCATGCGTGTACTGGACGCCAATGTGGGTGGTCTTGGCCACGGGGTGTTTACCGATCAGAGCGGTACCCTGAGCAATGACTATTTTGTGAACCTGGTTGACATGTCAACGGTGTGGTCGAAGTCTGATGCTTCTGAGGGCATCTACGAAGGCCGCAATCGTGACACCGGCGACCTGATGTGGACAGCTACGCCAGTGGACCTGATCTTTGGTTCCAATTCCGAGTTGCGTGCGGTGGCCGAAGTTTATGCCATCGACGGAGCCGAGGAGAAATTCGTGGGCGACTTTATCGACGCCTGGACCAAGGTGATGACGCTTGACCGCTTCGATATCTGATCGTAGGGTCTGAGGTAACAAAAACGGCGACGCTAACCACGTCGCCGTTTTTGTTTCTGGCGATGCTGATGTGGTCCGATATTGATTGGCCACCGTCCAGCAATACCGCAGCACGCTACAGCCACACGTCCCGCCGCTGTTCACGCTGATCGCAGATTTCGGCCCATCTGACTCTTTCCGGGTGTCGGGCGGCCACGCCTCTGTGTACAGTAGAAAGCTGATATCGACAGTGGGTCGAAGCCTGGAGGAATATTGTATGCGTCGGATAACCATGAAATGTCGGGTCGGCAAAACCTTGCTGGCCCTGTTTATGCTGGCGGCCGGTCAGGCCGCGCTGGCTGCAGATGTGCTCGGCGTCGCCTGTGAGACACCACCGCCCATGCATTGCGCTGAGGGTGATTGCGCTGCCAAAACCGCGATGCCGGGTAATGTCACGGAGCCTGACAGTGGTCGCCAGTACTTCCTGGATTACCCCTGTGACCTGCAGCCGGGTGAGGAAATTGTATTTGTGCTCAACATCCACGGTGCCGGCTCTATTGCCAACTGGCAGCGGCATTATTTCCCGGCTTCCGACTACAAGGAAGAGTATCGCCTGGTCGTGGCCACACCCAGCGCCGCCGGCTCCGCGTCCATGGGTAGTGGCAGCGGCGTGCGTGTGTGGACACCACAGACCGACGATGCCTATCTGCAGGCAATTACCGAGCAGGTGACCGAAACGTTTGGTGCGGACAACATCAAGTCGTTCTGGTTGGCCGGACACAGTCAGGGCGGTATGACGTCACGTCGTCTGGTGTGCAGCGAATTTTTTGCCGACAAGGTGGATGGCATGCTTAGTCTGTCGGGTGGCCGCATCGGTCAGGCACCGTTTGTGGCCAATTTTGGTCCACCCCTGGCCGATGGCTCTCCGCCCCCGTCACGACCGCGGTCGAGCGCAGAAGAAACCCTGCCCGGCTGCGATTTCTCCCATATTTTTGCCATTGGCGAGTACGAGATTGAGTCCCTGCCGGACAGCTCACCCTGGGCAGAGCGTTATCAGTGTGAGGCGCGCAATCACACCCAGGTCGTCGACACACGCCCGGGCTGGGTATACGACACCGCCCGTGCCGGCTATCCGGTATGGGGCCGCGAACCTGCGCCGGGCACAGCGGATGTGTATGAGTATCCCGCCTGCAGTGATAACCGGGTGGTGGCGGATGTAGTTCGACTGGACAAAGGTCACACTGAAGGTCTGGAGCCGGAGATTACCCAGCGCATCCTGGAACTGATGGTGTCCGCCAAGGGTGGCAAGCTGCAAGCAAGCGCGCAGTGACATCGATCACCGTGGTCCCGCGTCGGAGGTAAGGTCATATCAGGGCTGCTCGCGTGCAAGCGTGAGCAGCTCATTGACCAGATTGTTGGGAAACTGGCGAGCAATGGTAACCGCATAAAAATTCTCGAACACATTCTCCAGCGTCATGTAATGCACCAATTTACCGCTGTCCAGCTCATCCCTCACCACGACCAGCGGCAATACTGAAATTGCACCCGAGTCACGCGCCAGCAGACGCAGCATCGCCATATCATTGGCCTCAGCGATAACGTCCGGGGTGAAATGATGTTGCGCGCAGATTCCTTCAAACGCTGAGCGTATGGGACTGTCATTCACCGGCAGCACCCAGCGTTGTTTCCTGTAGCTGGCATTAAACCGTTCCGGCAGTTTTAGCCCGGGCGGGCCCACTATTGCGATCGGCTGCCGCGCCAGCAGCTGGCATTGCCAGAGCTGTTTGTCGTCGCCAATAACGGCGATATTGGTCAGGGCAAGATCAAGTTGATGGTTGCCCAGCGCCGCCAGCAGGTTGCTTTGCTCGCGAGCCTCCAGGCTGTACTTGACGTGCGGACGCCCGACCAGGGGCTGCATCAGGTTCTCGATAAAGTTACGCGACATGGTGGCCAGCATGCCAATGCGTAAAGCAGCGCCCTCCTGTTGCTCTCCGGTGAGCAGGTAGGACTGCAGCTCATCCCCCTTCCTGAAGATTTCCTCCGCGTAACTGAAGGCTTTACGACCGGACTCCGTCAGGACCAGTTTGCGCCCCTCGCGTTTGAACAGGTCAAGGCCCATGCTCTGTTCTAACTGTTTGATTTGCGAAGAAAGTGCAGATTGTGAAACATGCAGCTGGTGGGCACATTGGGTCAGGTTGCCTTGTTTGGCGACCCGCCAGAAATAGTAAAGATGATGATAGTTAAGTCGGCTCATAGTTCTCTAAAATAGAATATATCGTAAATTAATATATATTTTACAGAATGTATTCTATGCCGGAGAATTGCCGCACTTCAACAACAGAGTGTGATTATGATGATATTCAATGGATTTGCGTTGTTGACGGCAGCTGTCGTGTTCGCGCCCTTAATGGTCCTGGCGTTATGTTCGTTCTCATGGCGCTGGACGGCGGCAAAGGTGATTCATGGGGCAGCATTCGCGGCGGCACTGATAAACAGTATTGTCGTTCTGTTCCTCGACGTATCGGCCCCGGTCCTGTTCTGGTTCCACATCAATGCCCTTGTCAGTATCGTGTTGCTGCTGATCAGCTTTATAGCCTGGATCGTGCTGCGCTATGCTGCCACCAATTTTGAGCAGGACAGTCACGGCAAACGATTTTTGACATGGTTCAGCGTCACCGTGTTCGCGGTCATGTGTGTTGTGTCGAGTCAGAACCTGGTCCTGTTCTGGTTAGCCTGGGTTGGCATCAGTCTGAGCTTCCATCAATTACTGATGTTCTACCCCAATCGTCCCCGCGCGTTGCTGGCCGCGCACAAGAAATTCCTTCTCGCCCGCCTTGCTGAAGTGTGTCTGGCCATCGCGTTTTACCTGTTGTGGCAAGTGCATGGCACGTTAAACCTCAATGACATTCTCTCCAGCTATGGGGCACAGCCACTCAGTGTTGCCGAGCAGGTCGCTGCAGTCCTGATTGCCCTGGTCGCGCTTATCAAGTGTGCCCAATTGCCGGTCCATGGCTGGTTGATTCAGGTAGTGGAATCGCCTACTCCGGTATCGGCGCTGTTGCATGCGGGCATCATCAATCTGGGTGGCTTTCTGCTGATTCTGTTTGCTCCCTTGTTCAGTCTGTCCGTCGCCGCGCAAGGCCTGGTATTGGTCGTTGCCGGACTGTCGATGCTGGTGGCTGCGCTGGTGATGATGACCCGCATCAGTATCAAGGTACGCCTGGCATGGTCAACAACAGCGCAAATGGGGTTGATGCTGGTCGAGTGCGCGTTAGGTCTTTACGAGCTGGCGCTGCTCCATATGCTCGCCCACTCATGTTACAAGGCCTTCGCTTTCCTAAACTCGGGAGAAGCGGTAGCTGACTATCTTCGGGCCCGGCACCGTGAACGTGACCTGCCGCAGCGCCATGTCTGGCTTCTGGCGGCGCTGTTTGTCGTGCCCAGTGTCGCACTGTATATCTATATCGCAGGCGCGGCGCTTTTTCCCCTGAGCCCATGGCTGGTTCTCTCGGTGGCGCTCATGGTCTATGTCGCCCAGTTTGTTGCGACCGGAGGGCGTCGGCAGGCGGCTCATGCCGCTGGTCTGTGCCTGTTGCTGCTGGGGAGTTACCTGGTACTGAAGACAATACTGGCGCCTGCGGTCGCCGTTCACGGTCACACCTACAGCGCCTGGTTTGATGTGTGGGTCGTGTGTCTCTTTGCGGCACAGGTACTGATCTATCTTCAGATGCAATACAGGCCTCTTAGCATGACAAGTCATCGCTTGTTCATTGCCTTGAATGCAGGCTTTTACCTGGACGAATGGATGACCCGGCTGACACTGAAGGTATGGCCAACGCTACCGCCACGTATGGATTATAAGAACACGACTGTTCCACAAGAGGTGATCTGAGATGAACGGGACCACGCTGGAAATGAACACAATCAATCAACAATCATTGCGCGACAAAATGCAGGCGGCATGCGCAGGATGCGCGCCCAGCTGGCCCCTGGACCGTTCCATTGCAGTCAATCCATGGTGGCAGATGCGCAGTGAGAAGTTCACCGGGGTGTCAGCGAAACTGTCGGTACTTGGCAGCGTAAACTGCCTGATGCCAGCTGAGTTCTACCGCGCGCACTGGGGTACAAACATTCTATCAGAGCACCTTGAGCATGCCCGGCGTGAGCTGCAGGTAGAGGCGACGGAAGAGCAGTTGCTGGCGGCACTCGACGCCACTGACACCGCCAGGCCCTGGCTGAACATCGTCGATTATCTGGACGCCATGCCAGAGCAGCGACGCAGGATGGCCTGGCATGCTGAAGTACAGCAACAGATCAGTCAGTTCTGTGGTGCCTACTTCCAATACCCGGAAAGAATGAGCAGCGCTGCACTAAAAACGCAGTCTTTCTTTCATTCGTGGCGCGAGGTTCTCAGCCTGGACAAAGGCATCGGCATTTTGATGGGCGCACGCGAGATCAACCAGCAGATTCGATTGCTGCCGCAGTCTGTCGCAGAGGTATACCAGGCGTTTCATGATGAGGTGTTATCTGGTCGTGCCGGTACCCAAGGCTGCGCCGACTACGCTACCTCATTGCTGCTGGATGTGAATGGCTGGGCCTCATGGTTGGCCTATCAGGTGTGGCAGGACCAACTGGCAGGCAGGGAGAATGACCTTGTTGAACAGTTGCTGGCAATCCGGCTGTCATGGGAGCTACTGTTGTGGCGTCACCTGCAAACCAAAAAGGGTGCGAGTTATAAATTGATCCAGCACCAGTTCCTGGCGCAGTTCGACGATGTCAGTTCACGCTATGAGAAGGCAACGCAAAATCAGCAGCTGATCTGGGTCTGGCAGCGAGCGCTTGAGTGTGCGTATCAGCTTCCTCTGGCCGGGAAGTTGCTGAGTGCACAACCCGCGCAGACAACATCGGTAACACTGCAGGCAGTGTTCTGCATTGATGTGCGTTCAGAGCCCATGCGACGTGCACTGGAGGCACAGGACCCGGACATACAGACCCTGGGCTTTGCCGGATTTTTCGGGCTGCCAATCGAATACCGTAACGCGTTTGTCAGGGACGCCAGGCCGCAGCTGCCCGGGTTGCTGAGTCCCGCGCTCAGTGTTAGCAGAGCAGCGCCGGCGCCTTCATCAATGCGCCACAATGATCAGTTGCAGCGTGAGGTCGCCGCAAAAGGTGCCTCCGGCGTCGCACCGGCATCGTTCGGTCTGGTCGAGGCCGGCGGTCTGTACAAGGCTTTCGATCTGCTTCGATGCAGCTTCGCCAAAACCATGGGGTTCAGCACCGGCAACACAACTGAAGAAACCAGTCCGTGGGAATTGCGCAAAAACGGAGAGCAGATCAGTCTGGAAGAACAGACTCAGCTACTGCAGTCAATTCTGACCGCGCTGGGGCTCACGGCAGGGTTCGCCAGCCATGTATTGCTGGTCGGGCACGGCAGTCAGAGCGCCAACAACCCCCATGCTGCCGGCCTTGACTGTGGCGCCTGTGGCGGACAAAGCGGCGAGGTCAATGTGCGTGTGCTCGCGCAGATGCTCAATGACACGCAGCTCAGAAAGAGTCTGCTCCGCCATGGTATCGATATTCCGGACGAAACCAGATTTGTCGCGGCCCTGCATAACACATGCACAGATGAGATAGTCTGCTTCGATTCCCCAAACCACAGCCCTTATGCTCAATGGCTGAAGGATGCGCAGGCCTTGGCGCAGGAGCATCGAGCACCAGGCTTGGGTATTGCCGGTGGCAATGCAGCAAATATTGCACAACAGTTGTTGATTCGCAGCAGGGACTGGGCGCAGTTGCGACCGGAATGGGGGCTGGCGAACAACGCCTCCTTTATCGTGGCGCCGCGCGCTTTAACACGAAACATTGACCTTGAAGGGCGCAGCTTTCTGCACGACTATACCTGGCAGCACGACCTGGAATACAAAGTGCTGGAGCAGATAATCACTGCCCCTATGATCGTCACCAACTGGATCAATCTGCAGTATTACGCCTCCGTGGTAGATCCGGTAAGGTACGGCAGTGGCAACAAGATGCTGCACAATGTGGTGGGCGATCACATCGGCGTGTTTGAAGGCAACGGCGGCGACCTGCGCATCGGCCTGCCAATACAGTCTGTTCATGATGGTATCAACTGGCGTCATCAACCGCTCAGGCTTAGCGTTTATATTGCCGCACCAACGGATGCCCTTGCCGATATTATTAATGCGCACACCGCGGTGCGTGAGTTGCTCGACAACGGCTGGTTGTTCCTGTTCGCCTGGGATGTAAGCCGGAACCTGATACAGCGTTATGATCTGGGTCAGTGGGTAGCCGTTGAGTCAGGAGAGGGGCATGTTTGACCTGACGCATATGCGTAAACTGGAGGCAGAGTCCATTCACATCATTCGTGAAGTCGTTGCCTGCTTTGAAAATCCCTGTATGTTCTATTCGATTGGCAAGGATTCCACAGTAATGTTGCACCTGGCGCGCAAAGCACTTTATCCCGCCTCAGTGCCGTTCGCATTATTGCATGTTGACACGACCTGGGAGTTTGCAGAGATGGCCCGTTTTCGCGACTCGCTGGCACTCAAACACAACCTTAACATGATCGTCCACACCAATACTGAAGCTCTTGAGGCGGGTGTACACCCGGTTGAGTCCGGGTCGGTTCAATACAATGACCACATGAAAACCATTGCCCTCAAACAGGCACTGGCCAAATACGGCTTCGATGCTGCGCTGGGCGGGGCACGACGTGATGAAGAGAAGTCCCGGGCCAAAGAGCGCGTGTTCTCAGTCAGGGGGCGGAATCAGGTATGGGACCCCAAGAACCAGCGTCCCGAGTTGTGGGATATCTACAACACCAGGATCAATCGGGGTGAGAGCGTGCGGGTCTTCCCGTTGTCGAACTGGACTGAGCTGGATATCTGGCAGTACATCATGATCGAGAAGATAGCGCTGGTTGATCTGTATTTTTCTGCGCCCCGCAAGTGCTGGATCGCCAGCGACAGTGGACAGATATTTGCACTTGATGATGACCGTATGCTGCCCTACCTGGATCCGGCAGAGCGTGAGTCTGTTGCGATTCGCGACATTCGGTTCCGGACACTGGGTTGTTATCCCCAGACCGGGGCGGTGCTCAGTCAGGCTACCAGTGTGTCCGAAATAATTCAGGAATTACTGTTGGATAAATCCAGCGAACGGCAGGGCCGTACCCTGGACAAAGATCAGGTTGGATCGATGGAGAAGAAGAAGCGTGAAGGTTATTTCTAGGTGGCGAGCTTCGATGGATTAACATTTGCGCCTGCGTACCCGGCACGGCAAGGAAGCCACCATTGCGCCAGTATTAAAGGCGCGTTAACCCTGCAAGCGCGGGTATGGCACCGCCGGGGACAGGCAGCAATATGCCTGAGGCCACGGTAAACCCCGATGCTGCCGGCATGGTGCTGGTTTGTGCTGTGCTTTTGAATTGCATTGCGTGAACAAGTACACTGGCAGATCTCAGGCGTTTTAACGGCCACTACTGCCGACAGGTACCCCATGGAATCCATTTATTACGTTTTGTGCTGGCACTGCCATCGTCGCTGCAAGCACTGTTATGAAGACCGGTTCCACCCTTATGTCCGCGACGAACTTGAATCGGTGGTCAGCGAGGCCGAGCGTAACGCGCCGCGTATCGTCGCCAATCTGCCAGCAACCATGCAGTACCGGGATCGCAAAAGTCCTGTGGTCGGTGAGCCAACAGAATTCGAGCTAAAAACCGGCCGTATCATCATCTCCGGCGGCGATGTGTTGACCGATCCTGTGCGTGAGCGCGTGCTTTATCCGACGCTGGAGGCGATCCGCGACAAATACCGGGACAAGGGGGGCGTCAAAGTGATCGTGCAGACCACCGGCGATCTGCTGACTCCCAAAATTGTGCGAGAGCTGCTGGATCGCGATGTGTGGTCGATTTCAGCGGCCGGTATGGATGACTACCATGTGGGCATGCAGGATAACGGTAAAAAGTTACTGGCAGACAAACTGGTTGCCATGTTTGAGGCCGCCGGCATGATCGGCATGGCAGAGCATGAAGCCCGGCGTCAGACCGGAAAAGACAGTCCACCGGTGTACAGCATGTTCGGTGCCACTGATGAGGCCTGGATCGGCAAGTTGTGGCCGCGCGGTCGGGCCTGGGAAAATGGCCTGTCAAAGGCCACTATGGCGGATAATTTTTGCAGTGCCTGGTCCGGTGGCCTGGGGTTTCTGGAGGCCGGCTATGAGGGCTCGGAGGTTTCCATTGATCCCAGTGGCGACGTGTATCCCTGTTGTATTAAAACGGCTGAGCCGCTGGGCAATCTCACTGAAGAGCCATTGCTGGCTATTCTGGACAGCCTGGCGGGTGATCCTGCCATTGAGGCGATCAATGCCGGCAAGCCGGAGCGGATGGGATTGACCCATGGCTGGAGTGTAGAAGACTTTATTGGTGCCAGTGTGGTTTCGACGCCCCAGGGCGAACCTTATGCCAACCTGTGCATAGGCTGTGACACCTTTCATCGTGAGGTGCTGGGCGATATTTTACGCAGCCGCCGCCAGCAACGCGTGGCGGGGCGCATGGGTATTATTGCCAGCACCACGGTGACGGCCTGATGGCCAGGTGGCTGCGTGGGTACCTGGCAGCGCTTGTTATCAGTCTGGGGCCGGGGCTACCCCTGTTGGTCTTGGCGGAGCCCGATCCCGCGGACTGGGATAGTGTGCTGAAGCAGGCGACAGGGCAGACAGTCTACCTGAATGCCTGGGGTGGTGAGCCGCGCACCAATGAGTTTTTTGCATGGACAGCCTCACAAGTCGATGAGCGTTTCGGTATCACCCTGCAACACGTCAAGCTCAGTGATACCGCCGAAGCGGTGTCCAGAGTGCTGGCAGAAAAGCAGGCAGGTAATGTTAATAACGGCGCCATCGATCTGCTCTGGCTAAACGGTGAGAACTTTGCCAGCATGCAGCACAACGCACTGCTCTATGGCCCCTGGGCTGAGCAGTTGCCCAACTTCCGCTGGGTGGACGCAGACAACAATGCGGACATGCGCAAAGACTTCACGATCCCGGTTAACGGTTTCGAGTCTCCCTGGCTGCGCGCCCAACTGGTGTTCTTTCATGACACTTACCTGATAGCACAGGCGCCACGGACAATGTCTGAGTTGCTGGCATGGGCGCAGCGCCATCCCGGGGAGTTCACTTACCCCAGGCCTCCGGATTTTTTGGCGACAACGTTTATGAAGCAGGCATTGCTGGAATTGGTGCCGGAGCCGGAAAAACTGTATCAACCGGTAACTAACAGCGATTTTGACGCGGTGACCGAGCCGCTGTGGGCGTATCTGGATGCACTGCATCCGGTGCTGTTGCGTCAAGGGCGCAGTTTTCCTGCGTCAGGTGCGGAGATGCGGCGTCTGATGGCGGACGGCGAAACTGCGCTGGCTTTTGCTTTCAGTCCCTCGGAGGCAGCCATTGCCGTTGACCGCGGCGAACTACCGGACAGCGTGCGCGCTTACACAATGAATGGTGGCACACTGGCCAATGTCAGCTTTTTGGCGATCCCGTTCAATGCCACTCACAAGGCTGGCGCGATGGTCGTGGCTGATTTTCTGTTATCCCCTGAAGCCCAGCTTCGTGCCCAGGACCCTGACTATCTGGGGAGTACATCGGTACTGTCTGTGACTGCGCTCCCGGCCCAGTGGCGTGAACGCATGCAGCTGATCCGGCGCCATCCTGCCGCGCCATCTGAAGAGGATCTGGCGAGGCGTCTGGCCGAGCCGCATCCAAGCTGGGTGGTTGCGCTGGAAGACGCCTGGTTGCAGCGCTATGGCGTGCGGTGAAGCGGAAGTTGGCTAAGAAAAATTTTGTGTTACCACTGGCGCCAATTCTGTTGGGCCTGCTGGTGGCGGGACCGGTTGCGCTGGGCCTGCTCATGATCCTGCTGCCAGCGTTTGGCTATCTGCCTGCCATTGGTCAGGAAACGCTGTCATGGCAGTCGTGGACAGCTTTGTTCGATACGCAGGGGCTGGGTCAGAGTGTGCGCCTGAGTTTTGTCGCAGGCGTCGTCACACCGGTCATTGCACTGGTCAGCGTCATTCTGTTTCTGGCAGCCACGGCCGGCACGGCGCTGGACAGACTAATAAGGCGCCTGGTCTCACCCTTACTGGCAGTCCCGCATGCAGCCGCTGCTTTTGGTCTGGCTTTTCTGATTGCCCCTTCCGGCTTCCTCAGTCGATTGATATCACCGGGCCTGACCCAGTGGCAACGCCCGCCGGACCTGTTGATTATCAATGATCAACTGGGCCTGACCATGATGCTGGGCCTGGTCATCAAGGAAATACCGTTTTTACTACTGATGGCGCTGGCGGCGCTGCCGCAACTGGATGTGCCACGGCGTGTGGCGATGGCGCGATCACTGGGCTATCAACCGGTGCTGGCCTGGCTCTTCACCGTGGCGCCCGCACTGTACCCCATGATCCGGCTGCCGCTGTTTGCGGTCATTGCGTTTGCCTCGGCGACCGTGGATGTGGGGATTATTCTCGGGCCAGGCTTGCCCGCTACCCTGAGTGTACGCATTCTGGGCTGGTTCAATGATCCGGATCTCAGTATGCGGTTATTAGCGGCGGCCGGTGCGTTGTTGCAACTCATGGTCAGTGTCCTGGCCATTTTGACCTGGCTGGTGCTGGAGAAACTGATCGCGCAAGGCTGGCAGCTCTGGCAGGCGAGTGGCAACCGCTCCCGCTTTAACCGGTCATTAAAGATGATGGGCTTCACCGGACTCAGTGTGGCCACAGTTCTGTTGCTGCTCAGTGTCATCGCTTTGTTGATCAATGCATTTGCCGGCACCTGGCGTTTTCCATCGGCGCTGCCTGATGCCTGGACCCTGCGTCACTGGGAGACCACCTTGACGAGTTTATCGGGACCGGTGATCAATACCCTGGTGATCAGTTTTGTTGCCACGGTGCTGGCCGTGATACTGGTACTGGCGGCACTGGAAAGTGAACAGCGCCATGGCCGGTCGCGCTTCACCTCGTTATGGTTATTGTATGTGCCGCTGCTGGTGCCTCAGGTCGCGTTTGTGTTCGGTTTGCTGGTGTTCACCGAATTCATGCACTGGCAACCCGGGCTGGTTCTGGTGATACTGGGGCACAGTGTTTTTGTTGTGCCGTATGTGTTCCTGACCTTGTCGGCGGCCTATCGCCGCTTTGATCCGCGCTGGGCGCAGATAGGGTTGTCACTCGGCGCGTCTGCAGACCGGGTGTTCTGGCACATCAAACTGCCGATGTTGCTGACCAGTAGCCTGACAGCGGCAGCGATCGGTGTTGCGGTCAGTGTCGGGCAGTTTTTGCCCACGCAACTGCTCGGTGCCGGGCGGGTGCCGACCATCACTACCGAGGCAGTAGCGCTGGCGTCGGGCGGCAGTCGCAATGTGATTGCCATCTGGGCATTGATGCAGACATTGATACCCATGGTGGGATTTATACTGGCACTGGCCATACCACAGCTAATTTGGAGGAGGCGCCGGGCGATGCGAAGCGTCACGTGACTACACACACACTCGACATCAGAGACTTGCGTATTTCCCTCGCGGGTCAAACTCTGGTGAGCGTGAATACCACGATCAATCCGGGCGAGGTGTTGACCGTCATGGGGCCTTCGGGTTCCGGCAAGTCAGCCTTGCTGGCGGCCATAGCCGGTTTTCTGGGCAGTGATTTCACAGCGCAGGGCGAGGTATGGCTGGGCGCCGACCGTATTGACACATTACCGGCCGAGCAGCGAGGTATTGGTCTGCTGTTTCAGGATCCGCTTCTGTTCCCGCACATGTCGGTAGGGGGCAATTTGCGTTTTGCCATGCCCGCCGAGGAGCCCGACAAAGCAGGACGTATCGCCGGGCAGCTCACTGCGATGAATCTGGGGGGATATGAAAATCGTGATCCGGCAACATTGTCCGGCGGCCAGAAAGCGCGCGTGGCGCTGCTCAGACTGTTGCTGTCCCGCCCGCGCGCAGTATTGCTGGATGAGCCCTTCTCCAAGCTGGATGCCCACCTGCGACAGGACGTTCGGGCACAGGTGTTTGCCGGGCTGATTGCGGCAGGGTTGCCCTGTCTGCTGGTAACTCACGATGCCGACGATGCCGCGGCAGCGTCCGGTCCGGTGATTCAGCTGTAATGCAGGCAGTGTTTTAACCAGCGTCAGACTGGTGCAAGCTGCTACAGTCTTTTCTGGTACTCAACCAATTCAATACCTGATCTGGTTTTACAACCGACAAGCCTGAAACCGTGCTTGAGGTACAGGGAGGTCGCGGGTGTATTCTTTTTTGCGGTTGAAACCGAAACAAGCTGGCCGAGACAAGTCTCCAGAACATGGGCTATCAGCGCTGATGCGATGCCGCGGCGTTGGAAATGTGGCTCAACAACCAGGCTGCTGATACTGGACGCTTGCAAGTGCAGAACACCAGCCAGGGTTGAATCTGCCAGCGCGCCAAAATATGTACCGGAATCATGCCGAATGTCTGCTGCTGTTCTGTCGAGCGGCGGAAAGGGTTCTGCCCCTATCAGCTCAGCTTCCTGACGATATGATGCTTGCATAATCCGGTGGATAGCTCCGGATATCTCGTCGTTGTTATTATCAAGGACGGTGATTTTCATTGTGCTGAACGCTGCGCTCTCTGTTTATCTGCCGGGTCATGTTGTCGCTTGTGGCGAAGGCCAATACAAACAGAGGCCAGAAAAATAATAAGCACACCAAGCAAGCCAGGCAGACGCATGCTTTGAATCACCGAGTCGGTATCGAGAATATCGGGATAACCGGTTTGCCAAAGTACCCACTGTGAGCCAATGCTGGTTGCCAAAGAGGGATGCCCGGTCTCCAGCAGTATGATGGCGTCCCTGGTGTCAGGGTTAATCCTGGCGGTGCTGTTGATGGCGGGGTCATTGCCGCCGTCATGGCCGAATACAACATCGCCCGTGCCGGTCGGTGCGTACAAAATGGTACCCAGACCCCAAACATCAAAGCCCAGTGTTTTACCATGGGCCTGCCGCATGGCTACCAGCGTGTTGCGATTCAGTATACTGTCCGTGTCCGGCGGAAGAATCTGGGCAGCAACGAATTTTGCCAGATCCGCCGTCGTGGTGGCGAATCCGGTTGCCGCGCTTGATGCATACCGGTAAATCGGCGTCGGCTCGCCATGCTGGTTGAATGAACCAGCATTGTTGTCAACGCTGCTTAAGGGCTCATAGGCTGACCGGTTCATGCCCAGCGGGATGAAAAACGTCTCATTCATGTACTCTTCGAAGGCCATGCCAGATACTTCCTCAATCAATAGCTGAAGGATCAGGTAGCTTCCTCCTGAATATTTCCACTCAGTCCCGGGCGCTACAGTGACGGCAATTCTGGCTGTGCTGCCATCGGATGTGCGCGGGTTTTCCAGGGATTCCTCAAGGCTTGGTATCGCCTCGTCAAGATGGTAGTCACCAAAACCCAGCTCGTCTGTCAGTCCTGCGGTATGACTCAACAGGCGTCTTACGGTGACTTCGTTGCTGTCGAACTCGCCGGTTGGCAGTGTCCATCGCGACACATAAGCGGACATCGGCGAGTCAAGGTCGACTTCTCCGTCCTGTACCAGTTTCATGACGCCGGCGGCCGTCAGCCACTTGCTCATGGACGCTGTTGCGAACACTGTGTCCCGGCCAATCAGGTCGTTTGAGGTCGAGTAATACTCTCTGCTGATCGCGCCGTCTTCGATGAGGATAAAAGCTGCATTGCCTGAGTTATGTTCGGCAATGAGGTCAGTTGCCTGGCGGAAAAATGCATCGCTATCTCCTGTCGGTGCGATAGGGTGCATCCACCAGCCGAAGAGTGCTGTGACAATAACAAAGGCAAGCCATAAGGCCATCAGAATCAGCGTGGCTGCCGTCAATCGAGCGAATGTCATATTTCTCCCGTCAGTATGTTCTGGGCCGACAATGATCAAACCACCTCAATCATTTCGGGTTTGCGCAGGAAGTAGACGGCCAATACGATCAGTGCGACCGGGTATATCACAGCAGTAAAAAAAGAAAACAGGATGGTCAGTTCAAAAATACCCTGTATCAACGTCACGATTGCAAAGACCTTGACAGGATAAGGCAGTTGCACAGAATTTCGCATAAGCACGAAGGCGATCAGGATATCAATGACACCAAAAGCGACGGTGCAGGCAACTGTCAGCAACATATTCAAGCCAAGCGCTGACTCGTGTCTTGATGCCAGGCTGTCTCCGAACAAGGGGGCAGACAGTTCTAGAGCGAACCCCCCAAGATGGAATACAACATTGACTGCGATGATCATCGTCAGGAAAATGTCCAGGTCACGAAAATTATGATGATCATGCAGCTTGCGCCTGAGTGAGTAGTAGACATAAACCGTCGCAAAACCCATCAGCAGAAATACCCAATCCGCCGCCACCAGTCCATATCCGATGCCATCGGTATAATCCGACAGCGCCACATAAAGCCAGAAAACGGGTGTCAGCATCGCCAAAGCGATGGCTGCAAATCCGGGCCAGACGTAGTCATTATTCATGTGTGCCTCCTGTCAGCGAAGTAATCCCTGGCGCTTCTGTTTGCGTGTCGGTGCCGTCTACTTTTTGTTGCTATCGTCAATGTACTCAAGGATATCTCCGGGCTGGCAACCCAGCTCCTTGCAGATCACGGCGAGCGTACTGAATCGAATGGCTTTGACCTTGCCGGTTTTCAACAAGGACAGATTGGTCATGGAGATACCGATCCGCTTTGACAGTTCCGTCAGCGAGATCTTCTTCTTGGCCATTTCCACATCAAGGTTTATACGAATTTCCATGAAACGTAGGCTAGCCGCGTAATTTATGCCTGTCAACATAAATATTACGATAAACGTAAAATATAAGGGCGTAAAGCAAGTGTTGTTGTCTGGTCGGGGGAATTGTTCCGTAGCCGATATTTGGAGATGCTTTAGGCGTCTGGTCGGCGACAGGTCGGTCAGCCGGGTTGATCTAGAAGCCGAATTGATACCGCGATTCCCGCTCATTGTTTCGGGCTTGGTGCCGAATACATGTTGTGAATGATTCTGCTGGCATTACTGATACTGGGTAGTTGCATGTGAAGGGGCATGGTACTCTTTGTCAGGTGTAAGCGCTGATCACACCAGTATTGTCAGGTGGCACGATTGGCCTTAATTAGAAGGCACCTCAGGAAATGATTTCAACCCGGGACACGAGCATAGAACGTCGCCAGAGACAGGCGCGGAATGTTGTCCTGATCGCTTTGCTGGTCGGGTTCGCCGGCGCCATGCTTGGCGTTGTTTTTGGTGTGCTGGCCGGAGCCTTGATTGGGGCTGAAGCCTGGCTGATCGGTTTTCTTGGCGTGGTTACGGGCGTCCTGATAGTTCTTGTGATGTTGAAGCCGGCGATGGCGACGAGTGTCGCCGCCGGCGTATTGACTACCTATTTCGCTTTTCACCTTAATGCCGGCGCCATCATCGTCTATCAGGCTTCCGGGGAAGTTCTGCGGATTATTCCCTATATCACGTGGTTCTTTCCGCTGGTTGTGTTTCACCAGTTCACGAACTTCGGCTTCTATAAGCGCCCCATCAGTATTCTTGTCGCTCTCAGCCCGCTGCCGACGGCGGCGTATGTGCTTGCGCATCTGGCCAATGCCTCCGATCTCGGCGCCCTGGACGCAATGGGAACATTCGTG
Organism: Pseudohongiella sp.; assembly: GCF_011050365.1. Taxonomy (GTDB): domain Bacteria; phylum Pseudomonadota; class Gammaproteobacteria; order Pseudomonadales; family Pseudohongiellaceae; genus Pseudohongiella. The sequence goes on from NZ_DRFV01000008.1 coordinate 394,394, forward strand.
TTCAGTTACCTGGTCTTTGCTTTGTGCTTCGGTTTTTTTACCCGACATCGCGATGAGGCGGTTCAGCGTGCGGCCATGGCCGAGGAAGCCGCTCGCAGTGCTGCCGCGCTGCGGCAGAGCGAAGAGCGATTCAGGCTGGTAAGCCTGGCAACAAACGATCTCATTTGGGATGCTGATCTTAAGTCCGCCAGAATCTGGTGGAACAAGTCATTGCGCGACGCTTTTGGTTATGACATATCGGGGTCCAGTACGGACCTGACTACTTGGCAAAGCTGGATTCACCCCGACGAACGAGATCGGGTACTGAAAAGCCTGCAGCGGGTAGTCAAAAGTGGCGGCAGTAACTGGAGCGACGAGTATCGGTTTGTGCGCGCGGACGGCACGATATTGAACGTGGTTTCCCGCGGCCTTGTTCTCAGCGACGAGTCGGGTGAGCCTGTCCGGGTGCTCGGCAGCACGACCGATGTCACAGAATTGCGCGCTCTGGAAAAGAAATTGCGTCAGTCCCAGAAAATGGAGGCTATAGGTCAATTGACGGGTGGTATTGCTCACGATTTCAACAACCTTCTGACAATCATTATGGGCAGTGCCGAAGCTCTGGCACACATTCATGCAAACAACCCGGCAGCGCATGAACTGGCGCAGAATACGATGCACGCTGCCGAACGCGGGGCAAGTCTGACCGGTCGCCTGCTCTCGTTCGCGCGGCTTCAGGCGCTTACGCCTGAAACTCTTCACCCGGGGCAATTGCTGGAAGGCTTTGAAGGATTGATCCGCCGAACCATTGATGGGGATATCGAGATCGGGTTCAATGTTGCGCCTGATGTTCTGCCTATTGAGGTCGATCAGGGGCAACTGGAGAATGCAGTGCTGAATCTGGTGATTAATGCCCGTGACGCCATGCCCGAAGGTGGACGACTGACAATCGAGGCATCAAACAGGACGCTCACGGCCGATGATTTGCCGCCCAATGAGGGAATGCAGGCGGGACAATACGTCATGATTGCGGTGTCAGATAATGGCTGCGGAATGTCACGGGATGTGATGGACCGTGCCTTTGAACCTTTCTTTACCAACAAGGAGGCTGGCAAGGGGTCCGGGCTTGGTCTGTCAATGGTTTGGGGTTTTGTGCGGCAGTCGCAGGGTCAGGCTGTGATCTATTCGGAACCCGGCGAGGGCACGACGGTGAAGCTTTACTTCCCTGCAGCAAAAGACAAAACGCTGCAGGCGAAATCGCCATCCGTGGTCGACGCAGTAGTGGGCGGAAGCGAGAGCATCCTGGTGGCTGAAGACAATGATCTGGTTCGCGATCATGTGGTGGCGCAACTCGTGGGGCTTGGCTACGAAGTAAAAGCAGCCGCGTCGGCAGCAGAGGCGCTCGCATTCATCGACGCTGGCTGGACCTTTGACTTGCTATTCACGGATGTGGTGATGCCCGGAGGCATGAGTGGCAAGCAACTTGCTGATGCTGCCTGGCTTCGCCAGCCCGGTCTCAAGGTGCTCTTTACCTCCGGCTACACCGAAGATGCCATCGTGCACCAGGGGAGGCTTGAGCCCGGCGTAAATCTTTTGGGCAAACCCTACCGTCGCGCAGATCTGGTCGCGAAGGTCCGCCACGTACTGGATGGGGGAGCATGATCGTGCGGCTGCATGCTGATCAAACGGGTTCTTTGCATCCCTAGCGATAGCAAAGCAGGGCGCCTGTCATCGTCTGTGCTCGCTCAGCAATGTCCGCTGTGCTTAATTCTTCCGAGTTGTCAGACAACTCATATCTGATGTTGTTGGCCCTGAGGAATGACTGCGTAATGTCGGAGGTAATTGCAAAGTTTACATTTTGCGGAATGTTGCCTGACTGCTGGGCGAAATAATCCTGATTGGCTGTCGACACGACCACGCCAACGACTGCACCATATATATCAAAAACAGGCCCGCCACTATTCCCGGGCTGGATTTGTGCAGAGATCTGAAACGTTGATAAGTCATCGCCTAATCCTGTTAGCGCGCTGACAAGCCCGTTGGTCAGATTGCCACTGGAAGACAGGTCTCCGAGAAGCGGAAAGCCGTACACTACGATGTCATCGCCCAAGCGAATTCTGCCCTGAGTCCGAAATGGCGCCGCTCTGGTGGTGCTATCTGTTTTCAGAAGTGCCAGGTCAAAGCTCTCATTCGTGGCCACCACGGTGGCTTCAATCGCGAGCGCGCCAGGTAACTGAAATCTTAACGAGCTGCATTCCGAGATAACGTGGTAGTTTGTAATCAGATGGCCTTCGTTGGTAACCGCAAATGCCGTTCCGGATCCGATGACCTGCGGGCTACCATTTGCAGCGGTTCCGGATGAACCACTTGTTTCGGAACCTTGATCCGTCAATAAACTGGCTAGCTCAGTGATGTATAATTCAGTCTCGGCATAGACATCACCCTCATTATAAACTCCGACCCAGATGTCATAGATGCCCGCCAACGGTCGTTCGAACGTAACCCCTGCCGTTAATCCCAGCTCCTCACTGTAATCGTCATTGCAATGCCATTGACCGTCAGGAGCATTGATTAGCAGTACCGTATCAACTGTTGATTCAGCAAAAAAGCTAAGCTCAAAGTCTGCGCTGCCAGTGGAGTAGTCAATCTGATAATCAGGTGCATCGCTAACGAACCCGTTGCAGTCAAACTGGTTTGCTTGAGACAAATTTACCGATCCCCCTGCAACCATGTCGATCACACGCGGGTCATCGGCGAAACCAGCGGAGAGGGATATTTCTCCAAAGTAGGCATCGCGCGAAACATCCTGAGCCATCACTGCGGCAGGGGTGATGGCCATGAGCAACAAGAAGGTGGAGGATCGCATGACACTAAACCTTGTTGCTGTACTTTTCACCCGGCGAAGCCTGGGTGGTAAGCATGCAAAATTTATTCATTCGGCTGCTCCGATTGACAAACCGCTAAATACGGATCGACAATGATATGGCGTTTAGACCCCAATGTGCAATAAAGCATGAGAAGGATGCCAGCGTACATCATGGACCTTTCTAGTCGAGTAACGATTGTACTGCTGTTCATGTTCGTTGTGGCGGTAGCTCTGTGGCTGTTTGTTTACCCTCGCTGGCGCCGCAAGCGCCTGGATAGCAAACCGTTTCCCGACAGTTGGCATGCTATCGTCAGACAACGCCTGCCGTTTTACCAGCGAATGCCTGCCGATCTGAGACTGGCCCTGCAAAACAGGATTACGCATTTTTTGGCAGGCAAGCAATTTTACGGGTGCGCCGGACAGCACGTGGACGACAACGTCAGAGTCAGTATCGCCGCGCAGGCCTGCCTGCTGGTGCTGAATAGATCCGGTGACTACTACTCGGAGCTGCACACCATTCTGGTTTATCCTTCCGCGTTTCTGGTAACGCATGGCGGTGTCAATGAGCATGGCCTGGTGTCACATGACGAGCGCGTGTTGGCAGGTGAGTCCTGGAACAATGGACGTATCGTGTTGTCCTGGGATAGCGTTGAGCACGGGGCGCGTGATTTCAGCGACGGCAACAATGTAGTGCTACATGAGTTTGCTCACCAGCTTGACCATCAAAGTGGTGCCACCAATGGCGCGCCGCTGTTGGCCAGCCGCAGTGCATATCAGCAGTGGGCAGCCGTCTTTACCGCAGAGTTTGAAAGCTTAAGGCAGTTGGCTATGAGGCAGAGTACCCAAAGCGTCCATGCACAGCCTCAGGAGGTTCTGGATTTCTACGGCGCAACAGAGCCCGCAGAATTTTTCGCCGTGGCGACTGAAACCTTTTACGAAAAACCCACACAGCTTGAAGCGCGCCATCCGCAATTATTCGAGCAGCTGAGGCAATACTACGGTGTGGATCCTCGCGAATGGCAATAACGCGGAAAGGTCATTGCAAGATGGCTGGGTGCTACTCGTGAAATGTCAGGTTGTACTTTTCGAGCAGTAACCGTTCCCGTTCGCCTTTCAGTGACAAGCGACCCTCATTCCAGATTCGCATCAGGGTTTGTCTTCTTGCGGCCGGCATGGCGGTAGAGAAAATGGGCATCTCCACCAGTTTGGTCTCCAGTCCCGGGTGCACGACTATCAGTTCATTCTCCAGGTTTAAACGATTCAGAGCGTACTGCAGGACCAGTTCGTTGTCGGCATATATGTCAACTCTGTTGTCTCTGATCATACGTAAAATCCGGTCTACCACGTCATCGTAACCCGCGATCACCTCAACGAAGTCCGAATTCTGCGGGTCACTGATAAAGTCCTGGTAACCAGCGCTCATGGAGCTGTAATCCCAGCCGGGACCGGTTGCGACTCGTCTTCCCTGGATGGACTGAACGCCGTCGTATCGCCAGGGATCGTCTCGCCTGACGACAAAGGCCGAGGGGTATGTGAATGTTTCTTCGGCGGCATATACAAAGCCTTTTTCCGAATTTCTGGTGTACAGGTATTCCGGCAACATATCACAAAGGCCCTGCGCGACCATGTCCAGCCCTCGTGCCAGGGGAACTTCATAATATTCGAGTTGATAGCCTTGGGCTGTGTATATTTGCTCAAGCATATCGATGACGACACCACGTTCAGGCGACTCTGCCGAGGGAAATATCGTCATCGGCGCCCAATGGTCATAACAGACTGATATTGTATCGGCATGACTCAGTCTTGCCGTGCCGGCAGCTGTCAGAGCCAGCATGACCAAGATGGATCTATACATTTTTTTATTTTTCAACACGGTTTCGGCCCTTGTCTTTTGCTGCATAGAGTTTCAAATCGGCACGCTTGAATAATTCACTGATTGATTGGTCTTCTGCCTGCGAAGAGTCAACCCCAATGCTCACGGTGTAACTGACTGCCGCTCCGTCAATATCCAGCACCGAGCTGGCAATGGCTGTCCGTATTTTGTCGGCAAGGCGGTAAGCATCATCAACGCCGGTGTCATTAAGGAAGACAGCAAATTCCTCCCCGCCAACCCGTCCGGTAAGGTCAGACTTCCGCAACAAACTCTGGATGGTCTGCGTAAAATGAATCAGGACCTGGTCGCCAACGAAATGGCCATGTGTATCATTTATATTTTTGAAATTATCCAGGTCAAGCAACATAAACGAGGACACTTTTTTCCGCCGCTGCGCAAGTGCCAGCAGCTGTTGTGCGGTATCGATAAAGGCGCCCCGATTCAACACACCGGTCAAGGAATCTCTTGCCGCCAGATCCTTGAGCTTGTCATTTGATACTTGCAGCTCTTCGGTTCGCTCTGCGACGGCTTGCTCCAGCCAGCTTCGTTTGGCCTTTTCGCTTTCCAGCAAGCGTTGCCTGTCGCTCTCCATGGCGGCCAGCATCCTGTTCATATGGCCCTGGAGCTGATGGAGCTCATTGTCCTCCAGATTGGAAAGGTCGATGCGTTTGCCTGCATTTTGGCTCAGCTGGACTTCATCGACCTGCGACATCAGTTCTTTCAACGGGACTGCCAGATATCGATCAAAAGCCCAGATAAACAAATAGAATAAAACGAATAACTTTATGATTGCAGTAATCGCGATTAAAGAGAAACCAAACAGCACCCGGTCCAGCACAACTTGCGATGACGAATAAAGGGTGAGTGAACCCAGAAATATGTCTCTTTCATTCAGCGTCCAGTACAAATCTGAACGTGTCTCAAAAACCGACACAGGAAGTGATGGCACAACGGCAGATCGTTTGGAGACGATATCAATGGAATTGGTATCCTGAATATCCACCCCTACGATAATGGGCGTCTTCAGAAGTCCGTCTATCAGTACATCCAGCTGACTCTCGTTGTACTGCCACAGGCTGGTGGAAATCGGTTCCCGCACTGTTTCTTCCAGTTGCTTGAGTTCCTGGACGATGGAGTCCTGGGTTTTCAGGTACTCCGTCAGAAATTGCAGACTTGTGATCAGGAGCGTCACGCCCAGATAGATGGAAAAGATGACGCGCATCATTTTCTGGGAGAGGTTGTTTGGACGAAGAAATTTTGTCAACACCAGAAATGCGCCATCCGTTCTTGAGCGATCTAACGCCATGATTATGTTGTTTTTTATTTTGCCGTCACGAGTGCTCTGACGGGCGATAGGATAGCGGAGTTATCCTCCATGAGCAATCTCTGGTGCCCGTGCCGGTTAAGTCGGTTTATCGCGGCGGTCTGGATGGTAACGCCGGCAGAATGGCCATTTATTACTGTCAGTCGTTGGGATATGCTGAGCTTCAGCCGGTGTCATCCTTGAATTTTTGGCGTTGGCTGTGTTCAGGAGAATCAAATGAATCTACCAGCGTTGTTAAGTGGTCTGGCCCTGACTGTCCTGTCTACGTGGTCGTGGGCCGGTGGCACTGCCGTCCTGGAGGCTGGCGCGGGCGCTAACCGGGTCAGCACCACCATTGAGTTTCATGACGGCAATATGCGCATGGGTGCGGCAATGCCGGGGTTGAATGGTTATATGGTGATGACCGATACCGGCATTTATATGGTGACTGCTCAGGCAGGACGCCCGATGGTGCTGGACCTGGGCGCGATGATGAGCATGCTGGGTGGTATGGCTGGCGAGATGATGCAGTCGCAGGGCTTCAGTGTGCCCAATGGCATTGGCCAGTTCCTGGAAATGAGCGACACCGGGCGTGAAGAGGTGGTGGCCGGGATCCCGGGTCGGGTATACGATCTTTCCTACGTCAACGATCGCGGCACTCGGCAAACCGAAGAAATTGTCCTTGGCCGTGATGACACCTTGCGTGAACTGACTGACACCATGGCCACCTGGAGTCGAATGATGGCGGCCTACCTGAGCATTGACCTGGGTGATTATCAGAGTGCGATGGATGACCTGTTGCCGCATGGCGACGGGATTCTGCGCCTGGGCTCAGGTTACCGGCTGGTGTCCATCAACAACAATGCGCCGGACTCTTCGCGGTTTACGCTGCCCGCCGCGCCGCAGCAGATGCCGAGCTGGATGCCGTGATGCTGAGGTAAGGCAGCCGGCAGCAACGACAAGCCAGCCTTCAGGCAGGGCACGCACGGAAAGTTGGGGTATATTTAGAGTAAAAACCGGTAAAAAGCAATTGCCCGCATGGGGCAGGGTGCTGGCGTTCGCGCCCGGATGATTTGGTCGACAATTGCGTGTATGTTGCTACAGTCATTCAACAACGAGAATAACCGGGCATGACAGATCTTTCCCGCGCTGCAGAAAAACGATTTATTGCTGTCGCGCCGCCGCTGTGGCTGCTGGCCTTTGCTGGCTTCAGCCTGTTGTATATCACTCTGCCGGACTTCATACCGTCCGATTGGCGCTGGCTGTTCAAGATCATTCCGATCGCGTTGCTGCTGCAGCTCGCGTTGACCAATACCAGCGGGAAGGTCCGGGCGCTTCTCGGGCTGGGTCTGGTGCTGTCTGCTATCGGGGATGTATTGTTGGCGCTGGAGGGTCTGTTTGTGCAGGGGCTTGCGGCGTTTCTGTTGGCGCAAGTCATTTATGCCGTCCTGTTCCTGTCGCAAAGTCGCTGGCAGCCCCGGCGCCTGCCCTGGGCTGCGCTCATCGTTGCTTATGCGCTGGTGTGCACGCTGCTGATAGTGCCTGAGGCGGACGGTATGAGGGCGCCGGTGACCGCTTACATGATTGCCATCAGTATGATGGCCATTGCAGCGGGTTTCCGGGACGAATCACAGTTCCTGTGGGTGGCCATGGGCGCGCTGATCTTCATGGTCAGCGACACGCTGATTGCCGTTAATCTGTTCGTTCTCCCATTTGAGTATTCGGGTATTGCAGTGATGGTGACTTACTACACGGCTCAGTTGTTGATCTGTGTTGGCATCGTCAGCAAATAAAGCGGGCGCGCTCCCCGGCGCCATCACCGGCTGGCACATGTCCAAAAAGAGTCCGCCCACGGCCACTGCAGTGTCATCCGCGTATACCTAAGTCGTTTGACAGATGTGCGAACCTGACTTGTGCATTGTCTCTCACCAGCCCTCGTGTCAGTATAAGTGCTTTAACGTGCGATAGTCTTCTCGACTCTACATGGCGGTGTTCTTCTGGCTTTATCACCACCAAGGCAGCCCCATTTGGGACAGAGAGGCAATCTAATCCGATTATTTTCAGGCTGTTAGCGCGTTCGCTGACCCAGGTGTCTGACCAAAAGGAGGAAAGATTGTGAAGACCAATATGCAGGCTTTTTGCCAGGAACTCTCCAAGGAACTCGAGCCTTTCGGCGAAGAGCTGCGGCAGGCGTTATCCGAGCTGCCTCCACGCAAGGATTTTACCAAGATTGATGCTCACGTCCGCGGGCTGCAGGAAGTGCAGCAGCGGCTGTCAACGCTGCGAGAGAAAGTGAGTAAGCAGAGCACGTTCCTGCTTATCTTCGGTCCGCTCAAGAGCGGCAAGTCTACACTCATGAACGCTTTGAGCGGTGCCTATGTGAGTGAGGTGTCCAGTCTGCCGGCCTACCCTGCACTGGTCTACGTCAAGAACGGCGATCAGCGCCGCTTTGAGGCCACCGACTACGAGGGTGACAAGCGTGAGTTTCCCGACAACGTAGCAATGGCCGAGGCCATTCAGCAAGATCACGCCCACCTGGCGGATGCCATCGTTGCTGCGGAAAACACAGGCGAGGCATTTGATCCACAAAAGCACTATCCGCAGGCCATACGCCGGATGGATATCGAAGTGCCCGCGGCGAGCCTTGCTGAGTCCGGCTCCGTTCTGGTGGACACGCCCGGGCTGTACAGCCGAATGAGATTCGGTTACGACCAGATGACACGGGATTTCCGCGATACGGCCACATGCGCCATTTTTGTCGTCAAGACTGACAATCTGTTCTTTGAAAAGGTCTTCGAGGAGTTTGAGGAACTGCTGAACTGCTTCAGCCGTATCTTTCTGGTGGCGAACATCGACTCATCGAAACAGGACCTGAGCCCGGATGGCACGCTCACGCCCAGTCTGGAGAGCCTGGATCCTGACAAAATCATTGATTCTTTCCGCTCGCTGTCGATGAGTGCGACTCTGAGCGGTGCCATCGAGAACGGGCAACTGAAAATCTACCCGATCGATCTGCAGAAAGCGGCGACCAGAATGCTGGGCAAGAGTACTGACAGTGTGTCGGATGTTGCCGCGGATGACACTGCGATGGCCGGACACCGGAACGATGGTTTTGACGAATTCGTCGACGATCTGACCAGCTACCTGAATAGCAGCGATTATTTCCACGATTTCAAGCATGACAGCGTGCGTCTGGCCCGGGACCTGTCGGAAGAGGCTGGTGAGCTGGTTACGGGCGATGCAGTGACGCAGCTGCGTCAGGACAGCAGGGAGGAGCTGGAGCGTGAACGGGAGCGTCTGGCGGCCCTCCAGAATCTTGAGCAGCAGAACTGGGAACACGCTTTCAACACACTTCAGAACTCCAAGGGCGGTCTGCTCGAAGAGCTGACTGAGCACAACGCGGAGCAACTGGAAAAATCCTGCCAGGAACAGCTCTCGGCGTGGATGGACAGCGATGAAAGCTGGAATGCATTGTTGGCGCGCCTCAATCCGGAAATCGAGCGGGAAAGCAGACGGCAGTCTGAGTTATTGCTGGAGCATCTGAAAAAGCAGTTAAAAGGCGAACATGCCGGTGCAGAATTTACCGAATCTCAGCTTGCCGCGCTTCGCGATGCCGGTTTGCAGGTGGAGAAGGCGCTGGCCGGCTGCCTGCAGGATCTTGGCACAGGAACGCCTGCTGTCGTCGCACAACTGGAGGTGAAGGCAGAGGACATTCCCATTACCCGCACATTGGGTGATTACCTGAAGTTGCGCAGTCGCACCCGGGTGTGGCAGCGAGTATTCGGTGATGACGGCAGTCAAAGTGTCGAGGCAGCGGTCAAAAAAGAGCGTCTTGGCAATGACAGCCTGGAGAAATTGCACGCCATTGCGCGCGACGCCGTCAACCGGCAAATGCCGGAATTGCTGCAACGCTACGCTGACGAACTGACCGATGCACACGTGAGCAGGTGTGTGGCGGCGCTTGAGCAAGAGATTGCCAAGCTCAAGGCTGCGGCTGAGGAGTCAGTCGCACCACTGGAGTCGACAATGCAGTTTTGCGTGCGGGCACAGGAGGTGTTCGATCGTATCAAGGCCAGCAGTACGCGCTTCAGTCACGAACTGAACGAACTTCAGAGCCAGCTTGACCTTGAGCAGGCAGCGGCCGATGAGGCCGGGGTCGACGCCCGGGTTGAGGAAACAGCCGCGGAGTATTGACTGGTCGCATGCTGCCGGGACAACGTGTCCCGGCAGCACTGCTGAATTTTCTAAGGCAAAGTGATGCTTTTCAGATAATCCACGATAATCGTACCGCAATCCGTTTCCTCACTATCCTGCGGGTTAGCAAAGTCACTTAAAGTCGCCAGATTCCCGTCTACTATGCGGTAGGTTGCAGTGACCTGGCCAATATACTGGTGTGTTGGCTCCCTGAGCTCGTCTCTTGTAATTGGCGGTGGACAGTGGTGAACACGATCTTCTCTGACGCATATGTAGGGATATATTATTTTCGATGCACCCACCTGCAATGTGCCAGGCACCAACGTTTCTTTAACGCTAACGGCGCAGGCTCCATCTTGAACCAGGTAATTCCTGAGAGTGGGCTTTACTAAATCATGAGGCAGCGCGAGCTGATTGTCCCAGCGATCCTGGGCCAGGGCCGGGCTCAATAATACCAGCGTGCCTATACAGAAGATAAATTGATATGTTTTCATGATTCTCTCTCTTGCGATGAAAGATCCTGGTTGAAAGTGCTGCGGTGCAACCCTGTTGAGAGACAGTATATGCCTATTTTCCAAATCACGTTTCACTTATGCTGATCCAGTCCTCATTTTTGCCGCCTGAGTGGTGAGTTGATTGCCGCTCACCCGCCAGGTCAGGTGCGGTCACGGCTCGTTTCAGGCTCAACACACGTCAGCAACAGATCCCGACATCAGGTACACTGACGACAGAGACACATATCAACTCACCTTCAATGCATCAGCGGGATCCTTATGTCAGTACCTTCTAGCTATCTGCAAATGTTTTCTACCGTCAGTGAGTCTGGCGAACTACGTCTTGAATTAATGGAAAAGCCCATGCCGACACCTGAGGCCAATCAGGTACTGGTCAGGATAGAGGCAACGCCCATCAATCCCTCGGACCAGGGCGTGATGTTTGGCTGGTCGGATATCAGTGCCTCCACGTCTTCCGGTGAGGGTCAGAACACGGTGTTGACGGCACCGGTATCCGAGCAGGGTATGCGCGTTATGAAGGCGCGCGCAGGACAGACGCTGGCTGTGGGTAACGAAGGCGCGGGTACCGTTGTTGCAACGGGGAGCTCTGAACTGGCCAAAAGCCTTGAAGGCAAAGTGGTGGCGGTAATGGGCGGCAGCATGTATGCGCAATATCGTTGTGTGGATGCCGACACCTGTCTGCCTTTGCTGGAAGGGCAGACCGCCAAAGACGGCGCATCCTGTTTTGTCAATCCGCTGACCGCGCTGTCAATGGTTGAAAACATGAAAATGGAGGACCACTCTGCGCTGGTGCATACCGCGGCCGCGTCCAATCTGGGACAGATGCTGGTACGCATCTGTCAGGCCGATGGCGTGGAGCTGGTCAACATTGTGCGCAAAGAGGAACAAGTGGCGCTACTGCGAGATATGGGTGCCAAGTACGTTATTAATACCAGTTCGGATAATTTTATGGCTGAGCTGACTGATGCCATTCATGCCACCGGCGCCACGCTGGCGTTTGATGCCACCGGCGGCGGCACACTGGCGTCGAATATTCTCGCCTGTATGGAAGCGGCAGCGGCGCGCACACCGGGCGCTTACAGTATCTATGGTTCGGTTAAACACAAACAGGTGTATCTCTACGGCAACCTGGATACCTCACCCACTGTGTTACAGCGCGCGTATGGCATGGCGTGGGGCGTCGGCGGTTGGTTGTTGCCCAATTTCCTCGCCAAAGCAGGGGCGGAGGTGGCTTCCCGGTTGCGAACGCGGGTCGCCCGCGAGCTGAAGACAACCTTTGCCAGTCATTACACCAATGAAATTTCTCTGGCGCAGGCGCTCGATGCAGACACAGTGCGTCAGTATTATGCCAAACATACCGGCGAGAAGTTTTTGATTTGCCCGCAAAAGTAAGCTGGAAAAGCCCGGAAATTGATCGGGTGCTTTGACGTTTGTACTGACAAGCTGAAAGAGCTGCGACGCAGATAACCAGAGTTTGGGCGGGCTGACGGCACCCTAAGGTGCTATCAGACCCGCGCGGATGGCAATGATTGCCAGTTCGGCACTATTGGCCGCATCAAGCTTTTGTTTGATGTTGTAAAGGTGCGTCCCGATGGTACGGGGGCTCAACGACATCACAGTGGCTATCTCCTGCACCGAATTGCCTTTGGCCAGCTCAATAAACACTTTGAATTCTTTTTCGCTCAATGCATCCAGCGGATTTTTTGATCCGGAAACCTGCTCAACCGCCATGGCCTGAGCAATATCGGGCTCCAGGTAAATCTGGCCTTTGTGCACGGCTCGTATGGCTTGCATCAGTACTTCTGCCGCACTGCGTTTGGTGACATAACCGGCAGCGCCCGCTTTAATTACCCGCCGGGCATGCATCACATCTTCGTGGGCCGATAGCACCAGGATTTTCTGCTGCGGCTCTTTGGCCAGCACTCTGCCAATGGTTTCAAGGCCGCCAATACCGGGCATGGAAATGTCCATCACCAGCACATCCGGCGCCAGTTCCTGAAACTGTTTAATGGCGTCTTCGCCGCATTGCGCTTCACCGATGACATCAATGTCTTCGGAGCCTTGCAGTAATAGCCTGAAACCCATGCGCACGACGGCATGATCGTCAACCAACATGACCTTGATTGGTTTATTGTTCATAGGTTGTCCTGTAGCAAGGGTAGGGTGGCGACAATGGTTGTGCCCGCACCCGCGCCGGATTCGAAGCGCACTTCGCCGCCAAACGCTTGCACGCGCTCTTTGATGCCGACGATGCCGAAGCGTTGACTTTCAGCCAGCTCGCTGGCCATGCCCTTGCCGTCATCGCTGACCTTGATCTCAAGTCGATCCGGATTGCCGGCTCGCAGTGCCAGCGCTACTTTAACTTCGGAGGCTTCGGCATGTTTGACAGCGTTGGTCAAACACTCCTGTACCACGCGATAAACCGTAATGTTGACGTTTTCATCAAAATTGTTAAGACCGTCCTCGGTTGACAGTTCAATATTCAGTTGCGGATGCTGACGGCGATACTGGGCTGCCAGCTCCCCGATGGCATCATTAAGGCCCAGGTGATCGAGGGCGCTGGGTCTGAGCTGGCGAATCATGGAGTGCACAACGTCGTAAATGTGAGATGCGACCTCCACTATGGTCTGTGCGTTCTGTCGGGTTTCGTCCTGTTTGTCGTTCCCCCGCGACGCAATGGTCGTGCCGATAGTCTTGATGGCGGTGACGCACTGGCCAAGCTCATCGTGCAGCTCTCTGGCGATGGCTCTTCTCTCTTCTTCCAGTTTAACCTGAATAAGCTGGGTAAACCTGCGGTTCTGCTCCAGTTCAAGCTCGGCAGCCAGACGCTGTTGCTCTTCTTTGGCCAGCCGCGCATTCTCGATAAGCGCGTGCTGCAGTGATGAGGTCATTCTGTTGAAGGTTTGCGAAATGGCATCGAATTCGGGCAATCTGTAGCTGTCCAGTCTTACGCCATAGTTACCCTGCTCAATCTGGGACAATGCGGTGACAATGTCTTTAATGGGGCGCAGCGTATGTCCCAGAGTCATAAACACGGCGATATTAAGCAGGACAAAAAACACCAGGATAAACAGCGTAAAACGCCAGAGTTCATCCCAGGCGTCCAGCACCGATCTGGATGAGTCAGGCGTAATCACGATCGAACCTTGTGCCACCGGCAGTCGGATTTCCGCGGTAGCTGGCGCTACCAGCGCGGTGAACCAGTCAGGTGCCCAGCGCCCCTGTTTGTACTCAGAGGGAGGCGACTCATACAACAGGGTGTTGTTACTGTCATACAGGCGTACTTCATTGGCACGAACCCGACCAACATTGCTCAGGTAGTCTGTCATGCTTGCCAGTGGATCAGTGCTTCGGGCCGACTCCACGGGAGAGGGCAGAATGGATTGCAGCAGTTGAATGGCGACCCGGGTCCCGGCCTCAATCTCCTGATCGATAGACTTGCGCTTGTAGTCGATCAGCATATACGCCATGACGGCCACCCAGGCAATACCGATCAGTGAAATGGTCAGACTGACTCTGAAGCGCAGGTTCATGGCAGGTTCTCCGTCAGTGATCAACGAGACGGTCGCGCAGGGCATCGACCTCTTCGCGTAGTATCGGCGCGAGGGCATCTGACAGAGCGCCATGCCCGGCCCTGCTTACCATGCGCAGTTTGACATTGGGCAGGCGCTGACTTAATTTCCAGGCGGTAATGGGCGGGCATACCAGATCGAGTTCGCCCTGCACAATCGTGATCGGCGCATGAATTTCGTGCGCGGCCTCCAGCAGGGGCGAGTCAGCCAGGAAGCACTGGTTTTTCAGAAAATGTAACTGCACACGAGTACTGTTCAGCAGAGCCTGGCTGGCGGACAGTGTTGGGGGCGTGGCAGATGCTTCAGTCCCGATTCTCATAATCTGCATCTCGTATTCTACCCAGCGCCTGGCTGCCTCGCTGGCGTGACCCTGGTCGGCATCAAAGACCGCCCGGTAGTAGGCGTCTATCAGATCGGGGCCCATGCCCTCAGCAAGCTGTTGGCAGGCCTGCGGTGCAAAGCGCGCCACGCCATGCGTGAACCAAGAGACCTCCTCATCAGTGCCCAGGAAAACGCCGCGCAGTATCATCTCTGCTACATTCTGCGGGTAGAGCCGCGCGTAGACCAGCGCCAGCGTGCTGCCCCAGGAGCCACCAAACAGGCTCATTTTACCACTGATGCCCAGTGCCTCACGGATAATGTTGATATCCTCAGCCAGTGTCTGCGTATCGTTATCCTGTGCCTCGCCCGCCGGTGAAGACTGGCCGCAGCCGCGCTGGTCAAACAGCACAATATCGAAAAATTCCGGGTCAAAGTAGCGGCGATGGGCAGCCCTGACCTGGCTGCCCGGGCCACCGTGCAGAAAGATTATCGGATGGCCACCTTTTTTCCCGCTGCGCTCCACATACAGTGAATGGCGTGAGGAGACCGTCAGCGTCTGGGTAAAGAACGGCTCTATGTGTGGATATAGTGTGTTGATGGACAGCTCCCGAACCGCGTGGTGAATAACATGGACAAATATTAAAGCTGAACTTTTTTACAGTGATACGGGCATTTTGCCAATAGCGCAACCAGCAATCTAATGAAAATCATGAGTGCCTTTTACTGATAATGCGGCAGCGCGGCAGTGCCTGACAGGGCCAGAATCGAATGGTCTTGTGGTCAAACAGCTGAAACTGGCTGGGGCCCAGGCCCCGGGAAACCGGGATAACCCAACTACTGTGGAGATTACACCTATGTGGACTAAACCAGATTACACCGAAATGCGTTACGGTTTTGAAGTGACCATGTATTTCGCCAACCGTTAATCGGTCGGTTGATGCATGGAGATTGACCCCAAAGAGAGAGCCGCCTTATCAGGAGGCTTTCTCTTTGATTTAACGTCAGTAGAATTTGTGTAAGGACAAACCATGAGAGTACGCGTTCTGGGTTCTGCCGCCGGCGGCGGATTCCCGCAGTGGAACTGCAACTGTCCGAATTGTGACGGTGTGCGCAAGGGTACGATCAAGGCGTCGCCGCGTACTCAGTCATCCATTGCCATCAGCAGTGACAACATCAACTGGCTGCTGTTTAATGCCTCTCCCGATATTCTGGCGCAGTTTCAGCGCTTTCCGGAACTGCAACCGGGTCGTGCCATTCGTGACACTGCCGTCAAAGGCATTGTTCTGATGGATGCCCAGATCGACCATACCACCGGGTTGTTTATGTTGCGGGAGGGTAAAGTGCCTCTCAATATTTACTGCACCGGCATGGTCCATGAAGACCTGACCCAGGGTAATCCCATATTTAATGTGCTGGAGCATTTCTGCGGCGTGTCCTGGCATCAGGTGCCGACAGCACCGGGAAGCACGTTCGAGGTGGACGGCATCACGGATATCCGCATCACCGCCGTTCCCCTTAGCAGCAAAGCGCCGCCATTCTCGCCGCATCGCCATGATCCGCACGAGGGCGACAATATCGGCATACAGCTGGAGGATACGCGCACTGGCAAGAAACTGTTTTATGCCCCCGGGCTGGCGGCCATCGAGCCACACCTGCTGCCGTTCATGCAGCAGGCCGATTGTCTGATGGTGGATGGTACCTGCTGGACCAATGATGAAATGCGGGCGCTGGGTATCAGCGAGAAGCTATCACTTGATATGGGTCACATGCCCCAATCAGGACCCGGCGGCATGATTGAGGCATTGGGGCGTTTGCCAGCTGCGCGCAAAATACTTATCCATATCAACAATACCAACCCAATCCTGCGCGACGATTCCGATGAGCGTGAGATCCTGCATCAGGAGAAAATCGAAGTGGCTTTTGATGGCATGGACTTCAGTCTGTAACGCCGTCCTGACTCCAAGGCAGTTCCAAATAGATACCGCGGGAGCTTCTGCAATGACAATCGATACTGCTGCACCCTGGTCAACCGAAGAATTTGAAGCCAGGTTGCGTGCCAAAGAAAACTGCTATCACATCTTTCATCCTTTCCACATTGCCATGAACAGTGGACAGTGCAACAAAGAGCAGGTGCAGGGCTGGGTGCTTAACCGTTTCTATTACCAGATCATGATTCCGATCAAGGATGCCGCCGTCATGTCAAATATGCCGGATAGGGACCATCGTCGCCTGTGGGTGCAGCGTATCCTGGATCATGATGGCGCCGAAGGCGAGGAGGGTGGCATCGAGGCCTGGCTGGCGCTGGCCGAAGCGGTGGGCCTGGATCGTGAAGAAGTAATTTCGCTGCAAAGCGTGACACCTGGCGTAAAGTTTGCTGTTGATGCGTATGTCAACTTTGCCCGAACCGCGCCCTGGCAGGAGGCGGTATGCTCGTCGCTGACTGAGCTTTTTGCGCCGACCATTCATCAGAAACGCCTGGACAGCTGGCCGCAACATTATCCCTGGATTGATGCCAACGGCTATCAGTATTTTCGCAAACGTTTGTCCGAGGCACGGCGTGATGTTGAACACGGTTTACGGGTGACACTGGCGCATTTTAAGACCCGGACTGAACAGGAGCGCGCGCTTGATATTCTGCAATTCAAACTCAACGTTCTGTGGACCATGCTGGACGCCATGCAGGTCACCTACGGTATTGGCGATCACAACAGTGGCGCGATAGCGAGGATGACACCGTGAGCCTGGCTAAAGACAAGGCGCTGCGATTTGCCCGGCAATACAAACTGCAGTGGGAAAAGGCCCAGGACGCCTGGGTGCTGTTGTACCCCGAAGGCTTGATCAAGTTGACCGAAAGCGCCGGCGAGATTCTCAAACGTATTGACGGGCAGTGCAGTGCCACGGACATCATCAACAGCCTGCAGGCCGCCTTTCCGGGCGCTGATCTGCAGCAAGACGTCACCGACTTTCTGGAGCATGCCCATGACAAAGGCTGGATTATCACCGACTGACAGCATCAAGCCGCCGCTGTGGGTCAATGCCGAGATCACCTACAAGTGCCCTCTGCATTGCGTGTTCTGCTATAACCCGCTGAACTATGCCTCTACCTTTGACAAAGAGTTGACCACCGAGGAGTGGCTGAAGGCGCTGCGCGAGGCTCGTGAATTGGGCGCTGTGCAACTGGGTATTTCCGGCGGTGAGCCCCTGATGCGCGATGATGCGGAGGTCATTGTCGCCGAAGCCAGCAAAATGGGTTATTACGTCAATCTGCTGACCTCCGGCATTGGTCTGACCGAAAAACGTATTGCCGCATTCAAGGCCGGCGGGCTGGATCAGATTCAGCTATCGTTTCAGGACTCCACCAAAGAGATGAACGACTTTCTGTCCAGCACCCGCACATTTGACCTCAAGCTCAAAGTCGCCAGGCTGATCAAGCAGTACGACTACCCGATGGTGCTGAATGTGGTGCTGCACCGGCTTAATATCGATCACATCGAACAGATCCTGGAGATGGCAGAGGAGATGCAGGCGGATCACGTGGAACTGGCCAACAGCCAGTACTATGCCTGGGCGTTTAAGAACCGTGAGCACCTGATGCCCAGTCGCGAACAGCTGGAGCATGCGGAGGCGGTCTGCAATCAATTTCGAGCCCGCCTGGGCAACAAGATGAAACTCTATTTTGTGGTGCCCGATTATTATCAGGATCGACCCAAAGCCTGCATGAACGGCTGGGGTACTGTGTTTCTGAATATCGCGCCGGACGGTCTGGCGTTGCCCTGTCATGAGGCCCGCATGCTGCCCGGGCTGGAATTCCCCAACCTGCGCGATCACGAAGTGCGCAGCATCTGGTACGAGTCGGAAGCCTTTAATGCCTATCGCGGTGATGGCTGGATGAAGGAGCCCTGCCGCAGCTGTGATGAAAAAGACAAGGACTTTGGCGGCTGCCGTTGCCAGGCTTTTATGCTGACCGGCGATGCCCGTAACGCTGATCCGGTGTGCAGCAAATCGCCACATCACTCAGTCGTGACCGATCAGGTGGCGCTTGCGCAGCAACCGCGGCGGCCGGACGACGAAGTGCGACCCCTGATCATCTTTCGGGATGACGGCAACTCACGCCGCCTGTCGTGAAAACCTGGCCAGAGCAGGTCGCAAATCAGGTGTTTTGCCGCCTGCTAAACTGGACACCGGGCTTTATCAATATTACGTTCTACTCATCTGATACATTCAATGTTTATAAACGGACGGAGGTACAGAGATGAGTAGCAATGTGCACAGCGACAGTCCGGTTCTGGTCATCACCGGGGCTTCTTCGGGAATTGGCGCTGCCACCGCCAGAGCCATGGCCAATGCAGGATACCGGCTGGTACTGGCAGCCCGCTCACGGGATAAGCTGAAAACGCTACAGGATGAGCTGGGCGGCGACGGCAAGGTGATCACCGTGGCCTGCGATGTGCAACAGGTCGCGGACCAGATAGCCATGGTGGACGAGGCCCTGAAGGCCTTTGGCCGCATCGATGCGGTATTCGCCAACGCCGGGCGCGGCGGCGAGCCGGGAGGCTTCAGCGGCGCAGATCCGGAGATCTGGAAGGATATGATTCTCACCAACATCCTTGGTGTCGGCATTACCCTGCAGGCGTGTATGCCGGAACTCCGGAAATCCCGGGGCCACCTTCTGATTACCGGCTCCGCTGCGGGCCGTGCGACCATTGCAGGTTCAATGTACAGCGCCACCAAATGGGCAGTGTCGGCGATCGGTTACGGCGTAAGGGAAGAGCTGCGCGGCAGTGGCATCCGGGTGACGCTGATTGAGCCAGGCATGGTAGACACGCCGTTCTTTGACGAATCCCCTGACCATGCGCTGCGGCCGGAAGATATCGCCGAGGCCGTCAAGTACGCCCTGGCGCAGCCTGCCCATGTTGATGTGAACGAGCTCCTGATCAGGCCGACGCCGAAGGCATAACCGTGGAGTTCTTCGCCCTGCTGTTTCAATCTGAAGTGAGCACAGGGCTACTGGTTGCGCCTAAGGCTACTGATGGGAGTGGCGTCTACCGGGTCTCCGCTTGGCGCGCACCTGCCAGTATGCCGGGTAGAGCGTAATTGCCTTCATGGCAGGCATATTCGTAGATAC
Source organism: Pseudohongiella sp. (assembly GCF_011050365.1). GTDB lineage: Bacteria > Pseudomonadota > Gammaproteobacteria > Pseudomonadales > Pseudohongiellaceae > Pseudohongiella. The sequence goes on from NZ_DRFV01000008.1 coordinate 414,139, forward strand.
GGTCAGGTGAGGGGCGCATGTGCAGAATGCCTTTGATTGGTTCAACGAAGGTGGCTGGATCATTAATGGTAAATTCGTAAACCAGTGAGCCATTGCCATTCAAGGTGAAGCGCTCCTCAAGCTGCATGTTTTCAGCTGAACCCCAGGCCGCATAAGGTTGGGACAGGCTGGCTATCTTGTCAGTAAAGTTGCGGGTGTGCACCACCAGCGTGTCGCCCTGCCAGTGACCACGGGCATTGCCGCCCCACTGCGTGATCGCCGGATCCGCATGGGGCCGACCGTCCAGCGGAATGATGCGCGCGTCATGGATCATTTCGGTGACGATGACGACATGATCGCTAAACTGCAGCAACTGCATATTATTATTGTATTTGCTGGGCAGCATGGGTGGGCCGGTGTTAAAACCCACCAGACAGCGTTCGGACAAGCCACGATCCTCCGGGCCGTCCTTGCTGATGCCGCCCAGCAGGAAGCGTGCCGGGCGCTGGCTTGGCACATCGCCATTTGCTGAACTGCGTTGCAGAACGGCGCCCTCACTTAACGGCGGGATACGACCATTAGCCGGGCTGACAATGATGGATGTGCGCAGATTGTCACCGACGCCGTCTCCCCATTCGTCCCAAAAGTCGTTGTAACCGATATTGAGGCCGTCCGGTTCGCGTTCGAAGCGTGCCTGACGGGCGGTGACGATCGACTGCTCAAATTCCCTGGCTTCCTGCACGGTCATGAACTCTTTGTCTGCCAGGTGTTCAGGGCGTTGCAGGGGAGTGACGGAGGCAAAGCTCCAGAACCCCTGCATGTCGGGCTGCCCGAACTGATTGCGGGCAGGGGTGGCAGCGTCAGGGGCCGCCAGGACCGATAACGTCAGTGTCGCACCGGAAAAGGCGGTCAAAAAAGCTAAGCCGTACAGATAGCGGTCTGGCCATCTCATCAAGAGTGTCTCTCCTCAGCGATTATTTTTCTGTTGTGTGCCGATGAGTCCAAAGTTATCGCCGATTGTGCTGTTTGTACAGTTTTGAGGACAATTATCCATAACATGGCAGCGCGCAATTCACTGATATCACGCCCCTGGTGTAGCCACTGTTACAGCTGTTAGTGCGGGCCCGGGGAACTGTGTTTATGCATACATCATGATGATGCAACACGCACTATTGCAGGATAACAGCATGTCCAGACGTATCAGGCATTGCCACAACGTGGAAAACCTCCGACTGTTGGCTAAACAACGAAAGTGGAAGTCCGGTTTTTAGGGCAAATGTTGAGGGAAATGGCGGATTGGAATTGCGCTTTGCACCGGCTGGTGTTAGCCTCGGCGCAAGACCGGGCAAATACATGAATGAGTTCAGATATTCTGATGCAGCCCTTCACGCACACTCTCCCGGGTCTATTTATTAAAATATATTGCTGGCCTTCAGGCTGGAGGAGATTATGCGTAAGTTGCTCGGAGACATCAAACTCAATGGCAGAAGAACGATATTTGCCAGTGTAACCGCCCTGGTATTTTCACTGAGCGCCGCTCAGAGTGTGGTCGCTCAGGACCGCGCAGGCGATTTTGCTCTGCTGGATCAGGATGGACGCTTCCATCACATGGCCTGGTACGACAACAATAAAGCCATCGCGTTTCTGGTGCAGGCCAGTGGTGATGCTGCTACCCAAAGCTCGTTGGCCTCTTATAATGCCCTGAAAGAGCAATACGCTTCTCAGGGGATCGTCTTTATGATGATTAACCCGCTAGGGGAGCAGCGCGATGTTGTGAAAGCTGACGCGGACAGCCTGGGAATAGACATACCTGTGCTGATTGATGACGCTCAGGTAGTCTCCGAAGCGCTGGGTATCGATAAAACCGGTGAGGCCTTCCTGTACGACCCGAAGTCTTTTCGCGTGATATATCGTGGCCCGGCAGATCAGTCAATGGCAAACGCCCTTGCTGCTGTGGTGGCAGGTAATGCTGTTCCCAATGCAGTTGTGGCCACACAGGGCACTGCGGTTGCCTATCCTGCCCGCGATAAACTGCTGCAAGAAGGCGTCTCCTATAGCAAGGACGTAGCGCCGGTGCTTGCTGAAAACTGTGCAAGCTGTCATCGCGAAGGAGGCATAGCCCCGTTTGCGTTAAACAGCCACACCATGGCACAAGGCTGGTCGCCCATGATTCGTGAAGTGCTGATGACCAAGCGTATGCCGCCGGGACAAATTGACCCGCATATTGGTGAATTCCGTAATCACTACACGCTGACGCCAGACGAACAGCAGAAAGTGCTGCAGTGGATAGCAACAGGTTCCGTCAAGGATGGCGATGCCGATCCGCTGGCTGAGCTGACCTGGTCACAGGAAAAGTGGGCGTTTGGCGAACCTGACCTGATCATCAAGGTTCCGCCGCAGAGTATTCCGGCAACCGGCGTGCTCGACTACATTGATGTGGTTGTGCCGCTGGAAGGCCTGGATCGTGACCGATGGGTGCGCGCCAGCCAATATGTTCCCGGTGACCGCACCGTGTTGCACCATACCCTGAACGCGTTTATTGAACCGGGCAAGCGCCCATCACAAGGTTTGATTACCCGTTTCAGTGACCCTGATCAGGCTTACATCACGCCTTACATCCCCGGCGCAGATCCACATCTGGAAGAGCCAAACACCGGTGGTATTCTGCGTGCGGGCACCTCGCTGGCATTGAACCTGCATTACACAACCACAGGTCGTGAGACAGTAGACAACAGTGAAATTGGTGTGTGGTTCTACCCGGATGATGAAATCCCGACCGAGCGTCGCCTGGGTGACTGTGCCTGTATCTTCACGCCCACCTGGACTGACATTCCGGCGTTCGATCCGGATTTTGAGCAGACTGCGTCTATCACCATCCCGACTGATGCCGAAATCATGGCGTTCACGCCGCATATGCACTTCCGTGGCAAGCGTATGGTGTTCGACGCACATTACCCTGACGGCAGCGTTGAGCGACTGTTGAATATTGCCCAGTACAACTACAACTGGCAGATGGAGTATCAGCTGGCTGAACCCAAGTTTGTGCCAGCGGGTACACGTGTTGTGGTTACCGGCGCATTTGATAACTCGGAGCAGAACAAAGCTAACCCGGATCCTTCGCGTGTTGTGCCATGGGGCCAGCAGAGCTGGGATGAGATGTTCTTCGGCCAGGTTTACTGGAAAGAAGTGAAAGCAGCTACGGCTATCAGCTCAAACTAATAGCAACAAGCGTCTGACAAAAAAGCAGGAGATTTAATCTCCTGCTTTTTTTTGCGCTCAATTGTAGTGTCGCCAGTAATTATCGATTCGACGTGAAGAAACTATATGCAGACGATCAGATTATTTTTAATCCGACCGTACCTTTTTCAAGTCGCGCAACGACTCAATCGGGGCCACCAAGACGACCGTCATACGTCTCCATGATGCTTGCCGCTGAAAAACCAGCAATGACAACAACAGTATGTTCTCAGGTACAACCTGGATGGGAGTAAGCAGTGGATTTTGATGAAGTGGTACAGCGTCGACGTAGTATTCGTGGTTATCTGAAGAAGCCGGTGCCGAAGGCACTGATCCGTGAAATTCTCGAACTGGCGATGCGGGCACCAACTTCGCTGAACACGCAGCCCTGGAATTTCTACGTTGTCGCGGGCGAGGTGCTTGACCGGATCCGCGCCGGCAATGTTGAGCGCAATCTTGCCGGCGTGCCCGATAGTCGGGAATTCCGTATGGGACCTGGTTATGAGGGCGTACATCGAGAGCGCCAGATCGAGATTGCCAAACAGCTATTTGGCGCAATGGGAATCGCGCGCGAGGATAAAGAAAAGCGCCATGACTGGGTTCTGCGCGGTTTTCGGCAGTTCGATGCGCCGGTCTCGATCGTTGTGACCTATGACAAGTCAATTCAGGGCAGCGACATCGCGCCTTTCGACTGCGGTGGCGTCGTTAACTGCCTCGTCAACGCGGCCTGGTCACGAGGTCTGGGCTGTGTGATCAACAGTCAGGGCATCATGCAAAGCCCGGTGGTGCGTGAACAGGCCGGTATCCCCGACGATCAGGTGATACAGACTTGCGTGGCAATGGGGTGGCCGGATGAAACCTTTCCGGCTAATGCTGTGGTCTCAAAACGCAAGTCGGTGGCGGACGCAGCGGTATTTGTGGGGTTTGAGGACTGAGCAAACTGGCCGTACTTCGCGATGAGATGCTCGTGACGCTCCAGTGCGGGAAAAATTGTTTATTGTGGCTCCATAATGTCCAGGGCCAGAGGCACAAGGATGATGAGTAAAAGCTAGAGCGGCCAAAGCACAATGCCCCAGATTATTGCCGCGCCAATCAGGCTGAGCATCACGGCGGCAGACCCCATGTCTTTTGCTCGTCCGCTCAGCACATGGTCTTCGTGTCCGATCCGGTCAATGATAACCTCAACGGCAGTGTTCAGTATCTCGGTGATGAGTATGAGTAGCAATGACACCACCAGCAGTGCGCGCTCTGCCGGCGTCACGTCAGCCATGATAATTACGGGCATCAGCAACAGCGCCAGCATAACTTCCTGCCGGAAGGCAGCTTCGTGCCGCCACAACGCCCGCAGTCCCTGAGACGAATAACGTGTGGCGTGTAGCAGGCGTTTCAGCCCCTTTTTTTGCGGTTTCATTTGGCTTCCTGTCTTTATCACCGGGGTTGTAATCTCCCCTTGTTTTTCGTCGCGCAGCGGATCTCCCGACCAGGGTCAGGCGATCCGCTAAAAGTCAGTCTGGCGCTGCCGCAAGGTCTGCGCGTAAATTTGTGGCGGCCAGGTAAAAATGGCAGGACGACCAGAACAGTACCGTCGGAATCAATGCCACCATGGCATAACGCAGTGAGTCATTGCCCAGCGTTGGTAACAGGTAGTCACTGAGCATGCCGACTGACCAGGGGCCAAGACCAAGACCAATAATATTGAGTATCAGGAACAAAATTGCCGATGCGGTGGCGCGCATGCGTTGTCCTACCAGGGCGTGTGAGGTAGCGATGGTAGTACCCAGATAAACGTTAAACAGTAAGCCCGGTACAAAGGCAAGAATCAATGCCGTGTATTGGCTTGATGTTAAATAGACTGCCAGTGTAAAAGGCAAACTGATAAAACCAGCGATGGCAGGCAGCCACATGTACCATCGTTTGTCGCGCGGCGCCAGTTTGTCGGCAAGGATACCGCCAGCAAAAACGCCTATTGCTCCAAACAGCCCGGTCGACAGCGCCAGCCAGGTACCGAGTTCACCGGTCGTCATGCCGTGAGTGCGGATAAAAAAGGAAGCCAGCCAATTCAGTGTGCCGTAGGCCGCAAATGCATTGAGTCCCGCGGCCAGCGCCATATGGCGGAATGATTTTCTGCTCCAAAGCAGCGCCAATACCTGCTTGAAGGGCGCCAATGCTTCGGGCACATGTTTATTTTCATTCAGTCCACGGATTGGCTCGGCTAACGTTCTGCGAATCAGCAAAGCGATCAGGATGCCGGGAAAGCCCACGACCACAAAGGCAACGCGCCAACCAAAAAACTCATTAAGCCAGCCGCCAAACAAAAATCCAAAGAGGATACCGATGTTGACACCTGTCGAGTAAATTGACAGCGCAGTCGCACGTTTTTCCGGCGGGTAAATGTCAGACACAATTGAGTGGGAGGGTGGGCTGCCGCCCGCTTCGCCGACCCCAACGCCGATACGCGCCAGCAATAGCTGGAGATAGTTCTGTACAAAGCCACTGATGGCGGTCATAAAGCTCCACACACCGATGGCCAGGGCAACAATATTGCGCCGGTTGCCGCGATCGGCCCAGCGTGCGATGGGTATACCTGCAGTGACATAAAACATGGCAAACGCGAATCCGGTCAACAAACCCAACTGGCTGTCTGACAACGACAACTCCAGTTTGATGGACTCCTGCAGAATCGATAATAATTGTCGGTCAATAAAATTAAAGCTGTAGACAACGGTGAGCAGGCCGAGCGCGTAATTCCTGGCGCGGGTAGTTGAGTACGGGTTGAAGACGGGCGGTGGCGTTTGCTGTTCTTCTTGTTTGCTTTCGCTTGTGTCAGTCATTTTCTTTGTCCTGATAAGGCGTGCGTTTAAGAATTACTTGCCGGACTGCTTTACTCCCGGTTTATTCGTTTCCCGGGATAATCTTCCCCAGGATAGGGCAAACAAGAAACACTTAAGACACCAACCGCCCCGTATCAGCACGAGAGCAGCTCTTTGAATTTTTCTTCTATTAATATGCCGCTGTCAGACATCATATTGTGTTCTGCGTAATAAAAATAGCTGTGCGGCCTGTTACACACGAGATGAATATGGGGGCTCGAACCAGGGACAGACGGACCGTGAGTCAAAAGAAGCGGTATTCCCCTGATGCGCCCAACTAGCCGATCTCAAAGGTGTTCCTGATTCTGAACTTGCCATCTCCGGCGAACCGACACACATCTGAGCCCGATGACACCGTACTTGCCTGCTCGATACCTGCATAGGCAGATCACGCCATATTCAGGGGCGTGACATATGGCCATTAAAACTCCACTTTGAACTAAACCTTTATCCAGGTCTCTGCGTCTTATAGACGTGAGCTAGAGAAAATTGGCGAGTTGGTAGCCATAAAACTCAGGGGTGGTGATGACCAGGTCAAGTCCGGGAAAGATTAAAAAATACCTTGCGATATTGTTGTCCTTGCTATTCTGCGTCTCGTCAGTCGTGGCGCAGGTCAAAACCCCAATACCCCTTGCCTCAACGTTTAGTATGCACTCGCAAGTACTCGGCGAAGATCGCACTATCGTCGTGGCGCTGCCAGCAGGTTATGTGAGTAGTAATGCATCCTATCCGGTATTGTATTTGCTCGACGGCGATCAGAATATCTGGCATGTAGCGGGAAGCGTAGAAATTCTGACCCGGACCGGGGCTATGCCACCGGTAATTATTGTGGGCGTTAAAAGCGAGAATAGAATGCGGGATTTCACGCCCTCATCCGTTGAAGGTGTGCCCTATAGCGGAGGTGGCAAGAATTTCCTCAATTTCATTAGCGCGGAATTGATTCCCTACATTGAGAGCAATTACAGAACACACCCTTATCGTTTGCTCGAAGGACACTCCTTGGCGGGTCTTTTTGCTGTCAATACGTTCCTGGAGAATACGCAACTATTCGATGCGTATATCGTTATGAGTCCTGCCATGTGGTGGAATAATGAGGAGATGACGGAGAAAGCAAAATCATTCTTTAAGAATGACGCGGAATTGAATAGATCGATTTATTTCGGCATTGGCGCTGACGATGGACAAGGGATGCAGAATGAACTTGGCCGGTTCGTGGAGACTATTCAGCAAGATGCGCCAAAAGGTTTGAGTTGGAGTCATAAAGTTTTCGAGAATGAAGGGCATATGTCAGCCCCGTTGCTTGCCAATTACTATGGTTTAAAGTTTGTGTTTTCGACACTGAAGCTTCCTGATGCATTGTGGCAAGAATTCGACAGCGAGAAATTTCTGGCTCATGAAAGGATGATCATGGAAACCTATGGGGAGTTCGCAAAACAATCAGAAGGAGACTACGTTACTTTAGGCTTGAAATTAGTAGAGGAGGGGAACTACGAAGGAGCGATAACGGTTTTTAAACGCAACACGGAAGCCTATCCGATCTATCCTGCCAACTTCGCGTGGCTGGCGGATGCATATGAGAAGCATGCAGACTACGATAAAGCCATAGAGGCTTATTCTTTAGCGCTTACAAAATCCAAAGCCATTAATTTTGGCCAAGAAAAGAATTATATGCATAACATAGAGCGGCTTTCGAAACTGACACAAACTGAATGACGGATTATCGGGGGATTACACCATGGTGAGGAATCCTCGTATGGGTTCTACCCCGATTTTACGGACACTTCAAAGAAGCCTTATGATAGGCAAAAGGAGTGTTTATGTCGAAGAGAAGAAAGTTCAGCCCCGAGTTCAAACAAGGTGCCATTGAGCAGGTTCGCCAGCCGGGTGTCAGCTGCGCCCA
>NZ_DRFV01000009.1 GCF_011050365.1 Pseudohongiella sp.
AAAAACACGTCAACGCCAGCAAACCCGCCGGCAAAACCCGGCACCCGAAAATGAAACAGCAGCACCGCCACCACGGCGATGGCGCGCAACGCGTTGATGTCGTGTCTGAAATCCTTGTCCACCACAGCTCCTTGGTTTTGTTAAAGGGGACGGAGGGATTTAGCACGCAAAATCCCTCCGTCCCCTTTAACAGCGCCTTTGCCGACCTTGCGTTATACTACCTTTATGAGACTGCTCCTGGCATCCACAATATTGCTCTTCCTCACCGCTTGCGTGAGCACGCGCCCGGCCAACCCCGGCAACGTGTGTGACATGTTTGAGGAGCGGCGCTCCTGGTATCGCGCGGCGGAGCGCACTGAGGAGCGCTGGGACGTGCCGGTGCCGGTGACCATGGCTTTTATCAACCAGGAGTCCGGATTTCAGGCTCGCGCCCGACCCCAGCGTACCCGCTTGCTGGGTTTTATCCCCTGGACCCGGCCATCCACGGCGCGCGGTTATGCCCAGGCGTTAAACACGACCTGGGATGAGTACCGGCGCGAGACGGGCAATATGCTGGCCCGGCGCAGCAATTTTGGTGACGCGGTCGACTTTGTCGGCTGGTACAACCAGCACAGTTACCGCCGCAACAGCATTCAGCGTGACGATGCCCGCAACCTGTACCTGGCCTATCATGAGGGTCATGCGGGTTTTAATCGGGGCACTTACCGCGACAAGGCCTGGCTGATGCCTGTGGCCGAGCGCGTGCAGCAAAACGCCAACCGCTACCAGCTGCAATATGCCAGCTGCCGCGAAGAGCTGGGGCGAAGCTGGATCCGCCGGGTACTGGGGTTCTAATCTGTAAAGGGGACGGAGGGATTTACGGATAAATCCCTCCGTCCCCTTTACGACAGCAGGTCGATCAGACCCTGTTCGTCGATGACCTTGACGCCCAGTTCATTGGCTTTGTCGAGCTTGGAGCCGGCGCCGGGGCCAGCCACCACACAACTGGTTTTTTTGGAGACGCTGCCTGACACTTTGGCGCCCAGCGCCTGCAGTGCCGCCCGGGCTTCGTCGCGGGTCATGGTTTCCAGCGTGCCGGTCAGTACCCAGGTTTGTCCGGCCAGTTCGTCCGAGACGCTCTGTGCCTGATGCTCGGGCCAGGTGACACCGCGCTCGCGCAGCTGGGCGATGACCTTGTCGTTTTCTTCATTGGCAAAGAAATGTGCAATATGTTCGGCCATGATCGGCCCGACATCGGCGACCTGCTCCAGCGCTTCCTGGTCGGCCTGCATCAGTTTTTCCAGGCTGCCGAAATGTGTGGCCAGCGACAGCGCTGTTGCCTCGCCCACTTCCCGGATGCCCAGTCCATACAACAATCGCGGCAAGGTGGTGGACCTGGATTTATCGATTGCGGCCAGCAAATTATCGGCAGATTTTTCCCCCATGCGCTCCAGGCTGAGCAGATCTTCTTTGTTCAGCGTGAACACATCGGCCACGGTTTTGACCATGTCGGCGTCCACCAGTTGCTCCACCAGTTTTTCGCCCAGACCTTCAATGTCCAGTGCCGCGCGTGAGCAGAAGTGCCGCAGAGACTCCTTGCGCTGTGCCGGGCAGATCAGGCCGCCGGTGCAGCGGTACAGCACGTCGCCGTCTTTTTCGACCGGGGAATCGCAGGCCGGACAGGTGCTGAGCATGGTTATTTCTGTAAAGGGGACGGAGGGATTTAGCTCGGTAAATCCCTCCGTCCCCTTTAACGACGTCCCCTTTACCACTGACACGATTTTGGGAATCACATCACCGGCGCGGCGCAGAATGACCCGATCACCGATGCGCAGGCCCAGGCGTTCGATCTCGTCCATATTGTGCAGGGTGGCATTGCTGACGGTAACGCCACCGACAAACACCGGTTCCAGGCGCGCCACCGGCGTGATGGTGCCCGTGCGACCAACCTGAAACTCCACATCGTTGACGGTGGTGGATGCTTCTTCGGCGGGAAATTTGTAAGCCATGGCCCAGCGCGGCGTGCGGGCGTTGCTGCCCAGCTCGTTCTGCAGCCGGATGTTGTCGACCTTGATCACCGCACCGTCGATTTCATAGTCAAGCTGGTCGCGCTTGGCGAGCAACTGGTTGGCGTAAGCCAGACAGGCCTGATAACCAGAGACCACGGCGCGTTCGGGGTTCAGCGGCAGGCCCCACTGCCCCAACAGTTCGAGGATACCACTGTGCGTAAAGGGGACGGAGGGATTTAGCTCGCTAAATCCCTCCGTCCCCTTTACCAGCGCTGAGTAGGTGAAGAAACGCAATGGCCGTTTGGCGGCAATGCGCGGATCCAGCTGACGCAAGGCACCGGAGGCAGCATTGCGGGGATTGACGAAAGTGCGTCCGTCTTCGCTGCGTTCGGCCTCTTCATTCATGGCGGCAAACCCGGAGCGGGTCATGTAAATCTCGCCGCGCACCTCCAACCGGTCCGGCACTTCCAGGCGCTCAGGGCTGTCGCCGGTGCCCAGCCTCAGCGGTATGCTGCCGATGGTTCGCACATTGTGCGTGATATCTTCACCGGTGACACCATCGCCGCGGGTAGCCGCGCGCACCAGCAGGCCCTGCTCATACAGCAGGCTGACCGCCACCCCGTCGATCTTCGGTTCGCAGCTGTAAACGGGAGGCTCAGCGTCTTCGTCCTCAATCTCCAGCCGCTTGAGGATGCGGGTTTCAAAGTCAGCCAGATCGCTGTCATTGAACACCTTGGCCAGTGACATCATTGGCACGTCATGCTTCACCTGGGTAAAACCGGCCAACGGCTTGTCTCCGACTCGTTGCGTGGGGGAGTCAGGTGTCAGCAATTGCGGGAACGCAGTTTCCAGCTCGACCAGCCGATCAAACAGCCTGTCGTAATCCACGTCCGGAATCTCCGGCGCGCTGAACTGGTGATACAGGGAATTATGGTGATTGATCTGGCGACGCAGGCTGTCTATTTCTTGCTTTGCGTGCTCGGGAGAGATGTCGGCCATGGCTGTGGACGCTTACCGTGCGTGGGCGTTTTTTAGTTCCTGCAATTCGAAGTCACGGATGCGCTGGCGATAGTGTTCTACCGTCTGCGCGGTCATGACCGAGCGGTTGTCGTCCTTGAGTTCGGCATCCAGCGCTGCCTGTACCTTGCGTGCGGTTGCCAGCATCTGTTCAAACGCCATCATATTGTTGACCACATTGGGCAGTGTCATGAAGAAACACACACCCAGGGTGGCGAACTCACTGATCCGGTTGAGATCAAAGGTGCCCGGATTGAGCGCATTGGCCACACTGAACATTACCGGGCCGTTTTTGCGGCCACCGATCTTGTCGGTATGACGATGGAAAATCGACATCTCGCCGAACTTCAGGCCGTTGCTCATCAGCACCGGCAGCAGGTCGTCACCGGCCAGTTCTGTGCCCGGACGTGCCAGCACATTGATCACCAGCACTTCGCTGTACTCGGGGGGTTCCTGGGCACGCGGTTCTTCTTCCTGCACTGACAGGTCTTCGTCATTGTCGCCGTCCAGATCCAGCTGACTTTGCCGCAATTGCTCTGCCCGCGCCCGTTCCGCAGCGCCAGGACGCTCTGTTTCACGAACCGACAGGATGCCGTCGTCAAAATCGTCATAGCTGTCATCATCCGCAACCGCTTCGCGTTGCGCCGCCTGGTTTTCTTCCAGCTCGCGCTGGGCTCGCTTTTTCTCGGCCTTGGCGAGTTTCTTGCGAGCTTTTTTATCAGCCTTGTCGGATTTCCCGGCTTTAGCCTGCTCTTCCTGATGCGCTTCTGCCTGCTCTTCCTGCGCCTGCTCACGCACCTTGCTGCTGCCAGCAGTCCGGCCGAAAGCACCGCCCACCCAGGACATGAAACGTTTGGGGGCGGAGTCCTGCTGTTCTTCCAGGGCGGCTATGCGACGTTCACGATCATCGTCGTCAAACAGCACGTCCATGTCATCATCCCGGCTGGCCGTGAAGGAATCATCTTCCTCGGGCTGTGGCTCCGGGTCGGCTATGTATTCATTGTCAAAATCGGGCATATCATCCTCGACCGGTAAGGGGTCGGACTGCGAGTCGTGGTGCGGGTGTTGTGTTGCCTGTTGCTGCTCTTCAGCTTCCATGTCATCCGCGGCATAGTCCAGCAGCGGATCAGCCTGGTACTCTGGCTCTGGCTCAAATTCCGGCTCGGGCTCAGGCGTTGGCTCAAATTCCGGTTTTGGCTCAGGCGTTGGCTCAACCTCGGGTTCCGGCTCATAGTCCGGGTCAATCTCTGGTTCTGGCTCGTAGTCCGGTTCGATCTCCGGCTCTGGCTCATAGTCCGGCTCGATTTCAGGCTCTGGTTCTGGCTCAGGCTCTGACATCGCATCCCAGGTCAGCGCAGGTTCCGAAAACTCTTCGGTATGAACCACGGTCGGGCGCAATGGCTCCACCGGTGTTGCCGATAGCAAAAGCTCGTCGAGCACGTCGTCGAGTTCTGCCTCTTCTTCATCCTCATCTTCGTCGGCGCCGACCTCGACACTGCGCTGCGCTGCGCCGGCGGTATCGTCTTTGACAGTGCGCTGAATCTTTTCCCCGAACACATCGGTATCGTCATCATCATCGGCCCACTCATCGTCAGATGCGTCACCGTCACCGTCATCGTCAGCATAGTCGCTGTCGAACGCTTCGATGTCCTCATGGTCGTCGCGTTCGGCGACAAAACTGAACACCGGCTCCTGAATCTCCGGCGTGTCACTGGTGACATCATCTGCAGGCCTGGTGTCCTCTCCCGGCTCTGACAACATTTCTTCGTCAAAATTGCCGTCGCCGACATTCACCAGCGGTTCTTCATCAAACAGCGGCTCTTCATCGCCGGCGTCCGCCTGCGGTTCGGAAAGTGCTGCCTCGTAATCTGCCGGATCGTCCTGATCCTCATGGCGCGGCTGTTCGGTGACGCCCTGCTCGGCATCCAGGCCTTCATCAATCAGCATGGGTTCGTCGGCCGGGGCAAAATCCAGTTCGGGTGCTGACTGCGCGTCGCGCGCCGCTGCTGACTCAGGCGCAGCTGTGGACTTGACCGCTTCATCGGCCCGGGGCTGGGCTGCCGCCGACATCGCCGCCGTGCGCGTGCCGGTGCGCGACAGATTGGTCTTCAGGCCTTTGGCGCCCCGTCGCAGGGTGGAGGGTTTGCCGGTGGCGGTGGCATTGGCCTTGGCGGCGTGTGCAGAATTCTGCCGCAATACCTCGGCAAAGGACCGCTCGACCTGACGCGCGCCACCGTTGGGCAGCTCGCGCATCTCCAGTTCGTCCAGGTCATATTCGGGGATGTTTTTTTCCAGGGCGATCTTGATCTGCCCGCGACGGGAGCGCAGCGCCACATACAGGCCTCGCAGTACCACGACCACGATAGCCAGAATCAGTATAAGAATCAGCAGTTCCCGTAAACCCATTGTTTACTGTTTCCTGAAAGTTTATTTGTTGATTGTAAGGGCTTGTAAAGGGGACGGAGGGATTTAGCCCGCTAAATCCCTCCGTCCCCTTTACAAGCCCTTACATCGCAGCCAGTTCTGCTGCTTCCTCAATATCTACCGCCACGATCCGCGACACGCCCGGTTCATGCATGGTAACACCCAACAGCTGATTGGCGATTTCCATGGTGAGTTTGTTGTGGGTAATAAACACAAACTGCACGGTGTCGGACATTTCTTTCACCAGTCGACCATAACGCCCTACGTTGGCATCATCAAGCGGCGCGTCAACCTCATCGAGCATACAGAACGGTGAGGGGTTGAGGCGGAAGATGGAGAATACCAGCGCAATCGCGGTCATCGCCTTCTCACCACCTGACAGCAAGTGAATGGTGCTGTTGCGCTTGCCCGGGGGCCGCGCCATGATTGCCACCCCGGTATCCAGCAGGTCGTCGCCGGTCATGTCCAGATAGGCGTGACCGCCACCGAACACTTTGGGGAACAGCTCCTGCAGGCCAGCGTTGATCTTGTCGAAGGTCTCTTTAAAACGCGTGCGGGTTTCCCGGTCGATCTTGCGGATGGCGTTTTCCAGGGTCAGCAGCGCGCGTTCCAGGTCGTCGTTCTGGGCATCCAGATACACCTTGCGCTCGGACTGCTGCTCGTATTCCTCGATTGCCGCCAGGTTGATGGCGCCCAGACGCTGGACGCGGTTGCCGATGGCTTCCAGTTCATCCTCGCAGCTTTGCTGGGTCAGATCATCGGGCAGATTGGCCAGCACCGTATCCAGGTCGTAGCGGGCGTCCTTTAACTGCTCGGACAGCGCTTCACGTTTGACCAGGTCACCTTCGGTCTTCAGGCGATGCTCCATGAGCTGCTCACGCAGGCCGCCGGCTTTGCGTTCGAACCCTGCTCTTTCTTGTTCCAGCGCGCGCAGCTGATGCTCGTTCTCATCGGCGGCGGCCTTGGCGGCATTCATTTTGTCTTCCACTTCCAGGCGGTTCTGCAGCAGCGTTTCCAGCTCGGTGCGTTTGCCTTCCAGCGGCATGTCGGATTCATTGAGCTGCTTTTCGATGGACTCGATGCGCTCTTTGGCCCGCAACACCTGGGTGTTCATGCGGGCCATGGTGTCGCGCATGGAGGTGATCTGCGAGCGTAACAACTGTTCGCGCACGCTCAACTGGTGGCTTTGATCCTTGTCATGGCGGGCCTGCTGACGGATCTGATCGAGGCTCCCGCGCAAAGAGTCGCGCTGCTGCATCAGGGTCTCGCGGCGCTCAATGTCCTGCTCCATGGCATCCAGCGCATTCTGCAGGTTTTCGCGCGAGCGGGCGATGTTCTCCTGCTCGACCTCAAGCTGCTTTTCCAGCTCTTCCAGCTCGTGCTGCAGACGCTGACGACGCTGGGTGGTCTGCTCTTCCTTCATGATCTTGGCGCTGAGCCGGGATTTCAGTTCGCTGTATTCGCGGCTGATCTGGGCGATTTCGCGCTGCACGTTTTCACGCTCGCCTTCCAGGTCACGGAGTGCCTCGCGGCTGGCCTGCTGGTTTTCCAGTAGCTCGTCAGCCTGCTGCTGCAGAATCTCCATCTGCTCGCTCAGGCGGCTCATCTCGCCCTTGCGTGCCAGCAGCCCTTCGCTGGCATCCACCGATTTACGCACCCGGATCCAGTTGCGACCCAGCCACAGACCCTGCGGCGTCACCACTGAATCGGCGCCGCTCAGCGATTTGCGTGCCGCCAGCGCCTGATCCAGCGTGTCGGCGGTGTAAATGCCCTGCAGCAAGGCGCTGATGTCGAAATCAGCGGTGATCTTGCCCGATAATGGGGACGGAGGAGATACTTTGGCCCCCGTCTCCTTTGACGCCGAAAGTATCTCCTCCGTCCCCATTAAAGGCCCCGTTTCCAGCAACGACAACACACCCGACGGCAGTTCAGCCATCGCACCTGCCACCGAATCCAGGTCGTCGACGCACACCGCTTGCAGGGTGTCGCCGAGCACAGCTTCCACCGCCGGTTCCCAGCCAGACGCTACTTTTATACGCTCGCCCAGACGACTGCGCTCGCTCAGGGATTTGTCCTTCAGCCAGCGGTTGAGTTTGTCGTCGGTCTGGCCAAGGGCGGATTTCTGCAGGGCATCCAGCGACGAGAACTGGCCCTTTTGGCGCTGCAGCTCGCTGCGCGCCTGATCAAGCTCGTGACCGAGCTGCTGACCCTGGCCGCGCTCCTGCTCAATCTGCGAGGCGAGCTCGGAGTTCCGTGTCTGTTTACTGTCGAGCTGATCTTCCATGGCAGTGATCTGCACGGATAGTTCGTCGATGGCATCCTGCTCGGGGTTTTCACCCAGTGTCTGGCGCTCTTCACGCAGCCGGCTGCGACGCTCAACGCCGCGCTCGACAATCTTCTCCAGCTGCTGGATGCGGGACTGCTCTACTTCGGCCAATTGCCGGGGCTCTTCCGAGCGCTGACTGAACTCATCCCAGGTCTGCTGCCAGCCCTGCATCTGCTCTTCAGCGTCTTCCAGCTTGATGGCGGATTCTTCCTGCGCATGCTCGGCCAGCTCCAGCTCCGGCTCAAGCACAGCAAGTTCTTCCTCCAGCGCCGCCATTTTCTGCACGTCGACCTGGGCTTCAGTTTGCGACTGCTGGAAGTTGCGCTGGTTCTCATCGAGATCCTGGCGCAACTGTTTCAGGCGCTCAATGTGATGCTCAATGGACTGTTCAATGCGGGCAATGTCGCCGCCCAGACTGTAATACCGGCCCTGCACTTCACTGAGCTCATCGTTGAGATCGGTGTGCTTGAGCAGCAGCTCTTCATGTTTGGCATCCAGACCGCGCTGTTCGGCAACGACCGACTCGATCTGCAGCTCCAGATCCTTGATCACCCCCTGCTTGGACTGCACTTCGGTGTCCAGCGCGCGCCAGCGCAGCGCGTCATATTGCGCCTTAAGATCACGCTCTTGAGCCTTGTATTCTTTGTACTTTTCAGCTGCCTGCGCCTGCCGGTGCAGGTGCGCCAACTGCCGCGTCAATTCATCACGGATGTCGGTCAGACGCTCCATGTTTTCGCGGGTACGCTTGATGCGGTTCTCGGTGTCGCGGCGGCGCTCCTTATACTTGGAGATGCCGGCGGCCTCTTCGATGAAGATGCGCAGCTCTTCCGGTTTGGACTCGATCAGGCGTGACACCATGCCCTGCTCAATAATGGAATAACTGCGCGGGCCCAGGCCGGTGCCGAGAAAAATATCGGTGATGTCACGACGGCGGCACTTGGTGCCGTTCAACATGTACATGTTGGTGCCGTCGCGGGAAACTTTGCGTTTGATGGAAATCTCGGCGAAGCTGGCGTATTCGCCTTTAATGCGGTTGTCGCTGTTATCAAACACCAGCTCAATGCTGGCCTGGCCGACCGGTTTGCGATTACCTGAGCCATTAAAAATGACATCGGTCATGTTCTCGCCGCGCAGGTTCTTGGCCGAGCTTTCGCCCATGACCCAGCGCACCGCGTCGATGATATTGGATTTGCCGCAGCCGTTGGGGCCGACGACCGCTGCCAGATTGCTGGGGAAGTTGACCGTTGTAGGGTCCACAAAGGATTTAAAGCCAGCGAGTTTGATACTTTTTAAACGCATTTAGAGGTCTGCCAACGATCCGTTGTTTGTTGTTCTGATCAAAGACGGAAGTGTAGCTGATTTTTGCCCGCAGCGTACACCCGCTTGAACAGGTAAAGGGCATGTCGCGGGCGCGCGGGAACTTACAGGTAAATCTCCCCGCCCCCTGGTACAGAAATGTGGTAGTCTTTTTTCCGCCAATAAACAGGGAGAATTTCATGCGCAAGGTGTCTGCTCTTTTGCTGAGTGCGTCAGCACTCCTGGCCAGTGGCGTAAACGCTGAGCAGCCTTTTGGCTGGATTGGCAACGGCCACACCAGTGCCTATACGCTGGGCCCGGGGGAGACAGAACTAAGTGGCAACCTGCTGCTGGTTGATGACACCATTGACGTGCTCAATTTCCGCGACGAATTTCTGGCAGGCAACAGCCGGCTTATCGATAACAGTGGCGACCTGGATGGCTGGCGTGGCGAACTGAGACTCGGTATCTGGCGCGGTCTGGAGCTGTTCTACCGGCAACAGGATCAGGACCTGACTCTCAAGGTAAACCAGCCGGCCAGCGTTAACATACTGGATCTCAGCCAGGGGCTCTCCACCCGAAGTACCGACTGGGGCGCCAAATGGGTGTTTTTTGAAAGCACCGCCATTGATCAGACCCGGCCCTGGACCAGCGCAGCGCTTGAGTTAACGCACACGGAGAATATCAGCGACGACTTTGATGGCTACCTTGAAAGCTTTCAATTCAATGCCAGTACCAATATCCGTTTTGAGCCGCCCCAGCGCTTTGCCATGGATCGCCTGCGTGACGAGGGCTGGCGCGCGCGCATCATCATGACCCGACCCATTCTGCCCAATGTCGCCCTGAGTGCCTGGGCCGGTTATGGCAAATCGGAGTCGTCGTCGGGGACCAGCACGGAGATCGATTTGCAATTTCTGCGCGATCAGTTTCTGCAGACCTTTGACCTGGAAGAGAACTATCTGCTGCTGGGCGCCAGTCTGAGCTGGCAATTGCTGCCGCGCCTGCCATTGCAGGCAGGTTATGAATACATACGCATCAACGCCCGGCGGCAGGATATAAACAGCAGCGACAGTAGCCTGATCCCCTCTTTTTTGCGTGGCAATGATCTGGGCAACTCTGCCACCACCAACCACACGGTGTACGCCAATATCAACTGGTGGGTAACCCCGCGAATCCATATCGGCCTGGGCGGCAAACTGTTTGCTAACCAATTTGTGGGTGTCATTCCACACTACAACAATCCACTGAGCGGCAGTTTTTCGGACATACCATATGGTTATGCCGAGCTGAAACTGGGCATACGCCTGTCTGTGGCGGACTTCGCGCGACGCTGATTAGCCAAATAGCTAATAGACCTGCACGGTGAAAATGCTAATATTTGGGCTCGAGTGGCTTTTATGTCACAAAAATCAGGCATTCGCGCGATAAAATTGACTTTACAACTATAAATTCTTGTGGTTTTAGTGCTAACCTACTGCCAAATACCTGCGCCGACAGGCCCAACACTATGCTTCATGGGCGAAACTCGCGACATTTTCTGCTTTATTTAAACCATCGCTGCTTCGAGAGGGATACGCAATGAAAAACAAGAGCCGTTACAAAACGCGCGTCGGCCAGCTGGTCGTCGCAGGTGTCATCTCCGGATTTGGTGTTTACGCCAACGCCAATGACTTCACCATCGAGTCATCAAGTGGCACTCAGGGGCAATTCACGCTCAGTAACGGCTCTGGCTTTTCCGCCACACCGGCAGTGGATAACACAGGCACGGTAGCAGCGATCAACAACGTGCCCCTGACTGCCAGTTTTGGTATTCCCAACTTCGCCTTTACGCTGGGCAATGCCGCGACGCCAACAGACACAACATATTCGTTCAGAGTGGGTGTCTCTATAACCGAGTTGAACACCAACCGCCGCCTGGAAGCCTATATTGGCACACTGAACCTGAACGTTAATAACACAACTGTAACGGGCTCTATTCCGGGATCGCAAGACATGACGGTTTTGGCGCGGGCAGGCTCACTGAACGCGACTACCACCTTAACCAACAATGCCAATAATGGCCCAATCACCATCAGCGGTGGCGGTGTCAGCTTCAGCGGCAGCAACCTGGTCAATCGCCTATCGCCAGATTCCCTCTTTGAAAACATTCTGGGTGAGTTCAACACCGGAGGCAACACATACGATTACAATATCGTCATTCAGCAATCCGGCAGTACAAATGGCGCGGCTCCCGCCGCCGAATTCGGCATCAACAATGGCGGATTTACCTCGTTCACCCCTGCAGCTCTGGGTGGTAGCGAATTCGACCTGAACAGCGATCAGATTCAGAACTTTTTTGGTGGCAATAACGTCTACAAAGTCAGCGGTCGTTTCACCACAGCGGCTACCTCCTCAGGTGGCGGCGGCGGCGGTGGCGGCACACCCGCCACTCAGGTGCCCGCCGAAACGGTTACCGGCACGGAGACTGCGGCCAACAACCTGAACAACGCCATCACCAGTGGCACACCCGCAGAGGCACAAACGGCGCTGGGCAATGTCGCCACTTCACTGGAAACCGTGGCCAATTCGGTCACCGGTGGCGCCACGCTTTCAGAGGAACAAACAGCACAGGTACAGACCAACGTACAAGCGGTGTTCAACAACATTACTACCCTGCTGAACAACGTGGGTAACGATGAAGCTGCGTTGACAACAGCGGTCACTACTTTGAACAACACGTTGGCGGCCATGCAGCGAGCCAACGTACCGGCAACAGCCGCCATCGTGAACAGCGTCGTGGCAGCGGGTCAGGCATCCGCGCGAATTGAGGCACGCCGTAAGGCAGGTCTGGGAGCTGACGCCACGCCAGCGCAGGTCGCCGCTGCACTGAGCACTGACCCTGACGCACTGGAAGCCTCCATCCGGCAATCCATTCGTATTCCGCCGACCACAGTCCGGACGCAGTCTCAACAGCAGACAACAGTCAATACGGCACTTTCTCTCCGCCCCCAAGGAGGAGGAGCTTCCAGTCAAAAAGTAACAATTGCAGTACCAAAATCGGAATTAGTTACCGTGAGCACAAGCGACTGTGCAACCCCGCAACCGGTTTTTAACGCCATCTTTGGCTTTGCCATAGGACCAGGTAGCGCATGTTTACTCCGCCAATCAGCCGAACTGTCTTTCTCTGACCACCGCATGGGGGGCACGCTGGCGCTGGCGACAGAAGGCACCGCTACGGTCACCACTGATGATGTGACCGGAATCCTGACTATTCAACTTCCCGGCGAAGCCTACGCCGGTTACATCACTGCCGCCCGAGCGGCGCCGGCTGAAGTACCCACCGGCATCCGGATTCTGCGCAATGGCACCGCCATCATGATAAACAATGGCTATTCAATGGAACTGGCCCCGGTACCGGTTGATACCCTTGGTTTCGCGCTGGCAGTCAGTCAGGCGGGCTACAGCGACATGAACTTCAGCGCAGATGACGGTGCCTACCGCATCGACTTTGGCGGCGGTCAACGCTTTGCCGGGGTGTTTGCCTACGACAACCTGAATGGCAAGACGCTGGATTTCAACTGTGGTGGCACATCAATTGTTGAGCCAACCATCGCCCCCACCGACGCTGATTATGGCTTTGCCATCGACTGCGCTAACGGCGTGCGCCAGCGTCTGTTGCCCTACATGGACAACACCAACTTCTTTGCCAGCCTGCAGGCGGCGCAGATCCCCTACCAGGTGGATCGCAGCACCGGCATTATTACTTCGGAAGGCAACGGCCGCTTCAAGCCCAGCTTCTTTATCAGCCCGCTGACCGCTGCTGAAACGGCTTTCCATGCAGCCAACAAGGATGCCAATGGCGTGGCCTTCCAGGCGATGGATGTCAACGGTGATGGCCGCATTGACTTCAAGGTAATAGCACCTAACGGGACACAGGTCCTCTACGGCGTCAATTAAGCAGGCTTAAAAGGGACGGAGAGATTTGCCGAGCAAATCCCTCCGTCCCTTTTAAATCGGCAACCGCGCCATATAACAACAATCACGCTCGAAACGCATGGATTCTGCGATCATGAGCCCAACTGTCTTACTTTTTACATTCTCGTTAACAGCTATGATGTTGCTGGCGTTGCGACCGGTCGCAACGTTAGTCGGTCTGGTAGACCTGCCGGGCGGACGCAAGACCCATAGCCTGCCAACACCTATGATCGGCGGCCTTGGCATTTACCTGGGCACTCTTGCCATTTGTATGCTGTCACCCGTGGTCATGGCAGACTACCAATTTCTGCTGGCGATAGCCGGCTTCGTACTGCTGGTTGGTATCCTTGACGACCTGTTTGAAATACGGGCTTCGCTGCGTATCGCCTGCCATGCGGCTGCGGCGCTGGCCATGGCCACGCTGGCGGGGGTCAAGCTGGATTCGCTTGGCAGCCTGTTGTATCTGGGACCAGTGGAGCTGGGGCTGTTAGCAGTGCCGGTAACGATGTTTGCAACGGTTGGCGTGATCAATGCTGTCAACATGAGCGACGGCCTGGACGGTCTGTCCGGCGGCCTCGTGGTTATTGCCCTGGTCTTCCTGTCGATCGCAGCACTGGTGGCTGGTCATAGCGCTATGCTCAGTTTCAATCAGATTCTTATCGTTGCTGTCCTCGCCTTTCTCGCGTTCAACTTCCGTATGTTGTGGAAAAAAAATGCACTGATTTATCTGGGCGATGCCGGCAGTACCCTGCTGGGCTTCATTCTTGCCTGGCTGGTGATAGCGGCTACACAAGGCACCGATGCATTCATTGCCCCAGTATATGCACTCTGGTTTCTGGCGGTGCCTTTGATGGACACCGTCAGCCTGATGATCAAGCGTCCGCTGCGGGGCCTGTCGCCGTTCACGCCAGGGCGTGATCATTTGCATCACCGACTGCTGAACGCTGGTTTCACACCTCGGCAGACCGTCTTGGGCATGCATGCGGCAGCCGTGCTGTTTGGCAGCATCGGCCTGAGCGGACACATCGCCGGCGTCCGGGAAGGCACCATGTTCCTGTTATTCATGAGCCTGTTTGCCATCTATCTGGTAGCGACCCGGCACCCGGTTGCTCTGGCGAACACCCACCATACTCAGCCGCGACGTTAGAGTAACTAGCCAACCAGCTAATAGTCCGAAGCAAACAAAGATGCTAGTCTAGCGTCAATCCAGTTATTTTCGTCACAAAAACCAAGCATTTGCATGGTAGTATTGACTTTGTAATTGTGAACAAATACAAACTTGGCACTAAAGCTCAACATCGACCTTCAGCCTGGCCCGGAGCACAGTATTGTACTTCGGACCAGGCTTGCCTTTGTTTTGCGGATTATGACCACCAATTTGGCTGCTCATTACATGACGGGCATTTATCAATCTATCGCTGCTTCGAAAGGGATTTACAATGAAAAACAACAGCCGCTACAAAACACGCGTCGGCCAGTTGGTCGTCGCCGGTGTCATCTCCGGATTTGGCGTTTACGCCAACGCCAATGACTTCACCATCACGTCAGGAGGCACTCAGGGGCAGTTCACCCTCAGTAACGGTTCTGGCTTTTCAAGCAGCGCTGCGGTGGACGCAACGGGCCAGGTCGGGGCAATCAACAGTATCCCATTGACCGACAGCTTTGGCATTCCCAATTTTGCCTTCACGCTGGGCAACTCTGCCACACCAACCAACAAGACACACACCTTTAAGGTCGGTGTCTCCATTTCAGAGGTGGGCACCAACCGTCGCCTGGAAGCCTACATTGGCACGCTGAACCTTGTCGTGAACGGGGCCACTGTGACCGGCGACATTCCAACCCAGAATCTGACCGTGCTGGCCCGCGCAGGCTCGCTCAATGCAACCACAACACTGAATAATACCAATGCGAATGGCCCCTACGCCATCAGCGGCGGCGGCATCAGCTTCAGTGGTTCCAATCTGGTCAATGGCCTGCTGCCCGACTCGCTGTTCTCAAACATTCTGGGCGAATTCAACACCGGCGGTAATACCTACGACTACAGTATCGTGATTGAGGAAACAACCGGCGCGCCCAAGGCCCGGTTCGGAATCGACACAGGTACCTTTACATCGTTCACTGCCGCGACGCCACCTACCACCGTGTTTGACCTGAACTCCGACCAGCTGCAAGCAAACTTCGGCGCCGGCTCCTACCGGGTTAACGGTCGCTTCACCACGGCGGCGGCCGGTTCGGGCGCCGGTGGTGGCGGCACTCCGGCAGGCCAGGTTGAGACAGCAACCGTTGAAGCCACAGGCACGGCTGCTGCGGCCGCCAATACCGCCATAACTAGCGGCACTGCCGAAGAAGCACAGAGCGCGCTGAACACGGCAGCAACCTCGCTGGAAACCCTGGCCACCTCCGTCACCAACGGCGACACACTGTCTGCCGAGCAGCAGGCAGCGGTGCAGACCAACGTGGCAACAATATTCAGCAATGTGGTGACGCTGATCAACAAGGTCAGTGGCGACCCGGTTCAGCTGAGCGCTGCTGTTGCCACCCTCAACAAGACGCTTGACGCCATGCAGAAAGCCAAAGTACCGGCCACTGCCGCCATGGTGAACAGCGTTGTCGCAGCCGGCCAGGCGTCGGCGCGCGGCGAGGCTATACGCCAAGCCGGATTGGGCGCTAATGCGACGCCCGAGGAGATTGCGGCGGCACTGGTCGCGAGCCCGGCTGCGCTGGAAGCAACCCTTCGCCAGTCCATTCGTATTCCGTCCAATGACGTGCTTACGGACGCGCAGATTGCCGCAAAGGCCGAGCTTATGCGCGATGGTCAAAATTACACAAACAACATCGTTAACGCAAACATAGCAGCGTTTGACGCAAGTAAAGCATCAGTCGAAGTTAACACTGAGCACCTCCGTGATGCACTCAGCTTCTTCTCCTTTGGTGATGACAGGACCGGCGGCACCTTCGCGCTTGAAAGTAATACCGGGGTCGTCAGGAAGGATGATTCCCTTAGTAAGATCCTGACCTTCGAGTTTCCAGGCGAAGCCTATGCGGCTTATTACATCGACGTCCGTGCAGTCCCGACAGAAGTACCCACCGGCACCCGAATTCTGCGTGATGGCACAGCGGTTATTGTCAATAGAGGGTACGCCATGAGGTTCGCACCCGTCCCCATCGATGTGCTTGGTTTTAGTTTCGCCGTGGTGCAGGCGGGCTACACCAATATGACCATTGGTGTCGACGATGCTGCCTACCGTATCGACTTCGGCGGCGGCCAGCGCTTTGCCGGGGTGTTTGCCTACGACAATCTGACGGGCAAGACACTGGACTTCAGGTGCGGTGGCACCACCATCGTTGAGCCAACCATCGCACCCACGGCTCCCGAGTACAGCTTTGGCGTCAACTGCGCCAACGGTGTGCAGCAGCGCATGGTGCCTTATATGGACAACACCAACTTCTTTGCCAGCCTGGAGGCCGCGCAGATCCCCTACCAGGTGGATCGCAGCACCGGCATTATCACCTCGGAAGGCAATGGCCGCTTCAAGCCCAGCTTCTTTATCAGCCCGCTGACTGCGGCTGAAACGGCGTTCCACGACGCCAATAAGGATGCCAACGGCGTGGCCTTCCAGGCCTTGGACGTCAATGGCGATGGCCGCATTGACTTCAAGGTGATTGCACCGAACGGGACTCAGGTTCTTTACGGCGTCAATTAAACGAGCTTAAAGATGTAAAGAGTACGGAGGATTAAAGGGGACGGAGGGATTTGCGTAGCAAATCTAACCTCCGTCCCCTTTAATCCTCCGTACCATTTACGTTGGCACCACCACCTCAAGTTCCCTGCCCGCCTCTGCCGCCATGGCCTGAAACGCTGCTTTTAAGGTTTCACGCGCCCGGCTCTCGCCATGCACAAGTCGAATCTGCTGCGGCCATGCCTGCATACCCGCCACAAAGTTCAACAAGTCCTGCTGATCTGCATGTGCGCTGTAGCCACCGATGCTGGTGATCGGACAGGCAACCTTCACCCTTTCGCCGTCAATCTCTACCGACGCTTCAGATCCGGCGGGCAGCTGCTGCAACTGATACCCCAGTGTGCCTCTGGCCTGGTAACCGACAAACAGTACATCGTGCACCGGATCAGGCAGCATGGCTTTCAGATAATTGACAATGCGCCCGCCGGCGGCCATGCCACTGGCGGCAATGACCACCGCCGGTTGCCGGGTTTTGGCCAGGTAAGCAACGGTTTGCAGATGCTCTTCATGACTATCAACCGTGTACAGGCTGTCAAAATCCAGCGGATGGCGGCCGGCCCGTAGCGTGTCCTGCGCCTCGTCGTCCCAGAACGGTTTGAGTTCGCGGTAGACGGTGGTGAATCTGGCCGCCAGCGGTGAGTCGACAATCACCTGTAAATCTGCCCAGCCCGAATCACCGTTGTGACGTCCTTGATAAATCAACCCTTCCAGCTCATACAGCAGCTCCTGCGTGCGGCCGATACTGAAAGCCGGGATCATCACCGTACCCCGGTTCTGCAGCGCGTGACTCAATACACTGTGTAAGCGCTGCCGGCGAGTTTCGCGATTTTCATGCACGCGGTTGCCGTAGGTGCTTTCAATCACCAGGGTATCAGCGTATTCGGGGGATTCGGGTGCGTGCAGCAGCGGCGCATGCGGTGCACCAAGATCACCGGAATAGACAGTGCGGTGCCGCCAATCATCAGCCTTGTAACAACTCTCAATTTCGATGTAGGCCGAACCCAGAATATGACCTGCACGCTGCAGGCGGATGCGAACGCTGGCGTCATCGGTTTCGGCAACGGTGTGCCACTGCCGATACGGCAATGCCACCAGCTGTTTGTCGACCGTATCCAGGAAACGCCGGATTAGCGCAGCATCGCGGGTAAACCCCACTTTCAGGGCATCTTCGATTACCAGCGGCAGCAAACGCGCCGAGGGCTCGCTGCAATAGATGGGACCATTGAACCCGGCCGCCAGCAGATACGGCAACCGCCCGATATGGTCAATGTGCACATGCGTCACCAGCAGCGCCCTGACCGCCGAAATATCAAACTCGATGCGATGAATGTCCAGCGTGTCGCCAATGGCATCACGGCCCTGGAACAGCCCGCAATCGATCAGAAAGTGCAGATCCGGCGCCGCCAGGTAGCGATGGCAGCTGCCGGTCACGCCCTGTGTCGCGCCATGATGTTCAAACCCGGGATAATTCTCCATACCCCAAGCTTAGACGACAATGGGGACGGAGGAGATACTTTTTGACCACTTCTCTGGCTCTAATGGGGACGGAGAAGTGGTTAAAAAGTATCTCCTCCGTCCCCATAAAAATTACAGGCTGATGGTGTAGCGCACGAAATAATCGACGTCGTGGCGCTTGCGCACGGCGGAACTTCGCTGGATCAGATCTTCGCGGTCACGCACGCGGATCTGGAACAGATGACCGGACAGGACTTCCCAGTTCCAGCGGATTTCGGTCAGTGACATGTTGTTGGTGAAGTCGGTGGACAGCAGCCAGCCGGCATCGTTTTCACCGTGCACCAGGCCGATGCTGTGACCCGGGGCCATATCCACGACGTTGACGGAGACCTGCCAGGCGTTGCCACCGCTATCACCCAGGCCTGGCAGACCCATGGCCGCCAGAGTCGGCGTGTCCAGCGCATGCGCTATTTCGGCGCCCGCGACAAATCGGCTCTCGCCGCGCAACGCCCACTGCATCGCCAGTCGGGCACCGAAAGTAACGTAATCAGTCTTGTCGCCGGCTGCCACCCCGTTGTAATACAGTGCGGATGGAATCACGGTGACATCGACCGAGCGCTGCAGGAACAGACCATCAGCGTCGGATTTATCAACCGATGCGTAGTAGGTGATCCTGCTGTCTGACGACTGGTAGTTCAGCGGCCCGCGACGCACCAGGCTGGCGCCATCCTCGGTGGAATAATCCAGAACAAAGTTGTATTGCCAACCGTTGGCGGCACGATAACGACTGTGCAGCCCATCGGTCCAGTGCACATTCCAGCTGTTGGAACTGGTGCGTGACATCGATTTTGGCGCCACCACATCCAGCCGGTTCTGGTACTGGAACCGGCCTACGCGATGATCCCAGTTGCCATAACGGGCGCGCACGAACAGCTCATCAAAGGTCATGTCGCCTGCATTGATATTGGAGGAACCGGCAGGTAATTCGGTGTAGAACTTCAGGTTGCCATTGAAGTCACTGTCATTGCCGGTCACGGCAACACGGGCTTTGGCACTGTAAATGTCGGAAATATTCCATTGTGCCCCGGCCCTGACCCGCAAATCCACTTCGGTGTCATCAACCTGTTGACCGTTGCGATCATCCCTGTCCAGTCCAACGACTCCGAGACGCAGGTCTCCGGAAAAATCGATATCCTGCGCGTACGCAGCCGTGCTGAGCATTGGCAGCAGTGCCAACCCCAGCCATGATTTTTGATTCACGTAAATTCTCCCCTTTAGCGTGAGATTTTGAACTGTATATTAATTGTCATGTGTCTGATTAAAGACAATAAAAAGACAACTGCGTGTTACTTGAACAACAGCTTGATGACATTAATGTGACAAAGATTAATCCGCCGAAGTAGGACAGAATTCTCTAAAACCCGAAAAACGTAAGCGAAGCAATGGCAACGACGGTAGTTTTTCAGATCAAACAGGGAAGACCACGAATCCCACAATACCCCTGCGGATTTTTCGCCAGATACTGCTGGTGATATTCCTCAGCGTAGTAGAAATCGGCCAGTGGCGCGATTTCTGTAGTAATAATTCCTGCCCCGGCCTCATCCAGCCGTTTCTGCGCCTCCGTCCGGCTGGCTTCCACCTGCAGACCTTGCTCTTCCGACAGCGTATAGATCGCCGACCGGTACTGTGTGCCCCGGTCGTTGCCCTGGCGCATGCCCTGGGTCGGATCATGCGAGCCCCAGAATACCTTCAACAGTGCTGCATAAGTCACTTTTGCCGGGTCAAAATACACTCGCACCGCTTCGGTATGCCCGGTGGAGCCGCTGCACACTTCCTCATAGGTCGGGTTCGGTGTAAAACCACCGGCGTAGCCGACTGCCGTGCTGTAAACCCCCGGGATTTTCCAGAACACGCGCTCTGCCCCCCAGAAACAGCCCAGGGCAAACACAGCTTCCTGCATATCCGCAGGCAACGGCGGCACCATGGGATTACCATTGACATGATGTTGACCGCTGATGCGTATGGCGGTGTCGCGCCCGCGCAATGCGCGATCTGCCGTTATCATTCTGTCTTTGTCGAATAAACCCATAAATCCTCACTCACGCCGATTGGCACTGTCAGCAAATTGCAGTCTTGCATGTACAAGATCAAACCTGCCGCCTAGAATAACACACCAACGTTTCCACCCATGTCAGGATTGATCAATGACTTCAGCACTAATGGCCAACTACGGTCACCCGGAACTTCAGTTCGCGCGCGGCCAGGGCGTCTACCTGTATACCGCCGACAATGAACGCTATGTGGACTTCACCATGGGCATCGCGGTGAACTGCCTGGGGCATTGCCACCCGCACCTGATCGCGGCCCTGAAGAAACAGGCCGACACGCTGTGGCACACCTCCAACCTGTTCAGCATTGAGCCCACCGAACGTCTGGCCAAGCGCCTGGTCGAGCTGACTTTCGCCGATCGCGTGTTCTTTGCCAATTCCGGCACCGAGGCCGTAGAGTGTGGCTTCAAGATGATGCGGCGATATCATTATCACCACGGCCGCAAGCAGCGCGTACGTATCATTTCACTGACCCAATCTTTTCACGGCCGCACCCTGGCACCCGTTGCCGCCTGCCTGAATCCGGTTCATATCGAGGGATTCCTGGTCGGTGATGCCGGTTTCGACCAGGTGCCCTTTGGCGACCTGGACGCTTTGCGCGCCGCCATCAGCGAAAACACCGCCGGCATCATTCTGGAACCGGTGCAAGGTGAAGGCGGGATTCGCGCGGTACCGGTGGAATATTTGCAGGCCGTTCGTCAGATTTGTGATGAACACGGCATTTTATTGATGTTTGACGAAGTACAATCAGGCGTAGGACGAACCGGTTATCTGTTTGCCCATGAAGTGCTGGGCGTTGAGCCCGACCTGCTGGCGTCAGCCAAAGGACTGGGCGGCGGCTTCCCGATTGGTGCCTGCCTGTCCAAAGAACATGTAGCTGAAGTGATGACCGCAGGCACCCACGGCAGCACCTTTGGCGGTAACCCGCTGGCAACCGCGGTGGCCAATGCGGTGCTGGATGTGCTGACAGCGCCGGGCTTTTTAGTGCAGGTGAACGAACGGGCGACACAGTTGCGGGCCGGCATTGATGAGCTGACCGCGCGTTACCCTGCCGTGCTGGCTGGCCATACCGGTCTGGGCCTGATGGTGGGATTGCGCTGCGCCGGCAGCAACGCCGACCTGCTGAAAGCAATGGCCAAATACAAACTGCTGGCGGTGAAGGCTGGTGGTAACTCGGTACGACTGTTGCCACCGCTGAACATCAGCGCCGCAGAAGTGGATGAAGGTCTTGAATTGCTGGCCGCGGCCTGTGCCGATTTGTCGTGAGCCCGTTACTCGGGGCAGGCTATAGCAGCTGGGAAAATTCGCGGGTTTGCCTCATTGTAACAAAACGTAATAAGCTACAACAAAAATCAGGTGCTTTCATGGAAAGCGCACTGCATAGAAAGCACACTGATAATAATAAAGTGTCGGATCCAAAGAGATCACGGCCAATTGTAGTTGGGAGACTATGCAAACCACAGACCACCTCACCCACCTGGGAGAATCTGACCTGCGCCACACCACACCTGAGGCATTGCAGCAGGTCGTGGAACTGTGCGCGGATTTAAGCTGGCAGGAAGATTCCGCTGGCGTGTGCACCAGTATCAGCAGTTACAGTGATAAGACCTCTGCGGCTGCACAGATACTGTTTCGACACAAATTGAGCGAGCTGGGCGAAGCCGACAGCGCGGCTACCGAAGACTGGCCCCGCTATCAGGCCAGTGTCAGCGCCAGACAGGCTTTCCGTCAGATCAAATGCCGCCTGACCGGTGCCGAACAAAACGTTTACCTGCAGGTCAGTGGCGTGCCTCAGTTCGATGCCCGGGGTACTTTCCTGGGTTATGACTGTGTCGCCATCGACATGAGCCGTGAGCATAACAGCGAGGCCAGCCTGCTGCGCTTCCGCGCAGCCATGGATATGTCCATGGACATGATCTATCTGGTCGATCCGGAGAATCTCACCTTTCTGGATGTCAACGACACCGCTGCCCGCGCCTACGGCTTCACCCGCGAAGAAGTGCTGGCCATGGGGCCATCGGAGGCGCTGGGGTTTACCCCGGAAGAACTCACCCAGCGATACACCCGCCTGATCAACCAGGGCGGCAGCAGCCGCATTGAGCGCCGTGTCACGCTGAAAGGTGACACACCCGGCATCATCGAAGTTTACAGCCGCGCCACCTGCCTGAACGGGCGCTGGATCATCATCGGCGTCAGCCGCGACATTTCAGATCGCAAGATGGCCGAAACCCGCGCCCTGCACCTGCAGCATATCTTCTCCACGCTCAGCCTCATCAACGAAGCCATTCTCCGTGCCGACAGTGTCGACACCCTATACCAGAATGTCTGCGCGGCTGCGGTTAATGCAAATCTGTTTGCCATGTCCATGATCGTAACCCCCGATGGCAACGGCAACTTTCGTGGCCTGGTGGTGATGGGTGATGAGACATTCGAGACTCAGCCGGTGCCGATCAGCACTGAAGCCAATACCCCGTTGGGTCAGGGCCTGGCAGGCGCTGCGTTGCGCGAGGGTGTCGCCATGATCAGCAATGACTACCCCAATGACGAGCGTTCCCTGCCCTGGCGCGATCACCTGCTGGAGCAAAACCTGAACAGTGCTGCTGCCTTCCCGCTGTTTCAGCGCAAGCAGGTGACTGCGGTGATGCTGTTCTTCAGCCACATCAAAGATGCCTTTGACAGCGAGACCCAGGCCGCCATGCAAAGCATGGCCGACAACATCTCCTTTGCCCTCGACAGCTTTGCCAACGCCGAAGAACAGGCCCGCGCCGCCGCCCTGATTCGCGAAAGCGAGGCCCGTTTTCGCAGCCTCACCAATCTGACCTCGGACTTTTACTGGGAGCAGGATGCCCACCTGCGCTTCACCAAGTATGAAGGCCGTGTGGTCGGTGGCAGCAATCAGAAGGCTGTATCAACCCTGTTAGGGCTGCATTTGTGGGAAGTGCCCGGCGTGCGGCCTGACTCGCACAACTGGCGCCAGATTCGTCGCCTGATGAAAAAAGGGCAAGCCTTCAAGGATCTTGAACTATCATTTACCAATGAAGACAAAAGTCGATATCACTTTTCCCTGGCCGGCGAACCCATTGTCGACAGCACCGGCGAATTTGCCGGCTACCGCGGCATATCGCGCGATATTACCGAGAAAAAACGCATTGCCGATCGCATCAAACACCTGGCCACCCATGACACCCTGACCGGGCTGCCCAATCGGGTGATGTTCAGCGAACTGTTACGCCATGCCATCCGCACCGCCAATCGCTACGCCGACCAGCGTTTTGCGGTGATGTTTATTGATCTGGACCGCTTCAAGGCGGTCAATGACACCTACGGCCATCACACCGGCGACGCCCTGCTCACGGAAGTTGCCAAGCGTCTGCGCCACCCTCTGCGTGACAGTGATATCGTGGCGCGACTGGGCGGTGACGAATTTGTTGTATTGCTGCACAAAGTCACCGAAAAACAGCAGGCCGGCCAGATAGCGGAGAATGTGCTGAAAATGCTGAAGCAGCCCATCGCACTGGATGAGCGTGAATTTGCCGTCAGCGGCAGTATTGGCATCAGCCTGTTCGGGCTTGATGCCCAGGATGAAGAAAGCCTGATGAAACACGCCGACACCGCCATGTATGCAGCCAAGGATGATGGTCGCAACAACTACCGCACCTATTCCGCAGACCTGCACCAGTACACGCAGGAACGTGCCAACCTGTCACTGCAGTTGCGGCACGCGCTGGAGCGCGGTGAGTTGAGTCTGCACTATCAGGCCAAAATGTGCACGACCAGCAATACCGTGGTCGGCGTTGAAGCGCTGCTGCGCTGGCATCATCCGGAGCTGGGTGACGTGTCGCCGGTGCAGTTTATTCCGATTGCCGAAGACAATGGCCTGATTATTCCCATTGGCGAATGGGTCATGGAAACCGCCTGTCAGCAGCTCGTAGCCTGGCAGGCACAGGGTCTGCCGGCCCTGACGCTGGCGGTCAACCTGTCCGCGCGCCAGTTCAATCACCCGGACTTGGCCAAACATATCAGCGACGTGCTCACGCGCACCGGCTTTGCCGCCGACATGCTGGAACTGGAGATCACCGAAAGCCTGGTGATGCAAAACCCGGAGCGCGCCATTGAGCTGATGAGCGCTATCAAGCGTCAAGGTGTGCGTTTTGCCATCGATGATTTTGGTACCGGTTATTCCTCACTGGGACAATTGCGCCACTACCCGATCGACACGCTGAAAATTGACCGCGCATTTGTCCGCGACCTGGATCACAGCAAGGAAGACCAGGCCATCAG
The DNA here is from genome assembly GCF_011050365.1 of Pseudohongiella sp. Taxonomy (GTDB): domain Bacteria; phylum Pseudomonadota; class Gammaproteobacteria; order Pseudomonadales; family Pseudohongiellaceae; genus Pseudohongiella. The sequence goes on from NZ_DRFV01000009.1 coordinate 24,590, forward strand.
CAAGGCCATCATTTCCATGGGCAAAACCCTGGGCCTGACCGTGGTCGCCGAAGGCGTGGAAAGCGCCCGGCAACTGGCATTCCTGCGTGAACACCGTTGCGACCAGATTCAGGGATTTTATTATCACCGCCCCTGTGATTCACAAGATTTTGTTGCCTGGTACCTGGGCCTCGGCATGCCATCAGGCGCTGCCTGACAATTTCTTGAACCGATTCCGATTCCGTCTCAAGTTCGTATGACCACCGCCGCTATGGTGTATGAATACCTTTACACGAAAGAGACCCGGTCATGTCACAACGCAAACAGTTCTCCGCCGCCGAAAAACTAGTGTCTACCACTGACCTGAAGAGCCATATCAGGTACGCCAATCCGGAATTCATCAACATCTCCGGGTTTACCGAGAAGGAATTAATGGGCGCGCCGCATAACCTTGTGCGCCATCCGGATATGCCCAAAGATGCCTTCAAGGCGCTGTGGGACACGGTACAGGCGGGCCAGCCGTGGATGGGCATGGTCAAGAACAAATGCAAAAATGGCGACTACTACTGGGTCGACGCCTATGTCACGCCGGTGATAGAAAATGGCAAGGTCACCGGATATCAATCGGTACGCTCCTGCCCGGATGAAAGGCATGTCGCCAATGCCGAATCCATGTACAGGAAACTGCGCGCCGGTGCGTCGATGCGCATGACATCACTATTGTCCTGGCGGCAATCCATGCTCGCTATTCAGGGTGTTGCGCTGGCCGCGGTCATTGCGGCGCTGAGCCTGTTGTCCGGACCACTGGCGTGGGTGCTGGCATTGGTGGCCGCGATCGCTGGCATCGGCGGTTGCGCGCGGCAACTGTCGCAGCTGAGCCCGCTGCTGCGAAGTTGTGAAAACATCAGCAATGATCCGATGGCCCGTGCAGTGTATACCGGTCGCAAGGACGAGCTGGGCAGCATTGAACTGGCGCTGAAATTCCGCAAATCCCAGGTCGACACCATTCTCAAACGCATTGATGAGTCGGCTACCCGTCTCACAGCGCTGGCCAAGCAGGCCACGGACTCGGTACATGTGACTGATCAGGCCATCAATCAGCAGCAGCATGAACTGGCATCGGTGTCATCAGCAGTTACCGAAATGTCCAGCGCCATTGTTGAGGTCTCCAGCAACACGGCACGCACGTCTACTGCTGCCGAGGAGGCCGACAACTCAGTGGAGCAAGGCCATCAATCCATTGAGGAAAGCCTGTCCGCAACCACCCGTCTGGCAGAAAATATCGACGATATCACCCAGCTTATCAACGGCCTGGGTGCTGACAGCAAGGCTATCGGCTCAGTGATTGAAGTGATCAACGCCATTGCCGAACAAACCAACCTGCTGGCCCTGAACGCGGCGATTGAAGCGGCACGCGCCGGTGAGCAAGGCCGCGGTTTTGCCGTGGTGGCCGACGAAGTGCGCACGCTGGCGCAGCGCACACAGAACTCCACAGTCGAGATCAAGGACATCGTATCGCGGATACAAAACAGCACCAACAGCTGCGTCGATAGCATTACCGACGCCCAGGGCAAGGCGCAGGAGTGTGTCAGCTACAACCAGCAGGCCGGCCAGTCCTACACGTCCATCAGTAAAGCGGTGTCGGATATCCGCAATATGACCTTCCAGGTGGCCACCGCCGTCGAGGAACAAAGTGCTGTTGCGGAAGAAGTGAACCGCAATATCGTCAATATCCAGGGCCAGTCCGAGAAGACCAGCGATGCTTCGCGCATCAATGCCGACAGCAGCAAACGCCTGGCCAAGGACATTGCCGACATGCGCGAGATGGTTAAACAATTCAGCGCGTAAGGGTCTGGTTGCCAGTTGCCATTCAGGGTTATCACATGATGTGAATCCATTCACATTTGGTTTAGAATCGGTCTATTGAATCACTCAACAGAGTAGCAAGAGACCGATACCATGCACTACCCGCAATTGAGTTTTGACCTGGACGAAACCCTGACCATGCTGCAACAGCAGGTCGCGCAATTTGCCGCCAGGGAAATTGCGCCGCGCGCCGCCGCAATCGACCAGAGCAACGAATTTCCCGCCGACCTGTGGCGTAAAATGGGCGACATGGGTTTGCTTGGCATTACGGTGTCGGACGAGTACGGCGGCTCAGGCCTGGGCTATCTGGCGCACGTTATTGTCGCGGAAGAAATCAGCCGCGCATCGGCCAGTGTCGGCCTGAGCTACGGCGCCCACTCCAACCTGTGTGTTAACCAGATCTACCGCAATGGCAGTGAGGCGCAAAAACAGCGCTATCTGCCCGGCCTGGTCAGTGGCGAAGCCATTGGCGCGCTGGCGATGAGCGAACACAATGCTGGCTCCGACGTCGTCAGCATGAAGCTCAGCGCGCGCAAGCAGGGTGATGTCTATGTGCTCAACGGCACCAAAATGTGGATTACCAACGGCCCTGATGCGCATGTTTATGTGATCTATGCCCGCACCGACGCCGATGCCGGTGCCCATGGCATCACCGCCTTTCTGGTAGAACGTGATTCCCCCGGCTTCAGCCACTCCCCCAAACTCGACAAGCTCGGTATGCGCGGCTCCAACACCTGCGAGCTGGTGTTTCAGGATTGTGAAGTGCCGGCAGAAAACATTCTGGGCGCGGAAAATGGCGGCGTGCGGGTGTTGATGAGCGGTCTGGACTATGAGCGTGTGGTGTTGTCCGGTGGTCCGCTGGGTATCATGCAGGCCTGTGTTGATGCTGTGCTGCCTTACATTCATGATCGCAAGCAGTTTGGTGAAGCCATCGGCAATTTCCAGTTCATTCAGGGCAAGGTCGCTGATATGTATACCAACCTGAACGCCGCCCGTGCTTATGTGTACGCGGTGGCGCGGGCCTGTGATCGCGGTGAGACCACGCGCAAGGACGCCGCCGGGGCCATTCTGTTCAGCTCGGACAAGGCCACGCAACTGGCGCTGGAAGCGATCCAGATACTGGGCGGCAACGGTTACATCAATGACTACCCTACCGGCCGTCTACTGCGCGATGCCAAGCTCTACGAGATCGGCGCCGGTACCCAGGAAATCCGCCGCATGCTGATTGGCCGTGAACTGTTCCGGGAAACGCGCCCATGACCAGTCTGACCTCCGCCATCAGCGCCCACAGCGAGGCATTTACGCACAATTACCAGCACCATTCAGCGCTGCGCGATGAGCTGCAGGCGCTGACGGCAACCCTGGCACTGGGCGGTGACGAGCGCTCACGACAACGCCATCAGCAACGTGGCAAACTGCTGCCCCGCGAACGGGTTGAGGCCTTGCTGGATACCGGCTCTCCATTTCTGGAATTTTCGGCGCTGGCCGCCTATCAGGTGTACGACGACGATATTCCCGGCGCCGGTCTGATCAGCGGACTGGGCATGGTCTCGGGCCAGTGCTGCGTGATTGTCGCCAATGACGCCACGGTCAAAGGTGGTACCTATTACCCGTTGACGGTGAAGAAGCATCTGCGCGCGCAACAGATTGCCGCCGAAAATCACCTGCCCTGTATTTACCTGGTGGACTCCGGCGGTGCCAACCTGCCCCACCAGGCTGAGGTGTTTCCGGATCGTGAACATTTTGGCCGCATTTTTTACAATCAGGCACGCATGTCAGCCGCAGGTATCCCACAAATAGCAGCGGTGATGGGTTCGTGCACGGCCGGCGGTGCCTATGTGCCGGCGATGGCTGATGAATCGATTATTGTGCGCGAACAGGGCACGATTTTTCTCGGCGGTCCGCCACTGGTGAAAGCGGCCACCGGTGAAGTGGTCAGCGCGGAAGAACTCGGTGGTGGCCACGTGCACAGTCAGATCTCCGGTGTTGCTGATCAGTTGGCCGATGATGACATGCACGCGCTGGCACTGATTCGCCGCAGCATTGCGCGCCTGAATCGTTCGACACCCACATTGAATCTGGCAGCGCCCCCGCCATTGTTTGACAGTGACGAGCTGCTGGGCATTGTGCCGGCGGATGTGCGTCAGCCCTATGATGTGCGCGAGGTGATTGCCCGAGTCGTTGACGGCTCGGTGTTTGACGAGTTCAAACCTTTGTATGGCGCCTCGCTGGTATGTGGTTTTGCCGATATTCTGGGACAGAGTGTCGGTATTATTGCCAACAACGGCATTCTGTTTTCCGAAAGCGCGTTAAAAGGCAGTCACTTTATTCAGCTTTGCTGCCAGCGCAATATTCCCCTGGTATTTCTGCAGAATATCACCGGTTTTATGGTGGGCAAAAAATACGAGCATGAAGGTATCGCCAAGAACGGCGCCAAACTGGTCAATGCCGTCGCCACTGCCAATGTACCCAAGGTCACCGTGCTCATCGGTGGCAGTTTTGGCGCCGGTAACTATGGCATGTGTGGCCGCGCTTACGATCCGCGCTTTCTGTGGACCTGGCCCAATGCCCGAATTTCGGTGATGGGTGGGGCTCAGGCCGCGGGGGTACTGTCCCAGATCAGGGCAGAAACACTGGCTGCCAAAAACCAGCCCTGGAGCGCAGAGGAAGAACAACAGTTCAAGAAACCCATTGAAGACAAGTATGAACGCGAAGGCCATCCCTATTATGCCAGTGCCCGGCTGTGGGACGACGGCGTGATTTCCCCTGCTGACACGCGTTCTGTGTTGGGGTTGTCGCTGTTTGCCGCACGGCACGCACCGCCGCAGGACACTCAGTTTGGCATTTTCAGGATGTAAGGCCTGACTACAGGCCTAAACCCATCTAAAGAAAAAGAATAAGGCATCGTTATGAACACACAAACCGACACCTCCCCCCTGGACATCAGCCGCCCGCACGAAGGCGTTACCGTTGTGTGGCTGAACCGGCCGCAGAAACACAATGCCATGACGCAGGCCCTGATCGCCGAGCTGCAAGAAACCTTTACCACGCTGGCCAAGGATGACAACACGCGGGTGCTGGTGCTGGCCGGACGTGGCAAAAGTTTTTGCTCCGGCGCTGATCTGAATTACATGAAGTCGATGGTGGAATTCAGTCACGAAGAAAATGTTTATGATGCCCAGTGTTTTGCCGCCATGCTGCAGGCCCTGCACCAGTTTCCCAAACCGGTCATCGCGGCCCTGCACGGCAATGTGTTTGCCGGTGCCACCGGACTGGCAGCCTGTTCGGATATCGTGATAGCCGCCGACGACGCCCGTTTCTGTATCAGTGAAGTGAAACTGGGACTGGTGCCGGCAGTGATCAGCCCCTATGTGGTTGCGCGCATCGGGGCACACCAGGCGCGGCGTTATTGCCTGACCGCCGAGGTGTTCAGCGCCGACGACGCCCGGCAGGCCGGGCTGGTGCATCGCTGCGTGCCCGCCGACGCGCTGATGAACGAGGTCATGGCTACGGCCATGCAACTGCTGAACAACGCGCCGCGTGCACTGGCCACCACCAAAAACCTGATCAGTTATCTGGTGCCGGTGCCTGCCGCGCGGGAAATTACCGATTATACCGCAGCACTGATTGCCCGCGTGCGGACCGGCCAGGAAGCCCAGAGCGGTTTGCAGGCGTTTCTGGATAAACAACCGGCACCATGGATACAGGGCACTGCATCGGAACCCAACAAACCATGATCAAACGCCTGTTAGTCATCAACCGCGGCGAGATCGCCTGCCGTATTTTGCGTACCGCACAAGCCCTGGGTATTGACTGCGCTGCCGTGTACTCACCGGCCGACCGCAACGCCCTGCACACCTTGCTGGCTGACCGGGCCTTTGCCCTGCGCGGCAATGCGGCCAGCGACAGCTACCTGGATCAGCAACAGATTCTTGCCATCGCAGCCGATTGGGGCGCCGATGCCATTCATCCCGGATACGGCTTTTTGTCGGAGAACAGTGACTTTGCGCGCGCCGTGGAGAATGCCGGCATTCGCTTTGTGGGTCCCGGCGCCGATGCCATTGCCGCCATGGGCTCCAAGGCCCGGGCCAAGCAGTTAATGGCTGAAGCCGGGGTGCCCATGTTGCCGGGCTACCATGGCGACGCCCAGGATGTGACGCTGTTGCGCGAGGCTGCGCAAAAAGTCGGTTATCCGGTGTTGCTGAAGGCGGTTTCGGGCGGTGGCGGTCGCGGTTTGCGAGTGGTTAACGCCGACGCTGAATTCGATGAGGCACTGGCGGCCGTGCAACGGGAGTCACAGGCAGCGTTTGGCGACCAGCGTGTGCTGCTGGAGAAATACCTGACGCAGGCGCGCCATGTCGAGATTCAGGTGTTCGCCGATGACCATGACAATTGTGTGCATTTACATGAACGTGACTGTTCGGTGCAACGTCGCCATCAAAAACTGATTGAAGAGGCACCTGCCCCCGGCCTTGCTGAACACACCCGCGAAGCCATGGGCGCTGCAGCCGTGCGGGCGGCCACCAGCATCGGATATTCAGGGGCCGGTACCGTGGAGTTCCTGTATCAGGGCGGCGAATTTTATTTTCTGGAAATGAATACCCGTCTGCAGGTAGAGCACCCGGTAACCGAGTGCATTACCGGCCTGGACCTGGTGGAGTGGCAGCTACGCGTTGCCAGTGGCGAAACCCTGCCACTGACGCAGGCGGATATTGCGCGGCGCGGCTGGGCCATTGAGGCGCGCATCAATGCCGAGTCAGGTGCCCCAGATTTCCTGCCTTCCACCGGACTGATTACGGCGCTGGTCTGGCCACAGGGCGAGGCGTTGCGGGTAGACGCCGGTTTCCGCAGTGGCGATCGCGTCAGTGTGTTTTATGACAGTATGCTGGGCAAACTGATCGCATCAGCGCCGACACGCGCCGAAGCGATAGAGGAATTGTCACAGGCACTGGCGCAATTGCGCATTACCGGCATCAGTCACAACGCTGATTTCCTAGGCGCCGTGCTCGATACATCGGCGTTTCGTGCGGCAGAGCTGCACACCGGATTTCTGACCCAGCATGAAGACGCTATTGCCGTGGCATTACGTCGACGCCGCAGCGGCGCCGCTGCCCCGCATGACAGCGGCTGGGCGGCGCTGGCCGGCTGGCGACAGAATCAGGGTCAGAGCAACACCTTCAGCCAGCAATACCACCTGCGCCCTCTGTACGCGGGGGCAGCGGCATCGGCTGCCACTGACATCAACACGTTGACTGGGACTGGTGCGCAGGGGCAGGCACAACAGGCATTAAAAGCCCCCCTGCCCGGTCGCATCATCAAGATCCATGTGGCTGCCGGCGACAGCGTCGTCGCTGGCCAGCCTTTGCTGGTGATGGAGGCGATGAAGATGGAACATACGCTAAAGGCCAGCGCCGACGCCAGCATCGAAGCGGTGCACTGTGACACGGATGACATGGTGCAACCCGATCAGTTGTTGATGGCATTTGTCGCCAGTGATGCGCCCTGATGCGCCAATACCCGAGGGAGAAGCAGCGACGATGAACATGGCAGAGTTGAAAGGTCATCCGGTGAGCATTGTTGAGATGGGGCCGCGTGACGGATTGCAAAATGAAAAAATGCAGCTCAGCACATCGGTCAAGGCCGGCCTGGTTGACCGGCTGGCGGCCTCCGGTTTGCAGCGCATTGAAACCGGCAGCTTTGTGTCACCCCGGTGGATTCCGCAGATGGCCGATTCGGCGGAGGTATTTGCCGGCATTACGCGCCTGCCCGGGGTGCGCTATAGCGCGTTGACCCCCAATATGCAGGGCTTTGACCGTGCCGTGCAGGCAGGCGTAGACGAAGTGGCAGTGTTTGCGGCGGCCTCGGAACTGTTCAGTCAGAAAAACATCAACTGCAGCATCAAAGAAAGTATCCGGCGCTTTACCGACGTCTGTGCTGCGGCCAACGCAGCCGGCATTCCGGTGCGCGGCTATGTGTCCTGTGCCATGGGTTGCCCTTATCAGGGCGACGTACCGGCCGCCGATGTCGCCATGGCGGTGCGCGAACTGATGGCCCTGGGGTGCTACGAGGTATCCATTGGCGATACCATCGGCACCGGCACACCACAGCATGTGCATGACGTGCTGTCACGCTGTCTGCAGGAAGCCAGTGCCGACAAGTTGGCCATGCATTTTCACGACACCTACGGGCAGGCGCTGGCAAACATCATGTCGGGGCTGCAACTGGGGCTGAGCACCATTGATGCCTCGGTCGCGGGTCTGGGCGGCTGTCCCTATGCGCAGGGCGCCAGTGGCAATGTTGCCACCGAAGATGTGATATTTATGCTGCACGGCCTGGGCATGGACACCGGTGTCGATTTGTCGCGGCTGATTGATACCAGCCACTGGATCTGTGCTCAGCTTGAGCGTCACAACCAGTCGCGGGTGGCGTTGGCCGGGTTGCCGGTGGCACGTGGCGCCTGATTTTTTCGCACCCTGTTTGTAAAACCCAAGAACGGAACCTGAACCCATGCCGACCACAACCGACGCATCCATCATGAGTCAGGCGCGTTTTGATCTCAAAACGGCAGCGCCAGGTGACTGCCACCTGGTCGACTTCATCAACTGGATCAACGAGACGCAACGCGTACAGCTTGCCAGCTACGCGGCACTGCATCGCTGGAGCGTGCAAAACCGGGAGACATTCTGGCAGGCGTGCATGACATTCACCAGCATGACGGTCGACGCAGCTGCCGATGCCAAAGTGCTGAAACATGGCCGCCGGTTCTGGCTGGACCAGTGGTTTCCCGAACATCATTTGAATTATGCGGAAAACCTGCTGCGGTTTCGCGATGAGCACACTGCACTGATATTCTGCGATGAGCACAATAACCGGCAGGCACTGAGTTATGCCGGGCTCTATCAACAGGTGTCGTTGCTGCAGCAATGGTTGTTGGCACAAGGCGTACAGGCCGGTGATCGCATTGCCGGTTTTGCCGCCAACCGCATTGAAACGGTGGTAGCCATGCTGGCCAGCGCCTCCCTGGGCGCCATCTGGTCGTCATGTTCCCCGGACTTTGGCGTTGGCGGCATACTGGACCGATTCACCCAGATTGAACCGAAGGTGTTGTTTGCAGTGCCCAGCCATTGTTACGCGGGGCGCGTCAATACCCATCAGGCGGTGCTGGAGAAACTGATGTCGGGACTGCCGTCCCTGCAAACCGTGGTGTTATTGCCCGATCTGTACGGCGCCGCGGGCGACGACCCCAAGGGCGATAGCACGGTCGTCCACTGGCATGACGCAGTGGCCGGTGACCAAAACACCGACATGACGTTTGCCAGCCTGCCGTTTTCACACCCGCTGTTTATCATGTACTCGTCCGGCACGACCGGTGTGCCCAAGTGCATCGTGCACAGTGCGGGCGGGACCTTGTTGCAGCATCGCAAGGAGCAGCATCTGCATCTGAACCTGCAGCGCGACGATGTGCTGTTTTATTTTACTACCTGTGGCTGGATGATGTGGAACTGGCTGGTTAGCGGTCTGGCCTCGGGCGCCACGCTGGTGCTGTACGATGGCTCACCTTTCCACCCGCAGTCGTCGGTGCTGTTTGATCTGGCGGCAGATACCGGTGTCACCATCTTTGGCACCTCCGCCAAGTACCTGTCGGCGGCGGAAAAAGCCGGTGTCCAACCACGGCAGACTCATGATTTGCCGAAGCTGCATACGCTGCTCTCCACCGGCTCGCCGCTGAGCGCAGAAGGTTTTGATTATGTCTATCAGCAGGTCAAAACCGACATCAGTCTGCAGTCGATTTCCGGGGGCACTGACATCATCTCCTGTTTTGTGCTGGGCAACCCGTTGTTGCCGGTGCACCGCGGCGAGATTCAGTGTGCCGGTCTGGGCATGGATGTGAAAGTCTATAACGAGGCGGGCCAGCCGGTGTCGCAGGAGAAAGGTGAGCTGGTGTGCCAGCACTCCTTCCCCTGCATGCCGACCGGTTTCTGGCATGACCCGGACCACAAAAAGTATCAGGCGGCTTATTTTGCGCGCTTCGACAATGTCTGGACTCACGGTGACTATGCCGAGCAGACTGTCCATGGTGGCTGGATTATTTACGGCCGCTCCGACACCGTGCTTAATCCGGGCGGTGTGCGCATCGGCACCGCAGAAATCTACCGCCAGGTAGAGCAGTTACCGCAGGTACTGGAAAGTGTGGCGGTCGGCCAGGAATGGGACAACGATGTACGTATTGTGCTATTCGTGCGCCTGCAGCCCGGCAGCACGCTGGATGAGAAACTGATCGGCGACATCAAACTCAGCATTCGCAATGGCGCCTCACCCCGCCATGTGCCAGCCATCATCCGCCAGGTCAGCGACATCCCCCGCACGCTTAACGGCAAAATCGCCGAAACCGCCGTGCGCGAAACCCTGCATGGCCGCCCTGTCAAAAACCAGGATGCGCTCGCCAATCCCGACTCCCTGACGTTTTTTAAAGGGGACGGAGGAGATACTTTTTGATCAAAGAGAATGGGCGAAAGAATGGGGACGGCGAAAGAATGGGGACGGAGGGAATAAAAAGTATCTCCTCCGTCCCCATTACGCTTTAGTCCAGCTTGATATCGGCGAAGCTGCTGACGATGGGGTGTTTGGACTTTTTCGGCGCCACGGTACCTTCCTGCGGGCGCACCACCCAGGTGGTGTTGATGCCGGCCTCGGCAGCGGCGTCGAGTTCGGCCTCAATATCGGACAGGAACAGGATGTCCCTGGCTGGCAGTGCGATCTGCTCGGCCAGATTGACATAGGACTGCACGTCCTGTTTGGCGCCGATGCTGGTATCGAAATAACCGGCGAACATCAGGCGCAGGTCACCGCAGTTTGAGTAGCGAAAGAACAGGCGCTGGGCTTTTTCTGAACCGGAGGAATACACATAAAGGTTAATGCCTTCGTCCAGCCACTCCTGCAGTTTGGGCGGCACATCGGCGTAGACGTGGGCCTGATACTCCCCACGCTGGTAGCCGCGCTCCCACACCATGCCCTGCAGCGCTTTCAGCTCGGTCACTTTTTTGTCTTCATGCATCCACAGACGTAACTGATCGATCAGCGCTTCGGTGTTCTTTAGCGGAATTCCGGTGCTTTCGCTCATGCTTCGCAGCTGACGTGCCACATCGCGCTCTTCCTTGTGTTTGCGGACAAACTCCGGCAGAAACCGCTCGGCATACACAAACAGGACATCTTTAACGAAGCGGATGGAACTGGTCGTTCCCTCAATATCCGTAACAATAGCAATCGGCTTCATTATGACTCCAGACGGGAAAACGATTCCGCGATCGGACTGCCGGTATAATTGGCAACCCAGCCTTCGGTGTTGTTGAAAAATCGGATCGCCACGAAGGACGGCTTCGGGCCCATGTCGAACCAGTGCGGCGTATTGGCCGGCACGGAAATCAGATCGCCTTTCTGACACAACACTTCGTAGACCTTGTCCTGCAAATGCAGGCTGAACAGGCCGCGTCCATCGACAAAGAAGCGTACCTCGTCTTCGCTGTGTCTGTGCTCGCTTAGAAACTTCTGACGCAACTCCGGCACTTTGGCTTCAACCTCGGGATTGGACGCATCCAGACTGATCACGTCCACGGTCTGGTAGCCCTCTTCCGCCACCAGCTTGTCAATGTCGGACTTGTACGCCGCCATCACCTGATCGCTGCTGTCACCGGCAGACACCGTTGCTGCTGTCTGCCACTGTTCAAAACGAATACCGGCGGCAGCCAGCTGCTCGGCAATTTTCAGCGGGTCGGTTGCCTGCCATTCGATATTGGCCGGGTCCGATTCCGAAAAAATTTTTAACGCGCTCATTTGTTATCCTCGTTCACACTGCTACGACGGCCGTACCGCCAGTCGTGCGTGCCAATAATAATCAAGCAGAAACTCCAGTGCCTCAAGATGGCGCAAGGATTCCGGCAAATCGCGCCCCCAGGTATAAAGGCCATGCCCCCTGATCAGGTATGCATGTCCGGTGCCATGTTGCTGCATCCAGCTTTCCACCTCGGCTGCCAGCGCGGCGATGTCCTGGGTGTTGTCAAACACCGGAATTTGCATCGGCACCTGATGGCTGGTGTTACCGGCAAAGGCTTTGAGAAGCTCCAGGCCGCTGAGTTCCACGGTATCCGGGGCAACCATCGACACCAGCGTCGCTTTCACCGAATGTGTATGCAGGACCGCGCCTATTTCCGGATCACGCCGGTAAAGCTGGGTGTGCAACAGGGTTTCCGCAGAAGGTTTTTTGCCGTCCAGCGCCTGCCCTGACAGATCCACCTGCATGATGTCGTCAGGCTGCAGACTGCCTTTGTCCCGACCCGACACTGTGATGGCACACCTGTCAGCATCCAGCCGCCGGGAAAAATTGCTGCTGGTCGCCGGACACCAGCCCTGTTGCCAGATACGTTGCCCGGCGGCGATCAGACCTGAGACGGCTTGCTGGTAGGATTGTGCTGGATTCATGGTGCGCAATTATAGCCCGAATTGGTCAGTCAAGCACACACACCAGGCCTTTAAGATACAGCGCCTCCGGAAACGGCAACGCCACCGGATGATCTTCTGCCTGATGCAAATAATGCGTGATTCGCCCTTCACGTCCGGCATCAAGCAGGGCGTCGGCGGTGATTTTCTGAAACAGCGCGGGGTCAATGGCACCAGAACAGGAAAAACTGACCAGCGTGCCGCCGGGACTGAGCAATTGAGCCGCCTGCAATGCAATATCCTTGTACGCCCGTGCAGCCTTTTTAAACTGGTGTTTGGTCTCTGCGAATTTGGGCGGATCGAGTACGATCAGATCATATAACGTGTTCTTGCTCTTCAACTCCCGCAGGTATTCAAACACATTGGCCTGCACCAGCTCAGCCTGATCCGTGTCAAAGCCGTTCAGCGCCAGATTCTGCCCGGCCAACTCCAGCGCCGGCCCGGAAGAATCCACATTGGTAACATGGGTGGCGCCGCCATTGAGCGCGGCGATGCCAAAGCCACCGGTGTAGGAAAAACAGTTAAGCACAGTTTTATCCGCGCTCAGACACTGCACCAGACTGCGGTTGTCAAACTGATCGAGATAATAGCCGGTTTTGTGGCCCTGCTGAATGCTCACCATAAACAGGCGATCCTGCTCCTGAATCTGCACCAGCTCCGGCGGCTCCTGCCCGTGAATCAGGCCCTGACGCTGTTCCAGCCCCTCATGTTTACGCACGCTGACGTCAGAGCGCTCATAAATGCCCAAGCAGGGTGAGAATTCGGCCAGCGCGGCAATGATGGCGTCACGCCAGAACTCGGCACCGGCACTGAGAAACTGGCAACTCAGATAGTCGCCGTAGCGATCCACGATCAGGCCGGGAAAACCATCGGCTTCGGCATACACCAGACGACAGGCGGTGCGGGTATCCGACAGCAAACCGGCACGCCGGGCAATGGCACGGCGCAGGCGTTCGCGGATAAAGCCCGCGTCAATCACCGCCTCCGGATCAAAGGACCACATGCGGGCACGAATTTGTGACGCTGGCGACCAGGCAGCAAAACCCAGGGTTTTGCCACTGCTATCGGCGATGGCAACGGTGTCGCCAACTGCCGGTTCGCCTTCGACGGACGCCACAGCGCCGGAGAAAATCCACGGATGACGCCGCAACAGCGAACTGTCACGGCCTTTACTCAATTTAACAACAGTCATGGCAGGGGTATGTGTTCCTTGTCATCCCCCGGCACTCGAGGGAATTCGCCATTGTCCCAGCGTTTGCGCGCGGCATCCAGTGTGTTGCGCTCATAGGCGACAAAATTCCAGTGAATATGGGGCACGCGGGTGAATTTTTCACCGCCCAGCAACAGCAGGCGGCTGTGCTCAAGACTTTCGAATTCCAGATCATCCGCATCCAGCCACACAAAGTCACCGGCGCCAAACTCGTCATCGCCTATTTTAACGCGACCGGTTTCAACAAACAGCGCCGCTTCATGCTTGGGATTGGGATGTTCCAGTTTCGCGTCGGGCTGCGCCAGCACATCCAGAAAAAACATCGGTGAAAACGTACGCACCGGCGAGCTGCGATCGTAAGCCTCACCTACGATCAGCCGCATCATCAGTCCGGGCCGGTTAATGGTCGGCAGCAGCGCCTTGTTGACGTGCTCAAAGTCGGGTTCCACCGTTTCATGTTCCGGCGGCAATGCCACCCACAATTGCAAGCCGTGCAAGGGATGACGCTGGGCCCGCACTTCATGGGTTTCGCGCTCCGAGTGCACAATGCCTTTGCCGGCGATCATCCAGTTCACATCACCGGGAAAAATCTCCTGCACCGAGCCCAGGCTGTCCCGGTGCAGAATGCTGCCTTGAAACAGGTAAGTCACGGTGGCCAGGCCAATATGCGGGTGCGGGCGGACATTGATGCCCTCGCCGGCGGGAAAATCGGCCGGACCGATGTGATCAAAGAAAATAAAGGGGCCGATCATTTTTTTATCGTGATGGGGCAGCACACGACTGACGGTGAAACCGCCCAGGTCTTTGTCGTCTGCTTTTAATATCTTCGCCATTGTGGCACTCCGAATCGGTAATTTAGCTTCCAAAAGGCTGTTAAAAAACGTATTCGAGGCATTGGCAACGCACGACTGCATGGATACAGGAGGCAGAGCGATGCAGGAAGCCAAAGCCGAGATAGTTTTTAAATAGTCTTTTATCTACGCAACACATCGCTCAAGGGTTTACGTGGCGATGGCTTTTCCTTCTCCGCCAACTCATCCGGCAAAGTATCGGGCGCTGCCGCCACTCCAATGGCAAAACCGCACACAACGCGGTGATCGTCATCAAGATTCAGATAGGCAGCGACGTCTTCATGTTTGATGCCGCCCATACCGTGGGTATACAAACCCATCTGTCGTGCCTGCACAGTCATGGCCATCCACGCGGCACCGGCATCGTATTCGGCGTAAATATTGGTTTTACCATTGTGGGGAAAGGTTTTTTTCACCACCACAAAACCCAACACGGACGCTTCGCGGGCCCAAGTCTGATTGCCTTCCAGCAGCAGATCCAGGTAGTCGTCGAAGGATTTTTCGGTGGATACATGAAACACCCAGGGCTGGGCGTTAAAACAGGATGGCGCCCAGCGCGCCGCTTCAAAAAGCAACGCCAGGTCGCTATCGCTGATATCCGTTTTAACAAAAGCACGCGGTGACCAACGATTGACCAGCAAAGGATCAACACCGTCCAGCGCGTCGCGGGCGGAAAAATCGGGTGAAATGGTATCGGGGTACTTCATCTGCAACTCCCTTATACGACACATTTAAGTGACAACAAAAGGATTGAGTGTACCGTCGATACCCCTGAGGTACCAGTTGTAGCGGGCACTGAGGTGGTTGGACAAAATGCACGTCCGTGTGCTCCCTGTCCCAAACCTGGCCAGGCCTTCCTGTCAACCAAGGCCGTCAACAATGGCTGTTAACCTTACCTGCCGCGGGGATCATAATGTGAAATCAGTTTTCACCCCGTTAACTGATACTGAGTAGTCACCGGCCGCCAGTCCGTCGGTCGGCAACGTGGCAATGACATAAAACCGGATCGCCTGTGCGACACAAACGTCGGATGTCGGCTCTGACTCGGGAATGGCAACCACGAAATCACCATTCTTGTAAGACACGGCCTCCGGCTCAATGCTGACACAGGCAGAACGCCAGCCTTTAGCCAGCACATCAACACGATCGGCTTCACGCAGAATCTCGACGGATTCAACACCGGCCAGGCTGCCTGCCTGCGATGCGGTAATGGCAAAAGTGCCGTTGGCGTCCTGGGTTAACTCAACGTTGCGAAAATGGCTGATGTCATCCCCGTCCACCACAACTGCCTGCGGCAGTTTCAGTACGTTGTCGCGCAGCACCATCGGCGTCTGGTCGGCCCATGCCGCGTGTCCGAAACACAGCAGCAGGGCCATGCCCAAATACGTCTTCAAACTCATAGCATTGGTGAAATATTTCATCGTTTTCCTCCATAAAATTACGACTTCCACTCTAGGGTAACAAGCCAAAATGGCAGCTTTAACCCCCCTTCCCCAATACGAGACAAATAATAGTGTGGGATTTATTCCCACGTCAATTGACAAAAAACGCAATCTGCATCCCGTGTGACGGCAATCACAAGCACATGCCGCTGGTGTACCGGGAAGTACCGGAATAGCAAAACAGTCCCCACAGATAACAACACACACAGTACAATCATCGCTGACAACATCATTTTTTGGACGCAACAATCGGGACGCAACACCATGCAAGATCAACCGACACTGGCTACTGAACGCCTGTTATTACGACCATTTCAGGGCACAGACGCCGCGCGCGTGCAATCGCTGGCCGGCAACCCTGCGGTGGCGCGGATGACCAGCAACATTCCGCATCCCTATACCGATGGTGAAGCGGAGAACTGGATCGCGGCACACGCGGATGACTGGCAACGTCGCAGTGCGGCCATTTTTGCCGTGTGTTTACGCTGTGATGCTGAGCTGATCGGTGCCGTCGGCCTGATGAATATCCACCATGGCGACACCGAACTGGGGTACTGGATAGGTGAGCCGCACTGGGGTCAGGGCTATGCCAGCGAAGCAGTCGACGCCGTAATAGGTTTTGGAATGACATCACTTGAACTTGCCCGCGTGCATGCCCATCACTTGTCACGCAATCCGGCATCTGGCAAGGTATTGAGAAATGCAGGCCTGACTCGCACCGGCAAAGGCACAGTGAACGCCCGCGATGGTGTGTCGCAGGAAGACGCCGAATTTTATGAACTGATTTTGATCGAATAACAGGATATTTTATTCACTGTAAGGAGGATCAATCATGTTGCAGCAAAAGACTCTTCTCAATCGTTTCACCCTACTGGCCTCCATACCGTTGGCCTTAGCTGCGTGTGCCTCGTCTGGCTCAGGCACCAACACAGCGATCCTCAACGGCATGCAGGGCGAGGAGGAAAACTCCCTCTGTTTTAATCGCGACATTCGAAGCTGGCATCAGCTGGATGACTCTGCCATCGTGGTTGAGGCGCGCAACGACGAATACTACAAGCTGGAACTGGCCGGCGGCTGTAATACCCGCAACGCCTTCATGCAGATTGCAGTGGAGTCACGCGGCAGCTCGTGTCTGACGCCGGGTGACCGTGTCACCTTTGATCGCGACCTGGGTCTGAGCTGTTCGGTAACACAGATTAATCGCTGGCATCTGGCTGACATGGATGAACGCTGAAGGTTCGTATCGTCAGTCATGGCGTTCGGCGTGAGCGCCTGGCTTGCGGCATCACCCCATGGCGCTCAGTATCACCCAGACTGTGATTGCGGTAGCGCTATATCCGAACAAGGCCAGCAAGCCGTCACGTGACACCAGCGCCACGCCGAACAACATCAGCACGGCGCCGGCGACCGAGGATGAAAACAGAATGAGTTCCATCACCGGTAACAGGCAGGCAATGCTCAGGCAAATCACGGCAATAATATAAATACTGGGTCCACGCACCAATACCCTCAATCGCGGCCTGGTAATGCGGTCAACGAATCGTGCCGACGGCTGCAGCCATCGGAGCGCAGTATGGAGTTTATCGCGGGGCACCCTCACGTTAAGCAGGCGAGCGGGCAACCAGAAGTGCTCACGGCCCAATAACATCTGTGACGTTACCAGTAACACGATGCCAGCCACCATACTGGGAAAGGTCGGCACGCCGCTCAGGGGCGACACCAGCAACATGCCCACCAGCATCAACAGTGGCGCAAACGAGCGATCACCAACAACGTGGATAATGTCACCGACACTGACCTTGCTGACGTCATGAGCTGCGGTGTCCTGGTCTGGGGTGTCCTGGTCTGGAGTATCATGGGCTGTGGAATCGTGCCCTGCGCTGTTATCAGCAGCTGCGTCGTCGCCACGCAGCTCACCCAGATGCTCCAGCAATATCTCCAGCGATACAGCGTCGTGCTGACCCCCCCTTGAATCGGAATTATCTGTGCTCACAAACGTGCAACCAGCACAGTCATCTGTGCCACCCCGGGCGGTAGTTGTAGCCGACGGATGAACGGATCAGGGCCTGACCTGCCTTGCAACACGATCCTTTCAACATTAAGGTAGTTACTATGAATATTAAACCTCTGGTCCTGATTACCGGTTCCAATGGCAATATTGGAACAGCTCTGCGGCGAAAACTCAAATCCGACTATGACGTTGTTGGTATCGACGTCGACGACGGCAAACATACGGATATCGTCGCTGACCTGACCTCGACAGACTCGATGACGCTTGCGTTTCGGGATCTGGCGGACAGGCACGGCAAAAAAATTGCGGCTGTCATTCACCTGGCCGCCTATTTCGATTTCACCGGTGTCAAATCTCCCTTGTACGACAAGGTGAATGTTGAAGGCACGCGAAACCTGCTGTCAGCGCTTACGGATTTTAACGTCGAGCGCTTTATCTATTCCGGCACCATGCTGGTCCACCAGGCAGGTTCACCTGGCGAACGCGTCAACGAAAGCACACCGATAGCGCCAAAATGGGCCTACCCCGAATCGAAGGCAGAAACCGAAGCGGTGATTCGTGAAAACAGCGGTGACATGCCCTTCACTCTGCTGCATCTGGCAGGTTTGTACGATGACAATACCGCTGTGCCCACGCTGGCGCACCAGATCGCACGCATTTACGAACGCGACATGAAAGCGCATCTGCATTCCGGTGACCAGGACGCCGGCCAGTCGTTTATTCATCTCGATGACATGCTTGACCTGTTCAAGCGCTGCATAGACCGCCGCAATGATTTGCCGGCCGACGCCACAGTGCTGGCTGGCGAGCCCGACGTCATGAGTTACCGGCAGTTGCAGGATGAACTGGGCCGGCTTATTCACGGCGCGGAAGTCTGGCGCACACTTTCCCTGCCCGAGCCGATTGCCAAGGCCGGTGCCTGGATGGAAGAAAAATCCGAACCGGTCGTACCCGACGCCATCGACCACGGCGAAAAACCCTTTATCCGCCCTTTCCTCATTGACCTGGCGTCCGATCACTATGCACTGGATATCACCCAGGCCAAACATCTGCTGGGCTGGGAGCCCAGCCATAGCATCGGCAAAAAACTGGAAATAATGGTCAAGAACCTGAAGAAAGATCCGGTGGCCTGGTACAGGAACAATGGCATTCGCCCGCCTGACTGGCTGGTAAATGCGGAAGAGAAAACCGATAAACCTGAAGTCATGCGCCAGCGGCACGAGACCTGGTACCGCGACGAACATGCCCGCAACATCTGGGGCGCGCTGTTCAATATCGCACTGGGTTTCTGGCTGATCGCATCCATACCTCGCCTGGGTTATGAATCCCAGGCGATGGCGGTCAGCGACATTGTGTCAGGCATCGCCATTGTCATCCTGGCTTCATTGTCTTTGTCATGGCGCCTGCCGTTGGCGCGTTGGGCGACGGCCGCCGTCGGTTTATGGGTGATGACAGCGCCGTTGGTGTTCTGGTCGCCGAGCGCAGCGGTTTATCTTAACGGCTCGGTGGTGGGTTTCCTGGTAGTCGCCCTGTCGGTTGCGCTGCGGCCGGCGCCGGGACTGTCACCGCTGGCAGTGATGACCGGCCCCACCGTCCCCCCCGGCTGGAAGTACTCGCCCTCCTCCTGGCTGCAGCGACTGCCGATTATTATTCTGGCGTTTATCGGTTTTTTTATCTCCGCCTACATGGCCGCATACCAGTTGGGTCACGTTGACACCATCTGGGAGCCGTTTTTTGCCGGGGCACTGCCTGGTGATGGTAAAAATGGCACCGGCGAAATCATCACCTCCTCGATCTCCGAAGCCTGGCCGGTGCCCGATGCCGGCGCCGGGGCGATGGTCTATCTGCTGGAGATACTGGTCGGTGTGATCGGCTCATCACAGCGCTGGCGCACCATGCCCTGGCTCACCATCCTGTTTGGCATTCTGATCGTGCCGTTGGGTGCTGTCTCCATTACTTTCATTATCATCCAGCCTATTCTGCTGGATACCTGGTGCACACTGTGTCTGATGGCGGCTGCGGCCATGTTGCTGCAGATTCCGTTTTCGGTTGATGAGCTGGTGGCGACCGGACAGTTTCTGCTGCGCCGCAAACGCGAGGGACACTCGGTGCTGCGCGCGTTCATTTTCGGTGATACGGACGAGGGCAAAAAGGGCCGGCAGGACGACGCGGTGGATGATTTCCAGCGCTCGCCCATCGCCATCATCAAGGACATGTTCACCGGCGGTGTGCGGCTGTGTTATGGCCTGATAGCCTGTATCGCGGTCGGCGCTCTGCTGATGCTCACGCGTTTATTGCTGGGGGCACAAGGGGGCATGGCCGACGCACATCACCTGATCGGTGCATTGATAATGACCGTATCGGTGACCGCTTTGGCCGAGGTGGCCCGTCCACTGCGTTTCCTGAACCTGTTCCTGGCACTGGGCCTGATGATTTGTGCGCTGGTGCTGGAAGGCAGCCTGCTGGTCACTATTGCGACCCTGGTGGCAGGCGTTATCGTCATGGCCGCCAGTATTCCCCGCGGACCGGTTAACGGGGTTTATGGCAGCTGGTCGCGGTTGATTGTCTGACTCTCACCATTACCCTCACCCTGACTCTGCGTTGGCTTTGGCGTTGGCGTTAACAGCCCCAGGCGCTTAAACCAGATCTCCAGGGGTAGCGTGACTAACGGCGGAATGGCGGCAAGAACGGCCAGCGCGGTCGCCCACAGCGGCCAGCGCAGGCGCCAGGCGGCAATAACAGTGACGACCACATAAAACATGAAGGCGGCGCCATGCAGGCGACCGAACAGCCAGACCCCCAACTCAGTGGTTTCGGTGACGTATTTAAGGAACATGCCGATAAGCAATCCGGCCCAGGTAAGCGCCTCAATCAATGCGGCCATGGCGAAGATACGGCCAATCATTTGACGTTCTTGTCCTTCATGCCTTGCCGGCGCAGTTTGATCCTGCTTTTCAGATCCGCCAGGCCGTGCAGGCTATCGCCCTCGCGTGCCAGATGGATGCCAGACAGGTAGCCGGCATAGGCAATACCCACCCAGATAACCACCGACGAACCACCAGCATCAGGCCAGTAGCCAAACCACAGCAATGCGGTGACAATATTGCCCAGTTGCGACACCACCAGATTAACGAACAGAGCAACAATGCCATTGGCCAGCAGTGCCGCCAGATCGAAATTGAGGATGAAACTGAACATCTCACCCACCTCGATCACCAGCAGGGTCCACAGCACCGTCAGACCATAAAAGCCGCCACCAAAAAACAGCCATTGTTTGTACAGGTAGTTGCCGTGTTTGCTTTTGTTGGTTTTGTGCTGCTTTCTGAGTTCGGCAAGACGTTGGCGAATGGCCTGGTGTCCGTCGTCACGCGACAGCTGCCCTGCCCCGTAGAGCCAGTTGAACATGAGCCCGCCCAATACCGCCATGGGTAAACCGAGTTTGATGATGGCCTCTAGCCAGTCAAGAATGGACACGCCTGACGATTCCTTAATTGTGTATTAACCAGTTTGGATGAATCACGGTAATCACATGATAATCCAGAAGGATAACGCTATAACACTGTATTTATGCACAGAATATATTTTTCCTTCAGTGCCTGGAAATGTACGCGAATATTCCCTTTCCGGCTACTGCGCCGACAACTTTTTCGGGCACTGATTTATACCGTGACCCTTATCGTAGCCCGGACTCAACTCCAGACACTGACAATTGAACGCCAAAATCAACGCATGAGCACGTCTATCGATGAATTCACGGCCGTCACCCGGTGGCAGCATGAGCGGATGGACTATTCAATGGCGGCGGCTGGGTTGCAGGACGCAGATTGACAGTGGGATCGGGGCGGGGTTTAACCCAAGGACTACTGGCATTTTTTTCTATTCGATATCATCATGGCAATTGTTCTGCCAATTATCGGCGGTGTAACCGGTAGTTACAGCCCTGAGTCGGGGCACGCTTACAAAAACCCTCTCTACACTGATGCGAAGTCGCTAAAGGAAAATAACATGACCAAGATATCAATCCTGCTGACAAGCCTGACCTCTGTAACG
Organism: Pseudohongiella sp.; assembly: GCF_011050365.1. Taxonomy (GTDB): domain Bacteria; phylum Pseudomonadota; class Gammaproteobacteria; order Pseudomonadales; family Pseudohongiellaceae; genus Pseudohongiella. Next base: position 46,493 of record NZ_DRFV01000009.1, read on the forward strand.
TTGCTAGTAGCCAGCCTGCATGCAACTGCACAGGAAACTCAGCCCGTTTTTATCAATAATGATGGCATAGGCTTCTCCCGCAAGAACGGTGATCTGACGGTGCCCTACGATCCGGTAGCGGCATATGATCAGCACACCATCGCTGTGGCCGACTGTTCCCAGTTCAGGATCGAACTGAATGGGCTAAGCTGGTGCTTTTCATCGGCAGAAAATGCCCAGGCTTTCAGCTCCGCGACAACGTCTGCGGGAGACAACCACTACCTGCCTTTTGGCGGTGGTCATTGCGCGCTGGGTCTGGTGTTTAATAATCTGACAGCACGCGGAGACCCCCGAACTGCCGTTCGCATCGGTGACCATTTGGTACTGAATGGAAACTTTGATGTGCGGGCCCGTTTTCTGACTGACACAGACACAAACATGACGCAGGCAGCCACGAACTTTCGGACTGCAATCAATGAGGGCAAACTGGTCGATTGATCGATGCCGGAAAAGCGGTTTTCGCACTGCCCGGAACTCTATTATCACGCGCCCAACAGAAGCGGTCCAACGGCTGTCAACGAACCGTAATTTGACATGAAGGCCCGAGGACCGATCGAATGTGAAAACCTGCATCGCCGCGCTGAACACTTTTTGAGCGCCGTGAATTGATGCACTATGATAAGCGACTATTCCTGAGCTTCCGGCGTGTCTAAGATGCCGGTATCGATAATCTCGTTGAAAAATCCAGTGAGTTGCAAACTGATAACCACTGGCGTGTCATTGTCATTGCGATAATACCAGCCATGCTGGCCCGACATCGGAGCGACCAGACTCCCCGATGAACTGATTGCAGCCTCGTCTTCGCGATAGCGCAGCCAGTAAGAATCATCGTCCGGCTCGTGCCCATGGAAATCCGCGTACACTGGACTTCCATCCGTAACCCAGTGATAGAGAATTACCTTGTCTTTATCCAGCGCCGCCGTTATCTCCGTTCTTTCCTGCGCCTGAAGAGTAATCTCAACTGAGTGTGTTTTAAAAACCGACTCACCGTGCTGATAGACTGCCGGATTATCCAGCGGACGAGGATCATCTGAACCACCCCCGCTGCACGCAGACAGCGCCAGCACGCAGATCACAACAACAATGGGTTGCGACTCAAATATTTTTCCAGGCATGTTGTTCTCCATTTAATTTTCTGACAACGATAACTTTGCATTTCCACGTACTGTTTTACGCTTTCTTAAACGACGTATGCCTAGCCAGGCGCCGGTGATGCAGACAATGCTGACTCCTAACAGCAGGGGCCAAAGCACCAAATCCCACACCGGACGTACCCGCAACCAATGAAACAGATCACCCCGATGCAAACCATAATGAAGCCATCGATACCACCGGGCATTTCTGTCTACTTTGCTGCGTATCACTCCAGTGAGCGGGTCCAGATAAAAACGCGTGGCCTGCTCGTCCGCTGCGATAACGCGGACGACTGGGAATTCACGGGCAACATGATGGCTGTAGTAATAAGCGTCATCGCTATTCAGCACGGTCACACTGGCGGGCGGACGACCTCTCTGCAGTCGACGAGCAGCCAGCTCCAGGTCCTGCCGACTGAGCGTCGCAGGTATAAAGTTCTGGTCATATCGTTGCCGCACAAACCTGATTTCTGTTTCTGATCGTGCGCCATCTACATTAGTTGGTTCCAGTGCTGTGGTAACGAGATAGGGAGTGCCATTAAACATCCCGCCTTCAATTTGTACGACCCCTTCGGGCAAGGATTGTTGCGGGATGATTGAAACGATTTCCGAGATATCATCCCAGGTAAAATCCCCTCTTCTGATCAGCTGCGATTCCGCCTGCGCACCGGTGCTGCGCAGCATTCCCCAAGGGTTCATGGAAAACAACCCGCTGACTACCCAGCTCAGAACCAACACGCCGAAAATCAAACCCGTGTAGTGGTGCCATAATGCCCAGCCACGATAGGGTGAGCGCCGCCCATTGCGTCGGCGACGAAACTGACGAATTCCTATTACCAGACCCGTCACGGTAAGAAAACAGCCGATTACTGAAAGCCAAATTACGGTCTGCGCCCAAGCGACGGTGTTTTTACGGACAAAAGTAGGATAGAGCCAATGCGTAATAGAACCGGGATAATTCCAGAAACGCTGCCGGGCGCTGGTTGCCTGCACCACCTCTCCGGTGAGACTTGATACGTACCACTGCGTGGCCTGCTCATCATTGGCACCATATTGATATAGAGGTCTATGCGAATTAAAGGATCCGTATACCGTCCACTGATCGACGTCTACCAGTCCCAGAAAGCGGACTTGACCCTTGATTTCTCTACGCTCGGCATAACGACGGGAGACCTGATCGGCAACATCCTGCGATACGCGCGAGAAGGTTCTGCCGTCAGCAAGATTGACAATATGACTGCCGTCTTCACCAGACAGTCGCAGAACCGGCGTATCTGCCATCATCTCAAGCCGAAAGCCGTCAAACTGATACGCCTGCAAGGCACTGCGTTCAGATAATGTGCAACACGATTCGGTTTGCAACTCCGACAGATTGGCAATTCTCTGCTGAGCGGTGATGTCCGGGAATTGCACATACATCATGACAAATCCCGACAAACACCAGAGTGCCATCACTACCCCGATAGCAATGCCCATATACCGGTGTAAAAGAAACAGATAGCGCATCAATTGCAACCAGTAAAACTAGAATTGATAGGTGTATCCCACATGCGCGGTTCTATGCATGCCAAGATTTCCGTACAGGTAAGTGCCACCGGTGTCCCGAGTCGCCCGATCTACCCGGGTGACATATTGCTCATCGGTGATATTTTCCAGTTTCAGCGTCAATCGGTGCTTGTCTCCGGCGCCAAAGTGGTAAAAACCGGAAATGTCCATTGCAGTGTAGTTGCCAGCCGTCGAAGCCTGCCGCTCGTTAATATCGCCTACATAGTTGGCAGCAAGCGTCATCCCCCATGCAGCACCCGACGGCTCGTAGTTCAGGCTCAATTTAGCCTCCCTATCGGGAATACTGGTGAGCTGCCCGCCAGCATTATTCAAACGCGCACGCGTATGGGTGAAACTGACGTTGCCGTGCCAGTCTTCACTGAGCAACATTGCGGCAATCAGCTCAGCGCCACGCACCCGTACCGTATCATCGGAATTTACGAAACTCTCTCCCGTGACACCACTGATAACAATTGGCACATACGAATCAATATAGTCAGTGATTTTTCTGTTGAAGCTTATCAACTCGTATTGCAAGTCGCCAAAAACGCCACCAATACCCACATTGATATTTCTGCTTTTCTCTGGCTTCAGATCGGGATTACCTACGGCGAACCAGCCATCATCAGGTATGCCGTTATTGTCTGCGTCATAGAGCTCATTGAGAAACAACTGCTCAGCATCGGGCAGGCGAAACGAGGTACCCAGATTGGTCGTCAGATACAGCGCATCGCTCAGCTGGTGGCGCGCGCTCAGATTCCAGACCGTAGAATTTTGCACATTGGATGGCCGGTTGCTGCGCACACCCACTGCGATGGAAGTGTTCTCAAGCAGTTGTTCCGTGGTTCGCAACTGCAGGAATGCAGCGTTTACTTTTTCGCGTTGATCGGCGATGCGCCATACGTCATCCTCGCCGGAAAAGCTTTGATGATCCAGACCAGCAATGTATTCCAGACCATTGCCATCGTTGAATTTCGCCACCGCCGTTAGACCGTAGTCATCATATCCCCAATAGGAGCCATCATTGAGCACCTGCAAACCACCGGTCATCTGCCCGCTGTCATCAAGCTCATTGTGTACGCGCGTGTAGCGCGTGTCCCAGGAATGGAAATAGCCTTTAACGTACAGGGAGACATTATCGCCGACATTCAAATCCACTTTTGCCGTTACGATATCCTCAATACGATCATTCACCGTCTCCGCATTTCGGAAAGGTCTTGAGAAATCCAGCTCACTTTCGCCATGCTGATACTGCAGCGACAAACGCGTATCCTGATTGATGGCCCAGCCGTATTTCAGACCCAGCACATTGACTTCGTAGCCACGGCGACGCTGGGTGGCGCTGGGTTGAGCGTCCGCGTCGCTGAAAGGTTGATAGCCTCGCGCCTGGTCGCGGGACGCATAGGCAACAAACTGATGATCACCGACACTGCTTCGGTGATACCCGTTGATATTGCCGCCCCCATTGGAATGGGCACCCACACCCACCGCACTGTCGCTGGAGCGGGTGAAACTTTTGGTGACAATATTGATGACACCACTGACGGCCTGAGTACCATAGAATATTCCCTGGCCGCCTTTGAGAACCTCTATACGCTCAATCATATGAGAGGGGATGGTATCCAGTGGACTGGTTCCATTGTAGAGTCGATTGGTGATCCGCACGCCATCAATCAACCAGAGAATTTCCTGCGCTCTGGACCCCTGCAGAGACGCATCGAAGTAGTCAAAAGGCCCATTTTTCGGCGCAATGTGCAGGCCAGGCACCAGCATCTGCAGGGCCTGGCTGACGTCAGTGAAGCTTTGGCGCTCCAGTTGCTCGGCGGTTATGATTTCAAGGCGACTGCCGTAGTTGCGCAAGTCCTGAGGAACGGTGTCCTCAATACTGTGACCGCGGACCGTAATTTCCTCAACAGACTGAGCCGCGGCCAATGGCGTTTGCAGTGCCAATCCCGGTGCCAATCCCAGTGCCATCGCCAATACCGTGCGCCGAGCTGTAATTCCGTTTTCCACCCTGACTCCCTTCTCTGCTCAGTTGCCAAATAACAATTTAGCGTAGACAATGTGCTGCGAATGCGGCCTGTACACTATGCATGCACAGTGGGCGCAAACACCTTAAGGCGCAAGCAAGCGGCTGTTATATAACTGTTTGTATAACGTTAACGCTAATGTTAACGGCAGCCAGCCCCATTTCCCCGGGCCCGTTAAGCACTGAGTCATCATGAACCGCGACAAGGACACACATATTCTGCCCAGCGACGTGTTTTCGCCTGAGCAACTACAGGATCTCTATCAACGCATCGTTGATAGCGGCGCTCTGGGACGGTCCAGAATTTATGCTGCGCTACTGGAGTACCTGCTGAAAAGTGCGGGAAACGGGCGCTCCCCTAAAGAGATTGAAATTGCTATCGATGTGCTGGGGCGCGGCAGTGATTTCGATGTCAGCAAGGATTCGGTGGTGAGGGTCTACATCCACCAACTACGCAAACGTCTGGACACTTACTATCGCAAACATGAGCGGGAAGCCTCGCATCACATCATCATTCCCAAAGGCGAGTACACGATAGCAGCCGTTCCTACGCAGGCAGCCGCGTCATCAGGGTCGCACTATGTGACTGATGACCACGGCTACTCCGGTCAGACTTCAGAAAACCGACCGCCACGTAGCCGCCTTGCTATAACACTGATGAGCGTGCTGATCGTCTTACTGGCACTCAACGTGATCATCATGAGTTGGCCACAGCCCGATTCAGACGCATCGCTGAGTACTGCAACCAGAATCGATCCGCAAGTTGCCGAACACCCTGTTTGGTCTACCATTCTCAATGATGAGCTACCGATACTGGTGGTCATGGGTGACTATTACATCTTTGGCGAACTGGATGAGTATGGGCGCATTGGCCGCATGGTGCGTGATTTCAATATCAATTCCAGGCGAGACCTGAACACTCTGTTTTTAAATGACAGTACGATGATTGATCAATACATTGATCTGGACATGACATATATGCCTGAAGGCAGTGCCTACGCGCTGGCTCAGATCACACCCATACTCCACAGCTCGGGCAAGCCGGTGGAAGTGACCATGATGTCTCGCTTGAGCACCCACGATCTGCGTAAAAATCACGTCATCTATATTGGCTACGTCAGTGCCATGGATAAGCTGCACAACCTTTACTTTGCAGCCTCGGGTCTGCAAGTTGGCAGAACATATGACGAATTGTACAACAAGGACTCTCAGGCGTTTTACACCAGCGATGCGGGGCTTCCCGAGCAAGGCCAGGCATTTCGTGACATGGGGCTTTTGGCGACTTTCCCGGCCGCCCAAGGGAATCAGTTCCTGATTGTCGCCGGCACGCGTGATGCGGGACTGATGCATGCCGCGCAGGCCGTTGCCAGCACCGAATCTTTGCAGCAGGTTGATAATGCGTTGTCGCTGTCGTCTGAACGCGGACAGGCCAGTCATGAAGCCTTATTCGAAGTGTTCGGAATGGATCGCATGAATTTCGATGCCAATTTGCTCTACACCCGTGAGATCGATCCACGCCAGGTCTGGGGTAACGCCCCCACTTCCACCCGTTAAGTTGGCCGGGGTTCTACATTTGGGAGAAAGTTCTTCGTCCCGTCCGCCAGAGCGAAGGTGCCGTTGCATTGGATCAGCAATGGCACCGCGCAATGGCGACAATAAGCAGCGACGTCAGAAGCTGTAGGCGGCGCGCATCAGGAAGATATTAACGTTCTCGTCGCCGAACCGGCCATCTGTTACATCGGAGAAGATCAGATTGGCCATGAAGCGCAGGTTGGACGAAACATAATAGTTCACACCCAAAGTGACGTTGTCCATCTCCCCGCCGACGATGCCGCTGTCATCCAGGTCCGCGCTGCTGTAACGGGCAGCCACTTCCCACGCGCCACTACTGCCCGACGGACTTATGCCGCCGAAAACACCGCCGCGGTAGCTGCGGGATTCACCGGTCAATACATAGCTGGCCTGCACGTGGTAACCACCGAAGCTTGGGCTGCTGGCACCGTCGCGATCCAGATTCACACTGAGGTACTCCGCCTCGGCTGAAAAAGGACCAGCCTGATAGGCCAGTTCCAGCCCCAACTTGGCCGTGGAACTGACATTGCTGATGGAGCCCGTGTCGATGACTCGGACGCCATTGGCAGGGCGAGACTCGGGACGTTCGCGCAAGCGAATACTGTTCTTCGTGCCCAGGTCCTCAACCGCACCCGACACACCCAAGTGGATCACGCTGCTACCATCATTGACCGGATTGAAGACCACGCGCCCGGCCACGCCTATCGGGTCGTTGCCAGTACTGGACTGGTTAATGGCATTGGTATAGACCATGCTCTGGAAGATGATCGGCCCCTGCGACATGTGATAACTGAGCCCCAGACGGCGTGAATCCACCACCAGATTGCTGGGGGCCGATCGCTCGATGAAGGTGATATTGTTGGAACTGGCAATTTCGCTCAGTCCCATCGGAACCTTCACCTGCCCGATAATCACACGGCCTGGCCCCAGCGATCGGCGCAAGCGCACGTCATTGGCCGAGGCGCTGCCGCCGGCAAAATCGTATTCGATCTGGAAATCCCAGTCATCAGTCAAGGTGCCATCGACGCCAAGACGGCCGCGACGGAGCAAAGTGCCGCTACCCAGTTCCGGGTTATTGTCGGCATCAACGAAGGCGGCATCGAAATGAGCCCGACCGCGGACATCGAACTCAGGCTGGGCCCAAGCAGTTCCGGTTGCCGCGACGCTAATTGCAGTCATAAGGGAAAGCTTTATCCAAGTAGGTTTCGTAGTCACATTAGTCTCCAGATCGCCGGTATCGCCCCGCGCATAGATTTCAGATTTCCGTCCTTTTTGTTAAGGACGGGCGCAGAATATTACCAAAACATGACGGTTTCGTGACAATAAGACATATTAGTGACAAAAAAAAGACTGTTTCGTGACAATGGGCCGTTTAGCGAGCCTGGAATCTAGCCAACCAGGAATTGGCATGCCTGACGGTTCTTTTTTATTTTTGACCCCTTTAACCAAATCACGATCAACACGTGATAATCCAAAGGGACAAGACTATAATACTGTATATATGTACAGTTATCATAATTCCTTCAGGAGGACCGACATGTACGTTGATACGACCATTGAGGCTACTGAACAGGCGAGTTATTCAGGCACTGATTCGGATACGGAAACATGCCCCGATTCATACAACTGTAGCGCGGATCCGACCCCTGTTGTGGCTGGCATAGACATTCCCGCTGACAATGATGCCCTGGTGGCAGCCATCACCACCCTCGCCGGCCACATCAACGCTGCCCAACATCGCTTCCTGAAACTGCTGGCCGCCCTGATCGAACGCAATGCCTGGGGTGCTGGCGGTGGCATCAAATCGCCGGCGCACTGGCTCAATTATTACTGCGGCATTGATCTCGGCGCCGCCCGGGAAAAAGTGCGGGTGGCAAAGTCCCTGGCAGACCTGCCACAGATAGACAGGGCCTTCGCCAGCGGCGCCATCAGCTATTCCAAGGTACGTGCCATGACCCGCAGCGCCACGCCGCAGAACGAGACCCAACTGCTGAATATTGCCCGCCATGGCACCGCCCAGCACATGGAGAATCTGGTACGCAAATATCAGCGCGCAGAACGTCTGGTGCAAGGCCAGAGCCATGCCGGAAGCAACAAGTCGGACGCCGCAGCCGCCCAGTTTGCCGGCCGGGAGCTGCGCTGGTATTTCGATGAAGATGGCATGCTGGTAGTCCGCGGGCGGCTGACACCGGAAGATGGCGCGATGTTCATCAAGGCCATCGACGCGGCATTTGCACAGCTGCAGCTGCCCGACGAGGACAGTGCCTCGCAGGTTGATGTTGATGCAGATGCTTGTGCAGACGCAGACAACGATCCGGCAGACGCGTGCAAAAACGTTTCCGCGGAAACGTTTTCCGACAGCCAGGCACCGGTACACCAGCAAGACGTTTCCGCAGAAACGCTTGATGATTCACAGCACACGGACACCTTCGCGCAGAAACGCGCCGACGCCCTGATGCTGTTAGCTGAGCAGAGCGTTGTATACAGCAAACAGGGACTGTCGCCACTGACCCCGCCACAACGCCATCAACTGATCATCCACATCGAAAAGGACACGCTCAACCAGAGCGCAGGGCATCACTGCAGTATCGAGCAGGGCCCCTTCCTGTCACCCGCCACCGCCCGACGTCTTGCCTGTGACACCGCGCTGACCACGGTGATGGAAGACAGCGACGGCAATGTGCTCAATGTCGGACGCAAGACCCGCAGCATCTCGCCGGCCATGCGCCGCGCTCTCACCCGCCGTGATTGTGGCTGTCGTTTCCCCGGCTGTACCGAAACTCGGTTTGTTGACGCGCACCACATTCACCACTGGTGCGATGGCGGCGAAACCCGGCTGGATAATCTGGTGCTGTTGTGCCGGCGTCACCACCGGCTGGTACACGAACAGAATTTTGCACTGATCAATCACGGTGCGGGCAACATCGAGTTGCGCCGCCCCGACCAGCAGATCCTGCCCAGGGCGCTGTTTCCCCAGTTCAACGAGCAGGCCTGCCAGCTCGAACGACTGGCAATCGAACGCCAGCATCAACACATGGGCATGGATATCGATGAACGCACTGCCGTGACCCGATGGCAAGGGGAGCGGATGGATTATTCCCGGGCGGTGGCGGCGTTGCAACGTGTGGCGGCAGATTGGGCATAGACCGAGCTCTGAAACGCCTGGCCGTAACGGTTAACTATTCAGAATCTTTGACACTTCGCCAAAGGGGCCTGAGAACAAGACGCGCAAACATAAACCCGGCGATTATGAGTGGAAGTATCAAGGACACAAAATAGGGTCCGCTGACCCCTTGATAACCAATGCCAAAGGTATTAGCCAGATTAAGACAAAAGAACAGGAGGCCACTCAGATAAAGCGCAGCGTAAGCTAACTTCGATGACAATTTCTTAACCTTGATTCGACGCATATTTCTAAAAATATAAGCGAAGAACACCACATAGTTCGCAGCCATGAGCGCACTGCTCATTTTCCAGGTCAAGACTTCGCTGAATCCCAAACCAAATAGCATGACTGGCAAAACGGAAAAAAATGCGTCAACCAGGCCAATATTGACCATCATTGCGATGCCCAGTGCATCACCACGCCTGACATGAGCTTCCTGTTTGTGTTGATATGCCGACACAACACCCGCAAACCCAGCCAATGCTACCGAAACCTGGGTAATTGTTAGCAGTTGATCTGTTCCATCCAAAACCTTAGCTCCTGAGACCGCCGAACTTCTGCTTCGCGTGGCCAACAGTTATTGGACAAGAAGTCATTTTTTTCGGATTTTTAATTTTGCCACGAGCGAGTATACCGTTTTCTCGCCAAATGTTTGCTTTTGCGCCAACCGCAGGCTGGGCATAGCTCGAGCGCCAGGATAGCCGCGCCTATCGAACCGGCACGGAGTTCACCTTGCCAGGTATGAGTATGAATCGGATTGTAAGTGGTGCCCGGGACCGGAATCGAACCGGTACGGAGTTTTCCCCGAGGGATTTTAAGTTATTTGCGTCATTTTTTGCTGTTTTTTTATATTGCTTTAAATACAGCAACTTAAGCTACTTTTAGACCTTCCCCTGTTTTAACAAATTTGCCAAAATACCCCGTTTTTTGAAATAATGCGCCTACACTGTGCCTACACGGCGCACACAAGGGACGGAGTCTAAGCGAAATGCCGCAGATAAAAATATCGAATTCCCGTGTAGGCAAGATAGTCCCGCCCACACCAAAACCGGACGGCAAACCCCAACATGTGTTCTATCGGGATGACCAGCTCCAGGGGTTCGGAATCAGGGTCACCAGCAATGGCACCATGTCCTATTTCGTGGAAAAACGGGTCAATGGCAAAAACAAACGCGTGACCATTGGTAAGCATGGCCCGATTACTCCCGAGCAAGCCCGAAAAGAGGCTCAGAAACTACTCGGCCAGATGAGCACCGGCACTGATCCGGTCGTCGAAAAACGGGAACGCAAAATCCAGGCTGTCACTCTTCGCGAAAGCTACAACGCCTACCTGCTCGCCCGCAAAGGACTGAAACCCAACACCCTGCATGACTATAAGCGCTGCATTGAAGGAGCACTTGGCGACTGGCTGGACAAACCCCTGACCAGTATCACCAAAGACATGGTGGAAAAGCGGCACAGTAAACTTGGGGCCAAAAGCCATGCCCGAGCCAACAACACAATGCGGGTGCTGCGAGCCCTGTTCAACTTTGCCAGCGAGAAGTACGAAAGCCAGGACGGAAAGCCAATACTGACCAGCAACCCTGTAGATCGACTCAGCAAAAGCCGCGCCTGGTATGAAGTCAGACGACGCCAGACCCTATTGACGCCTACCCAGCTAAAACCCTGGTACGAAGCCACCATGCTGCTCAACCAGGAGACTACACGCGATTTCCTGCACTTCATCCTGTTTACCGGTCTTAGACGCTCGGAGGCAACGCATCTAACCTGGGAGTATGTTGATTTTAAGGAGCGCACCTTCCTGATACCCGACACCAAAAACAAAGAGCCGCACCGCCTGCCCATGTCCGACTTCCTGGAAGATCTGTTAAAACGCAGATTTCTGATGGCAGAAAAGGTCTGGGTATTCCCCTCCCCTGTGACCAATGGGCCACTAAAGGAACCCCGTACCGCGTTAACCAGGGTAGCCGAGCTTTCCGGCGTCGAATTTCAGCTTCACGACCTGCGGCGAACCTTTATCACCATTGCTGAGAGTCTGGATATACCCGCCTTTGCCCTGAAGCGTCTACTCAATCATAAGTTTTCCAATGATGTGACGGCAGGGTATATAGTGCCGAATACCGAAAGGCTGCGCGAACCTATGCAAAGAATCACGGACTACATAAGGGAAAAGGTGGAAGCAGAAAATGATGATCTGGGATAAATCATACTTTGACAGCTTCGGCGTGACTGACGGTCAGACAGACACCCAGTTTCCGCATTTTGATCAGGCCGACCGGATCATAATCAGGTCTCGCGAAAACCTGGCCTCGCTCACGACCGACACCATACAGTCAGCCATTGAGAAGTTTGATGCCCTTTATACCGACTTTTATGGCGAAAGTTTTCACGAGCATATGGGCACTAGACTCCTTCGTGACGAAACCAGCGAGGACTATCAACGTTACCATCCTGAAGTGTTGGACCTATTATTGATTCAAGACGCCTACCCTATCAAAAACAAACCATTCAACTGGGGCCATTTAGACGCCATTATTGCCTTGAACGTCATTGCCAGGGCTGTCACGGAAGACCTCTCGGCGAGGGACGATCAATCCTCAACTATCCAGATTCGCAACCATGAGGCCAGCGAATACCTTTTGTTGGCAAATGAAGTCCTATCGCTTGCCGAACCAGCGGCCAGGCCAGTTACCGACAACACCCAAACCTTGAACGCCAGAAAGGCTGCTCGCGCCAAACATGCCCCGCGAGACGAATTAAAGCAGGAATTCTTCGATTGGTACGCGCGCCATGATGATAAACGCACCTTTACCAGCAAGAACCAGGCGGCTGAAAAGTTCTACAGAAGCCTACCTGAACACAAAAGAAACCTGATCGCCGAAAGCAATGCAAAGCGCTTCTTCACTGACGCACTTAGAGCATATCTGAAGTAGTTTTGCCCATAATTCGCTACGTCTGCACGCATAAGTAGTACTTCTGCGCGCAGCCGTAATTCCCAAACATAGCAGTTTCGCTCAATTTACGGCCAAGTCCCTCAACCGTAATCGGAGCTGTTATGACCAAACTACTCAATACCAAGCAGGCTGCCGCGTACCTCAATATAAGCGCTGCATTCCTGGAGCGAGACCGCTGGGCTGGCGCAAAAATACCGTTTATCCGGATTGGCACTCGCTCGATACGTTACCGCATCACTGACCTGGACGACTTCATTGAAAATCGGCTGCGACTAAGCACCTGTGACGAAGGCACTTCACATGCCTGATTACAAGCTTTCCGCTACCCTTGGCGAACAACTGACCTGGGATAATAGCGATCCGTCCGGGGATGACAGACGGTGGCGAGCCACTCAGTTCAGCAATTTACCCAGCCTGTTTCATTTCGCTGTCGCCAAACAGTACAACCATCTGTTTGCCACGAAAGGACGATATGAGGCGAACACATTCCTTCGCACGCTGGTAAAGCAGTTTTCCCAGATCAATTTCAAGCTCGCCACTGACAATGACTTTTTACGAAAATTTGCCGCAAATCGGGCAAAGGAGTTCACTCGGGCAATTCGATCAACTCCAGACTCTAAAGACCAATACGACACATTATCCAGGATGCTGATTAATTTCGGCGTCACAGCTCCGGAGGTTAAGCCTCCTGTTACCGTCAGTGGCGCGGCCAAACGAATGCTTGATGAAAGCTGGCTGGCAAGGCGACTCAGACAAGCCAACTTACCCCAGTTTGAAGCCGTAGCCATCAAAGCTGGCTTAGTTCACAAATTCGCCAGCCTCTATATCAGTGAAGAATCCCTGAAAGCATTCAAACAGCGGCAGTCTAACAATCGTCAAGTCATGGAAAGGATGCAACTGGAAAACGAAATCGGGCAAGTCTACGAACTGGCCGACCTGGTAGCTCTGTCAGTGGCAAACCCGAAGAATCGCCGCAATGAACTCATGGCCAGGCTATATGGATTTGATCAAATTGCTCAAAGTATGGGCCATGTCGGGCTTTTTATAACCCTTACCTGCCCTTCTCGCATGCACGCAAGATACGCAAAATCCGGTGACCCTGTCCCCAGCTACGATGGCACGACACCCAGACAGGCTCAGCATTACCTATGTAACGTCTGGGCAAGAGCACGGGCACTGTTTAAACATGCCTCAATCCACGTTTACGGTTTCCGCATGGCAGAGCCACAACATGACGGAACCCCTCACTGGCATATCCTGCTCTACACAGCGCCGCATAATGAATATGAAGTCGGTGACATTCTGACTCGGATGGCACTTGAAGACTCGCCTGATGAAAAAGGTGCGCGCAAACGACGTTGCGATATAAAAAGAATAGATTGGAGCAAGGGAAGCGGAGTTGCCTACGCAGCTAAGTACATCGCCAAAAATATTGACGGTGAACACATTGAGCAAGACTTGCATGGCAACCAGGCCAAAGACGCTGCTTCGCGAGTGGTTGCATGGGCATCAACACACCGAATACGACAGTTTCAACAATTTGGTGGTCCACCTGTTACCTGTTGGCGAGAGCTACGGCGAATCGGTTCGGCACCTGAAGGGATACTTAACAGTGCTCGAACTGCTGCCGACCAGGGGGATTGGAGTACATTTACAAATGTTCTGGGTGGTACAGACATTTGTCGCAAGGATCAGCCCGTCAAATTAGTTCGAGAGCACAAATCTGATCTGGGCCGTTATGGTGAGCCTAAAGGGAATCAGATTGCGGGGGTCAGTGACGGGTATACATGTATACAAACACGCATGCACACATGGACAGCTAAGCTAAAGAGCAAAAGCTTGCGGGTGCTTGACGAAGTCAGGCACCCGTAGGATTTTGCTCACTTGGAGTACTGTCAATAACTGTACGGGGACGAATAAATGAAAACTCTCGTTAGACTAGAGATAAGTCCTTTCGACTTTAAGAGTGACCAGATCAGCGTTGGATGAGTTGAGATCGCAGAAAGTTAAATTAACAGATTCTATTAACCGAAGAGCGGAACTTTCAGTTTTGATAAATTCATTTTGTTCATTTCTCGAAATCGAAACACCAATTTCAGAGAGCGAAGCAATAACTCTTCTTTGATGGTCAGAATTTGTAAATGTGTATCTCTTATCCCTAATGGGACTTTGGGATGAACCAACCAACTGCTTAATCTTTAGTCGAGAATTCCTGACAACCTCAGCGGCAATATTATACGCACTCTTACTCTCCACAACGGTGGGTACATAGTTGGCATTAGAGTTACTGATCGAATTTGATGATTTTTCAATTTCTGATCGTAGATTTTCAATAAGTTGGCCGTACTTTTTAGATACGTGCACATCTCCTTTCCTCGAATCAGGGAACATAGTTCGATACCATAAAAAGGTATCTACACTTTCTACAAAATTGATCCCGAATTTTAGAGATTCGGCTTCAATATAACTCTGAAAAAGTTTGAGATGGTTTATGTGCCCAGACAGAGCGGATGCTTTCACACTCGCTCGATAATTATCAAGAGCAATTATACTTCCGAATATAGCCGCCACAAAAGCTATTACAGCAACTCCTCCCGTTACGATATTTACTGATCCGGAAAAATATTTATAGAAATTATCTATGCAATCAGATGAAAAACATAGATCCCCAATGGTGTCTTTGTATATTTTGTAGTCACTAATGAATGAAATAAAAGCAAGCAGAAAGAGACCTAGCAAGGCAATATATACTGCCAAACTGTAAAAACTGATTTTCATTCCGACCTCATTAGTCAATTTTTGATACAGGCTTTTCCAATTTCTTTAGCTCCGAAAGCAATATCATTGACTTCCTATCAAAACTTCTCGATACGATCCCTATACGATAACGAGCAATATTATAAATTCTACGATAACTATCTGTTGTCTTGTCCTTAAGACTCTTAAGTCGATCGATCGCATTTTCTACTCTTTCGATATCTGTCTTACACGGTTTAGGACGAATTTTTTTAAGCTTATTTATCAAATATTCATGCTTATTGTGGTTTACTCTTGCCAATCGATTTACTCTGCCTAGGCACCTAAAATATTGCGCCCTAAATGAATATGTCGTTCGATAATTGTCCGTAGCCGAAGCTTTTACTAAATTATTGACGGAGGCTTTAATTCTAGATATTTCTGACGATGGCAGGCGGGGAGTTCTAAAATTAACAATGAGCCCATGAACAAGAAGAGGGGAAGACCCAGCTCTCATTATTTTTGTCTTGGAAAGATTCAGAGGAAAATCCTTCTTAAGCATCATGGCCCGTACATGAGATTCGGCGTTCCTAAAATCGTAGCCCCTGTGTTTTGAGGATATTGTTATGTCATCTACTAACCTAGTGTATACGAGATTTCGTCGACTCAATTTCTGAATTACTTTATATTCTGTGTCCCACATGCAAAGCGATGCTAAATAGCTAGAAGTAAGCGCCCCTTGTACAAGGGTGTCGCCGTAACAACAAACTTCGGTTAGGTAGTCAGATACATTTTCGGGATAGTGGAAAAATTTTCTGAATATTTTTTTTACAGTGTCACGATGTATGTTTTCAAAAAAGTTAGCGATATCCAACTTTAATATACTTTTCGCTCCACAGTGATTCTGGGCACACGCAATATAATCTCTTTGAACAGTGGTTTTTGTTTGCCCCCCGACCAATTCTTTGTCATTCGGGAGAGAGCCGTAAAGGTACGGCGGCCACTTGATTAGTTTCTTGAATATGCGAGTATTAATTCGATGCTGAATTTTTCGTAACAACGGGGTAGCGCTATAAACGATCCTTTCGCCCCCGACTCCCTTCGGGATCGTAATTTTTTTATAGCGATTTTCGGGCAGGATTTTTAGAATTGCGGATAAATCAGATTCTGGGATGCTCAATACAACAGATAACTTCGAAATAGAACCGATTGAGCTCTTTGTGATTTTCTCAGGACGAAGATCTGTCATTTCCACCGCCATCCTTGGAAGTTTGATATCATGCCCGACTCCCCCATAATCAAGGGCAGAATAACAAGGGGTGACCGTCACCAAACTTTCAATGATACAGGCCCCTTGCAATTCCGTCGGGCATAATCACGACCCCTAGGGGGCGAGTGTGGATCCTTCTCCGCCGCTTTAGCTTTATAAAAAGCGCCAGGCGAACTGGCTTTCCATCATTGAAGTTATAACGTTTGGCTGTGGCCAGCAGACGAAACGTCTGCTTGTGGTGAAATTATCTGCTCTGGAGCACCTTGTCAAGCACGTCTGATTTGGGGCAATTAATGAAGCAGCAGCAGCAAGGTCAATTATCTGCACTCACTATCGAGGAACCTCAAACACTGGCATCATCTCTAAACCGCTTGCACATTGCCTACACAGCGCCTACATAAAAAATAGACAAAGAAATGAAACGCCAGATATTTTAATAGGTCATTGATTTTATTGGTGCCCGGGACCGGAATCGAACCGGTACGGAGTTTCCCCCGAGGGATTTTAAGTCCCTTGCGTCTACCAATTTCGCCACCCGGGCATGGGGGGCTGTCTATCTTGTTGGGTGCCAGCCCTGAGGCTGTTCCTTAAATCCTGTTTCCCGTTACCAGTCAAACAGTTATCGCCAGTTCAGCACCAGCAGGATGGGTGCCTTTTTGCGAAGCTGCGCATTATATAGCAATCACCTGCCTAAACCTAGTTACGAACCGGCACGCGGGACCACCACCGCAAATCGCCCGCCCACAACAGCATCAATCCGCGGGAACCTCCTCGTCCGGGCCGATCTCATTCCATTTGCTGACTTTGCCTATAGGTGTGGCTATCAGCTTCAGTCTGATTTTAGGTTTCAGTAACTCATTGAACTGGGCGACATCCTGATTGGCGGGGTCCAGCCACGCGTCGACAGTCGGCTGGTCGTCGGGCAGCATCAGGGGTATGGATTTGGGATGGATCGCCTGCAGCCAGCGTTGGTTGTCGGGCGGTGGCAGCGTGATGATGCTGGCGGACAGTGCGGTTTCGCCGGTGTCGTGGTTGACCCATTCGCGGTACACGCCGCCAAAGGCGATGGCGTCGTTGGGGCGGCGCAGTTTGTGGTAGGTCTTGCCGTCGCCGAGGCCTTCGATGAAGGCCGATGCGGGGATTACGCAGCGCGATTCTCGGTAGGGTTTGTAGGCCAGGGCGCGGGCGGTGTCCAGTTTGTCGGAGCGGCTGTTGAAGGACGCGTATTTGTAGTTGGGCTTGAGGGTGGCAGGATCGAGCATCAGCCACCAGGTGGCGTCGCTGACCAGGCGTTCGTCGTGGGTCTGGCGGACGATGCTGATGGTGGACCCGGGCGCGGCATCGGGGGTAAAGCGGAAATCGGGATAGAGCGTGATGCCGAGATGACGCAGCAGCGCCATGACTTCGGCGCTATCAATGACGTTGAAGCGGCCGCACATGGAATCCTCCCGGGCTAGTGGCATTGTTCGGTTCTGCTGTTGCTGGACAATCAGCAGTACCAGCGCTACCTTTGGACTTTGAATCGTAACAGCAAACGCCAGAGAAACGCGAAACAATGACCACTCCCCCACCCGATGGCCTGATCGTCGTCGCCAAGGCCGACTGCCCGACCTGTCGCCTGGTCGAACCGCTGCTGGCTGAGCTGGCCGCCGCCGGCCCGCTGCGTGTGTATGTGCAGGATGACAGCGACTATGCCGACGCCCTGCCCGACACCCTTTATGACGAAACTCTGGAGCAGTCCTGGCGGCTGGAGACCGAGTTTGTTCCCACCCTGATACGCATGGAGCAAGGCCGGGAGGTGTCACGCACCTACGGCTGGGACAAGTCTGAGTGGCGCACCATCAGCGGTCTGAGCGGGCTGGGCGAGGAATTGCCGGCCATGCGCCCGGGATGCGGCTCCAAGACACTGGAGCCGGGTATTACAGAACGGCTGGAACTGGCATTTGGCGATGTGCAACTTCAGTCCCGGGAAATTGATGTCAGCGCCGAGGACGATGCGATTGAAGCCTGTTATACGCGCGGCTGGAGTGACGGCCTGCCGGTGGTGCCGCCGACGCCAGTGCGGGTGCTTCGTATGCTCAAGGGCACAACGCGCGACCCGCAAGAGTTGGTCGGCCTGATGCCGCCGGATCTGGTGCCCTGTACCGTGGAAAAAGTCGCTATCAACGCTGTCATGGCAGGCTGCAAACCGGAGTATATGCCGGTGCTGCTGGCGGCTCTGGAGGCGGCACTGGAGGACGATTTCGGTCTGCACGGGCTGATCTGTACCACCATGTTCGGCAGCCCGCTGATCATGGTCAATGGCCCCATCGCTAAAGCCATTGGCATGAACTCGGGCAACAATGCCCTGGGCCAGGGCAATCGCGCCAATGCGACTATCGGGCGGGCGCTGCAACTGATCATCCGTAATGTCGGCGGCGGGCGTCCCGGCGAGATTGATCGGGCGACGCTGGGTAATCCGGGCAAGTACAGTTTCTGTTTTGCCGAGGCCGAGGACAGTGAATGGCTGCCGCTGGCCCAGGAGCGTGGTATTGCCGCTGGCCGCTCTGCCGTGACCTTGTTCCCCGGTGAGGGTGTGCAGGGCATTATTGATCAGAAATCCCGTGATCCGGAATCACTGGCGCGCTCCATTGCGCAATCTTTGCGCGCCGTGGATAACGTCAAGCTGGCCATGGCCGGCGATGCCGTGTTGGTGGTGTCACCCGAGCATGCGCGTATTTTTATCGAGGCCGGCTGGTCAAAGCAGCACCTGCGCGACACGCTGGAGCAACTGCTGATGGCACCGGGCGAGGATCTGCTGGTGGGTGCAGGTGGCATCGCCGAGGGCATTCCGGCTCGCTTCAAGGATAAGCAGGTACCCAAATTCAGGCCGGGCGGCCTGCTGATTGTGCGGGCGGGTGGCACTGCCGGCATGTTTTCTGCGATTATCGCCGGCTGGGCCGCATCCGGTCCGGTTGGCTCGTCACCTGTCACACGAGAGATTATATGAGAGAGGAAACCTTATGAATGACTCTATCCTGCTGGATCCGACGGCGGAAAACGCGCCGACGCAGCGGGCCCGACTGCTCAGGCCCGACAGCCTGGATGGCAAAGTCGTCGGTCTGCTGGATATCTCCAAGCCGCGCGGCAATGTCTTTCTGGATCGCATCGAAGAGCAGCTGGCAGCACTGGGCATCACGGTCAAACGCTACAGCAAGCCCACCTTCACCCGCCCTGCCCCCACCGCGCTGAAGCAGCAGATTGCTGCCGAAGTGGATGTACTGGTGGAAGGTCTGGCTGACTGAGGATCGTGTACGTCGTGCTGTATGCATGACATAGCCGATCTGGAGTCACGACAGATTCCGGGAGTTGGAGTTGCCTCTACCGAGTTTATTGATGCGGCGGCAGCACAGTCCAGAACGCTGGGTTTCGACCCGGCCATGGTATTTGTGCCGCACCCGATTCAGAACCGCACCGACGCGGAAATGTGTACCCTGGCCGACGCGGCTTTGGGGGATATTCTGCGGCTGCTGCGTGCTGATCCGGACGCGGCCGATCACAAATCTGAAGACACCTGACACCTACGCGGAGAAACTGTCATGACGGGGATACAGTCATGACAGAGAGACGCACCCCCGACAACCGTCCGCCAGCGGTCGACAAAGCGCTGGCCTGGCCCGGCATGCAGGCCCTGATTGACTGCCATGGCCGCAGCCTGGTGCTGGACGCGCTGCGCGCCGCTTTACAACGGTGGCGCGACGGTGACATCGGGGATGAACAGACATTGCTCGCCGAGGTACAGGTCAGCGTCGAACGGCTGCTGGCCCCCGCCTTCAAGCCGGTGTTTAATCTCACCGGCACCGTCATTCACACCAATCTGGGACGTGCGCCCCTGCCGCCGGAAGCCATTGCTGCCATCGCCGCCGTGGCCAGTGGCGCAAGCAACCTGGAGTATGATCTGGACAGCGGTCAGCGTGGCGATCGTGATGCCCATGTCGAAGACTGGATCTGCCGGCTGACCGGTGCGGAAGCAGCCACGGTGGTCAACAACAATGCTGCTGCCGTGCTGCTGGTGCTGAATGCCCTGGCGCTGCGCCGGGAAGTGATTGTCTCGCGCGGTGAACTGATTGAAATCGGCGGCTCCTTCCGCCTGCCGGATATCATGGCACGCGCCGGCTGCAAACTGCATGAAGTCGGCAGCACCAATCGCACCCATGCCCATGATTACGCCGATGCCATCAGCACGCGCACCGCACTGCTGCTCAAAGCCCATACCAGCAATTATGCTGTTCAGGGGTTCACCAGCAGCCTGAGCGAAGCCGAGCTGGCTGCCATCGCGCAGCAACATGCCATCCCGCTGGTGGTCGATCTGGGCAGCGGCTCACTGATTGATATGCAGCGCCTGGGGTTGCCGGCGGAGCCGGTGGTGCGCGAGGTATTGGCCCAGGGTGTCGACGTTGTGACTTTCAGCGGTGACAAGCTGCTGGGCGGACCTCAGGCCGGCATCATTGCCGGACGCGCAGACCTCATCACGCGAATTCGAAAAAGTCCGTTAAAACGCGCACTGCGCTGTGACAAACTTACGCTGGCGGCGTTGTCCGCGGTGTTGCGACTGTATGCCAATCCGGACACATTGGCGCAGCGCATCCCCGCCCTGCGACTGTTAAGCCGGGCCCGGACTGATATCCAGCAGACAGTTACGGCGCTGCTACCCGCGTTAAAAACCTGGGCGGGTAACGATATTCAGGTTGATGGTTGCGAGGTGCTCAGCCAGATTGGTTCCGGTTCCCAACCGCTGGACCGGCTACCCAGCGCCGCGCTGCGCCTGCGCAGTGAGCACACCAGCAAACGCGCACGGAGCCGACAGCTACGCGACATGGCCAGACAGTTAAGACAGCTGCCGGTGCCGGTAATCGGCCGCATTGCCGACGACAGTCTGCTGCTGGACTGCCGCTGTGTGGAGGAGCCGCAGACGCTGGCAAAGCAGTGGCTTACGCATCGCTTTGACCCGGCGCTGCCGACATGATCTTTGCCACGGCCGGGCATGTGGACCATGGCAAAACCACGCTCATTCAGGCTCTGACCGGGAAAGACACCGATCAGCTTGCCGAAGAGCAGCGCCGCGGCCTGACCATTGACCTGGGATTCGCCTGGCTGCATGACAGCGAGGCCGGCACCCTTGGCTTCGTAGACGTGCCAGGTCATGCGCGGTTCATTCGCACCATGCTGGCTGGCCTGGCTGGCGTCGACGCCGCGCTGCTGGTGGTCGCCGCTGATGCGGGCCCCATGCCACAAACCCGTGAACATCTGGCCTTGCTGGAACTGTTGGGTATCCATCGTGGCATTGTGGTGATGAGCGCGGCGGATCGCGCGGATGCGCAGCAGCGCGCTGACTGTCATGTCGCCATCAAGGCGCTGCTAAAGAACAGTCCTCTGGCTGACTCACCGGTGATACCGGTGGACTCCATCAGCGGCCAGGGGCTGGCCGAGTTGCTGGCGGCAATCAGGGCTTTGTCTGCGAGCACGCCAGCGCGCAGCACTGAGGGCCATCCCCGCTTTCTGATAGACCGGCGCTTTACTGTGCCGGGCGCGGGTTGTGTGGTAACCGGCACCTTACTAAACGGGCGACTGAAGCTGGCACCACACACGCAGCTGCAACTGGCACCTTGTGACAGGACACTGCGGCTGCGCGGCATTCAGGTTAATGGCCAGGCGGTGACAGAAATTGTCAGCGGACAACGGGCAGCGTTGAATCTGACCGGGGAACTGGACAGCGAACATCCACAACGCGGTGACTGGCTATTGGCAACTGAACTGGCCCAGACCGCTGAACGACAGACCAGCCAGCGACTGGACGTACATCTGCGCGTGTTGCCTGAGCAACGTATTCATCGTGGCACGCTGCAGATACTGACCGGCGCCAGTGCCGTCAGCGGTCGTCTGGTCTGGCTGCAGGCGCCTGCCGGCCAGCAAGCGCCTGGCGGCCATGAAAAGCACGGCGGCCTGGCGCAGTTGCTGCTGGACAAACCCGTCCATGTCATTGTCGGCGACGCTGTTATTGTGCGGGAGCCAGCGACCAACACCACCCTGGGCGGCGGCCGGGTGCTGGACCCGCAGGGCCGCCAGCGTGGCCGCAGCAAACCCGAAGCGCTGGCGCGGCTGCAGGCATTGTGCACAGCCGATACCGCCTCGGCGGCTCTGGCTGCCGAGCTGAAACATAAGCTGGAGATTGATCTGCCATGCTTTGCCCGACGCTGGAATCTGACTGCGCCGGAAATGGATGCCCTGCAGGCACAACATGCGCTCGTCAGGCTGGGTGATCAGGGACTGAGCCACTCGCGCACTGCCAGCGCAACAGCGACCATTCTGCAGTGTGTGCGACTGGCCCATGCCGGGCAACCAGAACAACTGGGCATTCATCAGCAGGCATTGTTGCGCGCGGCAGAGTCGCGCCTTTCTCCGGAAACCCAAACCCGCCTTATTAGCCAGCTGGTGGCGAGCGGACATCTGCGCCGCCATGGCGTCATACTCGCCCTGCCCGATCATCAGGCGGTGCTGCCATCAAAGGACGCAGCGCTTTATCATCGGGTACGCGAGGCGCTGGCAAATGCCGGGCTGCGACCACCGATCGTGGGTGAACTGGGCGAGCGACTGGGACTGGAGCGTCAGGACATGCTGGCCGTCATGCACCGATTGCAAAGCTGGGGCTATGTGCTGGCGGTGGCGCCGAACCGTTTTTATCTGCCAGAGCAGCTGGATGATCTGGCTGCGGTGGCGCAGGCGCTGTGTGAGGAAAGCACAGACGGCGGATTTTCGGCAGCGGATTACCGGGATCGCTCCGACATTGGTCGTAATCTGACCATCAAGGCTCTGGAGTATCTGGATCGCGCCGGTGTCACGGTTTATCGGGACGAGCGGCGCTACATGCGGCCAGGATGGCAACGCGCGGCGGCGAACAAAATCACGTAAACTGCAGAATATGGAAGGACATCGTCTCCGGTGGGGCGCCCGGACTTCAACTCCGGTGAGATGCGCAGCGCGCGTCTGGTGGGTTCGACTCCCATGTCCTTCCGCCAGCTATGAGGTATCTGCTCAGACAGGGCAAGTCAGGCAAGAGAAGCTGCGGAATTGTAGTGGAAAACAGACCCATTTTCCCTGTGGGAAGCAAGCTACTGTTGTTCTGGGGAAAAATGGAGGCTGGGGTCGGAATCGAACCGGCGTACGCGGAGTTGCAGTCCGCTGCATGACCACTCTGCCACCCAGCCTTTACTGTTCCAAAGTTACCTGTCTGGTCGCAAAGTCCCGTGCAGGTAATTTCCGGACTGGCCAACGCTACCCCGAGGGGATGCTGCGCTGTGAATGGCCTGTGGCCGTAAGTTTGGAGCGGGAAACGAGACTCGAACTCGCGACCCCGACCTTGGCAAGGTCGTGCTCTACCAACTGAGCTATTCCCGCTTTACTTGGTATTACTGACTGTCTCTCAACAACCCCGGATCATGAGGTCTGTCAGCTCTTTTGCAGTGCGTTTTTGCTCACTCCGAAAGAGGCGCTTATTCTAATGCCATTCGGTGTGAAGTCAAGCGCAATTCGTCAAATATTTCACTGTTTTGACGTCAAAACCGGCAATGCCTTGATCAGGTATTGCGCCATTGACCAGATGCTCAACGCGGCGGAAAGATATATCAATCCGTAGCCCACTTGCAAGAAAATTTGCGGCCATTGTGGGGTATAAGCCAGCAGGACAATAATTGCGATCATCTGCACCGTGGTTTTGACCTTGCCGATGTACCCCACCGCCACCGCGTCGCGCTGGTTGTTGCTCGCCATCCACTCGCGCAGCGCCGACACAAAAACTTCCCGACCGATAATGATGGCAGTGGGCACCACAAACCAGGCACTGGGATAGATCGCGGTCAGCAGCACCAGCGCCATCACCACCAGCAACTTGTCTGCCACCGGGTCCAGGAACGCGCCAAAGGGCGACGTCTGGTTCAGACGTCGGGCCAGGTAGCCGTCCAGCCAGTCGCTGATACTGGCGATGGTGAACAGAAACGCCGCGATGAGCTGGCTGTGTTCGATTCCACTGTAATACACCAGCACTATCACCGGTACCAGCAGGACGCGACAATACGTCACCATATTGGCGGCATTCAGCATGCAATAATTCCCTGTTTCAACGGCTTTTCCTCGATAATTCGGTATTGCACGACATTCTACTCACTATGTAACGACTCATAAATAACGGCGGCCAGTTTTTTACTGATGCCCGGCGTGCGCGCCAGATCGGACTCGCTGGCGCGCATGATCTCCTGTTGCCCACCAAAGTACTTGAGCAGCTCGCGTCGCCGTGACGGGCCCAGGCCCGGAATCTGCTCCAGCGGTGACTGCTGCCGGGTCTTGGCGCGGCGTTGGCGATGCCCGGTGATGGCAAAGCGATGAGCTTCGTCGCGGACCTGTTGCAGCAGATGCAGCGCCGGAGAGTGGCCGGGAATCGCCAGTTCCTGCATGCCGTCAGCCGTAGCGACAAACAGTGTCTCCTGCCCGGCCCGCCGACTGATGCCCTTGGCAATACCAATCAGCATGATCTCGGGCAACTGACAGCCCTGCAGCACGTCGATAGCCTGGGCCAGCTGGCCTTTGCCGCCATCAATCAGCAGGATATCGGGCACCTTGCTGGCCAGCAGGGCCTGATCTTTGACACTGCCGATGTGGCTGC
Organism: Pseudohongiella sp.; assembly: GCF_011050365.1. Lineage (GTDB taxonomy): Bacteria > Pseudomonadota > Gammaproteobacteria > Pseudomonadales > Pseudohongiellaceae > Pseudohongiella. The sequence goes on from NZ_DRFV01000009.1 coordinate 71,632, forward strand.
TGTCAGACGCTGCCGCAGTCTGCTCCTCCGCACTCTCGCCCGGTCCGGCGCTGGGCGCATCCTGCAGCGCCTGCAGCTGGCTGCTGAGCTTGCTGTAGCGCCGGGTCAGGGCCTGATCCATGGCGGCGTAGTCGTCGCCGCCCTGAATGCCTTCTATATTGTAACGCCGGTAGTCGGACTTGAGCGGGCCGTTATGATCAAACACCACGCAGGCCGCCACCGTACTTTCGCCCATGGTATGACTGATATCAAAGCACTCGATGCGCTGCGGCAGCGCGTCCAGGCCCAGAGACGTCTGTAACAGCTCAAAGCGTTTGAACATGCTCTGGCGGTTATTGATATGGCTTTGTATGGCCTGCTGCGCATTGGACAGCGCCAGATCACGCCAGCGGGCACGATGCCCGCGCACATTGCCGCGCAGTGATACGGCTTTACCGGCAGCGGCGGTGAGCGCTTCCTGCAGACCTTTCTGTTCCTTGAGCAACGGGAATACCACGACTTCGGCAGGAATGGCTGCTGCCGCCAGCTCACCGCCATCGCGCAAATAATATTGTGCGATAAACGCCGCCAGCAAATCCGCTGCAGTTTCCGCCAGCCTGTCCTTGGGGAAAAAATTGCGGCTGCCGATGATGCGGCCACCACGAATCACAATGACATGAACGCAGGTATACGCGCCATCGAGTACCGCCGCCAGTACATCCGCATCGCTGCCGTCACCGGAAATAACCTGCTGACTCTGAATGCGCCGCAGATCGGAAATCTTGTCGCGAATGCGCGCGGCCTGTTCGTATTCCAGTGCCGTGGCTTTCTGTTCCATACGCTGGCCCAGCGACTGAATCAGGGTATCGCTGCGCCCTTGCAGAAACAGGCTGGCGTCCTGCACATCCAGGGAATAATCCGACGGTGAAATCAGGCCAACACAGGGTGCTGTGCAGCGGCCGATCTGGTGCTGCAGACAGGGCCGGCTGCGATTGCGGAAATAGCTGTCTTCACACTGGCGCACGCGAAAGACTTTCTGCAACAGCGACAGACTCTCACGCACAGCGCTGGCACTGGGGTACGGTCCGAAAAAGGTGGCATCACGCCGGCGACTGCCACGATAAAACGCCAGCCGCGGGTAGGCGTCTTTGTGCGTGAGCATGATATAGGGATAGGTTTTGTCGTCACGCAGCTGAATATTGTACGGCGGTTTCAGCTTCTTGATCAGGTTCTGTTCCAGCAGCAAGGCTTCGGTTTCGCTGTTGGTGACCGTGACGTCGATAGCCGCGATGTGTGACACCAGCGCCATGGTCTTGGTGTCCAGGCCGCTGGCACGAAAGTAGTTGCTGACGCGTTTTTTCAGATTGCGCGCTTTACCAACGTAAAGCACTTCACCGTCGGCATCGAGCATGCGATACACGCCGGGGCGCTGGCTCATCACCGCCAGGACGGACGGGGCATCAAAAGCGGGCTCGGTGTTTTGGTTAGAGTCGGTCATAGTCCACCCGCCGGTGCTGGCACGATGCATACCTCCGGCTGCAAGCGCACACCAAACATCTGCTGCACGCTGTCGGCAATCTCGGTCGCCAGCGCCAGTATCTGTTGCCCGGTGCCACCACCGTGATTAACCAGCACCAGGGCCTGCCTGTCATGCACACCGACCGCACCACGTCGCACGCCCTTCCAGCCGGCCTGGTCAATCAGCCAGGCGGCAGCAATCTTGACATCGCTGGTGTGCGTGGCAAACGCAGGCATATCAGGCCAGCGCAATTGCAGCCCGGCATGGACATCGGCGCTGACAATCGGGTTGCGGAAAAAACTGCCGGCATTGCCGATCACCGCCGGGTCCGGCAACTTGCTGCGCCGGATGGCACACACGGCATCAAACACCCGCTGCGGAGTCATGTCGGCACCGGCGCCCGGGTATTGCAACAAAGCAGGATAGGTAACCACGGTGCGCGGCGTGCGGCTAAGCCGGAAGGTGCAAGACAGAATAATGGCCGTGTTTTTTAATGCCTGCTTAAAAATACTGTCGCGATAGGCAAACTGGCATGCGTCGCTGTCCAGCTCCGTCACCTGTACCGTCTGCGTATCAAAATAGCGCACAGACAACAGCCGATCGGACAATTCAACGCCGTAGGCGCCGATGTTCTGCACCGGCGCCGCGCCGACGCTGCCGGGAATCAGCGCCAGATTCTCCAGGCCATACCAGCCATTTTGTAAACAGTACGCCACCAGTTCGTGCCAGTTCTCCCCCGCCGCCGCGCTCACCAGCACAGCGTCCGGGTCAGCCGGATCCTGTCGGTGACGAATGCCCATCAGCTGCATGTGCAGCACAAGACCGGGGACATCCGCGAGCAACAACATATTGCTGCCACCCCCCAAAACAGTAACCGACAGATCTTTATGATCTGCCTGTTGCAGCGCCACCGGCAATTCATCTTCCTGGCCAATGCTGCACAGCCATTGCGCGCGCGCGGGCACACCCAGGGTGGTCAGGCCTTGCAGCGGCGCATCAGCCTGCCACGCCATCAATAATCACCTGTGGTGCGATGGCCCTGCAGATCCGCCTGCACTGTGACGAGCAAGGCATCACAGGCCTGCTCGATCAGATCGAGGACCTGCTCGAAACCATTGTCGCCACCGTGGTAGGGATCCGGCACATCGGTGGTCGACAGCGGCGCATGCGACAACAGCAGGCTGACTTTATCGGCGGTGGTGGCTGGCGCCATCTGCAGCAGATGATTGAGGTTGCTGCTGTCCATGGCCAGGATAAGGTCGAATTTATGAAAGTCTTCCACACTGACCTGGCGTGCGCGCTGCGCACTCATATCGTAACCGCGACGCAATGCCGCCGCCATTGAGCGCGGGTCCGGCGCCTTGCCAATGTGATAGCCGGCAGTGCCGGCGGATTCAACCCGTATACTGTCCTGCAGGCCGGCGTCCGCGATACGTGCTGCCATGACAGCCTGTGCCGTCGGCGAGCGACAGATATTACCCAGGCAGACCATCAGCAGATTCAGTTGCGTGTTCATCAGTATTCGCTTTCACTCAGGAAGGCGCGCACGGCGGCCAGATCTTCCGGGGTGTCGACGCCGGCCGGCACATGCTCGCACGCCTCCTCCATGATGATACGCACGCCATGGTGCATTGCCCGCAGCTGCTCCAGTCTTTCGCTGACTTCCAGCAGGGATCGGGGCCAGGACACAAACCGGTTCAGGGTCTCTACCCGGTAAGCGTAGATACCGATATGGCGTTTGCCGTGCACATCACCGGCGGTGGAATCCTGCCAGGGTAACGCTGAGCGACTGAAGTACAGCGCGTAGCCGTCGGCATCGGTCACCACTTTGACGGCACTGGGATTGATCAGCTCGGTGCCATCATGAATCGCATGAAAAAGACTGCTGATACCGGCGTCGGTGTGCTGTTCCAGATTTACCGCCACCTGATTGATGGTCGCCGGCGGAATCAGCGGTTCATCACCCTGTACATTGACCACAATCGCCGATTCGGGCAACGCCAAGGCCTGCGCCACTTCCTGGATACGGTCGGTGCCCGACTGATGATCGTTACGGGTCATGATAACGTCGGCGCCAAAATCACGCGCGGCACCGGCGATTCGCTCATCATCGGTCGCGATGTAAACCGCCGATGCCCCGCTTTCGCAGGCACGCTCATACACGTGCCGGATCATGGGTTTGCCAGCGATATCCTGCAACGGTTTGCCCGGCAGTCTGCTTGACGCGTAACGTGCCGGTATCACCACAATAAAACTCATTTTCGCTTCTCACGCTCATCAGAACTCAGGGTACGGGCTTCGTTTTCCAGCATCACCGGAATACCGTCACGCACCGGATAGGCCAGCGCATCGGCGTAGCAGATCATCTCGTTCTGCTCGCGCTGATAGGTCAGCGGGCCTTTACAGACCGGACATACCAGTATGCTGAGTAATTTTTTATCCACGTTTGCTCTCCGCTACTGCCGAATAAATTTCCAGATCACTTGTGTTAATTGCTGCTATTGCTGTTGTTGTGTTTGCTGCTGCCGGCCGCTGTGTTGACGACGTGCCAGGGTATTGGCCACCTGATCACAGAACGCCTCGCTGAATCCGGGCTCCAGCTCTGCCGAAACCACCAGGTACCACCAGTGCTCACCGGCAAATGCTTCACATTTGACCGCGTCTTTTTCTGTCATCAGCAAAACTTTATCACGGGCATAGGCCAGCTCGACAGCGCTGTACGCGTGATGATCACTGTAGGCATGGCAATCTGCCTGCACGCCCAGCTCACGCAGGGTAGCAAAGAAGCGCTGCGGGTTACCGATGCCGGCCAGCGCATGCACATCCCCAGTGCCTGCTGTTGGCAATGGCAGCTCCTGCAACGCCGCGCGCGCACCGGTTCTGACATTCACCCAGACCTCGGGCACCAGACGCATGGTGGTGACCGGCGTTTCACCGGCTGACAGCTCATCCTCGCTGAATACACGATTGGCGCCATTGATGACCACATAATCCACTTCGGCCAGGCGCGCCGGCGGCTCGCGCAAGGGGCCTGCCGGCAGACACCAGCCATTGCCCAGACCACGCGCCCCGTCCACCACCACAATTTCGATATCACGCCACAGACGGTAATGCTGCAGACCGTCATCGCTGATCACGACATCGCAGCCGCCATCGCTGATCAATGCCTGCAAACCGCGGTTGCGTTGCGGATCCACCATCATCGGCCCCTGCGTATGACGGCGCAGCAGGCGCGCCTCATCACCACTATGGGCCACATCGCTGTCCGGCGTCACCGCGAACGGATACTGCGGCGCGCTGCCCCCGTAACCCCGACTTAACACCCCGGCGGTGATGCCCCGGTCATGCAATGCTTTACACAGCGCCAGCACCAGTGGCGTTTTGCCGGTGCCACCGACGGCAATATTGCCTACCACAATGACCGGAACGGCGGCCTGCGTTTGCGCTGCCTCCTGCTGGCGGCGACGTCGGCCAGCCAGCCATTGAAACAGCAGACTCAGCGGGCGCAACACAATCAACCAGCCCGCTTTGTTGTACCAGGCGTTGACCAGAAACATCAATCTGCCTCGTTGTTGGCGTCGCCCGCGTGTGTGTCGTCCGGTTCCGCAGAAGCCAGTGAAGACTCGGCAAACTGCAGCCGATGCAGGCGCGCATAGTGCTTGTCCAGCGCCAGCAATTCGGCGTGAGTGCCAGACTCCACAATGCGGCCTTTGTCCATGACCAGAATCACATTTGCGTTCTCGATGGTCGACAGACGGTGCGCGATGACAAACGTGGTTCGACCCCGCATCAGCTCGTTCAACGCCTGTTGGATATGTTGCTCAGACTCGGTATCCAGCGCTGAGGTGGCTTCATCCAGAATCAGCACCGGCGCGTCTTTCAGAAACGCGCGGGCTATCGCCAGGCGCTGACGCTGACCGCCCGAGAGCAGCGTACCACCATCCCCCACCTGGGAATCAAAACCCTCTGGTAACTGGGCGGCAAACTCGGTGACATGGGCGTTGTCGGCGGCGCGCTGAATCTGTTCGGCGGTAACTTTTTCGCCGATACCGTAGGCGATATTCTCCGCCACACTGCCTTCGAACAGCACCACGTCCTGCGTCACGATAGCAATCTGTTCGCGCAGATTGCCTAACCTGTAATCCGGCAGCGACACATCGTCCAACCGGATATCACCGCTGCCGTATTCATAAAACCGCGGCAGCAAACTGACCAGGGTTGACTTGCCGCTGCCCGAGCGTCCCACCAGCGCCACGGTCATGCCCGGCTCAACGCGCAGATTGATGCCCTGCAACACCGGCTCATCCTTCTTGTAGGAGAACCCGACGTCACTGAATTCGATCAGGCCTTTGGCGCGCGAGGTTTCATGTGTGCCCAGGTCTTTTTCCGGCGGGGTGTCGAGCAATGCAAAAATACTGGTGGCGGCGGAGATACCACGCTGAATGACGGCGTTGACACCGGACAACTGACGAATGGGTTTGGCCAGCATGCCGGCCACGGTCAGGAACGACACCAGTTCGCCCGGTGTGGAGCTGGCCAACAGCTCCGGCGATAACGCAAACCAGATCAGTATGGCCATGGCGATGCTCACCAGCAACTGAATCAGCGGCGTCGCGGTTGACTCGGTGGCGACCATTTTCATGTTCTGGCGCCGGTTCTTTTCACTGGCACTACTGAAGCGGTTGGAGACGTAGTTGCCGGCATTAAAGGTACGGATGACGCGCTGACCCTTGATGGATTCGTTGGTGATCTGGGTGACATCACCCATGGAATCCTGCATTTGTCGGCTGTAACGGCGATAGCGCGTGGTCGCCAGATGCACAACAAAAGCCACACAGGGTGCCACCAGCAGAAACACCAGGCTAAGGCGCCAGTTCACCCAGAAAAGGTACAGCAACAGGCCAATGACGGTGAGACCCTCACGCATGATCACGGTAATGGCATTGGTGGCCGCGCCCTTGATCTGCGCAACATCGTAGGTGACCTTGGACACCAGCCTGCCAATGCTGTTCTGATCGTAGTAACGCACGGGCACCGCCAGCAGTTGATCGACAATCTGGCAGCGCAGCTTGTGCACCACATGATTGGCAACGTGTTCCAGGGCGAAGTGACCGAGGAAGCCACCGAGACCACGAAACAGAACGATCAGCACACAAAGAATCGGGGAGATGATGCGGGCATCCGCATTCTGGACAGCCACCTGGTCAATGGTCCAGCCCAGCCAGGCTGCTGTGGCCGGTGTGGTGGCAGCAAAAATAAGGTAACCCAGAAAGCTGATGCCCATGATGCCCAGGTACGGCAGGATGTGGGCCATCAGGCGTTTGTAGACCTGCCAGCCCGTCATTTGCGGCGCTGCAGCCGCAGGCTGCCCCGGCGTCCGTGCGGGTCGTGATGGTCCGCTTGCGCTATCACTCATGGCGTCGCTCCACCATCGGTATCAGATTCATCGTCCGCGCGGCGGGTGGCAATACTCAGCCGGCTGAAACCGGATTGTCCGATCGCATCCATGGCGGTGACCACAGACTGATGCGTGGCTTCGGCATCGGCGATCAGCAACACCGGAGTGCTACGATCACCTGCGGCGGCATCAATCAGGGCACGGCCCAACGTCATCAACTGAGTGTCAGATAGCACCTGGTCGTTGACGCTGTAGCGCCCGGACTGGCTGACCAGTACTTCAATCTGGTTGGGGACGGCCTCGGCCTGCTCGGCATTTGCCTCCGGCAGGTTGACGGCAATCCGGGTTTCCCGGGTAAAGGTGGTGGTGACCATAAAAAAGATCAGCAACAGAAACACCACATCAATCAACGGCGTCAGATTGATGGCGGGATCCTCAAGGGTGCGCCGGGGAAATTTCACGCCGCCTGCTCTTGTTCTGGTGTTGTGTTCTTGAGATCTCCCAGTTCCACCGGCACCTTGTCGAGCGCATCAACCAGCTTCGCCGATTCCTGCTCCAGCGCCAGCACCAGTGAATCCACCTTACGAATAAAATAGCGGTGACAGGCATAAGACGGGATTGCCACACACAGACCGGCGGCCGTGGTGATCAGCGCTTCGGAAATGCCTCCGGCCAGCGCACTGGCATTACCCGTGCCCTGTATCATGATTTCGGTGAACACCCGGATCATACCGATGACGGTGCCCAACAGGCCCAGCAGCGGCGTGATGGCAGCGATAGTGCCCAGTGTGCTGAGATAACGCTCCAGTTCGTGAATCACCACCGAGGCGCTGTGCGCAATGGCATCCTGCATCTGGGCGCGTCCCTGTCTGGCATGCAGCAGACCGGCGGCCAGAATCTGGCCCAGCGGCGATGACAGGCGCAATTCGCGCATGCGGGTGGAGTCCAGCTCATTGTTCTTGATCCAGGTCCACACCTGCCCCACCGCATAGCGTGGTGCAATCCGGTTCGCCGACAGGGACCAGGAGCGTTCAATGACAATCGCAATCGCCAGAATGGAACACAGAATTATCGGCAGCATCAACCAGCCACCCGCCATCACGATCTCTACCACAAATGTCGCCTCCTGCTGATACGGTCGCTACTTTACCATAATCATTCGGCGGGATGTTATGCCAGAAGCGGCGATAACGCTGGCGATGTGTTGCCGACAGGCGTGGCCCGTCCGCCGCGCCCAGCTCAATCTGCACGGCGCCGGTACGCGGGGTTTCGCAGACGACACTGCCATTGGCACGCAAACGCTGCACCACATCGGGCGCTGGATGATCAAAGCGGTTGCGATAACCTGCCGACACCACGGTCAGTGTCGGCTGCACCGTCTGCACAAATGCCGGCGAGGACGAGCTGGCACTGCCGTGATGTGCTGCCTGCAGGATGTCGGCACGCAACGCTGCCGGTTCGCGTGAATAACGGCGTAACAGGTCATGTTCGGCAGCCTGCTCAATGTCCCCGGTCAGCAACGCACGCTGGCTGCCGGCCGTGATCAACAACACGCAGGCATTGTTGTTTTCACCGCGATAGACGTCTGTCGCCGGGTGCAGGATCTCAAAATCGACCCCATCCCAGCGCCAGCGTTGACCTGCGCGGCAGCGCTCAAAGCCGGGTTCGGCCGCAGTCCCGGCCATAGCACTACCGGCCACAGCACCACCTGCCATAGCACCACCGGCCAGGCGTTGGCGCACAGGAAACTGCGCCATAACCGACGCCGCGCCGCCACTGTGATCCTGATGCCAGTGGCTGATGATCAGCATATCCAGTTGCCGCACGTCACGCATACGCAGATAAGGTGTGATCACGGCACGGCCGGTGTCGAATTGTGGTCCCAGCGCGGGCCCGGTATCGAACACCAGGTGATGATGGCGAGTGTGCACCACCACAGCCAGGCCCTGACCAACATCCAGGAACTGCAGTTGTGCCTCTCCCGGCGCGGGCCGTGGCCGGTCCGCCGGCCACAACAGCGGCGCAAACAGGCACAGGGGCAGCAGCCATGACGTGCGGCCAGGCACCAGCCCTCTGGGGGCCAGCATCAGCAGCACAGCCAACATGGCCAGCACCATGGTCAGCGCGGTGGGCGGTGCCGGTTGCCAGAGTGCGGGACCCAGCCCGGCGGCGATATCGAGGCCCGTGAACAGCCATGCCAGCAGCCGGTCCGCCAGCCACAGCGGTCCGCTGGCCAATGCCGGCAGCGATACCAGCAACAGTGCGCCCAGCAGCGCCAGCGGCACGATCAACAGACTGACCAGCGGGATCGCCAGTACATTGACCAGCGGCGAGATCAGCGATACCTGTCCGGTCCACAACAACAGCGGCAGCAGCAGACCCAGACTGACCGTCCACTGCGGTTGCAGCCATCTGAACCACACGTCGCGACCTGATTGCTGCCATGACCTGCCCCATGACCTGCTCCACAACCCGCGCCGCGAAAGGCCTGCCCCCTGCTCGGCCGGCGCCCGACGGTAGCCGGTGAAGGCAAACAACAGCGCGCCGACCGCGGTAAACGACAACCAGAAGCCGGCCTGCGTTACACTCATCGGCGCCAACAGCAGCACCAGTGTCGCGGCCAGCAGCAGGCTGTAGCTGGGCATAAAACGCCGCCCCAGCAATTGTCCGCTCATCAGCACCAGCACCATCACCAGCGCACGCTGGGTCGGCAGCGAAAACCCCGCCAGAGCGCTGTATACCAGTGCCGCCGTGATCGCGGCCAGCGCGCCGTAGTGTTGCGCCGGCAGCCATAACAGCAGCGCTGGCAGCAGACGCACCAGCAGATTGACCAGGGCGTAAGCGGTCATGGCGACAAAACCCACATGCAGCCCGGAAATGACCAGCAAATGATTGGTACCGGTTTGCGTCAGCAGTTGCCACTGAGCTGCGCTGACACCGTCCCGATCGCCCAGGATCAGCGCGCTTAACACCCCCCGGTGCGTCAGGGTCGCGGCCTGTTGATAGAGCCTGGCACGCAGCCCGGCGCGAGCGGACTGCAGGCCGGGACCCGCCGCTGTCAGGCGCTCATTGAACACCGTATCGCGGACATAACCGCGGGCAATGATGCCGCGCTGAAACAGTGCTGCCTCGAAATCGTAACCACCGGGATTGGCAAACCCATGCGGCCGGTTGAGGCGCACACGAAAACGCCAGTGCTCACCGGGCCACAATGTTAGACCGGTGTACTCGTTAAGCGTGATGCGGGCCCCGGCCATTTTTGCCGCCGCAGCACTTGTTGCCGCCGCAGCGCTTGTTGCCGCCACAGCGCTGTTGGCGGTTTCGGATCCGCCTGTCGACGGCGGACAATCACGCGGATGCAAGCGAAAGCAGACGCTTTTGAGGGTCAGCTCAAACTGCTGAAACTGACCGCGCGGCGATGGCAGACTGACAATTTGTCCGGCACCCCAGAAATCCACCCCCTCCAGTTCACGCGGCAACTGCTGTTCGAGCTGGCGTACCGCATGCAGCCAGCACCAAACCAGCCCCAGTATCAGCGCCAGGCCTGTCAACAACGGCAGGCGCCAACGGTTGACCGGCAGCCACCACCACAGTGACGGCAACAGCACTGCCACCAGCAACAACAGCCACACAACATTGCTCACCGGCCAGGGCGGCAACACCGGTACCCGGCTGAACAGCCAGATACCCAGACAAAATGCCAGCATCCCTGCGCGCATAACTTGTCACGGTCGTCGCAGGGACGGCCTCCGGGTCAGGATAGGTTTGGTTGCCTGAGGTTTAAAGCAACCGGTGGTTCAGGAGGTATAGCAGAAAAACCAGCCTGTCACTCACTTCTCAGAGCTTCAGCCGGCAACACGCGTGCGGCGCGCCAGGCGGGATACAGGCTGGCCAGCAGACACAGCACCAGCACGCCGGCACTGACACCGATCAGGTCGCCCGCACGCAGTTCCGAGGGCAGAAAGTCCACCGGGTAGACATCAGCGCTGAGCAGTTGCGCGCCCGACAGTTGTTCAACCCAGGCGAACAGATCACTGACACTCAGCGCCAGCGACACCCCCAGCAGCACACCAATCAGGGTGCCCAGCAGGCCGACAAGACAACCTTGCAAGACAAAAATGCGGCCGATCATGCCAGGACTTGCGCCCATTGTCCGTAAAATGGCGATATCACCGCGCTTGTCGCGCACAATCATGATCAGACTGACTACCAGGTTGAAAGCTGCCACCGCCACCAGCAACCACAACAAAAAGCCGACAATCGTGCGCGACAGGCGAATATTCTCGTAGATCGCGCCGAACCACTGGGTCCAGGTTTCCAGATAAAACCCCTGCGGCAGCAATGACTCAATATCGGCACGCACGGCATTCACCGCCAGCACATCATCGGTACGCAGTCGCAAACCAGTGAAACGATCCGGCTGCCGGTACAAGGCCTGGGCATCGGCCAGGGCAATCATCACCAGGCGCTCATCCAGCTCCTGCGTGCCCACCCGGTAAATACCGCCGACGTTAAAGCGCCGCTGCACCGGCAACGGCGCGACCGGGTTAATGGAGACATTCAGCGAATACAGCGAGATGCTGTCACCCAGCCCGACACCCAGGCGCTGGGCCAGGGTTTCTCCCAGCACCACCTGAAATCGCGACTCGCCCAGTGACGCCAGGCTGCCGGCGCGCATAAAGCGGGACAACCGCGAGATGTCTGCTTCGCGCTGCGGATCAACTCCGTTCACCAGCACGCCGACATTGTCATCAGGCCCGGCAATGACACCGTTGGCTTCCAGCACCGGCGCACTCAGGTTGACCCCGCGCACCGCCAGCACCGCCTCGCTCAACTGCGCCCAGCGCTCAGTGTTGATATTCTCCCGGGTCCTGATGGTGGCGTGCGGCAGGATGCCCAGCACATTCTCGCGGACCTCACGGTCAAAGCCGTTCATGACCGACAATACCGTGATCAGAATACACACGCTGAGCGCCAGGCCGCCGATGGTAAGCATGGACATAAAACTCACCAGCTCGCTACGCCGGCCAACGCTGACGTAGCGTAGCGCGATGAAAGCTGCCAGTGATCGCGTCATGCCTGCAGACACCCATTATTGAGCAGTAACACCCGATCCAGACTGGCAGCAAACTGCTCATCGTGGGTCACCACCACAAAACTGGTCGCCAGCCTTGTGTTCAATTCCTGCATCAGCTCGTGTATGCCGGTGGCCGTGCGCCGGTCCAGATTACCGGTGGGTTCATCCATCAGCACACAACTGGGCGATGCCACCAGCGCGCGCGCAATGGCCACGCGCTGCCGTTCGCCCCCCGACAGTTCGGCCGGTTTGTGAGTCAGCCGATGCGCCAGACCAACACTTTGCAGCAGGTCTGCCGCTTTATCGCGGGCATCACTCACCCTGGCGCCGCCGATCAGTAGCGGCATGGCAACATTCTCCAGCGCACTGAATTCACCCAGCAAATGATGAAACTGATAGACAAAACCCAGGTAGCGGTTGCGCAGCAGGCCCCGTTCTTTATCTGACAGTGTTGCCAGCGCCTGTCCCGCCACCCGGATGTCGCCACCGGAAGGCACATCGAGCCCGCCCAGCATATTGAGCAGCGTGGTTTTGCCGGAGCCGGAACTGCCGACTATGGCAATGCGCTCACCGGGCACCACGTCCAGATTGATATCACTGAGCACCTCCACCTGTTGTGGTCCCTGGGTATAGGTCTTGCTCAGGTGACGGCAACTGATAACAGCGTCCGTAGTCATAGGGCCTCCAGCGGATTCAAAGTAGCCTCCAGCGGATTCAAAGTAGCCTCCAGCGGATTCAAAGCAGCCTCCAGCGTGTTCAAAGCAGCCTCCAGTGTGGTCAATTCTGCCTCCAGCATCATCTACTCGTACCTCAACACATCGGCGGGCTGGATACGCGACGCCCGCCAGGCCGGATACAGCGTGGCCAGCAAACTGACCAGCAATGCGCTGGCACAGACCAGGCCGACATCGGCCCACTGCAACTCAGCCTGCAGGTGGGCAATCATGTAAGTATTGCCGGGCGCCAGGGCATTGTTCAACAGGTCCTGCACCACTTGCGTGAGATTACCGATACTGGCCGCCAGCGCAATGCCGCCCAGCGCGCCCAGCACGGTGCCAAACACACCTGCCGCCAGGCCCTGAATGACAAACACCGCCATCACCGTGCCACGTCCGGCCCCCATGGTGCGCAGGATGGCGATATCGGCGCTTTTGTCCGCCACCGTCATCACCAGCGTGGCGACAATATTGACGGCACCGATAATCACAATCATCAATAGCATGAAGCCGGTCAGCACCTTTTCCAGCCGCAGGGCGTCAAACAGGCTGCGACGGGTCTGATCCCAGCTGCTGACCTGATAACCCGCCCCGTCGCTGGTGGCAGGCAAGGCGCCTGCCGCAGCATTGCTGATGGCCGCAGCATTAAACACGTCATCGACACGAAGCCGCATTTGCAGGCGCCCGCCGCCCGGCGCACTGCCGGCAAACAGCGAGCGGCCAGCCGTCAGGTTGACCAGTGCGGTATCGGCATTGTCATAGAATCCGAAATCCGCCACGCCCAGCACCCGGAAGCTGCGCGCATCACCGGTATCGCGGCTGAGCAGACTGGACAACGGCGTCACTGATAATTGCATGCCGGAGAACAGCCCCAGGCGGGATGCCAGCCGTGTGCCCAGGATAATGCCATCGGGGTTGGCTGCCAGTTCGCCCAGCAGCTGCTGCATATTCAGGCTGTTCTGTTGCAGCACTGCAGGCTCGGATGCCGGATCAACACCGCGCACCGCGACAAATTCACCGCGCCCCTCATGACGCAACCAGGCCTCACCCTCTACAAAGGGGGCCGCAGCAACAACACCGCTCTGCTGCTGCAGTATCTGCGCCGCCTGTGGCCACTCAATGCCGCCGGCAGGCAGCATCAGGCCGGCATGCGGCACCGATTTCAGGGTTTCATCACGCATGGTGCTGGTGGAGGCGTTGATTACCGACATGACCGCAATCAGCGCCAGCACACCCAGCGCAATACCCAGCATCGAAATCAGCGACACAAAGGACATCAGCTGATTTTTCTTGCGGGCTCTGACAAAACGCAGCCCGACAAACAGGACCAGGGGTTGATACATGAATGACTTATCCGGATTGAACGGCAAGGGAGCGACGATTCTAGTCGAGCCACCGGCGTAAAACAAACATCCGCCACCGCCGGTGCGTTGCGCCGACAAAGTGGCGGCACAAACGGCTGTGAACAGGATGCACAGGTATTTGAATAGGAAAGGGTTTGCTGTTATAGTCGCGGGGCTGTGGCCTGTTTGATAGCCTAGCTTGGTCGCGAAACTGTGAAAACATGAACACAGGACATGTCGATTACATGTCAGCGCCAATAACAGCAGCAATGCAGTTTTAGCCACAGTAGAACCGAATTTTGCAGTACCGGATTTCTTAACAGCAGTACTTAACCGAGCAACCAGACTGAAGACTCGGGTGAATGATTTTTGCGCGGGGGCACACCAGGAGTGATTGCCCCGCTGCATCCCGCTCCAGCAGGATCTCAGCCACACAAGCTGAGCCGCTGAGCCGGAAAGCCGGGCACATAAACGGCGACAACAAACAAGCAAGGCGGCGCACAAACCCTGATTCACGGGCAGGCGCCACCATCGTAAGACCGTGACCTCGACACGACCGGGCATGATTCATCGACCCGATTCCGACACCGAACCACGGTTGCAGTGACAGCAGGATCCCCGGACCTTATCCATGGGCCCGGGTAGCAGGAGTGGCACTTACACGTCGACTGCCCCGTTCTTTTGCGGGCAGCAGGACACCGATACCGCCCTCATTGCGCCCCTGTCACCGGCACGTTTTACAGCCTTATTCCGGCTGTTCATACATGCACGCTGCTTGTCCTGTCCCGCCCCGCCTGCGCAAATCTGCACGTTGATCATGCCTTGTTATCAGGGCTGTCTCTGCGTTCGGATTCCCGTAAATCATCTCGCCCGGATTGGCTGATCTGGTTCAACAGAGATGTGTATCCACTATGAAAAGAATGTTGATTAATGCCACGCAGGAAGAAGAGTTGCGGGTTGCCCTCGTTGACGGCCAGAAACTCTACGACCTGGATATCGAAAACCGCACCCGCGTGCAAAAAAAGGCCAGTATATTTAAAGGCCGCATTACCCGCGTCGAGCCCAGCCTGGAAGCAGCCTTCGTTGACTTCGGCGCTGAGCGTCACGGCTTCCTGCCACTGAAAGAGATCTCCCCTTCCTACTTCCGCAAAGGCATCGACGGCGGTCGCGTCAATATCAAGGAAGCCGTTGCCGAAGGCACCGAAGTGATTGTTCAGGTAGAAAAGGAAGAGCGTGGCAACAAAGGCGCAGCGCTGACCACCTTCATCAGTCTGGCCGGCCGTTACCTGGTACTGATGCCGAACAATCCGCGCGCCGGTGGCATTTCCCGCCGCATTGAAGGCGATGAGCGCTCCGAGATTCGTGAAGCCATCAACGGACTTAACATCCCTGACGGTATGGGTATCATTGTGCGCACTGCCGGTGTCGGCAAACAGCAGGAAGAACTGCAGTGGGACCTGGATTACCTGTTGTCACTGTGGCAATCCATTACCGAAGCGGCAGAGAAAAAATCAGCCCCTTTCCTGATTTACCAGGAAAGCAATGTCATCATCCGTACCATTCGCGATCACCTGCGCCAGGATATCGGCGAGGTATTGTTTGATACTCAGGAGTCCTATAACGAAGCCATGGACTTTGTGCGCCAGGTCATGCCGCACTACGAATCACGTATCAAGCTGTACCAGGAGTCATTACCCCTGTTCAATCGCTTCCAGATCGAAGCGCAGATTGAATCGGCGTTTCAGCGCGAAGTGAAACTGCCTTCAGGCGGCTCCATCGTGATTGACCCGACCGAAGCGCTGATCTCCATCGACATCAACTCGTCACGCGCGACCCGTGGCTCTGACATTGAAGAGACAGCACTGAATACCAATCTGGAAGCGGCCGATGAAATCGCCCGTCAGTTGCGCCTGCGCGACATGGGTGGACTGGTCGTGATTGATTTCATCGACATGAGCGCTGCCAAGAATCAGAAAGAAGTGGAAAACCGCATGCGTGATGCACTGGAAGCTGACCGCGCGCGTGTGCAGGTCGGCCGCATTTCACGCTTTGGTCTGCTGGAAATGTCACGTCAGCGTCTGCGTCCTTCGCTGGAAGAAACCAGCGCCGTGGTTTGCCCGCGCTGTAATGGCCAGGGGGCGATCCGTGATGTGAAATCACTGTGCCTGTCCATCCTGCGTATTCTGCAGGAAGAAGCCAACAAAAAGAAAAGCGCCGAGATCCATGCCATCGTGCCCTTGTCAGTTGCCTCGTACCTGTTGAACGAAAAACGTCAGGCAGTTCTGGCAATTGAAGCGCAGAGCAAAACCCGCCTGCTGATCATTGCCAACCCGGCCATGGAAACACCGCACTACGAAATCCAGAGCATCAGCGCCCAGGATGGCACGACCACGCAGCGCGCCAGCTTTGAAATCGAAACCGGTGGCCCGGAAGACGATGTCATTCAGGCGAAAAAATCAGCTGTTCCGCAGCAGGCCGCCGTGCAGGCACCGACACTGGCACAGGCCCCCGCGCATATACCGACTGCCCGCACAGCGGCTCCGGAAGCCAGAAAAAAGGGTTTCCTGGGTTCACTGTTCTCGGTCTTCACCGACATGTTCTCCGGCGCCGCCAATGACGACGAGCAGGACAAGGAAGAAGACAACAAGAATCGCAACTCACGCAATCGTGAGCGTCGCCCGCAGAACAATCAGCAGCGCCATCAAAAGCAGGGTCGCGGCAATGAGCGCGGCAACCGCAATGAGCGTGGTGGTAATCGCGGTGAGAAAGCCGACAAGGGCAGCGACGACAAGTCAGAGCGTAACGAACGTTCCGAGTCCTCGCCAGGTCAGGGTCGTCGACGCGGCGGTCGCAACCGTTCACAAAATGATGATGACAACGCCCGCAAGGATAGCAACGCTGCCCAGTCGAACGACAACGCCAGTCAGGATTCGTCGGACGATAACAAAAGTGGTGATGGCCAGAGCCGTCGTCGTCGTGGGCAGAACCGCCCGCGCAACACTACCAAGCGTCAGCGCGGACCGCATCCCGATGCAGTAGAAAATGAAAATGCAGTGGCTGCAGGCGATGACCAGAACGACAACGCCGGCAACCAGGGCAATCAGGACGGCCAGGCCAATCAGGACAGCCAGGACAAAAAGCCCAAACAGCGCGCCAAAGCTGCGGACAATGACAATGCGGACGACAGCAACAATGCTGACAAGAACGCTGACAAGAACGCTGACAACGCATCTGACGCGTCGGCCGACAACACCAACGAAGACGGCACGCCCAAGCCCCGTCGTCGTCGCAGCCGTGGTGGCAGCCGTCGTCGTGGCCGTGGCAACAGTGCCGAGTCACAGGACAAGGATGGTAATACCAGTGACAACAACAGCGACGAAGCCAATGGCAACAAGCCTGAAAAGACCAGCGGTAACAATGCTGATCAGAAATCCGAGTCGTCAGACGACAACGCGGTAACTGAAAAAGCCGCCAAGGCCTCTGACGACGTGCCGGAAGTCGCCAAAGCCGTTCAGGAGTCGCAGGCCGCTGAAGCAGCCCTGAGCGAAAAAACAGCCCTGAGCGAAAAGGCAGCCCTGAGCGAAGAAGCAGCCGTGAGCGAAGAAGCAGCCGTGAGCGAAAAAGCAGCCGCAAACGAAGATACAACCTTGAGCGCGCAAATCGCCCAGGGCGAATCCACCGCCGAGAAGGCAGCAAGCAGTCCGGCTTCGGCTGAAGAAGCAGACAGCAGCACATCAGAAGAAGCCTCCGCGCAGACTGATCTCGACAAGTCTGCCGGCACACCGGAAGATGCAGACGCCGGCAAAAAGCCAGCACGCAAGCGCGCACCGGCTCGCAAACGTGCCAGCACCAAAGGCAAAAAAGCAGCAGACGCCGATGCGGACGCACCCGCTGCCGATAAATCTGCCGAAGCCAGTGCGCCATCGGATGCCGACGCTGCCACACCGGAAAAAGTGACAGCTGACACTGAAGCAACTGCCAAGGCAGCAGACGCCGAAACCAAACCGGCGGCAACGGCGCAAGCTGAAAAGCCCGCCCCGGCAACAGAAGAAGCCCAGCCAGTCGCTGCAGACAAGCCGGCGGACGCAGAAACGCCCGCCGCCATCCCTGCCGGTGGCCGTGCGCCTAACGACCCGCGAGAGATCAAACGTCGTCGCCTGGAAGAAGAAGCCCGCAAGAAAGCGGAAACTGACAGCGCCGACTGATAGCCAGGGTCGAAACGAATAAAGGGAACGGCGAATAAAGGGAACGACGAATAAAGGGGACGACGAATAAAGGGGACGGAGGCGTTTAGTTTGCTAAATGCCTCCGTCCCCTTTTTCGTTCTCTAATTAACGTAGTCAACCAATTGCCAAATCCGGCAAAATTGCGGAATATGGTGACTCGAACCATGCTGGGGAGCAATCATGACCCTGATCGCCTCGGACGCACAACCGGACTTTGCAGCCTTGCTGGAAGGCTTTGACGTGCCGGCGATTCTGGTAAGCGCGGACTACGAGATCCTGGCTACCAATCGTAATTACCGTGACAGTTTTGGCGACATTGATTACCGCCAGAGCCCCCGCTGCTTCCGTGTGTCGCATGGCTACGATGTACCCTGCGATCAGGCCGGTGAAAGTTGCCCGCTCAGTGCAGCGCGCGCATCCGGCAGCAAGGAACGGGTGCTGCACATCCACCAGACGCCGCGCGGGCGCGAACACGTCGATGTAGAGATGGTGCCCATCAAGGCCCCTGACGGCAGCCTGAAGTACTTTGTTGAACTGCTGAAACCGGTCGCCATTGCCAGTGCCGAAATCAGCAGCGACGACATGGTAGGCAGCAGTCCGGCGTTCAATACCATGCTGGAAAACATTACCCGGGTCGGCCCTACGGACGCCTCAGTGCTGTTATTGGGCAAATCGGGTACCGGCAAGGAACTGGCCGCCATCGCCATTCACCGCGCCAGTGCCCGCAGTGACAGTGCCATCGTTACCCTGGAGTGCTCCGGGCTGACCGAAAGTCTGTTTGAAAGTGAGCTTTTTGGTCATGTGAAAGGTGCCTTTACCGGCGCCAGTTTCAATTCGCCGGGCCTGGTGGAGGCCGCAGACGGTGGCACGCTGTTTCTGGACGAAATCGGCGATGTGCCACTGGAGATGCAGGTCAAGCTGCTGCGCCTGATCGAAACCGGCACTTACCGCCAGGTAGGTAGCCGTGAACTGAAACGGGCGGATTTTCGTCTGATCTGCGCCACACACAAGAATCTGTTTGACATGGTACGTCAGGGCCGTTTTCGCCAGGATCTGTACTACCGTATCAACGTCTTCCCGATACACATGCCATCTCTGCAGGAGCGCACCAGTGACATCCCGGTGCTGGCCAGGTCGATGCTGCAGAAGCTGGACAAAAGCGGGCGCTGCGTGATGACTGACTCGGCGGTAAAGGCGCTACAGGCACACCAGTTTCACGGTAATATCCGCGAGTTGCGCAACATTCTGGCGCGCGCCATGGTACTGAACAATACCCATGTAATCGATGGCAAAGTCATCAATAGCTGTTTGAGTATCGACGACAGCGCACACAGCGTTGACCTGACCCTACCGGACTTAAAAACCAACGAAGCCCTGTATCTGCAGCGTGTGCTGGCCGCCTGCGACAACAACAAGGAAAAGGCCGCCGACATTGCCGGTATCAGTGTAAGGTCGCTGTACCGCAAACTGGAGGAGTAAAAGAAAGGGGACGGAGGAGTTAAACTCCTCCGTCCCCTTTCTTTTTCGTTTTTGTTACAGCTTGTCGGCGAGTTCCGGCACGGCCTGGAACAGGTCAGCCACCAGGCCATAGTCAGCGACCTGGAAAATCGGCGCTTCCTCGTCCTTGTTGATGGCGACAATCACCTTGCTGTCCTTCATACCAGCCAGATGCTGAATGGCACCTGAGATACCGACCGCAATGTACAGTTCGGGCGCCACAATTTTACCGGTCTGACCGACCTGCATGTCATTGGGCACAAAACCTGCGTCAACCGCAGCGCGTGATGCACCGATGGCAGCGCCCAGTTTGTCTGCGACTTTTTCCAGCATGGCAAAGTTCTCACCGTTCTGCATGCCGCGGCCACCGGAGATGACAATCTTGGCACCGGTCAGTTCGGGGCGCTCGGACTGGGTCAGCTCTTCGCTAACGAAGGTGGCAATGTCCTGTGACTTGACGATATCGATTGCTTCAACCGTGCCGGAACCGCCTTCTTTGGCGGCCTCGTCAAATGCTGTTGCTCGCACGGTGATCACTTTAACGCTATCGCTGGACTGCACTGTTGCCAGCGCGTTACCCGCGTAAATCGGACGCACAAAGGTGTCGGCGCCTTTTACTGCGGTGATATCGGAAATCTGCGCCACGCCCAGCAGCGCCGCCACACGTGGCATCAGGTTCTTGCCGGACGTTGTTGCCGGTGCCAGGATATGTGAAGAATCCTTACCCACTTCGGCAATCAGCTCAGCCAGATTTTCCGGCATCTGATGCTCGTAGGCAGCATTGTCGGCAACCAGAACCTTGCTGACGCCGTTGACGGCAGCGGCAGCCTGCGCCACCGCATCACAGCCGGTGCCGGCAACCAGTACCGTGATGTCGCCGCCAATTTCGCTGGCTGCGGTGATAGTATGCAATGTCGCCGGTTTCAGGGCGGCATTATCGTGTTCTGCAATGACCAAAATACTCATATCTGCTCGTCCCCTTAAATCACTTTGGCTTCGGTTTTCAGTTTGCTGATCAGCTCGTCGATGCTTTCCACCTTGATACCGGCGGAGCGCGCGGGCGGCGCCTCAACAGAAACCACTTTCAGACCCGAACTGACATCCACGCCCAGTTCGTCCGGGGTGACTGTGTCGATGGTCTTTTTCTTGGCCTTCATGATGTTGGGCAGTGAGGCGTAACGTGGCTCGTTCAGACGCAGGTCAGTGGTGACCACCGCCGGCAATGTCAGTGAGACAGTCTGCTCGCCGCCGTCGATCTCACGTGTCACCATGGCTTTACCGTCGGCGACTTCCAGCTTGCAGGCAAAGGTGCCCTGCGGCATGCCGGTCAGTGCACCCAGCATCTGGCCTACCTGGTTGTTGTCCGAATCAATGGACTGCTTGCCCAGCAACACCAGATCGATGCCCTCTTTCTCGATCAGCTTCTGCAGCACACGAGCGACAGCCAGCGGCTGCACGTCGGCAGCGGCGTCAACGTGGATGCCACGGTCAGCACCCAGTGCCAGTGCGGTACGGATCTGTTCCTGGCAGCTCTTTTCGCCGATGGATACAGCAATGACTTCATCCGCCACGCCTTTCTCTTTCAGGCGAATGGCTTCTTCAATGGCGATTTCACAGAAAGGATTGACCGCCATTTTGGCATTTGCCAGGTCAACGCCACTGCCATCTGATTTGACACGGATTTTAACGTACGCATCAACAACACGTTTAACTGCTACCAGAATCTTCATGGATTCTCCAATTTTACTGTTTTAAATTAACTCTTTAAAACCCAGGGCCCATTGGGATCCAGAACTCTTGCCTGAACCTGAGTAAACGAAGCGGATGCGACAAAGCACCCAAAAAAGGCCGCCAATGATGCCGGTTTTAATCGCCCTCGTCAATAAAAAGGCTGCTTGTACGGCTTCTCAACGTTAGCCAAGCGAAAAAAAAACGCCTTCGCTGACAACCCCAACAACATCGTCAGATTTATTATTTTTCAATAACTTATCAGACGCTGCCAGGGGCACTTCGGTATCCGCCAGCGCCACCATCTGATAAAAAACCGAACGGCTGATCAGTGCCTTCAGACCATAGCGTACTTCAAGCACCGGATGAGGTTGTTGATCTTCATCAGTGCTTACTTCGATTGCATTGTCAGCGCCCGCAGTGACGGTTTCGCCGGTATTCAGGGTAAACGTCAGACGCTGCTTTGCGCCTTCTCCGCTGACATCCAGCAGTTGTGCCACAAAAGGACAATCGTCCACTTTGATCCGCACTTTTTCCACCGGCGTCACCAGATAGTGATGGCCATCATCGTCCAGTCGCAGGATGGAAGAAAACAGGCGCACCATGGCAATACGGCCGATGGGTGAGCCTTCGTGGTACCAGCGTCCGTCGGCAGCAATTCGCATGTCCATCTCGCCACAATACGGCGGATCCCAGTCGTGGACCGGAGCTGGTCCTCTCTGTTTGCCGATTTGCTGAAGCAGGTTATCAGGACTCGCTGTTTTGTTTGTCATGCTTCCCTCCCGTATCGCTGCAGGATCTGACCTACCCATATCTAAAAGTTGACCGCGTAAATGCCCGGCGCGTTCCTCCAGTAACCTTTGTAGTCCATGCCGTAGCCAAACAGGTACTTGTCTTCGGCAGTCAGCGCGGTAAAGTCGGCCTTTTTCAGTTCCGCCGTCTTTCTGTCATGTTGTTTGTCGATAAGCACTGCGGTGTACACTGCCTGTGCACCCTTGCCTTCACACCAGCTCTTGATGCCTGCCAGCGTTTCGCCCTCATCGAAAATATCATCCAGTATCAACAGGGTTCTTCCCTTTAGGCTGGTAGCAGGTGTCACTCGCCATTGCAGGTCACTGCCCTGCATTTGTTCACGATAACGCGTGGCATGGATGTAATCCATTTGCAGCAGAAAGTTCAGGCGCGGTGCCAGCCGTCCGGTCAGCACGATGCCGCCGTTCATCACACACAGAACCAGCGGATTGCGCCCGGCCAATACCTCAGTGATCTGAGTTGCCAGCGCATCCAGCGCGTGCTCAATGTCAGCCTCCGAATACAGACATTGCGCCTGGTCCATCACTTGCTGCAAATGTGTCATATCGGGTTGTAAATCAGGTGTTCGTTCACTCATGTTGCCGGATCCAGTTGCGCCAATTGTTTACGGGTCTGTTGCCAGCGTGGCGTAGCAATCAGAGCATCGAAAGTCAGGTGGTGTTTTCTCTGCATACGCAACAGACGCGCATTGGGTTCAATATCCATGGTTTCCAGTACAGCCAACGCCTGCAGCGCTGCACTGCGATCGTTGCACACCAGAAGCATATCGCAACCGGCGGCCAGAGCTTTTTTGACTCTGTCTTCCATATTGCCGGCTGCTGCGGCGGCGGCCATGACCAGATCGTCACTGAAGATGACACCGTCAAAACCCAGCTCCTGGCGCAGCACCGTCTGTAACCAGTAGCGGGAAAAGCCGGCACAGGCTGCATCAGCCTGTTCATAAATAACGTGCGCCGGCATCACCGCATCCATCACCGGCATGCAGCGCACAAAAGGCTGCATGTCTTGCTCGCGAATGCTCTGTACGGTACGCGTATCCACCGGCAAGGCATGGTGTGAATCCGCAGAGACACTGCCATGACCGGGAAAATGTTTACCGGTCGTTGCCATGCCAGCCTCGTGCATGCCCTGCATGAATTCGGTTGCCAGCGTGATCAGCGCCTCCTGATCGGCGGCAAAGGCGCGATCACCAATGACGTCGCTGACACCGGTGTGCAGATCCAGCACCGGCGCGAAACTGAAATCGAGTCCGCAGGCGAGAACTTCTGCCGCCATCAACCAGCCGCAATCACGCGCCAGTGCCCGCGCTGCCGATTGATCCTGCTGCCACAGTTCACCAAACCGCAGCATCGCGGGCAGCCGGGTGAAGCCCTCGCGCAAACGTTGCACCCGACCGCCTTCCTGATCGACGGCCAGCAGGATCTGCGGCCGGCAGCGGCGTATATCACTCACCAGCGCCTGCACCTGGGCCACATCGCGCACATTGCGGGCAAACAGGATGACACCGCCTACATGTGGCTGCATCAATAACTGCCGCTCCTCGTCGGTCAGTTCCAGTCCCTGCAAATCCAGCATCAATACGCCGGGTAAATCACTCATTTCCAGCTCCTGCCCTGTTCAGTCTGTCGGCACCAGGTACTCAATGTATTACCGGGGCCTCGTAAGTCGGGCATTATCACAGATTCAGGAAACGTTTGCGTCGGGGAAATAACTGGTTATAATTACAGTTATACGTTCAGCACACCAGATAGCACACGGAACCGTTATGCAAGCACTGACGCCCAGACAAGCAGAGATACTGGCATTCATCCGCCGCTACCAGCAGGACACCGGTTATCCACCGACCCGCTCGGAGATCGCGCAGGAAATGGGGTTCCGCTCACCCAATGCTGCCGAAGAGCACCTGAAGGCGCTGGCGCGCAAGAAAGCCATTGAAATCATTCCCGGCGCCTCACGCGGCATCAAACTGCCTGATCTGGAAGATAGCGGGCCCGCCGGTCTGCCGGTCATCGGCCAGGTCGCCGCCGGCAGCCCCATCCTGGCGCAGGAGTGCATTGATGAATACGTCAATGTGCCCGCCGGCCTGTTCAACCCCAAGGCCGACTATCTGCTGACCGTCAAAGGTACCAGTATGATCAATGTCGGTATCCACGAAGGCGACCTGCTGGCCGTGCACAAAACCGCCCAGGCCCGCGATGGCGATATTATCGTCGCCCGCCTGGACGAGGATGTCACCGTCAAACGCCTGCAGCACACCGCCGAAAAACACCGCCTTCTGCTGATTGCCGAAAACGATGATTTCGCCCCAATCGAGGTGGATCTTCGTTCACAGCAGTTTGTCATTGAGGGAATTAGCGTCGGGGTAATTCGAAGACACTGAGGTAGCCAACTGCATGCCGTCAGATCAGCCGGCGATACGGGGTCGGTCTCGTCACGGTCGCCTGCGGCGCCCTGATTGTTCCTCGACGGACGCCCGCACCACCGCCCGCTCTGACTACCTGTAAACTGAGCTGGAAACGTAGGCGAGGCAGTCGGGGCCAGGCGAAATCAAATTTTATGAGGGAGCTTACAGTCAGTAAGTGACCGATTAAAATTTTATTTCAACGCCGCCCCGGCAACGATGGTAGTTTCCAGACAGTTTACTTGTCCACGACCCACTTTTTGTTCCGATAGTACGCCTTCCAGCCAGTCGCCTTCTTATCCACTTCTGTCAGCAGATAATGTTCTTTCGCCTTCCGGCTGAAACGAATCACCGTCGGGTTGCCATCTTTATCGGCTACCGGGCCTTTCAGCAGATACTGGTACTTGTCCTCCAGCTCATCCTTGTGCGGAATGATCTCTGCCAGCAACGGCGCCCGCGTCTCCCGATTTTTCGGGAACTTGCTGGCGGCCAGGAACAGACCGGCAGCCCCGTCGCGCAACACATAATGATCTTCGACCTTGTCACAGGCCAGCTCGGGCATCGGGATCGGATCCATCTTGGGCGGTGCCGCTTCGCCGCTACGCAGCAGTTTGCGGGTGTTCTTGCACTCGGTATTGGTACAACCAAAATACTTGCCGAAGCGCCCGGTTTTTAACTGCATGTCCGAACCGCACTTGTCGCATTCAATGACCGGACCGTCATATCCCTTGATCTTGAAGCTGCCTTTTTCCACTTCAAAACCGGCGCAATCCGGGTTGTTACCGCAGACATGCAGCTTGCGTTCAGTGTCGATCAGGTAGCTGTCCATGGTGGCATTACAGATTTTGCAGCGTTTGCGCTCACGCAGACGACGGTTTTCAACTTCCTCAGCTTCCTCAGCGTTGTCAGTGTTGATCGCCTCTTCACCCGGCGTCAGATTGATGGTGCACTTGCAGCGCTCTTTCGGCGGCAAGGCATACCCGGAACAGCCCAGAAAGACCCCGGTGGACGCCGTGCGAATCTGCATGTTGCGGCCACAATCGGGACACGGAATGTCGGTCTCGGTCGGGTTGTTCTCCCGCATGCCATCGTCATCGGCCGACGCGCGCGCCAGCTGTTCGGAAAAGTCAGCGTAGAAATCGTCGAGCAATTTTTTCCAGTCTTTATCGCCGGCGGCGACCTTGTCCAGCGAGTCTTCCATCTTCGCAGTAAAATCATAATCCATCAGATCAGTGAAACTTTCCTGCAGACGTTCAACAACAATATCGCCCATCTTCTGGGCATAAAAACGACGGCTCTCAACCTTGACGTAACCGCGCTCCTGAATCGTGGAAATAATGGCGGCGTATGTCGAAGGACGACCAATGCCACGCTTCTCCAGCTCCTTGACCAGACTGGCTTCCGTGTACCGGGGTGACGGTTTGGTGAAATGCTGTTTCGGCTCCAGCTGTTGCAGCGCCAGCTCTTCGCCCTTGCTGACATCCGGCAGTACCACGTCTTCTTCTTTGGTGGGCAGTACCCGCAGGTAACCGTCGAACTGCATGATGCGACCTTTGGTGCTGAGCTCAAAATCACCGGCGGTGACTGAAATCTTGCTGCTCAGGTAGCGCGCTGGCGGCATCTGGCAGGCCACAAAGTGTGCCCAGATCAGGGCGTATAGGCGCTCGGCGTCGCGCTCCATGCCCGACAATGCGGTGGGCGAGGTATTCACATCAGTCGGGCGGATCGCCTCGTGTGCTTCCTGCGCGCCTTCGCGAGCGCTGTACTGGATGGCTTTTTCGGGCAGATATTTTTTGCCGAACTGGTCTTCGATATAGTCCCGGCACATCTGCAACGCATCGGCGCTTAAATGAGTGGAATCGGTACGCATGTAGGTGATGTAACCGGCCTCGTACAGACGCTGCGCCATCATCATGGTTTTCTTGACGCCGAATCCCAGTCGTGTGCTGGCCGCCTGCTGCAGGGTGGAGGTGATCAGGGGCGGACGCGGTTTCGAGCTGGTGGGTTTATCTTCGCGAGCACTGACGACAAAGGACGCATCTTTTAATGCTGCTTCTGCCCTGGCTGACTCATCAGCGCTGCCCGGCCGGTAGTTTTCGCCGTTCTGTTTGATCACCTGCAGGCGGATTGCGTCCTTTGCCTTGTTGGTGGTATCAGCAAACAGCTCCCAGTATTCTTCGGGAATAAAGGCGCGGATTTCTCGCTCGCGTTCGACAATCAGCAGCACCGCCACCGATTGCACTCGGCCGGCTGACAGGCCACGGGCGACTTTGGCCCACAACAGTGGCGACACCATGAAACCCACCACACGGTCGAGGAAACGACGCGCCTGCTGCGCTTCCACGTAGCGCATATCCAGGTCGCCGGGACGGGAAAATGCCTCGTTGATGGCTTTTTTGGTGATCTCGTTGAACACCACACGTCGGTAACGGCTCTCATCACCGCCGATGGCTTCTTTCAAATGCCAGGCAATCGCCTCCCCCTCTCTGTCCAAGTCCGTTGCCAGATAGATGGTGTCAGCGCTTTTGGCCAGACGCTGCAGCTCGGAGACGACTTTTTCTTTGCCAGGCAATATTTCGTAGCGGGCCGCCCAGTCATGCTCGGGGTCGACACCCATGCGGGCGATCAATTGTTGGCGGGCTTTCTTCTGTTTGTGTGCGGCCTTTTTCTCGGGGCTCAGCTTGCGGGTTTTGGCGGCTTCCTTGGCGCGCTGGGCCGGTGTTGTTGTCGAGCTCGATGCGCTGCCGGACACCGGCAGGTCGCGGATGTGACCCACGCTGGACTTGACCACGAACTCGTTGCCGAGGTACTTGTTGATGGTTTTGGCCTTTGCGGGAGACTCGACAATAACTAGGGATTTACTCATGTAAGCTGCTTGATTCCTGGTGTTTGTTCGTTGTATTTGCCGGGCTTTCTATGCCCGGCGCGACGACTATTGTCTGGGCCGCTACGCTTGGGGCGCAACAATATATCAGGGCGGCTTACCCTGACGAAGCCGTCATATATAAAGATTCACTGACTGAGGGTCAAGCGTTTGTTGATAAAGCCGGGCGGGAAGTTTGCCGCTTCCCGCCTCGATCGCCGGCTTAATCCATCGGGACTTCATGGGTCCAGCCGTAGCTGTCAGGCAGCTCCCCGCGCTGAATACCGACCAGCAATTCATACAGTTTCTGCATGATCGGACCGGCCTGTTCACCGCCACCGTAGAAGTTGTGCCACTTGCTGTCCAGCCAGATGCGACCGACCGGAGACACCACTGCCGCGGTACCACAGGCGGCCACTTCCTCGAAGTCTTCAATTTCCTTGCGCAGATCAATAGGCCGTTGCTCGATGGTCAGCCCCAGCTCTTTTTCCGCCAGCGTCATGATCGAGCGCCGGGTCACGCTGGGCAGCACCGCACTGGAGCTGGGCGTGACAAAACGTCTGCCGCGCATGGCGACCACGATGTTGGCAGAACCGGCCTCATCTATGTACCGACGCTGGGCCGCATCCAGAAACAGTGCTTCGTTGGCACCCAGTTGCTGGGCCAGGCGCGTGGCCAGCAAACCACCGGCGTAGTTGGCACCGATCTTGAAATTACCCGTACCCGATGGCGCGGCACGGTCCAGATCAGATACCGCCAGTGAAATCACCGCCAGACCAGCACTTTGATAGTAAGGCCCGACCGGCGACACAAACACCCGGAACTCGAACTCCTTGGCAGGTTTCAGGCCCAGGTTCTCGCCAACACCGATCAGCATGGGACGTATATATAACGCGGCACCGGAACCGTGAGGCGGAATCCATGGGTAGTTCGCCCGCACCGCCGCTTCCACGCCGCGGATAAACAACTCCGGTGGCACTTCCGGAATCAGCAGCCGGGTGGCCGCCTGACGCATGCGTTCGGCGTTGAGTTCGGGACGGAACAGCAGCACCCGGCCATCAGGCGCGGTCTGCGCTTTCAGACCTTCGAAGCATTGCTGCGCATAATGCAGCGCTGGCGCGCCTTCGTGCACCGAAATCATCTCCGAGGTGATCAGTTCACCTTCGGTCCACTGACCGTTGACAAACAGGGCGCGGAATCGATAATCCGTCGGCCGGTACTGGAAACCCAGTTCCGCCCAGTTCAGATCCTTTTTGGTTTTTGCCTGCTCGCTTTTATTCTGTTCCAACGTCGTTCACCCTGTTAAGTCTGCGGTCTTGATATGATTGCCCTGGTTTTCAGCGGCAGTATTATCCTTGATACGCGCTGAATCTACCACATCTCTGCTATAATCGCGCGCCATGACAAATCCCCTGATCGATATCGGCGCCAATCTTGGCCATGACTCTTTTGCCCACGACCTGCCCGACGTGCTGCAACGCGCCCGGGATGCGGGGCTTGTGCATCAGCTGGTGACCGGCACCACACTGCCAGCCTCAGCACATGCGCTGGAGATCTGTACACATTATCCGAACCTGTCCTGTACCGCCGGCATTCACCCGCATGAGGCTGCTCACGCCGATGCCGAGGTGCTCGCCGGCATTCGCGCACTGCTCGGTCAGCCGCAGGTGAAAGCCGTCGGTGAAACCGGACTCGACTTCAACCGGGATTTTTCGCCGCGCCCGGCACAGGAAAAGGTATTCCATGAACATCTGGCCATGGCAACGGCGACCGGCAAACCGGTATTTCTGCATCAGCGCGATGCCCATGAGCGTTTCCTGCCCATTCTGAAAGACCATCGCGACGCCCTGAGCGGCGGTGTTGTACATTGTTTCACCGACACCCGGGAAGCACTGTTCGATTACCTGGATCTGGACATGTATATCGGCATCACCGGCTGGATCTGCGATGAGCGCCGCGGCAAACATCTGCACGAGCTGATGACCAGTATTCCCGCCGACCGCCTGTTGCTGGAAACCGATGCCCCTTACCTGTTGCCGCGCAGCCTGCGCCCGAAACCGAAAACCCGGCGCAATGAGCCGGCCTGGTTAACCGAAGTGCTGGCAACCGTCGCACGCTGCTGTCAGCGCCCGGCCGCCGACATCGCGGCCGACACCACGGCCAATGCCGTGCGACTGTTTAATCTGGAGATCGGCCTGGCCGGTTAATCTGGAGATCGGTCCGGCCGGGCGCTAAATCGCAAAACGCGCCAGATAAGCCCGGACCGCACTTTCATCAAAAGGCCACCCCAGGTCTTCATCGTGCCCCTGCAGTCTGATCACCGGAATACGCAAACCGTATGCTTCCACCAGCCCGGGGTCGTCGCTGATTTCCACCGGCGTCCAGCTCAGCGCTGAATCGTCGGCGACCACGGCGCGCAGCACCGCTTCCGCCTGCTCGCACAAATGACAGCCCACCGTGGTGTATAACAGCAACTCACCTGTCATTAGCGCGTCTCCCTGTGACGTTCGTCGCGGGCTTCATCCCTGATCACCAGGCCTTCAACAACCTGTCGCACCAGCGGTGGTCCCTGATAAATGAAACCACTGTAGATCTGTACCAGGCTGGCACCGGCGTCGATTTTCTCCTGCGCCTGCGCCAGCGACGCAATGCCCCCGACACCAATGATGGGAATCTGACCGTCCAGGGCGCTGGCAAGCTGCGCCACCACCCGGGTAGAGGCCTGCCGCAAAGGGGCGCCGCTCAAACCGCCGGCTTCGACATGCAACGGATTGTCCTCGACACCCTCGCGCGACAATGTGGTGTTGGTGGCGGTGACGCCATCAATGCGGAATTCCAGCAGCGCCGAGGCAATCAGGCCCACTTCGTCTTCATTGAGATCGGGGGCAATCTTGATAACCAGTGGCACATGGCGCCCGTCAGCCTGCGCCAGCGTCAGTTGTTCCTGTTTCAGCAAGGTCAGCAGGCGCCGCAACTCCTCGCCGTACTGCAAGGTTCGCAGCCCCGGTGTATTGGGTGAAGACAGGTTGACGACGATATAACTGGCATATGGCCAGGCCTTGCGCAGGCCAATCAGATAGTCATCAGCGGCCTGCTCTACCGGCGTATCAAAGTTTTTACCGATATTGATACCCAGGACGCCGCCAAAAGCACTGCGTTTAATTTTTGTCAGCGCGTGATCAATGCCCTTGTTGTTGAAACCCATACGATTGATGATGGCCTGTTGTGCTGGCAGGCGGAACAGTCGTGGCTGCGGATTGCCCGGCTGCGGTCTTGGAGTCACCGTGCCGATTTCGATAAAACCAAACCCCAGGGCTGCCAGACCATCGATATGATCCGCGTTTTTGTCCAGCCCGGCCGCCAGCCCCACTGCATTGGGAAACTCGATACCCATGACTGTCAGCGCCTGTCCACGCCCCCGGCGGGCACCGCCCAGCGTGGAACTGAGTCCCAGGCTGTGAGCCAGATCCAGACTGCTCATGGCAACCGAGTGCGAAGCTTCGGTGGGCAAATTAAATAAAACGGAGCGCATCAGGCCGTACATGTGGGAGTCTCTTGTGGAATTTGATCACCATTATAAAGGACTGTGCCTGAGCCTGCTGCCACATTCTGCGACAAACTGACGACGGTGCCTGCTAGACATCAGCCCTAAATTGGTTACAATCGCTGACTTCCGGCCCAAACCTGACGACTAAAACAGGCCCGACACCTAATAACAGGCCCGACACTCAAAAACAGGCCCGACACCGATAACAGGGAAAACTATGAGTCACCACAACACCATCACAGCTCTCAAAACCTGGCTTACCCAGCAAATTATCGGCCAGGAACGTCTGGTTGACCGCCTGCTGATAGCACTGCTGGCCGATGGCCATCTGCTGGTTGAGGGCGCGCCGGGTCTTGCCAAAACCAAGGCCATCAAAGACCTGTCGCGCGCTGTTGAAGGTGACTTCCATCGTATCCAGTTTACCCCCGACCTGCTGCCCAGCGACATCACCGGTACCGAGATTTATCGCCCCGAAGATGGTTCTTTCCGCTTTCAGCCCGGTCCGATTTTCCACAACCTGGTACTGGCAGACGAGATCAACCGGGCGCCAGCCAAAGTGCAGTCAGCCTTGCTGGAAGCCATGGCCGAGCACCAGGTGTCCGTGGGCCGTGAATCCTTCAAGCTGCCGCCGCTGTTTCTGGTGATGGCAACGCAGAACCCGATTGAGCAGGAGGGTACCTACCCCCTGCCCGAGGCGCAGCTTGACCGCTTCCTGATGCATGTCTCCATTGGCTACCCGTCAGTCGAAGCCGAACGCGAAATTCTGCAACTGGTGCGGGACGAGGCGCGCAACATTGCGCAGACCGCGCCGGCCGTCGTCAGTCAGGAAGACCTGTTTGCCGCCCGTCAGGAAATCCTGGCCATGCACATGGCACCGGCGGTCGAGGAATACATCATTCAGCTGATCATGGCGACCCGGAACCCGGCGGTTTACGGCGATGATCTGGCCGCCTGGATCGATTTCGGTGCCAGCCCGCGTGGCACCATCTCGCTGGATCGCTGCGCACGCGCCCATGCCTGGATTCAGGGCAAGGATTTTGTCAGCCCTGATGACGTGCAGGCGGTGATGTTTGATGTGCTGCGCCACCGCGTGCTGCTGAGTTTTGAAGCAGAGGCCAGTGGTGTCACTCCGGATAAGGTGCTGAGCACAATCCTGGAACGTGTGCCATCAGCCTGACCATTCATGCTGAATGGGCTGAACACGACGTCGCTGCAGCAGTCTTTGCTTCGTTTCGTCACATCAGCCGGATTCAGACGCGCTGGCTCTCCCGTACTTGGCAGATATCATGAAGCAGTTTTCCGAAGAGACACACTATGAGTAAGCAGGCCCGCACACTCCCGCACCAGGCGCTATACCAGGCCACCGGTGCCGTGATCAGCCTGCAGGACCTGCTGTTGCAACGCTACGCTGCCCGTACCATAGAATACGCGTCGCACAAGCGCTCGGTGGCCGGCATCTCCGGCCTGCACCTGTCCAAAATCCGTGGCCGCGGCATTGATTTCGAAGAGTTCCGCCCGTATCAGGCCGGCGATGACATCCGCACCATCGATTGGCGCGTCACCGCCCGTACCGGCAAACCGTTCACCAAGGTGTTCCGTGAAGAGCGCGAACGCCCGGTGCTGATTGCGGTCGACCAGTCCAGCTCAATGTTTTTCGGCAGCCACGTTGCCTTTAAATCGGTCGTGGCCGCCCAGGCCGCAGCGATCTTCTGCTGGCTGGCTATCGACAACGGCGATCGCGTCGGCGGCCTGGTGTACAGCGACGACAATTTTGCCCTCGTGCGCCCCAAGCGCAGTCGCCGCTCGGCGCTGCATCTGCTGAACCAGATCCAGCTCGCCAACGCCGACCTCGCCACCGGCAGGTCACCACAAACGCGGGCACAGGATGAGGAGATCGGTAGCCTGGCCACGGCACTGGGGCGCATCCGACGAATCACCAAGCCCGGCAGTACGCTTTACGTGATCAGTGATTTCAGTACCATTGATGAGGCCGGTTTCCAGTATCTTTATCAACTGTCGCGCCACAACAACGTGGTGTGCTGTTTCATTCACGATGAATTGGAAGAGAACCTGCCTGTACCCGGTTACTACAGTATTACCGACGGGCGTGACAAAGGCACATTGAATACCTTCAGCAAAAAAGCCCGAGACAACTACCGTGGCGTATTTCAGCAACGACTGGACGCTTTGCGCGCCGAGTTGACCAAACTGCAGATACCGCTGCTGACAATCAGAACCGATGAACCGGTCGTGGAACGTATACACCAATGGACTTCGCAGATGCTTTAAGTGACATGGCAGATATTCATCTGCCTGCAGAACCCGGATTCTGGCCGCTGGCACCGGGCTGGTGGGTGCTGGCCGCGCTGCTGCTGGCGCTGCTGGTTTATGGTGCCTACCGCTTGCAGCAGCGCCTGCAGCTGCACCGGCGCTACCGCAGTGCACTGCGCGAACTGGACAAATGCCTGGCCACGCTGCAGGCCAATGCCGGCACGGATGGCCCGGACATGGAGCAACGCCTGGTTTATGTCAACGAGGTCAACAGCGTGCTGCGCCGGGTCGCCCTGTCGCACTTTGAACATAACCGTGTGGCAGGCCTGAGTGGCCAGGACTGGGTGGCCTTTATCAAACAACATGATCGCGCCGGACGCCTGACCCCTGAGCTGGCCAGCGCACTGGCGGAAGGCCGCTTTGCGCCGCGTTGTGATGTGGATACCGGGGCTCTGCATGGCATGGCCCGCGATTGGATTAAAAACCTGTATATGGCTAAAATCAAACCTGACGCAACACCGGAAACTGCGCCAGAATCATCCCCCCGGACAAAACCAACGGCTGATCATCATGCTTGAGTTTTCCTGGCCCTGGGCATTGCTCGCCCTGCCCCTGCCCCTGCTGATCTATTTTCTGATCCCGCGCGCGCCACGCCAGGAAGCTGCGCTGCGCGTGCCGTTTTATCGCCGTCTGGTGCAATTGCATACCGATTCCTCGCGCAGCTTCAACAAAAACATACTGATTCTGCTGGGCTGTACCATTATCTGGTTACTGGTGGTGATTGCCGGCAGTCGGCCCCAGTGGGTGGGCGAGCCGATCGAGATTCCCACCACGGGCCGCGACATGATGCTGACGCTGGACCTGTCCGGCAGCATGGAAGCGCGTGACATGTTTCTTAACAACACCCAGTTATCGCGCTTTCAGGTGATGAAAGCGGTGATCAGTGACTTTGTTGAAAAACGTCAGGGCGACCGTCTGGGCATTGGCCTGTTTGCCGCCCACGCCTATGTCATGACCCCGATGACCCGGGATCTGGAAACGGTGGGACGCCTGGTCGAGGAACTGGAAATCGGCATGATTGATGAATCTGCCACTGCCATCGGCGATGCCATTGGCCTGAGCGTGAAACATTTACGGGAGCAACCTGACAACAACCGGGTGTTGATCCTGCTGACCGATGGCATCAACAACGCTGGCGAACTGACCCCGTCGCAGGCGGCCCAGCTGGCGCGTACCGAAGGCATCAAAATGCACATTGTGGGTGTCGCCTCCGATCAGTTTGCCCAGCGCTCCCTGTTCGGCAACCGCGCCGGCGCGCTGGTGTCGGAAATCGACGATGAGGCCATGAGCGCCGCCGCCAACATGACCGGGGGTGAATACTTTCGCGCCCGCACCCTGGAAGACATGATACAGATCTATGATGATCTGGACGCCATGGAACCTATCGAGCAGGATGACCAGACCTATCGCCCGATCACGCAGCTGTTTCACTGGCCGCTGGGCAGTGCCCTGCTGCTGAGCTTCCTGCTGGCACTGGCGTCAATGCCGGCCACCGCCCGTGTTGCGGCCAGCACTGAGACGCCCGCCCGACCGGGGACACCCTCATGACCGAATCGCTGACTCTGATACAGGCCCTGGGCCAGTTCCATTTTCTGCGCCCGCTATGGCTGCTGGCGCTGATACCGGCATTATTCTTTTTCAGCCGCCTGTGGCGACTGGACGCCCAGGGCAGCGCCTGGCACAAAGTCATTGACCAGAGCCTGTTGCCCTATCTGCTCAACGCCAACAAGAGCACCTCACAGCGTTTGCCACTGATCCTGCTGATCGCCGCCTGGACGATCTCGGTGCTGGCGCTGGCCGGCCCCACCTGGTCCAAGCAGACGCAGCCGGTGCAGGAGCGCCAGGAAGCCCTGGTGATCGTGCTGGATCTGAGCCTGGGCATGTTTGCCAATGACCAGGACCCCAACCGCATTACCGTGGCCCGGCGCAAAATCATGGATCTGCTCGATGCCCGGCGCGAGGGTCAGACCGGGCTCGTGGTATACGCCGGCGAAGCGCATCTGGTGACCCCGCTGACCGATGATTCGGTCACCATCAGAGCCATGATTCCGGCGCTCAGCCCCAACATCATGCCTGTCATTGGTAACAATCCGGCCGAAGCCATTGCCATGGCCAACAGCCTGATGGACGACGCCTCGGCGGTCAACGGCCGTATTCTGCTGATCACTTCCAACGTGCCGCGCGATCAGAATGCCGCGATTGAAGAAGTACTCAGCCACAATCGCTATCCGTTGCACATCATCGGCGTGGGCACACCACAGGGCGCTGCCATTCCGGTCAGCAATGGCGAATTCCTGCGCGACAACAGTGGCCAGATGGTGGTCAGCGTGATGGACCGCGGCAATCTGCAGGCGCTTGCTGGCAGCCTCAATGGCCGCTACAGCGACATCACCATCAATGCCTCCGACCTGGAAACAGTGCTGTCCGACAGCCTGCTACGCGGCGATGATGACAGTTATCTGGAGTCGGAAGAAGAAGTCGAACTGTGGCAGGATGCCGGCCCCTGGCTGTTGATTCTGCTGCTGCCATTGTGCGCATTGTGTTTCCGTCGCGGCTGGGTCTTGCAGCTGGGCCTGAGCGCGGGTTTGACGCTGATGATGCTGCCCTCCCCGCCGGCGCAGGCGCAGGAGCCGTCAGGCCAGGATCCGCTGGAAGCCCAGCCCAATGCACCCACGCTGATCACTGAGGAAGACCTGCAGGAAATGGCCATCGGCCAGGGCCAGCCCGAGGCACCACCCGCCCCCAGACAGGGCTTTGATATCCGCAGTCTCTGGCTGAACCGGGATCAGCGCGGTGTCCACTATCTGGAAGAAGGCGACCCCTATACGGCTGCCACTCTGTTCGAAACCCCCGAGTGGCAAGGGGCTGCCACGTTCCGCGCCGGCGACTATCAGGCCGCGATCAATGCCTTCAGCCAGGGCGATGATATCGACTCCATCTACAACCTGGGCAACGCACTGGCATTTGCCGAACGTCTGGAGGAAGCCCTGGCCGCCTACGACCGTGTATTGGCGCAGGATCCGCAACACGCTGATGCGCTGAAAAACCGGCAGATCGTTGAGGACCTGCTGGAGGAACAGCAACAACAGGAGCAGGAGCAACAGGAACAGCAGGAGCAGGAAGAACAGCAACAGCAGGAATCGCAAAGCGAATCCGAAAGTGATGACAGCGAGCAGGACCAGCAGCAACAGGAACAGGAAGAGCAGCAACAGCAGGAACAGTCGCAGGAGCAGCAGGACGAACAGCAGCAGGAAAGTGAATCCGAGAATGCGGACCAGGGCCAGCAGCGCAGCGATGCCCAGGTCGAGCAGGAAGAGGACCAGGAGTCACTGGAACAGTTCCTGCGCCGTATCGAAGACGATCCGGGCGAGCTGCTGCAGCGAAAATTCCAGTTTGAGTCGCGCCGGCGTATGATAGAGCGCAGAACCAGCGGTCAGAACTCACAATGAACGGGGAATTATGAGACAGCACTTCAGAATTTCAGGATTGACGTTGTCGCTGACGCTGCTCGCCGTACTGACGCTTGCGTTGTTGACCGTAACTGACAGCGCACTGGCGCAGCAGCAAACGCGCGTTGAAACCGAGCTGGATCGCACCGAGCTTGCGCGTGGCGAAACCGTGACCTTGCGGGTGCGCGTGTACGGCCAGCAAGGTGGCGTCGCCATCGAGCTGGACCCGTTGCGCGAGCAATTTGAAATTGTCAGCACGCGTTCGGCCAGCCATCTGCGCTCGGTCAATAACCGCATCGAATCGTGGACCGATTACATGCTGGTCCTGTTCCCGCGCGAACTGGGCGAACAGCAGATTCCAGCCATCAGCGTTGCCGGCGAATTCACCGAACCCTACACCATCACTGTCACCGAACCCTCGGTCACCGGTCTGGCCAGCGGCCAGGATGTGCACATGGAAACCATCATCAGCAAAGACTCTGTCTACGTGCAGGAGCAGCTGCTGTTTACCATTCGTCTGTACTACACCATCGCTGGTATCCGGAATCCAAATTTCACTGAGGTTGCACCGGAGAATACCGTGGTGCAACTTCTCGGCCAGCCACATCAGTATGAGCAGCTCATTGATGGTCAACGCTACGGCGTGTATGAGATGAACTATGTGATCTTCCCGCAGCGCAGCGGCAACCTGGAGATTCCGGATATCGTCTTCCGCGGTGAACTGACTGACGGTTCCAGCAACTTTGTGTTCCGCAACCCCAATATGCGCCCGGTCACCGCCTTTGCGCCGGGTTACGACATTGATGTCAAGGGACGCCCGGACGCTTTTCCGGCCGACAACACCTGGCTGCCCGCCAGTGACATCCGGGTCGAAGAGCGCTGGAGTGATGACATTACCCGCCTGCAACCCGGACAGTCAGTGACCCGGACCCTGACCATCACTGCCAATGGTCTTGACGGCGCCGCGTTGCCGCCGCTGGGCCGGCCGGAAATTGACAAAATGAACGTGTATCCGGAGTCACCGGTGATTGAGCGCACCATCATAGACGGCAATGTCGTGGGTAGCCGCACCGAGACCTATGAACTGGTGGCGACCGACAACGGCTCCGTGGTGATACCGGAAATCAATCTGCCGTGGTGGGACGTTAACAGCGACAGCCTGCGCCGGGCAGTAGTGCCTGCCTCGTTTATCGTGGTAGAGGCACCAGGTGGCGCCGGCGCTGGCAGCGACAGCGAGACCGATATTGCCGGGGACGCCACGCCGGGCAACCTGCTGCAGCCGGACATTGCCGACGAGCTACTCAGCGGGCGTCAGACCCCTGCCTGGATACTCTATGGCCTGATCGCCGTACTTGGCCTGCTACTGATTGCCATGTGGTGGTATTGGCAACGGCGCCAGCGACCGGCGACTGACAAACCCGCCATCGTGCGCACACCGGTATACGAACGCGATATTGCCGATGGCCAGGAAAAACAGGCATTCAGACAACTTGAATCCAGCCTCGCAACAGCCGAACCATTGCAGATTCGTCAACACCTGATCGCCTGGGGGCGCCAGTACCACCGTGACGCCGGCCTGCACAACCTGGATGATCTGGCTGCCCGCTTTAACAATGCTGCACTCACTGACCTGTGCCAGGCCTTGCAGGCAGTGCTGTACAGCAGCGACAGTCAGCAGACATTCAGCAGCGGCGAACGCGAACAACTGACCAGCCTGCTAAAGGCAGAGCGCAGCGCGCACCTGAAAGACGATCAGCGTCTGCAGCAGGCACAGCAATTCGACCTGCCGCCGCTGTACCGGCAGTGACCAGCCTGACACATGAAGCAATTGCAATGACCCGTCTATAATGAGCAGCTCCCGTCCCGTTTACAGCACCGACAAAGGCAGGCTCTGCCCTGCCTGTCTCAATGCGCAAAGTGCCTGCAGCTGCAAAGCACAGGCGGCGGCAACGCCCGCCGGCGATGGCAATGTCAAAGTACGTCGGGAAACCAAAGGCAGAAAAGGCAAAGGCGTCAGCCTGATTGATGGGCTGGCGATGAATGCAGCAGAGCTGGACGCCCTGGCCAAACAGTTAAAAACCCGCTGTGGCAGCGGTGGCGCAGTGAAAAACGGTGTCATCGAAATACAGGGCGATCATCGCCCTGTCATTGTCGAATTCCTGAAAAGCAAAGGCATCACCGCCAAACTGGCTGGCGGCTGAGCCGTTTGTTGGCGGGCTGGCATAACGGCCTGTCAGGCTTCTTCGGCAGGTTCAGGGACCTTCCGCGCACGCTTCTTGGCGACATCGTTGCGCGCCTGTTCCAGCTCTCGCAGATACGTCGCGTCCACATCACCGGTGATGTATTTACCGTCGAATACGGCGCAGTCAAATTGCGTGATATTGGGGTTGCCTTCGTGCGACGCCGAGATCAGGTCTTCCAGGTCCTGAAAAATAAGCCAATCGGCACCTATCAGTGTTTCCACTTCTTTCTCGGTACGATTGTGGGCAATCAATTCCTCGGCTGCCGGCATATCAATGCCGTATACGTTGGGATAACGCACCGGCGGTGCAGCGGATGCAAAATACACCTTGCGCGCACCGGCATCACGAGCCATCTGAATAATCTGCCGACAGGTAGTGCCGCGCACAATCGAGTCATCCACCAGCAGCACATTCTTGCCGCGGAATTCCAGCTCGATGGCATTGAGTTTCTGCCGCACCGATTTACGGCGCTGACTTTGCCCGGGCATGATGAAGGTGCGGCCGATATAACGATTTTTTACGAAGCCTTCGCGGTATTTCACTCCCAGGCGGTTGGCCAGCTCCAGCGCGGACGTACGACTGGTATCGGGAATGGGAATGACCACATCGATATCGTGATCAGGCCGCAGCCGCTGTAATTTGTCAGCGAGTTTTTCGCCCATGCGCAGGCGTGCCTTGTACACGGAAATACCATCCATCAGTGAATCCGGACGCGCAAAATAGACGTGTTCGAAAATGCACGGGGTATACGGCGCCGGCTCTGCGCACAGCCGGGTATGCAGGTTGCCGTGCACATCGATATACACTGCTTCGCCGGGCGCCACATCACGCACCAGGGTAAAACCCTGTGAGTCCAGCGCGACGCTTTCCGATGCCAGCATGTATTCGCTATGACCGTCCCGTTCGCGCTTGCCGAAGACAAGAGGCCGGATGCCATTTTTATCGCGGAAACCGACAATGCCGTAACCGGTTATCATCACCAGCGCGACATAACCACCAC
Source organism: Pseudohongiella sp. (assembly GCF_011050365.1). Lineage (GTDB taxonomy): Bacteria > Pseudomonadota > Gammaproteobacteria > Pseudomonadales > Pseudohongiellaceae > Pseudohongiella. Next base: position 111,762 of record NZ_DRFV01000009.1, read on the forward strand.
GGCAGCGACGATGAACGCCTTCCACTGCAGCAAACACATCATCGGCGGTGGGCGCCATTTTGCCGACCTGCTGCAGTTCGTGGGCAAATACGTTGAGCAGCACCTCTGAGTCGGAATCCGTATTGATATGACGCAGGTCCTCAGAGAACAGCTCTTCACTGAGCTCGGCAGAGTTGGTCAGGTTGCCGTTGTGCGCCAGGCACAGACCGTATGGCGAATTCACATAGAACGGCTGCGCCAGCGCCGGACTGGAGCTGCCGGCGGTAGGATAGCGCACGTGGCCAATACCCATCTTGCCAGCCAGGCGTCGCATGTGACGGGTGCGGAACACATCCTTGACCAGCCCGTTGTCTTTGCGCAGGTTCAGAATGCCGTTGTCGTCCGTTGCGATACCTGCGGCATCCTGCCCACGATGCTGAAGCACCGTCAGGGTATCGTATAAACTCACTGCCACGTCAGATTGACCTACAACACCGACCAGACCACACATGCAAAATACTCCGTAAAGCGCGTCAACATTACGTTGCGCAAAAAATCAGACTTCTGTCGCAGGCTCGACAAAAAAGCCACTGCCCCAATCAATCACAATCTGGATGTAAGGCAACGTCTGCGCTTCCACCCACCAGGTTCGATCCGAGTAAAATTCGGCAGCAAAATACACCGCCACCGCCACAATCAATACACCTCGGGCGACACCAAACAGGGCGCCCAGCAAACGATCAGTCATCTGAAGACCGGCAATGCTGATCAATCGTGTCATAAAATGATTAATTAACGCGCCCAGCAGCAATGTAACAAAACACAGAATGGCAAAGGCCAGCACATAACGTGCGGTCTCGTTATCGGTAACACTGGTAAAAATCGGCGCCAGATGCGGGCTGTACAGACGGGCGACAACGATGGCGGCAATCCACGCCATCAGTGATAGTACTTCGCGCACAAAACCACGCCACAGACCAAAAATACTCGATAGCACTATCAACAGCACTATGCTGATATCCAGTAGGTTCATGCCGCACTCCCTCGTTGGTCATCGCCCGTTGGGGCACTAGCTGCTGGCATTGCCATTGGCAGGCGCGTCGCTGGCAATCTCAAAGCTCCTCGATTTCGTAACGCACGATCATGCCGTTCAGCGCAAACGCCTGCCGCAAGCTTTCCAGCAGTGCAGAGGCGGTGGTTCTGTCAACCACGGGGCCGACAAATACCGCGGTAAGCATGCCCTGACTGGATTCGATGCGGCGGGTGTAAGCGCGGTGCCCGGCGTCCTGCAATCGGGTCACCAGGTTGCTGGCATTGGTGGCATTGCCAAACGAACCCAGGCGCACGCTGAAGCCTTCCGGCAGTCCCTGGTTGTCCAGTGCTGGTGTAATTGTATTGGTGGCGGTGGCGGCAGTGTTGGCGGCCGGGGCCGGTTCGCTGGCAGGTGATGCTGGCGCCGGTGAGGAAGATTCTGTCACCGCTGGCGGTGCCTGCTCTGATGACTCCGCCACGAGCGGCGGTGCGTCATCTGCGTCCGGACTGGCAGAGGACTGCGCACCGGTATCCGGTACGTCGTTAAGGCGGATGGCATCGGTGTCTGCCGTGATCACCGGGCGTTGCGGATCGGTGCGGGCGGGCTCGGGCTGAATGGGACGGGACGGAATCTCGGTTTGCAGAACCGGCTGATAACTACCCTCTCCGTCAAAAATCAACGGCAGCAATATCAATGCAGCTACCGCCAGCACCAGCGTGCCAATCAATCTTTGCCGGGTGTTCTGATTCAAAGCGTATTTGCCTCTCTCAGTGTCTCTCGGTCCGATATGCTCGACATCGCATCAGACACTGTAATAAACGATCCAGTCACCACAATGATGTCGCCCTCCACGGCATCGCTGCACGCCGCGGCGAGTGCATCAGCCACCGTCACAAAAGGCGACAATGCTGCCATCCTACGCTTATCTGCGCCGAACTGAAGGAAACTTTCCGTTAGTGCCTGCGCCGGAAAACAACGCGGCAGATCGAAGTGCGCAATATACCAGAAGTCCGCCTGCTTTTCTAAGGCCTGATAAAATCCTTCATGATCTTTATCCGCCATCATCGCCAGCACCACCCGAACCGAGCCGATGCGGCCACACTGCAGCAATAATTGCTGGCGTTGTCGCTGGATTGCCGCCGCCAGTGACTGCCCTGCTTGGGGGTTGTGAGCCACGTCCATCACCATTGGCACCGGGACGCGTGGTGGCAGAAACCACTGTTGCCGACCTGGCAGCATCAGCGTCAACAGGATTGCAGGCAACTGAGACTGCAACCACTGTACCGATGGCACCAGGCCGGTCAGGCAGACTGCCTGCAAAGCCCCGGCAATATTGCCATGCGCCAGCGCCGCTGGTGGCAGGTCAGTCACTGTCCAGTGCTGCACGCGCCCGGGGTCAAGCGAATCACCCGGACGCCCCCGCCAATGCCACCTTTGGTCGACCAGCGATGGTGTGGCGATAAAATCCCGGCCGACGCGGTATAGCGGGCATGACTTTGCCGCTGCCGCCTCCAGCAAGGTATGAGGTGGATCGGATTCACTGCACACTACCGGTTTGCCGGGACGAAATATGCCGGCCTTTTCCAGCGCAATGCTCTCGCGCGAATCGCCCAGCCACTCCTGATGATCCAGCCCGATGCTGGTCACCACCGCGATATCGGCGTCCACGATATTGACCGCATCCAGCCGGCCGCCCAGACCCACTTCCAGCACCATGACATCGAGATTGGCGTGCTGGAAGATGAGCAAAGCGGCGAGCGTGCCGAACTCAAAGTAAGTCAGGGAAACCTCGCCGCGAGCCTGCTCGATGGCGACAAAAGCCTGCACGATGGCCGCGTCAGTCACCGGCTCGCCCTGAATACAGATGCGCTCGTTATAGTGCAGAAGATGGGGGGAGGTATAACGGCCAACGCGTTTGCCGGCGGCGCTCAGCACCGCGTCGATGACCGCTACATGACTGCCCTTGCCGTTGGTACCGGTCACCGTGATCACCAGCGGCCGCTTGTCTGCCGGCTTCAGGATCAACCCCAGTCGATCAGCAACAACCGCCAGACGCTCCAGCCCCATGTCGATTTCATTGGGGTGGAGTTGCTGAATGCGAGCCAGCCATCCGGTCAGATCCAGGCCAGGGTCGGCGGCTGCAGTCATGCTCAGGCTGCCGGCGGCAATTGCAGCAATTTACCAATCAGGCCGGAGATGGTATCGCGCATCTCTTTGCGGTGACAGATCATGTCGATGGCGCCATGTTCCAGCAGGAATTCGGCGCGCTGAAAGCCTTCCGGCAATTTCACCCGCACGGTCTGGCGAATGACATCCGGACCGGTGAAACCCACCAGTGCCCGCGGCTCTGCGATATTGATATCACCCAGCATGGCCAGACTCGCCGACACGCCGCCGTAAACCGGGTCGACCAGCACGGAAATAAACGGCAGACCGTGCTCACGCAGGCGCTCCAGTGCGGCCGAGGTTTTTGCCATCTGCATCAGGGAAATCAGTGCTTCCTGCATGCGCGCACCGCCACTGGTGGAGAAGCACACCAGAGGCAGACGCTGTTCGATGCAACTGTTGACTGCCTGCACAAATTTCTCGCCGACAACGGCGCCCATGGAGCCACCGATAAAACCAAACTCGAACGCCGCCACGATCATCTCGACCGACATCACCTGACCTTGCACCACGATCAGCGCATCACGTTCGCCGGTGCTTTTTTGTGCCGCAGACAGGCGGTCCTTGTACTTTTTCAGATCCCTGAATTTCAGAATATCAACGGGTTCGATATCCGTGAACAGTTCCTGCTGCCCTTCAGCATCGAGAAACAGTTCCAGGCGTCGCCGCGCGGTGATACGCATGTGGTGGTCGCACTTGGGGCACACTTCCTGGTTACGCTCCAGATCCGGCCGGTACAGCACCGCCTCGCAGCGCGGGCATTTCTTCCACAGGCCTTCAGGCACACTGGACTTCTGCTTGCCATTGCCTTCAGGGGTGGTACTGCTGTTTCGAATCGATGGGAGGATCTTGTTAATCCAGCTCATAATTGGGTCCTGTCCTGCTTAATCCTGTTGCTAACTATAACATTTCCGGCGTGTTTTTACCGGTTAGTGTGTCTGGTATCACTGATATTGGCCGGACTCAGGCTGATTCACTGTCCAATGCCTGTCGAATCGAGGCAATCAGCGCCGTACTGTCTGCGATCAGTCCGGCATCACGGGCTGCGGTTTCACTCAGCTCGCCAATCTTTTGCACCAGCGCACTGCCCACGATTACGCCGTCGCTGACCGCAGCCATGGCCAGCGCCGAAGCGGTATCCTTGATGCCGAAACCCACCATGATCGGCAGGTCAGTTGCGCTGCGCAGCCCGGCGACACGTTGCGCTATCTCACCGGTATCGCTGAGGGCGGCACCGGTGACACCTTTCAGCGACACATAATAGATGTAGCCCGAGCTGTGCTCGCAGATCGAAGCAATACGTTTGTCGGTGGTCGTTGGCGCTACCAGGAAAATCACATTCATGTCCCGCGGACGTGTCAACGCCAGCAGGCTCTCCGCCTCACTGACCGGCAGGTCAACCAACAGCAGACCGTCCACGCCCGCTTTCGCCGACTGCTCGACAAAAGCCTGGTAACCCATGGTTTCCACCGGATTGAGGTAGCCCATCAGCACTACCGGGGTGTTGTTGTCCTGCTCACGGAATTGGCGGACCACGGAAAATACCGTATCCAGCCCGGCGCCATTGCGCAGGGCGCGCTCAGCGCCCAACTGGATGATGGCACCGTCTGACGACGGGTCGCTAAAGGGCATGCCCAGCTCGATAATGTCGGCGCCATCCTGCACTAACTGGTGCATCAGGCTGACCGTGGTATCACCATCCGGGTCGCCAGCCACTATGTAGGGAATCAGGGCTTTGCGTCCCGCCGCCTTCGCGGCAGCTATACAAGAATCTATCCGGCTCATGTCTTTTCCTTTGGCGCCCTTTAGCGTCCTTTTAACGTCGTTCCCGTCCTGATATCAGGCCTTAGATGGTAATGCCATCAATGTCGGCGACAGTATGAATATCCTTGTCACCACGCCCGGACAGGTTCACCACAATGGTCTGCTCCGGTGACATGGTAGCGGCCAGTTTGCAGGCATAGGCAATCGCGTGAGCTGATTCCAGTGCCGGGATGATACCTTCCAGTCGGGTCAGGGCACGGAATGCATCCAGCGCTTCAGTATCGGTCACCGAGACGTAGTTGACGCGCTTGATGTCTTTCAGCCAGGAGTGCTCGGGACCGACACCGGGATAATCCAGACCGGCAGAAACCGAGTGGGTTTCCACGATCTGGCCGCGTTCGTCGCTCATCACGTAGGTGCGGTTGCCGTGCAGCACACCGGGCTTGCCGGCAGACAGTGGCGCCGCGTGGCGACCGGTCTCAACCCCGTCACCGCCCGCTTCCACGCCATACATGGCAACCTCTGAATCCCGCAGGAACGGATGGAACAGGCCTATGGCGTTGGAGCCACCGCCGACACAGGCCACCAGGGCATCAGGCAACTTGCCGTATTCTTCCAGTGATTGCGCGCGCGCCTCACGGCCAATGATGGCCTGGAAATCACGCACCAGCATTGGATACGGGTGCGGCCCGGCCACAGTGCCGATGATGTAGTAGGTCGAATCGACATTGGTGGCCCAGTCGCGCAGCGCTTCATTAAGAGCATCCTTGAGCGTGCGCGAGCCGGAAGTCACCGGTATCACATTGGCGCCCAGCAGCTTCATGCGGTACACGTTGGCAGCCTGACGCTGGACGTCCTCGGCCCCCATGTAAACATGACACTCCAGCCCCAGACGCGCAGCGACTGTGGCACTGGCAACACCGTGCTGACCGGCACCGGTTTCGGCAATGATGCGTGGTTTACCCATGAACTTGGCCAACAGAGCCTGTCCAATGGTGTTGTTGATTTTGTGCGCGCCAGTGTGATTCAGGTCTTCGCGCTTGAGAATGATCTTCGCACCACCGTATTTCGCGGTCAGGCGCTCAGCCAGATACAGCGGCGACGGCCGGCCGACATAGTGCTTCATGTCGTGGTCGTACTCTTGCCAGAATTTGGGGTCCTGTGACAGTTTGCGATACACCTGATCCAGCTCTTCTACCGCAGCCATCAGGGTTTCGCCGACAAATACCCCGCCGTAGCGACCAAAATGGCCAGCTAGGTCGGGACCGCTGAACAGATCCTGTTCGGGTGTTGCTACTGTCTCAGATACGGACACGATTTACCTCGTTGAAAAATGCCTGTAAACGTTGCGGGTCTTTGATACCCGGCTCTTTTTCCACACCACTGCTCAGATCCAGCGCCCAGGGGTGCACTTCTTTGATGGCGCGCGCTGCGTTGTCCTGCGTCAGACCACCGGCCAGTACGATCGGCAGCGGGCTGCGATCGACACAGTGGCGAGCCACCGTCCAGTCGAATCTTTTACCGGTGCCCCCGGCCTGCTCCGGATCATAGGAGTCAAGCAGGATGGCTGACGCCTGCCGGTGAGCCTTCATGGCAACCATCGGATCAGTGCCCGAGCGCACACGAACAGCCTTCATGTAAGGCATGGCAAATGACTGACAAAAATCCGGTTCTTCTTCGCCGTGAAACTGCAGGCAATCTAGGCGCAGGCAGGCAAGCACATCATCCACCTGTTTACGCTCCGGATTGACAAACAGACCGACCAGGCTGACAAAGGCGGGCACGGCTGCGCGAATGGCCTGCGCCTGTTGCAGGTCGACCCCACGGGGGCTGCCGGCATAAAACACCAGACCCAGCGCATCGGCGCCAAGCTGGGACGCCAGACGGGCATCCTCGGGCCGGGTTATACCGCAGATTTTCACACGCGTACGTCTTTGCACCGGATCTCCTTCACCAGTCAGGCAAACGCTACTATCAATTTCAAGGCGTAGGATTTTATCAGAGTTCATCGTCGACTGCTTAACCAAAGCACGACCAATGCGGGTCTGGCGCCTATAAAAAACAGGGGCCCAATGGCAACACCGGCAAACCGAAGCGTTCGGGGTATCCAACATTGACCAGGTACAATCCATCGGGCCTGGCCGTCACTGCATTCTGAGTGCGATCCCGGGTCGCCAATACCTGTCTGACCCAGTCAGACGGCTGGCGACCGGCGCCCACTTCCAGCAAGGCGCCGGCAATATTGCGCACCATGTGCAGCAGAAAGGCGTTGGCTTCGACCTCCAGAACGATAAAGCGGCGCTGACGGGTGACGCTGATTTCATTGATGCAGCGCATCGGCGTGCGCGACTGGCAGCCGGCGGCGCGAAAGGCACTGAAGTCATTCTCCCCCAGCAAGTGCTGGCCGGCCTCGTGCATCGCGGCCACGTTCAATTCATCCTTGACGTGCGTCAGTTGTTGAATGAGGGCCGTGGGTTTGATGGCACCGGTGTAAATGACATAACGGTAGCGACGGCTGAGTGCGGAGTGGCGGGCATGAAAGTCATCAGTCACCACACGTGCCCACTGCACCCTGACCTGGGGCGGCAGATGACTGTTGGTGCCACGAATCCAGGCCTTCTCGCCGCGATCGACGCCTGATTCGAAATGTACGACCTGGCCGCTACCATGTACGCCGGCATCGGTGCGGCCGGCACAGTTAACGGTAATGCTCTGGTCGGCGACATGTGACAACGCCTTTTCCAGTGCCGCCTGCACAGTGGCGATAGCCGGCGCGGACTGGCGTTGCCAGCCATGGAAGGCGGCGCCGTTGTATTCGACGCCCAGAGCAATTCGGGTGGTTGCAGTCATGATGGTTCGTCAGGCCTGATGTCAGAGCCTTTCCAGCAGGGATTCGGCAGTGCTGCGCTGGGCTTCGGTGCCCTCTTTCACGACTTCCGCCAGAATTTCACGGGCACCATCGCTGTCACCCATGTCGATGTAGGCGCGCGCCAGGTCAAGCTTGGTTGCGGCTTCATCACTGTCAGACAGGAAGGCGAAATCTTCATCATCGTCCTCCTCGTCAGCATCGAAGGAGTCTTCGTTTGACATAAAGGCCAGGTCATCAAAATCGTCTTCGATAGTGTCATCACCAGCGTTGTCTGCGGTTTCGGGCTCCGCTATCGATCCGGTTTCCGGTTCCGGTTCCGGTTCCGTTTCTGGCTCTGGCTCTGGCTCTGGCTCTGGTTCTGGTTCCGGCTCTGGTTCTGGTTCCGGCTCCGGTTCTGGTTCCGGCTCTGGCTCTGGTTCCGGCTCTGGTTCTGGTTCTGGTTCCGGCTCTGGCTCTGGTGCCGGCGCCACCGAATCCGTGTTGTCAGACGCGACATCATAAATGTCGTAGTCCGAATCGCTATCGGTCACTGTTGCTGTGTCGGCATCGGGCCAGGACAATTCATCATCGTCTTCGTCGATTGCGGTCAAATCATCCGGTTCAGCGGCTTCATCGTCGGCATCACCGATATCTTCTTCCAGATCGAGATCGGTGTCGCCCCAGTCAGGTCCTTCGTCATCGTCATCATCAGCACCCGTGCTGTCGCCGGCTTTCGGTGTCACGGCGGCGGCAGAGTCGGGCGACGCCGTTTCAGCAAACGGGTCATCAGCATCAGGATCCACTTCCAGGGTATCGTCCAGCGCAAACTCGTCGTCAAAAGTGCTATTTTCGTTATACGCCATATCGTCAGACACCGGCTCATCCAGTGTCAGATCACTCGCCTCACCTTCCACCTCATCATCTGCCGACTCTTCGTCAAACGTACCCGAAGGCGTGTAAGTGACGCCATCGTCATCCTGATCTGCTTCGCTGTCAGCTCTGGCTTCGTCCGCCTTCTCGTCCGCTTCGTCGGCGGCAGCCGCCGCAGCCGCGACGCCAGAAAACAGCAGTTCATCGTCGCTGTCGTCGCCCAGCGACATATTGTCATTTTCACGCTGCGCACGCTGTTCATCAGTGAGGCCGGCGCGGTTGCGGCGCATCAGTACCAGTACCAGCAACAACACCAGCACCGCGGCGGCGGCCAGCAAAGCCCACGTATTGCTGATCAGCAAATTGAAAAAGCGTTCTACCGGGCCGGCATCGGGCGCCATGGTGATTGTTGTGGTCTGTTCCTCGTCAGTGCTGACCGCGGGGTCAGTGGCAGCGGATTCAGCCTCGGCCAGCTGTGCCTGCAACTGGGCCAGCTCTAGATCACGCAGACGGATTATTTCCTGGGCAGATGTGATTTGCTGTTGCAACATCGCCAGGCGGGAATCAAGTTCGGTGTTTTCCAGGTCGAGCCGGTCCAGCTCTTCCTCACGCTGCGCCATACTGTCTTCCAGCGCATCAAGCTGTTCATCATTGCGGGCGATGGCCTGTTCGGCAGACTGCGTGCTGGCGGCGGACGCCGACGCATCGGCGGACTCCTGCGTATCATCGTCAGCCGTCACCACGCGCAACTGGCCCTGCTGGGTGCCCGGCGCGGCCGCGCCCGGACCGGCGGTGACCGGCTCACTGGCCACAGCACCCGGTTGCCGGAATTCAACATTCTGCCGGGTCACTTCGGCGATGGCCTCGGCGGCTGCCAGCCGACGGATTTCATTGAGTTCCGGTACCCGCAGCACTTCGCCACGCTTGACCCGGTTGATGTTGTTGCCCAGAAAGGCATCGGGATTAAGACGCTGCAGAGCCAGCATGGTTTGCTGAACACTGACCGAGTCGTCCGGTCGCGCACGCAAGGCCAGTTCCCAGAGGGTATCGCCGGCATTGACCGTCAGTGTGCTGGCATTGGCAAGATCGTCCGGGGCTGCAAGTGGCGCGGGCTGAGCAGATTGATCCTGATCTTCAGCCTCGGCGGGGGCTATGCCGGACGTGCTGCCGGGGTCGTCTGATGCCGTGTCAGTCTGCGCTGCGACAACCGCCGCCGGCTCTGGCTCAGTACCGGTTTCGCCCTGGTCATCAGTGGCAACGTCGGTTGCCGGCTCAGCGTCGGGTGCTGCCGGTTCAAACACCGATTGCACCGGCGCGGCGCTGAGCTGTTGGTCGCTCTGGGCACTGAAGGCGGGTGATTCCAGTCGCAGGGTGTACTCGGTCAGTACCCGCCCCGCTGGCCAGCGTGTATCCAGCACCAGATTCAAAAAAGGCTCTTCGATGATCACCGGGCTGCTGATGCGCAGGATGGGAGCGCCGCCAGCGAATTCGACCGTGATATTGAGATTGTCCAGCACCGCAATGCGCTCGGCATCAAAGCGCTGAAAATCGGCGGCGGAGGCCACCATGGCGGAGATATCGGCGGTGGTCAGACCCTCGCTATCCAGGAGCTGAATGCTGGCCTGGAGCGGTTCGCCGGCAGCAGACTCCAGAGTGATATCACCCAGGCTGAGCGCATGAACCTGCGTGACTGCGGACAGCAGCAACGCAGCGATGATTGGCAACAGCCTTTTAACCATATTATTTTCCTTTAAGCGGCTCTGGGCAGTTTTCCTTTACGCGGCTCTGGGCAATTTTCTTTTACCCGGCTCTGGGCAGTTTTCCTTTACCCGGTTTTGAGGCAGTCATTGCGAGGGCCGGCGCTATCGCTCCGGACCCTCGCAAGTATTCATGATAAGTAGTCTTTTATCAACACCTCGGCGATCTGGATGGAGTTCAGCGCCGCGCCTTTGCGTACGTTGTCACCCACGATCCACATATCAATGCCGTTGGGGTGGGATATGTCCTTGCGGATACGACCCACCAGTACCTCATCCTTGCCGGCGGAGTCACTCACGGCGGTGGGATAACCACCATCCTTGCGCTCATCCATCAGTTTGACACCCGGCGCATTGCTCAGCAGCGCTCGCACGTCTTCCACGCTGATCGGCGTTTTGGTTTCCAGATGCACGGCTTCGGAATGCGAGAAGAACACCGGCACACGCACACAGGTGGCGTTGACCTCAATGCTCTGGTCGAGGATTTTTTTGGTTTCCCAGGACATTTTCATCTCTTCCTTGGTGTAACCGTTTTCCAGGAACACATCGATGTGCGGCAGCGCGTTGAAGGCAATCTGCTTTGGATAGACACTGCATTCCGCCTCTTTGCCATTGAGCAACGCCGCCGTTTGCGCGGCCAGCTCTTCTATCGCTTCTTTGCCGGTGCCTGACACCGCCTGATAGGTCGACACATTGATACGGGTGATGCCCACTTTGTCATGAATCGGCTTCAGTGCCACCAGCATCTGAATGGTGGAGCAGTTCGGGTTGGCGATGATATTGCGTTTGGTGTACTGCGCAATCGCTTCCGGGTTGACCTCGGGCACCACCAGCGGAACATCTTCGTCACGGCGGAAATGCGAGGTATTATCGATGACAATACAACCCGCCTTGCCTGCTTTCTCGGCGTACATTTCGGAAATGTTGCCGCCAGCCGAAAACAGGCCAATCTGCGCCTGCGAAAAATCAAAGTCAGCCAGATTCTGAACCGTGACCGGCTTGCCGCGGAACATCACTGTGCTGCCGGCAGAACGCTCACTGGCCAGCGGGAACAATTCGCCCACCGGGAAATTGCGCTCTTCCAGAATACTGATCAGGGTCTCGCCTACAGCGCCTGTTGCGCCCACTACCGCTACATTATAAGTCTTCATAAAATTCTCCTAGTAAACCCATGGCAGGCCTTTGGTTCCGGCCCTCAATCACGCTGCTGTCACTGAGCTGGCACTCAGGCCGGTGGATTGAAGTACCATGGTGATTTTTCCCGCCACCGGGACTCGAAGCCATTGATGGCATCGGCGTCTTCCAGGGTCAGGCCAATATCGTCCAGACCGTTCAGCAGGCAATGCTTGCGGAACGCGTCCACCTCAAAACTGATGGTGCTGCCATCGGGCCGGGTGATGGTTTGCGCCGGCAGGTCCACAGTCAGTGTGTAACCTTCGGCGGCAGTCACCTCTGTAAACAGCTCATCAACAATTTTCTTATCAAGAACAATGGGAAGAATGCCGTTCTTGAAACAATTGTTGAAGAAAATGTCGGCAAAACTGGGCGCAATCAATACCCGGAAACCGTAGTCGTCCAGCGCCCACGGCGCGTGCTCACGGCTGGACCCACAACCAAAGTTTTCACGCGCCAGCAACACGTTGGCACCTTTATAACGCGGCTGATTAAGCACAAAATCCAGGTTCAGTGGACGTTTGCTGTTATCCGCATCGGGTTCGCCCTTGTCGAGATAACGATGTTCGTCAAACAGATTGACACCAAAACCGCTGCGCTTGATCGATTTCAGGAACTGCTTGGGAATAATAAAGTCAGTATCAACATTGGCACGATCCAGCGGCAACACCACGCCGGTTTGTACATCAAATTTTTTCATAGTCTTGGTCTCAAAATTCTGGAGCTCAAATTCGCTTGCGATCTCTTGGTCTTGCCGCAGCTGTTGCCGCAGCCCGGGGCGCTCAGTGAGCGCGATCGGATTCCAGCAGGATATCGCGCACATCAACAAAGTGGCCATGGATGGCCGCGGCGGCTGCCATCGCCGGACTGACCAGATGGGTACGCCCGCCAAAGCCCTGACGACCTTCGAAGTTACGGTTGGACGTCGACGCACAATGCTTGCCTGCCGGCAACTGGTCGGCGTTCATGGCCAGGCACATGGAGCAGCCCGGTTCGCGCCATTCCAGACCCGCCTCGACAAAGATCTTGTCCAGGCCTTCAGCTTCCGCCTGCTTTTTAACCAGCCCGGAACCGGGCACCACCAGCGCCAGCTCAATCGTACTGGCGACCTTGCGGCCCTTGACGACGGCGGCTGCAGCACGCAGATCTTCAATGCGTGAATTGGTGCAGGAGCCGATAAACACCACATCCAGCTTGATGTCCTTGATGGCGGTGCCGGGCTTCAGACCCATGTATTTCAGCGCCTGACGGATGCTCTCGGCGCGGCCACTGTCAGCCTCCTGATCCGGGTCGGGCACCACACCGGTGACCGGCGCAACCATTTCCGGTGACGTGCCCCAGGTGACCTGGGGAATGATGTCGGCAGCATCCAGCACCACCACGCGGTCGAATTGCGCATCGTTGTCACTGGTCAGTTGCAGCCAGGCTTCAGCGGCTTTGTCGAACATCTCGCCCTTGGGAGCAAACGGACGGCCCCGAATGTAATCCACCGTGGTCTGGTCCGCAGCAATCAGGCCCGCACGGGCACCGGCTTCAATCGCCATGTTGCAGATGGTCATGCGCCCTTCCATGCTCAGTGAACGAATCGCTTCGCCGCCAAACTCGATGGTATAACCGGTACCACCGGCAGTGCCGATGTTACCGATGATGGCCAGCACAATATCCTTGGCGGTGACGCCCGGATTCAACTGACCATCCACCCGTATCAGCATATTCTTCATCTTGCGCTGAATCAGGCACTGGGTCGCCATCACATGCTCTACTTCCGAGGTACCAATACCGTGCGCGAGTGCGCCCAGCGCGCCGTGGGTGGAGGTGTGGGAATCGCCACAGACGATGGTCATGCCCGGCAGTGTGGCGCCCTGCTCTGGCCCCACAACGTGCACAATGCCCTGGCGCTCGTCGTTCATGTCCAGCTCAAGGATGCCAAATTCACGGCAGTTATCATCCAGGGTTCGCACCTGAATGCGTGACACCGGATCCATGATGCCTTCCAGGCCGCGGCTGCGCTCACTCTTGGTGGTCGGAATATTATGATCCGGCGTGGCCAGGTTGGCATCGGCGCGCCATGGCTTACGCCCGGTCAGACGCAGTCCTTCAAAGGCCTGAGGCGAAGTCACTTCGTGAATCAACTGGCGATCTATGTAGATCAGTGCCGTGCCGTCATCACGCTGTTTGACCAGGTGAGAGTCCCAAAGTTTGTCGTACAAGGTTTTTCCAGCCATGAATAGTTCCCGATTTAACCTGTCAAAAAACAACTGTTAATAATTAATCAAAATTCTAACTTAATTACTTAACCCAATGATAAATCTAAATTACCGGCGTTGAGCAGCGTACATCAAAGTTCTGTGCCCGGTGCCGCAGCAGGTGATCCATCAGCACAATGGCCAGCATCGCTTCAGCGATCGGCACCGCGCGAATGCCGACACAGGGGTCGTGACGCCCGGTCGTCACCACTTCCACCGGATTACCTGCGACATCAATCGCACGTCCCGGCAGGCGCAGACTGGATGTCGGTTTCAGTGCAATATGCGCGACGATATCCTGTCCGCTGGAGATACCGCCCAGCACCCCACCGGCGCTGTTGGACAAGAAGCCTTCCGGCGTCATTTCATCACGATGCTCGGTGCCTTTCTGGCTGACCGAATCAAAACCGGCGCCGATCTCTACACCTTTGACGGCATTGATGCTCATCAGTGCGTGTGCGATATCCGCATCCAGCCGGTCAAACACCGGCTCGCCAAGCCCCACAGGTACACTTGACGCCACCACGGATATCCGGGCGCCGATGGAATTACCTTCCTTGTTCAGCGCCGCCATGTAAGCTTCCATCTCCGCTACCTTGCCGGCATCGGGACAGAAAAACGCATTCTGCTCCACCTGATCCCAGTCAAACTGCTCAGCTTTGATCGGGCCCAGCTGGCTAAGATAGGCGCGTACCTGCACACCGAACTGCTGCGCCAGATACTTCTTGGCGATGGCGCCGGCGGCCACCCGCATCGCGGTTTCGCGCGCCGATGAGCGCCCGCCACCACGGTAGTCACGGAATCCATACTTCTGCTGGTAGGTATAATCAGCATGAGCCGGCCTGAATATATCCTTGATATTACTATAATCTTTTGATTTCTGATCGGTGTTTTCGATCATCAGTCCAATCGGCGTACCGGTGGTTTTGCCCTCGAACACACCGGACAGAATTTTCACCGCATCGGCTTCTTTCCGTTGCGTGGTAAACCGCGACTGTCCCGGCTTGCGACGATTCAGATCGCGCTGCAGATCTTCCTCTGACAACGCCAATCCCGGCGGGCATCCGTCAACAATACAACCCAGCGCCAGACCATGACTTTCGCCAAAACTGGTGACCGTGAACAACTTACCTATGCTATTACCGGACATGTGTCGGAGCCCCAGCGCGAGATTACAGAAAATTTCAGCGTGTCGAAAAGGCGCAAATTATACACGAATTCAGCGTTCGGCACGAATCAGCGCATCACGGGCAATGGCCAGGACACCTTCGCCACCGCTGTCAAACTCCAGCCAGGTGACCGGCCACTGTGGATAACGCTGGTCCAGCAGGCTCCAGGTAAACCCCAGCTCCAGTACCAGCACGCCGGCAGGCGTCAGATGTTTGCTGGCCTGTCGCAGTATCTGTAAAGGAATGGCCAGACCATCCTCATCGGACAGCAAACCCAATGCCGGCTCTCGCTGGTATTCCGGTGGCAGCTCTGCCACCTCCTCTGCCGATACATAGGGCGGATTGGAGACGATCAGGTCATAAGCGCCCGACACGTCAGCAAACAAATCCGAGCACACGATTCTGACCCGATCCTGCAGCCCGTGCCGGATGATATTCTGCTGCGCCACGGCCAGTGCATCGGCAGAGATGTCTGCCAGATCGACCCGGGCTTCGGGAAACACCAATGCGGTCGCGATACCAATACAACCACTGCCGGTGCACAGATCCAGCACCCGTGAGGGTGGCGCGCTGAGCAAAGGCTGATACTGCTGCAGAATCAACTCCGCAATTGGCGAGCGCGGCACCAACACACGCTCATCGACGTAAAACGGCAGACCGGCGAACCAGGCCTCGCCCAACACATAGGCCATGGGCAGCCGCTCATCACAGCGTCGCCGGGCCAGCGTTTCGATGCGCTGCCACTCAGCTGTCGTCACCTGCCGCTGCGCCACCGCCTGCTGGCTGCTGTCATCATCACCAAATGGCAAACCCAGCACGGTGAACACCAGATACACCGCTTCATCCCAGGGGTTGTCCGTACCATGGCCATAATACAGCCCGGCGTCTTCAAACATGCTGCAACTTTGCTCAACACAGGCTTGTACATTCATTGTCGGTTTCCTGCTGCATCGCGCGTGCCTGACGGCGATGCTAAAAATCACTTTACGCTTGGGCAGCGATATCGTAGGGTATGTCTCCTTTTTTGACCAAGCCCTTTTAACCAGCCCCCTATAAACTACACAGGACTGAATCGCTGTCATGACCATTGAAACAGCCTACAGTGAAATCATCAGCGCCATCGGCGAGGACCTCTCGCGTCCCGGCCTGCGCGACACCCCATTGCGCGCAGCCAAGGCCATTCAGTTTCTGACCCGCGGTTACCAGCAGGACATTGATGAAGTTATCAACAATGCGCTGTTCCCGTCTGAGTCCGAAGAGATGGTGATCGTCAAAAACATTGAATTATATTCCATGTGCGAGCATCACATGCTGCCTTTTATTGGCAAATGTCATGTCGCCTATCTGCCCAAGGGCAAAGTCATCGGGCTGTCCAAGATTGCCCGCATCGTTGACGTATTTGCCCGTCGCCTGCAGATCCAGGAAAACCTGACCAAGGAAATCGCCGAGGTGATCGTGCAGAAGACCGGTGCCGGCGGCGCAGCCGTGATCATCGAAGCCCAGCACATGTGCATGATGATGCGGGGAGTGGAGAAACAGAACTCGGTGATGACGACCTCGTGCATGCTGGGCGCCTTCCGCAGCAGCCAGAACACACGCAACGAGTTCCTGTCGCTGGTGCAGCAGCGCTAGGGCCGCAGCACCATCTCGATGCGCTGACCACAGGGGCCGGGGCGACAGACTGGGGCCAGCGGCCCCAGGCCCTGGGCCTGCAGGCGATCCGCATCAATACCGGAGGCAGCCACCCGGTCCACTACCGCTTGCGCGCGTTGCCTTGAGCGCGCCTGCAGCTCGCTTAGCGAACCGCTGTCCTGCAGATGCCCGACAATATAAACCTCGAGCAGGGCGTCACGGCCAAGCACATCCACAATCAGATCGATACCGTCGACATTGACCAGCTCATCGCTGTCATTGAAGCTCAGGTCGGTGATAACCACGGCCCGCTCGCGCGCCAGTCGTTGCTCCAGCGCTTGCGGGGTGGTATTCAGGCCTTCGCGTTGCTCAGCCGCCAGCTGCGCCGGCAGTTCCAGGAAGTCGATATGGGCATACATGCGACGGTTGGCCCGTGTCACCACATAGAGAGCCGCGTAACCATTGATCTGTTCCCGCTCCCGCATACTCTGATAGGTGCTGGCCGAATAGAACTGGTTGGCTTCCGGTCCGTACAGAATGCGGTTGTCAAACACATCATTGGCCCAGAAATTACTGCTGCCGCACCCCCTGCCCTGACAGCTGAACAACGCCTGCTGCCCCTGTCTCAACAATTGATCTCGATAGAACCGGAAAACTTCATCGGTGAGGAAACCACCGGGAATTTCATAGGTGATCCGGTACAGGTGCCCCTGAAAACGCTCTGACCGGCTTGGCGCTACCGTACCGGCAGCCCGCTGCATGCGGCCCAGTGGCAGGTTATAGACGGTTGATGGTTGTTCCCGGTAGTCAACAATAGTGGACCCGGGGAAACGCTCAACGCCAGGGTAGTCCGATGACCCGGCGACGTCGGCATGCACCAGCGTCGAGCTCAGGGCCAGCAGCGCAGCCAATAACAACCCGCGCAAACAGTAATCAAACATCTTTTGCCTGCTTGTCGACGACATCGGTGACACCCATCTCGGGACCGGTGTCGGTGTCGGCCTCAGCCCCGGGTTCGGCGGGCGTTGCGGTCTTGATGTCAGCAGTAGTCTGTGTTGTCGAGGCGTCCGACGCTACCGGCTTGCCGGTGAAAGCTTTGGGAGTTTTGCTGGTAGACCTGGTGGCGCGCCGTGCTGCCGATTCCGCCATGACTTTGGCTGCAGATTCGGCAGCGGTTTCGCTGCCTGCTGCCGGTGTCTGTTGTGCTGCCGGCTGCGAAGCAAAATCGGCGGTATCGGCGGTGGTCACATCATCGACTTCGTCTTCATTCGCCAGCGGAAACTGTGCAAACGGAAACGGTTTTTCTTCGCTGTTATAGGTCAGGAATCCGAGAATCTGGGACACATACAGCGTCAGGCTGCTGCCCAGACGGCGCAGATTGACATTGTCATCACCGGTAATCAGGCTGAACAGAATCTGCGCCAGCATCAGTACCAGCAGGATAACACCGGCCACATAGAGCGCCAGCACAAAGCCGGCCATGAACAGCACGCGCAACCACGCTGAAGGTTTCTTTAGATTTTCCACATAGTCGTCAGACATGTCCCGGGCTCCTGTTGTGATCTTTGTCGCCAAACTGACACCAGGTGTTACTTCAAGCTGTCCCTGTCAATTCAGCGTTTTACTTTGGTGTGCCTCGTACTCTACATCCAGCGCGCCTTCACCCAGCATCAGGGCCGAGATAACCTGGCTGACCGGTTTGCCTTCATAAACAATCTGATATAAACCCGACGCCAGAGGCATGTAGATGCCCAACTCGTCGGCCTTTTCCTTGACCAGTTTCAGGGTGTTGACACCTTCTGCGACCTGCCCGATCTCGGCCACGGCCTCCTCCAGCGATTTGCCCTGCCCCAGGGCAAAGCCTACACGAAAATTGCGACTCAGCGAAGACGAACAGGTTACGATCAGATCGCCGACGCCGGACAGGCCCAGGAATGTCATCGGGTCCGCTCCCAGCTCCCGGCCAAAGCGCGCCATTTCGGTCAGGCTGCGGGTAATCAGCATACCGTTGGTGTTTTGTCCCATGCCCATGGCTGAAGCAAGACCCGCAATGATGGCATAGATGTTCTTTAATGAGCCGCCCAGTTCAACGCCGAACATGTCGTCATTGGTGTAGACCCTGAAATACTCACTCTTTAATACGTCACGCACGCGGTCACGGACCATGTCATCGTTACTGGCGATTACCGTGCCGGCGAGGTTGCGCCTGGCAATCTCACTGGCCAGATTGGGTCCGCTGAGCACACCGATACGGGCGCCCGGTGCTTCCTCGCGCATCACCTGGCTCATCAGCAGAAAACTGCCTGCTTCGATGCCTTTGGTCGTGCTCACCAGTATGGTATCGGCAGTCAAAGCGGGCAACATTTTTCGCACCACCGTGCGGAAATAGGCGCTGGGCACAGCGACAAAGACCAGGCGGCTGCCACTGACCGCCTGCTCGATATCAGCGGTGGCATGCACGTTCTCATCCAATTGGTAACCGGGCAGGTAATGCGGGTTTTCGTGGGTCCGGTTGACCTCGTCTACCAGGTCGGGGTTACGCATCCAGAAGTTTACTTTATAACCGTTGGCGGCGACGATATTGGCGATCACTGTGCCAAAACTACCGCCTCCCAATACGCTGACTGTATGCGTGGGCATTTCCTGTCTCCCGCTCGAAAGTCCGTTCAGTGTTCAGAATACCCGATTGAGGCCGTCCAGCGCCGCAATGCGATAGGCTTCTGCCATGGTCGGGTAGTTGAATGTGGTATTGAGGAAATACTTCATGGTGTTGGCGGCGCCTTGCTGCTCCATGATGGCCTGGCCAATGTGGACAATCTCCGAGGCCTGGTCACCGAAACAGTGGATGCCGAGAATTTCCAGGGTCTCGAAATGGAAAATCAGCTTCAGCATGCCCACCTGCTCGCCGGTTATCTGGCCACGCGCGGTGTTGTTGAAGAAGGCCTTGCCCACTTCATACGGAACCTGGGCAGCGGTCAGCTCCTGCTCGGTCTTGCCCAGCGTGCTGATCTCGGGGATGGTATAGATTCCCGAGGCGACACGGTCAATGGCGACAAACTCATCAGGATCCACGATGGCGTTGCAGGCGGCACGGCCCTGATCGTAGGATGCGCTGGCCAGCGAGGGCCAGCCGATAATATCGCCGGCAGCGTAGATGTTCTCCTGCGCCGTCTGATATCGCTCATTGACCTGCACCTGCCCGCGCGCATTGACCTTGATACCCAGCTTGTCCAGCCCCATGCCATCGGAGTTACCGGTTCGACCGTTGGCCCACAGGATGATGTCGCTTTTTATTTTCTTGCCTGAGGCCAGGTGAGTAACAACGTATTTGTCGTTGTACTCAATGGACTCATATTCTTCGTTGTGGCGGCTGCGCACGCCTATATCACGCAAGTGATAACTCAACGCGTCGGATATCTCCCAATCAAGGAAGGACAGCAGCGATTCCGCGGGATTGATCAGTTCCACCTTGCAGCCCAGGCCACCAAATATGGACGCGTATTCACAACCGATGACGCCGGCGCCAATGACAGTGACTTTCTTGGGTGAGTGATCCAGCGTGAGTATCTTGTCGCTGTCAAACAGGCGCGGGTGCGTGAAATCGACACTCTCCGGCCGGTACGGGCGCGAGCCGGTGGCAACAATGAAATGCTCGGCTTTCAGCGTCGGCCCTTTGTTGCCCAGCTTGATGGTATTGGCATCGAGGAAGGTCGCATGTCCGCGTATCACTTCAACATCATTCTTCTCGTAGTAATTGCTGCGCAGATACACCTGCTCGTCAATCACCCGGTCAGCGTGACACATGATTTCCTGAAAACTGGGTTTGTGCAGTGTTGCGAACTCGCGCAGCAAAGGGTTGGAGCGAAACTGCATGATCTGTTTGACGTAGTGGCGCAGTGCTTTCGACGGGATCGTGCCCAGGTGCGTGCAGTTACCTCCTACCTTATCGCGGTCGGAAATCAACGCCACGCGCCTGCCGTGCTTTGCTGCGTTGATCGCCGCGGATTCGCCAGCCGGACCGCTGCCGACCACAATAATATCGTAGGAATTCTTTGCCATTGTCCAGACTGCTCCTGTTGTTACTACTTCGACACTTCCTCGCACTTGGCCGGGCTTCCGCCACACAGCTCACAAGTGCCTTCAACACCGGCATTGTTCAGGCCGCCGCAGGAACCCTTGATGGGCTCGCGACCGAGCAGCACACCCACTGCCATACCTCCGACGACCATCAGCATAATTACAAAACTTGCGATCAAGGTTGTCATGTCCATCCCTCCAGATTGTTGTCAGGTCACACGTCGTCGTCCGACAGATAGTTTGCAAAGCGTGCTGTATAACGACTGTCGAATCCCTCGTCATCACGGCGTTTGGTAATAAAATAGGCCGCCAGGTCCAGGCGCTGTGCCAGCTCGTGAGCACGCTCAGCCCCCATCACCATGAAGGCGGTGGCCAGCGCATCCGCCATGATGGCGGTATCCGTAATCACGTATACCGCCGCCAGGTCGTGGCTGACCGGGCGACCGGTGAACGGATCAATCTCATGCGAGAATCTTACACCATCCTGTTCAAAAAAATTGCGATAATCTCCTGATCCGGCGATGGCAACCGATTGTCCGTCAATCACAATGATGTCATGCACCTCCGGTGCACCCTGCCCCGGCTTCTCAATCGCCGGCACCCAACTGCTACCGTCCGGCTTGATGCCGCGGATGCGCAATTCGCCACCGATCTCGATAAAATAACTTTCCTGGCCCACGGAATCCAGATAATCAGCGATGACATCTGCACCATAACCTTTGGCGATCCCGCTGAGATCAACGCGCACATCGCGCAGCTTGCGCAATTGCGGCGGCTGCTGACTCACCTCCAGATAACGATAACCGGTCTGTTCGCGCAATTGCGCGATTTCGACATCGGTTGGAATGCGCGGCGAGCCCGCCATCTCCTGCACCGGACCGAAGCCCCAACGATCAACCAACGGGCCCACGGTGACATCAAAATAGCCTCCGGTCAGCTCGCTGACCACCTGCGCCTGCGCCATGACATCGGCAAGCTCAGGGGAAACATCCATCCATTGACCGACCCCGAAACGATTGAAACGGGACAGCTCCGAATCCGGAGCATACGTCGACATCAATTCACGATCAATGCGATACAGACGCTGTTCAATGCCCTCGGCCAGCTCACTGTCCGAGACAGCCTCCGGAAACCCGGCAACCAGGACACTGTAACGGGTGCCCATGGTGTTGCCGTCAAGTTGATAAACCTCAGCCGGGCTTTCCGGACCCAGCCACAGCCAGGCCAGGAACAGACCCATAAATGCCAGGGTAAAACTGAAACGACGAAGGTACTTCAGATGGTACTTCAAGCACACTCTCCGACCACAGCCTGTTAACCAAAAAAGAGGGGAGCAGGACTGTCAGCACAGCACCCTTGCTCCCCCGGTTTACGTCCTGGATCCAATAAGTGCCACCCGGGTGGCACAGCATGAATCAGGAGAACTCATCCAGTGCGATATTTTCGTCTTCCACGCCCAGATCTTTCAGCATCTTGATACAGGATGCGTTCATGATGGGCGGTCCACACATGTAGTACTCACAGTCTTCCGGCGCCTCATGATCCTTCAGATAGTGATCTTTCACCACGTTGTGAATAAACCCGGTGTAACCGGTCCAGTTATCTTCCGGCTGCGGCTCTGACAACGCGACATGCCAGACAAAATTATCGTGTTCTTCGGCAAGCTTGTCGAAATCCTCCACGTAGAACATTTCTTTCTTGCTGCGTGCACCGTACCAGAACGATATCTTGCGCTTGCTGTTGAGACGGCAAAGCTGATCAAAGATATGTGAACGCATTGGTGCCATACCCGCACCACCACCGATAAAGACCATTTCGTTATCGGTCTCTTTAGCGAAGAACTCACCGTAGGGACCAAACACCTTGATCTTGTCACCCGGCTTCATGTTGAAAATATAGGACGACATGATGCCCGGCGGGTAGTTGGTGCGCGGTGGCGGTGTTGCCACGCGGATGTTGAACTTGATGATGCCGAACTCTTCCGGATAGTTGGCCATGGAATATGCACGGATGGTGGTTTCATCGCACTTTGAGGTCAGGTTAAACAGACCAAATTTTTCCCAGTCATCGCGGAAGCGCTCTTCAATTTCAAAATCCTTGAATTGCACTTCATGCGGTGGGATCTCCAACTGCACATAACCACCGGCGCGAAAGTCGACGACCTCGCCTTCCGGGATCTTCAGCACCAGCTCTTTGATAAAGGTCGCCACGTTGTGGTTGGAGATAACCTCGCATTCCCACTGCTTGACGCCAAAGAACTCAGGATCTACCTCAATCTTCATGTCCTGCTTGACGGCTACCTGGCAAGACAGGCGCCAGTTTTCCTTGGCTTCACCCATGGTAAAATGACCGGCTTCCGTTGGCAGCATGGAGCCGCCTCCGTCAAGCACCTGGCATTTGCACTGCGCACAGGTACCACCGCCGCCGCATGCTGAAGACAGATAAATACCGGCATCGGCCAGCGTGTTGAGCAACTTGCCACCGGCAGGCACGGTGATGGACTTGTCCGGATCACCGTTAATTTCGATTTTTACATCACCGGAGCTGACCAGCTTGGCCCGGGCAGCAAGAATCAACATCACCAGCAACATTACCACGACGGTAAACATCAATGCGCCAGCTACAATCGTTGTGATATCCATTATTTCTGAAACCTTTTCACTTCAACGTGGGTTACAAAATTATTTAAAGCGACAGACCACTGAAGGACATAAAGCCCAGTGACATCAAGCCAGTGCTGACAAACGTGATACCCAGACCACGAAGACCTGCCGGCACATCACTATATTTCATTTTTTCGCGAATACCGGCCAACAGCACAATCGCCAGCGCCCAGCCGAACCCGGCGCCAATACCGTACACAACACTTTCCGGGAAAGTGTAACTACGCTCAACCATGAACAGAGAGGCACCCAGAATGGCACAGTTCACAGTGATCAATGGCAGGAACACGCCCAGCGCGTTGTAAAGCGCCGGCACAAACTTGTCCAGGAACATTTCCAGAATCTGCACCATGGCTGCAATTACGCCGATGTAACACAGAAAGCCAAGGAAACTCAGATCCACATCAGGCAGACCGGCCCAGGCCAGCGCGCCATCTTTGAGCAGGTAATGGAAAATCAGGTTATTGACCGGCACAGTAATGGTCTGCACAACCACAACAGCAATACCCAGGCCAATCGCAGTCTCCACTTTCTTGGACACCGCCAGGAACGTACACATGCCCAGGAACAGCATGAGCGCCATGTTTTCCACAAACACGGCGGTGACAAAAAGACTCAGATAATGTTCCATCAGTGCGCCCCCTTCTGTGCCGTATGCGGCGCCATGACAAACTCATCTTTCTCGACTTGCTCAGCGTATTTGTTACGCAGAATCCAGATAAAGAAACCGATGATGAAAAACGCACTGGGCGCCAGCAGCATCAGGCCATTGGGCTGATACCAGCCACCATTGGCCACCGTTGGCAACACCGTGAAGCCGAGCAGCGAACCCGAACCAAACAGTTCACGCAGCGTACCCACCACAATCAACACCACGCTGTAACCCAGACCGTTGCCGACGCCGTCTATAAAGCTGGGTATCGGAGGATTTTTCATGGCAAAGGCTTCGGCCCGACCCATGACAATACAGTTGGTGATGATCAGACCCACAAACACACTGAGCTGCTTGCTGATTTCGTAGGCAAATGCCTTCAGGAACTGGTCCACCAGGATCACCAGCGAGGCAATAATGGTCATCTGGATGATGATACGGATGCTGCTGGGCATCTGATTACGAATCATCGAGATAAACAGGTTGGAGAACGCGGTCACTGTGGTCAATGCAATACACATCACCAGGGTGACGGACAGGCTGGTCGTCACCGCCAGCGCCGAACACACGCCCAGAATCTGTAATGCGATCGGGTTATCCGCGAATATCGGCTTGATCAGAATTGTTTTGTTCATAGACATTGTTTAACCCTCTTCAGCTCCGCACTTCATTTCGCAGGAAAGGCGCAAAACCGCGCTCCCCGAGCCAGAATTCGATCATGTTCTCAACGCCGCGGCTGGTCAGCGTTGCACCTGACAAAGCGTCAACCTGGTGCTCACCCTGACCACCACCTTTTACGACACGGAATGCCACTTCATTGTCTTCGTTGTAGATCTCTTTGTCCGGCCATTGTGCCTGCCAGCGCGGATTGCTGATCTCGCCGCCCAGTCCCGGTGTTTCCTGATGATCATAGAAACCGATACCGCGCACGGTGTTGCCATCACTTTCCAGTGCCAGATAGCCGTACATGATTCCCCACAACCCATAACCACTGACCGGAATGACCACACTCTGGTACTCGCCCTGGTCATTCTGAATCACGTAAACCGTGGCGTAATCGGCTCGGCGGCGGATGGATGCAACATCTTCACTGCCACTGAGCGCTTCGGATATGGCCGGGTCGTTCTTTGCTGTCTGCTGATCGTAGGTCTGGGGATTCAGCCCCAGCTCCTGCATCTCTTCCTCGGTCAGATAGCGCCCTTCATCCAGATCCACCATACGCGGCGTGAACTCTTCGAACATGCCAGCCACATCGGCATTGGTATGCACGTTGGGATCAAACACACCCGCAGCGATCAGGATGTTCTTGTTGCGATCCAGTATCTCGTTGGCGGTCTGCATGGGCTTGAGGATAACGGCCGCGCTTGATATGACAATCGAGCACACCACACACAGGCCAAGTGCCACCTTCAGGGTATTCTTTACGGAGTTCACATTAGACGACATTGCGGGCAATCCTCCGTTTGATATTGGCCTTCACGACAAAATAGTCGATCAGCGGGGCTGACAGGTTGGCGAACAGAATGGCGAGCATCATACCTTCTGGATACGCTGGGTTCAGCACTCGGATCATCACCACCATGAAACCGATCAGCAGACCGTACACCCATTTGCCGGTATTGGTCATGGAAGCGGACACCGGGTCGGTTGCCATAAACACCATGCCAAAGGCAAACCCGCCCAGCACCAGATGCCAGTACCAGGGCGTGGCAAACGCCGGATTGCTATCAGAACCAATCAGGTTGAGCAGGGTCGAGAAAATCACCATACCCAGGAAGGTGCCGAGTATGATGCGCCAGGATGCAATCCGGGTGATCAGCAGCACCGCGGCGCCGATCAGAATCGCCAGCGTTGACACCTCGCCGATGGAGCCTTGCATACGTCCGATGAATGCGTCCATCCAGGTCAGCTGTTCACCGGTTGCCGCCATCAGTGCCGGCAGGCCGTCGGTCGCGATCTGGCTCAGCGCCGTGGCACCTGAGAAACCGTCTACTGCGGTCCACACCGAATCACCCGAGATCTGCGGCGCATAGGCAAAGAACAGGAAGGCACGGCCGGTCAGTGCCGGGTTGAGGAAGTTCTTGCCGGTACCGCCGAACACTTCCTTGCCCACAATAACACCGAAGGAGATACCCAGGGCCGCCTGCCACAATGGCAGTGACGCCGGCACAATCAGTGAGAACAGGATGGAGGTGACAAAAAAACCTTCGTTTATTTCGTGGCCACGCTTGACGGCGAACAGCACTTCCCAGAAACCACCAACGATAAAGACCGTGGCGTAGATAGGAATGTAATGCACGGCGCCGTACCAGAAGTTATCCCAGATACTGTTCGGGTCATTGCCCGCCAGCAGGCCCAGAATCGCCCCGCGCCAGCCATCAAGCCCTTCCAGGCCCATGTTGATTATGGCCATATTGGCCTGATAACCGACATTGTACATACCGTAGAACATGGCCGGAAAAGCACACAGCCAGACCGTGATCATGATACGTTTCAGGTCGATACCATCACGCACGTGAGAACCGGCCACTGTGACCTTGCTCGGACTGTAAAAAATGGTATCCACCGCTTCATACAGTGCATACATTTTTTCGTACTTGCCGCCCTTTTCGAACTGCGGCGCTAAATCATCGAGTATTTTGCGCAGACCCATGTGTCAGATTTCCATTAAGTCTCTTTTTCGATTCGCGTGAGATTGCCACGCAGAATCGGACCGTATTCGTATTTACCCGGGCACACATAGGTGCACAGACCCAGATCATCTTCGTCCAGTTCGAGAGCACCCAGACTCATGGCGGTTTCAATATCGCCAACAATCAGGGAGCGCAGCAACTGGGTAGGCAGGATATCCAGCGGCATGACTGTCTCGTAAGTGCCAACTGGCACCATGGCGCGCTCGCTGCCATTGGTGGTAGTGGTCATGTCAAGCTTCTTGCCCCTGAACAGGCTGCTCAGGTAAATACCCATATTCGAATGCCGGTTGGCACCCGGCGACAGGTAGCCGAACATTGGCCGCTGCCGACCTTCAAGCAGCACGACCACCTGCTGGTGGTGTCGCCCTAAAAAATCTTCCGGTGCCGCTGCCTTGCGGCCCGCCAGCACAGAGCCACTGACAACTCGGTTCTCGCCGTCTTTCAGCTCACCTTCTGTCAGTTCGGTGAGACTGGCACCCAGTCGCGTGCGCAGCAGGCGCGGCTGTTTGACCTGAGGACCGGCCAGCGCAAAAAAGCGCTCTGTCCACAGTTTGCCGGTGGCGAACAGTTTCCCGCTCGCGATCACGTCCTGGAATCCCATGGTCCAGACCCACTTGTTAAGACTGACCGGATCCAGAAAGTGGATGTGAGTACCACTCAAACCTGAAGGATGGGGTCCGGAAAAGGCTTCAATGACAACGTTATCGGCAAAGGCTTCGTTTGCCAGACCCTCAAAGCTGCCATCCCGGTGACACAGGTACACCTTGCCTTCGGTCAAACGGGCCAGCACATTCACCCCACGGACAAAATCCTGCGAATATTCGCGGGCGACCACTTCAGGGTCCAGCGCCAGCGGGCTGCTGTCCATCAGGTTGATGAAAATGGAGTCGGGCTTGGTCTGCGGATCGGGCACCTTGCTGAACGGGCGGGTACGCAGCGCCGTCCACAGCCCGGATGCCACCAGATTTTCCACCACCTTGTCGCGCGCCAGCGACGCGATCTCGGCGTCCGGGTAGCTGGCGAAGGTGACGGCATCGTCATCGGCGTCGTCCAGCTCAATGACCAGCGACAGGAATACCCGTCGCTCACCCCGGTTGATCGCTTTCACAACACCGGTACCGGGCGCGGTATAAACCACGCCTGGTGTCTTCTTGTCAGTGAAAATGGTTTGTCCCAGTTTGACCCTGTCGCCTTCCTTGACGTCCATCGTAGGCTTCATGCCTATGTAGTCTTGTCCCAGGACCGCCACCGTACGAACCGGTCCGGCGTCATGAATCGCCTGCTCCGGAGCGCCATTGATAGGTAAGTCCAACCCGCGCTTAATTCTGATCATTCATCAGGCCTAGTAATAATTTTCAGGATTAACAGTTGTTTGTCATGCATGTGCATCGCAACGCTTGCTGCGCCGCTGTTTTTGAGAGATATCTCTACCGATAAAGAGTGATTGGCGATGGCCGCCAACGATCGGCACAGGTATCGGCAGGTGCCGTCAAAACGCGCCCAAATTATAGACGCAAGCACGCTGATTTGCCAGCATTTTTTATTGCTGGAAAATCAACCGGCACCCGATTATCCGAGCGCCGGTTGCTCCGGATCACGCCTCGCGCGGATAGATCCGGTAGCTGACGCCGGCCATTTTGTAGACCATGCGCACTACCTGGTTGCAGTAGCCGAATTCATTGTCATACCACAAGTACAACACACAGCGGTTGCCATCAACAATGGTGGCAGTCGAATCCACAATAGCCGCCTCGCGCGAGCCGACAAAGTCGCTGGACACAGCGTCAGGGTCCTGGGTATAGCTGATCTGATCCTGCAGCGGCGAGTGCAGCGCCAATACACGCAGGAACTCGTTGATTTCCACTTTACTGGTCTCAGTGCCCAGGTTGAGCATCAGGATGGCCATCGACACATTGGGGATGGGGACCCGGACCGCGTTTCCGGTGAGCTTGCCGGCCAGCTCGGGCACAGCCTTGACCACAGCCTTGGCAGCACCGGTTTCGGTCAACACCATATTCAGCGCAGCACTGCGGCCGCGGCGGTTACCGGTGTGGTAGTTGTCGATCAGGTTCTGGTCATTGGTGTAAGCGTGTACGGTTTCCACGTGGCCACTGACCACGCCAAACTTGTCATTGAGCACCTTCAGGACCGGCGCGATCGCATTGGTCGTGCACGAGGCTGCCGTGATGATGGTGTCGTCCGGGCTGATCTGGTCATGGTTGATGCCGTAGACGATATTCTTCAGGTTGCCCTTGCCCGGCGCGGTCAGCATCACCTTGCTGACACCTTTGGACTTCAGGTGCAAAGACAGACCTGCCTCATCACGCCACTTGCCGGTATTGTCAATAACCAGTGCATCACTGATACCGTACTGCGTGTAGTCAATGTCATCAGGGCCGTTGGCGTAAATAATGTGAATGACATTACCGTTGGCAATCAGGCAGTTATTGTCCTCGTCAATACGAACGGTACCCTGGAAGGCCCCGTGTACCGAGTCGGTTGTAAACAGGCTGGCACGCTTGATCAGATCGCCTTCCTGGCCCGGGCGCACGACCACGGCGCGCAGACGCATGACCTCGCCGGTGCTGGTGCGCTCGATCAGCAGGCGGGCAATCAGACGCCCTATGCGGCCAAAACCGTACAGCACAATATCCTGCGACTTTTCACTGGGCGGTGTTTTCACGCCGACCAGATACTTCAGCTCGTCAGCGACGTATGCATCCACATCAGGCGCCTTGCCACTTTGCTGCAGCTCCATGTATTTGACGGTGAGCTTGCCCAGGTCGAGCTGGCAATGCCACAGATCGAGCTTGGCCAGCGCCATCAGCACGGGGTGACTTTCAAACTCGGACATCTCGTTGCGGCCAACCTGCCGCACGAACCGATGAGACTTCATGATACTGGTCACAGATTTGTTATGCAGCGCGCGGCCGTATATGAATACGCCGACGTTGCGCTCGCTGTACAATCGCCCCACCACAGGAATCATTTCCTGGGCGAGCGCCTCTCTCTGCTTCCAATCACTGAAATAATCGTCCGGGCTGGGTCGTGTCACGTGGGGTACCTGTCTGCTCGTCGAGTGAATTAAAGAACGCGTGTCACGCCGCTGAATTTACTCAGTGACGACACCGGCTCTGAAGACGGCGCATATTATCTTGTTATTGACGCGTCGGTGCAACTTTATCGGCCGCTTTGGCGGCGCTATTTATACGTTTGTCATCAGGCTATTCGTTGCCTGCGGGCAACACGGCCGGTTGGGATTAAACGGCGATTGTGCCAGAATACGCGCCCACTGCCATCATCAAGCCCGACACCATGCCTGCATTCGATATTCTACACCCCAAACTGCCTGCCGCCAGGCACACCGTGCAGTGGCAACCGCTGCCCGACAGTCAACTCAGCCTGGCGCTGGTGCAGGCTGCCCGACAGGCCCCCGGTCCCGTCCTGGTGATCACCAACAGCAGCGAGGAGGCTGAGCAGTTGCGCCGCGAGCTGCAGTTTTTCAGCGCTGGCGACGACACGCAAGAGCTTCCGGTCTACACCTTCCCCGACTGGGAAACCCTGCCTTACGATACGTTTTCGCCACACCAGGACATTGTGTCCGAGCGCCTCAACGCCCTGTATCACCTGCCGGACATGCGCCGCGGCATTCTCATCGTTCCGGTCAACAGCGCCATGCACCGTCTGCCACCACAAGCCTATGTGCAGGGCAACAGCCTGCAACTGACCACTGGCGAGACCCTCAACACCGATGTGCTGCGCCAGCGCCTGGTCGATGCCGGTTATCAGTATGTTGATTCAGTGTATGAGCACGGTGAATTCACTGTGCGCGGCGCCATCATGGACATCTTCCCGATGGGCAGCAAACTGCCGTATCGCATCGACCTGTTTGATGACGAGATTGAATCACTGCGCATTTTTGATCCGGAAACCCAGTTGTCGCTGGAAAAAGTGCCCGCTATCCGCCTGCTGCCGGGCAAGGAGTACCCGCTGGACGAAAGCGGCAGACGCGGTTTTCGCACCCGGTTCCGGGAACTGTTCGATGTCGACACCCGCGACTGCAGCTTGTACCAGGATATCAGCGAAGGCATTCAGAGCGCGGGCGTGGAATATTACCTGCCGCTGTTCTTTGACCATCTGAGCCATCTGTTTGAGTATCTGCCCGCCGATACCCTGATTGTGCGCAGTCGTCAGCTGGAACCGCCGGCGCTGCGCTTCTGGCAAGACATCGAATCGCGCTACGAAGATCGCCGCTATGATCGGCAGCGCCCTATTCTGGCGCCCGCGACCCTGTTCCTGTCGCCTGAAGATGTGTTCCGCCACATCAAGAATTTCAGCAGTATCACCTTGCAGGACAGCGACAGCCAGAGCACGGCCAGCAACAGTGACTTTCCCAATCTGAGCGCTGACAACAGCCGTGCCGAGCCCATGCAGGCTCTGCAGACCTGGCTACTGGAACACCCGGGATATCGTGTACTGGTCTGCGCCGAAAGCGCCGGTCGACGTGAAGTAATGACCGAGCTGCTCCGCACTGCGGGGCTCAGCCCGGTACCGGTGGACTCCTGGCGTGATTTTGTTGACGGCAGGCAGCCTTTCGCGATCTGCATTGCCTCGCTGGACAAGGGCCTGCTGTTGCCATCAGAAAAACTGATGATGATTACCGAAACGCAGCTACTGGGGCGCAAGATCGCCCAGCGCCGTCGTCGACGCCGGGCCCAGGATAACACTGACTTCATCATCAAGAGCCTGACCGAGCTGCACCTGGGTGCGGCGGTGGTGCATATCGATCACGGTGTTGGTCGTTACTGCGGACTGCAGACACTGACCATCGAAGACGAAACCGCCGAGTTCCTGACTCTGGAATACTCCAATCAGGCCAAACTGTATGTGCCGGTGGCATCATTGCACCTGATCAGCCGGTATGGCGGCGCCGATCCCGAGCTGGCACCATTGGACAACCTGGGCAGCGACCAATGGCAGAAAAACAAACGCAAAGCCGCCGAAAAAATTCGCGACGCCGCTGTTGAGCTACTGGATATTTATGCCAAGCGCGAATCGCGTGGCGGTTTCCCCTTTCGCTGCGACGACATCGACTACGACAAGTTTGCCGCCAGCTTCCCGTTTGAAGAAACGCCTGATCAGCTTGATGCCATCAATGGTGTCATCGCCGACATGCAGTCGGCGCGCAGCATGGACCGACTGGTGTGTGGTGATGTCGGCTTTGGCAAGACCGAGGTCGCCATGCGGGCCGCTTTTATCGCTGTGCAGAATCACAAGCAGGTGGTCATGCTGGTACCCACCACTCTGCTCGCCCAGCAGCACCACGACAGTTTCCGTGACCGCTTTGCTGACTGGCCAGTCAATATTGACCTGATCTCACGCTTTCGCTCGGGCAAGGAGCAGGATGCAACGCTGGCCAAAATTCGCGACGGCAAGGTCGACATCATCATCGGCACCCACAAGCTGCTACAGAACTCGATCAAGTATAAGGATCTGGGCCTGCTGATCATTGATGAGGAACACCGTTTTGGTGTGCAGCAGAAAGAGCGCATCAAGGCACTGCGCGCGGAAGTCGATATTCTGACGCTGACAGCAACACCGATACCGCGCACGCTCAACATGGCGATGTCCGGTGTGCGCGATCTGTCGCTGATTGTCACGCCACCGGCCAAACGCCTCTCGGTGAAAACCTTTGTCCGCGAACAGCAGGACAGCCTGGTCAAGGAGGCCATCCTGCGCGAGCTGCTGCGTGGCGGCCAGTTGTTTTATCTGCACAATGAAGTCAAAAGCATTGAACGCACTGCTGAGCATATCCGCACGCTGGTGCCCGAAGCCCGGGTTTGTGTGGCGCATGGCCAGCTTCCCGAGCGCGAGCTGGAAGTGATCATGGCGGACTTCTATCACAAGCGTTACAACATCCTGGTGTGCTCAACCATTATTGAAACCGGCATCGATGTACCCAGCGCCAACACCATCATTATCGACCGCGCCGACAAGCTGGGCCTGGCGCAGCTGCATCAATTACGTGGCCGGGTCGGACGCTCGCATCACCAGGCCTACGCCTACCTGCTGACGCCGCCGCAAAAGGCCATGTCCGGCGATGCGCTAAAGCGTCTGGATGCGATCACCGCCGCCAACACATTGGGGGCCGGTTTCACACTGGCCAGTCATGACCTGGAGATTCGCGGTGCTGGCGAGATTCTGGGTGAAGAACAGACCGGCCACATGCAGAAGATCGGCTTTACGCTGTATACCGAAATGCTGGAAGAAGCGGTCAAAGCCATTCGTGAGGGGCGCACACCCAATATTGATCTGGTATTGCAAAGTGGCAGTGAAATCAATCTGCGCGTCCCGGCACTGATCCCGGAAGATTACCTGCCCGACATCCACACCCGCCTGATCATGTACAAACGCATCGCCGGTGCCCGTGACGATGAGGAGCTGCGTGACCTGCAAATAGAAATGATAGATCGCTTTGGTTTATTACCCGATGCCGCCCGCATCCTGTTCTCGGTAACCGAACTCAAACTGCGCGCCGAAGCCATGGGCATCAGCAAGATTGACGCCAGCGCACAAACCGGACGTATCGTGTTCCGGCAACACACCACTGTGGACCCGTTGTCGATCGTGCAACTGGTACAAAAGCATTCGCGCATTTACAAGCTGTCAGGACCCACACAGCTGGGCTTTACCCACGGACAGGAGAAAGCGGTCGCCCGTATCGAGTTTATCAACAAGACGCTGGACCAGCTGAGGCTGACTAAGTAACGTCGGACCCCGTCGCTGTTTTCGGAGATCGCTGCGTCGGCTCGTCCGGTCCACGCCGCAGGCGGTCGAAATACACCCGGGCGGCGGCGGTCACCTTGCCGGAGAGCAGGAAGGTGACTGTCATGGTGGGCACGGCCATCAGGGCGTACGCCGAATCAATAATGGCAAACACTGCCTCCAGCGGAATAATGGCGCCCACCAGCACCAGCAGGGTGTAATAATATTTATAACTGTCCTGCAGATGGGCACCTATCAGGTAACCAAGACACTTGGCACCATAATACCAAAAGGTGAACATGGTACTGGACGCAAAAATCAACACCACAAAAGCGATCAGGTAGGCGCCGATATTGCCGGGCAGAACCTGCGAGAATGCCATTGCGGTCATGGTGACACCGTCGGTCAGACCGTCCTGCCACACGCCGGTCACCAGGATCACCAGCGCGGTGCAGGTACACACGATCAGGGTATCAATCACCGGCCCCATCATCGCCACCAGGCCTTCACGCACCGGCTCTTCGGTTTTGGCAGCGCCATGCGCCATGACTTCGGTGCCAATACCCGCTTCATTGGAGAACGCGCCGCGCATGACACCGATAGTCATGACACCGACGAGACCGCCTCCCACCGCCTGCGGCGAGAACGCCTCGCGCACAATCAGCCAGAGATAACCGGGCAACTCACTGACGTGCACGGCCAGCACCAGCAAGGTCATCACCATGTACAGCACCACCATCGACGGTACCAGACGGACGGCGACATAACCGACGCGCCTGACACCACCAAAAATGACCGACGCGACCAGGGCTGCCGCGAACAAACCAAATATCAGGTTGAAAACAAAGGAATCGTTGCTCTCAACCAGGCCGGCAGGCACAAACACCACTTCACGCATCACCTGTGTGAGCTGATTGATCTGCACAATTGGCAAGGTACCGATCAGCGCCGCCGCCGCAAACATGGTTGCCAGCCAGTGCCAGCGCTTACCCAGTCCCTCGCGGATGATATACATGGGGCCGCCCTGCACCTGGCCCAGGTTATCCTTGCCGCGGTACATGACGGCCAGGGTGCAGGTGAAGAACTTGGTCGCCACCCCGACCACGGCGGTCACCCACATCCAGAACACGGCACCGGGGCCGCCCAGACCAATGGCCAGCGCCACACCTGCGATATTGCCCATGCCCAGCGTGCCTGACAGCGCGGCCGACAGTGCCTGCAGGTGACTCAGGTCACCCGGATCATCCTTGTTGTCGTAACGGCCGGTCAGAATGGCAATGGCGTGCGGGAAGTAGCGATAGGGCTGAAACCGGCTGATCAGTGCAAAATACACACCGCCACCGACCAGCAGAATGATCAAGGGCATGCCCCACAAGAAACCCGCCAGCGCCTGCAGGCTCTGTGTCATAAAATCCATGTCCGATTCCGCCCTTGTTGTTTGAGTTTTTACAATGGGTTGTACTTGATTCTTTTAGAGTACCAGACTCTCTCCGTCCTGAAAAACCAACGCGCCATTTTACATCGCCAGACAATCTGCCGACATGCCCGACATTGACTAGCCATAGCGGCTGAGCAAGAATAGTCATCCCGGAAGGAACCCTGAAGTACAGGCTCACTACACCAAGCGACCGACGCATTCCAGGCCCACGATGGAAAATAACCGAATATTGATCATTGATGATGACCCCGACGTCAGCCAGACCCTGCATGACATGGCCGAAGCCCTTGGCTTCGAGGTTATCACCACCGACAGCAAACTGTCCTTTTTTGCACAATTGGCACTGTTCGAACCCGGTATCATAATTTTTGATCTGGCCCCACTGGATCAGGATAACCTGGCACTGGTGGAGCAACTGGCAGACATAAACGACAAGGCGCAACTGGTGATTGTCAGTGGCGTGAGCAATGAGTCGCTGAATGTGATTGCAAAAAACGCGAATGATCGCGGACTGAGGTTGCTGGGTATTTTGCAGAAACCGGTGCCGGTCGCTCGCATGCGTCAATTGCTGACCCTGTACCTGAGCGCTGATCAGCGCAAGACACCGGCGGGCAACAATTGGCAGCAACAACTCGACAACAGCGACTGGATGCCTACCCAGGAAGATCTGATCGATGTTATCGAAAACGATCTGCTCACCCTGAATTATCAACCCAAACTGGACTGCAGCACCGGCAACCTGCTTGGCTTCGAGGCCCTGGCGCGATGGGACGTGCCGGGCAAGGGCAGTGTGACACCTGATGTGTTTGTGCCGCTGGCCGAGAGCAGCCACCTGATGAGCGTGCTGACCTGCAATATTGCAAAACACGGGCTGTTATGGCTCAGCAAAATTCAGCGGTCGCCGATTCTGTCCAATTGCAGCCTGCAGCCTGAATATTCACCGGACAAACTGACGTTGGCGCTCAATCTCAGCGCCCGATGTCTGGAGGATACCGACATGCCTGACAAGCTGGCGGAAATCTGTCATCAGTTCCAGGTGGACCCGGCCAGCGTCATCCTGGAAATCAGTGAATCCACTGTCATGCATAACCCCGACAAACTGCTGGAGATTCTGACGCTATTTCGTGACAAGCACTTTCAATTGTCGATTGATGACTTTGGCACCGGCTTCTCATCCATGCTCCACCTGGTGCGACTGCCCTTTACCGAACTCAAGATCGACAAGTGCTTTGTTGGCAAGGCGGACGTGTCAGAAGAAGCGCGCGCAATCATCAAATCCAGCGTCGACCTGTCAAAAAGCCTGGGTATCAGATCGGTGGCGGAAGGCGTGGAAAGCCAGTCAATCAGGCAGTTTCTCACTGAACTGGGTTGCAATGCCTTTCAGGGCTACCTGATTTCCAAACCGGTCAGCGAAGACAGTCTGCTAGTGTGGAGCAAGCAGTATTGCGAGTCCCTGCATTAGCAGCCGGTTGTTCCGGTGCAGACTGTCATACGCGAAGGCGGGCCCAGGGTATGGACTCTTTCGGCAGCGCTTTGCTCAGCAAGGGGCCCTGCAGCTCTTCACAGGCCAGCGTTCGCAGCATGCGCAAACCGGCACTGTTCCTGACGCCGTCGGCGACTGACACCAGGCCACGAGAGTGAATCAGTTTGACCATGGCCGCCAATTGGCGCCGCTGGTCACTGTGCACCAGTGCGGCTTCAATGAGCTTCGCGGAAAACTTGATGCCATCCACCGGCATCATGAACATGTCCTGCACGGTTGAGCCGCCATCTCCGAAGTTCGACACCACTACCGATACATGATGGCTCTGCAATCGTTGCAGATACTGCACCGTTTTTGCGTCCGCGTTACGCAGTGATTTTTCGCTGACTTCAATGGCAAGCCAGCCCGGTTTGTACTTGCGCTTGATGGACTCCGCCAGTGCATACGCCAGCACCGGTGCGCTCAATACATCATTGATGGTGACGTCTACCGTCACGCGGAACTTGAGGTCCTTTTTTGCCCACTCCTCGGCATCGGTAAACGCCAGTTTTAACATCCAGGCACAGAAACCCTGAATGGCGGGGACTTCCTCCAGCATGGCCTTGAAGTCCTCCAGCTGTAGCTCTCCGCGTCTCGGGTGCTTCCAGCGCACCACTCCCTGCAATGCCGAGAAATACCCCGTGCGGGTATTCAAGCGTGGCTCGTAATGCAAGGTGATCTCATGGTTTTCCATGGCCGCCTGTATTTGCAGACTGCTGTAGCGCTCACCCAGATTGTGAATGGCATCGACAGTCGGGCTGGCCTGGAATTCCTCATTACTCCGGTGCGCTGCTATCGCCATCTTCGCGGCGTTGTCGAGCAGGGATTGGGGCTCGACTTCACGGCCCTGTACACGTTTGCGATGCAGTCCGGTAGTCGCCGTCAGACTGTACTCC
Source organism: Pseudohongiella sp. (assembly GCF_011050365.1). Taxonomy (GTDB): domain Bacteria; phylum Pseudomonadota; class Gammaproteobacteria; order Pseudomonadales; family Pseudohongiellaceae; genus Pseudohongiella. Next base: position 149,105 of record NZ_DRFV01000009.1, read on the forward strand.
TCGCCATCAAGTTTGATGGGAGTCGCCAGCACTTCCTTGACCAGCTTCTGCACATCAGATATTTCCCGGCCCTGCCCGGCCTGAATGCCCAGCAGCTCGTTGCCCGACAACTGGCTGACATAAGCACCCGCACCCAGCCTGGTCTGCAACTGCTCAGCCAGCGAGCGCACCAGCTGATTGACGGTATCCTGACCTGCGCTTTGACGAATTTGGTCGAGATTGTTGAGCCGGACGTTAAGCACATCCAGGTCCTTATCCGTCAGACTGCCGGACTTGAGCACTTTTTCCAGGTGTTTGATGGTTGCTTTGATATTAGGCAGGTCAGTGCCGGCAACCTGATGCTGAGCTGCGTAGAGTTCCGCCTGTAGCCATTTAATCAGCCGTTGCAGCAGCCCCCCTGACAGTCCTGCGACGAACAGGCCCGTGGTTCTGACCCAGAACGCAACACCAACATTGTCAATGCCGGCAAACACACCACCCGGACTCATCAAGACGGCACATACCAGTGCCGTGACCGTCGCCACAATCGGCCCGCTAACCAGTCCGACCAGAAAAATCACCAGCGCTATCCAGCTGCCGAAATCAGACGGCAAACCGCCGCCGAGAAAAGCCAGTCGCATCAGTATCGCGATGTAGACCCACAACACGATGCACACCAATATCTGCAGCTCCGCCGAGAGCCGGTAGAACTCGCCAAAGGCGGTATTGACCATGCTGATGTAACGCCGGGTGCGGGCCATAAAGAATCAGTTGCTCCCTGCTTTCGTGTTCACCGTGCCGGATTGACTAACCCGGGCCACTAAGCAAGAATGGTAGCTCACCTGCACGCAAGGCTCCAATGAAGAATTCCGTCGTTCACGCATATCCAATGCCCTCTTTTCTTCGTCTGATGCTGATCGCCCTGGCACTGGCGGCCGCCGTGCCTCCGGCAATGGCACAGGACGGCAACCGGTGGTATCAGATTGAAGTCACCGTGTTTGCCCATGAGAACAGCAATATTCTTCAGGAACAATGGCCTGCTGACGCTCCGGCGCTGAATGACGCGGCGCGAACACGCGAGCTGGACAGTTTGCTGCAACACCTGACGCCGGATGACTGGGCGACGCCGCAACCATCCACACCGGACAATACCGCAGCCGATGCAGCCCGGCCCGCAGCCGGGACACCACCGCTGTCAGCGGGCCCGGAAGCATCGCGCAGCAGTGACTATCGGCTGCCGGATACAGAACGTGACGCTTTTGTTGCCCTGCCGGCATCCGACCATGATTTTACCCAGACCAATCGCGCCCTGAACCAGTCGCCGGACTACCGGGTTCTGACTCACCTGGCCTGGCGCCAGCCCGTGATGCGCGCCGACGCCGCGATACCCATTGCTATCGTTGGCGGGCGCCGGTTCGACGATCAACACGAGCTGGAAGGAACGCTGACAATCCGCTTCAATCAGTCACGGGACCGGGTCATGCTCGATACCGATCTGACACTGACACAGTTCAGCACCCAGCCGCCCGATACCGGGGCTTTTGACGCGCAAGCCTTTGGGTCTCAAACCGCCGACAGCAACACACCGCGTCAGTTCTTCGCGTCCCGGGTGTTCCCCATGCAAGACTCCCGCGCCATGCGCAGTAATGAATTCCACTACCTGGATCACCCGGCCATCGGCGTACTGGTGCAAGTGTTCCCCTATGAGCCGCCGGCGCCGGTCAGCTCATTTCGGGAAACCGGCTTGCCGCAGTAAGCAGCAAACGATGAATCTGATCCATGCCCTGAGCCAGAACTGCGCGAATAGCGGGCATGGTAATGACATCGTCCGACAGACCGGCGGCCCAGTTCACCGACAGACACACACTGGCGTAGGCCAGTCCCAGCTCACGCGCCAGCGCTGCCTCCGGCATGCCGGTCATACCGACCATGTCGCAGCCATCATTCTGCAGACGCCTGACTTCGGCGATGGTCTCCAGTCGCGGGCCCTGCGTGGCGCCATAAACGCCGTGCGGCCATACCGGCAGTTGCAGCTGACCGGCGCTCGCCAACAACAGCTCACGCAGCTCATGCGAATACGGTCGGGTAAAGTCGATGTGGGTAACACTGGCCGTGAACCGGTCAGCAGACTCGATATCAACTGCGTCGCCATCAAAAAACGTGTGGGCGCGGCCACTGGTGTAATCAATGATCTGCTCGGGCACTGCAATCACACCCGGCCCCATCTGCCGGTGGATGCCGCCCACCGCATTGACCGCCAGTACCGAGGTCACACCCAGCTCGCGCAGGGCGAACATATTGGCGCGATAGTTGATACGATGGGGAGGCACCGTATGGCCTTCGCCATGGCGAGGCAAAAAATGCACGGTGCCGGCAACTCCGGGCAAATGACCACAGGCAATATCAACGGCGGTGTCCTGGTAAGGCGTTTGCACTCCGGCAATGCGCTTAACCTCAAAACCGGGCAACTGATTGAGGCCCGTACCGCCAATAAACGCTAACATAAACCGTCTCCTTTTCTCAGGCGGCAGTATACCAACGAAAACCCGACAGTGGTGTTGACAGCATGCGCAAAACTATTCCTAAAATGGCTACTTCGACGTATCGGTCACGGAATACCCGATGAAACGACTTTTGAAGCTGCTTTGGCACCAGCAACAGCGACTGCCCGACGGACTGTCCCGCGCGCTCTACAAGCAGATGCGGAAACGCGGTTACGCGCCCGCGTATGAGTTCAGGACCGATTTTTATGGTCTCCAGTATGACGGCAATCTGAGTAACAACATCGATTTTGCCATCTATTTTTATGGCGCGTTTGAAAAGCCGCTGCTGTATTTCATGCGCGATGCCTTGCACGCCATTGCCGGCTACGAAGGTGTCTTTGTTGATGTCGGCGCCAACGTAGGGCAACACTCGCTGTTCATGTCGCAACGGGCCAGGTCTGTCATCGCCTTTGAACCCTATGCGCCGGTGCGGGAGCGCCTGGCACGCCAGATTCGACTGAATACGATTCGCAATATTACCGTGGAACCTTTGGGGCTGAGTGACGAGACGGCCCACCAGGCGTTCTACGCACCCACCGGCGACAACGCCGGTATCGGCTCATTTGATGTCAGCACCACCGATAAGGGCAACACCTTGCTTGGCGATCTCCACGTGATCCGGGGTGACGATTATTTTACCCGTAACCCGCCCGACTACCTGCATCTGATCAAGCTGGACGTGGAAGGTTATGAAAAGCCGGCTTTGCAGGGCCTGCAGAAAACCCTGCAGCGTTACCGGCCGCTGATTATCTGTGAATTGACCTACGGCAACGCACTGTCGTTCAAGAGCCGTGACGAAATCGTGCAGTGCCTGCCGGAAAATTATGTGTTGCTGCAGTTCAACAAGCGCAAGTCAGATGGCAGCAAGGACAGGCGCAAAGACGGTCGCTCGAGAATCAGCGGCGCTTATGACCTGATTCCGTACGAGGGACCGCTGGACAAGGGCCAGGATGACCTGATCGCCTGTCCGCTGGAGTACCGGCAGACGATTCCCCGCGTTGGACAGTAGGTGCTCCTCTAAGCGCCTCTCCGTTCGGACGACGGCCCGGCCAGCGGGTAGCAGGGCCTTGTGCAACCGTCGAGGGGAGTTGGCATCTCGCCGACTTGCACGAGGGACGGGGATCGGAGGGAACGCTGGGAACCAATCAGGCCATGTTTTCTTCTTTGCCCCTGCACCCGATCAGCGGGAGGACTGTCTGAGTCCCGAGCCCGCGGAGCGAGCGAGGTCGAGTTCCGCCCCGCCGGGTGCAGGGGCAAAGAAGATGGTCGGTTCACAGTGTCCCTCCGATTCCCGGCCCGCCCTCGATTAAGATCCATGAACTTTCAGCTGGCCGGGCCGCACTCAAACGAAGCCGGCAGTTTCAATTCTGCTGCCGGGCGTACCAAACAAAAAAAGGCCACCTGAAAGGTGGCCTTTTGTGTTTGGTACGCCCGGCAGGAATCGAACCTGCAACCCCCGGCTTAGAAGGCCGGTGCTCTATCCGATTGAGCTACGGGCGCAAAGCAGGCTCTGCTCCGCTGCTGACAACCCGGCCTGTCTCCCTGCCGGAGAGCAGACCTTTGCGGGATGCGCTGGGAATATGGGGTGGCTGATGGGGCTCGAACCCACGACAACCGGAGTCACAGTCCGGGGCTCTACCAACTGAGCTACAACCACCATAAATCAACTGTCGATCGCTTTGACTATCTGTTGGTAAGGTCTTGTCGACCCAGTACGTTTGCGAAATTGGTCGGGGTAGAGAGATTCGAACTCCCGACATCCTGCACCCAAAGCAGGCGCGCTACCAGACTGCGCTATACCCCGATCTCGCCCCGAAAACATACCATCGTCATCGCGAGGTCGGCATAATACTCATGGCGGGCATCTCCGTCAACGATTGATTGGAATTTCTACTCCCTTTCAATACGCCAGCTGCTACCATCAGCGCCGTCTTCCACCACCACTTTCATGGCATTGAGTTTGTCGCGAATCTCGTCCGCCAACGCCCAGTTTTTGTCCTGCCGGGCCTGCCGTCGCTGAGCAATCAGGGCGTCAATTGCGTCAGCATCCACGTCATCTGCGCTGCTACGCAAAAACGCATCAGCCGAGCCCTGCAACAACCCGAGCACTCCACCCAGTTTCACCAGCAATCGCGCGAGTTCACCGGCATGGACAGGGTCCAGCTCACGTACCTTGTTCAGATCACGCGCCAGATCAAACAGCACGGCAACCGCCTCCGCAGTGTTAAAATCATCATTCATGGCCTCACGGAAAGCTTTTTCGTACTGACTGTTGGTCAGGGCCCGGGCTGATTCGGCGTCGGCAGCACGCACGGCCAGGTACAAGCGTTCCAGTGACGCCGCGGCCTTTTCCAGCCCCTGATCGGAATAATTGATCGGGCTGCGATACTGGCTCGCTACCAACAGGTAACGCACCACTTCGGCCGGATATCTGGCCAGCACGTCGCGCACGGTAAAAAAGTTACCCAGCGATTTGGACATTTTTTCATTGTCGACACGCACCGGACCATTGTGCATCCAGTAATTGGCAAAATGTTTACCGGTAGCCGCTTCCGACTGGGCAATCTCGTTTTCGTGGTGTGGAAACATCAGATCAGAGCCACCACCATGAATGTCAAACGACTCACCCAGGCAGCAGGTCGACATCGCCGAACACTCAATGTGCCAGCCCGGCCGGCCGTAACCCCAAGGCGAGTCCCAGCCCACCTCTTCATCTCTGGCGGCCTTCCACAGGGCAAAATCACGCGGATCACGTTTCAGTTCGCCGACCTCGATACGGGCGCCGGCGAGTAATTCTTCCGGGTCCTTGTTGGACAACTTGCCATAACCCTCGAACTGACGGACCGCGTAATACACGTCGCCGTTGCTGACACGATAGGCATAATCCTGTCTGATCAGCTTCTCGATCATGGCTATGATCTCGGTAATATGTGCCGTGGCCCGCGGCTCTTCATCAGGCTTCAGCACAAACAGCGCGGCTTCGTCTTCGCGTGTGGCGGCAATAAAGCGTTCAGTCAGATCGGCAAAATATTCGCCATTCTCTTTCGCACGACGCAGGATCTTGTCATCGATATCGGTGATATTGCGCACATAGTTGACGTCATATCCCAGGTAGCGCAGGTAACGCACCACCACATCAAATGCAACGAACATGCGGGCATGACCAATGTGACTGTAGTCGTACGTGGTCAGGCCACAGACGTACATGCTCACCTTGCCCGGCTGCAGGGGCTGAAAGCGCTCCTTCTTGCGGGTCAAGGTATTGTAGATCTTTAAATCGTTGCTAATCATCCTGAAATCTTCGCCCATGAGTCGCGCAGGCTGACCGTGCGGTTGACCACCAGTTTGCCTGGCGCGCTGTCCACACGATCAACACAAAAATAACCTTCCCGCTCAAACTGAAAACTTTCCTCCGCTGCCGCGGAGGCCAGTGAAGGCTCTGCCAGGCAACCAGTCAACACTTGCAGAGAGTCCGGGTTCAGACAATTCTTGAAATCTCCCGACGCTTTGTCGTCGGGGTTTTCATTCAGGAACAGTCTGTCATAAATACGTACTTCCGCCGGCACCGCTGCGGCAGCCGGCACCCAGTGAACCACGCCTTTGACCTTGCGGCCGACCGGGTTCTGTCCCAGCGTCTGATCATCGTAGCTGCAGCGCAGTTCAACGACCTCACCGGCATCATCCTTGACCACCTCGTCACAACGGATCACATAAGCGCCCCGCAAACGCACTTCAGACCCTGTGGTCAGACGTTTGAAACCCGGTGGCGGGACTTCTTCAAAATCACTGCGATCAATAAAAAGCTCATTACCAAACGGCAGTTCACGGTGCCCGATATCTTTTTTAGGATGCCTGGGCAGTTGCAGTATCTCGTTTTTGTCCGCCGGATAATTCGTCAGGGTAACTTTTAACGGACGCAGTACACACATGGCACGCGGGGCATGGGTATCCAGATCTTCCCGGATGCTGTGCTCCAGCATGCCGACATCAACGATGCTCTCACTGCGGCTCATGCCGATCATGTCGCAGAAGTTGCGAATGCTGTGCGGGGTAAAGCCGCGACGACGCAGTCCGGACAAAGTGGGCATGCGCGGATCATCCCAGCCCGAGACCAGGCCAAGCTCTACCAACTCTTTTAGCTTGCGCTTGCTCATCACCGTGTAGTTGATGTTCAGCCGCGCAAATTCGGTCTGCTGTGGCAACACATAGTCAGTGTCCGGCGTTTTATTGCCCAGTGCGATACAGGCCGAATTCAATGACTCATCCGGCAGGGCCTGCAGAATCCAGTCATACAGTGGCCGGTGATCCTCAAACTCCAGGGTGCACAACGAGTGTGTGACATGCTCCAGGGCATCGGAAATGCAATGTGCATAGTCGTACATCGGGTAAACTTTCCAGGCTTCACCGGTTTGGTGATGGTCGATGCGGCGGATGCGGTAGATGACCGGGTCACGCATATTGATATTGGGTGAGGCCATGTCTATTTTTGCCCGCAGGCTGTAGCTGCCGTCAGCAAACTCGCCGGCTCGCATCCGCGCAAACAGATCCAGACTGTCGTCGATGCTGCGATCGCGCGACGGACTGTCACGACCAGGTTCGGTGAGGGTGCCGCGATATTCACGGGCCTGTTCCGGCGTCAGACTGCACACGTAGGCCTTGCCCAGGCGAATCAGCTCAACGGCAAAATCACACAGATACTGGAAATACGCTGACGTGTAACGCACATCGCCCTGCCAGCTGAAACCCAGCCAGCGTATGTCCTCGCGAATAGCGTCGATATACTCCTGACTTTCTTTCTCGGGATTGGTGTCATCAAAACGCAGATTGCAGGCGCCCTGATAGCCCGCATCCAGGTATGACTGCGCCAGACCAAAATTCAGGCAAATCGACTTGGCATGACCGATGTGCAGAAAGCCATTGGGCTCCGGCGGAAAACGAGTCTGCACACGACCACCGTGTTTGCCCGCCGCCAGGTCCTGATCCACCATATGCCGGATAAAATGTGACGGACCCCTGCTGTCAATCTTGTCAGCGTTCGCGGGCATTTCAGCGTGATCGGTTTTACTGGCGTCTGTCATAGTGGCAATTCTGCTTTCTCAGGAGGCTTAAAGCCATTAGTATACGTTTAGTGGCCTTTATCATCTACAACTAACCCGAATACAAAATACAAAATACAAAGAGTACAGAGCATCATGATTGTTTTTAAAACCAACTACGGCGACATCCAGATTGAACTGGATTTTGCCAACGCCCCCCTGTCAGCAGCCAATTTCCTGGCCTATGCCCGTAGCGGCTTCTACGATGGCACCATCTTCCACCGTGTTATCGACAACTTCATGGTTCAGGGCGGCGGCTTCAGCTCGGGCATGGAGCAAAAGGACAATGGCGAACCGATTCAGAACGAAGCCGACAACGGCCTGAAGAACGAGATTGGCACACTGGCGATGGCCCGCACCTCGGACCCGCATTCAGCGACCTCACAATTCTTCATCAATGTCGGTGACAACGGCTTTCTGAACCACAAGAATAAAACCTCGCAGGGCTGGGGTTATGCCGTTTTCGGTAAAGTCACTGACGGCATGGATGTGGTGAATCGCATCAAACAGTGTAAAACCGGTTATGTTGGCGGTCATCAGGATGTACCATTGGATGAAGTCGTTATCACCGCAACGGAAGTGACTTACCCGGACAATCTCTGAGTATGAGCGACGAGTATGAGTAAAAGCCCGAACAAAACCCTGTTCATCTCCGATCTGCACCTGGACACGGACACCCCGACCATACTGCAAAGTCTGCTTGTGCTGCTGCGCACGCGGGCCACCGGGGCCGATGCGATCTACATTCTCGGGGATTTGTTCGAGGCCTGGGTGGGTGATGATGATCAGAGTGACGTGGCCGACGCCGTTGCCGATGCCCTGATGACACTTAGCCAGGCCGGTGCCGGCATCTACCTGATGCATGGCAATCGCGATTTCCTGATTGGGCAGGATTACGCGGCCCGCTGCGGCGCCACTCTGCTGGCAGAACCCACGGTGATCGAGTGTTATGGTCGGCGGGTCGCGCTGGTGCATGGCGACAGCCTGTGTACCCGCGACAGCGCCTACATGGCGTTCCGCAAGCAGATGCGTGATCCGGCCTGGCAGCAGGCGTTTCTCGAACGGCCATTGCTGGAGCGACACATGGTAGCGCAGCAGATCCGTCAGAAAAGTCAGGATGCCAACAGCCACAAAGCTTCCGACATCATGGATGTCACTCATCAGGAAGTCGTCAAGTTGCTGGAAACCCTGCAGGTCAACATCCTGATTCACGGCCATACCCACCGACCCGGCATTCACACCATCCGCCTGCACGAAGCCATCAATGGCAGCGATGAGGCCGTGCGTATTGTGCTCGGAAGCTGGGACCAAAAGGCATGGGTGCTCGAATTCAGCCCTGAGGGCTACGATCTCAAGCCGCTGGCACACCCTGAACCGGCAGCAGAGGCCGACCCGGCAAGATCTGCAAAAGCGTGACCTGACATGGATGCCATCAGAGCATCTTCAGGGCCAGGCGTTCAGGAAGACAGTTCGGGAAAGTACCGGGTTTGATGTGCCTCACACAGGCGCAGTAGCTGTACATCCATATCCTCTGCCAGATCGGCCAGTGTCAGATGACGCCATTCATCACGAATTTCGACACCATAACCCGACAGATCCTGAATCTGGCGGTGCCGCTTTTTCAGCAGACTGTGCAGCCAGCTGGCCGGTGACATAGCCGGGTTGCAGGGCACTGCCTGACGTTTAAGGCCTGCGGCCAGGGTCTGCGGGGAGCGGATGATAAAGCGGTCCTCCACAATAGGTTGCACCAGCGCCTCCAGACGCTGCAGTACCGCCCACTTCTCCTCTTCCGAGTAGGCATTCCAGTCGATCACTTCAAACGCAAAACGCTTGCAGCCCCGACAGATGGGGTCGCCCACCGAGGTGGTAGAGCAAATTCCGATGCACGGCGTTTTCACCGCTGCTTTAGTCATAACGTGTCTCGGCCTGTTGGGTCGGCAAAGCTGCCTGTTTGGTCTGATAGTACGGCATGGGTGGACGTACAACTGGAAATTTTCACCATTTTACACTAAAATCAGCACCCATTTTTCACCGCTTACCGAATCTATCATCATTACCGAACCAGAGGGGATAACTGTGTTAGAAGCATACCGCAAACACGTGGCCGAACGCGCTGAAATGGGTATTGTGCCCAAACCACTGGACGCAGCGCAGGTTGCCGAACTGGTCGATCTGCTCAAGAGCCCGCCGGCTGGCGAGGAAGACTTCATCCTGGATCTGATCACTAACCGGGTGCCGGCAGGTGTTGATGAGGCCGCGTATGTCAAAGCCGGTTTCCTGTCCGCTCTGGCCAAAGGCGAAGTAAACTCCCCTTTGATCGATAAAAAACATGCCGTCAAGCTGCTGGGCACCATGCTCGGTGGTTATAACATCACCACTCTGGTAGACCTGCTCGACGACAAGGAGCTGGGCGAAGCCGCTGCCGAAGAGCTCAAGCACACGCTGCTGATGTTTGATGCCTTCCATGACGTGGAAGAGAAAGTCAAAACCGGCAACGCCAATGCCAAGGCGCTGATGCAATCCTGGGCCGATGCCGAGTGGTTCCTCAACCGCCCGGAAGTGCCGAAGAAGCTGACCGCCACAGTTTACAAGGTGCCTGGCGAAACCAATACCGATGACCTGTCTCCCGCGCCTGATGCCTGGTCGCGCCCTGACATTCCATTGCATGCGCTGGCCATGTACAAGATGCCACGCGAAGGTGTCACCAACGCCGCCGAACAAATTGCCGAATTGAAGAAAAAAGGCCATCCGGTAGCCCTGGTAGGCGACGTCATGGGAACCGGTTCGTCACGCAAATCTGCCACCAACTCGGTGCTGTGGAACATCGGCGATGATATCCCGCACATTCCCAACAAGCGCGACGGTGGCATCTGCATCGGCAGCAAAATCGCCCCGATCTTCTTCAACACCATGGAAGATGCCGGCGCCCTGCCTATCGAGTGTGATGTGGAAAACATGAACACCGGTGATGTTATCGACATTTATCCCTACGAGGGCAAGGTGCTGGCACACGGGACCGATGAGCCGGTCTGTGACTTCGAATTAAAAACCGATGTACTGCTTGATGAAGTGCGCGCCGGTGGCCGCATCCCGCTGATCATTGGCCGCGGCCTGACCGACAAGGCACGTGCCTCAATGGGCCTGCCGCACTCAACCGTGTTCCGTATCCCCTTCCAGGTTGCCGACAGTGACAATGGTTTCACGCTGGCACAGAAGATGGTCGGCAAGGCCTGCGGCGTCAAAGGTGTGCGTCCGGGCAGCTACTGCGAACCCAAGATGACCACCGTCGGCTCCCAGGACACCACCGGCCCGATGACCCGTGACGAGCTGAAAGATCTGGCCTGTCTGGGCTTCTCGGCGGACCTGGTGATGCAGTCGTTCTGTCACACCGCCGCGTACCCCAAGCCGGTCGACATCGACACCCAGCACACCCTGCCCGACTTCATTCAGACCCGCGGCGGTGTCGCCTTGCGTCCGGGCGACGGCATCATCCACAGCTGGCTGAACCGCATGCTGCTGCCTGATACCGTTGGCACCGGCGGTGATTCACATACCCGTTTCCCGCTGGGTATCTCCTTCCCGGCCGGCTCCGGCCTGGTCGCCTTCGCGGCAGCCACCGGCGTGATGCCGCTGGACATGCCGGAATCGGTGCTGGTCCGTTTCAAGGGCGAGATGCAGCCGGGGATTACCCTGCGCGATCTGGTTAATGCCATCCCTTATGCTGCGATTCAGTCAGGCGACCTGACGGTGGCCAAAAAAGGCAAAAAGAACATCTTCTCCGGTCGCATCCTGGAAATTGAAGGCTTGCCGGATCTGAAAGTTGAACAGGCGTTTGAGCTGTCTGATGCCTCTGCCGAGCGTTCCGCCGCCGGCTGTACCATCCGTCTGGGCGAAGAGCCGATCAAGGAGTACTTCCGCTCCAATGTCGCTCTGCTGCGCTGGATGATCAGCGAAGGTTACGGCGATGCCCGTACCCTGGAGCGTCGTGCCCGTGCCATGGAAGCCTGGCTGGAAGATCCGAAGCTGATGGAACCGGATGCCGGTGCCGAGTATCACAAAATCATCGAAATCGACCTGAACGAGATCAAGGAGCCGTTGCTGGCCTGCCCCAACGATCCGGACGATGTAAAAACACTGTCCGCTGTGCAGGGCACCAAGATCGATGAAGTGTTTATCGGTTCGTGCATGACCAACATCGGCCATTTCCGCGCGGCCAGTGAAGTCCTGAAACAGGTGGAGGGCACATTGCCGACACGTCTGTGGATTTCCCCGCCGACCAAGATGGATCAGCACCAGCTGACTGAAGAAGGCATTTACAGCGTCTTTGGTGTTGCCGGTGCGCGTACCGAGATGCCGGGCTGTTCGCTGTGTATGGGTAACCAGGCTCGGGTCGCACCCAGATCCACGGTGATTTCAACGTCGACGCGTAACTTCCCCAACCGTCTGGGCGATGGCGCCAATGTTTACCTGGCCTCCTCGGAACTGGCAGCGGTGGCGTCGGCGCTGGGCAAGATCCCGACCATGGACGAGTACATGTCATACATGGGCAACGTGAAAACCATGTCGGATAACATCTACCGTTACCTGAACTTCAACGAGATCAAGTCCTACATGGAGGCCGCCGAGCGCCAGAAAGCGATTCCGGTAACCAACATCGCTGACGTCGCCTGACCTGTTCCCTCCGGTTCCGGTTGCTTCTTTTTAGAGAGCGGGCCGGGAATCGGAGGGACACTATCAATGCTTTCGTTATAGAGCGGCCCGGGCAGTGGGTATGAGACTCCTGCCCGACCGCCTCCTTTTGTCATTCACCGGGCGGTGCGGAACTCGACGTCGCGGCTGTGCCGCTCCGGACTCAGACAGTCCTACCGCTTTTTCCGGTGAATGCCAAAAGGAGAAACGCGGCCTGATTGGGCATGAGCCTCATACCCACCACCCGAGCCTTGTGAATGAATTCCGAGTTCTGTCGCCGCAGGCTTGCACGAGGGCCGGGTAGCGGGTAGCTGAATTCAGCCCAATCAGGCCGCGTTTTTCCTTTTGCGGATCACCCGATCAGCGGGAGGACTGTTTGAGTCCCGAGCCCGCGAAGCGAGCGAGGTCGCCCGTTTTTTAAATCATAGGCGCCCCGCCGGGTGATCCGTGAAAGGAAGCGGTCGGGCTGAATCTGCTACCCGCTGGCCGGCCCGATCTCAAAAAGGGCACACCCGCTGGCCGTCCGGCACTCAATCCAAACCAGAATAAAAAGGGCGTCGGGGACCGTGCAGCAACTCCCCGACACCAAAGGTGAGTTCTGTCAGCGCTTCTCAACCCAATAATCTGTCACCACCCCATCGCGAATCTCCAACGCCAGGGTCTCCGCCGTTTCCTTCTCGATGTTGATATTGAACAAAAGGAACAGACCGATTTCCGACTCCGACTCCGACGTGTTGCGATAACGCCACACCTCCATGCCATTGTCATAAGTGCTTACCCGGTCCGGGGCACCAAAATTGTTTCGAATCCAGCCGGCATCAGTTCTCCCGACTTCAACCCGATCCAGCTCCCCCTCACTCCACTGCTGATCACCGATGCTCTCCCGCGAATCGACGACGAACAGACAGCCCGTCATGCTTGCTGCCACCAGTACCAATGCTATCAATCTGATCATGCTGTTTTTTCTCCATATTTATTTGCGGCTTCAGCCAATGTTGTGTCAGCTTCCGATATTTTTTCAGCCTTGATTAGTGAATAGCAGCTTCCGTGCCAACATTCGAACTCACCTCAGGCTATTGATTTATAATGTTTTTAAAAATATTGGAAAAAACCACAACAATGCCAACCACCTATTTTTCTCATTGGCGACTATCTGTTGGTGAATTTCACCAACTCTCCGCATGACACTGAAACACGTCACGACTGAATGGAAACTGAATCGACAACACGGTGCATGGCAGCAACGGCGCGGCAGAGTGACGTGACGCGCAACAAAGCGCACCCTATACTGAAACGCTACAATTTCACGTATCTGGATATCACTATGAAAAACTGGAACTTCAACCTGAAAAAACCCATGGTCACCGCTTTGTGCAGCGCCCTGCTGTCCTGCGTGTCGATGCCGCTGCTGGCACAGGATGAGATCATCCGTGGCGAGCTGCCGCCGATGCCGCAGATGGAATGGGTTCCGTCGCCGGCAGATTATCAGGTAGAAGAGTTTGCCACCGACCTGCAGGTGGTCTGGGCAATCAAGTTTGCTCCCGATGGCAGAATGTTTGTCACTGAAAGACCCGGACGTGTCCGCATCATTTCTGCCGACGGCGTGATGGACCCGGAGCCCTGGTTGTCCATTGAAGAACGTATTTTCTTTCAGGGCGAAAGCGGCCTCACCGGCCTGGCATTTCACCCGGACTATCCGGCAGACCCCCGCGTATATGTCATGTACACCTATATGACCGACGAAGGCCCATACAACCGCATCAGCTATTACACCGAAAGTCAGGGCCGGGCGGGTGCGGAAACCATCCTGTATGACGAACTCGCTGCCCAGGCGCGGGGTGGCAGCCACAGTGGCGGCACGCTGCAGTTTGGTGACGACGGCATGTTGTATGTGGCCACGGGCGATGCCTTCGAGCGCCAGCGCTCCAATGACCTGGAAGACCTGTCAGGCGCCGTGCTACGCATCACACCCGAAGGCGAAGTGCCGGCAGACAACCCCTGGCCGGGCAACCCGATCTGGGCGCATGGCATGCGCAACCCCCACGGTCTGAGCTGGCAGCCCGGTACCGGCAATCTGTTTGCCGGCGACCACGGCCCCACCGGCGAAGACCAGTTAATGGCCCATGACCGCATCATCGTCCTGGAAGGCGGACGTCATCATGGCTGGCCGATCTTTGTCGGTGCCATCGACTCACCGGACTACGTCGATCCGATCCTGACTTTTGTGCCCTCATCACCGCCCGGGGACGTGATGTTTTATACCGGTGACCTGATGCCTGAATTAAAGAACGATCTTTTTGTATCCGTGCTCGGCTTCCAGCCACAGGACCGACAGAACCTGATGCGCATTCGTTTTCAGGACCCGGCTGACCCCACCCGGCCTACCCACATGGAGCGCTGGTTCAATGATGGTGATGGTAACAGTGTCTATGGCCGCCTGCGGGCGCTGGCGACAGGTCCAGACGGATCGATCTACGTGGGCACCAGTAACCATGACGGGCGTCAGATGACACCCGATCATCGCGAACAACCCGACCGTATACTTCGTATCACACCTGCCAACTGAAATGTAAAGGTAAAAGAAAGGGGACGGAGGAGTTTATCTCCTCCGTCCCCTTTCTTTCCTTTCTTTTACCCGCCCCCTTTACTTCTTTAGCTTAGCTGGACTTCAGGCTCTTGCTGACCACTTCGTAAACATCCTTGGACAACTCGGGGTCTGCCTGCACACGCTCGAGCTGTGCTTTCATCAGATGCTGACGTGCCGGGTTGTATCTTTTCCAGCGCGTCAGCGGTGTCAGCAGCCGCGCCGCTATCTGCGGGTTCAGACGGTTCAGGATAATGACCTGATCGGCAAGGAAGGTGTAGCCTTCACCGCTGAGATCGTGGAAGTTGACTGCGTTCATATTGCAGAAAGCACTGATCAGGGCGCGCACCTTGTTGGGGTTGCGGATATCAAACGCCTCGTGTGTCATCAGCGCTTTCACCTGCTGCAGGGTACCCGGACGTGATGCGATGGCCTGTACACTGAACCACTGATTGACCACCAGTGACTCGTGCTGCCAGCGTTGATAGAAATCAGCCAGCGCCTGCGCACGCAACGGCTCTGCCTCCGGTGCACGGCTATTGATCAGCAGGCGCAGCGCCGCATCCACGTCGGTCATGTTGCCGGCGTCAGTAAACTGCCCGGCGCATACTTCCAGCCAGCCTGGCTCCTGTGTGCGCACCAGGTAGGCCAAGCAACAATTTTTCAGCGCACGCCGGGCAATGCTTAGCGCATCAGGGCTGTACGGCGCATCAGACTGGCACAACGCGTACAGCTCGGCAAACGTTTCCGTGTGCGTCGCCGCCAGTGTATCGGCCAGCATTTCACGCACGACGTGAATACCGTCAACGTCAATTTCATCAGACAACTCGCCCAGATAGGCCTCCGATGGCAGACTCAGTAACTGCGCCAGCATGGCCTGATCCAGTTCGCCCGCGCCGCGCGCATCATCGACCGCGCTGCGCAGCACATCACCCACGGCATTGATCAGACGCACATCAATCTGCGGCTGCTCACCGGCCTGCTGTTGCGTCAGCATCTCCTGGATCACGGCGACGGCGAGATCCTGGGCTGCACTCCAGCGATTAAAACCGTCGCTGTCACGGGTCATGATAAATAGCAGGTCATCACGCGAGCAATCAAAATACAGTTTCACCGGCGCCGAGAATCCGCGCAACAGTGACGGCACAGGCTTGCTGCGAATGCCCTTGAACACAAAACTCTGCACCTCGCGCGTCACCTCCAGCACGCGTTCGGTCGGGGCAGTCGCAAGCGCCCCCTGATCGCCATCCAGCACCAGCGGCAACTCATTGCCATCAGCATCCAGCAGACCCATGCGCAAGGGAATATGCAAGGGCTCTTTGTGTGATTGATCAGGCGTGGGCGGGCAAGACTGTCTGACCAGCAACTCATAGGTCTGCGCTGACGCATCGTAATTGTCGCTGATTTTAAGCTGTGGGGTACCCGCCTGCGTGTACCAACGCCGGAACTGGGTCAGGTTCATGCCGCTGGCATCTTCCATCGCGCACACAAAATCTTCAGTAGTCACCGCCTGTCCGTCATGACGTTCAAAGTACAGGTCAGAACCGGCGCGGAAATTTTCCGGGCCCAGCAGCTCACGAATCATGCGCACAACTTCAGCGCCTTTTTCATAAATGGTGAGGGTGTAGAAATTCGAGATTTCCATATAGGAATCAGGTCGCACCGGATGCGCCATGGGCCCGGCATCTTCGGCAAACTGCGCGGTGCGCAGGAAGCTGACGTTTTCAACACGTTTCACGCTACGCGATCCCATGTCAGCGGAGAATTCGGCATCACGAAACACCGTGAAGCCTTCCTTCAGGCTGAGCTGGAACCAGTCACGACAGGTGACCCGGTTACCTGACCAATTGTGGAAATACTCATGCGCCACCACCGATTCCACGCGCTGGAATGCCAGATCAGTGGTAGTGGCCGGGTTAGCCAATACGCAGGACGTGTTGAATATATTCAGGCCCTTGTTTTCCATGGCGCCCATATTGAAATCATCAACCGCCACGATCATGAAGATGTCGAGATCGTATTCGCGACCGTAAACTTCTTCATCCCAGCGCATGGCATGTTTCAGTGAGGCCATGGCGTGATCGCATTTGTCGAGGTCTTTCTCTTCCACAAAGATGCGCAGGGAAATGTCACGCTGCGTGCACGTGGTAAAGGTGTCCTCGATGTGCCGCAGATCACCGGCAACCAGAGCGAACAGATAACAGGGTTTGCGGAACGGGTCTTCCCAGCTCACCCAGTGTCTGTCATTGTCCAGATCGCCGCGCGCAATATCGTTGCCATTGGACAACAGTACCGGGTATCGTTGTTTATCCGCGACAATGGTGGTGGTGAACACCGACATCACATCAGGTCGGTCCAGATAGTAAGTGATTTTGCGAAAGCCCTCTGCCTCGCACTGCGTACAAAACATCGTGCGTGATTTATACAGACCCTCCAGACTGGTATTTTCCTGAGGTTTTATCAGCGTGACGCATTCCAGCACAAAACCCTCGTCCAGTGACTGGCTGGCAAACGACGACAGCGCCCTGATGGTCAGAGATTCGTCGGCAATCTCGTAATCGTCCGACGTCAACTCTGTGCCATCAATGCGCAGTGATTCCAGCACCATGTCCTGGCCATCAAGCTGCAGTGTGTCCTGGTCATTGCCTGCCAGCTCGGGATTGCGACCAATCAGCAACCGTGAGGAAACGCGGGCCTGCGTTTCCTCCAGATCGAAATGCAATTCTGTTTTCTCAATCAGAAATGCCGGAGCCGTGTAGTCTTTAAGAAAGATTGTTCTGGCCTGTGCGTCTCGCATACTCTTTTTACCTCTTGGAGCCGTACTCTATGAACAGCTCAATTCTATGTGGTAGCCGGCGTAACGACGGATATTGATAACGCCGCCGTCGAACATCAGATACTGACCCCGGATGCCAAGCAGTGTGCCTTCCACTAGGGGGTCTTTGTCAAAATTATAGGATGTGATCTTGTCAGGAAAACCCTGAACCGGATAACTGATTTCGATTGGGTCGATACCGTTCAGCACACTGATGGCGTGAAAACCAAAGCGCTGTGTCAATTCCTGCAGATCGTCATGGCAAAGGTCGAGCAAGCGTGCTTTTTCAGCATGCAGATCAACCACCTGGTCACCTTCGCGCAGCATATCACGCCAATTGGTCTTATCGGCGACGTGCTGTTTGAACATCACTTCCAGCGCGCCGCTTTGTAATCGGGTTCTGACCCTGACTATCGGCAAGGCCTGCACTGCTCCCTGATCAACCCAGCGCGTGGGAACCTGGGTGGCCCGGGTAATGCCCACCTTGATGCCGGAAGAATTGGCCAGGTAGATGATATGATCCTGCATGCAGAATTCTTCGCCCCAAGCCGGCTCGCGGCAAGTGCCGCGATCATAGTGGCATTTTTCCGGATGAATAATGCAACTGTCGCATTGTGCCAATGACTGGAAACAGGGGTAACAATAACCTGAATTAAAACTCTTGTTGGTATTGCGGCCGCAATGCACGCACTGAATCGTGCCGGTGTAACGCAGCCTGACAGTTTTGCCCAGCAGCGCGTTCATCGGTGTGACTGTGTCTGCCAACGGCAGGCCATAGTCTACCGGCGCCTGCAGTCGACTGTGCATTTTGCGCATCAGGCCATGGGCCAGTACATCCATCCCTTGTTCTCTCCCCTGTTCGTTCGGCAGCTGACTGCAGCCGGCTCAGTGTTTGGTCACATTGATAGGCATAACCTTGTTGTGGTCCTGCTCCGTTTCCGCAACCGGGTCATCACATTCAGTTGTTTTCAGGCCGGTACGGTCGATGTACCCAACGCGCTGTTCTTCGGGCAGGCATTCCTGTTCATAGGCGATAATGGCCTGCATACAGTATTCCAGTTGCTCCGGACTCAGTTTGCGCCCGTCCGGCCAGCGTCCGAGCTCCACCGCGGTTTTCAGATTCATATGCACTTCAGGATTCATCATTGCCATAATGTCCTGCAGCGATTCGATATTTTTGTCAGACATAAGATTCCTCATCTGCTACTCAACAACTTGCCCAGCACCGCGCCGGCCGCCATACCACCGAGCAAACCACCGGCATGCGCGGCGGTGGCGATCATGCCCGGAGCCAGCACACCCATTAATACCAGCGCCACCAGAAACACCATGATCATGGCAGTGGGCAAACGCAATGCTGACTGTGGCTGCGTGGTCTGCCACATCCATATAAAACCAATCAGGCCATAGACCACGCCCGACATGCCACCAAACATGCCGTTGCCCGACCACAGGTATTGCGCCATGTTGCCGACGAACGCGGTCAGCAATATCAGTCCCAGAGTACGCCACCAGCCCAGTACCGGTTCTATCATGCGACCAAAGTACCACAGCCATAACAGATTAAAGATCAGGTGCACGGCGCCGAAATGCAGCAGCGCCGGCGTCATTGTGCGCACAAACACCAGCGGCGATTCCAGCACACCGGTCTGGCGCAGGTCCGGAAAAAACAGACCGCGCACGGCCATCGGATCAGCCCCCAGATTACTGACCAGCGCGACCAGCAGACAAACCCCTATCAGGACCATGCTGACCGGTGCCAGCCAGATCGCCCGCAACAGGTTCTGTAAAAAACTCTTGCCGGAAAACAGCGGCACGGCAGACGCTGCATCAGACTCCGCGGGAACATCCAGCGCATTGGCCTGCCACTGCGCAAACATATGGGCTATCTGCCCTGCTTCATACTCGGAGCGCGCCCACACCACCAGGTTACCGGATTCTTCAGTGATGTGATGCGGTATTGAGCGGGACTGCAAATAGCGGACAAAAGGACGCAGATCCAGCGCGGCGTCAACGGCAACGGCTCTATGCATCGTCTCTGACCAAACGATTGCCCCAGCCCAGTTTGCTGCGGCACACTTCGTAGTAATTGTAGTCCAGCGGATGAATCAGCCGCAGCGGCGTTGTCTTTTTGCGGATAATGATTTCATCACCCGGTTCAGTATGAAAACGCACCACGCCATCGCAGCTGATCACCGGCGAAATCGCCCGCTGCTTGACAACCCTGACCCGGATTTCATTGCCGGCATCAACCACCAACGGACGACTGCTGAGGGTATGGGGGTACATCGGCACCAGTACCAGGGCATTCAGGCTGGGGTGCATAATGGGACCGCCGGCTGACAGCGAATACGCCGTGGAACCGGTTGGCGTTGCCACAATCAGGCCATCGGACTGCTGGGAATTGACAAACTGGCCAGCGATAAACAGCTCAAACTCTATCATTTGCGCGGCAGTACCCGGATGTAACACGACATCATTCAGAGCGGTACCGCCGGGCAACAGATTGCCATCACGGGACACTTCAAACTCCAGCATGAAACGGGATTCTTCGTGATAGCGGCCGTCCAGCACAGCACCCAGCGTCTCCTCGATTTCATCGGGACGGATATCGGTGAGAAAACCCAAACGGCCCCGGTTGATCCCCAGCACCGGAACATCATGATTGACCAGGCCACGGGCGGCATTGAGCATACTGCCATCACCACCGACAACCACTACCAGATCGCTTTCAGCACCCAGCTCGTGACGCTGACAGACCGGCAACGAGGTGGACGGCAACAGTTCGGCAGTGCTGTGTTCCAGCACGATATCCAGTTGGCGCGAGTGCAGAAACGCGATCAGCCGCCCCAGGGTATCCACCACACCGGAATGCCCGGGTCGCCCGACCAGGCCAATCTGTTTAAATGTCGCCATAACAATGCGTCCCACCGGCTGCCTGAATGTGATTGTTGATTCGCGAAATCAAACGCTGGCAAGTATAACACGGGGACTGCGGCGGGCGATTGCTGAATGGCAGGCGGTCAGGGCGTGGTTTTGATGTCAATCACCATGGGCTCCGGGGTGTATATCAGCTCCCCCGAGTCCAGCAGACGATAGGCCACAAAGAGCACGATCGGCGTACCGGCAAGCTCTGGCAAAGGTTTGAAATCATTCAATATATGCAGATACTCAACCGAGCTTAAAGTGTCGGCAGCGGCAAATGCGACCAGCTTGTCAACATCACCCTGCCAGTCAAACACCTCGCCCCGGGCAGTCAGTTGAACAAAGCCGAGGCCGGCACTGCTGAGATCTGCCAGCACATGAAAGTGGCCACGACGCCCGATATGGGAGGGGGTGATATAAAACTCGGCGGTGATGTCCATGGTTTGCGACAGGCCCACCGATGCAGCGTTACTGAGGCCCTTATCGGTGCTGGCCGCCATGCCGATATAGGTCGCAGTGGGACTGCCATCAGTCGAACCGGCGAGCCGGCCCCGCCGATCAGCCACTCGTGTCGGCATGAACCCGGCAACCTGGAAGCGCACCAGATTGAGTGCCCTGACCGCATCGGCGCCAAAGCGCTCATCGCGATGATCAACACCACACGGCAGTCCCGCACAGTCAAGTTCCGGACTGGAGAACAGGGGTAGTCGCTGGCTGGCACTGAAAGCATTGGGATTGGCCATCACGGTAGCAAAACTGTGATCAACACCATGACCGGTGGCAAAACGGAAGGTGCCGCCGCCGCCGTCCTCGCGATGCGAATGGGTCAGCCCCATGTTGTGACCAAATTCGTGCGCCAACACCCCGCTGACCGGACAATCAATGGCAGCCAGGGAATAGGCAAAGTCACGGTCATCAAAGGCAGTCAGATCGCCGTTGGTGCGATAACCACCCAGGTTGGCCAGGCCACACATGGCACTTTGCGCTGCCAACGGCCGGAAGACCACCGTCAGATCCGCGCCGTAGCGTTCACGCAAGGCGGCGACATGAGCAAACGCCGGATGCTCGCCATAGGTCAGCTGTTCCAGCATGGTATGCATACCGGCCTGTGCCGCAGGGTAGTCGACGCCACCATGGTAAACCGGACGCAGCGTGATACCGATGCCACTGTCGTGATAAATCTGGTTCGCCACACTGATCAACTGATTGATCCGGGTAATCGTGTGAACGCCATATACCGCCTGCGCGTCCGGGGTATACAGCGCCATGACATCAATAACCACATTGCCCAGTCTGTCGATGTGACTTTGACTGGCCAATTGCTGGTTAAACGGGCTCATACTGCCTTGTCCACCCGCGCCGACAACATCGTTGACGACATTGAGATGGGCATCGCTGCGGATATCGCCCATGATCACAGTACTGACCACACGGCCGGGTTCGGTGCGGGGCCCGACACTGACGATAAAACTCAGCGAGCGACTGGCCCCCGGGGCCAGCGAACCACTGAGCTCACAACTCAGCACCGGCTGTGGTGGTGATGACTGCGTCGTGCGAGGACGACAGGCTGGCGCGCTGACCAGCGTGGCATCTTCCAGAATAAAATAAATATCGGCACGCAGGCCCGAGACGGTGCGGCTGCTCTGATTAGCAAATTCGACAACAACCTCGATTTCCGCCGGCTCACCGAGGGTTACCACATCCCGGCTAAAACGCTGACTAATCTGCAGGCCAGCCTGTGAGCCGGCAATAGCCGGACTTGCCGCAACCGGTCCTTGCAATGTCAGTGGTTCAGTCTGACGCTGGCGCGCCGGATCCTGACGCGGAATGACAAAGTCTGACTCGGCACCTGCGCCCAGCGTGCCATTTGGCTGATAGAACCAGCCATTCAGGGTGTGATTGCCCTCGGCCGCTATCACCCAGCGCTGGTTTTCGATACCAAGATCGGCAAACAGCGAATTGTCTCCCAGGGTCAGGACAAAACCCAGGTCCTGCGCCACACCCACGCCGCGCAGCACCCGGTCACCATTGATGTAGGAGGCCTCGTGAGTAATCCGGCCGTGCAGAACGTTCAGCGTCTGACCTGAGGCGGTCAGCACCAGGCCGTTGCCAGGCAGTGTGAAATGAAATTCGTTGCCTTCCTGCAAGGCTGCCAGGTCGCTGCGGGTAAAGCTGACCGGCGCGGCCACAGTCGCGGTCGCCGGACGTGCCGGCCAAGCTGTCTGATCGGCGTGCGCCAGCCCTGTTCCCAACGTCATCAAAACCAGTGCCATCGCCACCAGACCGCGCCGGATCAGGATCGACAGCCGGTGTGGCCGGGGTAGCAACCAGAGGCGATGGCGGGCGTGAATTGTTGGCAAGATTGGCATAAATTGACACATAAAATCAGCAATGGTGGATAGCATACCTCGCCGTGGGAAATTTTACCACACTGCGTCGGCAGCAGGACGCAAACCCCCGGTGTGTAAGGCCAGAAGGCGGCTGCCGGGTGCATACAGGCCGGCAGCGATACGTTTGTAAAGTGCCTGCAACAACTTACCGGTATAGACCGGCTCCAGTGGAATATCGTGCATGCGCTGAAAATTCGCGACAAAGTCCAGCAGGTCCTGCCCGGCGCGCGCATAGCCACCGCCGTGATAGGCCGTTTCCAGGCACCAGTCCTGGTCAGTGGTGGATGAATCCAGTCGCGCCAGCCAGCTATTAATGTCAGCACGTAAAAAGTCAGCCCCCTTGAGCACGGCGATGCCACGGACAAACGGTCGCGGCACGGCCGTTTGAGGGGTAAGCACAGAAGGCGGCAGAGACGACAACCGGGAGCGCCGCAGCAATCGCAGACCGCTGAGCAGACCCGCCAGCGTGGTGCCGGTGCCGCAGGCCAGCGCAATTTCGCAGTTATCCAGATCAGGCACCCGCGCCGCCAGTTGTGTCGCCATGGCCTGACAACCACGCACGCCCGCCTCATTGGCGCCGCCTTCGGGAATCAGATAAAACGGACCATAAAGCTGTCGCAGTTCGTCTACGAAGTCCTGGTCGCTGCGACGCCGGTAATCGGTGCGACTGACCGGAATCAATTGCATACCCCTGGCGCGGGCAAATGCCAGCGTGGCATTCAATGGCGTCACCAGTTCGCCCCGGATGACGCCACAGGTGTCGAATCCGGACTCTGCGCCGGCTGCGGCCAGGGCGTAAATATGATTGGAATAGGCGCCGCCAAAACTGAGCAGTCGCGTCGCACCCTGTTCGCGGGCCAGCATCAGGTTTTGCTGCAGCTTGTACCATTTGTTACCACCCACCATTGGGTGTGCCAGATCAAATCTGACCAGCCGCAGGCTGACATCATGTTGCAACAGTAAGTCATCGTGCACAGGCTGAACGCAGATGTGGTCGCTGGTTATCATGACAGACAGTCCGTAAGGCGTAACGGCATGTGTGGGTACAAAAGCAGAATTGACTTTGGTTTTTTCGGGTGCTTTTTCGCGTACGTTGTTTGCTTAAGTTGCTTCTTGGGGAGGGGGTAGTGCCGGGAGTGTGAAACCTGTTGCCAGCCAGGCTGACAACAGGAACACATAATAATGGCGGACCGGACGAGACTCGAACTCGCGACCTCCGGCGTGACAGGCCGGCATTCTAACCAACTGAACTACCGGTCCACGGTAGCGCAACACTTTAACATCAAATGACGTTAACAACGAGCCATTTGTTGGTGGGTTGTGAGGGATTTGAACCCCCGACATTCGCCTTGTAAGGGCGACGCTCTACCAACTGAGCTAACAACCCGCTGTGTTGAGTGACGCGCATTTTACCGACTTGAGCTGGCATGTCAAACAAAATGTTAAGATTTAATAACAACCATCATGATGCCGGGCATGCGCCGCCTCTGTACAAGTTGCAAGGCTGGCGTTAGACTTGCCGCCCTATGGAAATCTACAAAGAATTCACCTTCGAAGCAGCACACCGCCTGCCCAATGTACCGGCCGGCCACAAGTGCGCACGACTGCACGGTCACTCCTTTCAGGTGACGATAGTGGTCAGTGGTCCGGTGGGCGAACACAGCGGCTGGGTCATGGATTTTGGTGATATTAAAAAAGCGTTCAAACCAGTCTGGGAACAGCTCGATCACCACTATCTGAACGACATCGAAGGACTGGCCAATCCGACCAGCGAGAACATTGCGCGCTGGATCTGGCAACAACTAGAGCCCCTGCTGCCCGAACTGTGTCGCATCGAAATTCGCGAAACCTGCACCAGCGGCTGCATTTACACCGGCGTCTGACGTTATAGCTTTGCCTTCAGCGCCATGAAGTCTTTCGGGCGCCTGACACAGTCAGCTGCAATCAACCTGCCAGCGCGCAGATACTGAATCACAAAGCCCCCGGCATCAGCCGGATCAAGACTGCCGTCAAGTACCGCCTCATCAAAACCATCTGACAAACCCACTGACTGCAATTTGATATCAAACTGATCAGACCAGAACCATGGCGTGACCTGGTAGACAGCGTTACCACCGCAAATATTGATGGCGGCAATGCGCGCCTGATCATTGGCATTCTGCACGGATTCCAGCCGCACCCGGCGCTGATAGCGCGCATCCGGATACGAGGCACAATCGCCGGCAGCGTAAATATCCGCGTCGCTGGTACGGCAGTATTCATCGACATAAACACCGTTCTCGATTCTCAGACCGGCGTCCTGTGCCAGCCTGGTTTCCGGTGTCACGCCAATGCCCACAATGACGATATCGGCCGGATAGCTGCTGCCATCGGCGCAATGAACTGAATCGACGACATGTTGCCCGTTGATACCGGTGACCTCGGCGCCACAGACGATTTCAACGCCATGGGAGCGATGCAGATCGGTGAAGTACTGTGACACTTGCTCACCGGTAACCCGCTGCAGTACCCGGTCCGCACGTTCCAGCACGGTAACCTGCAGACCGAGCTGCGTCATCACCGCTGCCGCCTCCAGGCCGATATAACCGGCACCAATGACCACAGCGCGCTGTTTGCCCTCAAGCTGTTGCCTGATGGTTTCGACATCAGCGTAGCTGCGCAGATAACACACCCCGTCCAGACCATCACCGAGCGGTAATTTGATGGGCCGGGCACCTGTACACAGTGCCAGTTTGTCGTATGTCAGGGTTTCACCGCCGGCAAGCACAACCTGTTTCTGCTCCGGCATGATACTGGCCACATCGCTCGCCAGACGCAGCGTAATATCATTGCTGGCATACATGGCTTCCGGGCGCAGCAGAATATTGTCCAGCGTTTTACTGCCCGCCATCACGGTTTTTGACAAAGGTGGCCGGTGATACGGCAGCTGCGCCTCGGAACCGAGCAGAACAATTTCTCCGGTCCAACCATTTTTGCGCAGGTTCACTGCCAGCTGAGACCCGGCATGGCTGGCGCCGATAATCAGGCATCGTGCATCGCTGTTACTGTCTTTGAGTGCCAGGGCGTCGCTCATCAGTTACTCCACTCGCCAGTCAATAGGCGTTTTATTGTGTTCACACAACCAGGCATTGGCGCGGGAAAAATGCTGGTTGCCAAAAAAGCCGCGGTGGGCAGACAACGGCGAGGGGTGCGGCGACTGCAATACCAGGTGCCGCTCGCGATCAATCATGGCACCTTT
The DNA here is from genome assembly GCF_011050365.1 of Pseudohongiella sp. Taxonomy (GTDB): domain Bacteria; phylum Pseudomonadota; class Gammaproteobacteria; order Pseudomonadales; family Pseudohongiellaceae; genus Pseudohongiella. The sequence goes on from NZ_DRFV01000009.1 coordinate 175,364, forward strand.
GCGCTGCGCGTAGCTGCCCCACAACAGGAACACCAGATTCTGCCCATGTTCGTTCAGCACACTGATCACTCTATCGGTGAAGACTTCCCAGCCCTTGCCCTGGTGCGACGCCGCCTGGCCGGCAGTAACAGTCAGCACTGAATTCAATAACAACACACCCTGTCGCGCCCAGGCGTCCAGACAGCCGCTGCGGGCGATGGGCAGACCCAGGTCGGCGTGTATTTCTTTGTAGATGTTCTTTAGTGACGGCGGCAACGCTACGCCCGGTCGCACCGAGAAACACAGGCCGTGGGCCTGGTCCGGACCGTGATACGGATCCTGCCCCAGAATGACAACTTTCACCTGCGCAAACGGCGTGCTGTTCAGGGCATTAAAAATGTCCGCACCGGCCGGATAAATCTGTTTGCCCTGCCGTTTCTCAGCCTGCAAAAAACGTCGCAGCGCCTGCATATAATCCTGATCAAACTGATCTGCCAGCAGATCTTTCCAGGATGCCTCCAGTTGAATATCGCGTGGCATTACGATTCTTTGAGCGGGCGCATATGCGGAAACAGCAGCACATCCTTGATCGACGGTGCATCGGTAAACAGCATGACCAGACGATCAATACCAATGCCCTCGCCCGCTGTCGGCGGCATGCCATATTCCAGCGCGGTAATGTAATCGGCATCGTAATGCATGGCCTCATCATCACCGGCGTCTTTTTGATCGACCTGTTCACGGAACCGCAGGGCCTGATCTTCGGCATCATTCAGCTCGGAGAAACCGTTGGCCAGTTCGCGGCCGCCAATGATCAGTTCAAAGCGGTCAGTGACCTCAGGGTTGTGGTCATTGCGCCGTGCCAGTGGTGACACCTCGGTGGGGTATTCGGTGATGAAGGTTGGCTGCAACAGATGATGCTCGACTTTCTCGTCAAATATTTCCATCACGATGCGGCCCACGCCCCAACCTGCTTCGGGCTTGATGCCATAGGACTGCGCCAGTGCGGCCGCTGCCTCGCGGGTTTCAAGCTGCTCCGGCTTCACCTCGGGGCAGTATTGCAAAATGGAATCCTTCACGGGCAAACGCGTAAAGGGCTCGGCAAAGTCGATCTCCAGCCCCTGATAGGTCAGCCTGGTGGTACCGAGCACCTCCATGGCGATGGTACGGAACATATCTTCGGTAAAGTCCATCAGGTCATGATAGTCGGCGTAGGCCTGATAGAACTCCACCATGGTGAATTCCGGATTGTGTCGTGTCGACAGACCTTCGTTACGGAAGTTGCGATTGATTTCAAACACGCGCTCAAATCCGCCTACGACCAGACGCTTCAGATAGAGCTCCGGCGCAATGCGCAAATACATGGCCTGATCCAGCGCATTGTGATGCGTCACAAAAGGCTTGGCGGTGGCACCACCGGGAATAACCTGCATCATCGGCGTTTCCACTTCCATGAAACGGTGCCGATGAAAGTAATCGCGCATACTGTTGACCAGTTGCGAGCGCAGCATGAAAGTGCGACGTGATTCCTCATTGGCGATCAGGTCAACATAACGCTGGCGATAACGCACTTCGGTGTCAGACAGGCCTTTCCATTTGTCGGGCAGCGGACGCAGCGCCTTGGTCAGCAGCTGCAGCGATTTGACATTGACTGTCAGCTCACCTTTTCCCGTGCGAAAGACTTCGCCCTCAATGCCAACGATATCCCCCAGATCAAGTCCCTTGATTTCTTCCATCTGTTCCGGCGACAGGGCCTTGTGATTAACGTAAAGCTGCAGTGCATCACTGACATCCTGTATCACCGAGAACGGACCCCGTTGACGCACCAGACGTCCGGCCACTTTGACCTGGCGTGCCAGCTTTTCCAGGTCTTCACGACTGGTGTCGGCAAATTCGGCGTGAATCTCGCTGGCCAGGGTGTCGCGCCGGAAGTCATTCGGGAACGCATTGCGTTTGGCCTGGATGGCGTGCAGCTTGTCCCGGCGCTGGGCAATCAGCTTGTTTTCTTCCTGCGCGTTCAGAGCCTGATCGGCACCGGTTGTTGCGGTCTGGTCGTTGCTGGAGGTCATCTGATCACAATCCCATTTTTAAACTGGCTTCAATAAAACGGTCCAGGTCGCCGTTAAGTACGGCGCCGGTATTGGTATTTTCCACATTGGTGCGCAGATCCTTGATACGGGACTGGTCCAGCACATAGGAGCGAATCTGACTGCCCCAGCCGATGTCGGACTTTTCTGCTTCCACGGCCTGCGCTTCTTCCTTGCGTTTGAGTTCTTCCAGCTCGTAGAGTTTGGCCTTCAGTTGTTTGATGGCCTGATCCTTGTTCTTGTGTTGTGAACGCTGGTTCTGACACTGCACGACAATGCCGGTGGGTTCGTGCGTCAGACGAATGGCCGAGTCAGTGGTATTGACGTGCTGGCCGCCGGCGCCGCTGGAGCGAAAGGTGTCCACACGGACCTGCGACATATCCAGATCAATCTCGATATCGTCGTCAATTTCCGGTGATACAAACACCGAGCTGAACGAGGTATGGCGACGATTACCGGAGTCGTAGGGCGATTTTCTGACCAGACGGTGAACACCGGTTTCGGTACGTAACCAGCCAAACGCATACTCACCACCAAAATGCAGGGTTGCGCCCTTGATGCCGGCGACTTCGCCCGAAGACACGTCCATCACCTCAACCGCAAAGCCCTTGTCTTCACCCCAACGCATATACATACGCATCAGCATCTCGGCCCAGTCCTGCGCTTCGGTGCCGCCGGAGCCGGCCTGAATTTCCAGATAGGCACCGTTGGCATCCATTTTACCGGAGAACATGCGACGGAATTCCAGACCATTAAGCTCAACTTCCAGAGCATTGAGTTCAGACTCCACTTCCGCCTGCAGGTCGGCGTCGCTCTCCTCTTTGGCCAGCTGCAACAACTCGCTGTTGTCAGCCAGCCCGGTGTACAACCGATCGATGGTGCCCACCACGTTTTCCAGGTTCGAGCGCTCACGGCCCAGCGCCTGCGCCAGTTCGGGATTGTCCCAAACCGTCGACTCACCCAACTCCAGCTCGACTTCGGTCAGCCGTTCCTTTTTGGTGTCGTAGTCAAAGATACCCCCTGAGCGTATCGGTACGCTCGGTAAAGTCTTTGATTTTATGGAGTAAAGGGCTAATTTCCATGAAATATCCTGTCTGTCGTCGGGCGAAAATCACAAGAGCGGCATTTTACACCACTCAGCCGCGCATTTCACACGGCGATTGTTTCGCACAGCGGTGCCTCACCCAAATACGGTACAATCGCCGGCATGACCCAACCCAGTGACATCCAGAACGCTCACATCACCTGGCAGGATGACGGCGCGCCCTTCTCTCCGGACTACGATGACGTGTATTTTTCCCGTCAGGGTGGTTTGGCCGAAACCGAACACGTTTTTCTGCGCGCCAATGACCTGCAGGCAAGATGGCTGGCAGCAGAACAGCAGGTCAATCCGGGCGTCTTTACTGTCGCGGAACTGGGGTTTGGCACTGGCCTCAATTTCCTGAGCTGCTGGCGCCTGTGGCAACAGACCGGTTGTCAGCGTTTACGACTGCATTTCATCAGCTGTGAAAAACACCCGCTGAGCCATGCAGCATTGCAGCAGGCGCTGTTGCAGTGGCCGGAGCTTGCCGACCTGAGCAGCGAACTGCTGGCACACTATCCCGACCACAGCGGCGGTTATCACCGTCTGATACTGCGCGCGAACGATGATCGGGCGCCTGCCATCTTACTGGACCTGTACTACGGAGATGCACTGGCCCTGCTGCAACAGCAGTGCAGCCCGGGTGCCGGTGTCGATGCCTGGTTTCTTGACGGTTTCACGCCGGCGCACAACCCCGAGCTATGGAGTCAGGATATCCTGGACTGTATCGCCGGACTCAGCAGGACCGGCACCACCCTGAGTAGCTACAGTGTGACCGGACGTGTGGTCAGAGCGCTGCGCGAGTTGAATTTTGCTGTGGAGAAGCGTCAGGGCTTCGGCAACAAACGCCAGATGCTGTTCGCCCGCAAAGCCGGAGATGATGACACCCTTGATGGCACTCCTGATGGCACCCCTGACGCGCAGCGCAGGCAAAGCGCAGTCGTTATCGGCGCCGGTTTGGCAGGGGCGACTGCGGCCAGGGCATTGGCCGGCCGCGGTGTAACGGTGACGGTACTGGAACAATTGGCTGATATCGCACAAGGTGCATCGGGCAATTCGCAGGCCGTTGTGCAAATGCGGCTGAACAAGCAGGCCGATACCCACTGGCAATTTCATCTGCACAGCTACCTGTATGCGCTGCGCTACTACGAAGACCTGGCGCGGATCAGCAACAATGCCATTGACTGGCACAGTTGTGGCGTACTGACGCTGGACAGCGCCTATACCAACACCCGGCATCAAAGCGGCAAAGCGGCAGCGACAGTTGACGGCGCTGTCTATTCGCACTATCCGACGCAACTGCTGCACAAGGTGAGCGCCGCTCAGACGCAGGCAATCAGCGGCATTCGTTTGCCGGAGGACGGTTACCTGCAACCTCGTGGAGGCTGGCTGAACCCGGCCGCCACCTGCCGCGTTTGCCTTGACCACCCGCTAATCACGGTGCGCCGTGGCATTCGTGTTGTCGCTATTGAAAACCACAACGGACGCTGGCAAACACTGGATGATCAGCACCGGCAGCTGACTGACAGCGATATCCTGATTGTTGCCAACAGCTATGCAGCACGTGACTTCCGGCAAACCGCGTCATACCCGGTATCCCCGCTACGCGGACAGATCACCGAGGTGCCGGCCAGCAGCCAGAGTTCTGACCTGAAGATGGTGGTTTGCAGCGAAAGATACCTGGCTCCACTAAGCAGTAACGGACAACATTGCATCGGCGCCAGTTATGTCAAGGGCAGTGTCGGAACGGAACTGACAGCAGAGGAGCAGGTCGGAAATCTGGAAAAATCGGCGCTGGTTCGTGATCAACTGGCGCTGGATGCCCCCGCTGAGCTGCGCGGCCGGGCGAGTATCCGGGGTAGCTCGGGCGACTATATGCCCATTGCCGGCAGCGTTCCGGATCCGGATTTACCGGAAACCCGGTACGGCGGCACTCAACACCTGCCCCCCCACGATCCGGCTAAGACACTGACAGACCCGGCGCCGCTGCCCGGCCTGTATATTACCACCGGTCATGGGTCACACGGCACGGCAAGCTGCCCGGTATTGGCCGAGCATATTGCCTGCCTGGCCGTGGGTGAAGCCAGTCCCCTGCCGCTGGCTCTGGCTGAATGTGTATCCCCGATACGCTTTATCCGGCGCCAGCGACGACGGCAGCACAATCAGGCAAAGCGCTGACTCAGGATTGAAAGAAGCGTTTGACGACGCGCGCCAGATACCAGGCATCATCACTGCCCGCCAGCTCCCGAATCGAATGCATGCCATAGGTAGGCACACCGATGTCAATGGTCTCGACACCGAGTCCGGCAGCGGTGACGGGCCCGATAGTACTGCCACAACCCATGTCGCTGCGAACAACAAACGCTTGCACCGGCACCCCGGTCTGCTCGCACAGGGCTTTGAACAGCGCGGTAGTGCGGCTGTTGGTGGCATAGCGCTGGTTGGCATTGACCTTGATAACCGGTCCCTGATTCAGCAACGGGCCGTGATTGTTATCGTGTTTGTCAGCAAAATTGGGGTGCAGCCCATGGGCGTTGTCTATGGACAGGAACAGCGAGCGCCGTGTCATGCGCTCCACAGACTCGGCCGCGTCACCGCTGCCCAGCTGCGCACTGATGCGCGCCAGCACCGAACGCAGGAACGGACCCTGCGCACCGCAGGCAGAATTGCTGCCTACTTCTTCATGGTCATTGCATACCAGTAAGGCAAAGCTCTCTGCCGGTGCCGTATTATCTGTCAGCAGAGCCTGCTGTCCCACATAACAGCTCAACAGATTATCCAGCCGCGCGGAGGCGATAAAGTCTTCATGCAGCCCTATCATGGCCGGAGCCTGTGTATCATAGAAGTACAACTCGTGCGCCAGCACGCTGTCGACATTGTCGACGCCCTGTTGCTCGCGCAAGGCGTTAATGATCCAGTCCTGGAAATCAAAATCGGCGGCCGAGGTTTGCAGCGCCAGCACCGGTGGCAGATCCTTTTGCGCGTTGATGGTACGGTTGCTGTTGGCTTCACGATCCAGGTGAATGGCCAGGCTGGGCACGGTCGCCAGCGGCCGCTGCCAGTCCAGCAACGCGGATCCCAGTGATCCGTCGCCCAGGCGATACTCGACCCTGCCCGCCAATGACAGATCCCGGTCAAACCAGGGCGCCATCAACATCCCGCCGTAGACCTCAACGGCAAACTGCAGGGCGCCGCCGGTTTGCGGATTGGGTGGCATCACTGCATTGGGTTTTAGTTTGAGACAGGGACTGTCGGTGTGCGCCCCGCTCATCCGGAACCCGGATTCGGCGGGATCACCCTGACCCAGGGTAAAGGCAATAATGGATGAGCCATTGCGCTGAACAACATAGCGGCCACCTGGCTTTAGGTGCCAGGTGTCCTCCTCATTAAGCAATTCGAACCCGGCCTTGTGCAGGGTGGATTGCATGGTTTGCACAGCATGAAACGGCGTCGGTGACTGCTGCAGAAACTGCAGCAGTCCTTCATTAAACGAAAGTTTTTCCACGATTGTCCTGTCCCCGGGGGGAAATAGGTGTGCTTGCGATCAGGGATTGACTTCAAGCAACTCGACATCAAAAATCAGTGTTGCGTGCGGCGGGATCGGGCCCGAGCCATTCGGACCGTAAGCCAGATCCGATGGGATAAACAGGCGCCACTTGTCGCCCGGTTGCATTAACTGCAGACCTTCTGTCCAGCCGGGAATGACCTGATTCAGCACGAACTGTGCCGGTTCGCCGCGCTCGATCGAGCTGTCGAAAACATCACCATTGACGAAGCGACCTTCGTAATGCGCCAGCACAGAATCGGTCGGCTGCGGTGACACGCCGCCTTCATCGCCGGACTCGAGCACCATATACTGCAAACCGGACGCCGTTGTTGCCACGCCTTCAGCCTGCGCATTGCTGGCCAGGTAGGCCTCGCTTTCCGCACGAGCTGCGTCCTGTTCGGCCTGCTGTCGGTCCATCAGTTCCTGCTGGTAATTGGTCAGCGCCTGCATCATCTGGTCTTCGCTCAGCTGTGGTTCGCCGGCAACGATATCGCCCAGACCCGCCATAAAGGCATCCATGTCGATATCTGCGGTCAACCCCTGCATAACCAGGTTTTGTCCGATATTGACGCCTATGCTGTAGCTGATCTGAGTGCGTTCGTCGGTCAGATCAAGATCCTGTGCCTGCACAGAACCACCCAGTACAGCCAGTGACACCGCCAGGCTCAGGCCCGTGACACGAATACTTTTCATAGTTTCATCCCGTCTTGGTAAGAAATTCATTTAACGGCGAGCATACTAAACCGACTGCGGGCTGATTTCCAGTGTACAGATCGCCTGACAGGCCGTATGCTTTCTGTCTCAAGCCTATTGCCGTCACACGGACCTGTCACTGCCATGCATTTCTGTCAGCCGCCACACTCAACCAGAATATCCGCCTTTGCGGGCCACGCCTCGCGCTTGCGCCTGTTGGCAATAATCACGCTGGCAGTGGGCTGTGTGCTGCTCGCCGGCTGTTCCCGCAAGTTCTCGGTCAGCGTCAACGAACAGGTGCTGTATGACCCGCGCCCCGGCCATGTCGTCACGGTGGCTGATGCAGGTCTGCAAAGCTGCATCAATGTGGCCCTGCGTGACGGCGAACTGGCCGGTGCCAATGATGTACAGATCCTTGCCTGTCCGGCGCTGGAAATTGAGACCCTGGGCGGTATCGGGCAACTGGAGAATCTGCGTTATCTGGACCTGGCCGGCAACCAGCTTGAGCACCTGGACGAGTTGCGCCGCCTGCGCCGGCTGAGTTCAGTCAATGCACCCAACAATGCACTGAATGACATATCCGGCCTGTTGGCGGTGTCATCTCTGACCAGCGCCGTGCTGACCGGCAATCACAACATCCCCTGCCAACAGCTCGATACCCTGGCACAACGCCTGGGGCAGAACCTGATCAGGCCGGCTCAGTGTGCTGACTAGAGCCTGCCCTGACGGGCACACCACTGTGAAAGCGAAACTCGTCATCCTCTGACTCTATCAGCTGTTTCTCCACGGCAAGAAAATGTTGCACGCGTGACGTGATATCTTCCGCCGTGTACTTCGCCGCCAGCGTCAGATAGTCCTTGTAATGCCGCGCCTCGGAACGCAACAGACTAAGGTAGAATTTGCCCAGCTCCTTGTCCAGCAATGGCGCCAGTTTGGCAAAGCGTTCACACGAACGTGCTTCGACGATGGCGCCGACGATAAGGCTGTCAGTCAGGATTTCTTCGCGTTTGTCGGTGCGCATATGCTCGCGCAGGCCGGCCGCATAACGCGATGGCCCGATGCGTTGATAAACAATGCCGCGCCCGGCCATCAGGCCGACCACCTGTTCAAAATGCAGTAGCTCCTCGCGCGCAAGCTGTGACATCTTGATCAGCAAATCCGTGTACGCCACGTGCCGATACATCAGTCCCATGGCATTGGAGGCCGCTTTTTTTTCACAATTGGCATGGTCGATCAGCAACAGGGTCTGGTTCTGCAGAGCCCATTTCAGCCAGGCAGCCGGGGTCGGACAAAGCAAGAATGCCTCCAGCTCCCGACTCAGCTCTTCACTGCTGTTATTGCGCGTGCTCATCGTTTTCATCATCCCCGGTATCGTTTTCCAGCGCCCGCTCCAGGCGTTCGGCGTTCTGTTGTTTGGTGGCGCGGGCGCCCAGTGTTTTCAGACGCTCGGTACGACTGATCAGGTTGCCTTTGCCGCTTTGCAATTTGTTCATGGCCGCGTCATAACTGCGCTGACCGGCATCCAGTTTCCGGCCCAGATCATCCATGTCGGCGACAAAACTGACAAACTTGTCGTACAACGCGCCGGCACGGCGGGCAATATCCTGGGCATTGCGGCTTTGCTGTTCGTAACGCCAGATGTTGTGAATGGTTCTCAGGGTCGCCAGCAATGTTGACGGCCCAACCAGTACGATATTGCGCTCAAAAGCAATATTGAACAGCTGCGGTTCGTGCTGCAGCGCTTGCGAAAACGCCGGCTCAATGGGCACAAATAACAGCACAAAATCCAGTGAATTCACCTGCGGCAGATGCTGATACTGTTTGTCACTGAGCTGGCGGATATGGGTTTTCAGAGACAACACATGCTGACGCAGATACTCCGCCTGATCATCAGCATTCTCTGCCGAACAGTAACGCTCGTAGGCGGTCAGTGACACTTTGGCATCCACTATCACCTGGCGATTGTCAGGCAGATACACCAACACATCAGGCTGGCTGCGCCGCACGTTGCCGTTCGCCGAGTGATCGTCACCGGCCGCATCGAGACTACGCTGGGTTTCGTACTGCTGGCCCTCGACCAACCCGGAAGCTTCCAGTATCGAGCTCAGAATGAACTCGCCCCAGGCACCCTGGGTTTTGCTTTCGCCTTTTAATGCCCGCGTCAGATTGATGGCGTCTTCACTGATACGTGCATTGAGTACCTGCAGGTTTTTGATTTCCTTTTCCAGCGAAAACCGTTCCCGGGCCTCGCGGTTGTAGGTCTCGTCCACCTTTTTCTCGAATCGGCTGATTTTTTCCTGCAGTGGCGACAGAATATCGCCCAGGCCCTGGCGACTGGTTTCAGTAAAACGGCGGGTTTTCTCATCCAGCACATCACTGGCCAGCACGCGAAACTGGGCACGCATCTCCTCACGCGCCTGCGTCAGCACCACCAGCTTTTCCTGGGCCCGGGATTGTTCCTGCTGCAGCAGAGTCTGCAACTCCACGATACGATCGCGGTAGCGCATACGCAGACTCAACCCGGCTACCAACGCCCCCAGCAGCAAGGCTGCCCCTGCCAGACCGAGGGCGAGAAGCAGCGGCACTGAGTCTGGCATTAACACCGTCAGATGAGATTATCGTTGATCGTGCGAATCAACAGATCCTGTTCGTAGGGCGCAGACTGTCCCGACGACGGCACCGCCCGCACACTGATGCCCTGTTCGGTTTCCGCCACAGTGATATCAAAATTGATCACTTCAGCGTCATCACCGCCGCCAAAAAGACGGCCGAAGAAGCCGGGCTCCTCCTCTTCTTCGGCGCCGGAGAATGCCACCTGGAAGCGCTGCGCATCACGATCAGCGTTGAGCACCTCAATGTTGGCATTGTTGATGGCCTGATTGAGCTGACTCCAGGCACGCTCCAGATCCAGCCTCAGTTCCAGTCGTGTATCGCCGGCACCGGCAGTGACCACCCGGGCCTTACCCAGGGCTTCAATGCTGCCTGCCAGCATGGACACTGATGAGGCACGGTAAATATCAGTGCGATCGGCCAGATAAAGCGAAATGGACGCCAGAATGGTGTTCTCCCGCTCCTGACTGTCCGACTCTTCCGGGAATTGCGCCGGCTCATTGGCCGCGCTGCCGCCATTGTCGCTGACATGGCGCACATAAATTTCAGAGTTGCCGGCATGCAGACCGGGCTCTACCCGAACCTGGTATTTGTGGCGCAGATTGGTATCCGATTGCGGCAACCAGACCGTTTCCAGCAGTCCGGCCTCAGCGTTTTCACTGCTCAGGGCAACCTCTTCGGTCGACCAGTAATCGCGCAACCGCGGCCAGACCTGGCCACTGGTGGCACCAATCACGATCCAGGCGCGCTCACCGAAACGCTGGACTACCACGCCTTCACGAACCCGGGAATCGATGGGCTTGGGCGCCGGCGGCACGATATACAGGGCACGATCGCCCGGCGCTTCTTCAGGAATGTAATACAGCTCGTCGATGGTGTAACTGTCAAGCTCTGACGGAATCTGCATGGGCGGCGTGATTTCGGCACGCAAATATTCGTCCTGGCGATCGCGCAACCAGCCTTCTTCGCCGCCAATACCCAGCCAGGAACAGGCACTGACACTGGTCGCCACCACCAGCACGGTCAGGGTGCGTAACATTTTGAATTTATCTACTTGTGTACTTACTGACAACATGGTTTCAACCTGTGACGAATTAATCTAGTCCGGCGTGCCGGATCGCTTCACGGACCGGAATTCGATACGCGTCATTCAAAGGCATCAGCGGCAGACGGATGCCGTTCTGGATATATCCCAGCTCCAGCAATGCCCATTTGACCGGCACCGGGTTGGACTCCAGAAACAGCGCGTTGTGCAGGCCCGCCAGTCTGGCGTTTAGCAGGCTGGCTTTCTCGCTGTCACCGGCCAGTGCCAAACGACACATTTCATGCATTTGCGCCGGCGCAACATTGGCAGTGACTGACACATTGCCTTTGGCACCCATCAGAATCAGATCCATGGCGGTGGCATCATCGCCGCTGTATATGGCGATACGCTCAGCGCACAAACTGATGACATGCCGGCCACGATCAAGATCACCCGTGGCTTCCTTGATACCCACGATGTTGGGCAGATCGGCCAACCGGTCTACCGTCTCCGGCAACAGGTCGCAGCCAGTGCGCGATGGCACGTTGTACAGAATCTGTGGGATGTCGACGCTTTCCGCGATGGTTTTGAAGTGCTGATACAGGCCTTCCTGGCTGGGCTTGTTATAATAGGGCGTGACCAGCAGGCAGGCGTCAGCACCATGCTCCTTGGCCGCCTGGGTATAATAGATTGCTTCACTGGTGGAATTGGAACCGGTGCCCGCGATAACCGGGATACGGCCATTGATGGTTTTGACACAGCGGGCGATGACGGCCGTGTGTTCATCCATATCCAGCGTCGGCGATTCGCCGGTGGTACCCACCACCACGACGGCATCGGTACCGCTTTCAACATGCCACTCCAGCAATCGGTCGAATGCCGGGTAATCTATATCGCCATTGGGCAACATGGGTGTAACGATGGCAACAATACTGCCCTGAATCATGCAAACCTCAACTTGAATCGACTAAACTCGACCAGAAACCGTTAAAAGAACCTTCGCGCCATCAGTGTGTGCCGGCTCCGGCAGCAGACTCTACCACAGCGCGCCGCCAGGGAAAAACGCCGGTGCCCGCCAACACCAGCGGTCAGGAGCCGCCCATATCCTGATGGGTCGGCCAGGCATTGATGATCGCCTTGATCAACGTCGCCAGCGGAATGGCAAAAAACACCCCGGCCAGCCCCCACAACCCCCCGAATACCAGCACTGCCGCGATGATCGCCACCGGATGCAGGTTAACCGTTTCCGAGAATATGATTGGCACCAGAACATTGGCATCCAGCAGCTGAATCACGGTATACAGCGCCATGATGGTGACGAATTCACTGCCCATGCCCCACTGCGCATAAGACACAGCGGCCACCGGTACGGCCACCACGGCGACCCCGATAAACGGAATGATCACTGACAGGCCTACCAGAATAGACAACAGCAATGAGTAATTCATTCCCATCAGCATAAAAGCAATGTAGCTGACAAAACCCAGAATCACGATTTCCAGTGCTTTGCCGCGGACATAGTTGGCGACCTGCAGGTCCATTTCCTGCCATATCTTGCGCATCAGAGGCCGGTGCCGGGGTAACAGACCGGCCACCCATGACACCAGCACCACTTTGTCTTTCATCATGAAAAATACCAGCACCGGCACCAGGATGATAAAGATCAGCCAGGAAAAGATGTTGGGAATACTGGCAATGGAGTACGACACCACATACTGCCCGAACAGGGCCAGCTCGCCGCGCAGCCCGCGGATGAACTCCTGGATCTGCACTTCTGTCAGCAGATTGGGGTAGCTCTCCGGCAACAACAACAATAACGACTGCCCTTCACTGATCAGCCGTGGCAGCTCGTTCACCAGCAACGCAGCCTGCCGCCAGGCCTGCGGCAGCAGGAGCAGCAACACCGCGGAAAACGTGCTGATAAACAGCGCATAAACGATAACGACCGCCAGAAAATAGCTCAGCCCCAGTCGCTGCAGGGTGCCGACCAGGCCTTGCAGCAGATAGGCGAGAATAAGCGCTGCGATCAATGGCGCAATTATGGAGCCTATGGTCAGCAGGACCACCAGGGCGGTCAGCAGTATCAGGGTAAAGATGACCGCTTCTTCATCATGAAAATAGCGATCCACAAATCCCTTGAAAAAATTGCGCATGGTCAACTCAGCCCTTCTGTATCCAGTAACTGTAGGTTTCAGCGTGCTTTTCGAAGGCCAGAATCCGGTGTCGGCTTTGCTGCACAAAGGCATAAAAGTCGCGCTCGGAGCCGGGGTCTGTGGCCACAACCTTCAATACCTGTGTCGGCGACAGCGCATTCAGCGCCAGCTTGGCTTTCAGCAGAGGCATCGGGCATTGCAGCCCGGTGACGTCCAGTTCTTCATCAGCATGAGTTCCCATAGCCGCGCATTTTATCAAGCAATGGGAAGCCCTGCATAGCACTGTGTTGCAGACATCACTGTCTGCCCCCGGGATCGAGCAGCCCACGGAATTATTTGTGTTATTATCGGTCTATCTAATCAGGCATGTCGTCTTTATCAGCAATCGGTCAAGTATGCGCACATTTCGTCAGATTACCTCGCTGGCAGCCAGCATTCTGCTGCTGAGCGCTCCGGTGCCGGGGCTGGGTCAGTCCCAGCTGCCCACGCTGGGGGACCGTATTTCCGGCATCTACTCGCTGGAGGAAGAATACCAGATGGGCCGGAACTTTCTGCGCTCGGTGCGCCGCAGTGCGCCCACCATCAGCGACCCCCTGCTCAACGACTACCTGGTCAATTTTACCCACAACCTGGCGGTACACAGTGACCTGCAGGACTACCGGCTGGCATTTGTCATCATTGACAGCCCGGCGCTGAATGCGTTTGCCGCACCCGGCGGTATCATCGGTGTCAACGGCGGCCTGTTTCTGAACGCCCACACCGAGGGTGAATTCGCCTCGGTAATCGCCCACGAGCTCGCGCACGTCAGCCAGCGGCATTTCGCCCGCAGTGTTGAAGACGCGCAGCGACGGCGCATACCGGAACTGGCCACCCTGCTCGCCAGTGTGGTGTTGATGGGTGCCGGCAGCAGCGCCGGGCCGGCAGCGGTGATGGCGGCCCAGGGCCGGGCCATCGAGAACCAGTTACGGTTTTCCCGGCAGAACGAAGCCGAAGCCGACCGTCTGGGCCTGCGTACCTTGTACAGCGCCGGCTACGACCCGGATGATATGGCAAGCCTGTTTGAACGGCTGGTGGCCATGTCACGATTTTCCTCTCGCCCACCCGAGTTCCTGTTGAGTCACCCGGTGACTGAATCGCGGGTTTCGGATGCGCGCAGCCGCGCCAATCAGTACCCCGAGCGCCTGCCACCTCCGGATCTGGAATACCAGCTTATGCGGGCGCGCGTGGAAGTTCACTACGAGCCCAACAAGGCTAATGCCATCAAGGACTTCAGTCAGCGTTTACAGGACAATGTCGACAGCAGCAACACAGACGGACTGCGTTACGGGCTGGCCATGGCCTACCAGGAGGATGACCAGTTCGATCGGGCCCTGGAACTGATTGAGCAGCTGCTGGCAAAAGAACCCAACCGTATTACCTATGTTGCCAGCAAGGCAGAAATTCTCGTCGACAGCGGCGCGCCGCAGGAGGCACTGCCCTTCATAGATCACCATCTGCGCATCAATCCTGCCAACCATCCACTGACCATGGCCAGGGCCAGTGCGCTGATCGGTATCCGGGATTACGCGGCTGCCGTCAGAGTTCTGGAAGCCCACGTGCAGCGGCGGCCAGATGATTACAACTTGTGGTACATGATCGCCGAGACTCAGGGGCAGGCTGGCGATATCAGCAAGGTGCACCAGGCCCGCGCCGAGTACTTTATTCTGGTGGGGGATTTCCGCAGCGCGCGCGAGCAATTGAGCTACGCCCTGCGTATCGAAAATGATCGCGAAGAAAACATCCCGCTGATCTCACGTCTGCGCCAACGCATCACTGATGTGGAAGTACTGCAGCGCGAACAGCAGAGCTAATGCCCGGCCGTCAGGCTTTGCCTTTGACGGCCAGTTGTCGTTGTTGCGAGAAATCCAGCATGCGCTGCAGCGGCACCATGGCCCTGGCGGCCAGATCACGGTCAACCTGAATGCGGTTGCTGCCATCACGCAGTGACTCGTACATCGCCTGCAGTGAATTCATCCCCATCCAGGGACAACTGGCACAACTGCGACAGCTCGCATCATTGCCCGCAGTGGGCGCGACAATCAGGGTCTTGTCCGGCGCCTGTTGCTGCATTTTATAAAAAATACCCTGGTCAGTTGCCACGATAAAGGTCTGCTCCGGCAATTCGACGGCAGCCTTGATCAACTGACTGGTGGAGCCGATCACATCGGCCATGGCCAGCACAGATGACGGCGACTCGGGATGCGCCAGTACTTTGGCATCCGGGTACAGAGCCTTCATGTCCATCAGGCCCTTGGCCTTGAATTCTTCATGTACGATACACGCGGCATCCCACAGAATCATGTCGGCACCGGTCTTGTGCTGAATGTAGTGCCCCAGATGTCGATCGGGCGCCCACAGAATTTTTTTGCCCTGGTCTTGCAGGTGCTCAACCACATCCAGCGCAATACTGGATGTGACTACCCAGTCAGCGCGCGCTTTGACGGCAGCTGACGTATTGGCATAAACCACCACGACACGATCCGGATGCTGATCACAGAATGCAGAAAATTTATCGATGGGACAGGCGATATCCAGCGAACAGGTCGCTGCCGTGGTCGGCATCAATACGGTTTTGTCCGGGCTGAGAATGGACGCGGTCTCACCCATGAAACGCACACCCGCCACGACCAGCACATCGGCATCACAGTCGCGGCCAAAGCGTGCCATTTCCAGTGAATCCGACACCATACCGCCGGTTTCCTCGGCCAGCGCCTGAATCTCCGGATCGGTATAATAATGCGCCACCAGAGTCGCGTTGCGCTCTTTCAGCAGGGCTTTGATGGCGTCACGGTAGCGCTGATTCTCCGTCGGATCCGGCTCCGGTTTGTGCGGCACCTCGGCCAGATATTCACGTACCAGCAAGGTGTCGGCAGCCAGCCGGTTATCCTGTGCAGATGATTGCGTCATAAGTCTGTCTTATCGCTGTCAAGAAGAGTGCGGATGATACCATAGCTTCGGCAGCCCTGAATAAGTCTGAGGCTATCCCGGGAGTTGACCGCGCGGCTGCGGATTTCATTCAAAGAGGTTTTGTTGACAGGATTTTTTCAGATCCGTAAGGCTCTGAATAATGGTGGGGCGTGATGGATTCGAACCATCGACCAATTGGTTAAAAGCCAACTGCTCTACCGCTGAGCTAACGCCCCCCGAGGGGAAATCTCTTCGGGACCGGCGCCCTGCAAAAGAGAGTGCGCATCATACTACGCAACAGGAAAAACTCAAGTATTTTTGTCAAAAAAGCGTATTTTCAACCGGCAAACGCTGTATCAACATACACGGTCGGATCCTTGACGCCGGCATCTTCAAAACCTTTGCGGCGCAATCGGCAGCTGTCACAACGCCCGCAGGCACGCCCTTTGCTGTCGGCCTGGTAACACGACACGGTTAACCGGTAGTTGACGCCAAGCTCATTCCCCATGGCGATAATCTGGGCTTTGCTCAGGTCGATCAATGGCGTTTTGATGCGGATGGGACGGCCTTCAACACCGATGCGGGTCGCCAGATTGGCCATCTGCTCGAAGGCCTTGATGAATTCGGGCCGACAATCAGGGTACCCGGAGTAGTCCAGCGCATTGACGCCAATAAAAATGGCGTCGGCCTCCAGCACCTCGGCCCACGCCAGCGCGTAGGACAAAAACACCGTGTTACGCGCAGGCACGTAGGTAACCGGTATCTGATCGGCCACCACTCCCGATTCGGGCATGGCCACCGATGAATCGGTCAATGCAGACCCACCCAGCTGGCCTATTCCCAGCGGTATCACCTGATGCTGGTGCACGGAAAATGCTGTCGACAGTCGCATCGCGGCATCGAGTTCGCTGTTGGCTCGCTGTCCGTAATTAAAGCTCAGGGCAAAACAATCGTAGCCCTCCGCCCGCGCTATCGCCAGGCAGGTGGCCGAATCAAGTCCGCCCGATACCAGAATGACGGCTTTTTTTGCGCTTTTGTTATGACTGCTGTCCAGTTTCGACTCTGTCACCACACTACCCTGTCCGGAATTCCCAAAAACTTAAGCATACAACGGTTAATGCGCCACGTCAGTGACCCGGCGCATCTCCCCAGATAATTTTGTGTAACTGCACCTGCATGCGCACCGGCAAACGATCAGCCAACACCCAGGCTGCCAGCTCGCGATAGGGTACCTGTTCAAAGGCCGGTGACAGCAAAATCTCGCGCACCCGGCTGCTCAGGTCATACTGATCAATTTTGGCCTTGCTCCACTCGTAGTCGCGACGATCACAAATGACAAACTTCACTTCATCCACGGGCTTCAGGCGACCTATATTGCTCTCCAGATTACGGTCGCATTCGCCCGAGCCCGGCGTTTTTAAATCCATGACCACTGTCACACGAGGGTCCACGGCGGCAATATCCAGCGCTCCGCTGGTTTCCAGCGACACCTTGAGCCCCTGATCACAGAGCTCACGCAGCAATACCAGACAACCCGGCTGTGCCAGCGGCTCACCGCCGGTAACGGTGATGTAGCGCGCACCGGTTGCGCTGACTTGCGCCAGGATGTCGGTCAGCGGCATCATCGTGCCATCGTGAAAGGCATACTCGGTATCACAATAGCCACAGCGCAGCGGACAACCGGTCAGGCGCACGAAAGTCGTTGGCAGGCCTACGGTGCTGCTTTCACCTTGCAGGGAAAAAAATATTTCATTAATGCGCAAACTGAGGGGTTTGGTCATGAGCTCGTCGTTCTGGGGAGGCTAAAGTTGTGCGGCAAGCAAACGTCGTGAGAACTGCACGGCGCTGACGCAAGTCTGCCGCTATGGTCTGGACCGGGCCTGCCTTAGTTCAGGGATCTCATGTATATATCAGCCAGGTTGGCGGCGGACGTATTGGGGAAGCGTGCCCGTACTTCCTGGAGCAGTTGTCGTGCCCGGGCATTGTCACCCAGCCGATGATACACCGTGCCCAGCGAATACATGGCATCCTCGATTTTACGGCCATCGGGGTACTGATCCAGAATGGTTTCAAACGCAACCCGCGCCTGATCAAACATGGACAGGTTGACGTAAGCCTGACCTTTCCAGTAGTAGGCGTTGGTGACAAACCGGCCATCCGGATATTCCGCCAGATACTGGTCAAACTCCTGCACGGAACGTTGATACGCCTCCTGCTGTAGCAGTGAATCCAGCGCCAGCTCGTAAAGTTGTTGCTCGGTCAGCATGCCTGTTGTTGCCGGCGCCGACACGTTATTGCTGACAGATTGCGCGCTTGCCTGCGATGGCGAAGCGGCAGCCTGACTGCCTGACGATGCCGATGTCGATGGCAACGACACTGAATTTGTCGCAGAGCCTGTTGTGCCCGTATTGGCACTTGCTGCTGCGTTTGTGCCCGATGCAGCGGTTGTTGCCGGGTTAGAACTGGTGCCTGCACCGGCACCAATCGTGACTCCGGCAGTCCGTGCTGCTTCCAGATCCTGATACAGCGCACTGATGCGCGCATCCAGATTGGTATATCGATCCAGCGAATCCTGCTGCAGGCGTCGTATCTCGTAACCGTGCTCTTCCACCATGCCCCGCAGGGTCTGCATCTCGTTACGGATATCCTGGAACTGATCCAGCAGCAACATCAATGCATCATTATTGGAAGAACCGGCCTGCGCAAAAGCAGTCGTGTTAAACACGACTGCCGTTACACTGCCTGCGACAACTGCCAGGAATCGCTTCATGCCTTATCAGCCCGCCGGTTGAATTTCTACGCGACGATTCTGACGATACGCGGCTTCAGTCTGACCGCGCACTGCCGGCTGCTCTTCACCGTAGCTGACTGTCTCCAGCTGGCTGCGAGATGCGCCGTTCACGATCAGGAAGTCACGAATGCTGTTGGCACGACGCTCGCCCAGTGCCAGGTTGTATTCCCGGGTACCGCGCTCGTCAGCATGACCTTCAAGACGAACACGACGGTTCGGGTTTGATGCCAGGTTGCGCGCGTGCACAATCAGCGTCTCACGATCTGAGGGCTGGAATTCAGCCACATCAAAGTCGAAGTAGAACACGGTTGTGTTCAGAGCCGCCTGCTCCTCACGCTCACGCTCCATGCGTTCACGCTCCATACGTTGCTGCTCGGCGCGGGCTGCAGCGGCAGCTGCGTCAGCGGCTGCGGTATCATTGGTCTCCATCGGCATCTCTTCCGTGTCGCTGGTAGAGCTACACGCTGCCATACCGGCAATTGTCAGTGCCAGTGCCGCTGTTCTAAACATATTACTAATTTGCATACCCACTATTAGCGTCCTCCAATAGACAAGCTATAAACATTAAATTCTTTGATGACCGGTACAACAATTATACTTACGCCAGTACTGCAACATCTTTACCCGACAATACCTTAATTCAGGTACGGAGACCACGAAGGCTCGCGTACATCGCCCTGCGGGGATGGTAAACGGAACTTTACACGTCCGTCAATGGAAACAGCGTCAAGCACGCCGCGGCCATTATAGGTTGTGCCGTACATTATCATACTTCCGTTTGGTGCCACGCTGGGAGATTCATCCAGTGCCGTATCCGTCAGCGTTATGACCCGGCCAGTCTGCATATTGAGAATGGCAATACTGTAAGTATTATCCTGACGGGTCGCACGACGAACATGGACCATATTCACCCCATCGGGGAGGAACTGGGCCTTGGCACAATAAAAACAGTCGAAGGTTAACCGCTCCGGGAACCCCCCGCTCAGGTCAGCCTGGTAGATCTGCGGCTGACCGGTTCTATCTGACGTAAACAATACATTGCGGCTATCCAGTGTCCACGCCGGCTCGGTTTCCGCCCGCGGATGGTCGGTGATCTGGGTCAGCTGGTCCGTTGCCAGATCCAGCACATACACATCCGGACTGCCGTCTTTGGACAGAACCATTGCCAGCTTGCTGCCATCAGGGGACCACACCGGGGAGCTGTTAATGCCGGGAAAGTTGGTGACCTGGCGCCGCTGACCTGATGCCAGATCCTGAATATAGATGCGCGGCAAATCCGTTTCGAACGACACATAGGCAATCTGGCTGCCGTCAGGCGACCATGCCGGTGACATGATCGGCTCGCGCGACTCCAGCAGAATCTGGGCACGACGGCCATCATAGTCAGCGTAGTGCAGTCGATAGGTCATGTTGCCAATGTCGCCCTCTGCCGAGATATACATGATCTTGGTGGCAAAGGCACCCCGACGCCCGGTAATTTCCTGATACACCACATCGCTGATTTCATGCGCAATATCACGCAGCTGACTGATACTGCCAGTCAATACTTCACCCAGCACCTTTCGTTCGCGATTGATGTCAAAGAACTCCCACTGCACCTGCACCATCTGACCACCGGGGACCCGACTGATTTTGCCGACCACCAGGTACTGCTGCGCCAGTATGCGCCAGTCACGATAATGCACTTCACGCTCTTCGCTGGGCATGCTGAGCATATTGGCGCGCGATAGCGCCCGGAACTCGCCGACCTGTTGCAGATTGTTGCCGATAATCTGTGCAATGTCTTCATCCAGCGGCACACCGCCTTCCCAGGCAAACGGCACCACAGCCACAGGAATGGGATTATCAACACCGCGCGTAATTTCGATGTTCAACTCAGCGGCATTAACACTTGCAGAAAAGGCAAATGTCAGCACCAGTACCAGCAGGCTACGTCGGTTCAATTTAATAAATCCTCCGGTCTGAATGTTAACAACAGTGAACGAAAACTCCGCTCAAACATTCGCGGCGGCATGCCCTGCAGTTCGGTAAATCTGCCCACAGCCCGCACCGCATTTTCCGCCGCACGGTCAAAGGCAGCATCACCGCTCGACCTGACTATTTCCACATCCACCACATCACCCGTGGGAACCAATCGGATCCTCAGCACGGCTGTCATATCGTTTCTTGCGCTGGGCGGACGTGACCAGTTGCGTTGCACCAGGTCGTGAATCACCGCCGTATAAGCCATTGTCATTTCCGCTTCAGTCTCAGCGGCTTCGCCTGCAGCGGCATCTGCCTGTGCCTGCGCCTGTTCCTGCCGCTGACGTTCGGCTTCCTGCAGGCGCTGTTGCTCCAGGCGCTCCTGTTCCTGCCGTCGCGCCTCTTCCTGGCGCTGCTGCTCCTGCCTTAGCTGTTCTGCACGTTCCTGCTCAGCCTGTTGCTGGCGCTCGCGCTCCTGTCTGAGCTGCGTCTGACGCGCCTGTTCCTGTCGCTGCTGCTCCTGACGGAGCTGTTCCTGCCTCTCGCGCTCCTGCTGTTCACGCTGCTCACGGGCCTGTTGTTGCTGCTCTCGCTCGCGTTGCTGTTGCTGCACCTGTTGCTGCTGGACGCGTTCATTGCGCGCCTGCGGATTCTCCGACACCAGCAACGCCTTGACCACCATCGGGCGCACCGCGTCCAGCACTTCGGACTCCGCCTGCTGGAACATCAGCAAGGCTCCCAGTACCGCACCGTGTAAAAGTACTGCCAGAAAAACTGAAATTGGATAACCGTTAAACGCTGTCACAACAATTATTCCAGTGGTTTGGTTACCAGGTTCGGGCTATCAACTCCAGCCACGCGCAGTGCCTCCATCAAACTGATAAAGGGGCCGTAACTGGCACTGGCATCACCCTCGATGAATATCTGTATGGTCGGATTGACCTCGACAATTGATGCCACCTGCTGACCAATCGTCGACAGCTCCACGGGGGTTTGCTCATCCTGCTCAGTAACACCCAGGCTGATAAAAAATTCGTTTTCCGCCGTCAGCTCGATAACCAGAGTCTCGGCGTTTTCATCCATGTCCATGGGCTCGGAATCAACCTGGGGCAAATCCACCCGTAAACCTTGTGTGAGCAATGGCGCCGTCACCATAAAAACAATCAGCAACACGAGCATGACGTCAATGTAGGGCACCACATTGATGTCTGACATCGGCTTGCGTCGTTTTCTGACTATTTCCATCGCTTTCGCTACCGTAACAGGGCTGGGATGACGAGCTGTTTACTTCTGTACGCTGGCCACCTGACGATGCAGGATGCCGGCGAACTCTTCGGTAAAGGTAATATAATTCTGCGCGATGACGTCAACGCGATTGGAATACCGGTTATAGGCAACCACCGCCGGAATCGCCGCAAACAGGCCCATGGCGGTTGCGATCAGCGCCTCAGCGATGCCCGGTGCCACCACCTGCAATGTCGCCTGATTCTGTTCTGCCAGGCCGATAAAGGAATTCATGATGCCGATGACGGTACCAAACAAACCAATGTACGGTGTCACCGAGCCGACAGTTGCCAGAAACGGCAAATTTTTCTCCAGCTTCTCTTCCTCACGCGAGTAGGCTACACGCATGGCACGTTGCGCGCCAGCCATCACACCTTCAGAGCTCACACCGCCTTGCTGACGCAGACGCATGAATTCCTTGAAGCCGGCGCGAAAAATGTTTTCCATGCCTCCGGTGGGCTGGTTCTCTTTTTGCTGGTTGCTGCCATCGCGGTAGAGCTGGCTCAGATCCATACCCGACCAGAAGCGCTTTTCAAACCCCCACATGCCCTGCTCGGCACTACTGAGTACCAGCCAGCGCTGAATAATCATGACCCAGGACACCACCGAGGCCAGCAACAGAATCAGCATGACCAACTGAACGATTAACGTTGCTTCCAGTATCAGCGACCAGACACTTATCGAGCTTTCCACCGGACACTCCCTTATCTGATAATTTCGAGCCTGCAAAGACAGAGTTGAAAACAGGGCGCATTATAAGTCAAATTAATAACTTATAATACAGGAGTGGGTGTCTAAAGGCTGATAAAATATGGCTAAATTATGCTTTGCTGCCCGCTTTGTGAACTCTGTATCACCCTGTCACTCAGTTCGCGCCTCAGGGCTGAACCGGCGCCGGCAATCCCAGCTGCAAATAGGCATGAGGTGTCACCATGCGCCCGCGGGCGGTGCGCATCATGTAACCCTGCTGGATCAGGTAGGGCTCAAGCACATCCTCTATGGTGTCGCGCTCCTCACTGATCGCCGCAGCGAGACTGTCGACACCCACCGGACCGCCACCGAACTTCTCGATCATGGTCAGCAACAGGCGCCTGTCCATATGATCAAATCCATTGTTGTCGATGCTGAGCATGTCCAGCGCCAGCCCGGCAATCTCGCTGCTGATCTGGCCAGCATGCTTCACTTCGCTGAAATCCCGCACCCGGCGCAGCAGCCGGTTAGCGATACGCGGCGTGCCGCGAGAACGACGGGCAATTTCGAAGGCACCGGATTCGTCGATCTGGCAACCCAGAATGCGGGCGGAGCGGGCAACAATCTCGGTCAACTGCGGGTGCGTGTAAAACTCCAGGCGCTGAATGATGCCAAAACGATCACGCAGGGGTGATGTCAGCAAACCCGCGCGAGTGGTGGCACCGACCAGGGTAAAGGGCGGCAGCTCCAGCTTGATGGAACGCGCCGCCGGGCCCTCACCGATCATGATGTCAAGCTGGTAGTCCTCCATCGCCGGGTACAGTATTTCTTCTATTGCCGGACTCAGGCGGTGAATTTCGTCGATAAAGAGGACATCACCCTCTTCCAGATTGGTCAGCAGTGCGGCCAGGTCACCGGCCTTTTCCAACACCGGGCCGGAGGTGGTCTTGATCGCCACATCCAGCTCATTGGCAATAATATTGGCCAGCGTGGTCTTACCCAGCCCCGGCGGTCCGAAGATCAGGGTATGGTCCAGCGGCTCACGGCGATTACGCGCGGCGCTGATAAAAATATCCATCTGGGTTTTGACATCATCCTGGCCGATATAGTCAGCCAGCACCAGCGGACGAATGGCACGATCAACAGACTGCTCCTGCGGCGCCAGCGATGGCGAAATCAGTCGATCATTGTCAGTTGTCATAGTTGTCACACCATTCCCTTGAGCGCCAGACGGATAATTTCCTCGCTGCGCTCGAGCCCCGGATTATCCTTCAGCGTGCGGACAATCATGCGTGCCGCTTCCGCCGGTTTGTAGCCCAGCGCGATCAACGCTGTCTCGGCATCCTCACTGACCGCATTGCCACCGCTTGCCGGCTGCGGTGCGCCTGCCGCGTCGCCGGACGCTGCCGGAGACTGCCAGTCCTTGAGACGATCGCGCATTTCCAGCAGCAAGCGCTCGGCGGTTTTTTTGCCGATACCGGGGATTCGCGTCAGCGCGGTGTCATCATCGTGCCGCACCAGACGGACGAATTCATCCGCTGTCACACCTGACAGGATTGCCAGCGCCACCTTGGGACCGACACCACTGACCCTTATCAGCGCGCGAAACAGGGCGCGCTCCTGCTCATCATAAAAACCAAACAGCAAATGTGCATCCTCGCGCACGACCAGATGCGTGTGCAACACCACGCCCTGACCGGATGCCGGCAACTGATAAAATGTGCTCATTGGCGCTTGCAACTCATAGCCGACACCGTTGACATCCAGCAACAGGTCCGGCGCCTTTTTCTCCAGCACAATACCTTTTAGACGACCTATCACCCAATTATCTCCTTATGACCCGATGCACTAGCGATGGAAACGACCGCGACTGAAGTTGCGCGCCGAGGCAACCTTGATCAGGCTCTGCCGGGTATTAGCATGACACAGCGCGATTGCCAGCGCATCTGCAGCATCGGCCTGCAACTTGCCCTGCAGGCCCAACAGGACCTTGACCATATGTTGCACCTGCACCTTGTCTGCCGCGCCGGAACCGGTGACAGACTGCTTGACGGTGCGCGGGGTGTATTCGGCGACCGGCAGATCCAGATGCAGGCAGGCGACCATGGCACTGCCCCGCGCCTGTCCCAGCTTCAGGGCCGAGGACACACTCTTGCCCAGAAACACTTCTTCGATGGCACACTCCTGCGGCGAGTATTGCTCGATGACATCACTGATACCGCGGAAGATTTCTTTCAGGCGCTGTGGATGCTCACCCAGGGCAGGTTTGATGCAACCGCTGGCAACGTATTTCAGACGGTTGCCGACTGACTCGATGATACCAAAGCCGGTTGCTCGCGAACCGGGATCAATGCCCAGGATGAGTGTCATGTTCTGCCCCGGTTACACAGGTGCCCGACGCCGGGCACCCGCAGATCATGTTCCCGCAACCCGCGCCTCAGGCGGACGGCGCTGCCGGCTGCTCACGCAATCGGATATTGAGTTCACGCAACTGTTTTGCCGACACCGGTCCCGGTGCATCGGTCAACGGACACGCTGCCGACTGGGTTTTCGGGAAGGCAATGACTTCACGAATCGACGTAGCGCCGGTCATCAGCATGATCAGGCGATCCAGGCCAAATGCCAGGCCACCGTGCGGTGGACAACCTGAGGCCAGTGCCGTGAGCAGGAAACCGAATTTTTCCTGCGCCTCTTCCTCACCGATGCCCAGCAGATCAAACACCGCGCTTTGCATTTGCGGCTGATTGATACGGATAGAGCCGCCACCCAACTCGGTACCATTAAGTACCATGTCATAGGCTCGCGACAGCGCCTGATCCGGGTTTGTCCGCAACTCCTCGGGGGTACACGAGGGCGCGGTAAAGGGGTGGTGCAGAGAGTTCAGATTGCCTTCCTTGTCGCGCTCGAACATCGGAAAGTCCACGACCCACAAGGGTGCCCAGCCTGCGCGTACTTTGCCCAGGTCTGCCGCCACTTTCAGGCGCAGCGCGCCGATGGCTTCATTAACGATACCGGCTTTGTCCGCGCCAAAGAAAATGATATCGCCGGTAGCCGCCTGCAGACGTTCCAGCACCTGCTTCACGACCGCTTCCGGCATGAACTTGATGATGGGCGATTGCAAACCTTCCAGGCCGGCGTCGATGTCATTGACCTTGATCCAGGCCAGGCCTTTGGCACCGTAAATACTGACAAACTTGGTGTACTCGTCGATGTCTTTGCGGCTCAGTGACGCACCTTCGGGTACGCGCAGGGCCACCACGCGGCTGTCCGGATCTTTTGCCGGACCGGCGAATACCTTGAAGTCCACCGCAGCCATCAGGTCAGCAATGTCGGTAAATTCCAGGTCGATACGCAGGTCCGGCTTGTCGGAACCAAAACGGCGCATGGCTTCGCCCCAGGTCATTCGCGGAAAATCGCCCAGGTCGACATCCAGATGGCGTTTGAAGGTCTGGCGAATCATCTCTTCCGTGGTCGCCATGATCTGCTCCTCGTTCATGAACGAGGTTTCAATGTCGATCTGGGTAAATTCGGGCTGCCGGTCAGCGCGCAGGTCTTCATCGCGAAAACACTTGGCGATCTGGTAGTACCGGTCCATGCCGGCAACCATGAGAATCTGTTTGAACAGCTGCGGCGA
Organism: Pseudohongiella sp.; assembly: GCF_011050365.1. Classification (GTDB taxonomy): domain Bacteria; phylum Pseudomonadota; class Gammaproteobacteria; order Pseudomonadales; family Pseudohongiellaceae; genus Pseudohongiella. The sequence goes on from NZ_DRFV01000009.1 coordinate 201,845, forward strand.
TTGCGGCAAGGCAAAAAACTCACCCGGATGCGTCCGGCTGGGCACCAGATAGTCGCGCGCACCCTCGGGCGTCGCCCGGGTCAGGATTGGCGTTTCAATATCCAGGAAACCATTTTCGTCCAGATAGTTGCGAATGGTGTTGCTAACCTTGGAGCGGAACCGCAGACGATCGATCATCTCCGGCCGGCGCAAATCGATATAACGGTGGCGCAGACGCACATCCTCGCTCACCGAGGCGTGCTCATCCAGCTGGAACGGCGGTGTTTTAGCCACACTGAGCACTTCCAGCTCGTGTGCCAGCACCTCAATAGCACCACTGGGCAGATCCTTGTTGACGGTGCCTTCCGGACGGGCGCGCACCAGACCGGTGACCCGGACGACGAATTCGTTGCGCAGCGTTTCGGCAAGCGCGAAGGTTTCCGCGCGGTCCGGATCGAACACGACCTGACACAGACCATCCCGATCCCTGAGATCCACAAAAATAACGCCGCCATGATCACGTCGACGATGGACCCAGCCACAGAGACTGACGGTTTCGCCAATCCGGGCTGCATTTAATTCTCCGCAATAATGGCTGCGCATACTGACTTCCTGCAAGTTTGTTCTGGATGTGAATTCTGCGGCAAATCTCAGGCGGCGGTGTCCGATGATTTGCTGCCGGCGGTTGAGCTTTCTGCCGCGCTGCTGTCCTGGGTGCCATGGCGTTTGTTACCGGTCTTGAAATCGGTTTCATACCAGCCGCCACCTTTCAGGCGGAAACTGGGTGCGGACACCTGTTTTATCAATCCCGCCTGCTGGCAGGCCGGACAGTCGGTTAGCGGCGCGTCACTGAATTTCTGGATGGATTCCAGTCGGTGGCCGCACTCCTTGCATTGATACTCATAAATCGGCATAAAAATAGGTCTCTCTATCCGGGTCTTCGTCCTGCGCCTGACCATGCTGTTAAGCTGAGCTCACAACAGGGCCCCGGGGCGGGCCGTTGACGAATCAATTACAAAGAAAGCAGTTTCGCTCAAAAGCCGCCGATTATACCTTATATTTCCGACGATCATCACCTGTCTTGCGGCAATAGATGCATCAATAATGTCAGGTCCGGCGCTACGACTGAAAACAATTTGCACAACGGCTCAAGACAGAGCCTCTCAGCACTTGCGGCAGGCACTGCAATCCTTTATAAATAACGGCTCGTGCGGTCATTTCCGCCTGCGACGTTACGCATTATTGCTACGTATCATTAATAATTCACCTCACTACACACGAGAATCAGCATGGCAGCTACCAAACCAGCAGCAAAACCGACAGCCAAAAAAACCACGGCAATTGCCACAAAATACACCAAAACCGCCATCCTGGCAGAGATCGCACAAAATACGGATCTGAGCAAAAAGCAGGTTGATGCAGTACTCACCGAGCTCGGCGACCTGATCGAGCGACACATTAAAAAGCGCGGCGTTGGTGAGTTTACCCTGCCCGGCCTGCTCAAGATCAAGGCCGTCAAGCGTCCGCCTCAGCCCGCGCGCAAGGGTGTACCCAACCCGTTCAAACCCGGCGAAACCATGGACATTCCCAAAAAGCCGGCCAGCACCCGCGTCAAGGTCCTGCCGTTGAAAAAACTGAAAGAGTTCGCTCAGTAACAGCCAGTACGGCCCGGCAACACGCTACCACGGCACTGTCAGGCTGGCGGGTTAACACCTGTCTCTTATACACATCT
>NZ_DRFV01000010.1 GCF_011050365.1 Pseudohongiella sp.
CCCGCCAGCCTGCCGGGCCTTCTATCCCTACCCAGAACCCACAGCAGGACCTGCATGCGCACCAGTCAATACCTTATCGCTACACTCCGAGAAACCCCGGCTGATGCCGAAGTCATCAGTCATCAATTGATGTTGCGCGCCGGCCTGATTCGCAAGCTGGCCAGCGGCATGTACACCTGGTTACCGGCAGGTCTGCGGGTGCTGCAGAACGTCACTGCCATCGTGCGCGAGGAGATGAACAGATCCGGGGCCATGGAAGTTTCCATGCCGGTGGTGCAGTCGGCAGAGTTATGGCAGGAATCCGGGCGCTGGGATCAGATGGGCCCTGAACTGCTCAGATTTGTTGATCGTCACAACCGCGAGTTTTGTCTGGGGCCGACCCACGAGGAAGTCATCACCGATCTGATCCGCAACGAGTTCAACAGCTACAAACAGCTGCCCGCCAATTTTTATCAGATTCAGATGAAATTTCGCGACGAGCGCCGCCCCCGCTTCGGCATCATGCGCGCCCGTGAATTCCTGATGAAGGACGCCTACTCGTTTCATATCGACGAGGCTTCCCTGCAACAAACCTATGACATCATGTTCCGGACCTACTGCCGTATTTTTGAGCGGCTGGGCCTGGACTACCGGCCGGTGCTGGCCGACACCGGCAATATTGGTGGCAGCACGTCGCATGAATTCCACGTGCTGGCAGATTCGGGCGAAGACGATATCGTCTTCAGCTCTACCGGTGACTACGCGGCCAACATCGAACTGGCCGACGGCATCATCCCTGATCTGGCCACAGCCACAACAGCCGCCGGCAATGCCGCGGCCGTTAAAGTCGACACCGGTGAGGCACACACGATTGAGGCGGTAGCAGAAAAACTGCAGGTCGCGGCCTCAACACTGATCAAGACCCTGATCGTCAAGTCCGACGATGACAGCAATACACATGGCCTGGTCGCTCTGCTGATTCGTGGCGACCAGGAAGTCAACGCAGTCAAACTGGAAAAACTGGACGGTGTGGCCGCACCGGTGGAGTTTGCCAGCGACGAGCAGATCCAGGCCGCTGTCGGTTGCAAGCCCGGTTGCCTCGGTCCGTTGCACCTGCCCTTTCCGGCCATCGCTGATCGCAGTGTTGAGCACATGGCCGATTTTGTCTGCGGCGCCAACAACGATGGATTCCATTTGACCGGTGCCAACTGGGGCAAGGACTGTCATTTCGACGCCGTCGCCGATTTCCGCAAGGTCAGGGAAGGCGATCTGAGCCCGGACGGCAAAGGCACTCTGGCTATCAAGCGTGGCATTGAAGTCGGTCATATCTTCCAGCTGGGCACCAAGTACAGCAAAGCGATGAACGCGGCCGTGCTGGACGAGAACGGCAAATCTGTTCTCATGACCATGGGCTGTTATGGCATCGGCGTCAGCCGCATTGTGGCGGCAGCCATTGAACAGAATCATGACCACAATGGCATTATCTGGCCCGACGCTATCGCCCCCTTCCAGATTGCCATCGTTCCTCTGAACGCACACAAGTCGCAGATGGTGGTCGAAGTCAGTAACCAGCTATTGCAGACTCTGGAAGCGGCCGGTTACGACGTTCTGCTGGATGACAGGGACAAGAAAACCAGTCCGGGCGTCAAGTTTGCCGACATGGAACTGATGGGCATCCCTCACCGTCTGGTAGTATCCGAACGCGGACTGGAAAACAATCAGCTGGAATACAAGTCGCGCCGCGCAGACGAACCAGAAATGGTGGCACTTGACGCCATACTGGAGTTTCTGGACGAGCGACTGGCGGGCTGAATCAGCCGGCATGAAATCGGGGCCGAAACGCGTCGCCACTGTGCGGGGTAGCTCGACAGGAGTGATATGCAGCTAGGGTCATTGCAGGAACTGAGAGAAAAAACCAACAGCTTCCTCTGGAGCGGCCGGTCAGCGCAGAATCGCTGGCAACAGGCTGGCATCCGCGCGCTGCAAATTGGCTATGCAGTAATTCGGGATCTGGCGCAGGGCAATCTCAGCCTGCGCGCCATGAGCCTGGTGTACTACACTGTCATTGCGTTTGTACCGCTGCTCGCGCTGGCATTTGCTGTGCTCAAGGGCCTGGGGGTTCACAACGAACTCGAACCTGCCCTACTCGGATTGCTGCAACCTTTTATGGGCGAGTACAGTGTCGAGATAGCGCAGAATGTCGTCGGTTTTGTCGACAATGTACGAGTTGATGTGCTCAGCGTGGTCAGTCTCGGGGTCCTGCTGTACACGGTATTGACCATGATGCAGCGTATCGAGCTGTCCTTTAATTACATCTGGTCAGTCTCGCAGGCACGCAGTCTGGGCAGCCGTGTCAGCGAATACCTGTTTGCCATTATCGTCGCGCCACTGCTGATACTGGTGTCGGTCGGCATCGCATCCTACGTCAACACGGTACTCTTTGTCGGGTTGCTGGAAAGTCTGCCTACCGGCGGTATCATTCTGCAGTTCGTCGGACTGATAACACCCTTCCTGTTCATGTCACTGGCGTTTGCCCTGGCATTCATTTTTATTCCCAATACCCGTGTACGTTTTCGCTCAGCGTTTATCGGCGGTATTGTCACCACCATCGCCTGGAAACTGATGGGCTGGGTATTCCAGAATTTCATCACGCAGTATTCGGCAAATGCGGTTATCTATGCCGCGTTTTTCGCTGTTATCCTGCTGATGATAGTAATCTATCTGGGCTGGCTGATGCTGCTGATCGGTTCTTCAGTCGCGTTCTACCATCAACACCCGTCAAAGACCTACTCCGGCCGCGAGCCCCCGAAACTGAGCCTGCGGCTGAAAGAGGAGGTCGACCTCACCATCGCCTACCTTATTGTCAAACGCTTCCAGCAAGGCACCGGGCCCTGGTCAGCCGATGAGCTGCAGGCCTACACGCGACTGAGCCCGGCCATGATAGAATCCGCGCTGCAGATTTTGATGGCAATAGGCTTCATACGCGCCACCGATGAAGAGCCTCCCTGTTACCTGCCGGCTGCCACCGTCGACAACTACAGGTTGCATGAGCTCAGACACAAGGTGCGTGCTTACGCCAAGGATCAGCCCGTCAACCCGTCGTATTGCGCCGAACAAATGCAGATCCGCAAAATACTGGATGATGCCGACGAAAAATGGGTCGAAACCTGCGGAAACACCACACTAAAAGATATGGTAGCGAGTGACAAAAATGACTAATGTGGTTATCTATCACAACCCGCGCTGTTCCAAATCGCGGCAGACGCTGGCGCTGCTGCAGGAGCGCGGCATCGAACCGGAACAGGTACTTTATCTGGAGACACCGCCCGCTCCCGCCGAACTGCGGCGCCTGCTCAAGCGACTCAACATGCCGGCCCGGGACCTGCTGCGTAAAGGTGAGACCGAATACAAGGCACTGAATCTGATGGACAACGCCCTCAGTGAAACTCAGCTGATTGACGTCATGAGTGAACATCCGCGCCTTATTGAGCGGCCCATCGTCGTATGTGGCGACAAAGCCGTCATCGGCCGACCGCCGGAAAAAGTACTGGAGTTGATCCCGTGAGCACGCCACTGCCTTATGTTCTGGTCCTGTACTACAGCCGCCATGGCGCTACTGCCGAGATGGCGGCGTTGATTGCCCGCGGTGCGGAACAGGCCGGCGCCATCGAAGCCCGGTTGCGAACGGTGGCGCCGGTATCACCCGATCATACCGCCAGCATACCCGCAGTGCCCGATTCGGGCGCGGTCTATTGCAGCGAAGACGATCTGCGTCACTGTGCCGCGCTTGCCATGGGCAGCCCGACCCGCTTCGGCAATATGGCCGCACCCATGAAATATTTTCTCGACAATACCGGTGCACTTTGGGCCAGCGGCGCACTCGTTAACAAACCTGCCGCGCTGTTTACCTCAAGCTCCAGCCTGCATGGCGGGCAGGAATCAACCCTGTTGAGCATGAGCCTGCCCCTGCTTCACCATGGCATGCTGATCTGTGGACTGCCGTATAGTGAAGCGGCGCTGATGCGCACACAAACCGGCGGCACCCCCTATGGCGCCAGCCACATGGCTGGCAAAGACAGTGACCTGCCGCTTAGCGACGACGAGAAAGCACTCTGTCTGGCGCTGGGCAAACGCCTGGGGTTCCTGGCGCTTAAACTCGATTCATGAAAGAGCCTGCACTATGACCAAGATTTGGCAACCCGACAACGACACCTCAACCACAGCAGTACCTGCCATCGTCAGCCATTCGCGCAAGGCGGTGCTGGCTTTTTATTTCGGTATACTGGGGCTGTTTACTGCCGATGCGATATTAACGCTGTTCCGGGGTGCGCCCATCGGCGTCGCGGTGTTCCTGTGGCTGTTCCGCTTGCTGCCCCTGCTGATTTTTCTGCCCGGCCTGCGTCGTAACACACTGCGCACCTATGCCTGGCTCAGCTTTGTGGTGTTGATGTATTTCACCCATGCTGTGGTAACCGCATTTGTGCCCGGCGAACTGTTTTACGGGCTGATCTACAGCATTTTATGTGTGGGCCTGTTTTGTGCGTTGCTGCTGTACATCCGGATGGCCAAGAAACATCTGGGCATGAACCTCTAGCACTGCCGACATCACCAGTTCATCAATGCCTTGAGCAACGGGATCGTCACTTTGCGCTGAGTTTCCAGCGAGTGCCGGTCCAGCTCATGTAACACTGCTATCAGAGCGCTCATGCTGCGTTCGCAACGCCGAACCAGGTACCCGGCAACCTCCTCACTCAACTCGAATCCGAGATGTGCCGCGCGCATCTGCAGAGCTGCCATCTTGTGCTCGTCATCAAGCGGGTGTAACTGGAACACGGCCGCCGATTGCAGTCGCGAGTGCAGATCTTTTAACGCGAACCGGGTATATTGCGGGCTGCTGTGGGCAGCGACGAGTAATGGTGTCTGCCTGGCGGCCATGCGGTTATAGAGATGAAACAAAGCTTCTTCCCATTCCGGGATACCTGCTACCTCATCGATATCATCGAGGCATAACACAGCCACTTGCTCCAACCCCAGCAACACCTCCGGCGTCAGTTCGCGCCAGGCGGAAAGACTTAAATAGAAAACTGTCTTACCGCCCGCGTCCAGCTCATGACAGGCCGCCTGCAGCAAATGCGAGCAGCCAACACCGGTGCTACCCCAAAGCCAGACAAACTCCTTCAGCAAGGTGCCACTGGCCGTGTCACTGTCGCGTTGCGCCCACTGCTCTACGCACTGTTGCAAATGCGCAACAAGCGCCAGATTGGCGGTGCCATCGACAGCACAATAAAAATTGCCAAAGGTCGCCTCATCATCCAGGCTGAGACGCAATGCCAGTTGTTTCGGAGATTCTGCCAGGTTCACTGCCGCGTCCAGCGATAGTGCAACAGATCTGAATTCACTGCGCCCACGGCAAAATTCACTGGCTGCAGGTCACGCCCCAGACTGATGAACTCGGTCAAGTGATGTCGGGTTCCGCCCAGCTCCACCGTCAGTTCGATGGTATCGGCGCGCAACGCAGACACGTTTACGTCCCGCACCACTGACAGCGACTCCAGATATCGCATCAATGCGGTATGACTGGCAAGATCAGAGATACCGTCGATGCGCAGCCGGACTTCGTCCTCCTGCTCGAACTCACTGAGCACCAGACCAAAATGCTCGGCCAGGCGCGTGGTGACTTCATCCAGCGGATAATCCATGTAGGTCTCCACGCTATTGTCTACATGGTCAAAAACATGCACCTGATCACGAAAGATAAACTGCCATAACCCCACGACTTCATTATTCGGTGTAATCAACAGCCGACCGGCCAGCACACTGTCAGCGCCGTAGCGCTCCCCGGCCTCACGCAGCGCCTCGGTGTCCAGCTGCCAGCCCTGGCTGACGGACACCAGCCGCCGGTCGGTCAGGTCCAGCAATGGAATCAATACCGGCACCCCGCGCTCGGTGGCAAAGGCACGGGCTTGCGTCAATAATGCATCTTCAGAACTGGAGCCCAGCATGGTGCGGCGACCATCGTCACTCTGGACGGTCACCCAGAGCAGGACACTGGCCCGATTGCGGTCCCACACCGGAATTTCGGCGCGGTCCAGCAGCTCATCAATCAGGCTTTGATCAAAACGCACATCAATGCGCCGCTCCAGCATCACTGTCCGGTAACTGACCTCGGCAACATAGGATGATGCCCGCTGTGCTGCGGCACTGACGCTGGGGTGTTCAAGCCAGCGGCGCTCGCCGGTCACCTTGACAATCACCCGCTCGAACGCTTCACGATAGGCCTGCTCGCGGGCAGTCTCGCTCTGGTTTTGCACAACGATCTCCTGACTGTACAGACCGTCTATGGGTAATGCGCGCACGCCGGCACTTGCCGCCAGAGTGAGCAACAGCAGTAGCCACGAATGCCGGGCCAGTCTGGGTAACGCTGAAAGTAGTGTTGTCATGCGCATCATCATAACCGATCACCTGTCTGTTTTACATATTCGCCTGACGAAGCAGCCGGCAACTGCTAAAATACGCCCAATCATTTTTTTACCCAGGGATGCCTCATTTCCATGACAACTAAAGCGACTTCTTCTGAGAGTGATCAGACTGCAAAAACCAGCCTCAGCTACAAGGATGCCGGTGTGGACATTGATGCCGGTGATGCCCTGGTGGAAAAGATCAAATCAGTGACCCAGTCCACCCGGCGTCCGGAAGTTTTGTCCGGCCTGGGCGGATTCGGTGCGTTGTGCGAGATCCCCGAGGGTTATCGCAAGCCGGTGCTGGTATCAGCCACCGACGGTGTCGGCACCAAACTGAAACTGGCGATTGATATGGGCAAGCACGATACTATCGGTATCGACCTGGTGGCCATGTGTGTCAATGATCTCATCGTGTGTGGCGCCGAACCGCTGTTTTTTCTGGACTATTACGCTACCGGCGGGCTCAACGTGGATATCGCGACTGAAGTGGTCAGCGGCATCGGCGAGGGTTGCCGGCAGGCCGGCTGTTCCCTGATCGGTGGCGAGACCGCGGAAATGCCCGGCATGTATCAGAAAGGCGATTACGATCTGGCCGGATTTGCAGTGGGCGTGGTCGAGAAAGCGGACATCATCGACAATAGCCAGGTGCAGGTCGGCGATTGCCTGATTGGTCTGGCCTCATCAGGTCCACACTCCAACGGCTACTCGCTGATTCGCAAAGTGCTGGAGGTTTCCAACGCCAAGCTGGATGACCCCTTCGGTGACAGCACCATGGGCGATGTGCTGCTGGCTCCGACAGAAATTTACGTCAAGGCGCTGCAGATCCTGCAGGCCGACGTTCCGGTTCACGCCATGGCACACATCACCGGTGGCGGCATTCTGGAAAACCTGCCGCGGGTCATGCCGGACTATACCGAGGCTAATATAGACACTGACGCCTGGCTGCGCCCGGCCATTTTCGACTGGCTGCAGATGAGCGGCAACATTGCCAATCGCGAAATGCTGCGCACCTTCAACTGCGGCATTGGCATGGTCGTGTGTGTTGCTGCCGACAAAGCTGAACAGGCTATCGAAATTCTGCAACAGCAGACCCGTGGCGCGGTGTTGCTGGGCCATATCGGCAAAAGTGAACAGCAGAAACCAGCGGTGAAACTGACCGGTAGTTATGTGTGAGCCCAGCGTCCTCAGAACCAATGCATTCAACACCAGCACACACGGATCTAGCGCTCAAGAATAAAACCCGTCCCTGTCAGGTGGCAGTGCTGATCTCGGGCAATGGCAGCAATCTGCAGGCCATCATTGATTACAGCAGCATCGGCGGTTACCAGCTTTGCGCTGTCATCAGCAATCGCGCCGACGCCTTTGGTCTGCAACGGGCAACGCGGGCCGGTATTGCCACTCGCCTGCTGGACCACAAGGCTTTCACCTCGCGCGAAGCTTTTGATGCCCAATTGATGCAGGAAATAGACGCGTTCCGGCCGGACCTGGTGGTGCTGGCGGGTTTCATGCGCATCCTTAGCAGCGGCTTTGTCCAGCACTACGCCGGCCGCCTGCTCAACATCCACCCCTCGCTGTTACCAGACTACAAAGGCATCAATACCCATCAGCGAGTGCTCGATGCCGGTGAACCACAGCATGGTGTCAGTGTGCACTTTGTCACCCCCGAACTGGATGGCGGACCGGTAATCCGCCAGGCCGTGATAAACGTCACCGCCGATGATACCCGGGACTCACTGGCGCAGCGTGTTGCTATCGAAGAACACAAAATATACCCTGAAGTGATCGAGTGGTTCGCCAGCGGACGCCTGACCATGGATAAAAACGGCGTCCTGCTGGACCAGCAACACTTGCCTTCCTGCGGCATCCGGACACGATGACCTGAACGCTCACTGTTTGGCTGTCGTTCAGCTTGCCGGGCGTACAGTGGCAAGTCAGACGACAACACCACACACGTAACACAGAGGGCAAACTCATGACGCAGCTTCGCAACACGATTCGCTCGCTGGCCATGGTGGCGCTTACTGTCACCGCCCTGACGCCTGCCGCGCCGCTCTATGGCAACGCTGACGAAGAAGCGGCCGCGCTGATTGCACCGACGCCCTACGAGGCGCGTTATGAAGCCCGCGCCCGCGGCCTTAGCACCGACGCCTACCGTAATCTGGTGCAGACCGACACCAATGTTTATCAGCTTGGTCACGGCCTGTCACTGCGGGTGCTGGGCGCCAACCTGATCACGGTGACGGAAACCAGCCATTTTTACTGGATTGACAGCGGCGCTGTACCTGTCTCTTACAGCTATGAACAGAGTGGTCTGCGCAGGCGCCAGGAACAAATCAGTTTCGATTGGGAACAACAGCGTGCCAGCGTTGTACGCAATGACCGGGAAACCGACACCGCCATCTACCCGGGCCTGCTCGATAACCTCAGCTTTACCGCACAGATGAGCTCGCAACTGAATGCCAACGCCGATTTGCTCGACGTTGGCACTACGCTTGAATATCAGATCCTTGATGGTACCGAGCCGGAAACCCAAGTGTACCGGGTGGCTGCCCGCGAAACAGTAGAGACCCTCGCCGGAGCACTGGATACGGTGCTGGTTGAACGCGTCCGTGAACCTGACAGTGATCGCAGCACCCGTATCTGGCTGGCCATAGACCATGAATTTGTGCTGGCCAAACTGGAGCAGGTCGAAGATGGCGACACCACCGAATTGTTGCTCTCAGCCATGACCATGGGTGATGTCAGCCTCAGCCAGAGTGAGTAAAGCCTTTAGCGGGTGAAGAGTCTTTAGCGGGTGAAAAGCCCTTAGCAGGTGAAGAGCCTTTAGCGGGTCAAGAGCCTTTAGCGGGTCAAGAGCCTTTAGCGGGTGAAAAGCCTTTAGCGGGTTAAAAACCCTTAGCGGCTAAAACGCCTTCAGCGCTGCATATCGTATTTACGCATTTTTTCCACCAGCGTCGTGCGCCGGATATTAAGCCGGTCTGCGGCCCGCGCGACCACCCCGCCGCTGTCATCCAGCGCCTGTTCGATCAGACTGCGCTCAAGATTGCCCAGATACTCCTTCAGATCCAGACCATTGAGCGGCAACAGGTTACCGTTGCCCTGCTGGTTCGGTATTGCGGCCGGATCACCGGCCAGCGCGTCTTCGGCGCTGTTGAGCGCTACCGACGCCGGCCCGGCATCGATCGTCTCTGCCGCCTCTTCAATAACCTGCGGCAAATCGATACCTTCTGGCTGATACTGACGTGGCAGATCATGCACGCCGACGACACCGTGAGGATGCATGATGGCCATGCGCTCCACCAGATTGGCCAGCTCCCGGACATTGCCCGGCCAGCTGTATTGGCCCAGCGCCCGGATCGCCGCCGAATTGAAGCGGACCGAGCCGCGTTTGCTGTTTTCCAGCCGGGAAATCAGCTCATTAAGCAGGAATGGAATGTCCGATGCGCGCTCACGCAGCGACGGCATTTCAATCGGAAATACATTGATGCGGTAATACAGATCCTGGCGGAAGGTGCCCGCATCAATCATGCCTTCCAGATTGCGATGTGTGGCCGCCAGAATGCGCACATCGGTCTGCAGCGTTTTGGTGCCGCCTACGCGTTCGTAGGATTGTTCCTGAATCACACGCAACAGTTTGACCTGCATTGGCAGCGGCATGTCGCCTATTTCGTCGAGAAACAGGGTGCCGCCCTGCGCCAGTTCAAAACGACCGACACGGGTAGAAATTGCTCCGGTAAATGCGCCTTTTTCGTGACCAAAGAGCTCACTCTCCAGAAGATCAGGGGGAATCGCACCACAATTAATAGGGACAAATGGCTTGCTGGCGCGAGTGGAATTGGCATGCAGGTTACGCGCGACCACCTCTTTGCCGGTGCCGGATTCGCCGGTGATGAGCACAGTGACCTCGGTGTCCGCCACCTGCGACATAAAATGACGGATGCGCTGCACGGAGGTACTGTTACCCACCAGGCTGCGGAACATATTGTAATCGCGCACACTGCCCACATCGCGCAGGCGCGCGTAGTGTTCGCCGTATACCTGGGCTTTGTGCATGGCATCAAGCATGGGCTGATAACTCAGCGGCAACGGGATGGTGGCAACAATGCGGGCAGAAATCCTGTCGGGAAAGTCGGGCAGCTCCTGATCACCCAGAATTACCAGTGGTACGCCGTCATGCCAGTCCGTCAGTTCTTCCAGCAGCGACATCATCAGTGACGGTTTGTAGTGTCCGACCAGGATCAGCTTGAGTTTGTCGGGATTGACACCCTGAGCAGTAGCCTCATCGCGCCAATGCCCACGCGCAACGGTCAGTGAGCTTTCGCCCAGAAACGTGAGCACGATGCTTAAGTCGTGCCCCTGCTTCTTGCTGTCTTCTATCACTAGTATCTGTGTCATGCCCTGTACCGGCACGGCGTTGCAGCACGTGTGTGCCCTGCATCATCCGCCTGCCCTTGATGCGGCTCGCTGATCGATTATTTCGATTCCATTATCGTCATTCGCAAAATCAATTAGACACTGCCCGAGCCAACAGAGTCAAACGTTCACCGCCAATTATTTGACTGATATCACGAGGCTGCCTGGGACGCCGGATCAATCTCGTCCCAGCCGGTCTTTACCGTGCGCATCAATTCCGTCACCTCCTGCACCAGCGCCGGGTCATTGCTGACATTGGCCTCAAACAGGCGGCGCTGCATGTAATCATACAAACGCTCCAGGTTGTCGACCAGGTCCGGCGCCCTGTCACGCTCCAGACTGCCTTGCAGACCGGCGATAATCCCGGTTGCCTTGCCCAGCAATACCCCCTTGGTTTCGACTTCGCCGCGCTCCATGGCGGATTTGGCCTGTACCAACCGGTCCAGCGCGCCACTCATTAACATCTGGATCAATCGATGCGGACTGGCCTGATCGATGCCACTTTCATTGTTGATGCGTTTGTACTGCGCGGCGGCCTGGGTCATTGAATACATGGTGTTCTCCTGGATTGAATTGAACGCGACACTGTCGGCGTGACAGGCAGCAAGGTTGTGTTGGCACTCTTTCAGTCTTTGTCAGTCAGTCTTAATCTGTTTTCGGCCTGACCAATGCCTCCAGCATATCGAGCTGGGAGGTCAGAAAGTCTGCCGTGGTGTTGAACCGGGAAATAATCAGGTCATTGGCGGTAAATGACGACTGCAGTCGTCGCTCCGAGCGCTCCATGCGCGCCTCCAGCTCGACCCGGCGCTCGGCGATCTTCTCCAGCTCGCCGTTCAGCGAGTCCTGCCGGCCACTGAGCACGCCACCAGGCGCCAGAAAGGAATCAAGCAGTCTGTTCATCCGGTCAGCGGCACCCCGGGTGTAGTCCACCGTGCCCCGGTCACCCACCTCACCGCCATCAATACGCAGGCGCAAACCGGATGACGGGTCGGGTTCACCGCTGGCGTCACGCCCCGACTCGCCACGGGCGCCACGGCCAATGTTAAAGCCCAGCAGGTCGCCGGCATTGCCCTGGAGTTGGGCGATCCTGACGCTGGATGAGGCGCCGGTGGAATTGGAAATAATGCCGAATGCGCCCGAAGGCACGTCGTAATCCACGGTAACGCCGACACCGGCCGCTATCATGGCCGGGTTGTTATTGATCGCGGTCTGCATGGCGGCGGCGACGGTTGCAGGGCTGCTGTCACCCAGGGTACCCAGGGAGATGGCACCTGACAGGACACCGTCAACTTCCACCCGGAAACTGTCGCCCGAGGTACTGGCGGACAGATCACCGTGCGCGGCATTCAGATAGAATCCGGGGCGTGCCGCTATGGCGCCGCTGGACGCTGTCAGGAACTGCCCATTGCCTTGTGCCTCAATGCCGTTGATTGTGCCCGCCACATCAACGCCACGAATTGACGTGTCCTGTGCTCCGCTGCCCAGAAAAAGCCCCAACTTGCTGGCGGCGGCAAAATTCACTTCGGTAAACCGGATGTCATCTCCGGCATTGGACGTGGAGAAGATCAGCCGAGCCTGCGCGTTGTCCGCGTTGTACTCATAATTCACGTTGACCGTGATACCTTCGCCAGCCAGCGCGTCATTGATCTGCGTCGCCAGCGCCGCTGTCAGTTCGTCAGGTGTGGTATAGGTCACCGGCGCACCGGCGTCACCGGGCAAGGCCAGCGCACCGGTGCTGATGCCGTTGATGGACAGCTGGAATGTTGTGTCCTCGTCTATCACCAGAGGGTCAGTGAACGCATCAGTGCTCAGCCCACCGGTGCTGGCAAGCGCGTTCAGCTGATTGCCCTGGAACGGTCCGCGATTGTCCAGCACCAGCCCGAGCGTGGCCGAGGCTTCGGCGGAGATAGCACTGAAGCGGATCACCGACTCGTCGCCGTATCGGTTGGAACTCATATCGAATCGCGATTCGCTGGCGTTGTACACAACCGTCATGCTGTCTTCGGCATCTATGACATCGGCATTGCTGTTGATCTGTGCCTGCAGTTCGGTGGCTAGGTCTTCGGCGGTGGCATAGGTGGCTTCGGTCAGGCTGATATCCACCTCATTGCCGTTAAATATGATGGTGAAATTCTTATTATCGGCATCGATGACGATATTGCCCGAGTCCAGTGCGGCAACGCTGATGCCTTCATACCGTCCCACTTCGGCCATGCGGGTGACTTCCAGTGCATAGCTGCCCGGCTGGGTATTACGCCCGGCACTCAGAAAGCTGACCTGCGTGTCGGAGGCGACACCGGTGGCAGCAAATAACCCGGTTACCGCCTGCGGATCGGTGGCAAACGCTGCTTCAAACTCGCTGCGATCAAAGGTCAGCTGGTAGTTGTTAAACTGATCCGAAGTAATACCGACTTCCGCCAGCGAACTGAATGTGGCGCCCGACGTCACCTGACGCAGTGTGCTGTTGATTTCCGTCATGATTCTGCGCAGGGCGGTATCACCGGTCAACAGACTGCCCTGTCCAGAGCTTCCGGAGTCCGGATCGAACGCCGACAATTGATCACTGATGCCTTTCAGCCCGTTGTAGGTATCAACAAAATCCTGCACCTTGTCCATCAGCTCGCTGGGGTCTTTTGTAATACCCAGACTGACCGGACCCGTGGTCGTCGACTTGAGGTTCAGGGTAACGCCCGGAATTACACCGGCCACGAGGTTGTCGCTACGACTGATGGAGAGACCGTTAACTGTGAACAACGCATCCTGCGCTGCCTGGGTCTGGCTGGCAGTCTGTGAACCGGCATTGAAGTTGAATGCAGCCATCCCGGCCGTTCCGCTGGCAGTCAGCTCGATACTTTGATCTGCGCCCGCCTCGGCGCTGGTAAACAGCAGGCGGAAACCACTGCCATCGTCAACGATGGTGGCCTCGATGCCAATATCCGCGCTATTAACGGCATCACGAATGCCGGCAAGAGTGTTGTTGCTTGCATTGATGACCAGGGTGCGTTCCGCGACATCATCATTGACGGTGAAGCCCTGATACACGCCACCACCGTCAACATCAGTGCTGCCAAAGCGGAAGCTCAGTGAGCCCGTGCCTATCGCCTCATTGACTGATTCATAGGATTGCGTAGCAATGGTTTGCTGCTGGGCAAGCTGCTGAACCTGAACAGAATAAGTACCCTCACTGGCAGTACTGCCAGCCGTGGCGGTGAGCGCAGACTCGTTACTGGAATTGACCTGACTGGCATTGAAGGCTGAGGTGCTGTTGAGCGCGCGCATAGCCGACTGCAGTTCATCAACAACACTGCTGATCTCGCCAAACGCAGTCAGTTTGGCTTCTGCCAGCTCCTGCTCAACATCCAGACGCTGCTCAATCGGGGCACGCTCTGCTTCCAGCAGCGATTCCAGCAGCTCGCTGGTCAGCAAGCCGGACCCTATGCCCAGTGATTGTATGGTAGCCATGCCTGTCTCCGTCCCGCTTCCGGTCGTTTTTGCTTCTACGCCAACGCACCGTGGTATTGCATTCAGCTTTGCAAAAAATACGCCAGCTATTCAACGCCTGCTCTGCATTGCACACAGCGCAACGCGATACCACTGCCGACTCTGTCTGTATCGGCTATACCAGGCAATTCTTGACCGTGATCAGGCTACAAAAAGTGGCTGGCATGCCCACCGGTTGCCGCTCTGCCGAGGCAAGAACGGCAATGATTTGCCGGTCTGAGTCTCCGGGAAACCGGTAAAACGCATCACACTGGTAATTAAACTGTCGCAAACGATTGAGACCGACACTAACCTTGGCTAGAATCAGGAACGAACAATAAGGAGAATAAGCTATGTTCAATAGACAATCGCTCGCCAGCCACGTGGCGTTGCTGGGAACCGGCATACTGGCGACGGGTTTACTCTCCGTCACTGTCATCGCGCAACAACAGAACGACGACGCTTATACTGTGCCCCGTACTTCATACGGTGCGCCTGACCTGCAGGGTGTCTGGCGAAATGCCACGGTGACTCCGCTGACGCGTCCGCGCGAACTGGGCGAACAACAGGCCTACAGTCGTGAAGAGGCCTTTCAGCTGGAGCGTGCAGCCCAGATGGCGGTGGAGCAGGACAACGAACCACTGGATCCGAACAGACCACCACCGCCGGCTCAGGACCTGCCTCCGGTCGGCAACTACGACCTGTTCTGGACCGACCGCGGCATGTTCATGCCTACCATTGATGGCGAATTCCGCACCTCCATCATCATCGATCCGCCGGACGGACAAATGCCCGGCTACACGGATGAATTTCTTGCGCAGCGAGCCCGGCAGCGGGAAACCGGCCCCGATCCTTTTGACGGCCCCGAAGGCCGCGGTGTTGGTGAACGCTGCCTGCTCTCCTTTGGCTCCAACTCCGGGCCACCCATGTTGCCGGTGATGTACAACAGCCATTATCAGATCGTGCAATCACCCGGCTATGTGGTGATCGTGGCAGAGATGGTTCATGACGCCCGTATCATCAAGATTCAGGACCGGCATGACGCTACCGCCGACGTCATGAACAAATGGATGGGCGACTCCATTGGCCGCTGGGAAGGTGACACGCTGGTGGTGGAGACCCGACACTTCAACCCCTGGCAAAGCTTCCGCGGCGCCTCGGAGAACCTGACCGTGACCGAACGCTTCCGCAAGGAATCCGACAGCAAGATCATTTACTCCTTCACAGTGAATGATCCGACGGTGTTCGAGTCCACGTTTACCGGTGAGCTGGCGCTGACTGCGTATGACGACCCGCTTTACGAGTATGCCTGTCACGAAGGCAACTACGCTCTGGCGGGTACCCTGGCCGGCGCGCGCCGGGCTGAGGCGGAAGCAGCAGAACAGCAAAACTGATATCAGCCGGCGCTGCTGGCTGAGCCAAAAAAAAGGCGGCCCAGATTATCGGGGTCGCCTTTTTTGTGCCTCAGATTACCTGATGGCTTGCATGCCCGGGGCAGCTAAACCTGCGTCTTGAACAATGAAATGGGTTCTTCGGTGTCAATCTGTTTGGCAAGTTCCAGCGCTTCTTTGCTGTCAAACTGCCGCAATATTTTGCGCGACTCGCGATCGACGACGGTCACTGACGGTTCCTGGCTCAGCGGATCAATATCAAACACAATATCCCGCTTCACAGTCTGTACATAACGATTGAGTTTGGTGACGGCCTGCTCAAGAATTTCTTCGGCCGAGGCATCTGCATGATCAGACTGAACAGCAGTCGTATTTTTGCCGTTGCCATGCGTTTCGGACTCCCTGTTGGTGGCCGTTTGCCTGCCGGATTCCTGTCTACCTGAGCCCTGTTTACCTGAGCCCTTGTCGTCCGGTGTATTGTCAGTATGCTCCGCTCCTACCTCATTCTCGACGGCCTGGACAGAATTGACCTTCTCCCTGGCAACGACCGCAGGCTGGAATCGGGTGATACTGATTTCACTCACAGCGCGCCTCCCACACAAGCATCCTTAACTGATAATCCGGACGGGTGTCCGGACTACATTTTGAATCGCCAGCGACCTGGAGAAGCCTCTGAATAAGACTGTGAGCTCACGCAGAGTAGACACAGTCTTATTCAGAGGCTCCCGGAAAGCGGAAATCCGCCGGGCGTCTACCATCTTATCGGTAGGCGCCCGGCGGACTTTAGCTTTTGTTTTACTGCAGCAGTGAAAGAACCTGCTGACCAGAGGCGTTAGCCTGTGACAGGATGGAAATACCAGCCTGTTGCAGTACCTGGAATCGTGCCAGGTTAGCCGCTTCGGCCGCGAAGTCCGCATCACGGATTCGCGAGTTGGCAGCAGACAGGTTCTCAGAGTTGATCGCCAGGTTGGAGATCGTCGCTTCAAACCGGTTCTGCACCGCACCGAGGTCAGCTCGGGCACTGTTCACAGAGTTCAAGGCATTGTCGATCGCTGACAGAGCTTCATTTGCTCCCTTTTGAGTGGAGATATCCACTTCATTCAGGAACTGACCGGACACTGCGCCACCAAAGTCGCCCTTCTGGAAACCCAGCGCGGCCAGATCGTCATTGCCGTTTGTGCCACCTGACAATTCGATAGTACCTGCACCACTCAGGGTTACCGTAGAGTAAGTTGTTGATGCCACCGCGTCTGCAGCAGCCTTATCAACAGCACCAGAGCCGAAGTCTGACTCGCCCACGCCACCAAGACCAAAGTTTGCAGCAGTGGCGCCGCCGTTGGTGTTCATCGCCAATGATACGTTACGGCCATCAGCAGCAGTCAATGTAACACTGGTACCGTTATCTTCAGCAATGACACCCGTCTGACCAGATACCGAGTTAATCTGGTTTACAGCAGATGCCCGGTTAGAGTCAGCATCAGCCTGAACCGTCATGTTGACGTCAACGCCGTTGATATACAATGTTGCCGTATCACCAGCCACACCAGCTGTTGCCGCCGATGCTCCGGACGTAGATGTCGCATTGACCGTTGCCGTTACACCAGTAGAGTCAGTGGAGCGGTTGATGGCTGCTGCGATAGAGATACCAGACGCTTCTTTACTGCTTGACGCAGCACCCGCGTAGGAGGACGTATCATCTGTTGCCTTGGCTGCACCGATGTTGATGCTGTTGATAACCATGTCGCCTGCTGCCAGATTGGCAAAACCAGCCGCGCCGGCATCAGCACCTGAATCAGACGTTGCGACCAGGCCCAATTCGGCAGCCGCGTTACCACCCAGATTGGCAATCTGGACTGAACTGCTGTCACCCGTTGTGTTAGAGGTAATCACCAGTTCGCCATCATCGTTGATAGACGCAGTCGCGCCGGTCAGCTGACCGTTAATTTCGTTCAACAGATCAGTTTCACTGGCAACGTTGTTGTCAACGTTAACGCTCTGTACAGTGCCGCCATTAACGTAGACATCAAAGGTAGCGTTGTCAGGATCGACCGCCACCACGCCGGTGTCAGTTGAACCTTCACCCAGACCCAACGCCGTAGCAGCATTTACAGCACCGCCGGCATCGTTAAAGGTAATGGTATCACCACCATTCGCGTCTTCGGTAAACACCAGCTCATTGTCGACGTTTAATGAAGCGGTGAAGCCTGAGCCGGAAATGGCTGAGTTGATATCGGTCAGCAGCTGCGTATTACCGCTGCCAGCGCCACCGCCAATATCAGCATCTGTGTAACTGGTGTTCAGCGTTACTGTATCTGTGCCACCATCAGTCGATGTAATGGTAAACGAAATGTCGTTAGCAGCAGAGCCTGTATCTGTAGCACCACTCTGCAGGCCCAGAATCGCACCACCCGCCAAACTGCCTTGCAGGTTGCTGACGGTAGTAAGGCTGGTAGCGCCAGTTGTTGCAGACGTGATCACCAGGTTGTTATCGCCATCCAGTGACGCCGTAGCAGCCTGTGAGCCAAAGTCAGTCAGAATCTGTCCATTGATGGCAGACAGCAAATCGGCACTGCTGGTGACGTTAGAAGTCAGGTCGATGGTTTGAGTACCCAGACCATCAATCTCCAGATCAAATGAGCCGGTTGCGGTGTCAGCGACGCCCACAGCAGTATCATTGGCACTGGTAAAACCAAAAACTGTGTCGGCGTCCGTGGCAGCGAAACCAGCAGTGAAGATCGCTGTTTGATCCGACGCTGTATCCTGAGTCAGAACCAGCTGGTTACTACCATTCAGCGACGCAGTGAAACCGGAACCAGAGAGCTGAGTGTTGATATCGCCTAGCAGCGCAGTATTACCATCACCCAATGTTCCACCATTAGCGGTATCCGTGTAGTCAGTGTTGATAAGAACATCGTAGTTGTCGCCATCAACCACGCTCAAGGTAAACGCGACAGTATTAGTGTTGAAGTCCGTACCAGTGGCACTCAGGGCCGCAGTGCCAGTCAGCACAGCCTGCGTGCCGTTGGCAGTAAAGTTGTTGCTGATAGATGACAGATCAACGCCAGTTGAGGCGGTAACAGCGGCGGCCGATGCAGCCGAGAAATCAGTACCGGTTGCACTCAACTGGACACCACCGTTCAATGTCGCCAGCTCTGCCTGTATGCCTGCACTGTAGTCGAATGCCACGTTGGCAGCCGTGGTGCCTCCAACCGCACCTGCTTCAGCAGCTGTACCAGGACCCGCAGTTCGCGCAGTCGAGCTGACATTTGCTACACCAGCGGTGTAGGTGCCTGAGGCCAGACCAGCAGCCGCTGTATTGCTGCCATCGATGGCGATGCTGTTAGTGCCGCTGTCGGCAACCAGGGTAACGCCGCCGGTGTAGGTGCCGGACGCTGCCAGACCTGTTGACGCCGCAGTCAATGTACCGCTGGTGCTCAGGTCAAGTTCAATGTTACGACCGTCTTCCGCAACCAGGCTGACACCCAAGGCATCGTCACCGGTATCAATCGCTGTGACGCCCGTGAGAGACGATTGTGCGTTAATCGCAGTGACCACAGCGGAACGTGAAGAGTCTGCATCACCCGTGGTTTCAATACTGATAACAGTGTTGTTGATAGTGATGGTGCCGGCTTGCGCAGAGGCGGTCATTTCACTACCAGAAGCAACGTTTTCATCAACCAGAGCGGTCACGCCCGAGTCAGCCGATACGCGGTTGATAGCTGCTGCTTTAGAGATAGCACTGGCGCTTGCCAGATCGGTAGAGGATGAGTCGTCAGAAGCGCGCGAAGCGCCAACGCTGACACCGTTGATGGTCAGGTCGCCGCCGCTCAAAGCACTGCTGGTAGCAGTAGCGCTGACGCCAGACTTGGCGGATACACCCAACGTATCAGAGGTCAGCTTGCCGATGGACACGCCGATAGTCTCGCCGGCATTGGCGCCAACCTGGAAGGATGTGCTCAGTGAGCCGTCCAGCAGGTTTACACCGTTGAAGTTAGCACCTTCAGAAACACGTGAAACCTCTTCGATCAGCAGCTGTGCTTCTGCGTTCAGTGCTTCACGGTCAGCCGAGCTGTTGGTACCGTTAGAAGCCTGCAGAGCCAGTTCGCGGATACGCTGCAATGATTCGGTCATGGAACCGAGTGAACCTTCCGCAGTTTGTGCCAGAGACACACCATCACCTGCGTTACGGATCGCTACGTTCAGACCTTTGATTTGTGATTCGAAACGCGTGGAGATCGCCAAACCGGCCGCATCGTCCTTCGCGCTATTGATTCGCAGACCTGAAGACAGTCTTTCCAGAGCCTGGTTAGTACCGGCCTGTGAACTGTTCAGATTACGCTGCGCGTTCAGTGAAGCAATGTTGGTATTTATGACTTGAGCCATGCTTAGTTACTCCTGAGTTTACGTATTAAACCGAGCCGCATCCGGAGAGTCTTAAGTGTGCTCAACCTTATGCGTTATCACGTTTAACGACACAGAAAATCAAAGCTTTAGGCGCAGGAGGGATTTTTTTCGCAGCTCGGCAGAAATTAATTTTCTTTAGAACTTTTTTTCGAAGCGATTAGAACTTTATTGCCGAAGTGGTTATAGTGCATTGCACTTGATACTATCCTGATCAGCCGCTACTACTATATGCTCACCAATCACAGGCATAACGGAATCGACTCGTATGGCTTTTCCAGATCAAACCGAAATTCGCGCCACACAGCTAGCAGCCTGGAAACATATCATGGCGCTATCTGAGCAATTACTGCACAGTGCAAGGCGCCAGGACTGGGATAACCTTGATCGTCTGCACGGCGAACGTGAGCAGGCACTGGAACACTTTTTCCGCGAGGCCCTGATCCAGGATCTGATCCCGATCGTTCAGCAGGATATCAAAAAAATTCGTGACCAGGATAGCGATATTGTTCAGATGGTAAAAAATAATCGCGACGAACTCGGCGCCGAATCACGACGCCTGAATCTGATGAAAAATCGCATCAAGGAATATTTATCGGCAGATAAATAGTTTCTTTAGGATGAACAGCAAATATTTTTAAAAGTAGTTAAAAAGCGATAATTTGCTGACTTTGCTGAAGCTGGCCTGCGCCGCTTCCAGTACAAAGGTTTCCTGTGTCAGTTGGCTAATTGCTTTGGCAATATCAAGGTCCTCCAGCTCCGACAATGCGGTATCAATCACCAGGTCAAAATCATCATTGCTGGATTTCGCGGACTCCACCTGATTCAGACGCGCGCCAATAGCAGCACGCGTATCCAGCAGTTTGCCCTGGGCACCGTCCAGATTGGTAATGGTCCGGCTCAGGGCCTGATCCCTTATCTGCCGGTCGGCTGTGGAGTTGCCCGTCTGCTGCAATACCTGGATATAGTCTTCAATGCCGCCCAGCAGGCCCTTGCGATTGTCCGACTCCACCATAAACGTGTCACCCGGTGCCGGCTTCCCCTGAATACGGACTGACAGCCCGTTAAATTCAATGTTGTTGCCAGAGACATAACGCAGGTTCTCGCTGATCACGCGCCCGTCGGAAACCTGCCGGATACTGAAATTGACCCCGGGTGGCGAAACCTCGTTTTCCGAGTTGAATTCAATCACCGCGCTTTCCGGGTAAAAACGCTCGAACTGTTCGCGGTCGCGGATGACACCGCCATCCATGCGAGCCGGTGGAACCGCCGTGTTACGTTCGCTGGCACTGGCCCTGAAGCCCGATTCCACACCGGGAATATTCATGAATACTTCGTAGCCCGAGTCGTTGGCGGCAATCGAAGTCACCGGCCCTACCTGGATAAAGCGCTGGCCTTCATCCCCCTGGTAGGCGTATCGACCGTCGGCACCTTTCTCAAAAGGCTGTGTCTTGCCCTGGTAGCCGGAAAACAGATACTCACCGCTGGCATCGCGACTGTTCATCAACTGCGCCATACCATCGACCAGAGATTGCAACTCTACCGCGATAAATTTGCGCTGATCCTTGTTCAACGCGGCATTACCTGACTGGGTAATCAATTCCTGTGCCTTTTGAATCTGGTCACTGATACCGGCTATAGCCGTTTCTTCGCGCTGCAGACGATTATCAAGCGTAGACAGGCTGTTGTTGAACTGGTTGGTATTGGCCTTCTCCTGCCTGAGCTGCAGGATTCGGGCAGCCGCAATTGGGTCATCGGCAGGTGACAACACGCGCTTGTTGGTGGAAATCTGCTGTTGTGTGTGATTGGCTGCTTTCTGCACATCCAGCATGGCATTCAGGCCGCGGTTGTAGATCTGACTGGTTGATAGTCTGACGGTCATTTAAAGGTCACCTCGACTTTTACATATTCAGCAGGGTATCGAAAAGATCCCGTGCCAGCCCGATCAGTCGCGCGGATGCATTGTAATGTTGTTCCAGTTGAATCAGGCGCGCGGCTTCTTCTTCCAGGTTCACGCCAGACACCGATTGCATCGCATCCATTGACTGACGCAGCATGGATTCACTGGCACTCTGATTGACACGTGCCTGACTGGTCAGAATACCCAGTTTTTCTGCCAGCTGGCCGTAGGCATCCTGATAAGACAGATTGCCGTCAGACAAGATTGATGTGCTCGCCAGCGCCAGCATGGCCGAGCCATTACGACTGTCTGCAGATCCATTCTTGTTATAGTTGACAGTAAAGGTATCGCCGGCCTTGGGCTGACCTTCAAGGCCGCTGCCACTGGTCATGTTGATCTGTATGCCGAGAAAGTTCTTGTTTGCTGTTGGCGAGGCACCAAACCGCCCGGCGCTGATATCAGAACTTAACGTCGTGTTGGCGGCCATCTGCACATCGATCTTGCCACCGACGGTGAAGTTTACTGCGGGGTCGGCCGGGAGTGGCGCCGTCACCAGATCTGCATCATCCCCAACCGTCAGCGAACCGCCACCATCAACACTGAATTTCAGATCGATACCGGTATTGGCAAAAACGCTGAGTGTAACGCCGTCACTTTTGGCGCTGATCCCCAGAGCAGCCAGGTCCGGGTTGCTGTTAATCCTGTCGCGCAGGAAATCCGCCGTCAGCGGCACTGGCACATCCTGCGCGACTGATTCACCCGGCAATACATAGTTCGGGTCGGTAATATCGACACCGTTCAAAGTCAGTTGCAAGGCTTCTCCCGGTGCACCGGCAGTAAAATCCTGCAGACTGGTTCGGGTATAGGCCGTGGCATTGACACCACTGAGTGCTGACAACCGGCTGGCTGTGACCGAGGCCTGCTCACCGGCGGCAGCGGTCACACTTTGCTGATTGATGAAACCGGTGTCTGGATCGGTTGTCTCCAGCCTGATGGTTTCACCGGGGTAACCGTTGCCCGTTGATGGCAGCTGCAACAGGCCCGCCACGGCAGTGTCAGTACTCACCGTGGTCCCATCAGGGTCTGTGGGCAGCAATGGATTCTGTGACCCCGGCACAAAGGGTAAATTGGTCAGTGGCGGCTCCAGCTGCACCGGGTTTGCCGGATTGGAATAGTCCAGCACATCATAGGTCGTGGCCGACGTAAACCGAATACCCAGCGGCGGACTGAAACTGCCATTTTTGGCAAATAATGCGGTATCGGTGCTGATAACCCGGGTAGCCAGTATCTCAGCCCCGCCCTGATTGGCGCTGGCGGTATCAATACGTAGCGGCGAGGCAAAAGCAAACTCTTCCGGTCGAGTAATCTGCATCTGCATCTGCCCCACTCCGCTACGGGTCGGTTGCAACAGAAAGCGGTCACCGGCAGTGAATGTGCCTGCATCAATATGCAGGGTAAAGCCGTCGATGCTGATCTCCTGCGGACGGGCGTTGCCGAGCATGCCCTTTTCCATGACCTCACCGTCGGATTTACGCACAATATTGTATTGCTGCCCGCCCGGTCCCGGAAATGTCAGCTCATAGTCGCTAATGGTCAGGGATGCAAGGTCATCAATGGTAATGCTCATGTCTTTATTGAAAGGAGGCGAATTCCGGCTGTCGTCCCTAACACGACTGCTGGCCAGCGAAGCTTCATTAATATCCGCAAAGACATTGCCGCCCAGACTGCCCTCAAGGTCCATACCCAGCCTGTTCTGCTGATTGATGCCCTCGGTGATTGCCAGACCTATACGCCCAAGGGAATTCAGCGCCGGGTCTAGCGCCTCGTTGCGAAAACGCACCAGACCGCCCAGCTCGCCACCGGCCATCTGTCGGGTAATATTCTGCAACTCCGTACCTTTGCTGAAAAACAGCTCATATCGGCTGGAGTCCTGATTGCCCGGACTCGCGACCAGCTTCTGCGTCTCCGACCCAACCACCAGTGGCTGATTCTGGCCAATAAAGACATCCATGCCGCCGTCTTCTCGATTGATCGTGGAAACGTTGACATACTTTGACAATTCACGAATCAGAGTATCACGTTCATCCAGCAGGTCATTGGGGCTCTGCGCTGTTCCTCCGCCCTGGGAGTCCGCAATAACCTGGTTGAGTTCGGAGATCTGCTGGCCTAATGACGTGACTGCACCGGCCGCTGCCTGCATCTGTTTATTGACTGACAGGTTCTGCTCCGACAGGCGCGACTCCACACCCTCGAAACTGGACACCATCTGCTGGCTCTGGGACATTAATAACTGACGGCCCAACAATGAACCGGGGTCATTGACAGCCTCATTCAGCGCATCAAAATAATCATTCATGGCCCTGGACAGACTGGTCTGTTCGGATGCCAACAGGTTGTTGGTCTGCGAGATATTGAACAGGTAGGTATCATGATTGCTGAGTGCGGCGATATCCTGAACGACCTGGTCAACGAGAAACTTTTCCGTGTTACGGTAAATATCATTGACCTGCACCCCCGTACCCAGATAGCCCGCTGGAGTGCTTATAGAAATGGTGGTCGACTGCGATACAGACTGACGGCTATAGCCTTCTGTGTTGGCGTTGACGATATTGTTACCGGTCACTGACAGGGCCGTCTGGTTCAGGCGAATGCCGCTAATGGCGGTATTGATCAGGTTGCTCATCTCAGTTCACTCCCAGCGCACGGCTTCGCAGTACACGACTGATCTTGTCCGCGTACTGCGGATCAGTGGCGTAACCCGCGTCCTGCAGGTGCTGACCAAACGCATCGGCATTAGCTGCATGTTGCAATGCCGGAGCGTAACGTGGCTGTGAACGCAACAGGTCCACATAATCACGGAAACTTTCTTCGAATGAACCATAGGCACGGAAGTCAGCTCGCTCACGCTGCATGGCACCGTCGCGGAATTCCAGCGTACTGACACTGACGCTGTCGCCCTGCCAACTGTCGCCGGCCTTGATGCCAAACAGGTTGTAGCTGGGCTTGCCATCCGTACCGATGATCATTTTCTGTCCCCAGCCAGTCTCCAGCGCCGATTGCGCTACCATGACGCGCGGATCGATACCCAACTCGTGAGCAATCGATTTCGCGATGGGCAACAATTTCTCTACAAACGCGTCAGGTGACTCAAATACGAAATTGTCAGCTACCTGGCTCGCGGGCACACCCGGCTCGTTGCGAACAGCGGAACCGGGATAACGACGCACATCGTTTAGCGCACCATCAAATGCCTGACGATCTACGGCCGGTGGTTCATAACGCTGCATCAACTGACGATGCAAGGTATCAGCCAGACCAATACCGCCCGCATTGGCAATATCCAGACTGATCTGGTTGTCGAAACTTTCCTGATGAAACTTGGTTTCATTGCTGCGCAGGTAATTCTCGGAGAATAACGCTTCCTCACCGGCGCGCATGCCTTTGAGCATGATGTTGATAAACATGGATTCAAACTGTTTGGCCACCTCACGCAAGGCTTCCGGCGAATTCTCACGCCCGAGCTGGGTGATCGAGTTAAGACCACCCACGTTGGTGTAAACAGAGGCATCTTGCATGCTCAGGGTCATGATGCCGTCCTCAGATCACAATCAGGTCGGCGCGCAGGGCACCGGATTGTTTCAGGGCTTCAAGGATGGCAGCCAGATCGCCCGGCGCTGCACCCACCGCATTAATGGCCTGCACAATATCGGCCAGCGTGGTGCCGGGATCAAACAGGAACATGCGACTGTCTTCCTCGGTCACGTTGATATTGGTTTGCGGCACGACCACGGTTTCACCGTCGGAGAACGGTCCGGGCTGACTGACGCCAAAACTTTCCGAAATGGTCACACTCAGGCTGCCATGCGTGATCGCCGCCGGCGACACCCGCACATGCTCACCAATCACAATGGTACCGGTACGTGAATTGACGATTACCCGCGCCGATGCGTCACCCTGTTCGATCTGAATGTTTTCCAGTTCGGACACATAAGCGACCCGGGCCTGCGGATCAGCCGGGGCGCGGATGCGGACAGAAACAGCATCGACTGCTTCCGCAGTGCCCGCGCCCATGAAATCATTGACGGCCCTGGACAGACGACGCGCGGTGGTGAAATCAGCACGCTTGAGATTGAACGTGATGTGGTCGCCGACATTAAACGCTGTCAGCACCTCACGCACCGTCTGCGCACCACCGGGGATGCGGCCCACACTGGGGATGTTGATGGTAATGCTGGAGCCGTCGGAGCCTTGCACACCCAGACCACCCACGATCAGGTTACCCTGGGCTATGGCGTACACCTCGCCATCAATACCGGTCAGCAAGGTGCGCTCCAGGGTTCCGCCACGCAGACTTGCTGCGTTGGCCAGTGACGATACGGTGATGTCAATGTTCTGCCCTGGTTTGGTGAATGCAGGCAGTTCGGCCTGTACCGAAACGATGGCGACATTGCGTAACTGGAAATTCTGGCCCGACGGCATGGGTATACCGAACTGATCCAGGTAGGCGGCAAACGATTCCGCTGTAAACGGTGCCTGTGTGGTCTGGTCACCCGACCCGTCAAGACCCGTCACCAGGCCGACCCCGGTCAGCTGGTTGGACTGCACGCCATTGAGCGTGGCAATGTCCTTGATGCGATCAGCGTGCGCCGGTGTCACCAGCAACAGCAATTGCATGGCAATCAGGAGGCCGGCAAGCAACGACTTCTTAAACTGACTGTGCTGTTGTATGAACATGTGATGCCTCAGGTTTACGTTGACTGGTAAAAATGGTTTACAGGTGGCCGGGCGTTACAACGGCCACCAGTTGCTGACAAAGAACCGGCTTAACAAACCCGGCTCATTACTGTCGGCGAGGGTACCGGTGCCACTGTAGGCGATACGGACATCGGCCACCCGGCTCGACTCAATGGTATTGTCCGGCGCGATATCGGCGGTGCGGACCAGTCCGCTGATGCGGATGAATTCACTGCCGCGATTGATCTGCAGCCATTTTTCACCGCGCACTTCCAGCAGACCATTGGGCAACACATCAGTGACCGTCACGGTAATATTGCCCAGCAACTGGTTACTCTGATCGCTGTTGGCGGAGCCGTCGAATTCGGAGCCCCCGTTAACGCCGGTAGTGGTGTCAAATACATTGCCCAGTAAGGTTGAGTTACCCACATTGGCCGAGCTGTCGCGGCTGAACGACGTACCTGAAGACTTGGTGGCGCTGGTCGCTTCATTGAGATTGATCGTCAGTACATCACCCAGGCGGTGCGCCCGGCGCTGATACAGATTAATAGCCGTTGCCTGTTGGTAAATGGCACCATCGGCGACTCTTGCCGGCGGCTGCTGCCAGGACGACACCGGTGCGTAGCGCGGATCATCAGGACTCGGCGGCGCCGGGTAACGCGAGGCGCACGCGGCCAGTATCAGCACCGGCAGCAGGGTCAGGATCTGTATCATTTGTCGCTTGGGCATCACGTTTATCCTCAATTTGCCGGGCTTACAGATTTTGCGTAATGAACTGCAGCATCTGGTCAGCACTCGATATCACCCGTGAGTTCATTTCATAGGCGCGCTGCGTGGTAATCATGTCCACCAGCTCTTCCACCACTTCCACATTGGAATTTTCCAGAGAGCCCTGAACGATCAGGCCCAGACCGTTAGTGCCTGGCGCCGACTGCTGCGGGTTGCCGCTGGACACAGTCTCTGCATACAGATTGCCACCGAGTGACTGCAGGCCTGCAGGGTTAACAAAATCGACCAGCGTCAGGTTGCCGATATTGACCGGTTGCGCCTGTCCGGGCAGCTTTGCAGTGACCACACCATCGGTACCAATGGTCAGTGACTGCGCGCCTTGCGGCACAGTCAGTCCCGGGTTGATCAGCATGCCTGACGCCGTCACCAGCTCGCCGTCAGCGCTCAGGTGGAACTGGCCATCACGGGTGAAAGAGGTGCTGCCGTCCGGCATCTGTACTTCGAAGAACCCACGACCATTGATTGCAGCGTCAAGCGGTTCGCCGGTGTTCTGCAAAGCGCCCTGGCTATGAATCTTTTGTGTGCCCACTACGCGAACACCGGTACCGAGCTGCAGGCCAGATGGCAGCTCTGTATTCTGGGTTGAGTTGGCACCGGGCTGACGCTGGATCTGGTATAACAAATCTTCGAACACTACACGGTCGCGTTTGAAACCATTGGTTGCCACGTTCGCCAGATTGTTGGAGATCGCGGTCAGGCGCTTGTCCTGAGCGGCCAGGCCGGTCTGTGATACGTAAAGTGCTGAGTGCATGTTGTTAACTCCCCTGAGGGTCTGCTAGCTGTCTATTTACTGGATTTGCAAAAGCCGTGCCGATGCTTCGGAATTCTGTTGCACGGTTTGCATAAGTTTCACATTCATTTCATAGGCGCGGGTCAGACTGATCATCTCCACCATGGAATTAACGACGTTCACGTTGCTGGTCTCCAGATAACCGGAGACCAGTGTTACCGCGCCGTCGGCCACGGAATCCGTGCCGTCAGCGCGGCGAAACAGGCCGTCACCACCCTTGATCAGTTGCTCGTTGCCCGGGTCCACCAGCTTGATTCTATCGATGGCCGCCAATACTTCAGCGCCCTGACCCAGCTCCCGGATCGACACCGTTCCGTCACTGCCGACGGCAACTGATTCGTACGGAGGCAAGGCGACTGGACCATTGTTGCCGAGCACCGGCAACCCGCTGCCGGTCAACAGTTCGCCAAACGGGCTGACCGACAGATCGCCGGCACGGGTGTACGCTTCGGAACCATCAGGTGCCTGCACCGCAATCCAGCCCTCACCCTGCACCGCCATGTCCAGCGCATTGCCGGTTACCTGCAACGAGCCGGGCGTAAAGTCACTGGCGGGATTTTCAGCCATGCTGAACACTCGCGAGGGCATGCCCGGTCCGAACGCTTGCATGGAGCGCGCCTGCTCCAGGTCAGCGCGAAAACCGGTGGTGCCGGCATTGGCCATGTTGTGCGCATGGATGGTCTGCGCCCGCATGGTCTGCGAGGCGCCGGTCATGCTGATGTAAATTGCTTTATCCATGGTGTACTCCGGTTTTCGGCGGGCCGTTAGCGATTAACTTACAGGTTGATGATGGTTTGCGTTGCCGTATCCTGCGCCGAAATCACCTGGGCCGCGGCCTGGTAGTTACGTTGCGAGATGATCAGCTGCACCAGCTGCGCCGGCAGATCGACGTTGGAGTCTTCCAGCGCACCGGACTGGATGGCGCCCAGACCTGCGGTACCAGCGCCCGAGACTGACGCAGTACCCGACTCACTGGTTTCGCCAAACTTGGTGCCGCCCAGATTGGACAACCCGGCCGGGTTTGAGAAATTGGCCAGCGCCACTTCACCCAGAGCCCGTGACTGACCGTTGGAGAATCGTGCCGATACCAGGCCTCGGTCGTTGATTTCCAGACCGGTCAACTGTCCCTTGGCAAAACCATCCTGATTATTCGACTGTACTGAGAAGTCACCGCCAAACTGGGTCAACTGGCTAAGGTCAATGGTGAAGTTTGAGTTGGTCAATTGCCCGGCGACATTGGGGTCACCCGGAATCGGTCCGGCACCTTGCTGTCGGCCCAGACTGTCTACCGGCGTCCAGTTGGTGATCTGAATGGGGCTCTGGTTCGGATCGTAAATACCATTATTGTCGAAGCGCAGGTCGAAACGTGCGAGTACCGGCTCACCATCGGTGGAGTTGGGGTCATAACCAATATTGCGATTATCCACCTGCAGGTAAACACTCCACAGGTTGTTGCTGTCGGTTTCATCCGGACGCTCCTTGACGAAGTACTTCGTCAGTGAATGCTGGTTACCCAGTGAGTCATAGATGGTCACAGCGGTGGAGCGATAATAGGTATCCGGATTTCCAGGATCAAACTGATTGGTTGAAAACGGTATACCATCAAGGGCATCTTCGGCGCTGATGTCACCAAAGATGCTGCCGGTCACCGTGGTTTGGTCAATGGCATTACCCTCGCTGTCTTCAGTCGCCGCCGTGAAGGTAACATTCTCTTCCAGCGTAAAATTCACAATACCGCCGACCAACACGGAGTCACCGGTCGCGGTATCAACAGTCACCGGACCATCTGTCGAGCGAGTGTATTCTTCATCGGTGCTGTCGTATTCAGAGCCGTATACGTCAAACGTGCCAGCCCCGGTTGCGCCGCCGTGGAAGCGAAGATCCGCACCGGTGTTGTGCGTCACCTCAAGGTCAGTACCACCCACAACGCGGGCGCTGACGTTGGTGACAGTGGCATTGATGGAGTCTGCCAGTGTCTGCAATTCGTCAGCCACCACAGCTGGTGCGGTAAAGTCGGCAGCAAAATTGAGACCGCCAATGTTGAAATTGACGGGACCGGCATTGAAGTTGGTCAGATAGGCGACACTGGTGGCACGGGCCGTGACACCGTTGACGGCGGAGAACTGCTGCGCAACGGCATTGGCCGAAGAATTTGCCGCTACATCTATCAGGCGCGTGACATTGTCGCTGCCCAAGACGCTGATACTGTTGGCCTCATAACCGTTTTCCAGCGCATCACCTGCAGTGATTGCCACCGGCGCGCTCGAGCGGCCATTGTTACTGGTGATGGTGGTGCCAACCAGCGCTGAAGGCTGCGCACTGGCATCCAGGTTGATCACCGAAGACACCGTCGTGGTTGCGCGCGGAGGAATCTCACCGGTGGTGACGCGCAGGTCTTCCAGGGGGCCGCCGCCGGTAGGCTGACCGGTCGGAGAAGGCGAAAAGCCCTGCAAACGCTCACCGGCCCCGGTTACAATGAAGCCGTTTCTGTCGGTACCAAAGGCACCGGCCCGGGTATAGCTGACGCCGGACTCGCCACTCAGCACAAAGAAGCCTTCGCCGTTGATGGCCATGTCCAGCGTACTGTTGGTAAAACTGATATTGCCCTGGTTAAAGTTCTGTTTGATCTCTTGCAGGGAGACACCACTACCAGCCTGGGTGCCACCGCCGCCCAATACTGATGCGGCGTATACATCACCAAACACTGTGCGTGATGACTTGAAGCCGGTTGTGCTGGAGTTGGCAATGTTGTTACCGGTGACGCTGATTTCCTGCTGCGCTGCATTGAGCGCACTCAATCCGATAATAAAACTCATGATGACACCTCTTCTGCTTAATCTTTATTAAAATGGTATGTTTGGTATTAATTGATCTGGATAATGTCATCCATGGCAACCTTGCCGATGCCCGCCAGGTTGAGCGTCAGAGAACCACCGGATTCGATGGTTACGCTGTTAACATTGGCGCTCAGATAAACCGGTACGCTGCTGGCTTCTCCTCCGCTGGAAGCGGATACTTCAAAATAATAATTGCCGGGCGGAAAGCGCTCATCGTTGGCATCGGTGCCGGTCCAGATGAACTCCTGCTGTCCTTCGGGTTGTTGCCCCAGTTCGAAACTGTCAACGATTTCGCCACCTTTGTTGTAGACGGTCAGTGACGCTGACTGTACGGCATTGTCGAACTCAGCCAGCACGCTGATGCCACCGGATTCACCCAGCGGACTGAAATCAGATTCGACGTGAACCAGTCGCCCGACCAGTGATGTTGCCTGCAAGTTCTGAGTTGACTGAAACGCCGATGCAAACTGTTCAAAGTTGCCGCCCATCTTCTGGGTTTCTTCCAGCTGTGAGAATTGCGCCAGCTGTGCAACAAACTCCCCGTTCTCTTCAGGCTTGGTCGGATCCTGATTCTCCAGCTGGGCAACCAGCAGTTTCAGGAAAGCGTCCCGACCCAGCTCATTATTGTTGGGCGCAGTGTTTTTCTCAGCCGGCGCGTATTCAGTCAGCACTCTGTTCAATGCGGTGTTGTTGTTAATTTCCATGCTCTATACTCCTCTGGCCGCTTAACGCTGACCCAGCGTCAATACACGCTGCATCATGGTTCGGGCCGCTGACATAACATCCACATTGAGCTGAAACGCCCGTGACGATGAAATCATGTTGGTCATCTCTTCCACGATGTCGACATTGGGATAAAACACGTACCCCTCCTCGTTCGCCATCGGGTTGCCCGGTTCGTAGCGTGGCTGCAATGGTCGTGCGTCCTCCACGATGCCGGCCACCCGAACACTGGTAGAGGCGGCGTTGTGTGCCGGCTCGGCAAAGGCATCCTGCATGGCCGAACTCATCACCGGCATAAACACCGGATGGCGGGCACGGTAGGTCTGGTCGGCACTGCTGGCAGCGCTGTTGGCATTGGCCATGTTGCTGGCGGTGGTATTCAAACGCAGTGACTGTGCGCTCATGCCGGATCCGGCGATATCAAAGACACCCATCAGGCTCATGCTTACTCTCCTTTCAGGGCTTTGATCATGCCCGTGAACTTGCCGTTGAGAAACTGGAAGCTGGCCTGATGCTCCAGCGCGTTGCGGGCAAAGGCCGCATTTTCGATTTGTTCGTCGACGGTATTACCGTCCAGCGAAGGTTGTGATGGCACCCGGTACAGCGCCGCCGGATCATTCAGGCCGGGCATGCCGGTGATGTGACGGCTATGGGTCTGCTGCATGGCAACATCGCTGCGACCGGATGTGGCCTGCGCCAGCACACTGCCGAAGTCCATGTCGCGGGCTTTGTATCCGGGGGTGTCAGCGTTGGCGATATTGCTCGCCAGCATGGTGGTACGCTGGGTGCGCAGCATCAGCGCCTGCTCGTGAACACCTAGTGCATTGTTGAAGTTTAAGGCCATCGGTTGATTCCTGCTGTTAACGTTGCCGATTCAAGACAGCAAGAAATAGCAAGACCCGTGCCAGTAATTAAACTGGTTATTTTTCAGAAGGTTAAGAAGAGAGAAACACTGCAGCGGCAAGGGATTGCCTGAGATTTGGTCTACGCTTTGCCGCCTGGCGGCAATTGGTTTCGATAGACACTGGTATGAACGCTGAGGCGCTCCATACTGTACTCATTACTAATGGTCGCCGGCAAGGATTCCGACGCACCCAGTAGAAGGTACGAGTCCGGGTTCAGGCTGTTGCGCATTCGGCGCAGAATATCCGCCTTGAAATCGGCGGCGAAATAAATCAGTACATTACGACAAAAGATAACGTCGAAGCGTCCCAGACTGCCATAGGTATCCTGCAAATTGAGCGGCCTGAAGCTGACCCGCTTGGTAATGCCGGATTTAAGTCGAAATCGCCCCTGGGGCAGTTCATCAAAGAACATCTGCCGGCGCGCATCACTGAGCCCCCGGCTCACGCTCAAACCATCATACTCTGCCTTCCTGGCATTGTTCAGCATGGACGCGGAAATGTCGGTGCCAATGATTTCCGGGTCGCGCATGAACACGCCGGGATGCCTGGCTTTGAACTCCTCGAAAATCATGCTGATGGAGAAAGGCTCTTGCCCCGACGAACAGGCTGCCGACCAGATACGTAAACTGCTGCGTTTTTCTTCCAGGATGAGCCTGGGCAGAATCACGTCACGCAGAGCATCGAATGGCGCACTGTCGCGAAACCAGAACGTTTCATTGGTGGTCATGGCGTCGATGACTTTTTCACGCAGCCCCGGCACCGCATGCTGATTGATACGACTCACCAATGCGCTCAGGGTCGTAATCTGGTGTTCTTCCAGAATGCGCCGGATACGGTTTGCCACCAGATACTGCTTATTGTCACCTAAAACGATGCCGCAGGCCTGACTCAGGAAGGTCCGGAACACCTGGTAGTCTTCCGCTGCAAACTGTTGTTCGTCAGTCATAGTTAACTCTGATCACCGGCTTACGCGGGAGTCTGGCGGCGCTCAAGTTGTTTCAGCACACGCTGGGCCAACTCATCGGGGTGGAATTTGGCCAGGAAATCGTCAGCACCCACTTTTTCTACCATCGACTGGTTAAACACCCCGCTCAACGAGGTATGCAGCATCACATGCAAGCTGTTCAGTCTGGGGTCGTTCTTGATGGATGCTGTCAACGTGTAACCGTCCATTTCCGGCATTTCAATATCAGAAATAACCAGAACATATTTATCTGCCGGATTCTCACCCGCTTCAGCCATAGCCTGCAAATGCAGGAATGCCTGTTTGCCATCATTGAGCACCACCGTGTTCAGGCCGATGGCCTCACAGCAACGCTTTATCTGGGTCCGTGCGACACTGGAATCATCAACAATCAGCACAGTGTTGATGGTTTCGGTACGCACTGTTTTGCTGACCAGGGCTTCACTGAGTATGCGTGGCGCCGGCGCCACCTCAGCCAGGATCCGCTCCACATCCAGGATTTCCACCAGCTTGTTGTCCACTTCGGTTACTGCGGTCAGGTAGTGAGACCGGCCTGAACCTTTGGGTGGCGAATGAATGGTCTCCCAGTTCAGGTTGACGATACGGTCCACGCCACTTACCAGAAATCCCTGTACCGAGTTGTTATATTCGGCGATGATGATAAAGCCTTTGCCATCATCCTGCAGGGCCCGGCTGCCCATGGCGATACTCAAGTCAAGCACAGTGATGGTGCGGCCCCGGATGTAAGCAACGCCGCGAACCACACGACTGCTGTGTGGCAATACGCTAAGCGGTGGGCAAGGCAGGACTTCTTTTACCTTGAACACGTTGATGCCGTACATCTGATTGCCATTGAGCCGGAACATCAGCAGCTCCAGCCGATTCTGTCCCACCAGTTGTGTTCGTTGATTAACGCTGTCAAGAACGCCGGCCATCACAGGCTCCTATTATCGATTGCAAAGTCAGATAGCGAAATTAAAAAAACATTCATGCTGGCTACAGTTGTCGTCCAACAGCAGCGTTTCATAAGGCCTGAGACCATAAATAATTCAATGATCCCGGCACATTTATTGCTTCAGCTAACAGGAATACAGCAAAACGGCTGAAAAACTACGCTGAACGCCAAGGTTTTGACGAATGACAGCAGACAATCGACAACTATCTTCATTAAAACTCAAAATGGCCGCCGTGCTTTTGGTACTGGCAACATCAGGCCCGTTGACTGCCGTGGCGACAGCATCACCGCCCGGCGCAAGCGGCAACGAGCGCCTGCGACAGGCTGCGTTCGGCGAATTGCAATCTGCCTACGGCACTGAGCCAGGCCGCATAGAGATCGACGTTGCCACGCTTGACCCCCGGCTGCAGGTGCCGGTGTGCGCGGAACCTTTGCTGCCAACAGTCAATCGGCTCAGCCCCAACGGCGGGCGCGTTACAGTTCGTGTTGAATGCCATGATGACAGCCCGTGGACGCGCCATGTGGCCGCCAGTGTCAGAGTATTCCAGGACATTGTGGTCAGCAGCCGGGCATTGGCCCGCGGCAGTATCGTTGGCGCCGGCGACATAACGCTGCAAGAGCGTGACATCAGCACGTTGCGCGGCCAGGTCATCATGGATCCGACGGTGGCTCTTGGTCAGGCAGTGCGCCGGGCGATAAGTGCAGACACAGTCCTCAATATCGACTTGCTGGAGGCACCGGTATTGGTGCAACGTGGCGATATGGTGGTATTGACCGCAGAGCGTGGTAGCATTGCTATCAGACAAACCGGCATTGCTTTGCAGGCGGGTGAAGCCGGCAAACAGATTCCGGTAAGGAACAATAGTTCCGATCGGGTTGTGCAAGCGGTGGTCACCGGCGCCGGTGAAGTTAAAGTGATTTTTTGACGCTCGCATGGCGGGCCTTTTACGCGACAACAACAGGGACTGACGGTAAATTGTCACCAACTCACCAGATCAGCGACTGTTTTTACATTTTTTTTATCGGATTTAGTTGTTTT
The DNA here is from genome assembly GCF_011050365.1 of Pseudohongiella sp. Taxonomy (GTDB): domain Bacteria; phylum Pseudomonadota; class Gammaproteobacteria; order Pseudomonadales; family Pseudohongiellaceae; genus Pseudohongiella. Next base: position 35,762 of record NZ_DRFV01000010.1, read on the forward strand.
TTGTCAGTGACACACTAAAGTTACCCTAAAGGTTGCCGTTAAACCGGATAGAAGGTTAAACACTTATGACTGGTCAGGTCCGAACGCCAATGTCTGGCGTCGCGAAGTAACCTGATGAGTTGACAAGTCAAGGTATCAGACTATGAGTATTCCTACTATTAGCAATACATCGACAGCAACGGACAATCGCAGCGGCGTTCGTCAAAGCGGGACCCAGTCCAATACCGATAACACTAACACTGGTGTCGGCAATGGTAATGTGGGCAACCAGGGCGGCAGCGGTCAGCCTGATGCAGTGTCCATCAGCAGTCGAGCAACAGACCTGCAGTCGCTTGAGACCAGCATCAAGCAGCTACCCGATACCGATGCCTCGCGCGTTAGCGCTCTGCGAGAGCAAATCAATGCTGGCAATTATTCAGTAGACAGTCAGCGCGTGGCAGACAAGATGCTGGCATTCGAACGCAGCCTGTGACACGAACTTGCAATCGTCATTCAGGCGAAACGGACCGACTAGCTGATGAGTAATGAAGGCCTGCAGCAGCTCCTTGACAGTGATCGACAACTGCTGGACTCACTGGCAGAAGTGCTGCTGGCTGAAAAAAACAGCTTGGAAAAACGTGACCTCGACCAACTCAGCGACTTGCTGACGCGCAAGCAAAACGTACTTGCCAGCATAGAAAACAACGACCACATTCGCCGCAAGCTGTTAGTACAGGCCGGGGTGCCTGCCGGACAAACCAACCTACAGCACCTCAAGCGCTTGCTTGGCAAGGGCGGCCAGAACGAGTTCACAGCACTGCTGGACAGCATCGAATCACGCTTGCAGCAGTGTCGCGAGCTCAGTGAAACCAACAGTATCATTGTCCATCGCAGTCGCCTCAACACCCAACGGGCGCTGGGCATTCTTCGCGGACCGTCGACGCTGGCAGGATTGTATACCAGTCACGGCAGTACGCTTGGTGGCAGTGAACAGCGGGATCTGGGCAGCGCCTGATTCGCTCGTCAGGCCAGACAGGTTATCGACTCTCATGGCGACAAACTTCAATAACGACCGCTACTATACATCTGCCGGGGATATCTTCAGCGTCCTGCGCACCTTGCAAGCGGACCGCTCCAGTATCAGCGTTCAGTTCAACGGCAACGGTGCCATGTACAGCTCACTGGTACTGAACGCCAATTTAAAAGCCCGTACTTTCCAGCTTGACGAGTTCACCCCACGCGAGGCGCACCGTCAGGCAGAAGCCGGCACGCCATTCAGCATTCGCGCCTCAATCAACGGCATCCGCGTTCACGCCAAGGACATGGTGATCAAGCGGGTCATGAAAGACAGCGACGGCGTGTTCTATGAGCTCAAGTTTCCGGAGCGACTACTGTATCTGCAACGCCGTGATGCCTTTCGTGCCTGGGTGCCGGGCACACTGATGGTGGCGGCAACCTGCACCAACGACAACCACCCCAAGAGCCTGCAAGGGCGGGTGCTGAATATGTCAGCCACGGGCTTTCGCCTGGTCATTGAAGGCAAGGTGAATCCGCCGCCCGCCATGCTGGAAGAATTTATCATGACCATGAATCTGCCGCTGATTGACCATGACTTATCCTGCCCCGCCGAAGCGGTCTACGTGCAGTATCAACAGGATCGCAATCAGACAGTGCTCGGTTTCCGTTTCGGTAATATGGGCCGCGGCGACCAGGTGGCGGTGAACCGCTTTGTCACGCAGCTGCAGCGCGAGAGCATCGCCTGACAGTCAACGCCGCCAGCCCGGCAACGCGTCCAGTCTGTACAGATCCTCCGGCCGGTCGACATCCCACCGCGGTGGCAGCTCGCGCCAGGCTATATCCGCCTGCCGTAGACGCTCCCGGGTCTGCGCCATGACCTGCGGCTGCCCCCAATTGATGTCACGAAACACGGCTGCCGCTGGCGCCCGCAGACCGATCAGCACATAACCTCCATCCTCCGCCGGCCCCAGCACCACTCTCTCCCCTGCCGCCAGCAGCGCCAGCGCCTGCGCCACATAAGCGCCATCTACCGAGGGACAGTCAGCACCCACCACCACCACGAACTCTGCATCAGCCAGCGCCGCCTGCGTCGCGTGCTGCATGCGCGCGCCCAGATCACAGCCCATCTGCTGATATACCTGCGGAGCACCGTCCAGTTTTGCGAAGAATGCCTGCCCGCCGTCAGCGGACGCCCATAACTGCATCGGCGCCTGTGCCGATCGCCATAATTGCTGCCAACCGAACCGTATCAGACGCTGATGCAGATCCAGCGCCCCGCTTTCCCCCAACACGGGCTGTAGCCGCGTTTTGACCTGTCCGGCCACCGGTGTTTTGGCGAAAAACAGAATCCGTGCCTGCGGGTAGCGATAGCTCGTCGCCATCGCAGAGCCACGGTAATATTGCGCGTGCAGACTGGCGGGACTGGCACCAAGGAAAAAAGCCAGCCGCAGCCGCCACATCAACCAGACAGTGGTCATGATGCCGTGTTTCTGCCAACGGCGACTGGAGCTGATCACCGGCATAGACAGACATGCCGGCCTGGACAATCGCCGCAGCGTCTTGCTGATCATCACGTCTTCCATCAAGGGCACATCAGCGTACCCTCCCACTTGCTCGAACACGGCACGGCGGACAAAAATGGCCTGGTCTCCCGTGGCCACCGCCGTCAGTCGTGAGCGCAGGTTCATCGCCCTGCCAATCACAGCAAAAGCGGGATGTGCGCCATCCAGTCGGACATCAAAGCGTCCCCAGCACTTTGCGCCATCGGCCAGCGCCGCCGTCACCAGATCCGCTGCCTGCGCGGGCAACAGGGTGTCGATATGCAAAAACAGCAGTATGTCACCCACCGCATGCGCCGCACCCGCATTCATCTGCCGGGCACGTCCGGGAGCAGAACTCACGCAAACATCCACCAGACCCTGCGCCTCCTGCACACTGGCATCGGTGCTGCCACCATCAACCAGAACCAGCTGATGCCCTTGCCGGCGCAGGGCTTGCAGGGCGGCCAGTTGTCTGCGCAGAGTTTGCGCCTCGTTCAGGACCGGGATAATAATGCTGAGAGTACTCACGTAGCCCCTTGGTAGATGTTAGTCGGCAACCGATTTGCCAATTATCACGCTTTTTCTGCAACAAAGGCTATGCGAACACAAAATAAAGGCGGATAATATGCCGCCATTATTGTTATTGATTGCCTCCGCAATTCGCAGTAATAAACTGGCTACTTTGCCGTTCTCTTCTTGAAAGACAGCGCGTTGTAATTAATGAATCTCGAAAATTTCTATATCGTCGCCACTGATCCTGACGAGCCCGCCCTTCAGGTCAACATCTCTGGTCCTTATCTGACGCATCAGGCCGCGCAAGCCGATCTGACGGCGGCCATCGATGAGGCTGCGGAGCTGGACCCCAGTGCGCGCACGTACGACTATCGCATCTGCAAGCTGGCCTGCCAGAAACCCGGTGTGATCCAGCACATGGCCTGCCACGCAGCGCGGCCAAACTAAGTACGTTTGCCCTTATCCCCGCTCCACCACACACTTTCCACGTGCTATAATCCCGGCCGCTATTTAAATGCCAGACTCTTGCTTCATCATGCCCCGGTGGCACAGCTGGATAGCGCGGCCCCCTCCTAAGGGGCAGGTCGCAGGTTCGAATCCTGCCCGGGGCACCAAAAAACTATTTATATCAAATAGATAAAGAAATATAAATTTCCTAAAACGTTTTTTGCTCGGCTCTCTCACAATATGTGACCAATGTGTAACCAGCCAACGCAAACCTTAAAAAGCCAACCAAACCTCGACGGGCTGCCCCGCACCGCTCCCTGCTGTGTCTAGTAGGCCATAGTAGATGCCTGCAGATTTCTCCTTAAAGATTTTGAGTAGTAATGATTCAATATCGTCTACCGGGAACCATCCAATTCATCTGACATTCAACAAGCCGCATAAGAACCTCACGGTTCGGAGCAAGTAAATAAACGGGTTCTGAGTTGAACTTCTATTTACCCAAAACCGCGACACAGTTTTGGATGTAGATGCTGACTTGCCTTCAGAAATTGGACAAGGTATACCAATTAGCCGCCTGGCCCTTTTCAAATGCCCCGGACACTGCAGCTATCACATCCTCTCTCTAACCTACCAGTCTCTACTATGCTCAAACGCGTTGCAGAATGGTTCGTAAAACTCAATGTAAAGTGCTAGCCTCTTAAGCACCATCAACAATAAGAATGATAGGGTGAAGTATGGCAAAGAAATGTTTCCTCAGCTTCCACTACACTCCAGACAACTGGCGTGTATCCCAGGTTAGGCAAATTGGGGCAATTGATGAGCAGCCACTGCTTGACTCCAACAAATGGGAGGAAATCAAAAAGAAGGGCGATAATGCCATTGAGAAGTGGATAGTCGACAATATGAAAGGCAAGGAATGTTTGGTCGTGCTTGTCGGTGAAAAGACAGCTGGTCGCCGATGGGTCAAGCACGAAATCAAAAAAGCCTGGAAAGATGGATTGGGAGTGCTCGCCATCCATGTTCACAACCTGAAAGACTCAAGCGGCAACCAGTCGCCAAAAGGGTCAAACCCGTTCATCGGCCTCACTGTCGACGGCGAAGCTGTCTCGGGGAAGATCTATGATCCGCCGTACCTCACCAGCACCTATGTGTACGACTACATCAAGTCGAACATCGAAACCTGGGTAAGCGACGCAATAAAAGCACGCTGAACCAATTCAGGATGCAGGCGGCGCATCTGGGATGCCCGCCGCGAGATACAAAAGCCGCTTCCGCACTTAATCGGAAGATAGCATAGATAGATGGGGGTCATATTGCCGCGAAAAACCTTCTTTTCGTTTCACTACGTTCCAGATGCCTGGCGCGCGTGGAACGTCCGCAATAGCTGGGTCGTTAGGGACACCGATAAGAAAAGTCGCGGATTCTTCGACAATAGCGTTTTCGAAGCCTCAAAAAAGGAAGGCGACGATGCTTTGAAAACCTTCCTTCGCAAAGGATTGGAGAATACTTCCGTCACTTGCGTCCTTGCTGGAACCAACACCTGGTCGCGGCGGTGGGTACGATACGAGATCGCTCGCAGCATTATCAAAGGAAACGGTTTACTCACCGTATACATCCATGGCGTCCAAAACAATGAAAAAGAGACCTCAGCAAAGGGTGCCAATCCGTTAGCCCAGATGGGGCTTTATAGAACCAATCGCGGTATATTGCTCGCCGAGTGGAAAGGAGGAAAGTGGGTGGCCTATGCCGATTATACGCTTGCGATTCCTGAAGGAGATCTCTGGTTTGCCGCGCCGAAGACCAACAGCGTGGTTCAGTTGTCGACTCACTGCCTGAGCTACGACTTTACCGGCCAGAACGGCAGGAAAGACATCGGCGGCTGGATCGAAACTGCCGCGGGATTGGCAGGTCGATGAGCGACATTTCCGGCATTAGATCCCCCTATCAACTCCTCATGCTGGGCGCAGTCGACGAGCATGGTTCTCGTTTTCGCCGTAGCGTTGAGTTGGCGCTTCAAGGTCTCGGGCTTCCAGTGAGCACAATCAAGTTCCTGAGTGATACCGAGGCCTCGACTCGTAGCCTGAATGGTCCTGTCATGGCGGTATTCTTCGGCTCACAGACTAACATTAGCGATACTTCGCTTGTGTCAGAGTTGATCGATGATTCGATTGTAGTTGCCCCTATTGTCTCGGACTTGACTAGGGTGCATACGGAAATTCCACCGCAGATTAGGCACGTCAATGCCATCGTTTTGGGACCTAACAACGAAGGTATCGCTCGTCTTACTACACTTGTCCTTGAGACATTCCGGCTGTTGCGGCGCGAGCGACGATTGTTCATCAGCTACAAGCGGAAAGGCTCTCAGCCGTTGGCTGACCGATTGTACGATGCGCTTGACGCTCGTGGCTTTGACGTATTCATTGATGTGCGATCCGTGCCGCCGGCAGCAGACTTTCAAGCACAGCTCTGGCACAGGATGACTGATTCCGATGTGATCGTGCTCATCGACACACCTGGCTTTCGAGAAGGCCGCTGGACTGCCGAAGAATTGGCGCGAGCAAATGCGACCAATGTTCAAATTTTACACCTACTATGGCCAGGGCAAAAGGAAGACCCGACCTCGTCTTTCAGCCATTTTATGAAGCTTAGACGGCGGGACTTCCTAGGATTTCTTCCAATGCGAGGCCGTTGGGCGACGAAGGAGTTGGTTAAACGAATTTGTGACGAGGTTGAACAACTACGTGCCCCAGCAATTGCCGCCCGCCACCGGTATCTGGTTGATAATTTTTGCGATGCCGCTCGCGATCTGGGGCTTGAACCCACTGTTCAGGTTGAAGGCTGGATTTCTCTGAAGGCGAGCGCCAGTAAGACTCTCGCGGTCGTGCCTGCTGTGGGGGTGCCAACTTCCGACCGAATAAATGAGGTATTTGAGGCCATCACCGATCCCATTATTGAAGCGAGGGAGATATGGATGATCTACGACAATAGAGGCATACTGAATACATGGCTTTCTCATCTAGATTGGCTTGACTCCCATTTGCCGATTCGGGCCGTACAGATGGCGAAAGCGCCAAATCTGCTTAAAGAGTTGATCGAATGATAGAGGTCTTCTTATCTGCCAGCGTGCCTTTACCTGAGCGCGATCGAGTGTTTTTTGACACCGCGGATGTCCTTGCCATTAGGGAATCAATCAAGGCGTTAGTTGAAGTAGTGTTGCCGATCGGACGAATTACCTGCGGCGGCCATCCGGCGATAACGCCACTCCTGGCACTATTCGCCCGCGAGGCAAACCTCAATAGCGACCATTTGTCTATATATCAAAGCCAACTGTTTGCGGGACGATTGTCTCCGGAGCTAGCGGATTTCGCCCATGTTCACATGGTGCCATCGGTCGATGACGATAGAGACGCCAGTTTGACGGCAATGAGACGTGCAATGATCGAGAGCCGCAGTTTCAGCGCAGCAGTAATTATCGGCGGCATGGAAGGCATATACGAGGAGTACGACTTGTTCGTCGAATGTCATCCTGACGCAGCCATATTACCGCTCTCAACAACAGGCGCTGCCGCTGCTATCATTTATCAAAAAGGCGAATATGATCGGGTCTTTGCACGCGACCGGACCTATTCCAGCCTTTTCCGCAGGAAACTCTTACCTGCCGTTTGACGATGGGGGCTCGCACCGTTTAGAACCTACTAGACGCGAGAAACCTAATCCGCTCATTGCGCACGGCTAGAATTTTTTTAGTACCCGTTTGACCGCTGTATCTTAGCAGCCAAAGGCGGCTGCTAAGGTGCAATCGCCGTATACTTGTCACTGGCAATGTAAAACTGACCCACCCTCCTCGGTGGGTCAAAATTAGATTGCCGTTGACAATACTTACAGATAAGCAGCCTTGATGAGATCCACAATGGCCGCAGCTTCTTGCGGGCTAAAAGCCATCTTTCCACCTTTATGTGTAAGAGTCACTATGCCATCTTGCTCATAGAACCCAAGATTCGGAGCTTTGTTGTAAGTCTGACAATACTCGATAGCCTCAGCTTTCATAATCGGCATCGTCCAACCGAAATCTATCAAAATTCCAGAATCGTGCGCCTGCGCTAACACTTTATCAACTGATCTTTCAAACTCTAATTTCAACATTTAAACCTCATGTCGTTTTGTGTGGTAGTCACGTATCTGATTCGCTCCGGGCTTCAAAGCGAGATCAATATTCTCAAAATTAGGTTTCTCAACGAAACCCTTGCGATTTACCCAAATCAACCTGTCAAACTGCGAGTATCCGACTGAGTGACAGCCGGACACTTACGCTGTTGACGCTCCTAGAGCCTGTCCTTCACGAGTGCCTGCTCAATCTCCACAAACCCTCTAAAAACCTCCCTCCCACTTTCAATATACTGATGGATCTCTTGAATTGGCTGAAAGGTATCAACTTTAAGCAGCTCCAGACATGCCACCTGGAGCTCGCCATCGATGCTCCGAAGGAGATTCAGATTGAATGGCCAGACTCTGCCATTGTACAGCCCTAGCAGAAACAGTCTCACATGCCGGGATTGGTGAGTGTCACCAAGACCCACTCCGATAAGAATGCGTAAACTTTCAACTATCTGATCGTCATTTAACGTTTGCGGTTGACCGTACATATGTTTTCTCCGTCGCTGAATTGAGCACTCAATGTAACGCCTCAGGAGGTCTGAAATTTAGATTTTGAATAAATTCTCTCCAGCATCGAGCCAAAATTACTCTTGGACACAGCAAAAAAAGGGGCCGAAGCCCCTTTTTCATATAAGTCCCCTTTCAGCAAACGACACTGCACTTTCTCCGCCCACGATTATGTGATCCAACGTTCTTATGTCCAACAAGGACAGCGCCTCTTTTAGCTTCTGTGTAATACTTCGATCGGCCGAACTTGGCTCAGGATTTCCGCTCGGATGATTATGCGAAAAAATGACTGCCGCAGCATTGAGCCTCAAAGATGCTTTTGCTACTTCCCGCGGGTACACCGCAGCCCCATCAATCGTGCCGTGAAACATTTCGCGATACTCGATCAATCGATGTTGCGTATCCAGAAAGATCACCGCAAAGATTTCATTTTCACAGCCCCCAAGTTTTGTAGTTAGGTACTCTTTGACTGTGTCGGTGGATGTAAACGATGCTCCACGCTGCATCTTGGCATCAACAGCCTGACGAGCTGCTGCCAGAATTTGATCGACAGTAGCTGGCGTATAGCGCCCCTGGTCGTCACAAATTAGAAGTGAACTGCCGAAAGATAGAGAAAATTGAGTCATGATAATGCTCCGGTTGCTCAGGCGGAATTGCCCGGAACCAGCTTCAGCACGGCGCAGCGCAAGCCGTCACAGGGTCGAAGACGGTCAACGACCGCAAGTGTTCGAAGAACGCGCAGCCCTTGACGGCGAGAACGCCGTGATAAGGTGTAGGGAACAGCAAGACCGCTCCCACTCCACCCCTCCACAAAACTCCGAAATATCTCGACTTGGCAAGCGGAGCGCGCAGGTCCTCAAGGGCCGGAGTCGGCAGGTATTTAAGCTGATAATATGCAATTCGATATAAAGCTCGGGACACTAATCTGGTGGTGCATGGCTTCAGTCCATTTGGAGCCGCAACTAACCGATAGCCAGGTTCAAAAATGCAAACGACATGTAATATAATATTACAGTAACCCTGCTTTACACCAGCGCACTTTTCCGGCACCATCGCAGCACAGGCCACAAAAACAAGAAGCCATGACTGCATCCATACTGAAACCCGAAATCCGCAAGCGTCTCATGGCCATAGAGCTGGTTGCCCTATGGGAGGGCCGACTGGTGACCAATCGGCTAATGCAGTGGTTCGGAATATCTAGGCAGCAAGCATCCAGTGACATCCGCCGGTACATAAATGAGGTCAATCCCGGTGCTTTAGTGCATGACTTGGCCGAAAAGGGCTATGTACCCACTGTGGCTCTTCAGCCTGCATTGTCCAGCGGACAAGTGAGCGAGTACCTTGAGCTTCTTATCAGTCAGAATCAGCAGCCTTGTGCAGAGATAGTCGATGCGCAGGATGGTATTTGCGCGGTGCAACTTCCCGACAGGGCGCTTCGCCCAGAGATCGTCCGGGAAATAGTCAGGGCAACCCAAACAGGCAACAGCCTCAAGATCGTTTATAGCTCAATGAGCAACCCCCTTCCACATGAGCGCGTTATTACACCTCACACGCTTGTATATAGCGGCTATCGATGGCATGTCCGTGCTTATTGTCATTCTCGTAAAGCGTTCCGCGATTTCCTGGTTTCCAGAATCAGCAGACCTCCCCTGCCGACTATCGCTGTAGCTCCCCAAAGCGCTGAAGATGAACAATGGCAAAAGTCAGTTTCTCTGATCTTGATCCCTAACCAGCACCTCAGCGAGGCACAATGTGCGCTGGTAGAACGAGATTACGCAATGCCAGAGGGGCGCCTTATTGTTAAAACCCGCGAAGCCTTGGCTATCTATGTATTGCAACGTTATCGCGCCGCAATCACGGATCAACAATGTCAGCGTGCTGCCGAACATCCGCTGCAGCTACTAAAAACTGATCGTAAAAAACTGGCCACCCTGCATTTTGATGAGGAGGCTGTTTAATGAACTCGTTTAACTACGACAGCGACCTGATCGGGGGCTCTTTGCAGGTGCGTGAAAGCAGGGTAGTCGCCGACATGCTGTTGCAAGCGGCCTCTTCTGATCAGTGGTATCAAGCCATCATCAGCGAGAACCAACTGCAAAAACGCTCGCCTGCGACCGCCAAGCGGGTCGCTCAGGCACTCCGCAAACGCCTGGAGCGTCTAGAGCCGCCATTTTGGCGAGCGATTCGCGATGGCGACGATGAGCTTGCTACTCAAGCCACATTTTGCGCGGTAATGGCTCGCAACCTATTGCTAGTGGAATGGCTGGAGACCGTCATGCATGATGCCATCAGCACCCATGCGGGCCATCTCAAGCAGTTCCAATGGTCAGAATTTCTGGAAGACAGGGTACAACGCGACCAGCGTATCGCAGCTTGGACAGAGTCCTCGCGCAAGAAAATGGGCCAGGTGGTGTTTCGTGTATTGGCCGAGGTCGGGCTTCTAAGCGACACTCGTTCACTGAATTTGCAAAAACTCATTATTCGGCCAGAGATTCGCCAATTGTTGGAGCACCATGGCCACCAACGTTTACTGACGTGCTTGGAGCTTTCGACACGATGAATTCAACGCTGCAAGACAGACTTGATCAGATTCCCGAAAAAATCGTCAGCGATGATTTTCTCCAATCCAAAGGCCTGGCTAACGATCTGGGTTTCTGGATCTTTGACTATGCGCCGGAAGACGAACTGCAAGTGCGCGACTACCTCCAATTCCTGCAGGATCTGCTGGCGAAAAAACACCAGCATCTGAGTATTGCACACATCGATCTGCTAAGCCTATTGCGAGACTATCTCAATAGTCGCCGCATTCTCGACCGCTCGCTGCAAAAGCAGATGAGCCAAGGAGACGCAGCACTTCTCAAAGCCCTGCATGGGCCGTTGCACATGGACAAATTCGCCCCTTATCTTGTACAGCATGGTCAGGCGGAGGACAAAGACATTGTGCTGATTTCCGGCGTGGGTTCCGTCTGGCCGGTGTTACGGGCGCATAGCATTCTCAATAAATTACATGCCCTACTCGGCCATAAACCTTTGGTGCTGTTCTACCCAGGTGAATATACAGGTCAAAACCTGTCGCTATTCAATCGCCTTCCCCGTAACGACTATTACCGCGCATTTCGCCTGATTCCGTGACAAGGACTGATCCATATGAAAATTGAAGAAATCTTTGTAAAACCGCTAAATCGTCAAATAAACGGTGTGGTCAAAGCGGATCAGAATGATGATGCCACCGTGTATCAGGAACTGGACGAGTACGTGGTGACTCGCGAACTGGAGACCCACTTCCGTAGCTTCTTCTCCTCCTATGCCACGCCGCTCAACGACCCTTCCATCACCAACCGCGTTGGTGTGTGGATATCAGGTTTTTTTGGCTCAGGTAAATCGCACTTTCTAAAAACGCTATCGTACCTTATCGCCAATAAAGCTGCGCTCGATGAGTCAGGCAATAGTAAAAACGCAGCAGACTTTTTCGACGAAACCAAGTTGCGAGATGCCATGATCAGGGCTGACATTTCCAAGGCAGTCTCTGAGCCGGCCGACGTCATCCTGTTCAATATCGACAGCAAAGCCAGCACCAATGATGGCGGCAATGCAATCCTGAGCGTATTCCTGCGTGTATTCAACGAGCACCAGGGTTTCAGCAGCGACCACCCGCATGTCGCGCATATGGAGCGACACTTGACCGAAAAGGGTGTCTACGGCAAGTTCAAGGAGACGTTCCACGCTGCCACCGGCAACACTTGGGAAGATGAGCGGGATGCCTTCGAGTTCTATCAGGACGATGTCGAAAAAGCCCTTGGCGCGGCGCTAGACTTATCCCCAGAGGCAGCCCATAAGTGGTATGAAAGCGCTGAACAAAATTTCAGTGTTTCGGTTGAAAAATTCTGCGAATGGGTAAAGGAATACCTGGAGAGTAAACCGGCCAATCATCGTATTTTGTTTCTGGTTGATGAGGTTGGACAATATATAGGAAGCGACAGCAGACTCATGCTGACTTTGCAGACGTTGACCGAGAATCTGGGTACGATCTGCAAAGGCCGCGCATGGATCATCGTCACCTCACAAGCAGATATGGACTCGGTACTGGGCGAGCTTTCTGCTTCCAAGGCAAATGACTTTTCGAAAATTGCCGGACGCTTTAAAACTCGATTGTCACTGTCTAGCTCCAACACCGATGAAGTTATACAAAAGCGCCTGCTGCGGAAAACCCCAGACGCTGAAAGCGAATTACTTAAGTTGTACGAAAGCAAAGGCGATATCCTGCGCAACCAGATCAGCTTTGATCGCTCCGGACCCACGCTAAAAAGCTACGACAACGCCGAAAGCTTTATCGCTAACTATCCATTCGTGCCCTATCAATTTCAGCTGGTACAAAAGATATTCGAAGAAATCAGAAAAGTGGGCGCCACCGGCGCCCACCTGGCCTACGGCGAGCGCTCCATGCTGGACGCATTCCAGATGGCTGCCCAGCGTATTTCAAATCAATCCCCAGGCGCGCTGGTGCCTATGCACAGTTTCTACCACGCAGTTGAAGGATTTCTGGATACTGCCGTCAAACGCACCATCGACCAGGCAGCTAACAACCCCGTGTTGGATGAGTTTGACGTACAGTTGCTCAGAACATTATTCATGATTCGTTACGTCGACCTGATTAAAGGTACGCCGGATAATCTGGTGACTTTGTGCATAGAACAGATTGATACCGACAAACTCGTACTGCGCCGACAAGTAGAAGACGCTTTAATACGGCTGGAAAAAGAAAGTCTGATCACCCGCAACGGTGACGAGTTTGTTTTCCTCACCAATGAAGAGCGCGACATAAGCCGCAAGATCAAAGCTACAGATATCGCTGGCAATGAGGAAAACAAAGAGCTGTCCAGCATGATCTACCGCGATCTGCTGCGCGACAAAAACCGTTTTCGATACAGTGTGAACAATACCGACTACAGTATTGGCCGTTACCTGGACAGCCATACCATTGATGGTCGTTATGAAAACGACTTGCGTGTAGAAGTGATTTCGCCCCTGGATCCCGAGTACGCAATGTACAGTGAGTCGGGTTGTATCAATCGCAGCACCGAAGGTCCAGGCACAGTGTTGATCAAGCTGCCGGATGACAAGACCTTTTTCACTGAACTTCGCACGTGGCTGCGAACCAATAAGTTTGTTCGCCTGAATGACGATAACAGTCAGCCCGAGTTAAGCCGCATTCTTGCTGATCGCGGCCGTGAAAACCAAGAGCGTAAAAAGCGGCTACGTCTCAGTCTGGAAGATCTACTCCTCCGCGCCGAGGTATATGCACTGGGCCAGCACCTCAAACTGAATACCACCAGCCCCGCCAATAAATTCGATGAGGCATGCCAATATTTGTTGGAAAACACCTACCATAAACTTGCGTATCTGCGAGTTCTACAGAAAGACCCCATGCGAGAACTGCATGCCGTTCTGCACACCGATGATATCGCCCAGCTCGGCATAAAGCTGGACGGTGAAGAAGGCAACCCGCAGGCAGTCAAAGAAGTTGACCAGTACATCTCGCTCAAAGTCAGCGGCAATGAATCGTTGATGGTCAACGATATTGTTGATCGCTTTACCAAGCGCCCTTTCGGTTGGCCAGAGCCGGAAATCCTCCTGATCCTGGCCCGACTTGCCGTGGCTGGACGCATCACTTTCCACACCGCCGGACCCAGCCTGCAACTGTCCGACGTATTTGAGCAACTTCAGAACAGCCGGCAACGCGCCAAAGTAAGCGTGATGCGAAAGCGCCTGACTGATGAAAACGTGCTGAAGTCAGCTCGTGATCTGAGCAAGGACTTGTTCAGCACCCTGGGGTCAGACAATGAAAAAGAATTATTTGAGTTTTATCAGAGTCATTTCGGCGAGTGGATTAAGAACCTGAAATCCTATCAGAGCAAATCCGAGATTGGTCGATTTCCGGGCAAAGATACTCTGAAGTCCAGTGTACTGTCGCTGGAAAGACTGCTCGCCCATGACGATAGCTTTGAATTCTTTAAACATCTCACGGATAACAAAAACGATTACCTGGAGCTCGAAGAAGACTACCGCGATCTGCATCATTTTTACACCAAACAGCTTGCCACCTGGCAACAACTGCTCGCGGCTCTGCACCAGTTCCAACCCAACGCGCAGCTGTTGATGAAAGACACCAAAGCAGCTAATGCCTTGATGGAGCTTCAACATATTGCCGATAACGATGCACCTTACGGTCAGATCCAGGAGATCGCCGGACTGGTGGAAATACTGGAGTCAGCCAATAATGCCCTACTCTATGATAAGCGCAGCCACGCTATCAGCCGGGTGGAAGGCAAGATTACCCAACTGCAGCAGGAGATCGACAGCAGCGGTATTTCAACACCTGACTTGAGCAACCGCTTGCTGATGCCCTTGCAACAAACCAAAAAACAGATCGCCGAGGAGAACAGTGTTGCTCAGATCTACATGCTACAAACGCAAGTCGCTGAAGAGAAAATGGATGAGGCGCTTGATCAGTTGCACACAGCCATGCAGGCAGAGAACGAGCGACAGAAAAAAGCAGCCGCCGCTGGCAAATCCGATCATACCGATGAACGTAAGCATGAGCCGGTGGCTGAACCCAAACCAATAGCTGATGTTTCCGCCAGCGCCCTGTTGGGTAAAGTCCAGCCAGGCCTGTATCTGGAAAATCAACAGGATGTGGACAAATACCTTAGTGCACTTCGCTCCGAACTCGAGCTGTTGATCAAACAGAACCGACGCATCCGGATCCGGGGGTGAATCATTATGATTTTGGAGGCCATTAAGGAACTCTTTAGTCGACCGGAAGGCACACAACTGGAAGTCAAGAAAGACCAGTTTCGGACTTAGCCGAAACTCGTCGATAAGACAATACATGCTCTGGTCCGCCAGCTACCCAAGGATGCCCAATGAATACCGCCCCTATCAAAAAATATGCTCCTAAGGCCCGCAAGGACTTTATCGCCGCCGTCACCCGGCAGGCAAACAAAGTTGGTGTTACCACCAAAGGCATTGCCCCTATGGATATTAAGGGGGACGTTGCACTGATAAACGATCGCCCCTTCCCCAAGGCCATTGCACGGTCACGCGACGCGCTAGTGCGTCTGGTGGAACAACACGGTTTTGCGCAAACCATGGAACAGGCCGCTTACAGCTGGTTCAACCGCTTTTGCGCTATCCGGTATATGGAAATAAAGGGCTTTCTGGATCACGGCCGCCGCGTACTCAGCCACCCGGTTAGCCCCAATGGATTCCAGATTCTGGATGACTGCCTGCACATTGATTTGCCAGAGCTGGACAAGCAACATATCACCGCACTGAAGCTGGATGGCGACAAGGACGAGGAACTCTACCGAGAACTATTACTGGCTCAGTGCCACGCGTTGCACCAGGCCATGCCTTTCCTGTTCGAAGCTGTGGACGATGCCACCGAACTGCTGCTGCCCGACAACCTGACCAAGACCGACTCCCTGATCCGCGAGTTGGTCAGCGCGATTGACGAGCAAGACTGGCAGGATGTCGAAATAATCGGCTGGCTCTACCAGTTTTATATCAGCGAAAAGAAAGACCAGGTCATGGGTAAGGTTGTCAAAAGCGAAGACATTCCTGCCGCCACGCAACTGTTTACACCCAACTGGATTGTGCAGTATCTGGTGCAGAACTCCGTAGGCCGCCTGTGGCTGCAGACTTACCCAGAAAGCTCGTTAAAGACCCAGATGCCCTACTATATCGGTCCAGGCGAGCAACCTGCGAAAGTGCGCACACAACTGGCCGCCAGCATCCCGGAAAGCATAGAACCAGAGTCAATCAAAGTGCTGGATCCGGCTTGCGGTTCTGGTCACATCCTGGTGGAAGCCTACAAAGTGCTCAAGCTGATTTATGAGGAGCGTGGCTACCGCAGTCGAGACATACCGCAGCTAATTCTGAAACATAATCTATTCGGACTGGATATTGACGACCGCGCCGGCCAGCTTGCCGGATTTGCTTTGATGATGCTGGCACGCGCAGACGATAGACGACTGTTTAGCCGCGTTGCCGATGGCGAAGTCACGCTGCATGTCGTGTCGCTTCAAGATACGCAGCATCTGGAACTGCCCAAGCTCTGGCAACAGCTCAATCTGAGCGGTGACTGGCACAAAGGCACCTCACATGGGTTGTTCGACAGCCATCAAACAGACCTCAGCAGCGCCTCTGCTGATCAGCACTACACGTTGCTGCAGCGTACACTGGAGCGTTTCACGGAAGCCAAAACATTAGGCTCACTAATCGAAGTACCGGCAGAAGATGCGCAACCTTTACAGGAACTATTGCAAACACTGACTGGACTGACAGTATCTGGCGACGCCATGCAACGCCCAGCCGCAGAAACACTAATGTCCATGATTCATCAAGCCTGTATACTCGCCCAGCGCTACGATACGGTGATCGCGAATCCGCCCTACATGGGCAGCAAGGGCATGAATGCCGATCTTAAGAGTTTTGCCAAAAAAACTTATCCCAACAGCAAGTCGGATCTGTTTGCTATCTTCATGGAGCACGCGTTCAAGCTGCTTAAGCCATACGGGTTCAACGCCCAGATCAATATGCAATCATGGATGTTCCTCTCCAGTTACGAAAATCTGCGTGACTGGCTGCTAAAAACTACCACCATTATTACCATGGCCCACCTTGGTGCGCGCGCCTTCGACAGCATCAGCGGCGAGGTGGTCTCGACCACCGCGTTTGTGATTGAGAACGCCGCCTACCCCAACTATGCCGGCGCCTACATCCGGCTGGTAGATGGCAAGTCCGAAGCAGAGAAGTCCCGCATGCTGTTGGAGGCTATTCCGTGAAGCTCGTCTACACGAACCCAATACAAACCAAGCTCTCCAGGCAAAAATCTCTCCACTTGGCCATATTGTTGTCCGTTCTGACACTGATAGCGCGGATTGCTTTGCATGAACTGCAGCCTTCCGTTGGCTTCGAATCCACTCCACGCGGTTTTAACAAAGATAGGGTGTACGCGCGCATAGTATTACCCAAAAGGGGACAGGCATGAGCCAAGAACAAAGCAAGGATATAAGCCAGTATTTTTTTCGGGCCTCTGCGGCGGATTTTATGAAGATTCCAGGGAATCCGATGGCTTATTGGGCTACCCCTGCAGACAGGCGTATTTTTGAGCATAAAAACACTTTGGGAATGGTTGCCTATCCAAGACAAGGCATGGCAACAACAAACAACGACTTGTTTCTAAGAAGATGGTTTGAGGTGAGTGCATCCAAATCGAAATTTGATTGCAGTGATACGGATGAATGTATTTTTTCCGGTGCTAAATGGTTTCCTTATAATAAAGGAGGTTCTTTCCGTCGATGGTACGGAAATAATGAATACTTGGTTAACTTCGAGAATAATGGAAAAACCATTTGCGACTACATTGATAATACGCCTGGCGTGAAAGTTGGCTCTAATGGTCGTGTTATCAATAGAGAGCACTACTTCAAGCCTAGTGTCACATGGTCCTTCGTAAGCTCATCATACTTAGGAGTGCGGAAGTCTGATATAGGCTTCATTTTCGATGTTGGGGGGTCCTCCAGCTTCCCACCACCAGATCTAATAAATAGCGTTACAGGATTTCTATGCTGCAAAGTAGCCTTCCATCTTATGAAGGCAATGAACCCCACGTTAAATTTTCAAGTTGGTAACATAGCGCAACTTCCTTTGTTACAGGTTCCGGCTTGCGACCAGATAGTGAAAAAACTTGTTGAGTTAGGGAGGCAGGACTGGGACTACTTCGAAACCTCTTGGAATTTTAAAGCTCTGCACCTCTTCAACTGTGTGATACATCAATCGAAAATCTTCGAAACATACCATGGCATTCGGAGCTTATGGCTAGCTAAAACACTTGAAATGAAAGCCCTTGAAGAGAAAAATAACAGCCTTTTCATCGGAGCCTACGGCCTGCAGGACGAACTAACGCCCGTAGTCCCGTTAGAAGAAATCACTCTTAACTGCAATCCTCACTACCGCTATGGAATCAATCGCAGTGAGGAGGAGCTAGAGACTCTACTGCAGTGCGACACCATCAAGGAACTGGTGTCCTACGCCATCGGTTGCATGATGGGCCGCTACTCGTTAGACAAACCCGGCCTAATTCTCGCCAACCAGGGCGAAACCCTGCAGGATTACCTGAAGCAAATTCCCTCACCGCGATTCGCCCCGGACGATGATGCCATTCTGCCGCTAACCGATCAGGAATGGTTCGCTGATGACGCCACCAACCGCTTCTGCGAGTTTATGCGTATCGCTTGGCCAGCGCCGGAAGATGCGTCAACACAACAAAAAGAGCAGCATCTCCAGCAGAATCTTGACTTCGTCACCGAAAGCTTATGCCTGCATGCCATCAAACCCAAGCGTGGCGAGTCCGCCCCCGATACTATCCGTCGCTATTTGAGCACCCAGTTCTTCAAAGATCATCTGCGTACCTACAAAAAGCGCCCGATCTACTGGTTGTTCAGCTCTGGAAAACACAAGGCGTTCGAGTGTCTGGTCTACCTTCACCGCTACAATGAAGGCATTCTTTCTCGAATGCGAACTGAATATGTCATACCCCTCAGCGCCAAGCTGAGCATCTACGCCGAGAAGCTGGAAAAGGACAGGGACGCCAGCCCTTCTGCCGCAGAAACCAAGCGCCTGGAAAAAGAACTAGTCACTCTGCACAAGCAACAAGCCGAACTCGCCGAATTCGATGAAAAACTTCGCCACTACGCCGACCAGCGTATCAGCCTAGACCTGGATGACGGTGTAAAGGTCAACTATGCCAAGTTTGGGGATCTATTGGCTGAAGTTAAATCTGTCACAGGGACCAAAGAATGAACACGTTCCTATTGGAGAATACAAAGTATCTTGTCCATATGCGTCAACGAATGGGTCGCGACAATCGACTGGGACTTTGTCTTGGCGCCGGCATCAGCGTTGATTTTGATATACCGACGTGGAAAGAACTAGTTCAAAGGATAGCCTCGCATCCTCAGGTAAAAGGAGAAGAGCTACTTTTAGCCTCTGAAAGCCTAACCTCCCAATCTCAGTATCTTTACCAGAAGTTACTGCAATCCCAGCTAAGAGAGGATACAGAAGACGAGGTAGCTGCTTCTCGAAAATTCAATACTGAATGGCTAAAGATCCTTCACGAGTGCCTCTATCGCGATGCTCGTACATCTGAGACGGCACTCAAGAGCCACCCATATCTCTGGAATCTAATGCCTTTGATCAAAAAATCCTCTATGACGATAAACTATAATTTCGACGATACAATCGAGAGAATGTTATATCTTCATAATGCTGAATACCACAGTCACGATGACGATAAAGGCTTCGAAGTAACATGGCAGCCAACACTCCAATTTCGTCGAGACAACGGAGCAATCTATCACCCCAACGGCTTTTTACCCCTTGAAATGATAGAAGGATTCAGCGAACAACTGATCTTTGTAGAGCAAGATTTCGCCGACCAGCTTATTGACGTGAGTCATGGGCATTACAGTGCCTTGCTCAGTCACTTTTCAAAAAATACCATGATCTTTATTGGCCTTTCGTTAAACGACAGCAACCTAAAACATATACTAAGGGTTTCTGCCAGGTCGAATCCCGGTAACTTTCATTACCATATCCAATGGTGCCGTTCAGAGAAACCGAGTGATTCAGAACAAGAAGCGATAAGAAAGGCGAACTTCTCGATCTACAATCTCGTTACTCTTTTCCTAACTGCCGATGAAATCGTTCATTTAGCCAATCTCCTTAAAGCCAATCCAGAGGAATTCGAATCGATATGTGACGCCGTAAAAGACGGAGTAAGTACGAATTTCAGATATTATGTTTCCGGTCCCGTGGGCAGCGGAAAATCAACTGCGCTCGGGCATATTCGAAGTCTTGTTACGTATGATGAATGGGTAGATAGACGAAGCCCGCTACTGGGCAAACCGCATGTTGAACTGACCGACACTGAAAGAACAAGCGTAGACGAATGGATCAATCAACAATTCAGAAAGAAGAATAGAAAAATATCGAGTGAATCGCCAGGGATCGCAGTGATAGACAGAAGTCCATTGGACCCACTTTATTTCACAAATGATTCAGTGTCTGCGAAGAAACGTGCTCAGGAGTTATTACAGGCTATGGCTCCTAGTCAAAGCACTATCAGTAGCATAGCCGATGGGCATTTAATACTATTAAAGTGCGACCCGAGAGTCCTAAAATTGAGACTGGCAGCAAGAGAAAAGAACTACAACGAAGACCAACTTTCCGAACATTCAAGTGTCGTAAGCGAAGCATGGAATAATTTTACTATTACAGTCATTGATACCACTAATCTGTCCGTATACCAGGTCGTCAGCAAAGTACTGGAGACTATTTTATTTGGACCGTATCAGCCAATAAACTTCCAGCGCACCTGCGAAGAAAAGGCGAGAGAATCATGAAAGTATATTTGGCGTCACCCCTCTTCAGTATTATTGAGCGAGAGTTGAATACATCGCTATGCACTATTTTGGAGACGTCTTTTACTGTATATCTCCCTCAAAGAGACGGACCACTGATTGAACTTGATCGTGACAGCACAGATTCCATACATACATTAAAGGATATGGCGTTTAGGTCAGATATTGACGCACTGAGATCCTGCGATGTCATGGTCGCAGTCTTGGATGGTCGCGCGCTTGACGAGGGCGTATGTATAGAGATGGGCTTCGCCAAAGCCCTTGGCAAGCGAATTATAGGTGTAAAGACGGATATCAGAGTTGCGCTGCCTTGGGGAAATAACCCGATGGTGGACGGCTGTGTCGATGTTTGGGTAGCTGACCCGTTGACGATAACCGAAGTTATACATCGTTTTGTGAGTCAATGAGTGCCGGTTTTGCGATTTCTTTGAAAAATAACTCGTTAATCTGGCCGAGCATCTTCCGACCGCTAACCCCACATGGACTTACCCCACTTTCATAGACAAATCCGAGCCTCAAAATGAGGCTGTCTCGAAGGCCTCGGGACTTACTCCACCAAGATGGCTATGACGACGAGATCGATTGTAAAACACTTCTATGTAGTCGAACAGTAACCGTCCGGCCATCACATCTTGAACCGATGTGCTCCTGATTCGATAGTGTCCACCTATTTTTAAGCGGACACCTATCATGAACGAAATAAGCGTAGTCAATCCGGCGCCGAAGCGCAAACGTTACACCAAGGCCTTTAAACACAACGTGATTACCGCCTGTGCGCAACCTGGCGCCTCGGTGGCCCGCATCGCGCTGGAGCACGGACTCAACGCCAATATGCTGCGTAAATGGATACGTCTGGCGCAGAGCAAAAGTACTCACAAGGCACCTGGCTTTGTCGCTTTGCCGATAAATGCCAATGCCCCTGTGCAACCGGCGCCGCCAGTAAAGCGCGCTGCTGATACTGAGGCGATCCGTGTGGAAATCCCGTATCGCCAGCAAAGCATCAACATCAGTTGCCCGGTGTCACAAACTGATCGCTGCCTGGCGCTGCTGCGAGAACTTCTGTAGTGATCCGCATCGATCAGATCTGGCTGGCCACCGAGCCGCTGGATATGCGCGCCGGGCCGGACACGGCGCTGGCCCGGGTGGTGCAGGTGTTTGGCAGTGCCCGGCCGCATTGTGCGTATCTTTTCGCTAACAAACGCGCCAACCGGATGAAGGTGTTGATCCACGATGGTCTTGGCATCTGGCTGTGTGCCCGCAGGCTCAACCGCGGCAAGTTTCACTGGGCTGAATCCTGGCGCGCCCCGCAACTGACGCTCAGCGATGAGCAGCTCAGTGCGCTGGTTCAGGGTCTGCCCTGGCAGCGAGTCGGTGAAGCAGGCGTCATCAGTCTCCTGTAAGTTGTATCGAATCATAACCTTGCGGTAAATGCTATCACCCATTAAGCGTATCAAAGTCAGCGCGGGTCAGTGGCATACTGACGGCATGACTCAAGTTGATCTGAACAAACTCGATGCCGAACAGCTGCGCAACCTGGTTGCCCAACTGATGGGCAGTGCGGCGGACCAGAAGCAGCAGTTGCAGACATTTCAGCAGCGCACTGTGACCGCCGAGCAGCGCAACCGACACCTGGAAGCGGTCAACGCCAAGCTCTCGCACGAGTTGTTGCTGCTGCGTCGTTTGAAGTTCGGCAAACACAGCGAGAAGCTCAGCCCTCTGCAGCAAAGCCTGTTAGAAGACATCATCGATGCCGATACCAGTGCCATCGAGCAGGAGTGGGCTGATCAGATAGAAGATGAACCCATCAGCAACAAACCCAAAGCGCAGCCCAAGCGTGTGGCATTGCCGGCGGAGCTGCCTCGTACAAAGATACGGCATGAACCGGACAACACCCAATGCCAGTGCGGCTGCCAGTTAAAGCGCATCGGTGAAGACGTCAGCGAGAAACTGGACTACACCCCGGGCGTGTTCAGTGTTGAGCAGCACATCCGTGGCAAGTGGGTGTGCACCGAGTGTGAAACACTGACCCAGGCGGCGATACCGGCGCATGTGATCGACAAAGGCCTGCCCACCACCGGCCTGCTGGCTCATGTACTGGTAGCCAAGTACGCCGATCATCTGCCGCTGTACCGCCAGGAGCAGATCTTTGGTCGGGCCGGTTACCCGTTGGCTCGTTCCACATTGGCTGACTGGGTCGGCCGCTGCGGCCAGGCCTTACAACCGTTGGCTGATGCACTGCGAGACACCATCCTGAGTCACCCGGTGGTGCACGCCGATGAAACACCGGTACCGGTGCTGGAGCCGGGCAAGAAAAAGACTCACCGTGCGTACATCTGGGCCTACTGCACCACCCCTTATGCCGATACCAAAGCGGTGGTCTATGACTTTGCACCCGGACGCGCCGGTGAACATGCTCGGCGCTTCCTTGATGGCTGGCAGGGCAAACTGATCTGCGACGACTACAGTGGTTACAAAGCCAGCTTCGGTCAGGGCATCACCGAGATCGGTTGTATGGCTCATGCCCGTCGCAAGTTCTTTGAACTGCACGAAACGAACAAAAGTACATTGGCAGCCACTGCGTTGGAGCAGATCGGCAGGCTCTATGAGGTCGAGCGTCAGGCCAAACCCCTGGATCCCCAGCAGCGGTACTTACTACGACAACAAAAAGGTAAACCCCTGGCCGATGATTTGCACACCTGGCTGATCGCCCATCGGCAGAAGGTGCCCGATGGCACTGCTACAGCCAAGGCCATCGATTACAGTTTAAAACGCTGGAGCGCGCTGACCCGTTATCTGGATGATGGGGCCGTGCCCATCGACAACAATCAGGTTGAGAACCAGATCCGCCCCTGGGCGCTGGGTCGCAGCAACTGGCTGTTTGCCGGCTCGCTTCGCAGTGGGCGACGCGCCGCTGCGGTGATGAGCCTGATACAATCAGCCAGACTGAATGGGCAAGATCCGTACGCCTATCTCAAAGATGTATTGGCCAGGCTGCCAACACACAAGGCCAGTGCCATTAGTGAACTACTGCCACACAACTGGCAGCCGGAAGCCGCTGTTAAATTTTGATGGCCGGAGTGTTACGAAAACGGACTCCATGATTAAGGTCAAATTGACACACGTCGGTAGCTCGTTGGGTATTGAGTTGCCCAGGGAAGTGCTTGACAAGCTCATTGTTGGTCGTGGAGACATCCTTTATCTGGTTGAAGGTCCGCATAGCTACACCCTAACCGCTTCCGACCCTGCCTGCTTACCATATCAATTCCCCGGAAATAAATACCCTTACGAGATTTTCATTCAAGAGTTAAGGCAACAATTCTGGATGAGCTGCCGGGCGTGCTAATAGCCATCACCAGATACTGCTTGCCATTGTGCATGTACGTCATAGGGACACCTGTTACGGTGCCGGGCATTTCTATTTCGGCTACAATAGACCCCGTAGTTTTGTCCAACGCCCAAAGGACCGGGCTCCCGCCTACACCTTCGCCGGCAAACAAGAGTGATTTGGTCAACACCAGACCTGACCGGGTGGGTTTGCCGGTACGTCCAATGTCGATGCCTTGAAGCAAGGGATGATTTGCGATTTCATCTGGCGTGTCGCCATTCGCAACCTGCCAAACATGTTCACCCGTGACCATATTAATTGCAGTGATCCGCCCATAAGGTGGTTTCACCAGTGGGATTCCTTCGACGTTGGGGGGCGTGCCACCACCATGGATATACGCCACGCTGGAGGCTGCAGGATCGTTGACCAGTGCCATCACGCTTGTTGCCGTTCTGGATGGAACATAGATTATGCCCGTATCTGGGTCATAGGCAGCGCCCTCCCAATTCGATCCCCCAGTAGCAGAGGGCAGGAGCAAGGTTCCAAGCGTGCCATCTGGCCCTTTAAAAACAGAGGGCGGCGTGAATGGAGACTCGCTCATTCGATAATCAGACGCTATCTCCATCGCTTTCGCGTGTATCTCTGGGGTGAAATCGACAAGGTCGTCTTCTTGAAAGCCCTGACGGTCGTAAGGAGCAGGAAGTAAGGGGAATGGCTGTGTTGCGGCGGTCCACTCGCCTGGCACATCAGTTTGTGGTACTGGGCGCTCTTCGACAGGAAACAGTGGCTCACCGGTTTTTCGATCGAACATGAACAGGTGCGATTGTTTTAGCGTCTGGATTGCCGCGCGAGTGCCATCCGGCAAATCGACCAGCAGTGGCGCCGAAGGCGTATCCCAGTCCCAGATGTCGTGATGGGTAGTTTGGAAGTACCACTTCATTTCGCCCGTCTTGTAATCTACTGCGACCGTCGAGCTGGAGAAAAGATTATTGCCAGGCCGGTCTCCGCCATATCGATCGCCCGTTGCAGATTCTACGGGCAAGTAGACCAGCCCCAGCTCTTTATCGGCAGACATGGGCGCCCACACTCCGGCGTTACCTGTAAAATCTGCACCGGAAATCCAGGACTCATAGCCAATATCGCCAGGCTCGGGAATGGTTTTGAATGTCCACAAAAGCTCCCCGGTCGAGACATCAAATCCACGGATATCTCCCTTTACGTTCTCGCGGGCAATTGGGCGCATGCCCACAAGATGTGCTGCGCCAGTGATCACAACCCCATCTATTGCCAGTGGCATAAAGGACATACCGATATCTATATCGTCACGACCTGGGCCAAGACGCAGGCCCTGCTGCAAATCCACCCACCCATCGGAGCCGAACGATTCTATTGGGCGGCCCGTCTGAGCGTCCAAAGCAACAAGAAAATACCCTGGTGTAATAGTAAAAATAATTTCTTGGCCATTATTATTGTAATAGGTCAGACCTTTGCCAGACCCTTTGCGAGGAGCATCTTCAAAGCGTTGTCCTTCCTGCGGATTCCACGTCCATTTGATTTGCCCGGAACCTGCATCCAACGCAACCACATTTCGAGTTGCGCCTGCCGTCGCGTAAAGCGTCCCATTAACCATCAGCGGCGTCGTGACACTAACTGTCTCTGGCCGTGGGCCGAAGGGACCGGTGTCAAATGTCCACGCGATCTTCAATGAGTCTACATTGGAAGAGTTAATCTGGTCCAGCGGAGAGTAGCGAATTGAGCGTTCATCACCATTGTAATGAGTCCACGGCTGGCTGCCAGTTTGAGCCACCTCAGCCGCTCCAGGGTTAATTCGAAGTTCCGCTAGAGCATTGGCCGAAATCTGGCCATTAGGGATCTGGATATTGCCCGACTGGAGAATAAATGCGGTCAGATCAAGATACTGAGTATTGGTCAATGAGCCCGGGGTCTCTGCTGGCATGGTCGTTCGGATTTGATTGAACAACTCGTCACCCGTACGACCTATCCAGCGTGCTCGAAGCCGGCCATCCATCTCGGCGGGAACATGGCACCTGGAACATTCCGACTCGAATATTGTTTGGCCGCGCTCGACATTCCCATCCTGTCCCTGAGCTGCGCTGATCGCGAAGAGGCTGACAAGCAGCGCTGCTGATAATCTAAACATACATAATCCTCGTAACGAGTTAGGCTTAAAGTAAGACTTTTCCAGATTGAATCATAGATATTATTGGCACACGACCCCTAATACGCCATACTGATTTTTGCCTGAACATTGCGGTCACGACGCTCCACGCAGGAGGTCAGATTTCTCTTCATGTCTTCTCGGCATCGATACCATATATCGAAGACTGCGTTTCGGCCAAATGATCATTCGTATCACGCCCCATAGCTGGGAGTTGGAAGTTAAAGGTCCGGGCGGCGGCTGTTTGACGAAAGGTCGATGCGCAGATCCGTCGCATATTGCACTCCGCCTTGAATCTCTTCGGTCGCAACAACCCCCGTGGAAAACAGGAGGCAGATCACTAAAGCTACAGGGCAATGGTAGAATCTCGGGCTGTACTGGGTCTTCGGGATCGTCTCCGCATGCAAGCATTTATCTTCACATGCTACTGCACATTCACCAGGTCTAGGGCCGACTTAAGCCCCCTTGCCAGCGCTTCCGGTGCGCCCACTCCCCAGAAATGCATAAAAAACAGCCGGGGTTCCTCCTCAAGCATGTGATTATGCAGCGCGGTAACCTCGATATCGTTGTCACGCAAAGCTCGCAGAACTGGATTGACTTCGTCCGCTGTCAGAACAAAGTCGCCGGTAGTTGCAGCCTCGTCGCCGCCGGCAGACTGGAAATTTATAGCAATCTCAGCACCCATTCCTGCGGGCAGGGCCATGCCATCCTCACTGATAGGCGCTGCACGGGGAATGCTGACTTTATAAACACCGCCGTCGGCACTTCCTTCATGCTCCAGCACCTGTGCGATGATTTCGCTGTTGAAATCCAGGCCTTGCTCTGCGCTGTTTGCTGTAGGACTGTTCATGGGCGTTTCACTAAGGGCAATGGCATCCCTGAAGGTTTTGGCCAGTTCTATGGGATCACCATGTGCCTCCACATGCATGTACATCGGGAATGGCTGGGCGCGCAGCAAATGGTTATGGATAGCTGTCACTTCCACCCCCCCTTCGGCGAGCCGCTTCATCACAGGGTTTACCTCCTCCTCAAGCAGAACAAGATCTCCCATCACCATGACCTGATCATCATCGGTGGGGTGGAAAGCGAGCCATGTGCCCAGTGCGAGTCCCGGCATGACATTAGTGCCGTCTAAAACCACCTCGAGATCCGTGCGTGGGAAACCGAAACGGTGGACTTCCCCAGCCTGGCCGCTCACAGGCCGAGCCAAGATTTCGCCCACCTCAGGCCAGTCAACCTGTGCGCTTGCAGGATTGGTGGCAAGTCCTAGAACTGAAATGAGAGCTGTAGTGCATAGCGTTCGCATTGGATTGCTCCTTACATATGCTTATGAGATCTTGGAGGATAAACTCATCATTTCGATGATACAAGTGTTGCTTACGGCCATGACTGAAGATACATTCTACATATGAGCGAAAAAATCTCCGAAAATCAGGCGGCCAGCCGTGAAAAATGGCTTTTATTGATATTCCAGCTACCTTCGAAACCGGCTTATTTGAGGGTCAAAATCTGGCGAAGACTGCAGGGCATAGGTGCGATTGCTGTCAAAAGCTCCGTCTATGCCCTGCCCGCGAACGAAGAGTCTTTGGAGGACTATGAGTGGTTACTGCGCGAGATCGAGGAAGGCAGCGGTGAAGGCCTGATTTGTGAAACGCAGTTTGTGGATGGTTTGACTGATGCCCAGGTTCGTCAACTGTTTGATCAGGCCAGAGATGCGGACTACGACGCTGTGGCAACAGAGGCTCGCGCGCTTGACGAAGCAATCAAGAACGATAAAGAGCAGGAAACGGGGGATGTGCGCAATCAAATTGTTCGCCTTCGCAAGAAACTAATAGAAATTGAGGCAATCGACTTCTTTGGGGCAAATGGCCGTGAAGCGGCCGAGGGGTTGCTTTCGGCTCTCGAAGATAATCTCAAGAATGCCACTGAGAAAGTAGATAACGAGGTTAAAAAAACCGCGTCTTCAGCCATTCCACAAGGTAGCGTTTGGGTGACACGCAAAGGCGTACATGTAGACCGAATTGCATCTGCTTGGTTAATACGACGCTTTATCGATCCGGAGATGCAACTCAAATTCGTGGCGGCCACAGGATACATCCCTGAGGATGGCGAGTTGCGATTCGATATGTTTGAAGCCGAATTCACTCATGAAGGTGATAACTGCACATTTGAGGTACTCCTGTTGCGAGCCGGCTTGGAGGTGCCTGCCCTGCAGAAAATCGCTGAAATTGTTCATGATATAGACATTAAGGACGGCAAGTTCGCCCGAGAAGAAGTCGCCGGCATAAGAACCTTGATCACCAGCATCTGCCTGTCGACTTCTGATGACGACGAGCGTATTCGACGGGGCTCAGTCGTGTTCGCCGATCTCTATAGGTATTTCAAAAGGAAGGGTTTGCAATGACGGACACTCGCAACGTGAAAGCCGAAGATAACGCTCCGGAAACCGGCGGGCATAACATACCTTTTTCGGAAGCATTGTGGGTTTGGATGCGGGTCGCTGCACTGTCCTTTGGCGGCCCCGCCGGTCAGATCGCCGTGATGCACCGGATTCTGGTGGAGGAGAAAAAATGGATCGGCGAAAACCGATTCCTGCATGCGCTGAACTACTGCATGCTCCTGCCGGGACCAGAGGCGCAGCAGCTCGCGATATATATCGGCTGGTTGCTGCACAAGACAAAAGGGGGGCTCGCTGCCGGCATTCTGTTCGTGCTGCCAGGATTCCTTTCAATTATGGCGCTCAGTTATATCTATGTGCTCTATGGCAACATCAGCGCAGTTGAAGGCTTATTCTTTGGCCTCAAGACCGCCGTGTTGGCCATTGTACTGCAGGCCGTCGTGCGAATCGGCTCCCGTGCACTGAAGAATAATGTCATGCTGGGTCTGGCAGCTGCCGCGTTCGTGGCTATTTTCTTCCTCGGCATACCGTTCCCACTCATTATTCTCTCGGCAGCGCTAATAGGTTACTTCGGTGGCCGTACCGGAATGCCTGCCTTTGTCATTGATACCAGCCATGGCAAGCAGGGAGAGGGTCTGTCCGATGAGGACTCAGCATTAGGCGCCACCATACCGGCGCATGCCAAACCCACCGTCTCTTGGTCCATCCGAATATCACTGATTCTGCTGATTCTATGGTTCGGACCGATTGTGTTATTAATCCAGACGGTGGGGATGGAAAATGTCTTTTCCCAGATAGCCATATTCTTCAGCAAGATGGCGATGGCGACCTTTGGGGGCGCGTACGCTGTTCTCGCTTACGTGAGCCAGGCGGCCGTGGAAAACTTTGGATGGCTGACCCCAGAAGAGATGCTTGACGGTCTGGGCATGGCGGAAACAACCCCCGGACCGCTGATTCAGGTGGTCCAGTTTGTCGGTTTTTTGGCGGCTTTCCGGGATCCAGGGACTATGAACCCCTATACAGTTGCGACATTCGCCGCTGTACTGACTACCTGGGTAACATTTGTGCCCTGTTTCTTATGGATTTTTCTGGGCGCCCCCTTCATTGAAACCTTACGCGGCCATAAGGCACTCTCAGCAGCCCTCGCGGCAATCACGGCGGCAGTGGCGGGTGTCATCCTTAATCTTGCACTCTGGTTCGCGATGCACGTGCTATTCGAAGTGCGTGAAATCCATGCCTATGGGTTGACGGTAGATGTGCCTGTGCTGAACACGATCGATATACCCTCTTTACTAATGACTATCGCTGCGCTACTGGCGGTATTCTACCTCAAGATTGGGATGATAAAGGTTCTCGGGCTTAGCGCTTTGGTTGGGATGGCTTTCTATTCTTTATGACGTCATTGCGGCCTCGGTAGGGGTGGCAGTTATCCGCCACCCTCCGCACAGGGCCGTGAGTGCGAAACTATCGCATTCAGATATGTGTGGAAGAATAGGTAAATGAATACGCGACGCAACTGAAACTTTGGGCGCGCAGACCCACTACTTGGATGACGGGGCTGTATCTATCGGCAACAACCAAGCGTAATAGCAGATCCTCTGCCTCTCGAAGATTCTTCGCATTAATTGGCACACATAAACAGCTTACAGGTTGCTATGACCGTACTGTTACAATCCGGCGCACCTCAGATCAAGATGTGATGGCCGGACGCTTACGTCGAACACATCAGCACGCGCCATTTCTCGTGTTTTGTAGATGCGCTTCTTTATGCGCTCCTTTTTCAGGCTGCTAAAAAAGGATTCGGCAACTGCGTTGTCCCAGCAATTGGCACGCCTGCTCATGCTCGGCTCAAGCTTGTTTGATTTGCAAAACCTTACCCAATCATCACTACCATACTGTGAGCCCTGGTCTGAGTGGATGATCACCGGCTTTACCGGCTTTCGTCGCCACACGGCCATCATCAACGCGTCAAGCACCAGCTCTCTATGAATCGTGGGCTTCATCGACCAACCGATGACTTTGCGGGAGAACAGATCCAGCACAACGGCCAGATAAAGCCACCCCTGCCAAGTACGTATATAGGTAATGTCGGTTACCCAGGCCGTATCCGGTGCTGCGACCGTAAACTCCCGGTTCAGCGCATTGGCAGCAATAAGAGCGGGCCTGCCGCCTTGCGCCCTGGGTGCCTTGTAGCCTCTAAGGGCCTTGATCTTGTTGCACTTCATGATTCGGGCGACACGATTTTTACCGCAACCCTCGCCAACCTCTCGCAGATCCTGGTACACGCGTGGCGCGCCATATACGCCACCGCTGCCCTCGTAGGACGCACGGATCAGCCCCAGTAATCGCTGATCCTCGATTGTCCGATCCGATAAGGGCTTGTGCAGCCATTGGTAGTATCCGGCTCGGGCCACTTTCAGCACACGACACATGGTCTGTATGCCAAACTCGTTGCGATGCTCGAGCATGAAACGGTACTTTACTCGGGCTCCTTGGCAAAGTACCGCGCGGCCTTTTTTAGAATATCACGCTCCTCCTCGGTGCGACGAAGTTGCGCTTTAAGAGTGAGAACTTCACTTTTTGCTGCCACCAATTCGGCAGCCTGCTGATCGGATTTGTCTGGCTTGATCGCTTTGATCCACTTGTACAGGCTGTGCGCAGAGACACCCAATCGTTCTGAAACTTCGGCCACGGTATAACCACGTTCGACTATTTGACGAACGGCTTCTTGTTTGAATTCCGGGGTAAATCGTGCATTGCTCATATGACTTCCTCCTATGCTAATATCATAGCCCGGAAGTGTCTACGGGACTGGGGTAAGTCCAATCATAGCCCGGAAGTGTCTACGGGACTGGGGTAAGTCCAACAGACTGCGTTTTCAGTACAGCAAATCAGGCCCCCAATTATGGCTCATCAACTAACGCCGGCAGGTGTAACCCATGGACACTAAACAACTACAGCAGGGTCTGCATCAGGCATTTTTCACCGAACAGCACCGTATCGTGTTCTGGTACGATGCCGAGCAAAGTTTCCGTGAAGAACTCGACCAGCTTGAACTGCCGGGCATCCAGGTGCTGGACATGGCGCAGGAGGCCAGCCTGGCACTGAAGTTTCGTTTAGAGCTGGACGATCCGAAAGGCAAGTACCTGCTCTATTACCCCAGTGCAGAACCCGACATCAAAGAAGACTGGCTACTGGACATCAAACTCTATTCTCGCAGCTTCTACGCCGACCGTATTTCGTTGATATTTAACGAGCTGGGCCTAAGTCAACAAAGCTTGCGTAAACATCTGGCGAACCGGCAGCGCTTTCTAGCCAACAAAAATCGAATTGCGGCGCTTAAGAGAGTGGTCGCCGTCGATGCTGACTCGGAACAGCTTGACCTGACAATGATTGCCGTCACGCTCAGCGCACCTGGCTCTGACATTGCCACCTTGTTGTTTACGCTAGGTGAACAAGCTGCTGCTCATGATCTGGGTTTGGAAACGAACCCGCCCGCTATTGAGGACTTGATTAAATACGACCTGCTCCCGGCTCTGCTCAGAGCGCTGCAAAATGAAGTAGGGTATCCAGTGAGCGCAGAAGAGCTCAGTGGAGAGCATACCTTCAGTCTGGGGCAACTGATGATTCGCCTTCTCACCACCGGGTTTTGTGAAAGTGTTGGTGATATACCTGCCTGGGCGAAGAGCATCGCCATTCCCTCTGCGGGAGCACGAGCAACATCACGTGCTTTGCTCTCCAGGTGGAGAGACAGCTCACGGTTTTATCCCGCTTACGACGCGATTTCACACTGGGTGGGGAGCGCCCTGCGTATACAGCAGAAGCTCAGCGAACTACCCCTGCCGACATTATCGAACATTGCCACCTTTGAGGCTGCAGAAAAGCAGATTGTGGTTGAGCTGTGTCATGCGATCCCGCAAGCCGGCGCAATCGACCTGGCGACCCTGGAGCAAATCATCAGAAATCGCCTGGACGGTTACTGGGCTTCGCGCCACAAAGACGATCAAACCCGGAAAAAATATCGACTTATTTATGCCGCTCTAAGCGCGGCGATCGATCTGTTTGGCCTACGCCACAGTCACGCTGCAGGGTTTCACTATCCCAGTTGCGAAGCTATCTATAAGGCGTACGAGAAAGAGCTGTATCGCTTTGATACTGCTTACCGGCATTATATGACAGCCGCACGTAAAGCGCATATCGATTTGCTACGTGAGCTCGATTCTGCAGTGGAAGCGTGTTACGCGGATTGGTACATTGCTCAGTTATCGCGTAGTTGGAGCGATAAACTTGAAGCAGAGAATCGTCTGGCCCACTGGCACATGCCTGGCACTCCCGGCCAGCAGCAATTTTACCGCCACTGGGTGCAACCGCAGTTTGATGGCTCGCGCAATAAACGTGTCGCCGTCATCATCAGTGATGCCTTTCGTTATGAAGCCGCCGTTGAGCTGCGCGAGCGCATTGACGCTAAAAGGTACAGCCAGGCCAAACTGTCCAGCCAGTTAGGTGTATTGCCCAGCTATACGACGCTGGGCATGGCGTCACTGCTGCCACACAAGAGCTTGGATTACCGGGAAGGCGCAGGAGACGAGGTATTGGCCGACGGTCAGTCCACGAAAGGCACGGCTGCACGGAATAAGGTCCTGACTGCTCATGGTGGCATAGCAGTCAGCGCTGAAGATGTAAAAACCTGGTCTCGCGAAGCTGGCCGGGAGGCTTTAAAGGACCAACAACTGGTTTATGTCTACCACAACATAGTTGACGCTCGTGGCGACAGCGCCGCCACAGAGGCAGAGACCTTTGACGCAGTAGAACAAGCCATAGAAGAATTGGACGAGATGGCTCGTAAAATACTGATGCATTTTAACACCAGCACAGTGATCATCACCGCGGATCACGGTTTCCTGTTTCAACAAAGTAAGCCCAACAGCGTAGACAAAACCGAGCTTACCGATGTACCGGGGAATATTATCAAGAGCAAAAAACGCTATGTGATTGGTCCTTCATTGCCCCACAACAAGGAAGTATGGCACGGCAATACAAAACACACGGCCAGCACCAGCAGTGACACTGAGTTCTGGATCCCTAAGGGAGCCAACCGCTTTCATTTTGTTGGCGGAGCCCGTTTTGTGCACGGCGGCGCCATGCCTCAAGAAATTGTGGTGCCGGTGCTGACAGTGAACCAGCTCCGCGGTGAAAAGGCCGAGCGACGCTCGATGCGCAAAGTGGAAGTTATCTCTGCCCGCTCTAGCCTCAAGATGGTAAACAACATCCAACGCTTTGATTTGCTGCAAACCGAGGCAGTCAGTGACAGAGTCATGCCCGTAACGCTGTCAGTGGGTATCTACGACGGCGACCAGTTGATCTCCAGTGAGGAGACCGTGACATTCGATTGCAGTACCGACTCCATGAGCGAGCGCACTAAGCAGGTACGGCTGTCGCTGCAAGGCAGCGACTTTGATCGCAAACGCGATTACTTCCTGGTGCTGAAGGACAAAGATCTGAAAACCGAAACCGAGCGCTACCGGGTCATTATTGATCTAGCCATTACCAACGACTTTTAAGATGAGATTGACACCATGGACAACTTGCCCACAAAAGACCTGGACCAACTGCTTAACGAGCATTTCGCCGGACGTGTGGTTCGCAAAGACCTGACCAAGCTGATCAAGGAAGGGGCTAACGTACCGGTATACGTACTCGAGTATCTGTTAGGTATGTATTGTGCTACCGACGATCAGGAAGTGATCGACGAAGGGCTCAGGAATGTTAAAACCATTCTGGCAGAGAACTATGTCCGCCCCGATGAGGCCGAGAAGATCAAATCGCTGGCCAGAGAGCGCGGCACGTATAGGGTGATTGACCGAGTCACAGTCCGCCTGAATGAAAAGAAAGACCGTTATGAAGCGGCGTTCAGCAATCTGGGCATTAAAGACGCTGAAATATCAGCAGGTATCGTAAAGGAGAATGAAAAGCTGCTGGTAGGCGGAATCTGGGTCATTGCGACACTAAGTTACTTCCACGATGAAGGGCAACCGGGCTCTCCGTTCAGTGTCACTTTGTTAAAGCCTATACAGATGCCCAACATGAATATGGCCGAGCTGTTTGACGGCAGACGACAGTTGAACACCGATCAATGGCGCGAAACGCTTATGCGCTCTATTGGCATGGAGCCTTCCACACTGGAAACAGACGTTCAGTGGCACCTGCTGGCCCGAATGATTCCGTTTGTGGAAAACAACTATAATGTCTGCGAACTCGGCCCTCGTGGCACCGGTAAAAGTCATATCTACAAGGAGTGTTCTCCCAACAGCATATTGGTGTCTGGCGGCCAGACAACGGTCGCTAACCTGTTCTACAACATGAGCACCCGGCGCATAGGGCTGGTAGGTTTATGGGATGTTGTCGCCTTTGATGAGGTGGCTGGCATCAAGTTCTCCGACCGCGATGGTGTGCAGATCATGAAGGACTTTATGGCTTCAGGATCCTTCGCGCGTGGCCGGGAGCAAATGGAAGCCTCAGCCTCCATGGTATTTGTCGGCAATATCAATCACAGCGTCGAGAGTCTGGTCAAAACCAGTCACCTACTGGCCCCCTTCCCTGACGCCATGATCGATTCAGCATTCTTTGACCGCTTTCACGCTTACATACCCGGCTGGGAAATACCCAAAATGCGGCCCGAGTTTTTTACCAACCGCTACGGCCTGATTACGGACTATCTTGCAGAGTTTTTTAGGGAGATGCGGAAGCGTGGATTTGCCGACGCTATTGATAAATACTTCAAGCTTGGAAACAATCTCAACCAGCGCGATGTGATAGCAGTACGCAAGACTGTCTCTGGCCTTTTAAAACTTCTTCATCCCCATGGTGAGTTCGAAAAAGACGATGTACGCCCGTGCCTGGAGTACGCATTACAAGTTCGTCGGCGTGTCAAAGAACAGCTCAAAAAAATTGGCGGCATGGAGTTTTACGATGTGCATTTTAGCTACATCGATAATGAAACCATGGAAGAGCATTTTGTTTCTGTCAAAGAACAGGGAGGCGGGAAACTGATACCAGAAGGCCCAGGGAAACCGGGAATCGTGCACACGATTGGGCTTGGTTACAGGGATATGCCCGGCGTCTACAGAATAGAGCTGCAGGTTACCAAAGGTTCTGGGAAACTGGCGACTTCGGGCCTTTGGAATCTGAATCCGGCGAAGGAGCAGGTACGGATAGCCTTTGATTACTTCAAGGCGAATGCGACAAGGATCAGCGGCAGCGCCAAGGTTATGGATCATGACTTTCATTTGCATGTTGTTGACCTGCAAAGCACTGGCCCCTTGATACCACTTGCGCTATCCAGCCTGGTTGCATTCTCTTCCGGACTGCTTGGCCGCCCCGTGCAGAACCAACTTGTGGTATTGGGCGAGATGTCTCTGGGCGGCTCTGTCACACCCGTGGAAAGCCTCGCCGAGTGTATGCAGGTAGCATTTGATGCCGGCGCCAAGCGGGTCGCCATGCCAATGGCTAGCGCCAAGGATTTGCCAACTATACCTGCAGAGCTTTTTACCAAGTTCCAGACCAGTTTCTATGGGGACCCGGTCGAGGCTGTGTTTAAGGCGCTGGGGGTAGATTGAGAGACGTGAGCAGATCTCCAGTTAGGTAGCATACCTTTTTACTGCTACGGCGAAGGCCATCGATTACAGTTTAAAACGCTGGAGCGCTCTGATGTCAACGGCAATCTAATTTTGACCCACCAGGCGGCAATGTAAAATGTATGCGTCCGG
The DNA here is from genome assembly GCF_011050365.1 of Pseudohongiella sp. Lineage (GTDB taxonomy): Bacteria > Pseudomonadota > Gammaproteobacteria > Pseudomonadales > Pseudohongiellaceae > Pseudohongiella. The sequence continues at coordinate 72,074 of NZ_DRFV01000010.1, forward strand.
CCATGAAGCTAGGTGATAAACATTCAAACTTAATACTCTCCGTCATTGGTAAATCTCTTGCAACCCATAAACACCATTGACACCTAATGACTGAATCATAAAAGCGAAAAATAAAAGAAAGAATAGCCCCAAAATAAACATTAAACCACAGCATTTCGCCTGTGCAATTGGAATTCAGATAAGCTAAACGACATTATTTGCAGGAGAACTAATGACAGCCAATACATAGCTACTGGATTTATGAAGCTAAAAAATGTATCTGAGTCGACTATTCTATTGCTTTTGATGTTGTTCGGGACAATGCTTTGGTTGTGAAAAAATCGATTGCGTATATGAATAATAAAACTACCCATATCACAATAATTTATAGATATTTTTTCGAATTCAGTTGTATCCTCGTGCAGTATTCCCAGATCTATAGCTTCCTTTACAGACCTAAACATTTGCTGCCTCACTAAATCATTAGCTACGTCAAATTTTATATCGACGGAAGTCTGAGCGATACTATCCCCTTCGTATAACGTTACTGCAAATTTTTTAAAGAACCCAAGCTCTTTCTTTTCACTGTCTCCGGTCATGAGATTCCTTAATTGGTTGAATGAACGCATGAAATCTTGGGTTTTAGATGCGTATATTAGCGGAAAAGCGTAAGATACTTTTTCTAGTATCCGATACAAAAATATAAATGCAGAAGTATGAGATGCTTTTCTTTCCTGCAGCAAAAAATGCGATATTTCTGACAATATCGCTTCATAGAATTTATTGTTGGTAAACTTAGTATTATTAATGAATATTGCAAGATCTTCGGCGGTTGTATCCTCGGACAGCAGCCTGGGGAAATCTCTTCCCCAATTTCTAAAGCGAGATAAATCACTATGAAAGTAATTCTTCCTGCTTTTAATTATCGTGTCCGAGTAGTTATGAGTAAGTATTACGTTGCCAGATAAAAGACGCAGTATTAGTAGTAATTCTGGATTTCTACTTTCTTTAATCTTAAGAAATTCCGGAATCCTTTCCTTTATTCTGCTGGGGAGATTGTCTGAGTAGCTGAAAGTTAGATAATCAGCCATTAAGAGGTAGTCTCCATAAATACCTCAGTCAGTTCCAGCTCATCTAGATTTGAATACTTGAAATAGTTCTCTATGTAAACCTGGGATAGCTCTCGTCTATATTTACCTAAATTAACTTTTGAAGGATTAATATTCCTAAACGCTGACTCGAATAAATCAATGGACCTTTCAAAGTCTTCGATCGTTGATTCAGATATTTCGCGATATGAACTTTTAATTCCTACTGAAAAACCAATTAGGTTATTTCCCACTTTCAGCCACTTTTTAACTCTTTGGCTTTCGCTCAAGCGGTCTATTTCACGGACTACGTCTTTGAAGTCAATGTCATCGAACTTAGGTTGCTTATCCATGATTCGACCAACGATAATCTGGTCCATTTTCTCACCGATAATTTTATTGTTATCGTTGTTAACTGTCCCAGTCAGAAATGCGAGGTATGCCTTAGACAAATCGCCCAAATCAAAGGATCCCTTAACTAGATTTTCGGCACGCTCTCTCTCTGACTGAACCGTTATACTGACATCCGAGAAATCGAATAACTCATGAGTTAATATCTCGATCTGATGTCGTGGAGTCATAGGCTTTTGGCCATTGTTAAGTGTTATCATCCTATATAGAAGCTTATCCTCCGAAGGCGATATGATTACATTAATATACAAAGGCTGAGTGCCATCAAATCTCGCATCCTCGCTTGCCCGCCGCAGGGTGTTGAGTCTTTGAATTCCATCAAGGATATAGCCCGAATCGATATTGTCCATTATATATTTTGAGATTTCTGCATTTTCTGTAAGTGAGAATCCTTTCTCAACAAACGCAATTGTGATTGGTGGCATTAGACAGTGATCTAAGATGTCCCGTTCAAGACGTGCGTAGAATTTTCTATCTTGAATTTTACGCTGTCCTGAAAATCGATCAATGAGTGGGAAAAGGTTCTCTATTGCATACTGATAGGTAGTTTTACCAGTCGCAACAACGCTGCCTATAACGTTATCATTGGCCGTATCGAAAATTATTACGCTCAAGAATATTTCCTCTGTATTCCCAACATAGAATACTTATATAATATTTCTATTAAATGAACTTTACTTACACGCTTACAAAACGAGCTTATTGCAATTTTCATTCGCCAATCGAGGGCTCAGTAAAGCGCTAATTCTTCCAGACATCTTAGACAAGCGATATTTCGCGGTTTTTCTACCCGCCCCACCATCGCCAATGCACGAATTCTACGAGAATAGTAAAATTCTATCTAGCCTGACAGATACTAGCGGAACTGTTTAGCAAAGCCAGAATTGACCATTACTCCCTGTACTGAAAAGAGGATAATTCGACGTGCAATCTTCGCTAAGCGCACTATAGGGTTCCTTCCAAGCTTGCTTGATATTCGTTAACCAACTGAAATACATTACCAAAAACCTTCGCCTATCCAACTGGTCGGATTGAGCGGGTAGAAACGTTTAATCTAATTGATAAATAAAGAAAATGCCACTAAACACATCAAAAGTCTGTATCGCAAGCCACGGCGGGGGATGGCCTGATATGGCCTCACGATTGGGCTTAATATAATCTTGTCCACGCTACGCACTTCAATCTCTAAAATTTATAGACCTTTTTTTGTATATGCCGTTCACGATTTAGGATCGAGCTTATGTATCGCTTGTTTCCCGCACATCTAGGTGCACAGGTGTGAGAGAAACTTTTTGAAGCAAATCGTATCAGTTTTGTGATACGATTTGCTTCGTTTTGTTACGGTTTGTGGGGTGGGTGTGGATAGGAAAATTCGAGTTAGGCTCAGTGCTTTTGCTGAGCGATTGTCTGGCCCTCTAGGCAATGTGCCTCTGGATCGGGCAATCAGAGCTGATTTGGGGCTATTTCGGGATTTGCGCGAATCTGGCGCAACATGGCCGCAGATCGCCAATGCGTTGGCGGCAGCAGGTGCCCGGCGTCCCGACGGCAGTGCCATCCCCACCGACCATGTGCGGAGCGCGGTGAGCCGTCAGCTAAAGCGTAACCCACCACCGACTGAAACACGGCAGGAACGCCCCACACCATCAAACAGGCAGCGATCCCCGCGCGTATCGCAGATATCACCTAAAGTTGTCGGGATAAGCTCTCGGCATCGCGTGGAAGGAACGAAACCAACTATTCGGCCAGAGAACAATGACCAACCTGGAAAAGACAGCGTCACAGAAGCCTCAGCACTTTCATCTGGCCGAAGCAATCAGTCGATCTTGGATAAATTGGCGAGGACTCGCAAACTGCGCGAGTCCTGACGCATCCTTGTGAGCGGATTAGATGTTGTGAAATACATGAGCTTTTTCGAAACCAACCTCGATTACTAATAGATCTCCGTTCATTCTCATATCCCGTCCCATTGCTTCATAATCTATATATGGTGCTAAATGCTCAGGAACATCACCGCACTGCTCTGTCAATTCCTGTGCGTAGTCAGCCAAGGATGCATAAAAACCGCAATAACCCTCCTCAGCGATTAGCCGCGCTTGCTCTAAATCTCCAATTACGTTTAGCAGCTGACCGCCGAACTCTGAAAAATCAGACATAAATTCAGCAACCTCGCACAAAATCTCAATACTTTCATACTCAGCCACGGTATATCCGTTAAAACCCTCGTAATCGTGAATTGCATGTTCTTCAGCCCCTGGCATTGGTGACGCTCTAAGCATTTCCTGAATTTGATCTCGAATGCACCCTGCACCTTCTAAAACCTCAATCCACCGACCGTGCAATACACCACTGTTGTAGGCGGATAGGTCTGCGACATAGATTCGGGGAGTGTTAGTCATTGTCAAATCCTCATTAGGCCTTATGGGTATGTGTTCGCGGTTGCGCACATACCCTCTGCCGACAGAGGGCGACTCGGGCGGGGGTGAAAAAATCAACAAAAATCGCGGAGGCTCCGCCGCGTGGATACCGTCTATTTTTGTTGATTTTGAGGGGTGAAGGACCCCTGCATGAAAATAGCGCTGAAAAATAGAGGCTTGTGACCTCTGACAGTATTTCGACCGCTTTCGTAATTTAAATCTTGGAGTAGAATATACGGGCGACTCCAATTTATGCGTAAGCACGTCTTATCCTGCGATCCGCTAAACAAGCAAAAGGCCGGATGCTACGCGCCGCTGTTTTGAGCATTATGAGCGCGACGTTGCCAAGCAATGAGGAGAGAAGGAATGCATTTTTTCAAGATAACCTATTGTTTGATCGCCGGATTAATGATGGCTGGCTGCGAAACAGCTCGACCAATACACGTCGAGCGATACGTTTCTAACCCATCAACGCTACAAGCGCTCCTAAAAAGTCCGGCCACAAGCGTCTCAGTTGGTAAAATAGAAAATGGTGTAGGTATTGAAACAACACTTGACTGTCTCAACGAGGGCATTCCCTTCCCTGACTTGGCCACAGCTGGGGACTATATCCGATCTGGCCTGATCGCTGAGCTTAGCAATGCAGATCAATTCGAAGTCAATGCAACCAATTCGATAGCAGGTAGTGTGGTCGTGGCAGAGTTGACTTTCGAAAGAAAGATCATGTTAGCTGCTCATGGTGGCACTTGGAATTTTGAAGTAAACCTGACTTCAACAAATGGCCAATCTATGACCGTCAAGTCCAGTCATAGCTACCATACAGGCTATGCCCCTATCAGGTGCAACATAGCAGCAGATTACCTGATGCCAGCTATCCAAACTCTTATTTATGACATCGTTAGAACTCCAGATTTCCAAAAACTATTCTGAAGCCGCTGTTCAATGGTACACCCGGTCACAGTTACGCTCCCAATTCCAGATCCTGGCGTTTATCGAGTGGTCTCAGTTGAAGCGCCGCTCGCTTGCAGGCCTCGTACTCCAGCAAATCTACAGTCGACTCTTTTATGTTTGATCGGGACAGACGTGCTGCCAGCCATCGTATTCGCTCCGCTTGTGACGGCTCTGTATCGCGATCGATAAACGGAGCAGACTGCCCGAGGCGGATGCTTTTGTTGACGATATTTTTATTAACCACAAGTTGTGTGCTGTCACGCGCGCGACTGGCCGCTACGTATGTATCATGTTTGTCATAGGCAGGGCTAAGCAGCACAATCGCGTTATCGACAGTCAGGCCTTGCGCTCCGTAAATAGTCGATGCGTAGGCGTGGCTGATTGGCAATCGATTTTTATCATCAGCCAGTGTGGACAGTGGGAAACTTAAGCGGCGGCCGTGGATGCTGACATCTACGACTTGAGTCTCTAGATCAGCATTCTCCGTTCGACCCGCAACGTGCAAGACAGTTGCTGTCGTGCCGTTGATTACACCCAACCCGTCGTCCCGTTTCAGGAACCGTATCTCATCTCCGGCGGCCAAATTAATTTTGGCCGTGTGACCCGAAGGTGTAATCGTACTCAGTGGTATTTCCGGGCCGTAAACGACTCCTTCGGCTTTTAATCGAGACCTGATTTGCTCATTAATGGCTCGAACTTCCGCATTCGTTTTGGCTATGAGCAGCATAGATTTAGCAGGATTTGACCGACGGAGTTGTGCCCAGCGATCACCAATCTCTCTGATTGATGCAGCGTCTCCTTCAGCTTCTATGAGGAGGCCGCGCTCGGCAAAAGCCCCGAGCGCGGCCCCAGCATCTCCGTTTCCAAGCGCTGTCACTGCGTCGCGTGCCCACGCCTCGTGCTGTCTAACAATAGTGGATACACTACTGTTTTCTACTGCCCTGGCTACCAATGGGAGCCCACCAGCTCCCCCTATGGCCTGCAGCTGATCCCGATCACCAACAAGTACAACTTTGGCTCCAGATTTCTCGACAGCCTGGAGCAGCTTGTGGGTATCCTCCGAGCTCATGAGTCCAGCTTCATCAACGATCAACAAAGTGCGATGATCGAGGAATCGATGGTTATGATGAGCGACCTCGAGCCACGACGCCAGCGCGCGGGTTTCTATCTGAAGGTCGACTTTCAATTCATTGGCAATGCGCCAGGCTGATGCGGCGCCAATTACTCGCAACCCAGCGTTTTTATACGCCTCAACGATCGGTGCCAGTGTAGTAGTTTTTCCAGACCCTGGACTGCCTTCAATACAAGCGATTCGAGCGGTGCTGCAAGCGGCGAGAGCTGCTGCTGATTGTTCCACACTTAATCCGTGCTGCTGGAAGCGCTCCGTTATGTCTGCTGGATCAATCTCGTGCCAGTTCTCCTGGGCCATGTTGGATGCGATGTGGACCACATTCTTTTCAATCTTGATGCGATCTGGCGTTGAGTATCGAAGCGCACCTATAACGTCGGTACCCAGAGCTACAAAATCATCGTCTTTGACGAGACCCTCAATTCGATTGGCAATCTGCTCAGGTGTCAGCCCTGAGCCGACCAGTTCAGCTGTTCCCGCTCGAATCAGGTCGCGCCGATCAACTACACTGCGTGTTTCCATCAACTCGCAGATTACGTCCGATCGGTAATCTGGAAGGATATCAGCGGATAGCGTCGCTAGGTCTCGACCATTTGCAGCCTCCAATGCCAGCCTATGGAGGTCAGAAATGTCGAAACCGTTGGCAAGTGCTGCTTCTCTCCAGATCTGGTCGCTATCAAGATCGTGGCTCGGCAGCTTTGCAGATCGGGTTGATTTGGATACAGATGCAGCCAGTTCTGGAGATTCTTTACCTGTTGTACCTGCTTCAGATAGCTCGTCGACAATCTCATTGTGTCTCGCACTGAAGTATCCGATAATCTCGTCATCAATTCCCGCAATCTCGAAAGTACCATTGTGACCAATTCGATCTATCGTGTATCCCAGTTTTTGTAGTTCGAAGGCAAGTGCAGCGTGATATGTGGCGCCTGCCGCCATTTTCCAGTCGCGTAGTACAGTGGAATGAAGCGCACCGATAGTGCCATCTGCTCGAACTGCCAAGTTCGGTATCACACAGTGGGTGTGAAGGTTTGGGTCACCAAACTCCCGCCCATCACTATGTCGTGCAGGGCGGCTGTCTCCGTGCTGAAAACACGCGGCTGTCAGGGCGACCTTTTCGTAAAAAAGACCGCCTTTACCTCGCCGGCCGTAACTAGCCTCCCGCTCCAAGACACTCAGAGCTGCGCGGACTGCTTTGGCCTGCGCGTGCTCAATCGCTAATTTAGTTTCAGGGCCTCCGCCGGCCCACAGGAGCGACACGGACCGAGAGGCTGACATTGTGTAATCGAAAGCCGGTATACGGTCAGTACGCCTACCGGAAGCAGGCAAAAGAGACTCGCCATTAGTATCAATACCGGCGAATAGGTTTTCAAATTCTCTAATATCAACTTGACTACCGTCATAAATGTCGAGTTGACCCGAAGGACAGTACCAGACCGAAGGAATATGATTGCCCTCCAAGTAATACTGAGTTTGAGTTGTGTAGTAACTGCTGCTTGCTGCGGGATTCCACGTGGCCACCATTTCTAACTACCTCAATCGATTAGTTGACGGGTACTTTTCTCATGGATCCACATGTCAAAATTAGATTTTGAATAAAAATAGGAAAAAATGGCCGTTTTAGTTACAAACGGCCTTCGCAATAGCTGCTGGCGGACTAAGAAAGAGGTTTGTGTCGATTGACGTTCCTTTTCTTGCGATGTATTTTTTGAACAGGGACATGTGACGGCCTTCGTTCAATCCAAGATGTGAAAGGAATGTTTACTATAGCTGGCACACCCAGCCCAAAAATTGCTGTTCTGACCTGAAGCTGACCATTGATTTTTCGAACGCCTAAATCATCTGATAGTTGATGAGCCTCAATGACTGATATTTTCGACTCTCGGCGCGTCGAAGGGTGATCTTTTCTGGCCGGATCCCATGTAACAACCGTACGACTACCAGCATACTTTTCCACGACACGGCCCCGAGTTTCACTTATACCAAGCTGACAAACGACTTTTATTCTGAAGCGAGCTTCAAGTGTCTTAGCATCTTCGTCTCCATAATTCTTTATAACTTGCTCCCAATCCTGTGCTGCGGCAATGCATCGCACGCCTTTTTCGCGGCCCACATTGAGTAACTCTGGCAATCGGTGCAGTTTTTTTAGCACAGGAAGCTCATCTAAAATCATGTATAACCACGGCGACGAACGCTTGGGCATCTTTGCTGAAAGAATTTTTCCGGCAATGACCTCAACCAATAGTCCATTTATAGCTGTTGACAGATTCGGGTGTTCCGAGGAGTTTTGGAGGACCAATTTGCCTGGTAGGTTAGAGTCTACTGACAGCCACTCTGAAATGCTGAACCGTCGTGATTTTGGTGTGCGTCTAGAGAGCTCTACAAACGGTAGGATATTTGTTAGCGCCGCGATCCACAAGGTCAAGAGAATGGATTGAGTTGTCCGATTTATTTGCCCATCGGTCTCCACAACGATCAGCACCGAATCTGGAGAACCGTTCTTTTCCAAGGTTTCCTTTAGATCCTTAGCAGATTGAAATATCTGCCCGTTTAAGTGCTCCCAGGTCCAATTGACGCCATGCTGCTTTCGTAGGCATTCGATTAGGCCGGTTAGCACTCTCCTGGCCGAATTCGGCCAGACGCTATCTCCGGTATCTGCAGATTGAATAAATTTTGCGGAGAACTCCGCTGAATCCTGGCTGTTTCTAATATCACGACCGGGCTCCCAACACCAACTTCGTCCGTCATTGATGGCACTGAGTATGAAATTATCCTCAGGTAACTCGGCTGTGAAGTCGCCTTTGGCGCAATGAATTACGAGACGATAGTCGTGTTGAAGGATTTGTTCTAGCCACCCTCTAAGAATTCCTGTTTTGCCAGATCCATGATCGCCCAATAGGATCGTATAAAACGACTCTGCTGCGCGCGTCAGTTGCACATACGGCATCAACCATAGGCAATCCTTGTCAGGCTTCCCGTCACGCTTAAGTTTTGCTCTGATTGATCCTCTGCCATCGGAGTCATATAGGAGTCGGGTGCCCTGAATCGTTTGTGCAGTTTCTCGTAGGGGTATGTGCCTGATTTTATAAAAAAACGCAACTGATCCTCCGGTAACGCCTGCGAGCACGATCACAATCAGCTGCCATTTTATGGCAGGAATCTCCAATAGTGATTTCGTGTTTTGTAGGCGGCAACCAATATCGATGCCGCAGCCACTCCCCTGAGCTATGAAGCCGACAGACCAAACGTATTCCCAAACATCTGACAGGTTAACCTGCAGGCTTGTAAAATCCCTGTCCCACCAGTGTATAGTTGCCACACCAAAAACGAGTGTCATTGTCAAAAGGGCAATTGTGACTGACGTCAATAGCGGTTTCCGTGTATACATTTCAATAGCTCCCCAAATTGATCATTTTTAATGCGGTGTTGCATAGAGCCAGCATTATTAAACCCGCTGACAGGCCATAGATTAATGCTCGGATTGTCCACAAAGGCTCGGATCGACGCTGTTTCTTCCAGCCAAACGATTCCCCAATCTGCTTTGATGGTTCGATCGTTTCTTTGGACCGCTTTTTGATGCTGCACTCAGCTAATAAAGATGTCTGATCAATGGAGGACAAGAAATGCCGTAAACCAGAGCTGCCAAGTTTTTGCAGGACACGGGGATCGAAATCTCCACTTTTGGTTAGGAATTCCTTAGCTTGTGATCTTGCTATGTCAGCACGGGCCTCCGATCCATCGTAAATTGCAGACTGAGCCTGCTTACGGAACTGTTCCTTATTCATGTTCGGGCCTCGTTGATGGTAAACGTTTTATCGAGTTGATCGAACACAGACACCAGCCACTGGCTGATGTCGCCACGGGCGATTTTGGATTCCGCACGTGGAAGCCCAGTCAATGCCATGGTCTCAGCTGTGGTCATGTCGACAACGTCTATGAACCGGCAATTAGCGGATTCGAATGAGCGCCAGGATCCGGCTGGTATTGCGGGCAGTGTTATCCTCCCTGATTTTTTAAACCACGGATTAAGGTACTTCTTGGCCGCTTCAGCGGCGGAAGACTGAGAGTTTTTCTGGGATAGCATGCCATCTCGGCGATTCTCCACGAGATAGAATGATGCGCTGGGAAGCGTTTTTTGTAGTCGTTCGGCGGTCCATGCGGCTTGCCGGATCGACTCGGCTTCAGCGAGGAAAGGGATAAGGATGTGGCATTGGATATCCCAATCCAAAAGATCTTCCTCAAGATCAACCAGGGAGGCCCAAGTGGCGAACCTGTCACACTCGCCCGCACCGACATCGATTAGAACTGGGGATGTTGAATGTGTTTGTTCAATTCTTTCAAGCAACGGGCTGAATCTCTGGACCTCAATTTCAGGATTAACCCTGGCAGCCGCTGGGTCAGACGCAATGGTTAACACATCCCCACCCAGAGCATCTGCCAGGCGACGCTGACGGTCTATCTGTATGACTGATGGTGGGTTGCCTGCGAGAGACAGCCAGTCGCACACGCCCAGCGATAGTAGGGATTTTCCGACACCTCCCTTTTCGCTAGCGGCTAGGATTAGATGGTGTTGTGGTAGAGCTAATTGTGCAGTCATGATTTCCTCCTGCGTGGCTAATCTGAGGCTTCAATCTAGCCCCGCAAGAGGCTCATAAACTGGATTTCGAATCAATTTAGCTTCATATACTTCCGGTTACTCGGTGCGTGTAATTGCTTGTACCATAATGGCAGAGGCATAGAGGCTGTAAGCGCTTTGTGCCAGAATGCAGCCTCCTTAGTTTGATTTGTATCTCCTTCCCAACTCGGCTGCCGGTAACGCTCAACGATATCCAGCATATCGTCTAGGATTTGAAATTCATTTATGGTGAATTTAACGCTTTTCCTACCTCTGGCTAATTGCCCGAGTTTTTGCAGGATTTCAAAGTGACCACTGTTTCCACCATGAACCTGAAATATTTCCATCGGATTGAAATCACCGGCGAATGCGGCGGGGAGCAGATCTAGCACATCTAAATGAATGTCGTCGCGGGTGCCAGCTATTTCGATTAGTTTCGATGGGCTTACGGCTTCACCTTTAGAGACAGCTTTCGCTTCATCACCTCTAGCAAGTCTGAGCTGCTTTGCACGTTTTTTACAACGTAAGAGGCTGATTATTTGCAAGATCTCAAAATCTATTTTTCCCTGTTGCTCAACTTTCGATAAGTTCAGAAAATCGGAGGCTAAACCTTCAATCGCAGCTTCCAAGTTCTCTGTATTGTAATAAGCATTAGGGCCAATTTTAGACGCATCTGAGTGGAAGGTAGTCAGTAAGGAAATGCAGTCTTTCGATTCTGAAGATACGTCAGAATACGATTCTATCAATTTATCAGCGAGATACTTGACGACGTTTTCTCTTCGGACCTCAGCAGTGAGCTTTTTCCTTCCTTCTCGAGCTTTCTCACATTCGAACAGTTGCTCAGTTATCGAATAAATGACATTTTCCAGGACTGATCGAATATGTACCTCTATCATTCCAAGTTCCTGCCCACCCCGAGTTCTCTTGTCTATGGTTAGATACGCCTTGGCCGAGAAAAGAATCGGCTTCCCGCGCTGGAAATCTTTTTTTTGCGAATCGATAGCTACAAAATTAAGTGGCAACGTTAGCAGTGAGTCACATATGATGATGTCATAAGCAAGACCATTTCTTTTGAGATAGGCTAATAATTCCGGCGGAATCTCCAGGCTATCCGGGCTATTGAAGGCTGAGTTGAAAACGATTACGGCTACCTCATCATCAGGCAGATTATTCTGTTTGCAGTAAGCTCTTAATTCGTAAATTCTCTCTGCCAGTCTTGGGTCATTAAACATTATGGTTTATCTCCTATTACAGTTTTACAATGAACTTTTTTTGTCCGATGTCTTGATATTGCACTTGGTGTTGTAAATACAGGGTCTTTAGACCTTGCCCCTTGAAAGTGAGTATGTTGGTCGAACTGTGCACATTGATCATATTGGTCAAACTCAGTACCGGCGTGGCTTTCAGGACTTTCACGCCTCAGTATTTCAAGCTGTCCCCATCCTAAAAGTGTCAAAAAACACAGTTTCCCGGGGACTAGCTTTTTCACGCCAAGTGATAGAACTTTGTATTGCGCTCGAGCCCTCTTTCGACCTTCCAAAGCGGTGTTTCACCCCCTGCGTAATGCTTCAGGCACGCCACTACCTTGCGTTTCGAAACACCATGCTCCGCACAAAACTCGATGATGTCGCACTGCTTAATCCGATTGGCCTCTATCGCCTCGGTGATGCGTTCAATGGCCTCCTGGTCCAACTCCATACGAAGTCGTAACGCTCTGCGCTGTGCAACGTCCTCGAACTCCTCCAGGCGGGTCACTTGTCGATCAGGGGAAATGCGAAATGTCATCCTCTCGATCTGGGCCCGAGTTTTGTCAGGCTCAACTGAAACGGTCATGCTTCCGTCCGGATGCTTTTCAGGGATCAGGTAGATCAATTCATCAACATCACTGCGAAGATCACCTGTGCCCTCGTAGATCGGCTTACCGTCAGAGTCATTATATTTGTTGGTGTGAGCCAGCAGGATAACGGTGCCGCCCTTCGCGGTCATACTACGCAACAGACCCAACAGCGATTTCGCTGACCGCTTGTTGATAACGTCACACATCTTTTTGAACGTATCGAATACGAAAACATGTTTAGACAGATCCACGGCTGTGTTATTCATCCTCTCCAAATTTGAGACAATGTCCCTCATCGATTTACCGACCTTCATATCAGGCAGAAGCAGTTTGATGCCCGCCTCGTCTGCAGTTTCTATGAAGCCCTTGGCATCGCCTGCCGATATGTCTGCGTTGATGTAAATCACCTGATATTTGCGCTTTACCATATCCGCGCTGAGATCGAGAAAGATGGTGGTTTTCCCGCCGTTTGGCGGTGCGGGAACGACAATCAGATGACCGGCGACAATCAGGCCAGGAATAATAAATTCAGGGTCAGATAACTCACTGGCCTCTTCAAGCGACATTGTGAAATCTTCCATCCAGTCAAAAGGGTTTGTTGGTTCAGGGGCTGCAAACTGGCGCTCAACGAGGGTATTCAGATTGATCGGCATATCATCCATGCTGTTGTAACCTCGCCAATCCATGTACGCGGCGAGCTACTGCCAGCATCATGGCTTTATCCGCTGGCGTCAGGGGCTTGCCCGCAGACAGAGCGGATATGCAAGCAACACACTGATACAGATCGGCGTCAAGTTCGCGGAGTATTTCCCCTAGAGCCTCTGTGAGAATCTCGATTTGCAGATCTTTTTGGGATGAGTCCTGATTTGCTTTGGCGGCGTTTGGGGTATTTTCTCGCTTGTTCATGCCTCCTCCATACACTGAATAAGCACAAAGGCTGAATCAACGATTTGCCAGGGTTCGCAATCTAGACCAACAGCCTGGGGCTGGCTACGAATCTTTATCAGTGCATCTATACCGTCAACCTCGACGGCAGCGATGTATAGAGCGTGGTGGATGGTCGCTTCACTGGGAATGCCCTCCCTCCCGATCGAATGCTGGCTATTGTTACGGGTAGTCACCTCACACCCCCTGCTTAGACTTGGTTTCTAGCCATGCATCGAGATCATTTTTGATCCATCCGACACAACGGGCGCTTAAGCGGATTTTCCGGGGGAAATCAGGGTCATGCTCAGAGAGGAAGTGGAGCTTCGTTCGACCGATGCCAAGATAATGCATTGCATCGGAAGGGCGCAAAAAAGCCTGATTCAGCTTTTTCCGCTGATTGTTGTTTTGCGTTGTTTCTATAGACACTTTGAACACCTACGTTGTTTGTCGGTGTTTCAAATACTATGGCAGATGATACTGCTTAGGTGGGAAAAGCTCGGCGCTCAGTTTTTCCTACGGGTGTGTTTGGACTGAATCCTGTAAAGAAGCCTCCGCTCATCCCAGATCTTTCTGACGCCCTCATAGCTCGGCAAACCATACCGTGTGTATTCAGGTAAGGACGCCATGGCCTCTTGCACAATGTCGCAGCCGCTATTGTTGTTCCTGCCGTTACGAGTTGGACTTATCTTTCCTTCCTGGCAAACCGTATAAACACTTATTTGAATGGCTTCGTCCCTGAGAGCCAACTTACGGTTACCCTTCCTCGGTCGGGAAGGCTTTTGTAGGTGGTTTCGCAGCATCTCGGCCAGCTCTGGTGTTAATCCGCGCTCCAGATTCGAGGTAGCGATGTACAAGCACGCGTCGTAAGCTGCGCTATCGTACTTTGCAAGATCCACCAATTGTGAAAAATCCGTGCCAACAAATTCCAGCAGCCCAAGTTGTAGGGCCAACAAACAGTCAGAGAAATTATTGGTCCCATAGTTAAAGTCATCCCCCGACAACGGCCACGGCCGATCTTCTTCGTCTCGTAATTCCACCCCGGTGGAAAAAGCAAATGACAACATAGCAACAGCGTTACCATCATTATATCCAATGGTTGTATCTATGTTTTGAATGAGAAGAGTGCGTGCCAACTCCAACAATTCGCCTCTGTCCATCATCGCAAAACCGCCCCGCCTGGGATTGATGAGCCGCACGCAATCGTGCTTGCCACAATATCCAAAGCCTCAACTGCCTGATCAGGACAAAGGTGTCCGTAGTGCTGCAGGATCATTTCGACGCCCTTATGGCCGGCCAGCTTCGCCACGGTGAAGACCGGGACACCGGCAGCGAGCATCGCGCTGATAAAATGGTGCCTGAATGCATAGAAGTTAAGTTCGTCGGCCAATCCGCCCAATAGTTTAACGTGGGTCCATGGCCTTCTGTGAGCCTGCACGTCCAATTGCCTGCCCGTTTTCGGCGATGGAAATACCAGACCTGTGCTCGGCTTGCCCTGATCCGCCCACCACGCTACCAAGACCGCCTTAATCGTTGTGTTCAGTCTCATATCGACCACTGCCGGCTTCTTCTCCCGGCGGATTGCATGAGAGGTTTTTTCACACACCTTTGTCAACCTGCTGGAGCTCAGATTTAACTCCTGCCAGGTAATGGAATACAGATCGCCCGGGCGCAGCCCAGTATGGAGTCCCAAATGGCAAAAAGGGATAAACCAGTGAGGGTAGTTCACGTCATCAAGATCGGACAGTTCAGGTTTACCGTGAGCACGACTGCTTCGCCTTTGCCGACGCAACTCCTCCGCGAAGGCGTCAAGACCAGTCAATACACCGTGAATCTCCTCGTTGCTCAGCAGGCGCCGCTCAGACTTGCCCGGATCAGCCCGAGTGCTGTGCTGGTCTTTCAGGGTGGGTTCCAGCAATTTATGATTTGCCAAGGGGTCTGAATCGAGGACGCCATCTTTCACTGCTCGGCGGATCATTGTTTTCAGAGCCCCGAAATTGCGTCGGACAGTGCTGTATGCTCTGCCATTCTTTTCAGTTTCAAGCTGCCATTTGTTGATATCGATCTTGTCGATCGTGGCCATATCCCGATCAAGCAAGTCAGCGAAGTGACCGGCGATCCTGTTATAGTTGGCTTTCGCGTTATCAGCCTTCCAGCTTCGCTCCATGTGCGGGCGATAGTAGTTATCCAGGTAATGACGCAGCGTTCTGGCTTCTGCTTCCCTGGCGGCGTCTTGAGCCTTTATTCGACGCACTTGTTTGTTCTGCAGCGGGTCCACATCGTTGCTTTGCAGGTCCAGCACGGTTTGTGCAGCCGCCACTGGTTTCATGTTGTTATAACTGCCCAATGTCGCTACCCGGCGCTTTCCTGTCGGATCAGTATAACGCCAGCGCCATGATCCGCCCTTCTTCAGTTTGATCAGGCTCAGACCGGGAATTCGCTTGCATGACAAAACATCGCGTTCCCCGGCCTCTTTCAGGAACTGGTGAGCAGCAGCGTCAGAAATGGACGTGATTTTTGCTTGCGCCTTAGCCATCATTCTCTCCTAGGCAGAGGACAGAGGTTCAATTTTGTGCGACCAATATGTAACCATAATGGCAACACAAACACAAACAATAAGACACATCAAAAAACATATATTGTTTTTATTCATATGCTTAAGAAAGTATAGACACGTGATGCAAGGGGTATTTTTGCCCTCCTAAGGGGCAGGTCGCAGGTTCGAATCCTGCCCGGGGCACCACTACAAATAAACTGCCCCCCGATTCAAGGGGTGGGCAATACCCCCAACACCGGCTAATCTATAGTCCAAATCAATAACACGGGGGCTGACACGTGCGCTACGGACTGATTGTCGAGGATCTGCCCGAGGCCCGTGCCTGGCTGACGACAGCACTGGGTGAAGCATTTCCCGGAATACAGATCGCCACCGCCGGTTCGCTGGCCGACGCCCGCCACGCCCTGACCTCGCAACTGCCCGATATAGCCCTGATTGATATTGGTCTGCCCGACGGTTCCGGCATCGACCTGATCAATGAACTGAACATCAAACACCGCAGTGTCATGTCGATCGTGACCAGCGTATTTGATGACGATACCCACCTGTTTTCGGCGCTGGGCGCCGGCGCTTCCGGTTATCTTTTGAAGGATCAGAGCCGTGACGAGCTGACCGGTATGCTCAAACACATTGTCGACGGGCAGCCGCCGCTGTCACCTGCCATCGCACGGCGCCTGCTGGGTTTCTTCAATCCACGCGAAGACGTCGCCCCCGCTCACCTGACTGCGCGCGAAAAAGAAGTGCTGATCCTGATCGCAAAGGGTTACAGCACACCCAAAGTCGCCGGCCTGTTGGGCATCACCAGTAATACGGCAGCCGGTTACGTCAAATCCATCTACGCCAAACTCAACATATCCAGTCGCGCCGAAGCCACCATGGAAGCCTCCCGCCGCGGCCTGGTGACGCAGAGCATGTTTTAACCGGACAGCGACTGTTGTGCAGAATCCGGTGGCGTCGCCGCCGTGACAGGTAACGGTATACATACACTCATGCCTTGGCCAGCGCCGGTGTGCACTTGACTGACGGCATCCAGGGCACGCAGCCGTTTGTGCAGCAGCGGAGGCACACCAGCCGGATCATCCGCCGCACTCCCCTCGATAGTCACCTCAACCTGCAATACCCTGCCGTCAATACCCACGCTGTTGTCGTCCACCAGACTGACCGTCAGAGTCAGGGAGCGGGTTTCCGGCATCCGCAACCAGAAACCACTGAGCTCCCGAAGCAGCAGGCGCAGCTTCAGCATTCTGCGATTGCTACACGAGATACCGTCAAGCATGTCATTGACATGCCAGCTAAACGTTTTTTGCAGGGACGAGGCCCGGCTTTCGTTTTCGGCCATGCAATCTGCCAGCACCGCGGCAAGCTGATGTTCTTCATGCATAACCAACCTGACAATATCCCGCAGGTCCTGCAGTGCACTTCGTGCCAGATCCCGCGCCTTGCCCTGCTCTACTTTAAACACCAGCGACAGCAGGCGCGCCCCCATATCATCATGCAGATCGCGATACACCTGCTCGCGCTCCGATGCCAGATGATTGTCGCGCTGCAATTTCACCTGCTGACTGAACACCTCGCGCAGGTTCTTTTCCGCTTCCGCCAGACGATGCAGCAACTGTCTGTTGATATCGTCAAGCCTGGTCACACTGTCCAGGTAAGCCCTGACACCGTGCCAGGTAACAATAATCATCATCACCGGCTGGGTGATATATGACACAAACATGTCCCAGCGCCAACGTTCCATGCTGTTGCTGATCGCCAGTGAAACATCATGACCTGCCGCCATCAGCATGATCACAAGGCCTGCGATGATGCTATAGACTTCAGTGTTACGCAGAGACCTGACCCTTAATAGCTGAATGATCAGTATGACAAAAAGCAGTTGCGCAAAAAGCTGACCGATGCTGCCGGCAAAAACGACCTGCCGATCAGGCACCGCCAGCAGGATCACGCCGTGTACCAGCGACACCGCCAGCAGCCAGCGCAGTCTGTTCACTGCCACCCGCAAATAGTACGAATAGATAAAAGCAAGCAAACACAAAGCGCCGGCCACTGTTCCCCAGTGGGAAAGGCGCAGGAAATCAAACTCGCCCGGCAGCACCGTTGGCACCGTCGGCAACAGAATATAGAGCAGCGGAAACGACCAGCTGATGCTCATCAAAGCAATCAGCAGCCAGTGTCCCTGCCGGATTCGCGCCCACACAAACGCACCCAGGCAGGCAATGAACACCATCGCCAACAAGCTGATTTTGACCAGGTCGATCTGCAAAAAGTAGTTGAGCCGGTAACGGTTGGTAACTGTTGCCTCATCGCCCAGAATCATCGGGCTCATGACACCAAAATTTGGCGCCGAATGTAGCCGGACATACAGCATCTGCGGCGCACCGGTAACCAGTGCTTCGGGTAACGTCCATGTCACCGGTCGGTTCCAGTTGCGTTGTAGCTGACCCGAAGCGAGAGGACCGGCGCTGCCCAGATAATGCTCATCCAGCCACACTTCCATGTTCATCATGTGGCGCAGCAGCAACAGGTGTCGCCAATTGTTGTCATGCGCCTGTGGTGGCAGCGGCAGCCGGTACCAGGCCTGGGTCTCTGTTGCCGGCTGCAGACTGTCCGCAGACCAGGAACGGGGCAAGGGGGTTGGCCGCCAGGCATCATCGCCGAGATACCACGGCGGGCTGGATTGCTGCGGCGACACAAGGCCACTGCTTGCTGCCTGCGCCGAAGTCAGGAACAGTGAGCCGCGAGCAGAATCGGGCTGTCCACCCGACAACATCGTCACCAGTGCCAGCGCGGCCATGACCAGCACGACCACAACACCCACGATTATCTGCCACAGGCGCAAGCTCATACTGTGTTCCCGGCCAGCTCACCATCAGCCGCTGGCGCGCCCTCTGCCGCCGCACGCAACGGCAGCATGAATTCGAGTGTCGTACCCCCCTCCGGAGCAGACGACTGCCTCAGCGTACCGCCCAGTTCTTTAACCCGGCTATGCATGTTGATCAGGCCACGTCCCGGCGAAAATTGCGCCGCGATGCCCTTGCCATTGTCACCGATACTGTAAAACAGGCGACTATCTGATACCCGCACGCTGACAGTCGCGGTGCTGGCCCGGGCATGTTTTAACAGGTTACTGAACGCTTCCCGCACCGTTCGGCCAAGTGCCGAGTGCTGGCGGGCATTAAGCGAGGCCTCAGCCAGCGCTCCATCCTGCTGCCAGTTCAAGGCAATGCCTGCCTGATCACAACGACTCTGGGCTTCGCTGCGAATATCCGCCAGCACCTCAGTCAGTGGCCGGCAGTGATCCGGCAGCAGACTGCGCGAGTCGCGTAACTCGGCCAGTGCAGAGCGAGCAAGATCCATCGTGTCACGGTCGCCGGCGGAATACATCAGCTGCAATAACTTGTCGCCGAGATCTTCGTGGATGGATTGGTAAATAACGCTTCGCTCGTTCATGCGCGCGGCCTCCAGCGCATCGCGTGTGAGCTGTCGGTAACGCTGCTGCAGCTCGGCAGTGGCCTCGGCCACCCTTTGATCCAGCGACGCGTTGAGTATCGTCAGTTCGGCTCGCATCTCAGCGTGTCGGCTGGTCAGAAAATACAATGCCGCCAGCACCCCGGCCAATTGACCGACCGGTACCAGCTGCGGTGTCATACCGGGATGATTTGCCAGCTCGAGGCCTGCAATCAATACTACGCTGTCGACACCAATAAGCAGCAGGAGGCTCAACACCGCCACCCTGAACACTGCCTGCGGCAGCCGGGTGCCACTTCCTGACAGCGCTGACACGGATGTTTGCAGCATGCGCAAAAAGATCAGTATGGCAATAAAATACAGTACGTTGACAGTGAGCTGCACTGCCGCCGGCAGCGACAACAGCATGGGCAGATAATACAGGTTGCCCGCAAACGCCAGACTGAACAGCCACCTGAGCAGCGGCAGCGCGGTTTTTCTCAGTAACACCAGCAGCAGTATCAGTGCGACCAGCAGATTGACGACACCCGTCCACACCGGAATCTGCCAGAACAATAAATCACGTTGCTGCAGGATTTGTTGCAAATGAGCATAGGTACCCGGGAGGACCGGCACCCCGTCAGCCTGTAACTCACGGATCAGGCCGACAGCCGCGCGCCCGCCGGCGACATCCGATTCAGCAACAACCGGTCCGGGCAACAGAATCAGACTGCCGGTGCGACCGGATTGCACCGGCAAATCCGCCACTGTGACCGGTGTGGAGGTCAGCAATGCAGGACGCGCAGGTGCTTGAGCCAGCAAAGACGTTGACAGCAACACCAGGCAAATGCCCGACAATATCCTGATGAATAATTTCAGTAAGAAACTCATGCACCTGCAGTCTTCAGATGGACCCGGAACAGTCTAGCACACTGTCTGGCCGGGCCAGCAACCAAGTGTCGGTTTACTGAAAGGCACGTATCAGGGTATTTGTGCTAGGCTTCCCCGATGGATTCCCAGCCGCTAACCCGACGATGCATCGCATTCAATGACCCAGATAACTGAACAGAAGCCCCTGCAAACCGAACTGACGCGAATTGTGCTGTCCGGTGGTGCCGGGTTGCTGCTTTTTGCAGGGCTGCTCTGCGCGTTGACCACCGTCAATGCAGCACTGCTGTTTCTGACCGCCGCTGTTGCCTTGTGGCTGCTGGGCTGGCAACAGACCCGCAAGCGTCTGCCGCTCAACCGCGCCAACCCATCCGCCCCGCTCTACCCGACACTGGGCTGGGCCAACCGGATGACACTCGGGCGCGGCTGGCTGATTGCGGTTACCGGCGGTTTCCTGCTCATTCCCGGGGTACTGATCACGCACCCTGTACTGCTGTGGACGGCGGCCGCGCTGTATTCGATTGCGGCAATCCTGGATCGCGCCGATGGTTTTGTCGCCCGCCGCAGCAAACAGACCAGCCTGCTGGGCGGCGAACTTGATACTGTGTTTGACGCCCTGGGTTTGCTGGTGGCGCCACTGCTGGCCCTGCAGCATGGCAAAATTCACGCCGCTTATCTGCTGGTAAGCGTTGCCTATTATCTGTTTGTCATCGGCATCAGGATCCGTCAACAGCACAACAAACCGGTTTACCCGCTGCCACCCAGTCCTCTGCGCCGAACTCTGGCGGGTTTCCAGATGGGCTATGTCGCCGTGGTGTTGTGGCCGCCTTTCCAGGCCCAGATCACGGTGCTGGCCGGGTTTGGTTTCATGGTGCCGCTGCTGACCGGTTTCTGGGTGGACTGGCTACTGGTCAGTGGTCGGCTCCGGCCCCAAGCGCATGGCACGGGCAACCGCTTCCGGCAACTGCACCAGCTCACCCAACGCTGGCTGCTGCCAGCCATGCGTGTGGCGGTGGTGCTCAGCGCGTATCTGATTTTCGTCCGGCCGGCCATGACGCTGACACCTGCGGAAATTGTGGTCGCCGCATTGATCGCACTGGCCGTCCTGCTGATGGCACTGGGATTGGCCGGACGCGCCGGCGCCGTCCTGTTATTGATGCTGCTGGCCTGGACCGTGCCTGCACCCATTGACTCTGGCCCACTGCTTGTCTGCCTGTTCGCCACCGTCGCCATTCTGCTGCTGGGCTGCGGCCGGTTCAGTCTGTGGCAGGCCGACGACGACTGGGTTAATCGACAGGATGGTGCCTGATGCCACAATCACGCTGGATTGCCCTGCTGTTATGGCCCGTTGCACTGGTACTGGTGACATGGACGCTCAGTCAAATGCCTCTGGCCGGCATCGGCGACACTCTGGGTAAGCTGAGCTGGCAGCAGTGGCTGGTGTGGACGCTGGTCAACCTGCTGGTGATCATGGTCAGCACCGAACGCTGGCGCCGCCTGGGCTGCATGCTGGGCAAAGCGCCCGGGTTCCTGCAAATGCTGCTGATCCGCCAGGCCGGGCAAACCGTCAGTTTCATCACCCCGGCGCCGCATTTTGGTGGCGAACCATTTCAGATCTACTGGCTGTACAAACGCGCGGGCATGGCGGTTCATCGTGCGGTGCTGTCGCTGGCACTGGACCGGTTCTATGAGCTGTGGATCAATTTCATGATGTTACTGCTGGGTGTCAGCCTGTTGCTGCTCGCGCCACAGTCGGGCATGCAGGCAGGCAGTCAAAACAGCGACTGGCAAATGATCCTGCTGTTGATGATGACCCTGCTGGCGGTGTTGTCCGCCATCGCCTGGCTCCTGGTACGGCAGCCGGCCCTGCTGTCCGCGCGGCTGGAAAAAGCCGGTGCCCGCTGGCTCAGCAGTCCGCGACTGAAAACATTGGGTGAGCACTGGCATTTGATGGGCAGCGACCTGAAAGCCGTGGTCA
The DNA here is from genome assembly GCF_011050365.1 of Pseudohongiella sp. Classification (GTDB taxonomy): domain Bacteria; phylum Pseudomonadota; class Gammaproteobacteria; order Pseudomonadales; family Pseudohongiellaceae; genus Pseudohongiella. The sequence continues at coordinate 94,292 of NZ_DRFV01000010.1, forward strand.
GGTCGCAAAAGCCGGCGTTGCTCACTGCGCTGGTTCTATCATTGCTGGGGTGGGCGTTGATGATTTTTGAAGTGTGGCTGGTGCTGGCCTTCTTTGACATCAGGCTCAATGCTGTTGAACTGGCGCTGATTCTGGTTGCCATGCGGCTGGCGCTACTGCTGCCTCTGCCGGGCGGCATCGGTACGCTTGAAGCCGCCGTATTCTGGACGTTCCAAAGTCTGGCCCTGCCAGTGGAATCAGCACTGGGGCTGATTGCCCTGATGCGCCTGCGCGATGTGGTGGTGCTGCTCTCTGGCCTGTTATGCCTGCGCGCGCTGCAAACCGCCCGTCCCGCACCGACTCAACCGGCCTGATCCTGACACATAGGTCAGAATGCTTTTTTATACGCCGCCCAGCAGGTCGCGTTTTCCCACAGCTTGACGTTCAATGAACCTGCACCTGGCGGCTTTATTGTGTCCAGCATGCGCTCACAAATAATGCGGCTGAAATGTTCGATGCTGGGATTGAGTCCGGCAAACTCGGGCTTTTCATTGAGCATGCTGTCGCGGAAATCATCAACGATACTGTCAAGCGCGGCTTCAATCTCCACGATATCCACCAGATAGCCGTGTTTATCGAGCTCGGCTGCCTCGATGCTGATCTCGGCAACATAGTGATGGGCGTGGGGGAAATTTTCACTGCCCCAGTCACCACCGATCAGAAAATGGTTGGCAATAAAGTCTTTGGTCACGGCAACGGTATACATGTTTCTTCCTTTCAGATTGGGTTTGGCAAAATTTACGCCATGCTAGTCATAAACAAAAACGGCCTGCAGCACATCGGCGTGGCCTTCGTGCAGCAGTTGATAAAGTGACCCGGCATCGTTCAACGCCCTGCGGTGGCTGATCAGTGTTTGAGGCTGCAGGCGTCGGATCATCTGCCAGGCCAGCTCAAAGCGACGCGTTTTGTCCCAGCGACCGGACAGCGCTGATGCCAGTGTACTGACCTGACTGGTAGTGATCTTCAAACGGTTGCGATGCGCCTGCGCACCCAGCGCGATGGCAGCGGACTTGTTACCGTACCAGCTGCCAATGACAATGCGACTGTCGAAACCACTGAGCGTGATCGCCAGATTGAGCGCATCGGGCACACCACTGACTTCATAGATCAGATCGGCGCCTTTGCCTTGCAGGGACTGCGATTGCAGCTCGCTCAGATCAGCCAGCGGACTCAGGCTGGCGCGGGCACCCAGGGCAAGTGACTGCTGCTGACGTTTCTCCAGAGTGTCAAAGGTGTATAGCGCCGACAGAGGATGCAGCGCCAGCACACCGGTCAGCAGCAGGCCCACAACGCCCTGCCCGACAACAATCACCTGTTCACCGAGCATCGGCGCGCCGTCCTGCACCAGGTTGACGGCGGTTTCCATATTGGGCAAAAACACCGCCGATTCGGTGGCCACGTCATCAGGCACCGGGGTCAGCTGCTCTGCTGTGGCCACAAAGTGCGACGCATGCGGTTGAAACGAAAACACCCGCTGACCCACCCAGGCCGAGTCGACACCCTCGCCCGTATCAACAACTTCACCGACACAGGCATAACCGTATTGCAGCGGATAGGTAGCCGCCGATTGCAGTGTCTGCAAACTGGCGTCAAGTGACATTTCTTCAGGAAGCTGACCACGGTACACAAGCATTTCGGAGCCGGCACTGATCGCCGAACACAGGGTTTTCACCCGCAGCTGCCCCGGCCCGGGCGGCGCCAGCGGCACAGACCTGACTTCCAGTTGTTCCGGCCCGGTGAACCACAGCTGCTGTGCCGTGATGCTGTCAACATTTTTTATCGGGCCGTTCATCTGGCGTGTCCTTCGCTGGTCGCTTCTGTCTGTTTATATTGCACCTGCCCCCACATGATAAGATCGGTACCCAGGGTGTCGGTAAATAGCGGAGCAATGTGCGGCAACGACGAGCGCTCAGCAAACGCCAGGTCGCCCACCGCCTTGTAGCCCCCCACCAGTCTGGGCGCTACGGTCAACACAATCGCATCGACCAGCTTCTGCTTCAGAAAGCCGGTGATCACATTGGCGCCACCTTCCACCATCAGGCTATTGATGCCGCGTCGCTTCAGCTCACGCAAGGCTTCGTGCAGGCATACCTGTCCGTCTTCATTTCCCGGCAAACGGATAATTTCCAACGCCGAGTCCTCCGGACATGTTGCATCAGCACTGGTCAACACCCAGCAGCGTTTCTCTGACAGGTGACACAAACGGGCGGCAGGTGGCATTCGAAAGCGCGCGTCCAGCACAATCGGCTGTGGGTCGGGTCCGTCCCACTGGCGCACATTAAGCCTGGGGTCATCCGATAATACCGTGCCGATGCCCACCAGTATGCCATCATGCAGACTGCGCAGGTGATGCGTCAACTGCATGGCCGGGTCCCCGCTCAAAGCCAGGGGTTCACCTGATTGCAAGGTAATACTGCCATCCCAGCTCTGCGCATAACTCAAGGTAACGAACGGGCGGTCGCCGACATCGGACTGCTCACGCTGAGACAGCAACCAGTCCTCAATTTGCTGATTGAGGTTCATTCTCTTCCTGGCTGGTTTCTCTGGCCCTGGCAGGCATCACCAACATGTGATCCATACGCTTGGCCTTGGTCAGCAGATAGGCTTCATTGTCAGTGTTGACCGGCGCTTCCAGCGACACCCGCGAACTGACATTGATACCGGACGCCTGCAATGCGGAAATTTTTAACGGGTTGTTTGTCATCAATTGCACAGACGCCACACCAAGGTCTTCCAGTATACAGGAGGCCAGCGAGTATTCGCGCTCATCGGCACCATGACCCAACATCAGGTTGGCATCAACGGTATCATAACCCTGATCCTGCAGATTGTAGGCGTCCAGCTTGGCCATCAGACCAATACCCCGGCCCTCCTGGCGCAGATAGACAATCACGCCCCTGCCTTTGGCGGCCACCATGGCCATGGAGCGCTGCAGTTGCTCGCCGCAGTCACAACGGCGCGAACCCATGACATCGCCGGTGAAACACTCCGAGTGCACACGGGTCAGTATATCCTCACCTGACACATCGCCCATGCAAAATGCCAGGTGCTCTTTGTTATCCACTGAATTGGTGTAATAAACCAGCTGGAAGTCACCGTGTTCAGTCGGTATACGTCCGGAGGTGATCCGGGTCACCGTGGGTTTGGCGCTGCCTGCTTTAACTGCCCTGAGGTTCATCATAATTGGAAATACTACGGTGCGGCCATGCATTAGGCAAGCTACCGCCTTCAGTTGGTTGAACTGCGTTGTTCTGTAGTCTACGCTCGCCGACACGATCCGGTTTTCTGCCCCCGCGTATTGGCAATACGAATGCTGTTTGGTAAGCGTGCGGCATTTGCATACAATGGAGCCCCGATTACGCTGGACGGATGTCTTTTGAAGCCAGAACTGTATTTTGTCATTCCCGGAGAGTTGCAGACGCTGACCGGCGGTTATGCCTACGATCGCGAATTGATCCGGGCCCTGCAAGCCGCCGGCATCAGGGTTCACCACGTTGTCCTGTCATCCCGCTTTCCCGCGCCTGACGCTGCGGCGCTGACCGATGCGGGCGCAAAAATGGCCGCCATTCCCGATCATGCCCTGGTAATGATCGACGGACTGGCCTATGGCGTCATGGATGCGATTGCTGAACAAGAGCACCAACGCCTCAATATCATCGCCCTGTGCCATCATCCGCTGGCCCTTGAGTCCGGGCTTGACGCCGATCTGGCGAACACATTGTTCCGGTCGGAGAAAAAAGCACTGGCGCTGGCGTGCGCTGTGGTAGTCACCAGCCCGGCCACTGCGGCCCTGTTAAAAAACCGCTTTGACATTGCTCCGGAAAACATTACCGTTGCCCTGCCCGGCACCCGCAAACGCAGCTTTGCGCCGTGCCGGGGCAATCCGCCGCGCCTGCTGACGGTGGCCACACTGACCCGGCGCAAGGCCCATGATGTGTTGATAACGGCATTGTCGCAGATACAGGACCTGGCCTGGAGCGCACGTATCGTTGGCGGCGATCACTTTGACCCGGCCTGGTCGGGTTTTGTTAAAAACAAAAGCATTACTCTGGGTCTGGATCATCGTGTTCACTTTACTGGTAGCATCGACGACCTGAATGCGGAGTATACGGCAGCCGATATTTTCGTGTTGCCGTCCCGGTTTGAAGGTTATGGCATGGTGTTCGCCGAAGCACTGTCGTTTGGCCTGCCGGTGGTGGCGGCACATGCCGGTGCCGTTCCCGATGTTGTGCCGGCCAGCGCGGGCATGCTGGTGCCTGTCGACGATGCCGACGCACTGGCAGCCGCGCTACGCAGCATTCTTAGCCAACCGGAGCGCTTGCAGGCGTTACGGCAAGGCGCCCAGGCGGCAGCGGCCGAGCTGCCAGACTGGCAGGACACCGCTGCCCGGGTCATCCGTGTATTGCAGACAGTGGCAAGTACCACAGAACATCAACACAGACATTATGAGGCATAACCCATGAGCGGATTTTCCGTCAACTGGCTCGATCTGCGCGAACCGGCCGACCAGGCCGCACGCCATAAAGGACTGGCCACGACCCTGGTCAACTTTCTGCAGGCCGACGCAGACATTTCCCCGATCATCGTTGACCTGGGCTCTGGCACCGGTTCCACCCTGCGCGCGCTGACCGGGCTGGGAGCACAGCAATGCGTCTGGCGGCTCGTCGATCACGACCCGGCCCTGCTCAACGAAGCTCTGCGCCGACACAGCCAGGGCGAGATTGTGGAAGACTATCAGGCCGATCTGCAGGAGGTTGATGCCTTGCCTCTGGGAGGCGCCGCACTGCTGTCGGCGTCCGCGTTATTCGACCTGGTATCTGAGGAGCTGGTTGATGCCCTGATCGCCAGATTGCGCACACAACCTACCGCCATTTATGCCGCACTGAACTACGATGGCCGGACTGAATGGACGCCGGTGCATCCGCTGGATGAAGCCGTGCTCATGGCATTCAATCAGGATCAGCGCCGGGACAAAGGCATGGGGCCAGCACTGGGGCCGGACGCAGCCGGGTATATGCAATCGATGCTGGAAAACGCCGGCTATCGCGTGCTTACCGGTGACAGTGCCTGGCTGCTGGGGCCAGATCAACAGGCGCTGGTTGCAGATCTGATCCGGGGTATTCGTACTGCGGTCGCCGACGATGACGCTCTGTCTGCGGCAGCGCTCGACGAGTGGCAGGCGTTCCGCTTGTCCCATGCCGCCAGCGGCCATGGCCTGATCGGCCACATTGACGTACTGGCGTTTCCGCCGACAGACTGACGCCGCCTGTCACGACATGGACAGGACTTGCCTGCAAGCGTCATTCAAGTGATCATGACGTAATTGCTGCTTCCGTTACTCTGGCTGACATTATGGCTTTTTTGCCGCACTCACATCACCGACCCGCCAACGTCGGCCCCGTTCACCATCAGACGCGCCTGGTGTATGCGATCCTGATTATCATGGCGCTGTACTTTACGGTGATCGGCAGCATTAACGTTTTCGTTTTTGCCAGCTACAAAGTGGCCGCCCTGGATTACACCGGTACTGTCGGGGTTGCCCTGGCGCTGCTGTATTTTCACCGCTCCGGTCACTTGCTGATAGCATCGTGGCTGGTCGTGGTCGTTCTGATTGGCGTGCTTTTGAGTTTTATTCATATGGCAGAGGGACGCAATTATTCCATCATCTGGGTCACCATCCTGCCGCCGGTGGCATTTTTCCTGCTGGGCCGACGCGCCGGCGCCTGGCTCACCGGACTGGTGTTCAGCTATGTCATCGGCTTTGTTTATCTGCGCCTGCCCGACTGGCCACAGACGGCGGTAACACTAGGTGCGTGGTTGAACATTGTTGAAGTGTTGCTGGCTCACTGGTTTCTGTTTCGCCTGTATGAGCGATCGCGGGCGGAGGCGTTTGCGGAATTGGAACATCTGTCGGTGACAGACAAGTTGACGGGGTTGTCCAATAGAAGCCATCTGGACACGTTGTTACAGCAGGAAATCGAGCGCCATCGCCGCAGCGGCAAACCCATGACGCTGGTCTTGTGCGACATCGACTTTTTCAAACGCATCAATGACGAACATGGCCACCTGACCGGGGACAAAATATTGCAGGAAGTTGCTGAGGTGCTGACCCGTAATATGCGCGCCAGCGATCTCTGCGGACGCTGGGGCGGTGAAGAGTTCCTCATCATCTGCCCTGACACCGCCAGTGATTCGGCAGCAGCCATCACCACCAAGTTGGGCGCTGCGCTGGCAAAGGCCCCCTTCAGCCTGGGGCTGCGTGTCAGTCTCAGTTTCGGCATTGCCTGCCAGGACAACAGCGAGCAACAATCGGATCAACTGCTGCGGCGCGCTGACGACGCCCTGTATGAAGCCAAGCGGCGTGGCCGCGACCGTGCCGTCATTGCCACGAGCAATTCCACTTATGAACCGGCACTAACACCACAGGGGTTTTGTCCATGACGATCGAGTACGGCATAGACCGCTTTGACGTTCATGTGCAACTGGTCAGCTGGCAAGAGATACCTGTCGACCCCTTTCAATAGATACACAGACCGAATCCACTGCTGAGCGGATAGCCAGCAAATGTGCCCACTATTTGATTGAAGAATGGTCCAAATGGATCCCGACCTTCTGAACAGTATCGGCCTGCCCCCATCCGGCCCTGTTTCTGAAAACTCCACAGGGCAATGCACGCCCGGATTTCCAGATTATTTTATTTGTGTGGTATCGCACTGAGTACACCGGGAGACCTGCCAGGCTGTTTGCCAGTGTTAGAACTGCCGAGTCTCACCGCACCCACATCATGCAGCGACAGAATATTCACAATGTTGCCAATCTCGTGCGTTACGCGATTCGCCGTGGCATGATCAACGCCTGACTCGTTGCCTGATTGGCTAGCGGCATAGCCACTCCGGTGACAAGGCCATACGATAACCCACGTGACGGATGATGATAAGGGACACGATAGTTCGATATCAGCAAATAAGCACCCCATTTTCGCTCGTTCAGAGATATGCATTGATATGATCAGACTAAGCTTTTCAATCACACTGGGCTATCAGGTGTTAAGTTCACCCTGCGATTTCATTTTCAATTTTCACCCGGCAATCACTGACAGGCAACGCGTGCTTGAGGAGTCATTAACGATCAGACAGGATGTCATTGCAAAAAAATTGAGCCAGGATAGCCATGGCAGCCGTTACCTCAGACTGCAGGCATGGCCTGGTGAATTGACGTTAGACTACCAGGGTATAGTCGAAATCAACCATCTTCATGCAAACCCTGACACGCTACATGAAATGCCAGTGTCTGAATTGCCGCTGGATGTGTTGACGTATATTTATCCCAGCCGCTACTGCCAGTCAGATAAGTTTGCATCACTGGCCAATTACGAGTTCGGTTCCATGACACCCGGTTATCATCGTGTCATGGCCATTCGTGACTGGGTGACACGACGGACACGTTTCGTCAGCGGCAGCTCGGGCAGCGCCACCTCAGCCCTGGAAACACTGCTTGATCATAAGGGGGTTTGTCGCGATTTTGCACACCTGATGATTGCCATGTGTCGGGCGCTGAATATTCCGGCCAGATTTGCCTCGGGTATTGATTACGGCGCCGATCCCAGCCTGGGGCCCACCGACTTTCATGCCTACGTCGAAGTCATGCTCAGCGGGCGCTGGTACCTGTTCGATCCCAGCGGAGTAACTGAGCCGATGGGACTGGTCAGACTGGGGACAGGACGCGATGCGGCTGATGTCGCTTTTGCCAACGTGTTTGGTAACGTCTCGGCAACGGCGCCACTTATCGCTATTACCGCTATCGTGGATTCAGCACAGGGGTTGGATCTGCCGGCATATACACGTGATGCCTTGTCCAGTACAGATCAGCATTGCACTGCCTGATTGTGTCCGTCCTCTCCAGCGAGTGCCTGATCAGCTCAACGGCTGCGGCTCAGAAACGGTCCCGGTCAGCGGCCATGATGGCGTAGCACGCGCATGACTCTGCCTCCAGCCCTGTTCTGTCCAGTATCGTGATCAGGCCACGGGAATAACTGATCAGTTTTTTATTCTGCAGAAAACTGGCTGCGATACTGATGGCACTGCGCTGAACGCCCAGGATTTCCGACAGGTGTTGCTGGGTCAGTAACCAAGTGGCAGTCATTGGTCAACAATAACCAGCGCGCCAGGCGGCTGCTGACCCGGTGAAACTGATTACAGCCCGTTGTTCTGTTGGCTTGCGACATCAACCCGAACAGATAGCGTTTGACGGTCACCTGCAGAGGCGAACTGTTCTGCAGCAAGTCCCTGAATGTCGGCCGGGTCAGTTTTATGGCATAACCTTCTTCTCGCACAATCTCACGCATGGCTGCTTCATTGACGTCCAGAACCTCATGGGCGCCCAGCATGCCGTCAGCGCCGATCATGGCCAATTTGAATGGCGCATGATCGTCAATGCAGATCACCAGAGATAGCTGGCAGCTCAGGGGAAAATAGACATGCTGAGGTTCTTCACCGTATTCGCACAACAGCTCGCCAAAGTTGAGTTTAACGTTATCGCTGTTATCCAGAATCCGCTGCTTTACCGCAGCGGGCAGTGAGTCCAGCAAACGATTGACTGAGACAGCGGAGCGCTTTGCAGACATAATTGCATCCGGCAACTGCAGCGCGCCACTTCCGGGCGCGGATAAATACGCTGCAATATCTTAACCGCACTGGAGTGTATGCAACCCTCCCCTGGCCTGTCTGTTCGGCAGCGTATATAACAGCGCCGACAATTAGCGTGCCGCTGAGAGTCCCGCTGCATGCTTCAGTTCTACGAACAGCCGGTCGGTCTCTTTTTTTAACACCGTGTAACATTCACAAGTCAAGCGTTCCAGTTGTGGTCTGTCCAGCACTGCTATCTTACCGCGGCTATAGGTAATGACGCCCAGCCTCTGCAGTTTACCGGCAGCAAATGCCGACCAGGCCTTCATTACCCACCACCGAAATTTCCGCGGACGAACCATTCTCCATGACATACAACAGCGACACGATGCAATTTGTCGGAAAATACACATAACCCATTTTGTCGCCCGACTCGGACAGCACCTGCCCCAGTTTAAGTTCAACCAGTGACAGCTCCCCTGTCAACCGTGCTTTAGCCTCCGCGTCCAGAAGCGATAGCAGCACATTCTGTCCCGGGGCCGACTCAGCCGGGTCGACTTGTATTGCCGCGCTGGTGGCTAATCTTGTAGTCAAAATTTATCTCCTTGGCGAACGCAGGACAGTGACCAAACCCAATATTGGGCAGAACCAACGTCCGGACGGCGTAACCCATTCTACAGGGATTGCACACAACCGTATGTTCGGTACGTAACATATGGCATAAGTCTCAAACCACTGAATGACCACCACTTTACCGTCGGCCTGCGATATGTTTACCTGTAGTCTTCGACCAATATGAGGAGTAAAAACCATGAAAAAGCATGCTTCGGCCCACTGGGAAGGCAATCTGAAACAGGGTAAAGGCACCATCAGCAGCGAAAGCGGGGCGCTGAAAGACAATCCCTATGGCTTTAACACACGCTTTGAAGACACGCCTGGCACCAACCCCGAAGAATTGATCGGGGCAGCGCATGCCGGCTGTTTCTCGATGGCGTTTTCCATGCTGCTGGGCGAGGCCGGCTTCACGCCCGACAGCATTGACACCAAAGCCACGGTGACACTGGATAAAGTCGATGACGGTTTTGCGGTGACGGCGGTGCATCTGGTCATGCGAGCGAAGATCGCAAAAATTGACCAGGCCGGCTTCGAGTCCATCGCCAACAAGGCCAAAGCCGGCTGTCCTGTCTCCAAACTGCTGAAGGCTGATATCACGATGGATGCCACGCTCGACGCGTAACCAGCCAGTCGATTGTGCACAAGGTGCTGAATCGGGGTGTTTGGCTATCACGGGCAAGCCGTGAGAGAATTAAATGCCTGAAAAAGCCAATGCAGGAGGCAACATCATGAAATTCGACGATATGTTACTTGATCCGGCCAGCGCCTTTGATTCACCTGACCAGGTCGTGAGCGACGCCCAGCTCAGTGCGCAACAGAAAATTCAGCTTCTGCGCCGCTGGGACGACGACGCCCGGCAATTGCTGACCGCACAGTCGGAAGGCATGAATTCAGGTGACAGTGCTTCAGATATCCTGAAACAGGTTCAGGAGGCACTGGCTACGCTGGGCGCCGGGGCCTCGGATACCTGATGCCCCGGGCCGAACCTTGCCAATATCAGCACCAGCAGCGCCGGTAAAAACGTCACTGTCACGATTGCTGCGCCAACCAGACCAAACAGGACAATGGCGCCGACACCACGATAAAGTTCGGTGCCCTCCCCCGGCAGCAGCACCAGCGGTGCCAGACCACAAAGCGTGGTCAGTGTAGTCATGGCAATCGGGCGCAGACGCGAGTCGACCGCTGCCGCCACCGCATCAACAACCGCCACATGCTTTTCTGCCAGATTTCTGCGTGCCTGGTCTACCACCAGAATCGGGTTGTTCACCACCGTTCCCATCAGGATCAGGAAACCCAGCATGGTAATCATGTCGAAGGGCTGGCTGATCGGCTGTAGCCCCATCAGGGGGAGCAGGCCACCGACCAGGTTCATCAGCGCAAGCCCGACGATGCCGCCGGCCACACCCAGCGGAATCGTGGTCATGATCAACAACGGATAACCCCAATGGGAAAAGATTGCGACCAGCAACAGATAAACAATCAGCACCGCAATCAGGAAATTGCCCATCAGGGCATCACGCGTTGCGTTAAGCTGATCACTGGCGCCTGACAGACTGACATCTACCCCTGTCGGCCAGTGCCCCTCATTCTGCAAGGCCTGAATCAACTCTGTACGCACCATCTCCACGCCCGTCTCCAGCGCAATATCATCGGGCGGGATGATATTCAGGGTTACCGTTCGGCGCCCGTTGACCCGGCGCACGGTACTGGTATCGACGGTTTCCTCGATGGTGGCCAGTGACGACAATGGCAGGCTGCGGCCGTCGCCCGTGCGCAGCAACAGCCCGGGCAGATCGGCCAGCATTGCTGCCTGATCGGCGCCGCGATCGCCGTAAAGGTAGAGATCTACCTTGTCATCATCGAGGAAAAAATCATCGACGTAAGCCCCTTCGGTCAGCGCAGCCACGGTGAAACCGATGGCATCGCCGGACAATCCCAGTTCGGCAACACGCTGCCAGTCAGGCCGGATCTGCACCAGAGGTTGCGCCAGATTCAGGGCTGACGGCTGGGACTGGATTCTGGGGTTGTCAAATACCTCGCGCGCCCGGTCATATGCCAGGTTGGCAGCGGTGTAGACAGATACCAGGTCGGGGCCGGAAATATCCATGTTGATGCTGCGGGTTCCGCCATCATTACTGGAAATAATCGAGCCTTTGGCAGCAAATGCACGCATGCCGGGAAAGGTCTCGTAGTAATCGGTCAGGGCCGTCATCAGCGCCTCGATATGGCGTGGATTAACCGTCTCCGCAATAATGCGGATACCGGTGGCCGTTATCGACAGATTCAGTGAGGTGATGGGCGGGATTTCGGTTTCACCGCGCTCGAATGCACCCGGATCAGCATTGACGTGCGGCAGCATGTGTTGGCGAACCTGCTCACCGATCTCGGCCATGGCTGCCAGGTTATAACCCGGCGGTGCACTCATGGAGGCAAACGTCTTCGCCTCCTCGCCTTCGGGCAAATACTCTGCCGGCGGTGTCAGTACCAGAATAATAAAGCCGCAGGCAAACACCGTGCTGCCAATGACCAGCAATCGCCGCACCGGTCGCTCTATCAGGCCGCGTATGGCGTTGCTGGCAAACGATAGTGTGGCCCCCGGCGCAGATCTGTCGGTAGCCCCTGTCTGCTGCCGGCGACGGAAAGACGTGGGAGAGAAATCCAGCCGTGCACTCAAGGTCGGAATCACGAAGATGGCAACAGCCATCGACACCAGGATGGCACTGGAGATTGCAATGGCCACATCGGAATACAGTTGCCCCGCCTCCTCCTCAATGAACAGAATCGGCAGAAACACCAGCACGGTGGTCATGGTGGATGCCAGCACCGCGGGCCACACTTCACGGACACCTTCGATAGCCGACGCAAATCTGTCCAGCCCCTTGCGTCGAAACCTTTCAATATTTTCCAGCACCACAATACTGTTATCAATGGTCATGCCGATGGCAAACGCAATGCCTGCCAGCGAAATCACGTTGATGGTGCGCCCCGTCAACATCAACCCCAGAAACGCCGCCACCGCGCACAACGGTATGCCAATGACACCAACAAACGTGGCATTGACCGAGCGCAAAAACAGAAACATGACCAGCGTCGCGAATATTGCGCCGATACCAAGATTGGTCCACACATTGCCGATTGATGCCTCGACATATCGGGTATCATCTGTGCTCAGTTGCAGTATCAGGCCCGCCGGTGCCAGGACGTCCCGATTTATCAACTCAACCTCGTCCATCATGGCACGCTTGATCGCCAGCACATTGGAACCGCTTTGACGACGCACCTGCATACCCAGCACCGGTTCGCCATCGTAAGTCGATATTTCCCTGCGTCGCGCCTGTCCCTGACTGATGCTGGCGACATCTGCCAGGCGCACAACTGCATCGCCCTGCCGCAAAAGCACCACGTCACCCAATTCATCCCGGGACTCGAAGCGACCAACTGTGCGCAGCAGATAACGCCGCTTGCCGGCCGTCAGTTCGCCACCGGAAATATCCTGATTACGGGCCAGAATTGCATCACGCACATCCAGTACACTCAATCCTCGCTGCGCCAGCGCAGAGCCATCCACATCCACCTGTATCTGACGATCCGTACCACCGCCCACCGACACTTCCGAGACACCCGCCACGCTTTCCATCAGAGGACGCACCCGATCTTCGATAAAATCCTGCATCCGTTCGATATCAATGTCTGCCGGGTTGCCGGGCAAGGTCCCGACGCGGAAGTACATGAAAGCATTGGACGAGAATGACGCCGCCACGATACGTGGCTGGTCAACATTGCGGGGATAGGAGGAAACCTGACTCAGGGCGTTATTGACCTGAATCATGGACTCGACAACATCGGTGCCAAAGGGGAATTCCAGCTCAATCTGTGCCGAGCCACTGCCCGCCGAGGCCACCAGCCGGCTCAGATTGGGCACATTGCGCAGAAACCGCTCCTGCTCGATCAGGATATCTTTTTCGATATCCTGCGGCGTGGCGCCGGGCCAGCGCGTTTCCACGCTGATGGTGCGCAGTTCCACATCGGGAATCATCTGCACCGGGATACGGGTCGCAGCAACGACGCCGATGACAGTGATGATCAAGGTGATGACGGTCACCAGGATGGCACGATTGACAACGCTGACAAACATCAGCGCTGCGCCCCGCCGACGCGCTCCACATCGATCCCCTGGCGCAACGACTCGTTGCCACGCGATACAATCAATTCATCGCCGCCCAGGCCCGATTCGATGTACACGCGGTTACCGGCGGTACCGGCCAACATCACGCGTTGCTCGCTGACGCTGTAGGTGTCACCGTCACCCCCGGATTCCGCTACCCAGACGGTCACCCGACCATCGGGATAACGATTAAGCGCATCACGGGGTACCGACAGCGCGTCGCTGTCCCGCTGAACAGTCAGCGTACCCTCCAGGCTCATGCCCGGATTCAGGTTGAACCCCGGTTCCGGCCGGGCTCGCAGCAGGAAGGTTCTCGCCTCGCCGCTGTTCACCGGCAGCCAATTGACAATAGCAGCCGGCCTGGCGTTGTCGCGTGTCGCACCAGCAGCGCTGACATGGAGTACGCTGCTGTCATTCAGCTTGGGGAATGCCTGTTGTGGAACCTGAAAGTCCAACGCCAGCGTATCGGTATCAATCAGCGTAAACACCGGCGTGCCTGGTTGCACCCACTCACCAGCATCTGCCCGGCGACTGCTGATGACGCCGGCGAAAGGTGCGGTAATGCGATGTCGGCGCAACCGCGCCTGCTCAATGGCCAGCGCGGCCTGTGCGCCAGCCAGCGCGGCTTCAGCAGTTGCCACTTCGCTCTGGCGACGGTTGACTTCGGTGGTAGCGATATTGGTGCCTGCGCCTACCGATCGGGCTTCATCAAGCACACGACGCGCTTCGGACAGCTCGCTTTCTGCCTGCTGTTGCTGCGCCCGCGCCTGCATCAGTGCCAGCTCTGACAGCTCCGCGTCGAGGGTCAGCAAGGTATCACCGGCAGCGACACGGTCACCCACATCAACCTGGCGCGTAAGCACCAGTCCGGCAATGGAGACCGAAATATCTGATCGGCGAAGGGCCGTGACGGAACCGGTTAGCGGTACTTCTTCAAGCATCGGGCCCCGAGTCACAGCCGAGAGTTCAACCCGGGGCAGATTCTGGGCGCTGGCCTGGCTCGCCATTGCCCATATAAGCAATGGCACCAGCCAGCGCCCGACAACTGAATGCATTTCATGCTCCTGTATCGAGTAAAGCAGGCTTGGCTGCGTTTATCGAGTCTACGAACCTGAAGCGCAATCGGACTAGTCAGTCATGGTCAGCCATCCAGCGTTCTGGCACCACCAAAGACATCAAACAAAGCGCTGAACAAGCCGGACAGGGTCAGCGTCATGACGGCAAAATCCTGGTCAAACTGCTGTGCCGCTGTTTCTGCATCCGCTTCCTGTGCTTTCTCCAGTACCATGTCTTCAAAGCGCAACCGACTGATCGTCAGATCGTCAGCAATGACGCAGCTGAGACTCTGATTCCACACCACACCGAGTTTCTTGACCTGCTTGCCCGCCTCCAGATGCACCCTGATCTCATCAGAGGTGAGATCCTGACCGGAACAGCGTATCGAGTTGCCATCTTCCGCCGGATTGAACAGCTCGCAGTTCTCGCTGATGTCGAACTGTCCCTCAGCCACCTGCGCCTCTAACCATCGTGTCATCACGGAGCCCGGTGCCTGCTGCACATCGGCGGGCACCACCGGCATCGAACCCAGGCTCTCGCGCAGCCCGGAGATCAGCTCCTCAGCGGCACTGGCACTACTGGTATTGATAACCAGCAATCCGGCCTGGCTATCGATATAGGCAAACACTTTGCGGGTGCGGGAGAACGCCTGCGGCAACAGCGCGGCAGTGACGTCATCCTTGATCTGCAATTTCTCCTTGCGATAAACCTTGCGGCTTTGCCGGGCTTCCAGTTCTTCGACTTTTTCATTGACGACATCGTTCACCACCGAGGCCGGCAGCAATTTCTCATCCTTGCGGGCACACACCATTATGAAGTGTCCCATACTGTGGGTCAGCGCCTCTTCCTCTTTGCCCAGCGGACTGATCCAGCCAAAGCGGCTGCGCTCAAAACTGCTACAGGGTTGAAACACAAACCCGGACAGTTTCTTGTCCAGCTCGTCGGCAGACAACTCAAACGGCCGGGTAAATTGATACAGGCGGACATTCTTAAACCACATGAAACTACTCCCTTCGATATATCAGCGCTGCATTGTACCGAATCAAATCGAATGACGAAGCGGTAATTTTCATATTTTTTTTATTACCCATATTGACTTTCAGAATAATAGGCATAAAATTCCCCTCCCTCGCGACTGACCAAACGTCAGGTTGCGAAGATAAATCTTTTTTCAGGCACGGTCTCATGATTATTTCACCAGACACAATGCGACATCGCTATGCGCTGTCCACCACCAAACCGGTTTCCACACCGGTGGTGCTGTGCTGGGCGTCATTCACAGGTATGCCTGTGCGTAGCCAGCGCATTGCGCGCAACGGTGAAATGGAGCAGGAGGTCTGCCAAACGTAGTTTGTAATTAGTGTCAGCTTTACAAATAAAGTTTAACGAAGGCCTCTGAGTTTCCAAAAATTCAGAGGCCTTTTTCTTTGTCTGAAAAAAGCCATAGCCAGACCCGGCGGTAACGCCGGGAACAACAAAAAGGGATAGTAGTGCGGGCCTCAGGGGCCAGCGAAGGAGTGTATTGTGGTTAATAAACTGCAAAGAAATATCAATATTGTTTACGCATTGGCGTTCTTTCACATGTTTTTGCTAATTGTGCCGGTGCTGGTGCCATTTTTTCAGTCCAAAGGCCTGAGTCTGTCGGAGATCTTCTACCTGCAGGCGATTTACGCAGGTGCGATTGTGGTACTGGAAGCCCCGTCGGGCTATTTCGCCGACATCATGGGACGCCGGCTGGCGCTGCTGATCGGGGCACTGGCGCACGGCCTGGGGTTTTTATGGCTGAACTTTGCTGACGGCTTCTGGGGCCTGGTGATTTTCGAGCTGATACTGGGCCTTGCTGTCAGTATGCTGTCAGGCGCTGATCTGGCGTTGCTGTATGACAGTGAACGAGCGTTGGCCAATGACGAGGGCGAACACGCGCAAAGCCTGTCGCAACTTGGCTTTACCAAGTCGCTGGCGGAAGGACTTGGCGCCCTGTTCGGCGGTTTGTTGGCGATGTGGTCGTTCGACGCCATGGTGTTGATACAGTCATTGACTGCCTGGGTCTGTCTGTGGATGGCATTTCTTGTTGTTGAACCCCCGGTTGACAACGCCGCCGAGCCCGGCGATCGTGTCGTCAGCCTGAGGGATATTTACCAGCATGTCGCCAAAGGTGATCGTATCCTGCGCATGGTATTCATCGCACTGCCGGTATACAACCTCGCCACGGTGCATGTGGCATGGCTGATACAGCCATACTGGGACAACATGGGGTTGTCGCTCGCCCTGTTCGGAGCGTTGTGGTTCGCGCAAAGCCTGACCGTAGCATTGGCCAGCAAATGCGGGTATGTTCTGGAGAAAACCAGAGGCGCGGTATTTGCTCTGGTGGTGATCGGGGTACTACCGGTGATCGGCATCTTCGGCATGGCCTGGCTGGGTGGCTGGGCCGGCGTGGCACTGTGTTTTATGCTGTTCTTTTGCCGCGGTCTGTACCAGGTGATTCTGGCCAACGCTTTGAACCGGCGGATTCCCGGGCGTTTCCGCGCCACCGTGAATTCGCTGAACAGCCTGTTGTTCCGATTCGGGTTTATCCTGACCGGCCCGTTTGTCGGCTATCTCGCCGACATGCATGGCATCAGTACCGCGCTGAACCTGTTGGGAGTCTGGTCAGTGCTTGCCTTCGCTGTGATCATGTGGCCGCTGATTCGTGCGGTCAAGTTGCTGGAGGCGAACAAGGTCGGCGTTCAGCGCAGCTAACGCGTTTAGCTGCTTGCAAACCACATTTAAGCCCGGGGTTGTCCTGGCTTCAGTGTGGTTTGCGGGATGCCATAACTATGAATACTGTTCAAGTGGATTGACTATAACAGTGGGTTGACTACAACAGAGGGTTGACTAACCCGCCAAGGTGACAAAATGATGCGTGTTCTGAGACCAAGCATGGCGGATCCGCGGCTGTCGAAAATTCGCGGGCACCAGCCGTGAGCCATCGCATTCACAGTTTCGCGCCGGTTGCTGGTGATGATGCCCGGGTGTTGATTCTGGGCTCCATGCCGGGCGTGGCATCATTGCGTGCGCAGCAATACTATGCGCATCCACGCAACGGCTTCTGGACAATTCTCAGTCGGCTATTGAATCTACCGGACAACTTACCCTACGCATCCAGGCTGGTGGCGTTGCAGGAAAATCATATCGCGTTGTGGGATGTGTTGCAGACCTGTACCCGATCCGGGAGCCTGGATTCTGACATAATTACATCATCCATCGTTGCAAACGATTTTGCCGGCTTCCTCAGCCAACATGACAGGGTCAAAAGAATATATTTCAATGGCGCCAAAGCGGAAACGGTGTTTTTGCGATATGTTCTGCCCACCCTGCCAGCAGAACGAGAGCACATACAGCTGCAACGGTTGCCCTCAACCAGCCCGGCGCATGCGGCCATGTCGCTTGCCGACAAAACCGACGCCTGGTCCGACATCATAAAGTAGCGTGGTTAACACAGCACCGCAGAGTTTTCAGCTGGCAGGTGGTTTTCCGGTCGGGCCCGGCTTAACGGGTTTTGCCGACTGCCCCAGTCCCGATCGGGTCATTTCGCCCCAGTTTTTTTTCTTGCGGATGAATTCCCACCAGCCCTGTGCGCGCCAGATATTATTGAGCTGGCGATAACCAAAGTTCTCAATAAGAACAATGGCTATCAATTTAAGCAGGTCTTTGGCCCTCGGAATCCGATGCAAGGCCACCTCTTCCAGTATCAGCGCGCCGGCGCTGACAAAAATGCCGAAGAAAAATGTCAATGCCAAAAAGGCGAGTGCGAACGCCGGGTTCAGCATGCCGCTGAACCACAACAATGGTACCAGCACATAACCCAGCACCTCGACCAGCGGCGCAATCACATCAATCAGCAATGAGAACGGCATACCGATGACACCAATCCGACCATAACGTGGATTCATCAGTAGTTTGCGGTGTTTGAAAAACGTCTCCAACGCTCCGCGCTGCCAACGCCTGCGTTGTCGCGACAGAATTGTCAGGTTCTCGGGCACTTCAGTCCAGCATACGGGTTCTGCTACCGATACCACTTCGTAAGGGATCCTGTTTTCCCGGTGGTAACGATGCAGGCGCAGCACCAGCTCGTAATCTTCACCGACAGTATTGACATCATAGCCGCCGGCAGCGAGCGTGGATGAGCGGCGGAAAATACCGAAAGCTCCGGAGATCATGATCAGCACTTTCAGCTCACTCATGGCAACCCGGGCAACCAGAAATGCGCGGGTATACTCCACGGTCTGCAGCAATGGAATCAGCTTATTGGACAACCCTACCCGGGTCACCCTGCCACCACGGATATCACAGCCATTGGCAACACGAATGGTGCCGCCCACCGCAATCACCTCCGTCGGGTTACTCAGGAAAGGCTGCACAGCATGCAACAACGCGTCGGATTCAAGCATGGAGTCAGCATCGACGGCACAAAACAGTGGGCTGCGCGAGACATTGATGCCTACGTTAAGCGCATCGGCCTTGCCGCCGTTTTCCTTGTCAACAACAACCAGGTTGTTATACCGGCCCGACTGATAAACGCGACGGATGGGTTGGTGCGGTGCCAGATTATCGTATGCCCGAAGGCTCGGCCGGAGATCAAAATTATCGATGAGTTTCTGCAGCGTATCATCCTTCGAGCCATCGTTGACCACAATGACCTCAAAATGCGGGTAACGGATACTGAGCAGTGATCGGGTACTTTCAACAATATTCATGCTCTCGTTGTACGCCGGCGCAATCAGCGATATCGGAGGCGCCCCCGGTGCCCGTTGTTGCCACAAGGTTTCACGGTTTTGCGTCTGATCCTCGCGGCGCATGCTACCACTGGCTATCAGTAACTGAATCAGTACTACCAGGTTTTGTGCCAGACCGACCGCAATAACAAAACCCACCACCCATTCGGCGCTGCCGTTAAGTGCACGCAGAAACAGCGTCGTGATCTGTTCAAGCATTCAACACCTCCTGCGCCTCAGTGTACTGGCGCAGTCCGTTTTCATCCAGAATCAGCGCCGCCATTCTTGCACCGCGACCGAATCCGCCACAGCCGGTATAGGTGGCCCGTACCTGCAGCACGACGATGCCGTCGTCACCCAGTTTGAACAATGCTTCAGCGGCACGAAAACGAACCCACCAGTTGCGATCATCCACCAGAAAATTCAGCGCCGACAGACACTCCTGCATACCAATGCGGCCAGCCGCCTTGGCTGCGACCGCGCGCACCTGCCAGCTCATATCAGACAGGCCGCGCCGGACTGCGTCGCCAGCGGCAGGATGCTGCAGGGCAGACAATGCGCGCAAGGCGGCTGCTCTCACTTCTGCATCTGCATCCCCGGCATAACGCAACAGCACGCCCAGCACCTGGTAATCGCGGGCGTCGACCATGGCTTCTGCAATAAGCAACTTTTCGGTAATGCCAAGGTTACTGTGCGCAGCCAGAGATATCAGGTGAGCAGGCGAGACCCTGGCAATGTCACGGAACAACGTGCGCACATCACGTGATTTTGCCGCGATGGAGAATTTGAGTTTCTCCATCAGAACATCCAGATCTGGCAGTGCATCAATGACCAGCAAGGAATCGGCTGCGGCGATGCGGGTTTCTTCATCCGGGTCATTCAGCGCTTTCAACAAGGCTTTTTCAGTTTTTTTATCGGGGAACATTTGCAGGGCGGCAGCGGCCAGGTGGCGCTGGCGACTGCGGCCCCGGGCCAGATCCTTTACGCACTCTTTTCTGAAGCTGATTCTGCGCAACAACTCCGCCAATCGGGTGCGCTCTTTACCGCGCACCAGATGAAACAGGTCAATTGCAAGTTTGCGCAATACCGGCTTGTCACGACGGCGAAAGTCGAGCAGATTCTGCAGGTCAGCCTGATCCGGCTCGCTGTCATCCAGCATGTAACGAAACAGGATCTGCTGAATAGCTTTCCTGACCTCACTGTAACGTTTGGTCCTGTACTCATCTATGGCACGTCGAGCCACCAGCACCAGCAATATCAGCAGAGAAGCGCCAGCCAGCGCCCATGTCGCCAGCCATATCAGCTCCAGCAGGTACATAACACCTCCCGCCTGCTGCTTACGGCAGCCCAGGTGAGCCCATCAGACCAAAGGCGAACATGCATGTTATTAATACCGGTAGGAGACACTGAGCCCGTAGTTTTCGCGGGAATACGAATTGCGCCTGTCATAACGGCCAGCGTTAAAGCGCAGCGCGACACCCGGCGTCGCTTGCCAAAGTACATAGGCATTGCGCGAGCGGGTGTCAGTGGTAATACGATTTTCGGTCTCTGCACCGTCGGCAATACTGGCACCAACCCTGAAACGGCCGCTGAGTTGCCAGTTGAGGCCCAGCATCCAGCTGACGCTGGTGTCGCTGTCTTCGTCACGCACCAGGCCCAACCCGGGTGTCAGCCAAAGCGCAGTGCCGGCGACGTAGTGCTCCAGATCAACACCCAGCCGCGACACCGTCCCGGTCCTGTAATCAGCTACTTGCAGCGATGGGGTGAGCAAAGTGGGTCCTACGTAGTCATTGCCTTCATTCAGGCGAACAGATACAGCACCGCGAAGCCGGTAGCGGGCAGAAAATTCACTGTCACCACTGATTGCTGCGGAGAGTTGCCAGGGCAGCGCACCCTGCTGGTTACCCAGCCATCCCGCCTCGAATACGGTATCCCGGTTATCAAACCGGCGGTTGTTTTCCGCCCTGAGATAATACGTACTGTTGAGACTGCGCTGACGTCGGTACTCAATGAACTGATCCCGCCAGTGACTCAGCGCAACATCCCGAAAGCGGCTATTGTCAAAACCAACAATCAATTCGTTAACCGGACCGGGCGGGCTCAGCGTACGTTCAACCCGCAGCCTGACATCAACATGGTCCGGTGCCAGCTGCGCCGCAGCCGCCAGCGCCTGCCGGGCCAGCTCATCCTGGCCCTGAGCGGCCCTGGCATCATAAAGCCCGATCCACGACTCCAGATCATTGTCATCAAGCATTCCTGCACGCTCAAAATACGTCACTGCCTGCCCCGGCCGCTGTTGATACAGCGCAATCCGGCCGGCCAGGTTCAAGGCCTCTATATTGTCCGGATGCTGCTGCAGTACCTCTGCCGTCTGCTCTGCGCCTTCGGCGAACAGGCCTTGAAAAGCACGCACCCTGGCACGGGCCAGGCGCAAACCTGTATCTTCGGGGTTTTGCGCCAGGGCCTCTTCCAGCAAGTCCAGCGCTTCGCTGTAGCGCGCCTGAAACGCGATCACCATGGCCAGCAGTGTCGCCACTTCGGTTTTATCCGGCGGAATCGGGTAAGCGACACGCAGAGTTTGTTCGGCGGCCTCAAGCTCTCCGGCGTTGCGTTGCGTGACAGCCTGCTGAATGAGTTGGTCATAGTCCTGCGCCTGCAGGCTTGCTGACCCCAGACAGGCAAGCACAATGAGTAGCCATCGCGCCACAGGCACCGATACCTTGCTTTGGCAGCAGGTGCCCGCAGGCGTGGCGGCCAATTCTGATTGCATGGTCATTTCTTCAGTGCCCGTTCAATACGAAATAATAATTCATCTGGCGAAAATGGCTTGATCACGTAGTCGGTGATGCCCTGTTGCAAGGCCTCGATAACATCCTCCTCGCTCCATTGCGAAGCCAATACCAGAATGGGGATATCGCGACAGACGGCATCCTGCTTCAGGACTTTCACGATTTCATGAGCATTACGCCCCGGCATCTGATAATCCAGAATCACAAGGTCGGGCGGTGACGCCAGGATCTGCTCCAGCGCCTCTTCGCCATCGTTAGTGCTGCGCACGAGGTAAGACTTCCGCTCCAGACGGAACCGCAACAAATCAATCAGCAAAGGATCGTCATCGGCAATATAAACGTTAACCATCAAGCTGCTCCTGAACACTCAAATCCCTGACTGTTTATTGTAACCGCCAGCGTCAGTCGATGATACCGCCCGGGTCTGCTAAACTCGATCGTACCGTCGTCCCAATCGCACAGTGACCCTAGTCGAGAGTAGCGCCCATTGTCCACTCCTGCCCCCGAAGCAAGCAGTATCCCGCATGCGCTGCCCTCCCGCCCATCAATTTTGCTGCTCAGTGGCCTGGGCATACTTTGCACGATGGTCACCGTGGTTTTTGCCCGCCTCGCCTACGGCCTGGTATTGCCTGCCATGCGCGAGGATCTGGGGCTAAGCTACACACAGGCTGCCAACCTTGGCACGGTAACAGCCATGGGGTACCTGACACTGCTACTGTACGCCGGCGTTTTTGCCGGGCGTTTCGGCGGCAAGCGGGCGATAATGACCGGGCTGAGCCTGGCCGCCACCGGTTTTTTGCTGTTAAGTCTGGTATCGGCCTATGGCTGGCTACTGTTAGCCATGACCCTGCTGGGTTTTGGCACCGCCTTTGCGTTTACCCCGCTGATATCGCTGCTGGGCAGCTGGTACCCTGACCGGCGCGGCACCGTTATCGGCTTCGCCAACAGTGGCGTAGGGCTGGGCATTCTGATCAGCGGAGCGCTGGTTCCCGCGTTGACCAATGCCGCCGGCCCCACAGCATGGCGCCTCGTCTGGGGCATCTTCTTTATCAGCGCCATGCTGACGCTGGCGTTGACTGCCACTCTGCTACGTGAGCCGCCGCGGCACGCTGAAGCCGTTAGCGTCCGACATGGCCTGGCCAGCGTATACCGTAATCGACATGTTGTGGTGATTGGCGCGGTTTACGGTATCCTCGGCGCTACCTATATCGTACAAACCCTGTTCATGTTCAGCTTCGCACTGGAATCGGGCGTTACTCCGATCACCGCGGGCAGACTGGTTGCGCTGATGGGCCTGCTTTCGGTAGTCGCCGGCCCGGCCTGGGGCTGGGCCGCCGACCATATCGGCCATGCCAATGCCTTGCTGATTTGCATGCTGTTATCTTGCGTGGCTACAATAATGCCTGTCCTGCACGCTGAGACACCCGTCTTTGTATTGCACTATGTGTTGATGGGGGCATCGGTCAGTGGTTTGTTCACTTCGATACTGGCCGCCTCAACCAGCACCGTGAAGCAGCAGCATGCCGCCATGGCAGTCAGCTTCGTGACGGTGTTCTTTGCCCTCGGCCAATTGCTGGGACCGGCCATTGCAGGATTGCTGATCGACTGGCAACAGGATTTCAGACTGACCTTCAGCCTGAGCAGTATGCTGCTGATTTTTGGCGCCATACTGGGCCGTTACAGCCGGAAATTTGTCACGCGGTAACTTGAACGTAATATTAGCTATGGCAGTTCTGCAGTAAAGTTTCAACGTGATATGCTCTTTTTAACAAATAGAGACAATGTGGATATGCGAGGTTGTATTGCAAACCATCAAATTACATAACGCTGAGCCGCAGGAGCTGGGATGCAGCGGATGCCGGGACAACGATGATAACCAGTTTGACCTGAGCTTTGCCTTTCAGCCCATCGTTCGCGCCAGTACCCGCGAAGTTGTATCGTATGAAGCCCTTGCCCGTGGCCCTGAAGGTCAGGGTTTTGCTTATGTGCGCGACCAGATCAACAACGACAATCTGTATAACTTCGACCAGACCTGCCGGGTCAGGGCGATTGAGCTGGCGACCAAACTCAACATCAAAGTAGCCCTCAATATCAATTTCACGCCCAATGCCGTTTATCGCCCAGAGCTTTGCATTCGCACCACATTGGCAGCCGCCAGGGAATTCGGCTTTCCTGCGGAGAAGATTCACTTTGAAGTGACCGAAAGCGAGGAAGTCAGGGAAAAAATGCACCTGGTCAACATTTTTGAAACCTACAAAAAGCTGGGCTTCACTACCGTGATCGACGACTTTGGTGCCGGGTTCTCGGGTCTGAACCTGTTAGCCGAATTTCAGCCCGATTACATCAAGATCGACCGCGTACTGATTGACTATGTTGACCAGCGACCCGCACGCCAGGCCATTATTCAGGGCGTGGTGCTGACCTGTCGGAAACTGAATATCGATGTGCTTGCGGAGGGCGTGGAGCGCGAAGAAGAGTATCGCTGGCTGGCCGGAGAAGGCATTGATCTGTTCCAGGGGTATTACTTTGCTTATCCGGGTTTCGAAACACTGCCGGAAGTGCCTGACGACTTATTTTAATTCGACAAAGCCATCGAATAAAAACACTGGATAGAAAGCATTAAATAAAAGCAAGAGGGGGCAGGTTGCCAGCAACCTGCCCCCTCTTGCTTTTGTGAAGCGAGTGCTCCGCTCGATCAGAACTGCATCAGAACACGAGCATACAAACGGCGACCACGACCATCAAACTGATATGCATCGTAGTTTAACGCACCGCTGTAATGGAACGGAAGTTCGGCATTAAAGGCATCGTGCGCCCCTACCGTAAACAGGGTCGTACCCAGATTCCGGTTAGCCCACTCGTGCACGTAGTTGTACTGCAGATCGATACTGTGGTAGCTATCAATCTCTCGATTCACAATCGAACGCACATAGTCATTACCGTTCTCAAAGGTGTCTTCGTACGCCAGGTTATCATACGAGCCGACAAAACGGTTGATCATGGTTACGGTATGTTTCATGCTGGGGGCGGTCCAGCTTAGCGTCAGGTTGCCCTTTTTGTCAGGCAGCGAACGCACCAGCAAACCATCACCGGTGGTCCCTGCCGCATCAAACAGACCGGTTTCACGTAGCCCCAGCTCCAACCCGGGCACATCACTCAGCTTGTACTGGTTAACGAATGTGAAATCAGAGGCGATACGGAAACGACCCATATCAGTATCCCAGGCGTAAGACGCCTTCAGGTCAACACCATCAGCAGTCACCTCGCCAGCGTTGATCGTGGCTGAACTGATGGTAATCAGGCTGCCGGTGGTGCTGCCAGCCGAGCGCACAACACCATCAACGACGTAGGTGCGCGGATCAACCACACAATCCAGACGCGACAATGGTATTACCTGACCAGAGGATGTTTTGGAAGCCTCCGGATCGTCACCCCACTGCGCTGACAGCGCCGCCGGATCACATGACTGATAGGGATCCAGACCAGCATAAGCCGCACTGGGACTGCTGGCAATGGTGCCATTAACGACATAATTATCCGGATTGGCGGCAGCAACCTCAAACGCAGAAATTTCACCACCAATGGCAGAAATAGCCGGCTGTGGCATCACCCGGTCCTTGACCTCGAAACGCCAGAAATCCGCATTAAAGCTGAACCCCTGCAGGCGCCCCTGCGGTGTCCAGATGAATCCGGCACTGTAGGTGTTGGCGTATTCATTGCCAATATCCGGTGCCGGTGTCCCCACCGTATAGGTGGTTTCAGGCTCTGCATTGGCATTGGTCGGTGCGGCCATGCCGGCGCGGACAGCCTGGGCACTGATAGGGTCACGGAAAGTCACCTGGCCGGCTTCCAGCCCTTCCAGCTGAACCCCGATATTAGGCGCCCGGAAAGACTGCGAGAAGGAGCCTCGCACCAGCAGGGAATCGGTGGGCCGCCAGCTCAAGGCCACTTTGGGTGTTACCTCGCTACCGATCCGACCGCCGTAATCTTCGTAACGCAGGGCTACCTGGGACTCAACGCCGTTGAGAAATGGCAAGGACACTTCCATGAACGCAGCGTTGGTGGTACGGGTATGATCGTAGTTAAAGATACACTCCGAGCACTCAAAGTTGTTGGACACATACTGGAATTCATTCGGCGTGCCATCCGCGCCGTAACCGGCAATTGCGTTAAGTCCCGGCTGATTCATCGCCGGTGCTATGGACGCAGTGCTCTGTTCACGGTACTGAGCGCCCACCGCAAACTGGGCGACACCACCCGCCATTTCAAACATCTCGCCGGACAGCACTGCATCAAACACACCCAGTTTATTGCGCTTGTCCGAGCGTCGTATGGTGGGTAGCATCCAGTCGACCAGCTCCTGTGAGTTGGCCAGATTGGGATCCGACTGGCGAGTCAGGAAGGGGTTATAGAACTCACATCCGCCCTGCCCCTGATTATTACTGGTCAGTGCCAACGATAACGACTCCCTGGTATTGAAGACAAAACCGGGAAAAAACAGCTGCGTCATACTGGCACCGACAAAATCCCAGCCCGTTGGAATAGCGGGTGATATATGCCCACGTGCGCTGAGGAAGTCAAAGTCCGGGACCCCATTGGGTGTACAGTTGGGGCCACCCAGGCCATTGGCCGCCAGGTGTGCACGATCACGCTGGAAGGTCTTGTACTCAAGCTCAAAGCTGGTACCACTCCACGAATAGCTGACGTCGTAGTTGAAACGGCGGTTGTTGAAAGCAATAAATTCGCCTTTGAGCCCGGTCTGGACGCTCACCGCCTCCGTGCGGCTAACCTGGTTGCCACCGCCCATACGCGGCGAGCTACCGATATTGGGAGCGCCGTAAGACGGTACATTAATGCCGCCATTGCGGATATCGGTCGGGGCATTGGTGATGTCGGCTGCCGTGGGTCGCGCCAGCCCGATTGACGGCGCGAAATAACCCAGCTCCATGGGCTGACCAATCGAATAACCACCCCAGGCCGGATTACCCACATGCGCACCGGGCTGAGCCAGGAACATGGTTGGGCCACGGGCGGAATAAGCCCCGGCGTCGGAGCGTTCAATGTCGCTGCTGGAGTATTGCGCAAAGGAATAGAACTCCACCGTGTCATTGAAGGCATGATTAAAGGCGCCTGCAACGCTGTCGCGCTCCATGCCGACATTGAGCAATGACCATTGATAGGTATCTTCCCGACAACTGGCGCTGGGTTCACCCCGGTCTGCAGTCCGGGTACCGGTAAAATAAGGCGCGCCGTCTGCCGACGAGAGCTCGAAACACAACGGGTCAGTGTACCTGGGGTCCGCGTTACCACCTTCCGCCACCGCCTGCGCCATCACCTCCTGATTCAGATATGCAGAGTTGACGTTGGAACCAAACGCCGCATTTGCCAACGGTGTTCCAAAACCACCCACGGTGCCGGTAAACTCAGACCGCTCATCAAAATACCGTGCCGCACTGATAGGAACAGGGTCCCGACGGAACATTTCACCAGACAACACAAAATGCGTAGAACCGGAATCATTGGCCCAGCCCCAGATGGCACTGAGGGTGCGATCCTGGTTGCCCATGTCTTTTTCAATAGCCTGAATATCACCATACAGTTCCAGTCCTTCAAACTGGGTACGCATGATGACGTTGACCACACCGGCCACCGCATCAGCGCCGTAGAGCGCCGAGCCGCCATCGGTCAGCACCTCCAGGCGCTCAACCATGACCAGGGGAATGGTGTTGATATCAACAAACTCACCGCCGGTTGGCGTGACCGTCGCAGCCGGCGCCATGCGTTTACCATTGATCAGCGTCAACGTAGAGTTCTCACCGAGGTTTCTCAGGTTGATATTGGCCATACCGGAGGTCGCGCCCATTTCTGCGATGCCACCGTCCGAGCCTTCGTTGCTGATAGAGCCAGAGTTAACTTCGAGGTTTTTGATAACGTCCCAGATCTGGGCCGCGCCCTGCGCTTCGATGGACGCTCTGTCCACCACCTGCACCGGTGATGGCGCATCCAGCGGGCTGCCACGAATGTAGGAACCGGTGACAATGACTTCTTCGACTTCGGATTCTGCGTTGTCCTGTGCTTGAACAAGACCAGGCAGGCAGGCTGCACTCGACATGACCCCGGTAAGCACCAGAGCTTTTCTTCGGAAACCAGGCCACTTAGACATGGATATTCCCCCTGTGATTATTATTTTAGGAACGTACTGCTCTACTCGTCATTAGCTAAAGCAACTCGCTACTTCACCGGCGTGCCTTCCGTGTTTTACCGGTACATCAGGGAATCAGGGAAAACTGTATCCAATTGACACGGGCAATGCAATCATATTTGAACTCGTTCACAATTTGAGACAGAGAACGCTGCAGCCATAAAAAAAGCCCGCCAGAGGCGGGCTTTTTTTATGCGGGGTTAAAGGAGACGGAGGGCGGGTATGGGGGCGGAGGGGTTTGCGTTGCAAATCCTGTCTCCGTCGCCTTTCTCCTCCGCCCCCTTTAACCTCTATCAGAACTGCAACAACGCTCTGGCATACAGGCGACGACCACGACCATCAAACACGACCGCATCGTAGTTGATGGCGCCCGCTTCCCGATACGGCAGGTCAGCATTGAATGCGTCCAGTACACCGACGGTAAAGACGGATGTGCCGAATGCCTGATTGGCCCACTGATGCGTGTAGTTGTACTGAAGATCAACACTCTGGTAGCTGTCAATCTTCCGGCTCAACAGCGCGCGGACTTCATCATTGGCGTTGGCAAAGGTGTTTTCGTAAGCCAGATCGCTGTACGAACCGATGAAGCGCGTAATGATGGAAGCCCCATGATTGCCATTGCTCATCCAGCTCAGGCTGATATTGCCTTTGTTGTCGGGCAGTGAACGCACCAGGTTGCCATCGCCGGTGGTACCGGCAGCATCAAACACACCAGTTTCCAGCAGACCCAGTTCCAGACCGGGTACATTTTTCAATGTGTACTGGTTAACGTGTGTGTAATCAGCACTCAGACGGAAACGACCCAGGTCATTGGTCCACCCGTAGCTGGCCTTCACGTCAATACCATCAGCAATGATGGTACCGGCGTTGATGGTGCTCAGCTGTGTTGTGGTCAAGGCTCCTGTGCTCACACCAAAGGTACGAACCACACCTTCGATCTGGTAGGCGGCCGGATTAACCACGCAGTCCAGGCGCGAGCCGGCCTGCACATCACGGAAGCCGGTGTCACCACCCGGGGTGCCCTGGGTGCTGGGATCAGTACCAAACTGAGCTGCCAGTGCATTGGGGTCACAAGGCGTCAACTGTTCATAGTTGGCCCATTCACCGGTGCGGCTGGATGGAATGGTACCGTTCAGAACATAGTTCGACGGGTCGGCTGCTGCTTGCTGGAACAGCGCCAGCTCGTCAGCGATCGCTGAAATACCCGGCTGTGGCAGCACCTTGTCGGTCAGCTCAAAGCGCCATGCATCAGCGGTCAGACTCAGGCCTTCAAGCCGGCCAGCTGGTGTCCAGACAAAACCGGCACTGAAAGTATCGGCGTATTCATTGCCCACATCCGGAGCCGGACCGCCCAGGGTATAGGTAAAGTTCGGCAAGGCATTGTCATTGTTGACTTCAGCCAGACCGGCACGGACCGCCTGGTTACGCAGCGGATCGCGGAAGGTATTGCTGGATGACTCCAGCCCCTCTTCCACAATGCCCACGTTAGGTGCGCGGAATGACTGCGAGAAGGAGCCACGCAGCAACAGGGTATCGGTCGGGCGCCAGCTCAGCGCCACCTTCGGTGTCACTTCACTGCCGATATTACCGCCGTAATCCTCATAACGCAGCGCTATCTGGGTTTCCACATTCTCGATCAGCGGCAATGACAGCTCACCAAACACAGCAGAGATGTTGCGGTCGTTGCTGTAATTGAAAATACACTCCGAACACTCGAAGTTGTTGCTGACATAATGCGTGGTATTGGGTTCACCGTTGGTACCCCATTCCAGAATGGCATTGGCCAGGCCCGGCTGGTTCATTGCCGGTGCAATGGACTTGTTGTTCTGCATACGGTACTGGGCACCCACTGCAAACTGGGCCATACCACCACGCAGTTCCAGTAATTCACCGGACACAACGGCGTCGATGACACCCAGCTTGTTACGCTTGTCGGCACGTTTCACCGTTGGCGCCATCCACGCCATCAGCTCATCGCTGTTGGCCAGATCCGGGTTGGTCATTTGTGTCAGGAAGGGGTTGTAGAACTCACACCCGTCCTGGCCCTGGTTGTTACTGGTTAAAGCCAGAGACAGACTTTCGCGGGTAGTGAACACAAAACCCGGGAAGAACGTTTGGGTATACCCTTTATAATAGGCCTGATTACTCACGTTCCACATCGTGGGAAGAGCACCACCAAAGGGGCCCGGCTCATCACGGAAGTTGAAATCGCTGATGCCGTTGGGCGTACAGTTAGCACCACCCAGGCCATTTACCGCCAGTTCTGCGCGGTCGCGCTGGAAAGTCTGGTATTCCTGCTCAAAGCTGGTACCACTCCAGGAGTAACCCACGTCATAGTTGAAACGGCGATCGTTAAAGGCATAGAACTCGCCTTTAACACCGGCCTGCACACCCAGGGTTGCCGACTCGGTGATGTTGGTGTTGCCACCCATCCGCGGTGTGTTGGAATCCTGCACACTGGCATAAAACGGCACATTCATACCGCCATTGGCCAGCGTATTGGGCGCATTGGGAATACTGGTCGGGCGCGTCAGCCCGGCTTTGCCAGCGTAATACCCCAGCTCTGCAGTCATGCCGATGCCGTACCCGCCAAAGGCAGGATTACCCGCATGCGAACCAGGCGCAGCCAGGAACACAGTAGGACCACGTGAACCGTGGGCACCTGAGTCAGAGCGCTCGATTGTGGTATCGGAATACTGGAAGAACGAATAGAACTCGGCATTTTCGTTAAACGTGTGATTAAACGCACCGGCGATGCTGTCACGCTCCATGCCCACGCTCATGAAATTCCACTCTTCAGTGAATTCACGGCAGGTGCCACTGTTGGCGCCACGATTATCGGTACGGGTACCCGTAAAGAACGGACGACCATCGGCAGCGGTCAGGTCATCACACAAGGGATCCGTCAAAACTGTGTTAGCGGTACCACCCTCAGCGATGTTGCGCTGGGTAATGTCGGTATTGATATAAGCCTGGTTAATTCGCGAACCAAAGGCCGGGTTGGCCATGGTGGCGCTGATATTGCCGGCAATGCCGCCAACAACACCGGTGTATTGCGCGTTCTCATCGTAGAAATTGCCGAACTCGACGGGAACGGGATCACGACGGAAGATTTCCCCTGACAGTACAAAATGGGTGTCGCCGCTGTCGTTGGCCCAGCCGTAGATGACGCTGCCGGTTTTGTCCTGGCGGCTGGTGGCATTTTCCAGCGCCTGTACATCACCGTAAACTTCCAGACCTTCAAACTGGGTACGCATGATGACGTTGACCACGCCTGCCACGGCGTCTGAACCGTACAGTGCAGAACCGCCGTCAGTCAGCACTTCAACGCGCTCAACCATAACCAGCGGAATGGTGTTGATATCGACGAATTCGCCGCCGCTGCGGGTTACAGTTGCAGCAGATACCTGACGCTTGCCGTTGATCAGCGTCAGTGTGGAGTTCTCACCCAGGTTACGCAGGTTGACGTTCGCGGTACCTGACAGTGCCTGGCCTTCGCCTGCACCTTCGTTGGTGAATGAACCGGAATTGATTTCGAGGTTTTTGATCACGTCCCAGATTTGGGCCGCGCCCTGGGCTTCTATTGACGCTCTGTCAACAGTGGTCACTGGAGATGGGGCGTCCAGAGGGCTGCCACGGATATAAGAACCGGTAACAACTACTTCTTCGACATCTACTTCAGAGTCCTGGGCAAATACTGGCAGACAGGCTGCACCTGACATCACACTGGTTAACACCAGAGTCTTATTTCGGAAACCAAGCCATTTGGACATGGGTCTTCCCCCGTGATTATTATTTTTGGAAACGTATGCACTGCTTAGATGCTATTTTTTATGTTTTACAACGCAAGCAACTCAATACTACTCTGGCCTCGCGTCCATACAGGTAGACCAGAACTACAGGGAATCGACACAAACTGTATCCAATTGAAACGGCCAATGCAACGGAAATTGAACCAGTTCACACTTTTTATCGGGAACGGGCAACCAAACCGGCACGGCATCGCTGGAGCCAGCATAAATACTGGAAATAATTCACATTTACGAGATTGATAAAAGCCATGCGCGCCTATGAAATCATGCCGCAAAATTTCGCTTCGTCGCAAAAAGGTGCCGGGTGGTCGCCAGAATGACAAAAGCCCCGGGCCTGAATTCAGGCCCGGGGCTTATGTGCAGGCAAAACTTGCCGTCAGACACTAGAACTGTAACAGAGCCCGGGCATACAGGCGGCGACCACGACCGTCAAACACCGTGGCATCATAGTTCAGCGCCCCGGCATAACGGAACGGCAGGGTTGCATTAAACGCATCCAGCGCCCCCACTGTAAAGATGCTGGTACCCAGACGGCTATCAGCCCATTCGTGGGTGTAGCTGTACTGCAGGTCAATGGAGTTGTAACTATCAACCTTGTCCCGCACCACCGAGCGCACATAATCATTACCGTTTTCAAAGGTATTGCGGTACGCCAGATCATCGTAAGACCCGATGAACCGGTTGATCAGGGTGATACTGTGGCTCAGGTCATGACTGGACCAGTTCAGGGTCAGATTGCCCTTTTTGTCCGGCAGCGAACGTACCAGAATGCCATCGCCAGTGGTGCCGGCGGCATCAAACACACCACTTTCCAGCAGCCCCAGCTCCAGACCCGGTACGTCTTTCAGTGTGTACTGATTGACATAGGTAAAGTCCATGCTGGCACGGAATCGACCGATATCCATTTCCCAGCCATAACCGAGCTTCAGGTCAAAACCATCGGATATCACTTCGCCGGCATTGATCGTGGAGCTGACAATGGTCACCAGTGCACCTTCTGTGCTGCCCTGGGTGCGGACCACATTGGGTACCACGTACTCACGCGGATCAACCACACAGTCCAGGCGGGAGCCTTCGATGACCTGACCTGCATCATTCTGCGACGCTTGCGGGTCGCTGCCCCATTGCGCTTCCAGCGCATTGGGATCACAGGCAACGTATGGCTGGGCGGCGTCATTGGCCAGCGACGAGTTCAACACATAGTTGGCCGGGTTTGTCGCTGCAGACGAAAACGCATCGAGTTCGCCGGAGATCGATGAAATCGCCGGTTGCGGCATCACCCGGTCCTTGACCTCGAAGCGCCAGAAGTCAGTCGTCACGCTCAGGCCATCCAATACCCCATAGGGAGTCCAGATAAACCCGGCACTGAAGGTGTTGGCTGACTCATTGCCAACATCAGGCGCAGGTGCACCCACACTGTAGGTCGTGTTGGGCTCAGCATTGGCATTGTTGACAGCGGCCAGGCCGGCACGGACTGCCTGGTTACGCAGTGGATCGCGGAAAGTCACCTGGCCTGCTTCCAGACCTTCTTCTATCACAGCAAGATTGGGAGCCCGGAACGACTGCGAGAACGATCCGCGGAACAGCAATTCCTCGATGGGGCGCCAGCTGGCAGCAACTTTTGGCGTCAACTCGCCACCGATTGAACCGCCGTAATCCTCATAGCGCAGTGCAAATTGCGTCTCAACGTTATTCAGCAACGGCAACGAAAATTCAGAGAAAATCGCCCGCACGTTGCGATCGAGGTCATAGTTGAAGATACACTGCGAACACTCGTAGTTGTTGCTGATGTAGTGGGTCTCGTCGACCTGGCCGCTGGCATCCCAGCCCAGGATGGCATTTGGCAAGCCGGGGTCATTCAGGTAGGGCGCTATCGACTTGTTGTTTTGCTGGCGATACTGCACACCAAGCGCAAATTGCGACATACCACCGGCCATTTCAAACATTTCACCGGCAATAACGGCGTCAAACACTGCCAGTTGGTTGCGTTTGTCTGCCCTCAGCACTGTGGGGGTCATCCAGTCCAGCAAGGCCTGGGAGTTCCCCAGATCAGGGTTGGTCACCGAGGTCAGGAAGGGATTGTAGAATTCACATCCACCCTGCCCCTGGTTGTTACTGGTCAGGGCCAGTGACAGGCTTTCCCGTGTGGTATGGACAAAGCCGGGGAAGTATTCCTGGGTAAAGGTATCGCCGAGGAAATCCCAGAACGTGGGCAGCGCTGGTGAAACCGCACCGCGCGCACTTCGGAAATCAAAATCGCTGACACCATTGGGCGTACAGTTGGGACCACCCAGGCCATTCACGGCCAGCTCGGCGCGGTCACGCTGGAAGGTCTGATACTCCAGCTCAAAACTGGTGCCGCTCCAGGAGACGCCCACATCGTAGTTAAACCGACGATCATTAAGCGCGTAAAAGTCACCTTTGATGCCAGCCTGAAGACCCATGGTCTCCGTGGTATTCATGTTGGTGTTGCCACCGCTGCGAGGGAAATTGCCGGTTTGCACGGTGCCGGACATGGGCACATTGGGCCCGCCATTGGCCAGTGCAATCGGTGCATTTGAAATATCACTCGCGGTAGGGCGACTCAGACCCACTGCCGGGGCAAAATAACCCAGCTCGGCGGTCTGACCAATCCCGTAACCACCCCAGGCCGGAACACCCGCGTGGGCACCAGGCTGCGCCAGGAAGAAACTTGGGCCGCGAGCGGTGACATAACCCGAATCGGAGCGCTCAATGTCGCTTTGCGACCATTGCGCAAATGAATAGAATTCGGCTGCCTCATTAAAACTATGGCTGAATGCCGCAGACAGACTGTCCCGCTCCATGCCAACTGTCAGCAGACGCCACTGCGCATCGTCTTCGCGACAGCTGCTGCTGGGTTCGCCACGCTGGGCGGTGCGCGTGCCGGTAAACAGTGGAGAACCATCGGCCGAGGTCAACTGGGAACACAGGGGATCAGTGTAGCGCAGTGAGTTTGTGCCACCTTCAGCTACTGCCTGATCAATTGCAGCCTGATTGATGTAAGCCTGATTCAGACGTGCACCAAACGAGCTCTGATTGATCAGTGTGCCCAGGCCCCCGACCACACCGGTGAACTCGGAGCGCTCATCATAGAAACGCGCCGCCGTAATCGGCACCGGGTCGCGACGAAAAATTTCTCCGGCCAGGACAAGGTTGGTGCTGCCGCTGTCGTTGGCCCAACCCCAGATAACGCTGCCGGTTTTATCAAAACGACTGCCGGCGCTCTCAATGTTCTGCACATCGCCGTAGACTTCCAGACCCTCAAAGTCGGTGCGCATGATGATATTAACGGCGCCGGCCACAGCGTCAGAGCCATACAAAGCCGAGCCGCCATCAGTCAGCACCTCAACACGATCCACCATGACCAGGGGGATGGTGTTTATGTCAACAAACTCACCGCCAGACGGCGTGGTAGTGGCAGCAGCGACCTGGCGCTTGCCGTTGATCAACGTCAACGTCGAGTTCTCACCCAGATTGCGCAAATTGATATTGGCGGTACCGGACAGGTTGCCGAGAGCGGCATTGCTGCCATCGGCGCCTTCATTGGAAATGGAGCCAGAATTGATTTCCAGGTTTTTAATCACGTCCCAGATTTGTGACGCGCCCTGGGCTTCCATTGATGCTCTGTCAACTGACTGCACCGGCGACGGCGCATCCAGCGGGCTACCTCGCAGATAGGAGCCGGTGACCACAACTTCTTCCACTTCTGACTGTGGCGCTGCCTGATCACTGTTTTGCGCACTCTGCTGCGCGTACAGGGGCAAACAGGCAACGCTTGATATGACGCCTGTCATAACACGCGCTTTAGTAAAACTTCCAAGCCATTTGGACATGCAAAACCTCACTTAATTTTTCTTATGTAAAATGCCAAAATACGGTTACATGTTGCTTATTTTTCCAACCAGTCATGACTACTTCGTGTGTCCGGCCAGCAACGGGCAGAATAAGACACACGGGACCTCTATGAAAAGCGGGTAAACCATAGCCAATAGACCATGGCATTGCAAACCAAATAACGCTGCCCAGACTCGCCTCAACGGTTATTAAAAAAGCATATGCGGCATATCATCCCGGCTAATGGCGACACGCTGCCGCAGCGGCAATACCCATGCCGGTGCTACCAATCTGTTATAGTGCGCGCTACACCAAATCAAATGATCACGGGCGTCTCCATCCTCATGTTGAAAAAGCTGGTCACCTTGACACTGATTCTGGTGCTGGTCCCCGTGCTGTTGGTCACCACGGTGATACCGGCGCTGATCGGCGTTGTCATCCGCCCTCCGTTGCTGCAGGCACTGGAGCGGGCGCAGGCGCTCAACGTCGAGATAACCAGCGTCCGCGCGGGCTGGTTCAGCAGTGATATTCATGTCAGCGCGGAAAGCAGCATTTTTTCGCCCGATGGCCTGTCATCGGTAACCCGGCAGGCGATTTTGCATCTGAACCATGGCCCCATCATGTGGCATCTGTACGACACAATGTTTGCAGTGGCAGATATCCGCCTGCTGCCGGCGTCACCCGGACTCGAACCCGTGACGACGGACGCGGACCTGAGCAATTTTTCCGGTGCCGGCCTGCTTCGTCTCGATGGTCAGGGAATGCTGCGCTTTGATGCGATAACCGGCTTCACTGCCTTTGCCGGTGATCATTGGCTGGAAACCCGCGCCAGCTGGCCCGCCAGCAGTTCATGGCAGGGCTGGCAAGCCGTTTTGCGGGACATGCAGCTGACGTTATCGATTGACGCCAATGCCACTGCCCTGCGGCAAAGTCCCGCCGCGGAGGCGCTTGCCGTCTACCAGCGGCAAGGCTGGACCCGCATCAGCAACGGCCGCGCGCGCACGGCAATCCATGTGCAGGACGAACTGCTGGACATCAACGGCATCATGATACCCATGGGTTTGTTTCTAGACAGCCAATAAATGCTGTAGAATAGCGTCCGACTCCCAATTTACACCCAATTTCCAAGCACCGGCCCGCCGCCGGAAGGCCCTCGCCTGATGCCAACACCTGCCCAGCCTTCATCCACAGACACCAAAGCCCGCTCACGACCGGAGACCGGACCTGACAGCAAACAGGCTATCAAGCCCAAGCACCTGTTCTCCTATCAACCCTATTGGGCGGAATGTTTTGGCACCGCGCCTTACCTGCCCATGTCCCGCGCAGAAATGGATGACCTGGGCTGGGATAGCTGTGACATCATCATTGTCACTGCCGACGCTTATGTCGATCACCCCAGCTTTGGCATGGCTGTGATCGGCCGCCTGCTGGAGGCACAGGGGTTTCGGGTTGGCATTATTGCGCAACCGGCATGGGACAGCGCGGAACCATTCAAGGCGCTGGGTGAGCCGAACCTGTTTTTTGGTGTCACCGGCGGCAATATGGATTCGCTGATCAATCGCTATACGGCGGATCTGCGCATACGCAACGACGATGCCTATACGCCCAATGCCGAGGCTGGCAAGCGCCCTGACCGTTCCGTGATTGTGTACAGCCAGCGCTGTCGCGAGGCCTATCACAAGACCCCGATTGTCATTGGTGGCATTGAGGCCAGTCTGCGCCGTATTGCCCAGTATGACTACTGGAGCGATCAGGTGCGCAAATCAGTACTGATCGACGCCAATGCCGACATTCTGCTGTATGGCAATGCCGAACGCGCGCTGGTTGAGATCGCCCACGGCGTTGCCAACGGCCGCACCATCAAGGAGCTTAGCGATTTGCGCGGCACCGCCGTGCTGCGACGCGAAGCACCGCCGGGCTGGACCGAAATCGACTCTACCCGCATCGACTGGCCGGGGCGCATTGATGACATCCCCAATCCCTACGATGTGCCGCATGATCAGATTACCGAGCCCGATGCTCGCAAGATCAGGGAAGCGACCGAGGCCAAAGAGGCTAAAACAGATGATGATGTGGCACCTGTGCGCATTATCCCGTTGCCGCTGCAGCGCAAATATGACACAGATCCGGACAAGACCTATATCCGTCTGCCGTCCTACAACAAGGTGAAAAACGATCCGGCGCTGTATGCCCATGCCTCGCGGGTACTGCACCAGGAAGCCAATCCTTACAACGCCAAGACCCTGGTGCAGAAACACGACACACTGGATATCTGGGTCAATCCGCCGCCCATTCCGCTGGAAACGGATGAGCTGGACGGCGTCTTTGATCTGTCCTACCAGCGCCGCCCGCACCCGTCCTACGGAGATGCGCGCATTCCGGCCTATGACATGATCAAGACCTCGGTCAACATCATGCGCGGCTGCTTTGGCGGCTGCACTTTCTGTTCCATCACCGAACACGAAGGTCGTATCATCCAGAGCCGCTCGGAAGAATCGATTCTGAAAGAGATAGAGAAGATTCGCGACATGGTACCCGGCTTTACCGGTACCATTTCTGACCTGGGCGGCCCCACCGCCAACATGTATAAACTGAACTGCAAGTCGCATGACATCCAGAAAAATTGCAAGCGCCTGTCATGCGTGTACCCGACCATCTGTCAGCATCTGGAAACCGACCACAAACCCACCACCCAGCTCTATCGCAAAGCGCGCGCAATTCCGGGCGTCAAGCGCGTAGCCATTGCGTCGGGTCTGCGTTATGACCTGGCGTTAAAAGATCCGGAGTATGTGGAAGAACTGGTGACGCACCACGTTGGCGGCTACCTGAAGATTGCGCCGGAACACAGCGAAGACAAAACGCTGTCCAAAATGATGAAACCGAGCATCAGTTCCTACGATCAATTCAAGAACATGTTTGATCACTTCTCGGCCAAGGCGGGCAAGAAGCAATATCTGATTCCCTACTTTATTGCCGCGCATCCGGGCTCGGATAATGAAGACATGATGAACCTGGGACTATGGCTGAAGAAACACAAATTCAAACCGGATCAGGTGCAGACGTTTTATCCGTCCCCGATGGCGCTGGCCACAGCCATGTATTATTCGGGCAAGAATCCGCTGAAAAAAGTGACCTACAAAAGTGAAGCGGTAGGCAGTATCAAGAACATCGAGGATCGTCGTGTGCAGAAGGCCTTTCTGCGTTATCACGATGAGAAGAACTGGCCGATCCTGCGCACTACATTGCGTAAAATGGGCCGCGCCGATCTGATCGGTGATGCGCTTCATCAACTGGTGCCCGACGACAAACCCGGCCGTGCCTCGCGCCCGTCCAAGGCGCGAAGAAGCGCCCGGCCGAAACGCACCAGAAGCCTCTGAGGACAAGCTGACAAACACTGAAAACGACTTCGACGCAGGCAGTGCGAAGCAATACCCACGATGATAGTTTTCAGCGTTTGTTTTTCAGGGCCTGCTCGAATAGAGCCGCCATGGTGCCGGTTTGCCGCTTGTTCTGGGCGGCCGCAGCAAAGTCCTTCTTGCGCTTGTTCGACTCCGCCGACGTCGGTCCGGAACGGGATGATTTGGCGCCGGTTTCTGTCGGCAAGGGATCATCCAGCCTCATCGTCAACGCGATGCGCTTGCGCTCCTTGTCCACTTCCAGCACCTTGACCTTGACGATCTGACCGGCACTGACCACCTCGTGCGGATCCTTGACGAACTTGTCCGACAGCGCCGAGATATGCACCAGACCGTCCTGATGCACCCCGATATCGACAAAGGCACCAAAATTGGTGACGTTAGTTACCGTACCTTCCAGAATCATGGCCGGCACCAGATCTGACAGTGTCTCGACACCCTCTTTCAGGGCAGCCGTTTTGAACTCACCTCGCGGATCACGGCCGGGTTTTTCCAGCTCGCGCAAAATATCCTCCACAGTCGGCAAGCCATACACATCGGTGACATAGTCCTTTGCTTTCAGTGAACGCAAAAATGTACTGTCACCGACCAGGGACCTGACTTCACGGCCGTGACGTTGCGCAATTGCCTCCACCAGCGGATACGATTCCGGATGCACGGAGGAGGCATCAAGCGGGTTTTTGCTTTCGTGCACGCGCAAAAAGCCAGCCGCCTGCTCAAAGGTTTTATCACCAAACCGGGGCACTTTCTTCAGGTCGTCACGGCTGAGGAACTGGCCGTTTTTGTCGCGGAACTCAAGAATGTTGCCAACCAGTGACTGGGTCAGACCCGACACCCGTTTCAGCAAGGGCGCTGAGGCGGAATTGACATCAACGCCCACCGCGTTCACGCAGTCTTCCACAACACCGTCGAGGCTGCGCGACAGTTTTACCTGGCTGACATCGTGTTGATACTGCCCGACACCAATGGATTTGGGTTCAATCTTCACCAACTCTGCCAGCGGATCCTGCAAACGCCGGGCAATCGACACTGCCCCACGAATGGTAACGTCCAGGTCCGGTAATTCCTGCGAGGCAAACTCGGAGGCGGAGTACACCGAAGCACCGGCCTCATTAACCAGAATGCGATTAAGCTTGAACTCGGGATGATCCTTGCAGAAATCCGCGACAAACTGGTCGGTTTCGCGCGAGGCGGTGCCGTTGCCGATGGCAATAAGCTGAACATTGTATTTCTGACACATGGTGCGCAACACTGCTGCCGCTTCGCGTGTCTTGTTCTGCGGCGCAGTGGGAAATATCGCGCCATGATCGAGCACCCGACCGGTGGCATCCACCACACACATCTTGACGCCGGTACGCAGACCCGGGTCCAGACCAATGGTAACCTTTTTGCCGGCCGGAGCGGCCAGCAGCAGATCCTTGATGTTACGTGCAAACACGTTGATGGCATCTTCTTCGGCCTGGTCGCGCAACTGCGTCAGAAAGTCGGTCTGCAGATGCGTATGAATCTTCACACGCCAGGTCCAACGCACCACTTCCTGCAACCAGGCGTCGCCGGCGCGCCCTTCATCATGCACCTGCCAGTGCGCGGCGATCATCGCCTCACAACTGTGCTTCACCGGCGGCGCGGCGGGGTCAACCGGAATATCAATCTTTAGATTGAGGATGCCTTCATTGCGGGCACGAAACAGAGCCATCACGCGATGTGACGGAATTTTGCTGACCGCTTCGGAGAATTCAAAATAATCGCGATACTTGGCACCTTCCTGCTCTTTGCCGGGAATCAACTCCGATGACAGGTGTGACCGCGCCCAGAAAAAATCACGCAACTTGCCCAGCAGTGCCGCGTCCTCGCCAAACTGTTCAATCAGGATATGTTTGGCCCCATCCAGTGCGGCCTTGCCATCGGCAACGCCTGCGTCAGCGTTAATAAAGGCCTCTGCCTCCTGTTCCGGCGAGCGCGACGGGTCGGCGAACAACATGTCGGCCAACGGCTGCAGGCCCGCTTCCCGGGCTATCTGGGCGCGGGTACGGCGCTTGGGTTTATAGGGCAGGTACAGATCTTCCAGTGTGGTTTTGGTGTCCGCGGCGCGAATCTGTCGCTCCAGCTCCGGCGTCAGCTTCTCTTGCTCGCTGATACTCTTGATGATGGCATCGCGGCGGTCATCCAGCTCACGCAGATAAATCAGCCGTTCCTGCAAGCGGCGCAGCTGAATATCATCCAGGCCACCGGTGACCTCTTTCCGGTAACGCGCAATAAACGGCACGGTGGCGCCGTCATCCAGCATGGTGACGGTGGCAGCGACCTGCTCCGGGCGGGCTGCGATTTCTTCAGCAATCTTCTCAAACATGATGCTCATACTACTTCGTATCCTTGGGGGTCTTGTTCCCTGTATTGTCAGCGTCCGGCAAGTCGCCGGCGTTGGCGCGGCGGACATGCTCTTCGACGTAAGTCAGTACGCCACGCAATATGTTTATCTCCATGGAATCCGGGCGAATACGCCCGAACAGCCGCCGCATGCGCGGCATCAATAGCCTGGGATTTTCCGGGTCATGGAAATCCATCGCCACCAGGGCTTTTTCCAGGTGTTCGTAAAACAGCTCCATCTGATGACCATCTGCCTTCGGCACATCCCAGTACTCATCTTCGGATGCCGGGTCATACATGGGCGCATCCGCACCCAATCGCGTCTCACCGGCATGTTCGAGCATGGCAACTCGCACTTCGTAGCAGACCACCATCACCGCGGCGGCCAGATTCAGTGAACTGTAGTCCTCATTGGCAGGAATCTGCACATGGTAGTGACACTGTTGCAACTCATCATTGGTGAGGCCGGTGTCTTCGCGACCAAACACCAGCGCGATCTGACCACTGTCTTCCGCCGTGGCCCGCTGGATCTCCTCCAGTACATGCCGGGCACACTGGCGGGGCGACAGCATGGGCCAGGGCATCCGACGCGAGCGCGCACTGGCACCAATGACCATCGAACAGTCTGCGACAGCCTCAACCAGTGTCGGGAATACCTTGGCGCGCTCCAGCACATCGGTGGCGGACACCGCCCGCCACATGGCAACATCACTGGGGTAATCGCGCGGATCAACCAGACGAAGATTAGGAATTCCCATGTTTTTCAGGGCCCTGGCGGTAGCGCCAATGTTGCCCGGATGAGAGGTGTTGACCAGTACGACGTGAACCCGGCTCAGATCGGGTGCAATGGACTGCGACGGTTTGCCTTTGGACAATGGACTGCTCCAGCGGTTGGTTTTAGTCAGGGGCGGGATTATAACAACTAGTTAAGGACTGACTGCCAGCATTTTGCTATCATTCTCCGTCTTTTGAACCAAGGGAGACTCTGAATCAGAGGCTCCAACGACAATAAACCGTCCCGATTCAACCCGGGCAACAAGTTAAGCGAAAATCATGCATCCCGTAATCAATATCGCCCTCCGGGCCGCGCGCAGCGCTGCCGAACAAATCATCCACGTCAGTGACCGTCTGGATCGTGTCAGCATTATCGAAGACAAAGACGGTGAGCTGATTACCAGCATGGATGTGGACGCTGAGCGTACCATTCTGTATCACCTGCGCAAAGCCTATCCCGATTTCAGTGTGGAATCACGCTTGAGCGGGTACACGGCAG
The DNA here is from genome assembly GCF_011050365.1 of Pseudohongiella sp. Lineage (GTDB taxonomy): Bacteria > Pseudomonadota > Gammaproteobacteria > Pseudomonadales > Pseudohongiellaceae > Pseudohongiella. The sequence goes on from NZ_DRFV01000010.1 coordinate 137,259, forward strand.
GTGCCGACACAGACAACACCTGGTTGATTGATCCGCTGGCCGGCAATCGCAATTTTCAGCGCGGCTTCGGCTCGTTTTGCATCTCCATTGCCTTGAAAACCAGCAAGGGTATTACTCACGGTGTAGTGCTGAACCCGGCTGCGAACCAGGAATTCAGCGCCAGTCGCGGCGCCGGTGGACAGCTGAACGACAGCCGCATGCGTACCGGTAAACTGACCTCGCTGGAAAACGCCTTTGTCGGACTGGATCCGCAACCCGCTGAAGACACGTTTCTTGCCCAGTTACAGGATCAGTTGCTGGCCCTGCCCTGCCATATTCGTATGAGTGGTTGCGCACCGCTGGACATGGTCTATGTGGCTGCCGGACGTCTTGACGCGGGCTGGTGCCGCCCGCAACATCAGACATCACTGGCCGCTGCGCAATTGATTCTGCTGGAATCAGGCGCGCTGCTGAGTGACCCTCAGGGTAACCCGCAAACACAGGGCAGCAAAGAACTGTTGTTTGCCAATCCCAAGTGCTTCAAACATCTGTTGCAAATCAGACAGTCACTGAAGGCGCAGTCGTAAGCAGCGAAGTCACTACAACATTAATCCGACAGTAAACCGCGATGGCCTGATATGGCAGAAAAAAGGGCAAACAAGCGTTACCAACTGACCGACGGTCCCATCGCGTCGACATTGATCAGCATGACCATCCCGATGATCCTGGGCATGCTGATGATGTTCAGTTTCAACCTGGTTGATACCTTTTTCATCAGCATGTTGGGCACGGAAGCCCTGTCTGCGATCAGTTTTACCTTTCCTGTTACCTTCACCATCATGAGCCTGGCCATTGGCCTCAGCATCGGCACCTCGGCCGTGGTTGCCAAATACATCGGCCGCGGCGAAACCGAGAAGGCCAAAGAAGCATCCACTGTCACCAACTACGTCGCCATGGCCCTGGCCGGCGTACTGGCCCTGATCGGCTATCTGTTGATGGATCAGATCTTTTTACTCCTGGGTGCCTCGGCAAGCATGCTGCCTGCCATCCGTGACTACATGGATATCTGGCTACCCACCAGTATCCTGCTGGTGGCGTTGATCTGCGCCAACTCAGTGCTGCGCGCCAACGGCGATACCCGCACGCCCAGCATCGTTATGGCCAGCGCCGGACTGATCAACGCCGTGCTGGATCCTCTGCTCATCTTTGGCTGGGGCCCGATACCGGCCATGGGCATTCAGGGCGCCGCACTGGCGACGCTGTTCTCCTGGGTAGGCGCCTGCATTTTCCTGTTCTACTTCCTGGCTATCCGCCACGAACTGATTCACAAGGGCCTGCCGTCAATGCAGGTTTTCAGAACCTCGGCGCGCGAGATGTTGCGTATCGGTATCCCGGCATCGGGCGCCAATATGATGACACCGATTGCAGCTGGCGTGATGACGGCCATTATTGCCGGTTATGGTGACACCGCGGTGGCGGCCTTTGGTGTTGGGTCCCGGCTGGAATCCATGGCATGCATGGTGATCCTGGCTCTGTCCAGCACCCTGCCCCCCTTTGTCAGCCAGAATCTCGGGGCCGGCAAACTCGAGCGCATCGAGGAAGCCTGCCGGTTGTCACTGCGTTTTGTGCTGGGCTGGCAACTGATGGTCTATCTGCTGATGGCGGCCGGCGCCTCACTCATTGCCTGGGTGTTTACCCGTGACGAAGAAGTCGCCGGTATTATCCGCCTTTACATCTGGATCATGCCGCTGAGCTACGGCATGCAGGGCGTCATTATCTTGTGCAACTCGGCCCTGAATGCGATTCATCGCCCGATGGTGGCGCTGTATCTGAGCATGGCGCGCTTCTTTGTATTCTACGTTCCCCTGGCCTGGATTGGCAGCATGCTGTTTGGCCTGCCCGGATTTTTTGGCGGCGCCGTTGTTGGCAATATATTGATGGCAGCCCTGTCTTGGCTGACCTTTCGCCGGGTCATGGACAGAGAGCGCGCCCAGCTCGATGTTGTCGGCGCAGTCTGACCCTGCCTGCCGCAAAACTCTGGCCAGCCCGATGCAGTTGATTTATCCTTCGGAACAGCCGCGCAGAAACCGGCGGCCACACCCGTTTTCTGCCCGCCCGGGATGTCGAGTCCTGATCGGGCGCCCAATGACAACAGGCAGACATTGATGGATGCTTTAACCGCTCTGCACAGTCGGGTCTCAGTGTCCCGACTGAAAGAACCGGCTCCCGACCAGGAGGCTGTCGACAACATGTTCAGGGCCGCGATGCGTGCACCGGACCATGGCCTGTTGCGCCCCTGGCGCTTTCTGATCCTGCGCGGGGCAGCGCTTGAACGTCTGGGAGAACTGTTTGTGCAGGCAACGCTGCTGGATGAGCCCGGTCTGGCCCCGGCGAAGCTGGACAAATTGCGCGGCAAACCGTTACGCGCACCGATGATCATTGTCGGTATCTGCAGCCCCAGGGATCACCCCAAAGTACCGGTATTTGAACAACAGCTGGCCGCTGGTGCCGCCATTGATAACCTGCTGATCGCCGCTCATGCGCAAGACATCGGCGCTATCTGGCGTACCGGCCCCATGGCGACACATGACACAGTAACCAGCGGCCTGGGGCTGAGCGCAGAGGAGAGTATCCTCGGGTTCATTTACCTGGGTACCCCGGATGGCCCGCGCCGGCCGCTTAAACAGGAAGACTTCACGCCCTACATCCAGGATTGGTAAATGCCCGATTCAACACCCAAAAAAATAACAATAATGCGCACCACTGTTTTTAACACCCCTCTGCTGACTCCCCTGTTGCGGGGTATTTCAGGCGGCATTCTGGCGCTGCTGGGATGGCAGGCGATCGGCAAACCGATCCAGGATCAACGCTTTGTCCTGATCGGCGCGCCACACACCAGCAATTGGGATTTCCCCTTGATGCTGATGGTCGTCCTGAAACTGCAACTGAAGCTGCACTGGATGGGCAAACACAGTCTGTTCATGTTCCCGTTTGGCGGTCTGATGCGCTGGCTTGGCGGCATACCCATTGACCGGCGCAGCCACCATGGCATCGTTGACCAGGTTGCCGCTCAGTATCAGGAGAACCCGCAACTGGTAGTGCTCGTGCCTCCGGAAGGCACCCGAAAAAAGGTGCAGGAATGGAAAACCGGCTTTTATCACATCGCCAACAAGGCCGGCATCCCGATTCTGATGGGGTATCTGGATGTGAGCAGAAAAGAGGCGGGACTGGCAGATTTTTTTTACCCGACGGGCGATGCCGACGCGGACATCGTCAACATCCGCGCCTTCTATGCGACCAAAAAAGGTATCAGGCCTGAGAACGCAGACTGAGCGGATCGCTGACCTGCGACTGGTAGTTCAGGCTGGTCAGTACATGCTGAAAAACGAAGGCGGCGTAGTCTGTGATACCGACTTTCAGATGCTGGAATTTCCAACGCTTCAGATACCACTGCTGGAGCATGGCGGTTGTACTTGACGCCAGCAATGCCGTATCACCGTCATAACGAAACACACCTGACTTGATTCCTTGCTGGCATATCTCTTCCAGTCGCTGGTCGAACTTCAATTCCATTTCGATCGCCGCTTCACGCTGCGCCTTGTCCAGACCTTTGGCCTCGATAAAACAGAAATAGTACCAGGGGTGCATGATGTGATTCATGTAAAGATCTGCACTGATGACGGCCTTCAGGCGTTGATAGGGATCCAGTTGATATTGCTCAAGGTCGGACATCACATCATCAATGGTTTGCCGGACCACAGCCTCAATGGCTGATGCCAGGTCACTTTTGCTGCCGATATAGGCATACAGGCCGCCCATACTGATTTGGGTTTCCCGGCTGAGATCACGCAAACTCATGGAGTGGAAGCCCTGGCTGTTCGCCAGACGGAAGGTACAGGTAAATATCTTCTGCAAGTTGCGTAACGCGGTTTTGCCGTTTTTGATTTGCATGCGCTCATGGTGCACAGCAAAGACCCGCTCCCATAACGGTTCGCCTTCAAGGATCCAGGTACGACGGAACGCTTCAATGCTTGTATCCTGCGGCCATGTATTTGTTATTTGTTCCACGACGTTGTTGTCCACCCTCAAAATCTCCCTGTAACAACCTTTAGCCCGCTACATTGGGCTTCAGCCAATAAAATCAGACCCTGGCGGCGCCGTAAAGTCTTAATCCACAAAGCAGTTTACAGCAACACCCGGCGCTTAGACAGCGCCCTACCCAGGGCCCTTACAGCAACGCTGTCGCGACCGCATAGAGCCCGGATATTGCACACAGTGTCAGTGAGCCGTAGCGAATAGCCCGGGCGGGCAGGCGATGCATGGTCCGGCGTGCGACCCAGTAGCCCAGGACTGTTGCCGGCAACAGTGGCAGTGAGAGCCAGACATGGATCATGCCAAAATGCCCGATGGGTGCAAGGATAACCAATGAAATCAAACAACTAACCACGAAGAATGCGGCCAGATTGGCCCGGATAAGCGCCAGGTCCTGATGCTGCCATAACAGGGCCATTGGTGGCCCTCCTATGGACGTGCTGGTGCCCATGAAGCCGGACAGAAAACCCGCGGTCATCATCCTGCCCGGCGTCGGATGCCAGCGCAACGAGGACAGGCTCACGACTACCGCGAACAGTACGGACAGACCAATCCATAACGCCAACATGTCCTTGTCGATCAACAACAACAGACCCGCCCCGGCCAGTGATCCGGGCACCCGCCCAATGATCGCGGCCTTCAGTCCCTGCAATGACACACCATCGCGAAACGCCCAGGCGTTGATCAGGGACAGTACCAGGGCGCAGACTGTGACCGGTGCCGGAACAAAATCAGGGTTGATGAAAAACAGCACGGGCGCGGCAATGACAGCCAGACCAAAACCAACGGCGGTCTGCACAAATGCCCCGACAAACACCAAACTCATTGCTATGACTAAATCCATGCAAGCGGTCCGCAGTGAGAAAACCCGGTATTTTACGCCAAGCGGGCGCCAAGGTCGCGTCCAGTTGTTATACTGCGCCCTATGTATCCACTATCCTATATCGAACCGGTCTTTCGCCCACCCAGTGAGTGGAAGTCCCTGATCCTGCAGGTCACCAATGGCTGTTCGTGGAACAATTGCACGTTCTGCGATATGTACACCGCCGAGCAGAAGCGCTTCCAGCCGGCTCCGTTGGCTCAGATCGAAGCACAGTTAAAGAGCATTATCGAGGCCGGCTATCCGGTGTACCGTGTGTTTCTGGCCGACGGTGATGCCATGACGCTGTCTGTGCGCCGATTGCACGGGATCATGGATCTGCTGAACCGCTGGTTGCCGCACAAGCCACGGGTCAGTGCCTACTGCCTGCCCCGCAACCTGAAAAACAAATCCGTAGCAGACCTGCGTGCGTTGCGCGAAAAAGGTCTGAGCCTGATGTATGTCGGCTGCGAAACCGGCGACAACGAATTACTGAGATTGATCGAGAAAGGTGAGAACTTTGACAGCTCTCTGTCGGCACTGGAAAAAATGAAAGCCGCCGGCATCAAAAGTTCAGTGATGGTGCTCAATGGCCTGGGTGGCCCCGAGCTTAGTGAACGGCATGCCATCGAAAGCGCGCGCCTGATGAACGCGGCACAGCCCGAGTATCTGTCGACGCTGGTGGTGGATTTCCCGCACGGCAGCGAGCGCTTTGCCAAAAACTTCAACGGACGCTGGCGTCAACTCAACCAGTCAGAACTGTTTCGTGAAATGGAGGTGTTCCTCGAGCATCTGGAGCTGGACACTACAATTTTTCGCAGCGATCATGCGTCAAATTATCTGGTCCTGAAAGGCGTCCTGGGCAAAGACAAAGCACAGATGCTGGATACGGTTCGTACTGCGATCCACCAACCCGGTCGCATTGCGCTGAGGGAGGAATGGCAACGCGGGCTGTAATACCAGCGCTGCCATCCATCCTGTCATTAACAAATCCTCAGTACAGAATCACACTGCGGATGGATTTACCCTCGTGCATCAGATCAAACGCGTCGTTGATTTTTTCCAACGGCATGGTGTGGGTAATCAGATCATCAATGTTGAGCTTACCCTCCATATACCAGTCGACAATCGTCGGCACATCGGTTCGACCTCGGGCACCGCCAAAGGCACTGCCACGCCACACGCGACCGGTCACCAGTTGGAACGGCCGTGTCGAAATCTCCTGCCCGGCGCCGGCCACGCCGATAATGATCGATTCACCCCACCCTTTGTGACAGGCCTCCAGTGCCTGACGCATGGTATTCACATTGCCGATACATTCAAAGGTGTAGTCCGCACCACCTTTGGTGGTTTCAACAATGGCTTCCACAACATCATGAACTTCTTTCGGATTAATAAAGTCGGTCATGCCGAATTTACGGGCTAACTCAACCTTGGCCGGATTGATATCCACACCAACGATCTGGCGCGCGCCGACCATGCGTGCCGCCTGTATCACATTCAGGCCAATGCCTCCCAGACCGAATACCACCACACGCGAACCGGGCTCCACTTTGGCATCGAATACGACTGCGCCCACACCTGTAGTGACACCACAGCCGATATAACAAACCTTGTCGACCGGCGCATCATTGCGAATCTTCGCCACTGCGATTTCAGGCAGCACTGTGTAATTGGAGAAGGTGGAGCAACCCATGTAGTGCATCAGGGGTTTGCCATCCAGAGAGAAACGGCTGCTGCCATCGGGCATGACGCCTTTGCCCTGAGTGCTGCGGATAGCCTGACAAAGGTTGGTTTTCGGATGCAGACAATAATCGCACTCACGACATTCCGGCGTGTACAACGGAATCACGGTATCACCAACCGACACCGACTTGACCCCGGCACCCACTTCTACCACTACCCCTGCGCCCTCGTGACCCAGAATGGTCGGGAATACACCCTCGGGGTCATCGCCTGACAGCGTAAATGCATCGGTATGACACACCCCGGTCGCCTTCAATTCTATCAATACTTCGCCCGCCTTCGGGCCTTCCAGATCGACTTCCAGTACTTCCAGCGGTTTACCGGCACCAAATGCTACCGCGGCTCGTGTTTTCATCTATTCAATCCTCTGTCGCTGTGTCTTACGCGAATAAAAATTTCGCGTGGAACCGTAAATGTTCTGCAATAAATGTCGCAATGAAATAATAGCTGTGGTCGTACCCTTCCTGATAACGGATACGGGCATCGGCCTGGTCACGGGTGACCGCCGACAGGTTGTCGGTCAACAACTGTTCGGCGAGAAAATCATCAGCCGTACCCTGATCTACCAGCAATGGCAATGGCAGGCCCCGCTCCCTGATCAGTTCAACGCTATCGTATTGCGCCCATTCACTGCGGTCGTCACCCAGATACTGTGTCAGCGCTTTTTGTCCCCAGGCGCAGGCCATGGGGTTCACGATGGGGGCGAACGCTGACACCGAGGTGTACTGCGTCGGGTTTTTCACTGCTATCGACAACGCCCCATGCCCGCCCATCGAATGTCCGCTGATCGCTTTCCGGTCACTGACAGGAAAATGTGCGGTCACAAACTGTGGCAATTCCTGCGTGATGTAATCATACATGCGGTAATGCGCTTTCCACGGTGCCTGCGTGGCATTGACATAAAAACCTGCTCCATGCCCCATGTCGTAACTGTCGTCATCCGGCACCGCAGCACCGCGCGGACTGGTGTCGGGAATCACCAGCGCCATACCCAGCTCGGCAGCAACGCGCTGCGCACCGGCCTTGGTAGTGAAGTTTTCATCAGTGCAGGTCAGGCCCGATAACCAGTACAGCACCGGCACCTTTTTTGTTGCCGCCATACCATGCGGCAGATACAGGGAGAAACGCATAATACACTGCAGCGTCTCTGAAGGATGTTCAATGCGGATCTGTTCTCCGTCGAACAGACGTTGATTGCTGATGACTTTCATAAGATGTCCTGCTGATGTTGTACGTCAGACCGTGACGATAAACCACGGCGCTGCAAAAAACCAATGCAATTGGCTCCACCTTGTTCCCCGGCAGCGCCACGCTGGCTTGAGTGCTATAATCCTGTCCCTGTATCGCCCGCGATATTGCTGCGGGCGGCGATTTCCCGGAGGTATTGCGTTTGTTTGAGGTTGCCGGCCCTTTGGCCTTGTCAGTTGAACGCCTGCTGGTGCTTGCCGGTGTTGCCATCGCATTGCTGGTCGGTTGGCTTGTCAGCCGTCGTCACGGTCATCACCCGGCACCAACGCTTGGCATCATGCTGGTGCTGGGCTTCGTCAGTGCGCGCCTGGTGTTTGTGTTGATATACCTTGACGACTATCTGGTCGAGCCGCTCAGCGTGTTTGATATAGGTGATGGCGGTATGCATTTCATGGCCGGCATAACAGCGGCGGCCGCCTTTGCTCTCTATCGTGGCTGGCAGCAGCCTGACTTGCGCCGGCCACTGACATTGGCTGTGTTAAGCGGCGGCACCGCCTGGGCCATAGGCACGCTGAGCATCACGCAACAGCAGGAACCGCTTCCTGCGTTGCCACCGGTGGCGCTGACTACGCTGGCCGGTGACAGTCTCAACTTGCAGGCGCTGAATGACCGGCCGCTGGTGGTGAACCTTTGGGCCACCTGGTGCGTGCCCTGTCGGCGCGAAATGCCGGTACTGGCCGCAGCCCAGCAGCGCCACACCGAGGTCAGGTTCGTGTTCATCAACCAGGCCGAGTCTGCCGGACAGATTACCGACTACCTGGCCGATGAGGACCTGGAACTGGACAATGTTCTGCTCGACGCCAGCGCGGTATCTGGCAGACTGCTGAACACGCGCGGCCTGCCCAGCACCTACTTTTTTGATGCCAATGGCAACATGATTGATTTTCACGTCGGCGAGCTGTCCGGGCCAGGGCTCAGCCAGCAATTACGCAGACTGCGCTAGGGCGCCGGCCAGCGTCTGATGAATCTGGCAATAACCTTCTGCCATGATAGAATTCGGTAACCCAGGTAAACGAAACGTCTGAATCAGGAGCAAGACCCGCATGAACGAGCACAAGCAGGCCAGCTTTACCAGTTTTCAGCAAAGCACACAGGAAGACTGGCAGATCATCGGCTCTGCCTTCAAATCGTTTGCCGGCGACCTGCCGGCGCGTGTCATCAGGCACCTGCAACTACTCGAGGGTGACTGCGGTGGTTTCCCGGTGGATCGCCTGGAGCACTGCCTGCAAACCGCTACGCGTGCCTGGGAGGCTGGTGAGGACGAGGAATACGTGGTGGTGGCTCTGCTGCATGATATCGGCGACACCCTGGGCACCTATGACCATGGCGAAATCGCCGCCGCCATTCTGAAACCTTTTGTATCCGAGGCGAATCACTGGTTACTTCGCCACCATCAGATATTTCAGGGTTATGACTATTTCCATCACCTGGGCGGTGACCGGCATATGCGCGATCAGTACAAGGACTCCCCGCACTACGAATACACCCGGCATTTTTGCGAAATTTACGACGGCAAGGCCTTCGATCCGGCCTTTGAGTCCAAACCACTGGCGTTTTTTGTGCCCATGGTGGAGCGGGTCATGGCCCGGCCCCGCAAGACCATCTTTAACGGCATCAAAGACGCCTGAAGGTCACCAGGCCTTGCCTGCTAGCGACGTCCGAAGGTGTAAAACGCACCCACGACCAGTGCAATGGCACCACCAATCAGTAACCACATGGTTTCATCAGTGAAACGCCCGGTCATCGCTTCAGTCAGTTGATCACCGACCGATTGCGTCGATTGCCAGCCGAAGTACAACAATATTGCGCCGACTACCAGCAGAATCAATCCTAACAGCTGTTTGCTTGGCATAATCCGACTCCCTTCCAGTTTTAGATTTAGTTTTGTTTTGTTTGTTGCTCGGTTACTTTGGCACCGTTTGCGATACTAGCATACTCGCTGCTAGCATTATGACGGAAGGTATTTTTGCCCACTCCTGGCACAATGCTGATGCCACTTGACTATCAGCACTGAGTGGTAGTTAATGGAGAATGGGTAGCGTAGTATGCGAAAGTGCAGTGTACACCGAAGCTTCGCCCGGATGACCGAGCCTGCGCCAGCCCCAGCTCTTATTCAAGATGCTGATCATGTTCAACCCAAAAAAGGATGTCCCCCATGATAAATACTTTTAAAAAGCCGGTAGTGGTTACGATGATGGCCGCGTTTCTTGTCGGCGGCATTGCTGCACCTGCATCTGCCGACATGGTAAACAACAAGCAATTGTCGATGCAGTCAGAGCTGCAAATGCAGCGGGACAGCGTGATAAACCTGATGGCACGTGACGATGTTCAGAGCACCATGATGGCCTATGGCATCAGCGCCAGTGACATCGAAAACCGTATCAATAACCTGACCGAAGCTGAGCTGCTGCAGATTCAGGGACAACTGGACCAGCTGCCGGCAGGCGAAGGTGCTCTGGGCGCGGTACTGACTATTCTGTTGATTTTCATCCTGCTTGATCTTGCCGGCGTGACCGACATTTTCCCGGGAGTCTGAGTATTCGGGCACGAACTGCATGAAACAGCTGTTATTAAGTCTGTTTACCCTGATCGTGCTGGCATCCTGTGTGTCACCGCCGCAGTCTGCGGCGCTGCTCAACGAGACGCCGGTACAATTCAGTGATGCTGTTCTTGTGCCCGATGTTCCCTTTTTTCCGCAGGAAGATTACCAGTGCGGCCCGGCTGCACTGGCCACTGTGTTAGGCGCAAGCCAATTGCAGGTAAGCCCGGAAGAACTGGTGCCACTGGTCTATGTACCGGAGCGTCGGGGCTCCTTCCAGGTCGAAATGGTGGCAGCCGCCCGCAGTTACGGGCGTCTCGCCTACCAGTTGCCACCCACGCTACAGGCAATGTTCAGCGAGGTCAGTCGCGGCTACCCGGTACTGGTTATGCAAAACCTGGGACTGGACTGGTATCCGCAATGGCATTTTGCCGTCGTCAAGGGCTTTGATCTGCAACAAGGCCACATCATTCTGAATTCCGCTATCACCGAAAACTACCGTGTGCCGCTGGCGACATTCGAACGCACCTGGGCACGTGCCGGACACTGGTCGGTGCTGGTCGTTGAACCCGGTGTCATGCCGATAAGCGCGACACCTGAACGCTACTTCAATGCCGTTGTCGCACTGGAGGGCAACAACCCTGCCGAGCTGACCCGCCAGGCATATCAAGCTGGCCTCACGCGATGGCCTGAGGATAACAATCTGCTGATGGGTTATGGCAATCTGCTGTATGCCCAGGACAACATTGGCGGCGCAGCAGAGCACTATCAAAAAACCATTGACGCTCACCCCGACTACGCTCCCGCCTACAACAACCTGGCACAGATACGCTTACAACAAAGCAGGCTGATACAGGCGTTAACGCTGGCCGAAAAAGCCGTTGAGCTGGGCGGCGACTTCAGTGACAATTATGCCCGAACCCGGCAGCAAATACAGTCAGCGATGGATTCGCAAAGCCACTCATCTCCCTGAACACGTGCCTGATTTGACATTCCTATGACACAGAAAAAAAACTCCGCTGTAATCGAATCCATCATTGTTCGTGGCGCCCGCCAGAACAACCTGAAAAACCTGACGCTTGAGCTACCGGTTAATCAGCTCATCGTCATTACCGGTGTCAGTGGCTCGGGTAAATCAACACTCGCCTTTGATACCATTTACGCTGAAGGTCAACGCCGTTACGTGGAAACTTTTTCTGCCTACGCACGGCAGTTTCTCGATCGCATGGACAAACCGGCAGTCGACAGCATAGAAGGTATCCCGCCGGCCATAGCCATCGACCAGACCAACCCGGTGAGAACCTCGCGCTCTACCGTGGGCACGATGACCGAGCTGAATGATTACCTGAAACTGGTTTATGCCCGCCTGTCACACCTGCACTGTCCGGATTGTCAGCGCGAGGTCAAACGCGACACCACGCAAAGTATTGTCGATGCACTCTATGAAACTGTGGCGCCCGAGACACGACTGCATATCTGCCTGCCGGTCACGGTGCCACACAACTTCAGCGACGAAGAAGTTTTACAATGGCTGACGCAACAGGGCTACACTCGTATCCAGAGCAAAACAGGCAACCAGGTCCATGCCATACAGGATCGTCTGCGCCTGACGCAGGAAAACCGCGACCGACTGGCCGAAGCCATCGAAACCGCACTGCACCATGGCAGCGGCCATGCTGTCATCTACGCCGCACCGGCGTCCGATTCAGAGCAGGTGTTGCGCTACTCCAGCCGCCTGCACTGCGCGCACTGTGACCGCGAATTCAATGACCCGACGCCCAGTCTGTTCTCCTTTAACTCGCCTATCGGCGCCTGCGAAAGCTGCAAGGGTTTCGGTCGGATTATTGGTGTTGATTTTGACCTGGTGATTCCCGATCAAAGCAAGTCACTGCGCCAAGGGGCGATAAAACCCTGGCAGAGCCCCAGTTATCATGAATGTCAGCTCGACATGGAAATAGCTGCCAGGAAAAGTAACATACCACTGGATATTCCCTGGCGGGATCTCAGCAAAAAACAGCAACAATGGGTGCTGGAAGGTGAAGGCGATTGGGACGACGGTGTCTGGTATGGTGTGCGCCGGTTCTTCAACTGGCTGGAAGGCCGTGCTTACAAAATGCATATCCGCGTACTGCTGTCACGTTACCGTGCTTACACCGAATGCAGCGCCTGCCACGGCGCGCGCCTCAAACCGGAAGCACTGTGGTGGAAGCTGGCACAAACCTCGACCCGCGACAGGAAACGATCCGGGCAACAGTATGCCATCCATGAGCTGATGCAATTGCCACTGTCGCACTGTGCCGATTTTTTTGCCCGGCTGGAATTGCCGTCGAACCTGGACGCAGCCACCGACCTGCTGATGGGCGAAATTCGTTCCCGCCTGGGTTATCTGCTGGATGTCGGACTGGGTTACCTGACCCTGGACCGGCAATCGAGAACCCTGAGTGGCGGCGAGGTGCAGCGCATCAACCTGACCACTGCGCTGGGCACATCACTGGTCAACACCCTGTTTGTGCTGGATGAGCCCAGTATCGGCCTGCATACCCGCGACATGCAGCGTATGGTCAATATCCTGCATCGCCTGCGCGACGCCGGCAATTCCCTGATTGTTGTCGAGCACGACCCGCAAGTGATGCTGGCAGCGGACCTGATCATCGACATTGGCCCGGGACCCGGAAAAAACGGCGGTGAGGTCCGTTTCATGGGTACGCCGGCACAGTTGCTGCGTGATAAAAACTCATTGACCGGGCAGTACCTTCGCGGCGAGCGCAGTGTGCAGGATTTGATCACAGTCAACGCCGATGACGTCAGCTCAAAGCCGCGACAGATTACCATCAAGGGCGCCAGTGAACACAATTTACAGGCAATCGATATCAGTATTCCGCTCGGTGGACTGTGCTGCCTGACCGGCGTCAGCGGATCGGGCAAATCCACGCTGATGCGCGACGTACTGTACCGCGGTTTGTGCCGCGAATATGGCATTACCACTGAAGCGCCCGGCCAGCATCAGAGCATCCGTGGCCACGAACACCTGGAAACAGTCGTCCTGGTGGACCAGAGCCCACTGGGTAAAACCACCCGCTCGATTCCGGCCACCTATGTCGGCGCCTTTGATGTCATCCGCAAGCGTTTCGTCAACCAGCCTCTGGCCAAAGAACGCGCATACACACCGGGTATCTTCAGTTTCAATTCCGGCAATGGGCGTTGCCCGGTTTGTGCCGGCAATGGTTTTGAACATGTGGAAATGCAGTTTCTCAGCGACATCTACCTGCGCTGCAGTGAATGCAACGGGCGTCGCTATCGGCGCGAGATACTGGACATAACGCTGCTTGACCCGCGCGATGACAGTCGCGCGCTGTCCATCGCGGATATTCTCGAACTCACCGTCAGTGAAGCGCTGGAATTTTTCGCCGACGATGGCGACGTTGTCAGCTGCCTGCAACCACTGGTCGATGTCGGGCTACACTACCTGCAACTGGGACAGGCCGTGCCGACCCTCAGCGGTGGCGAATCGCAACGCCTGAAGCTTGCAGGTCATCTGGCTGAGGTTTCGCGCCAGCGTGCCAGACGCAAACGGGCACAACAGAAAGGCATCCTGTTCCTGTTCGACGAACCCACCACCGGGCTGCATTTTCATGACATCAGTGTGCTGTTGGCAGCGTTTCACAAACTCATCGATGCCGGCCACTCGCTGCTCGTCATCGAACACAACCTAGACATTATCCGTAATGCTGACTGGGTCATTGATATTGGCCCTGAAGGCGGTGACGGCGGCGGTCAACTGGTCGCCGAAGGTCGCCCCGACGACTTTCTCGCCGACAAGCCCGGGCATACCGCGGCTGCGCTGGTGCAGTACGAGCAGGAGCAAAACGCCAACCGCCGGCAGTCCGGTAAAAACGTACTAAAATCTGCTCCCCGGAGAACCCGGTCGGTCAAAACTGTGCGCGCCATTCAGATACATCATGCGCGTGAACACAACCTGAAGAATGTCGATGTCAGCATCCCCTGGAACCAGTTCACGGTGGTGACCGGTGTCAGCGGCAGCGGCAAAAGCACATTGGCTTTTGATATTGTGTTTGCCGAGGGTCAGCGCCGCTACCTGGAATCACTGAATGCCTATGCCAGACAATTTGTGCAGCCGGCCACCCGTCCCGATGTCGATGCTATCCATGGCATTCCTCCCACGGTGGCGATTGAACAGCGCACCAGTCGCGGTGGCCGCAAAAGCACGGTCGCCACGCTCACTGAAATCTACCATTTTCTGCGCCTGATTTTTGTCAAACTGGGCACCCAGTATTGCCCGCGCTGCGAAGTCGCCATTGAGCCGCAGAGCCGGGAAATGATTCTGGCGCGATTGATGAAAGACTGGAAAGGCGTCAATATCAATGTGCTGGCGCCTGCCGTGGTGGCGCGCAAAGGCATCTACAAGGAGCTGGCGGCGTGGGCAGTCAGCAAAGGTTTTACCGAGCTGCGGGTGGATGGTAATTATCTGCCTGCCAACAACTGGCCGGTACTGGACCGCTATAAAGAACACAATATTGAAGTCCTGATTGGCAGTTGCCAGGTCGCCGCACAGCAGGAAAAGGCCCTCACCACATTGGTCGACAGAGCGCTGGCCGTGGGCAATGGTCTGCTGATGGTTACGGCAAGCACATCCGGGAAAAAGCCACGCCAGGACAGCCTGTTCTCGACACGACGGGCCTGCCCTTCCTGTGGCGACAGTTTTGATGATCTGGATCCGCGACTGTTCTCCTTCAACTCGCGTCACGGTTGGTGCAAAAGCTGTTTTGGCACTGGCGAAGTGATTGCACAATTTGATGAAGAACAAACCGGCGAAGAAACCACATGGCTTGAGAGCGCACAGGAACATGCGGGCAAAACCTGTCAGAAATGCAAAGGTAGCCGCCTGAACCCGACGGCACTGGCAGTGCGCTTCCAGCAATGGAATATCGCCGACCTGACGGCACTGTCAGTGGACAAGGCAGACAAGACGCTGGCGCAGATCAAACTTGATAAAAAACAGGAATCCATCGCCCGTGATATTGTTGTCGAGCTGAACAGTCGCCTGAAGTTTCTGCAGAAAGTGGGCCTGGGATATCTCAGCCTGAACCGGGCCGCACCGACGCTGAGTGGTGGCGAGGCGCAGCGTATTCGCCTGGCCTCGCAACTGGGATCCAATCTGCAGGGCGTGTGTTATATCCTGGATGAACCGACCATTGGTTTGCATGCACGCGACAATCAGTTATTGATCCAGACCCTGCGTGAGCTGCAACAACACGGCAACACTGTGGTCGTAGTGGAGCATGATGACGCTACCATGGCCGAGGCGGACTATCTGATAGATGTGGGACCCGGCGCCGGCATCCTGGGCGGCGAGATCGTGGCTGCCGGTACGTTTTCCCAGCTCAAGAAAAACAAACGTTCACTGACCGGCCGCTTTCTGGCCAACCCGCTGCGTCATCCCGTAACAGCGTTGCGTGATCAGCAGGCGCGGGACGCGCTTGAACCGCAGGCACTGGAGATCTCCGGGGCACGCCTTAACAACCTGAAGAATCTGTCCTTGAGTATTCCCCTGCGACGGCTGGTGACGGTCAGTGGCGTCAGCGGCAGTGGCAAAAGCACACTGATCCGCTCGGTACTGTATGACAATCTGCGCCAGGTACTGGTACAGAAAGGCAAAAAACGTAAAGCCATCAAGTGGCACGGCTGCGATGACATCACCGGCTGGCAGGACATCGACTCCATTCTGCAGGTGGACCAGACCCCAATCGGTAAAACCCCGCGCTCGTGCCCGGCCAGTTATATCGGCATCTGGGATATCATTCGCAAACTGTTCGCCGACACCGTTGATGCCCGCTTGCGTGGTTATCTGCCCGGGCGCTTCTCCTTTAACGTGTCCGGCGGACGCTGCGAAACCTGCGCCGGCAATGGCATGCAGAAAATTGAAATGAATTTTTTGCCCGACGTCAGGGTGGATTGCGAGGACTGCGGTGGCTGGCGCTTCAACGCCGAAACCCTGTCCGTCGAATACAAGGGCAAACATATTGGCGAAGTGCTGGCCATGAACATTGATCAGGCCGTCGAATTCTTTGAACCAGTACCGTCGGTGTATCACCCGCTGCGTCTGTTACAGGATGTGGGGCTGGGCTACCTGACCCTGGGCCAACAAAGCCCGACCCTGAGCGGCGGCGAAGCTCAGCGCATCAAGCTGGTAGCGGAGCTGGCCAAGGCCAAACCGCACCTGAGTCTGCGCGGCAGTAAACCGCCGCATAAACTTTATGTACTGGACGAACCCACCGTCGGCCTGCACATGGCTGATGTCGAGAAATTACTGCGTGTGCTGCACCGGCTGGTCGACACCGGCAACACGGTGATTGTCATCGAGCACAATCTGGATGTCATTGCCGAGGCCGACTGGGTCATTGATGTGGGCCCCGAAGGCGGCGATGCCGGCGGCAAACTGGTGGTTCAGGGGCCGCCGGCCAAAGTCGCCAAAAGCAAAAAATCCCACACCGCCAGGTTCCTCGCGCCTTTGTTGACTACATGATCTTGTCCCGGTCTGCGACTGGTGATACTGGCTCTACGGAGAGCCAATATCCTTAGCGCCAGGCCGGATTTCGAGCGCGACGCCCGAACTGGAACGGAACCGACGACAGAAAAAGCAGTCAAACGAGCATAATTGCCAACAACAAAGCCCACCCATGGCCTCCTCCCAGCTGCCCGACACAACTCCGGAAAAACGCATCGAACCCGGTATCCTGACCGACCTGAGGCTTGATGACGACTCCCGGGCCCCTGCAGAACCGGCGGCACACCGTATGCTCTCAGTAACGCTGTTGATCAGCGTGTTTGCCCACGTAATCATTCTTGCGCTGGCGGCTTATGCCGCCAAACGTGACACCCTAAGACCAGAGGCGATTGTTGCACAGCCCAGTATTCAGATACGCTTTCGGCAAAACCCGCAGCCCCCGGCGCCCCGAGCAGAACAGCAGACCACGACAGAACCGGTTATGCCTTCCGGTGAGTCCGCGGCGCCGGTTGAAGAAACCGCTGCAGCACAGGCGATCCTTCCCGCCGAGACCATCACCGCCGAACCCGACGCCGCGCCCGCCGAAAGCATTGCAGAAATACCGGCGCCGACACCACCGCGCATACAGGCCCCCTCCTTGACGGACCTGCGCACCGCCGCCCGCAATCGCGCCGAGCAGGACCGTCGAAGCCGTTCCACCCACCCGGACTGCCTGACCCGTGAGCGCCGCAATGCATACCTGGACTGTGGCGACGAACAGGCATATGACTATACCAGTGCCGGCCAGAATGACACCGTGGCATTTTTTACGCCTACGCTGCCTGCCGAACCCGACAATGGCGTCGAAGAGATTACCGCCACCGGTGCCCGCGTCAAAGCCGCCATCGACATGTTCGACAACCAGCTCGGCACCACGCAGACCAAAAAGCGCATCATGAACTTCCCCTGAACCAGAGCAATACCCGCCACGGGAAATGCTTGACACCAGGTCTGCTGACAGTAAAAGTGAACCACTTGAAAACCATTTATCAGTAGTTTGAGCCATGACCCTGACGAAACATTCGAAGCACCGTCCGACCCGACACACGAACCAGTTCAGCGCAATCCTGATATGGTTCATGCTAGCGCCCTGTCTTGCGTTCGCACAAACCATCGGCGAGATTCCGCCCGAAGTCAGGGTCGTCACCAACGGCCACAACTTCCCGGCAGATGCCTATACCCTCCTGGTACAGGAAGTGGGCAACCCGACGCCCCTGCTGGCGGTCAATACCGGCCTGCCGATGAACCCTGCATCCACCATCAAAACCCTGACCACACTGGCCGGGCTGGAGGTGCTTGGACCGGATTACCGCTGGCAAACCGAAATTTATGCACTGGGGCCCGTGGTCAGTGGCACACTGCAGGGCGACCTGCTTATCCGCGGTGGCGCCGACCCGTTTCTGGTGGAAGAACACGTGCGCAGTATGTTGAAAATTCTGCAGCGCCGCGGCGTGCAACGGATCACCGGCGATCTGATACTGGACAATAGTCTTTTTGACGCGTCAGTGCGCGCCGGCAGGCCCGTGGACAATCAGTCAGGGCGCGCCTACAACGTTCTGCCGGAAGCCCTGCTGTTCAATTTCCAGGTCGTCAATTTCCACTTTTACCCCCATACCAACGGCCGCGACGTCATCATTCACAGCGACCCGGCACTGCCAAATCTGACCATCAACAATCGATTGCAACTGAGCGATACCGCCTGTACCGGTTTCCAGCGTGGCATCAGTTTCAGTGAGGATAAAACCACCAACACGGTCACCTTTAGCGGCCAGCATCCTGCAAGCTGTGGTGAGTACAGCATGACTCGGGCAGTGCTGGATGCTGCGCAATACAATTACGGGCTGTTTCAGTCCCTGTGGCAAGAGCTGGGCGGCGAGTTTGAGGGACAACTACGCGAACAATCTCTCAGCGCCATAACAAACAGCACGATGATTAACACTGAAACCACATCGCCTCTGGTTACCTGGCAGTCGCCGCCCCTGGCGGACATTATCAAATCCATCAACAAATACAGCAACAACATGATGACGCGCCAACTGCTGCTGACACTGGGTATGCAAAACAGCAACGAGCCTGCCAGCATAGACTCAGGTATTGCGGCGGTGCGTGCCTATCTTACCCGGGTCGGTATTGATGATGGCGAACTGGAGATGGCAAACGGCTCGGGGCTGAGCCGCGACACCCGCCTGACGGCCGACCTGTTGGGCAACGTTCTGCAGCGGGGCTTTCAGATACCCACCATGCCTGAGTTCGTCGCCTCGCTGCCGCTGGCCGGGCTGGACGGCACCATGCAGGACAGACTGACTACCGGCGACGGTGCCGGCAGCAGCCATATCAAAACCGGTTCGCTGAATGGCGTGGCCGGGATTGCAGGTTATGTTCACGCCCGGTCAGGCAGGCATTACATTGTCGTGGCACTGGTTAATCACGCACAGGCACACACCGGTCCCGGACAGGAACTCGGTGATGCCTTGTTGAGATGGGTGTGGCGACAATGACAGGCCAGCAGCGCTAACCATGGAACGCTGGCGATCTAGCCGTAGCGACCGGTGATGTAGTCTTCAGTCTGTTTTTTGGATGGATTGGTGAACAATGTATCGGTATCACCATACTCCACCATATTACCCATATACATAAAAGCCGTGTAATCCGATACACGGGCGGCCTGCTGCATATT
Organism: Pseudohongiella sp.; assembly: GCF_011050365.1. Taxonomy (GTDB): domain Bacteria; phylum Pseudomonadota; class Gammaproteobacteria; order Pseudomonadales; family Pseudohongiellaceae; genus Pseudohongiella. The sequence goes on from NZ_DRFV01000010.1 coordinate 156,964, forward strand.
ATGGGTAACGATGATAATGGTGTAGTCACGCTTCAGCTCGTTGATCAGCTCTTCAATTTTCAGGGTAGAAATTGGATCAAGCGCCGAGGCCGGCTCGTCCAGCAGAATAACTTCCGGCTCAATGGCAATGGCACGAGCAATCACCAGACGTTGCTGCTGACCACCTGACATGCCAAAGGCATTGTCCTGTAAACGATCCTTGACCTCGTCCCAGAGTGCTGCCGCACGCAGAGACTTTTCTACCACTTCATCCAGAATACGTCGCGAGCTGATTCCCTGCAGCCGCAAACCGTAAGCCACATTTTCGTAAATACTTTTGGGGAAAGGGTTCGGTTTCTGAAACACCATGCCCACACTGCGGCGAAGCTCTGCGACATCAACGTCACGGTCATAAATGTTTTTACCGTCCATGATGATTTCGCCATCAATCCGGCAAATATCCACCAGGTCGTTCATGCGATTGAAGCAGCGCAACAATGTTGACTTGCCACAACCGGAAGGACCAATAAATGCAGTCACGCGCTTTTCCGGCACGATCAGATTAATGCCCATGAGAGCCTGGTCTTTGCCGTAATACAGATTGAGGTCATTCACCTCGATCTTGGATTTCTCGTCGGCCAGGGAGAGTGCTTCACGCTCTGACACTTTGCGTGCACCGGCAGCTGAAATGGCGGGTCGCTCGCGGACATCGGCGGGTGCGGAACTATTATTGGCAGTCTGAGTTGTCATCGTGCGTTGCTCTTCCTTTAATGATTTAATCACCGGCGCTGCGATAGCGTTCGCGCAAATGGTTACGGATGCTGATGGCTGTCAGGTTCAGAATCACAATCAACATGACCAGTACCAGCGCGGTAGCGTAAACCAGCGGGCGCGCAGCTTCAACGTTGGGGCTCTGGAAGCCGACGTCGTAAATGTGAAAGCCCAGGTGCATGATTTTTCTTTCCAGGTGAATGTAGGGGAACGTACCGTCGACAGGCAGCGTCGGCGCCAGCTTGACCACACCTACCAGCATCAGCGGCGCAACTTCACCGGCAGCGCGGGCGATCGCCAGAATCAGTCCGGTCATCATCGCCGGTGTGGCCAGGGGCACAATCACCTTCCACAAGGTTTCAGATTTGGTCGCGCCCAGTGCCAGGCTGCCCTGCCGGATGGTACTGGGAATACGTGCCAGGCCCTCTTCCGTGGACACTATCACAATGGGCAGCGTTAACAGCGCCAGTGTCAGCGATGCCCAGAACAGACCGGGCGTGCCGAATGTCGGCGCGGGCAGAGATGCCTCGTAGAATAGCTCGTCAATATTGCCACCGAGAAAGTAAACAAAAAAGCCCAGACCAAACACACCGTAAACAATGGACGGCACACCGGCCAGATTGTAGACCGAGATTCGGATAATACGGGTCATGGTGCCTTGCCTGGCGTACTCACGCAGGTAAATCGCCGCCAGAATACCAAACGGCGTCACCATGATGGACATGACCAGCACCATGGTCACCGTACCAAAAATAGCCGGGAAAATACCGCCTTCGGTATTGGCTTCCCGCGGCTCATCGGTAAGAAATTCCCACAGGCGCTCGACATACTGCACCAGCTTGCCGAACACCGACATGGCATTGGGCGCGGTAACGCGGACGATGGTAGCCAGTGTGATATCAACTTCGTTGCCAGCAGCGGTTTGCATACGCAGCGTGTCGCGCTGCGTGCTCTGATAAATGGCGTCAAGCTCTTCACGCAGCACCGCGTAATCCGCATCGAACCGCGCGGCTGCAGCTGCTATACGTGCGCGCTCCTGGGCCTCAACCTCGGGCGGCGGCGGATTCAGCTCGAGACTACGCTCATCCAGACGCAATTGTTCGATGCCGGTATTGATGCGCCCGATCTCACCGCGCTCCAGCCGTCGTATTTCCCTGAACAGGGCCAGACTGCGATCCACCGATTCCTGCAGTTGCGGCCAGAAATTGGCGTCATCCGGCGTGCTGATCACATTACCTTCGCGCAGCAATGCCACGGGTTGACCGTAGAAGTTGCCCCACTCACGGCGCTCAATAACAAACACATCGTCAGGATACTGCCAGGGCGCCATGCCCAGCTCCAGGAACCAGACAAAATCACGCCCGGTCTGATCGCGATTACCCAGTTTAAACAGGTGACGGGTGACCAGCTCGACATCATCCGGCACGCTTTCGCCAGAGTCCCGCGCCACGGCAGCAGAGATGACCTCACTGCGCACCAGTTCGCCCATGATCGTAATCTGCTCGCCGTCGGCCTGATTAATATCAACAACCGCGACATCTGCAGGCCAGAAATGGCCGAATCCCCTGACCGCAATCAGACCGATCAGACCGATCACCATGATCATGCACATGGCGACTGCGCCGCCATTCAGCCAGATCCAGGGAGTGCCACTTTTAAACCATTGTCTCATGCCATTTTCTCTCTACATTCGGGAGCTGCAGGCTTCGCCCGCAGCTGTGGCCAGGCGTGTTACAGATTGCTGTAACGTAAACGCAGGCGTTGTCTGATGATTTCGGCGATGGTGTTAACGACAAAGGTCAGCGCCAGCAACACCAGCGCGGCCAGGAACAGCACCCGGAAATGGGAAGAGCCCACCGCCGTTTCAGGCAATTCCACGGCAATGTTGGCTGACAGTGTGCGCATGCCTTCAAAAATATTGAAATTGACAACAGGGCTGTTGCCGGTCGCCATCAACACGATCATGGTTTCACCCACGGCGCGACCGAAACCCATCATCACGGCAGAAAATATACCCGGGCTGGCGGTTGGCAGCACCACGCCCATGACCGTCTGCCAGCGCGTTGCGCCCAATGCCAGTGAACCCTGGGTCAGGTGTCGGGGTACGGTGAACACCGCATCTTCAGCGATCGAAAAGATGGTCGGGATAACCGCGAAACCCATGGCGATACCGACAATCAGGGCATTTCGCTGGTCATAGGTAATACCGATATCGGTGAACCATTGGCGCATGCTGCCATCAAAGAACCAGATTTCCACCCAGGGGCTGAGCTGAATACACACAGTGCCAAACACCAGGATAAGCGGCACCATCAACGCGGCCTCCCAACCATCGGGCACACGGTTACGGAACTGGGCCGGCAGCTGTCCCCACAGATAGGCGAACAGTAACATCATCACCGGCATCAGGATAAAGAAACTGAAAATCGCCGGCAGATGGCTTTCGACAAACGGCGCCAGCCACAAACCGGCGAGAAAACCGAGAATGACAGTCGGCAGGGCTTCCATGATTTCAATGCTGGGTTTGACCACGCCACGCAGCTTGGGTGTCATAAAGTAGGCCGTGTAGATTGCGCCGGCGATTGCCAGCGGCATGGCAAACAGCATGGCGTAAAACGCTGCTTTCAGAGTACCAATGGTCAACGGCATCAGACTGAACTTTGACTCGAACTCGTCTGAGCCCGACGATGACTGCCAGATGTACTCGGGGTCGGCCCGGCCTTCGTACCAGACTTTGTTCCACAGCGCATCCCATGACAGCTGAGGGTGTTCATTCCACATATCGGCGCTGACTACGTCTCCCTGCGCATCAAGCCATAACAGGCCGGTATTGATTTGGGAAATGGCGACCTGCTGCAGGGGGTCGTCGGAGACGGTGTCGAGAAACAGGGTCCGCGCCGAGGTGGCATAATGCACACCCAGTTGCCCGGCGGCATCGACCGCGACAAAACCTTTGCGGGTGTACTCTGGCGCTATCGAGGTAATGGCAGCGCCGTGAGAGTTGAACTGACGCACTTCTTCCAGGCTGTATTGATTTTGCTCGTCCCGGACCAGAAACCACTGACTCAGCTCACCCTGTTCAGTACCAAATACGATGGAAACCGCACCCACCAGAAATTCGGCTGCCGTCACCCGGCTGCCACCACCCACATCAACCGACTGCACCAGCCTGGCCTGCGCCGGAGTGGAGATGTCGTAGTAGTGCACCATGCCGCTGTCATCCAGCACAAACAGGTTGCTAAGTGACTTGTCGATCAACAGTTTCTGCGCGCGCCCCGGAATCGCCGGCAAGGTATTCACGGTGCGACTGACCTGTGTCGCGCCGGTCAGCAGATTGGTACGCGTGGTCATATTGGCGAGCAGCAAACGCCCGTCTTCGGTGACGGCGGCGACAGCCATGCCAGCGCCGCGCTGCATGTTTTCTACCGCGATGACGCGCAAGGCGCTCCCCTGTTCGTCGATAACAAGGGGCTCTTCACCCAACGGATATTCCATCCGGGGCAGAATTTGCCTGACATTGTCGGGAAAGGTTATCTGATAGGCATGCCGCGTAACCACGGCCTCGCCATTGCTGAAGCCAAACGCTGACGTGTTGGAAATAGCTTCTGCCGCGCCAAAACTGGTGACATCGGCGCTGCCGGTAACCGGCATGGTGAAACGCCGCAATTCTACACCGGTATTGGCGTCAAAAAACACCGCCTGACCGCGGTTTGTGTATTGAATACCCAGCTCTTCGTATCGATCCAGTAACAGGCGATAGGTCTGTGCATCGGGATCGGGAAGGGTGTAACTGTCCTGTGGCGTCACCGTTGCGCCGCGCAGAATGGGGGCAACTTCGTAAAACAGATAAATAAAGATGGTGGCCAGCGCCAGCACCACACCATAACCTGCCGCCGTAATGCCCCAGCGGGACATTTTGTCGCGCCGCATACGCTTTTTGCGCAGGGCCTGGCGCCTCTTGTGGTCAGGCAACAGACTTTTACTGCTCTTGCCCGGGGCCGGTAAATCTGGGGTGGTGTCGGTCATCGGTAAGCTCTGTCCTGGCTTTTGTTGTGGGCTGAGTTCAGGAACCCGGGTCTGATTCCAATGTCAGCGATCAATGTCGAGCCGAATCATATCAACTTTAAATGACGGTTTTGTGACAATACTGTCTTATTCCCGAAAAAAGTCGACATCCATGTCATTCTATCTTCCCAGGGGAGAGTCTGCAGACTAGATCATCTGCATGACATGATGATGACAACTGTCATTCAATCCCCAGCTCACCCATAATTCGTGCACCCAGTACCGCTGGCAGGGTCACGAAACCATCCCGGTTGACCACTTCCTGGCCTTGTTTGCTGTACATCATCTTGACAAATTCACGCACCATCGGGTCAAGCGGACGGTTGGGGTGCTTGTTGATGTAAACAAACAGGTAACGCGACAGTGGATAATCACCGCTGGCCGCATTTTCGGCCGTGGCTTCAAACACTTCACTACCTTCGGTTGCCGCCAACGGGACCACACGCACACCGGATGTGCGGTAGCCTATACCCGAGTAGCCGATACCATTGATGGATTCAGTGACGCCCTGCACCACAGAGGATGAACCGGGCTGCTCGTTGATGCTGGATTTGAAGTCACCGCCACACATGGCGTTGTCCTTGAAAAAACCGTAGGTGCCGGACACCGCGTTACGGCTGTAAAGCGCAAAATCACGGTTCTGCCAGTCGCCGGTCAAACCCAGCTGGCCCCAACGCGTGACATCCTGGGGGAAACCGCAGCGACGGGTCGCTGAAAAAATCGCGTCAACCTGGGGCAGGCTCAGGCTTTCGATGGGATTGTCGCGGTTCACATACACCGCCAGCATATCCACAGCCACCGGCAGCTCGGTCGGCGGGTAGCCAAAACGCTCTTCGAATTCACGGATCTCGGACTGACGCATACCACGGCTCATGGGCGCCAGCACTGCCGTGCCTTCGGTCAATGCGGGCGGTGCGGTGGATGAGCCCGCGCCCTGAATCTGAACATTGACGTTCGGGTAGAATTTGTTGAACTCTTCCGCCCACAACGTCATCAGGTTGTTGAGTGTGTCAGAGCCAATACTGGACAGGTTGCCGGAAATACCGGATACACGATTGTAGTCGGGCAAATTCGGGTCTACGTCGGCCGCTACATGGGCTGACAGTGCGAGGGAACCAGCTACCGCGATGGCAGCAAAAGCGTGTTTACATTTCAACATCGTTCGATCTCCTTCAGGGCAATGAAAGTGAATCATTGATTCTGAGCGCCACTGTAATGCTTATGTGTGACAACTATATGACAAAGCTGTAATACAGCGTCAGTCAGAACCGATGGCTGTCTCTGCCCCCTGGTCGCTGCTGCCCGCCGGCCGATCGGGCACGGATTTGCCCGCCAGCGGAACCCCGCGTCCCAGTTCGGCCAGACGGATGGCGATGCGGGTAGCACGTTCTGCAACACGCAGCATCATGCGCAAACTATCAATCGCCGGGTTAAGGCGCTGAACCGGAATCCGCCCCCCGACACTGGCGTCCAGCAAGTCGGTTTTCAGGTCTCGCCAGGTCACACGCAAGGCCTGATAGGCTTGATTTACCTCATCCGCGCTGAAATCGTGCCGATCCGGGTTGCAGAATGCCAGATGCTTCAGCACGGCGGCCCGATACAACAAAATACGCTCGCTTTCATCAGTCTGCAGCAGATACTCAACATCGGAATCGGTTTCAGCGCAGGCCTGCGCATGTGCGACAGCCTCATCAATATAGTTTGCGATGCGCAAAATCATAGGCAATTGCTGTGCTACATCGCTGCCCAGACGATCCTTCTCCAGGTCGGTAACCGATTTTTCCACGTAGCGCACCAGCTGGCGCAGGCCATCATGCTCTGCCTTCAGCCTGGCGTCCGGCGAACCTTCGTTGTTCAGCGCTGCGACTGCGTGGTCGCGGGCAAGTTCAGCCATGCGCTTGAGTTCAAGAAAAAAAGCATCCATGGCCAGCGCCGGCGATACCATGACATTGCTGTCCAGATATTGCGGTCGCCCCAGCTTTTCCGACAAACCGACAAACCGACGCTCCAGCCAGGCACTGACCCGTTTCATGAAAGGGATCAGCAGCAACACGCCGAGCACATTAAAGCTGGTGTGGAACAGGGCCAGGCTTAAAGCAGGATATTGCTGCATGTCGGCATTGATTGATGCCAGCCAGATCACGCCGGGCAACAGCGCAATCCCCAGGACCGCATTGAAGCCATTAATAATAACGTGACCGGCCGCCACCCGCCGCGCATTGGAAGTGGCACCAATAACAGCAAGTGCGGATGTTGATGTGGTGCCAACGGTGGCGCCGATCGCCGCCGCTGCAGCGGCCGGAAAACTGATCACACCACCTGTCAGTGCCGTCAGGGTTATGGCAATGGCGGCACTGGATGATTGCGTTAGCAGTGTCATCACAAAACCAACGCCGACGAATATGATTGCGCCGGCGAAACCCTCCGGCGCCAGACTGGCCAAATCCATATTCTGCGCAAAGCCTTCAAACGCCCCGCGCAGGAAATCGATACCAATAAAAAACAGACCAAACCCTGCGATGGCTTCGCCCAGTGCTCCCAGACGCCGGGAAGGCCCGACCAGTCGCATTGTCATGCCCGCCCCCACCATGGGCAGGGCAAACGCAGTGATGCTGAAATTAAAGCCCACTATCGCCACCAGCCAGCCTGTCATGGTAGTGCCAATCGTCGCGCCCAGCACCACACCCAGCGCCTGATGAATGCCCAGCAAGCCAGCGTTGACAAAGCCGATGGTGGCCACCGTAACCGCGCTGGAAGACTGCACCAGACTGGTCAGAAAAGCCCCCGACACAATGCCGCGCCAGACCGTAGCTGTCGAGCGTCCGAGAATATCGCGTAGCGACCCGCCTGCAGCCAGCTTAAGGCCATCGGTTATCATTGATACGGACAACAGGAACAGACCGAGTCCACCGGCCAGCGTACCCAGTGCAATCAACATTTATTTTCCCCTGGTGGCCGCGCCGTAGCTTTTACAGCACCATCAACGTGACATGAAACGGCACGGGTGTTACTTGAACACAACTGTTTTATTGCCATTGACGATAATGCGGTGCTCGCAATGCCATTTCAGGGCACGCGCAAACGCGGCACACTCCGCATCACGACCAATCTGCATCAGTTCATCGATATCAAAATTATGATCAATACGTTCAACTGCCTGTTCAATAATCGGCCCCTCATCCAGATCCGTAGTGACATAGTGCGCCGTTGCACCGATGATTTTGACGCCACGCATATAGGCCTGCCGGTAAGGGTTGGCGCCCTTGAAGCCGGGCAGGAAGGAGTGGTGAATATTAATCGCACGGCCCGCCATGACTTCACACATGCGAGGTGACAAAATCTGCATGTAACGCGCCAGCGCCAGCACATCCACCTGTTTGCTGGTGACGATATCCAGCATGGCTGCTTCCTGTGCTGTTTTGGTCTCCGGTGTCAGTGGCAGATAGAAATAATCCAGCCCATACCATTCGGTGATACCCCGCATGTCCTCATGATTGGACACCACGCCGACCACATCCGCCGGCAACGCGCCGCTGCTCCAGCGGTGTAAAATATCATTCAGGCAATGCCCGTGTCGCGATACCGCCAGCAGCAGCTTTGGCCGTATGGCCAAATCGAAAAAGCTCCACTGCATATCAAACTGGCCGGCAACGGCGCCGAAATCTTCGTCGAGTTTCTCCGTGGCTGGCAAGTGTGCCTCCACCTCTTCGAATTCAACCCGCATAAAGAACCGGTCAATGACCGGATCGCGGTGCTGTGCCGCCTCACTGATAGTCGCCCCGCGCTGATACAGGAAGTCGCTGACGGCGCGAACAATGCCGTTAGCCTCGGGACAGGACACTGTCAGTACATATTTGCTTCTATTCTCGCTTGTCATAAATCTGTTTTCACCCAGGGTGTATGAGACACCGGTTTGCCGGACGCGAATAATAGCATTTTTCCGCGTCCGGTTAACCCTGCCCCCTGATCGGGGGGTGCCCGTAACAGGAGGTATAGCCTAATCTTCAGCTCTGCAATGAACCTCAACGATTCACGATGGCAATGGAGCAAGAGTGATGGCAATTTTAAACAACAAGCTGCGGCGGGTACTGGCACCCTGCCTGGCAACCGCCCTGATGCTGGGCAGCAGCGCCGTGCTGGCACAGTCAACATCAATTCCGGCATCCCTGGAAGGAACCTATTCGTTGACTTTTGGGTCGGCTCAAACCGGCGCGCCACTGGCCAATGGCACCACAGTCGACATGGTGATTGCAGCCGGCGGCACCGTCTGTATCGCTGATCTGGTTCTCAGTAACCCGACCGTGTCGGGGGCAGAAGCAACCTGGGGCATCCCGGCACTGGGTGTCAAGCTGGCAGTCTCCAACGTGACCACAGGCACGTTTAATGAAGCCAATGTGTTATCCACATCAGGTAATTTACTGGGCCAGTTCACCGGCTCCAAGACCAGCAATTCCACCAGCTGTGCACTGCTGGGTGGTACACCGCCGGACATGAGCCAGGTCAGTAACCTGATAGCCAAAGCCGAGGAGCTGTACGCCGATCTGTTCCCGAGTACCGCAACGAACACGGCCTTCAGTGTCCTGGATGGGTATGTTTACCGTTTCTACGACAGCACCGGCATCTATATCGGCATCAAGAACAACACCGTGTACGTGCAGGGCGGCGCATTCGGCGACGGAGCGCCGGTCACCATCGGTACGGTTGCCAATACTCTGGCTGAGCTGACCGGCCAGCCAGTTGATCCCGTTGACGAGCCCGTAGTCGAAGTCCCGGACGGCGACTACACGCTGACCATCGCCGGCACGGTTTCTACCAGCGGCGTCAGCACACCGTTCACCTTCGAAATTGACAGCATACCGGCACCCGGCAACACCGAAATCGACAGTCTGGAAGATGACGTCAGGAAGGCACTGGACGATGCTGAAGGGGTTGATGCCAGTACGTTCAGCAGTTTCCAGATCAGCGAAGTCAGCGTCACTGATGACAGGGTTTTCTACCGCGCCCGGTTCTCTGCGACCACCACCACACAAACCGTGATCGGACCAATCACGACCAACGTGGCCTACAACCTGACGTTTGAATACCGGAAGAAGTAAACCCGCCCGGATTCCGCGTCTGGACATTCGTGACAGAGGTTGTTGCCGGTCGGCAACAACCTCTTTTTTTATCTGCCAGCGCGCGTTATGCTGTCGCCATGACAAAACTCACACGCCGCCTCCTGTTTCTCGCCGCCTGCACCTGCGCCTCATTGCTGGTCAGTGTTAACACACTGGCTCAGGATCTGAGCGGACAATGGCAGGGCACACTGGTAGCCGCACAGTACAACCCGATTGACGTGGTGTTTAATTTTCAAAAAGCAGATAGCGACACGCCTCATACCGGCACTCTCGACATCCCCAGTCAGTTTCGCAGCGGGCTGCCCATCGACAGCATCAGTATCCGCGACCAACAGATCACCATCAGACTCAGCAGCATTCAGGTGGAATACTACGGCAGCCTGGTACTGGCAGAAAACGGCGAAGTGATTGCCATTGAAGGCGACTGGAACCAGTCCGGCGAATATGTTCCATTGCGCCTGACCGCCGGTACGCAGTCGCCGTAGCAGGACCGCCACCTCCGGTCACAGACCAGACTCACCAGCCTCGGGAGACCCTTATGAAATACCTGCACACCATGGTGCGTGTCAGCGACCTTGATGCATCGCTGGATTTTTATTGCAATAAACTGGGGCTCAGACAACTGAGCCGTCGTGACAACGACAAAGGGCGTTTCACGCTGGTTTTTCTGGCCGCGGAAGGCGACGAAACAGCACAGATCGAGCTGACCCATAACTGGGATCCGGAAACCTATGGTGAAGGCCGCAACTTTGGTCACATCGCGTACCGCGTCGACAATATTTATGATCTGTGCGCCGAACTGCAAAAAAAAGGTGTGACCATCAACCGCCCTCCCCGGGACGGTCGCATGGCGTTTATCCGCTCGCCGGACAACATCTCCATTGAGCTGCTGCAGGCGGGTGATCCCCTGCCGGCGCAGGAACCCTGGCTGAGCATGCCCAACACCGGCAAATGGTAGCTTGAGCCACCGCCAGCGCTCGTTTATGATTGCCTCCTTTATGCAACAGGGGCTTTCAGCATGCAATTACTCGACGGCAAACAGACAGCGGAAACGATCAAGGCGCAGATCGCTGAACAGGTTGATCAACTCCGCGCCCAGGGGGGCAAAATCCCTCATTTGGCGGCTGTCCTGGTGGGGAGTGATGGCGCCAGCGAAACCTATGTCAACAACAAGGTGCTGGCCTGCGAGCGCGTAGGGTTCAAAAGCACGCTGGTGCGGCTGGACAGCGATGTCAGCGAAGACGTCCTGCTCGCCGAAATCGACAAGCTTAACAATAATGCTGATATTGATGGCTTTATCGTTCAGCTACCGCTGCCGCCACATATTAACGAAACCCGCGTTACCCTGGCCATTGATCCGGCCAAGGATGTTGATGGCTTTTGTCCGGAAAACGTTGGCCGCCTGTGCCTGGGCCTGCCGACCTTCATTTCAGCAACGCCAAACGGCATCATGGAGCTGCTGCGCCATCACAGCATTGAGACCGAAGGCAAACACTGCGTCGTGATCGGCCGCAGCAACATCGTAGGGACGCCGATGTCGCTGTTGATGTCACGCAACACCAATCCGGGCAACAGCACCGTGACCCTGGTGCACAGCCGCACCAAAGATATGGCAGCGATCTGTCGCACCGCCGACATTCTGATTGTCGCTATCGGTAAAGCTGAATTTGTCGGCGCCGACATGGTCAAGGACGGTGCCGTGGTGATTGATGTCGGCATTACCCGATTGCCCGACACCAGCAAAAAATCCGGCTATCGGCTGGCCGGCGATGTCGACTTTGCTGCCGTTAAAGACAAATGCAGCTGGATAACACCGGTACCCGGCGGCGTTGGCCCGATGACGATCGTATCTTTGCTGCAGAATACGCTGAAGGCGCAGAGTCTGCGTGAGCACTTTTGACTGACAATTGGCACTATGCAAACCCATTGCTCCCCGACTACACCTGAACAGGAACTACCGCATGTTTGACAGCCTGAGCCCCCTGCCTGCTGACCCCATACTGGGCCTGTCGGCGGCACACCGCAGTGACAGCAATCCACGCAAGATTGATCTGGGCGTGGGAGTCTATAAAGATGAGCAGGGCCATACTCCGGTCATGCGGGCAGTGAAAACAGCCGAAGCCCGGTTATTGCAAAACCAGGTCACGAAAACCTATGTCTCACCGGCCGGGTCAGCGACCTTCAACTCGCTGATTGCCGATCTGGTGCTGGGCGACAGCCTGAACAAAATGCTGGGCGATCGCCGCGTCACATTTCAGACCCCCGGTGGCTGCGGCGGCCTGCGACTGGCAGCTGAGTTTATCCAGAAGGTCAAACCCGGCAGCAAAATCCTGGTCAGCGATCCCACCTGGGCCAATCATGTTCCGTTGTTGGGTGAGGCCGGTCTGCAGATCGAGACTTACCCCTACTACGACTACAATAACCACGGTATTCGCTTTGATGACATGATGACTCGCATCAGCAAAGCCGGGGTCGGCGATCTGGTGCTGTTGCACGGATGTTGCCACAACCCCTGTGGCGCCGATCTGAACCAGGATCAATGGCAGGCGGTGGCCGCACTGGCACAGAAAAACGGCTTCACGCCGTTCATCGATCTGGCTTACCAGGGGCTGGGCGATGGCCTGGCGGACGACAGTTATGGCGTACGCCTGCTGGCGGAAACCTTGCCGGAGCTGATTGTGGTGAGTTCATGTTCGAAGAATTTTGGCCTGTATCGCGAGCGCACCGGTGCGCTAACAGTCATTGCAGACAATGCCAACGCTGTGCAGGCAGCCGCCAGCCAGATTGCCTCAACTGCACGCGGCATGTATTCGATGCCACCGGATCACGGTGCCAGTGTGGTTGCCGAGATTCTTGCCGACAGTGAACTGAACAGTGACTGGGAGCAGGAGTTGACTGAAGTTCGCGAGCGCATAAACAGCCTGCGCTCGGCGCTGGTTACTGAGCTCAACAAACAGGGTATTGATCGCGACTTTGGGTTTATTGAACAGGAAAAAGGCATGTTTTCCTTTCTCGGGCTGAGCGTTGACCAGGTACAGACCTTGATCAACGATTACAGTATCTATCTGGTGAATTCGAGTCGTATCAATATTGCCGGTATTAACAGCAGTAATATTGGCTACCTGGCGCAGAGTATTGCGGCAGTGCTTAAGTCCAGCTAGCCAGCCCTTGCAATGACAAGGGAGCCTTAAACCTCAGGGGGGGGTACCGGAGCCGGCTCCGGTACCCCCCCTGAGGTTTAAGGCATTTGGCTGGATGCCCCGAAGGGCGGGGCCTGGCGCAGAGTCACCTGGACTTGTTCAGAGGTTCCTAGACCCTGATGGTCAGCACGTCGCAATGGATGCCGTGCAATACGGCATTGGCAGTGGAACCGAGGACGGCACGGACCGGGTTGTGGCCATGACTGCCGATAACCAGCAGATCGGAGCCCAGTTCTTCGCACAGCTTCTTGATTTCGGTTGCCGGTTTGCCACGCTGGAAATGCACCTGTTGCGCCGGCACCGATGGCGACACGGCCGCCAATTTTGCGCGCATTTTGCTGGCAACCTGCTCCTGATGCTCTTTCTGGACTTTCTCAAAGTCTGCCATGTTCAACTCAAATGAATAACTACCCAGCAACGGCTCGAACACCATCACTACATCCAGTTGCGCATTGCTGTCACCGGCAATCGCCAGCGCTTTGGTGATGATCTTGTCTGACTCATCAGAACCATCTACCGCAACCAGAACTTTCTTGTAATCCGTCATAAGCTGACTCTCCGTTTATTTCGTTAAACTCATTTAACTGACAATTGTTTTAGCTGTTTTTGTTGTTGTGAACCTGCTTGCATCATAGTTAATTAGTCACACACGGGCAATGGCTGCCGTCAGACAACGACCGGAGCCGGCAAATCAAAACAGGTGCAGTTGATGCAGATCAACAAGCAACCCGCAGCAATGCCGGATCATAGCCATAACAAGAGGGAAAAATCCCCGGCACCACGCTTGCAATAGCTCATAAACCTACTGTCGTCAATCTCTACTACGGGAGCAACACAATGGAAGATCGTCTGGTAGCACGCAACATCAGCGTTACTGTTGGCACTATCGCACTGGTAGCCATCGGCCTGGTTATTATCTCCATGACTATTGGTGGATAAGCGCCGGATCACGACGCATTATCAGCCACGTTTTCTGGCGGGCAGCACCGGGCGCAATCGTGTCGCCATCTCACGCAAAGCCGCCTCGGTCGCCGGCCAGTCAATGCAGGCATCGGTTATTGACACGCCGTACCGGATCTCCTCAAGGTCATCCGGTATCGGCTGATTGCCTGCGTTGATATTACTTTCCAGCATTACCCCGATGATAGACTGGTTGCCGGCTTCAATCTGCGCAGTCACATCCTGCAGAACGTTCAGTTGTTTTTCATACTGTTTACGCGAATTGCCGTGGCTGCAATCAATCATGATGTTTTCCGCGATTGCTGCCTTGCGCAGTTCCTGCTCACACCCGGCGACAAAAGCAGCCTCATAATTCGGTTCTTTGCCACCGCGCAGAATGACATGGCAATGCGGGTTACCCGAGGTACGGAATGCAGCAACCTTGCCGTCTTCGGTCACACTGATGAAGGTGTTGATCGCAGAGGCTGCGCGAATGGCATTGACCGCCACTGACAGGCCGCCATCTACATTGTTCTTGAAACCCACGGCTGACGAGATACCACTGGCCAGTTTGCGGTGCGTCGGTGACTCCGTGGTGCGGGCACCGACCGCTGTCCAGCTTACCAGGTCCTGCAGGTATTGCGGAGAAATCAGATCCAGTGCTTCAACGGCAATCGGCAGGCCGAGTTCATTGATGTCCAGCATCAACTGCCGGCCAATTCGCAAACCGTGCTCTATGCGGTGACTGCCGTCCAGGTGCGGATCATAGATCAGCCCTTCCCAGCCCACCGTGGTGCGCGGCTTTTCGAAATACACGCGCATGACTATCAACAGGGTCTCTTTCAACTCCTCCGCCAGCGCCTGCAGCTTGCGCGCATAGTCCATCGCCAGTGTCGTATCGTGAATCGAACAGGGCCCGACGACAACGATCAGCCGGTTGTCCTTGCCGTCGAGAATGCCCTTGACGCTGCGATGACCACCCAGCACCGTCTCCAACGCCTTGCCGGCCAGAGGCATCTCCTGCTTCAGCTGAGCCGGCTGAGGCAGCTCCTCAGCCGAGATAATATGAAAATTGTCCACTTCGTCTTTTGTCTTTGGCATCGTCTGTTACTCACCTGGCTGTCAAATTCTGTGCCCTGTTATACCTGTTATACGCCGACAGTTAAAGCGATCCGAATATTTACAGTCTGCTACGGATACAGTACATTTCGATCCCGGCGCGCACAGAGCATGCGTCTGATTCCGAGGATTATAGCGTCATGAAAGCAAACGAACTGAAGCGTGGCATGATTGTGGATATCGAGGGTGTTCCTCACCTGATTCGCCAGCTGGAAGGCAAAAGCCCCTCCTCGCGCGGCGGCGTGACCATGTACAAAGTGCGTTATATCAATCTGCAAACCCAACAGAAGCTTGATGAAGCCTACAAAGGCGACGACGTGGTGAAAATCGCTGACTGTATGCGCATGAACGTGCAGTTCTCCTACCGCGAAGACGACACGCTGTACTTCATGAGCACCGACGACTACAGTCAGTATGGCATCAATGCAGAACAGGTCGAAGATGACATTCCCTACATAACCGATCAGCTCGACGGCATCACTGCCCTGATCATGGACGATAATCTGCTGGGAATAGAATTGCCACAAACAGTGGTCATGGAGATTGTCAGCACGCCGTCCAGTGGCGGCAGTGCATCGGCAACAGCCCGCCCGAAACCGGCGACACTGGACACGGGCCTGGAAATCCAGGTACCCGAATATCTCACCACCGGTGAAAAAATAAAGGTCAACACGGTAACCGGCAAGTTTGTATCCCGCGCCTGAGCGCATTAATGGCCTTCCAGCCAATCATATTGTGGAGATTCAGCATGATCAAACACTTCAGCGGCAAGACCGGAACAGCATTTCTGGCGAGCCTGGCCATGTCCCTGGTCGTGACAGCACCCTCAGCATGGGCGCAGGCTGCCGACTTTGACAGCACACGCAACAAGCTCGAAATGGCCATGCAGGGTGCAACCCGTACGCCGGCCGAAACGGCCCGTGACGAGATAGAACGCCAACCGGTGGCAACCCTTGAGTTTTTCGGCTTTCGCGAGGACATGCGGGTACTGGAACTGGTACCGGGTGCCGGCTGGTACACCAAAATTCTGGCGCCGACACTGCGTGGCAGCGGCAAACTTTATGTTGCCATTGGCACCGACACGGTTGCCGAGCGTGTTCTCAATCAGCCCGGTTTTGATGAAGTTGAGGTCCTGAATCTGCCTGAAGGCATGACACTGCGCGAGCTGGAACCTTTCAACTTTGAGGTCGAAGACCTGGATATGGTGCTGACCTTCCGCAATCTGCATAACATGAACGCAGAAAGCCGGATGCACCTCAATGACGCTATCTTTGATAGCCTGCGCCCGGGTGGTTTGTACGGTGTTATCGACCATACACGACGTCACCTGGAACCGGGCAACCGTGAAAACGGCCGGCGCCTGGACCCGGTACTGGTCATCAAGGAGACTCAGGCAGCCGGATTTGAGCTGGTGGATTTCAGCGACCTGCACGCCAGTGTGGCCGATGACCTGACCCTGGAAGTCGGCAATGAAATGGTCACCGGACGCACGGACCGATTTACCCTGCTGTTCCGCAAACCCTGAGCAGCAACCAGGCCTGTCGATGCCAATCAGGCCTGCCGACGAAAGTCGGCGGGCCTCATGCCGGACACCAGCAACGCCAGCATATACAAAGCCATACCGCCGAAACACAATACAGCCATTTGCCACACGCGCTGCCAGATATCCCATTGCAACCACAGGCGCCAGTCACCTGCGACCAGCACCAGAAACACACACATCACGGCATTGGCACACAGCAGCCTGACCAGAAACACTGTCCAGCCAGGCTGGAAATCAAACACGCCTTCGCGCCGCAGCCCCATAAACAATAGGCCCGCATTCAGGTAAGCCGACAATGAGGTGGCCAGCGCGAGGCCGGTATGAGCCATATCAAGCACAAACACCAACAGGATATTCATCACCATATTGGCCACCATGGCAATGATGCCAATGCGTACCGGTGTTCGTGTGTCCTGCCGCGAATAAAAACCGGGGGCAAAAATCTTGATACTCATGAACGCCAGCAGGCCCAGGGAATAAGCCTGCAGACTGTAGGTCACCATCATCACATCGTTGGCAGTGAAATTGTCATTCTGAAACAGGGTAATAATCATGGGCTGCGCCAGCAGCACCAGAGCCAGGCTGGCCGGCACGGCAATCAGCAGAATCAGGCGCAACGCCCAGTCCAGCAGGGCGGAAAATTCCTCTTTGGAGCGTTCGGCGTGACGCCGCGACAGACTGGGCAGCACGACGGTTGCCACGGCCACGGCGAAAATACCCAGCGGCAGGTCCATCAACCGCTCTGAGAAATACAGCCAGGACACACTGCCGGCAACCAGCAGAGAGGCAATGAATGTATCGAGCAACAGATTTATCTGGCTGACCGAGACTCCGAACAGTGCCGGAATCATTAATTTGATTATCCGACGCACCCCTTCATGATTTTTCACCAGCCGCGGCCGGGGCAGCAACTGCAAACGCACCAGAAACGGCAACTGAAACAGCAACTGAGCGATGCCGGCGATCAGCACGCCCCAGGCCAGAGCGATTTCGGGCTGGGCAAAATAGGGACTGAGCAACAAGGCAGAAGCGATCAGTGACAGGTTCAACAGCGCCGGTGTTAATGCCGGGATCGCAAAACGATCATAGCTGTTGAGGATGGACCCGGCGAATGCGGTCAGCGAGATCAACAATAAATACGGAAAGGTAATGCGCAACATGTCAACAAACAGCGCAAACTTGGCCGGATCCGCGGTGAAACCATAGGCGATGGGAATCGAGATCCAGGGGGCCGCCAGCACCACCACGGCAGTGATAAGCAACAGCACCGCGCCCAGGTAGCCTGCTACTGCGTTGACCAGTTCCTGCACCAGCGCCAGACTGCGCGTGCTGCGATACTCCGACAATACCGGCACAAAGGCCTGGTTAAAAGCGCCTTCGGCAAACAGTCGGCGCAGAAAATTGGGAATTTTGAAAGCAAGGAAGAACGCATCGGCGCCGTCACCCGGACCGAACACCCGCGCCAGCACCACATCTCTGACCAGGCCCAGAATACGCGAGACAAAGGTCATGCTGCCGGTCACGGCGCTGGAGCGCAGGAGTCCGCGGCGCCTGGGTGTTTCGGGTCCCTGATTATCTGTCGATTGGCTAGTCAAAAGTCGCTCTCGAATCCGGGGTCTGTACCGGTGGCGTGCATTCCATTATGCTGCGCAGGGCGTATTATCGCACCATCGCGGAAAAATACGATATCAGAAGACACGTTAAGAAAAAAAATACTATGGAAAAATCAAGACTTATAGAACGCTGGCGGGCCACCGGGCCCGGCCTGGTAATGGCCGCTGCCGCCGTTGGCGCCTCCCATCTGGTCGCTTCCACGCAAGCAGGTGCCTTATTCGGCTGGCAGCTGCTGTGGCTGATTGTACTGGTCAATGTCCTGAAGTATCCGTTTTTCCGTTTCGGCGTGCAGTACACCCTTTGGCACAACAAAAGCCTGGTTGAGGGGTATCAGGGCAAAGGCCGCGGCTGGCTGATTGCGTTTACCGCACTGAACCTGATTGCTGCTGTCGTCAATACCGCCGGCGTCCTGCTGCTCACCGCGAGCCTGCTGCAGTATTTCATTCCCGGCAATTTGTCACTGACCTTGCTCTGCCTGCTACTGCTGGCCGTGTGCCTGCTGATTCTGCTGGCCGGGCATTATCGTGTGCTGGACGGCCTGTCACGGGCACTGATGCTGGTATTGACCATTTGCACACTGATTGCAGTCGCCATCGCCTGGCAAAACGGGCCGATGGCGCCGGCTGATTACGTCAGCCCTTCTCCCTGGCAGCTGTCGGCACTGGCCTTTATTGTCGCCACCATGGGCTGGATGCCAGTGCCTATCGAATTATCGGCCATCAACTCCATGTGGCTTCGCTCCAAACAAAAGCTGACCCGGGTGTCGTTGTCCGATGGATTGTTTGATTTCAATCTGGGCTATGCGGTCGCCGTCATCCTGGCCGTGGTTTTTGTGGCCCTGGGCGCCTTGCTGCAACATGGCACCGAACAGGAGATTGCCATGGCCGGCGCGGCGTTCGCGCAGCAACTCGTCGCCATGTACGCCACCACTATTGGCGACTGGGCACGGCTGTTCATCGCCTTTATCGCGTTCATGTGCATGTTTGGCACCACACTGGCCGTCCTGGACGGATATGCCCGGACACTGGACGAATCGTTTCACCTGCTGCGCAACAGGGACGGGGAGCGTCGCAGCTGGACGCTGACGGCGTGGATTGTCGCTCAGGCAGCTGCGGGCATGGCCATCATTCTGTTCTTCCAGAGCGCGCTGAGCCCCATGCTGACCTTTGCCATGACGCTGGCGTTTCTGACCACACCATTTTTCGCCTGGCTCAACTTCAGCCTGGTGCGGGGCAAAGGCATCTCCGCGGGAATGAATATACTGGCGTGGATCGGGATGGTTTACCTGACGGCGTTCAGCCTGGGTTTCCTGGTGTGGTATTTGATGAACTGACCTGCCGGGCAGGAGAAACAGCCAGCCCGGTCACTGTCAGTGCAGCCTCTACCTTAAGGGGGTACCCGGAGCCGGGTCCGGGTACCCCCTTAAGGTAGAGGCATCAGCGTGATCACTTCGACGGGCTGGCTGCCCCCCTTGGCTGTGCAATTACTTGTTTATAGCACGGAGCATCCAGGCGGTTTTCTCGTGGATACGCATGCGATCGGAAGCCATGGCAGCAGTTGATTCGTCATCCGACTCGTTAGCCACCTTCAGCACATCACGGCAGGTTTTAACTACCTGCTCATGACCATGCGTCAGCAGATCAACCATCTTCCTGGCATCCGGTACACCGTCTACTTCTGCAATAGAGCTCAGTTTGGCGAACTCTTTGTACGTACCTGGCGCCGGCACATCCAGCGTGCGAATACGTTCGGCTATATCGTCCACCGCCACAGCCAGCTCGGTGTAATGCTCTTCGAACATCAGGTGCAACTCGCGAAACCTGGGGCCTTCAACATTCCAGTGAAAATTGTGCGTCTGCAGATACAGCGTGTAGGAATCGGCCAGCAGTCGTTTCAGCCCTTCCGCGACTTCGGTACGATCTGCTTTTTTGATACCAATATCGATCTTGCTCATGGTTCAATACTCCTTTGGTTTCACCACAATGTGGCGTAGAGCTTAACACACGTAGCAGTCTGCCACAGGAAACCGGGACAGGATTGAGGTAACAGCCATGCGGCGGCGGCTTGTGCGGATCACGGCTTTCGGAACAGCATAACTTGTGTCATAGTAGCTTGACATGGGGCGCGAATATCGGCATAGTACCGCGTCTTGAATTTTGCCACACGTTGACAGTATCGTAAGGAGCATCAGTTGGCCAACACCGTACAAGCCCGTAAGCGCGCACGTCAGAATGAAGTCGCTCGCCGCCACAACGCCAGTTTCCGTTCCATGGTTCGCACCTACATCAAAAAAGTAGTGACTGCGGTTCAGGAAGGCAACTATGACAACGCCACCGCCGCTTACAACCGCGCGGTACCGGTCATCGACCGTATGGCTGACAAGGGCATTATTCACAAGAATAAAGCTGCCCGTCACAAGAGCCGCCTGAACGCTGCCATTCTGGCGCTGAAAGCGTAAGATGATACAATGGACAGGCTGCTGATTGCGCCCTGTCCTTCTCGCGAATGCCGCTAATTAAGGTTTTCGCATGCATAAAAAAGCCGGTTAAGACCGGCTTTTTTTGTGTCTGATGGTTTCTGCCCGGGACTCATCCGATGCCCCGGCAGGTTACTCAGTGACCACCAGGTTATCACGGTGAATCATCTCGGCATCTCCGACGTAACCCAATACGGTTGCAATCTGCCGGCTTGACTGGCGCTTGATCCGGGCGGCCTCGCCACTATCGTAGTTGACCAGTCCCCGCGCAATTTCCTGGCCCGACTCGTCAACACAGACCACCATTTCACCACGATCGAACTGACCACTGACCGCGATCACACCGACCGGCAGCAGGCTGCGCCCTGACTCACGCAATACCTTGACGGCACCGGCATCAATGACCAACTCACCCTTGGCTTTCAGGTGTCCGGCAAGCCATTGTTTGCGCGCCGCCATCGGCTGCTTTTCCGGCAACAGACGGGTGCCGATTGCTTCGCCCTGCGCCAGCCTGATCAACACATCAGGTTCCCTGCCATTGGCGATCACGGTGCGGGCTCCGGAGCGAGCCGCCAGGCGGGCAGCGGTGATCTTGGTAATCATGCCGCCGCGCCCCAGACTGCCGCTGCCGCCGGCCATGGCCAGCAATCGACTGTCTTCTGCCATCGCCTCGGCGATCAGCGGCGCATCGGCCTGCGTGCGCGGATCGGCTTCATGCAGGCCCTTTTGGTCGGTCAGTATGATCAGCGTGTCGGCACCCAGCAGATTCGCCACCAGGGCGCCCAGGGTGTCGTTGTCACCAAAACATAATTCCGCTGTCGCGACCGTGTCATTTTCATTGATCACCGGCACCACACGCATATCCACAAGCCCGGCCAGAGTGCTGCGGGCATTCAGATAGCGACGGCGATTGGACAGGTCATCGTGGGTCAACAACACCTGAGCGGTGTGTACGCCATATTGCTGGAAACAACTTTCATAGGTCTGGATCAGTCCCATCTGGCCTACAGCCGCGGCAGCCTGCTGCAGGTGTATTTCCCGGGGGCGCTTTTTCAGACCCAGGCGCTTGACGCCTTCGGCAACTGCACCGGAGGATACCAGCACCACTTCGATGCCGCCCTGCTGCAAGCTGACCAGTTGTCTTACCCAGTTTGCAATTGCCTCACGATCAAGGCCGGTACCATTATTGGTAATCAGTGAGCTGCCAATTTTAACAACCCAGCGTCGCGCGCCGGAGCCGTCTTTGTGTTTACTCATAAACGACTGTCACACCATCTTCATCGTCATCATCAAAATCATCAAAATCATCAAAATCGTCGTCATCGTCCTCAACGGCTCGGCGCTTGCGGGTCTTTTCAATACTGCGACGGATTTCGAATTCCATTTGCTGGTCGCGGGCACGCTCTGTTTCACGGTAGTCTTCGTCGTCAGCCAACAGACGTCGGTGCTCTTCCACTGACCGCATAATGTCGTGACACAACTGCTTGCAACCTTCGCCGTTAATGGCGGCGATATGGTAAACCGGAATATCCCAGCCCAGCTCGTCAACAAAACGCTGCTTCAACTCAGCCAGCGTGTCCGGATCAGCCATGTCGGTCTTGTTCAGTACCAGCCAACGCTCTTTTTTTGCCAGCGTGGCGCTGAAACCGGCCAACTCCTCAACGATGCCTTGCGCCTGCGCCACCGGATCGGATTCATCCAGCGGCACCGCATCCACGACGTGCAGCAACAAACGTGTGCGCGACAGATGCTTAAGGAAGCGGAAGCCAAGTCCGGCACCTTCGGAAGCACCCTCAATAACGCCGGGGATATCAGCCATGACAAAGCTGCGCTCCATCTCGATGCGTACCACACCAAGACCGGGCACCAGCGTAGTAAAGGGGTAATCCGCCACTTTCGGCCGGGCTGCCGACACTGCCCGCAACAGTGTGGACTTGCCGGCATTGGGCAGGCCCAGCAGACCGGCATCAGCAATCACCTTGAGCTGCAGCTGCAGGGTACGCACTTCGCCGTCGGTGCCTTTGGTGTGTTTGGTTGGCGAGCGGTTGGTGCTGGATTTGAAGCGGGTATTGCCCAGGCCGTGGAAACCACCTTTGGCAACAATGACCTTCTGACCATGTTCGGCGATGTCAGCAATCAGCTCTTCGG
Organism: Pseudohongiella sp.; assembly: GCF_011050365.1. Classification (GTDB taxonomy): domain Bacteria; phylum Pseudomonadota; class Gammaproteobacteria; order Pseudomonadales; family Pseudohongiellaceae; genus Pseudohongiella. Next base: position 179,935 of record NZ_DRFV01000010.1, read on the forward strand.
TGTATTTATCCACGACACTGGTACCGATTGGCACCCGCACTTCAAGATCCTCACCCGCACGGCCCGTGCAGTTGGCACCCATGCCACCCTGGCCGGCCTGTGCGATGTAGCGGCGCTGGAAGCGAAAGTCGACCAGCGTATTAAGGTTGCTGTCGCCGACCAGATAGACATTGCCGCCATCACCACCGTCACCGCCATCGGGCCCGCCTTTGGGGATGAATTTTTCACGGCGGAAACTCAGGCAGCCATTACCGCCCCTACCCGCTTCGACTGTGATTTCAGCTTCGTCTACAAACTTCACTTTGCTTACCACCCATACAAAAAAGCCCCGTCGACTGACAGGGCTTTACTGATCACATTACCGCATTGACAACCCTGCTCGCAGGAGCCGGGCTTGCCGGGTCAGCAGACCCTCAGGCCTCTACGATGCTGACGAACTTGCGGTTATTCGGACCTTTGACTTCAAACAGTACACGGCCGTGTGCTTTGGCAAACAGCGTGTGGTCTTTACCAATACCGACATTGGTGCCGGGGTGGAAACGTGTACCACGCTGACGAACAATGATGTTACCCGCCAGAACCTGCTCGCCGCCGAATCGTTTTACACCCAGTCGTTTGGATATCGAATCGCGACCGTTACTGGTACTACCGCCTGCTTTTTTATGTGCCATGATCTACTCCCGGACTGAATTAGCCCTTGATACCTGTGATGCGAACTTCCGTAAACCACTGACGGTGGCCCTGACGCTTACGGTAGTGCTTACGACGGTTGAATTTGATGATTGTCACTTTCGGCGCACGGCCCTGTGCAATCACTTCAGCGGTCACGGTGCTGCCGTCAACGTAAGGCGCGCCAATCTTGACGGACTCGCCCTCACCTACCATCAGCACTTTGTCAAAATTGATACTCTCGCCAGTCGGAACTTCAATCTTTTCCAACTTCAAGGTTTCGCCTTCAACAACCCGGTGCTGCTTGCCACCACTCTCAATAACCGCGTACATATGAAACTCCAGTATTTGGGAACCTGGCCTGCCTCCCTGACAACTGAACGGGACCGCAAACCTGTAGCACCCCGGCCATGGCCGTTGCGCTCTAATCTATAAGGGCGGGCATTTTACGAGAAGCGGGGCCTACTGGCAAGCATTTCTCACTGATTTATGCATAGATTTGCAGAGCCTCAGCCATTTTGAGGACAAGTTACCAACAGCGATGTTTACTGTCAGCGACCAAAGCTCGCCCGCGTAAGGGCAGGGGGTGCTGGGAACCGGCTCCCACACACCCTGCCCTTATGCGGGCTGACGGAGTGCCAGCGGCAAAATATTCCGGTGCCCCTGTCCTCAAGATGGCGGCATGCCGGCACCCTGCATGTCAGTGCGGCTTGACAGCTTCGCGCTTCGCCCCTAGCATGACCGCGCATTCCCAAGTCCAGCGTATCCGAACGACGGTATACCCATGCATAATACAATCCGCGCCGCCGTTGCGACCGATTTTGAGGCCGTCAACGAATTTATTGTCGAACAATTGCACTCCAATGTCGACCTGGTCGAGAACATCGGCCATTACATCATCAATGCTGGTGGCAAACGCATGCGCCCGATGCTGGTGCTGCTCAGTGCCCGCAGCTGCGACGCTACCGGCAATGATGCCGTCAAGCTGGCCGCAGTGATCGAGTTCATTCACACCGCAACCCTGTTGCACGACGATGTGGTGGACATGTCCGCCATGCGCCGCGGACGCCCGACCGCCAATGAGCAGTGGAACAACCCCTCCAGTGTATTGGTAGGCGACTTTATTTATTCGCGTGCATTTCAGGTGCTGGTCAAGATCGGCAATATTGACGTCATGCAGGTCATCGCCGATACCACCAACGTCATCGCAGAAGGTGAAGTGCTGCAACTGTTGAACAAGCACCGTACCGACATCTCTGAAGCCGACTATATGCGAGTCATCCGCGACAAGACTGCGGTACTGTTCGAAGCCGCCGCCTATTGCGGCGCCATCATCGCGGGTGCGCCGACCGAAACGCAACAGGCCCTGAAAGCCGCCGGCATGCATCTGGGGCTGGCTTTTCAGCTCGTGGATGATGTGCTGGACTACGACGGTGATGCCGGCGAAATGGGCAAGAATATCGGTGATGATCTGGCTGAAGGCAAGCCGACCCTGCCCCTGATTCACGCCCTGCAACAAAGCAGCGGTGCCGACCACGAACTGTTGCGACAAAGCATCATCAATGGCGGCCCGGAAAACCTGGACCAGGTCATCAGCATCATTCGCAGTACCGGAGCACTGGATTACACGCGCCGGAAAGCCCGCGAACAGGCTGATCTGGCCACCGCGCATGTCAGCTCCCTGCCGCCATCTGACTTCCGCACAGCCTTGCTACAGATGTGCGAAATGGCTGTCGCACGGGTTAGCTGATCGTGATATAACTCGGTGCATCATTCTAGCGGAGGAGAGGCACCGAACAATGAGCAAACCCGTACTCGACACACTGCCAGACATCGAGGCCTTTGAACAAACTCCGCTGCCAGAGCAATTCCCTGCACAAACCGCGTTTGAACTGATCGAGCAAAGTGCTGACCGCTACGGTGATGATCCGGCGCTGGATTTCCTGCTCAGCGGGCGTCGCGACGAGATACCACAGACCCTGAGCTTCAAGGGCCTGGCCAGAATGATCCGGCAAACCGCCAACCTGCTGAACACCCTGGGACTACAAGGCAATGAAGCTGTTTCGCTGCTGTTACCAACGCTGCCGCAATCGCATCCGCTTATTCTGGGCAGTCAGCTTGCCGGCATCGCCAACCCGATTAATCCCTTGCTTGAACCCGGCCACATGTCCGAAATCATTCAGGCCGCAGACGCCCGCATTGTTGCCTGCCTGGCCCCTTCGGATCACGTGCCGCTGTGGGACAAACTGCTGCATATCCTGCCGTCGCTGCCTGACGTGCATACCATTCTGGTAGTACACCAGGCGGGACTGACAGATCCGTGCCGTATGCCGGAAATCCCCGGTCGCGACATCAAGCTGGTTGACTACAATGTAGCCGTCGCCGATCAGGACAGTGACACGCTGACGCATCCAAGGCAGTTGACAGCTGATACCATTGCCGCCTGTTTCCACACCGGTGGTACTACCGGCAAACCCAAACTGGCGCAGTTGACGCATGGCAATATGGCTTACCTGGGCCAGTTATCGCAGGTTCTCAACTCCCACCTCGGCCGACAGACCGTGCTTTGCGGGTTACCCCTGTTTCATATCTTTGGCGTCATCATTCTGGGCATTGGTGCATTCGCTGCCGGCAATCGTATAGTGCTGATGACACCCGCCGGTTTTCGCAATCCGGAAGTCATCAAAAACCTTTGGCACCACGTCGCACGCTTTCGGGCCAACAGCTTTGCCGCAGTACCCACCGTACTGACAGCACTGGCCCAGGTACCGGTGGGTGACGAAGACATCAGCAGCCTGCAACGCATCAATTCAGGCGCGGCACCGTTGTCGCCCGCATTCGAAAAGCGTTTCGAAGAAAAGTACCAGCTCGCCGTGACCAATGGTTATGGCATGACCGAAACGACTTCATTGATTACCCGCCCGCCCGAACAACAGCCTTCCGGCAGCGTGGGCCTGCGCCTGCCTTACTCGCGGGTCAGAATTGTCCAGCTCAGCGGCACCACGGTCAGCAAAGAGTGCAGCACTGGCGAAAGCGGTGTGGTACTGGTCAAAGGTCCGCAAGTGTTTGCCGGCTACAAAGCCGAGTCGGACAATGCGCAGGCCTGGATAGAACAGGAGTGGTTCAATACCGGCGACCTGGGTTTTATGGACGAACAGGGCTTTCTGTATCTGACCGGGCGGGCAAAAGACCTGATTATCCGCAGCGGCCACAACATTGACCCCGAGCTGATTGAGGAGCCACTGAACCGGCATGCGGACGTCATCAGTGCAACGGCGGTTGGCATGCCGGACCCGTACGCCGGTGAGCTGCCGATGGCGTTTGTCGTTGTCAGGCCCGGCAGCACCGTTACTCCGCAGGCTCTGTTGAGCTACTGCGAAAGTAATGTGTCCGAGCGCGCGGCAGTGCCAAAACGCATTGAAATCATTGATGCCATGCCAATGACAGCCGTCGGCAAAATATTCCGGCCCGCGCTACGGCAACAGATCAGTGCATCGGTTCTTCAGGAACACCTGGAGCGGGAACATATCAATGCCATCGTGGAGACACGCTTTGACAGCAAGAAGGGCATGACAGCAACCGTAGTGCTGCAGGATTCAGCGCGACAGCAGGAAACGGAAACCTTGCTGAGTCCCTACAACATCGTCTCAACAGTGACAGTCGGCTGACCATCACTCAATAAAACGGACACTGAAGCCGGCGCTGCTCGCGCGCAGGACGGAGCGAGTCTCCACCCTCCTGACGCGCGACTGACTGGCGCGATAGGTCTGATCACCCAGCTCGCGCAGGGCTACTGCCAGGTCAGCGGCTTCCTGAAACTGCTCGTCCTGTCCCAACTCACGGTAGGTCAATCCCAGGGCGAGATAAAAATCCGGCTCCAAACGGTTGCGCTGGATTGCCCGCTGGTAATGCTCCTGTGCTGTCTCGTAGTCCTGCTCGTTGTAGGCAATATTGCCCAGCATATAGTGGTAATAGGGATTGCGATTATTGTAGCGCTGCACGGCACGACGATAGCGGGCAGCTTCCGCCTCATTGCCTCGTATTGAGTAGAACCTGGCCAGATTGTTGACCGCCGTCGGGTAGTTTTTATCCAGCCATGCCGCTTTCATATAGCTGTATTCCGCAAGCTCGTCGTCTCCTGCGGAATTCCAGGCACTGCCCATATTGTTCCAGGCAATGGCGAGCTCAGGATCAGCGGTCAACGCGTATTGAAACCAGTCCAGGGCCTGTTCCAGACGCTCATTGACCAGATGATCAACGGCAATATTGTTGAAGTAGAGCGCCAGTGCCTGCTGGTCGGTGATCACCTTTGCGCTTTGCTGTTGTAGTTGCACATCAGGCGTGAAGTCGACGATATACTGATTGCTGCCACCCAGACTGCCCAGCGCGTTAATATGCTCGCTCAGCACCAGCATTTCGCCACGCCGGTCCCACTGCGGCCGCACCTGAGCTGTCTGGTATTGAGCCTGCAGCCCCTGATGCCGGGCCATGGCTATATAAAGATTAACCAGTGACAGACAATTGGCACGACCCTGGGCGAACGTCTCGGCTGCGGTCAGGTTGGCAGCAGCATCATACTGGATATTAAGGAATTCGGGCGAGAACAACACCTCCTGCAGGCGAACCACCAGGTCCCATCCGCTCAGGTCGGCATCAATGTGCACGTCCATGTAATCCGCCATCGCCTGATCGACAACCAGCAGATCAATGGGCGGCACGGTGCCGGTGTCACCCAGCATACGCTGCTCCAGCCCGGCGTCGGGCTCAAACCCGGGATTGAGGCTGAGCAATTGGCATGCGGCCAGCGACATCACAATGGCCACCGCCGACATGCTGCGAATCAGAGCTCGCATCAAGCTGTTTCGAACCAACGTTTGCACTGACCTGCCCTACCCCCGCACTATTCTGTCTTATGGGTAACCAGACCGTAATCGGCGGCGGAATATTCCAGCCATGTGGCAGGAAGCCAGACGGATAAATGTCATCCGCCTGGCATCAGGCCGCCTTACATATTGGGGTAGTTCGGGCCGCCACTGCCTTCCGGTACGACCCATTCGATGTTCTGCGCCGGATCCTTGATATCACAGGTTTTGCAATGCACACAGTTTTGCGCATTGATCTGGAATCGCTTGCCGCCGTCTCCATCATCCAGCACCTCATAGACACCGGCCGGACAGTAACGCTGCGCAGGCTCATCGTAAACCGGCAGGTTGTGCTGTATCGGGATATCGGGGTCAACCAACTGCAAGTGGCAAGGCTGATCCTCTGCGTGATTGGTATTGGACAGAAACACCGATGACAGCTTGTCGAAGGTGATTTTGCCATCAGGTTTCGGATAATCGATCTTCGGACAGTCAGCAGCCGGTTTCAGTTGCGCGTAGTCATGCGACTTGTCGTGGAAGGTCAACGGGAAGCGACCGGCAAAAATATTGTGCTCGATAAAGCTCAGACTGCTGCCAATCCAGAAGCCAAACTTGTGGAAACCGGCACTGAAGTTACGGGTTTTGTGCAATTCATCATACAACGCAGACGACTTCACACGGTCACCGTATTCAATCAGATCGGTACCCGGTTTTACGGCTTCCTGCTGCAATGACTCAAACAGCGACTCCGCCGCCAGCATGCCCGAACGCATCGCAGTATGGCTACCTTTAATCTTGGCAGCGTTCAGGGTGCCGGCATCACAACCGATCATCAGTCCACCCGGAAAACTCATTTTGGGCAGTGAATTCAAACCGCCTTTATTCAGCGCCCGCGCGCCGTAGCTCAGGCGTTTGCCACCTTCAATATACTGACGGATAACCGGATGCTGTTTGAATTTCTGGAATTCATCAAACGGGCTGATATGCGGATTTTTGTACCCAAGGTCAACAATCAGCCCCAGGTAAACCTGGTTGTTCTCGGCATGATACAGAAAGCCGCCACTGGAGCCGGCATAACTTGCACCGATCATTGGATAGCCAGCGGTATGCACTACCAGGCCTTCCTTATGCAATTCAGGCGGAATCTCCCAGACTTCTTTCAGGCCGATGCCGTAGTGTTGCGGATCACTGTCTTTGTCCAGCTCAAAGCGGGAAATCAGCTCCTTGCCCAGGTGACCACGGCAACCTTCTGCCAGGATGGTGTATTTGGCGTGAAACTCAAAACCGGGTTCGTAGGCGTCTTTTTTCTCGCCTTTGGCGTCCACACCCATATCACCTGTCGCCACACCCTTCACGGTGCCATCTTCGTGGTACAGAATTTCAGCGGCGGCAAAACCGGGGAAAACTTCCGCGCCCAGCTCCATTGCCTGCTCAGCCAGCCAGCGGCACAGATTGCCCAAGGAAATAATATAATTGCCATGGTTGCGCATGGGCTTGGGCACCAGCATGTCGGGGAAGCGCACGGATTTTTCATCGCCGGGCAGATAATAAACATCATCACCCGTTACCGCCGTGTGTAAGGGTGCACCCTTTTCTTTCCAGTCGGGAAACAGTTCGTTCAGTGCTGACGGCTCAAACACAGCACCGGACAGGATGTGCGCTCCCACTTCCGAACCTTTCTCAAGCACGCAGACGGAAATCTCTTTTTCTGCCTCCTGCGCCAGCTGTAATAGACGGCAGGCAGTCGCCAGGCCTGCTGGTCCGGCCCCAACGATTACGACATCGACTTCCATTGACTCGCGTTGCATAGTCTGGTTTCCCCCTCACGTGCGTTTGCGAAATGCTAGTTTGACAACAAACCTCCACCGACGGACATCAGCAGTGGTGTGCCCGCCGCGCGGGCTCCGTATTATCCTCAATTCGACTCTGAATCGCAAAGGCAGGCTGACAGCGCCGAACCCAGATCAGGATATTTGAACTCAAAGCCCAGTGCTTGCAGGCGCGCAGGTTTGACATTCTGTCCATGCAGCAGCAAGCGATCACCCATTTCCCCGAACATGAGCTGCACCATTGGCGCCGGCAGAGGCAGCACGGCAGGTCTCCTCACCGCGGCCGCCAGCTCACGGGTAAACCCGCGATTATTCACCGCATTGGGCGCCGTGACATTAAACACGCCGGACTCGGTTTCGCTGGTCAACAGGAACCGCATGGCGCTGATGACATCAGCGCGGTGCACCCAGGACATCATCTGCTCGCCATCACCGATACGTCCGCCCAGGCCCAGCTTGAACATCGGTACCAGGCGACCGAGCATACCGCCGCCGGACCCGAGCACAATACCCAGGCGCAGAATACAGACACGGATGCCCAGAGACTCTGCTTTGCGGGCCTCCTCCTCCCAGCGCTTACACAGTTCGTGACTGAATTCATCATGCACCGGTGCCGTTTCGGTCAACGCCTCGGTGCCGTGCGCACCGTAAAACCCTACCGCCGAGGCACTGATCAGCACAGCGGGAGGTTGTTGCAAGCGCTGGCATAGCTGCACCAATGCTTTGGTGGTCTGCAAGCGGCTGCTGAGCAGCAGTCGCTTGCGCGCGCGCGTCCAGCGCTTGTCAGCAATACCGGCGCCGGCCAGATTGATGATGGCTCCGAACTGCCGATCCTGAGCAAGCTCATCCAGGCTGCGCACCAGTTCCGGACCGGTGCCCAGGATCAGGCGGGCCCGGGCATAATCACGCACCAGCACCGTCAACTCGTGACCGGCAGTCTGTAACTCATCCAGCAGGCGCGATCCGATAAAACCGGTGCCACCAGTGATCAATATTCGCATTTCATTAGACCTTTTGCGTCAGTATTCGGCCACAATTATGGCAATTCGCCCCCAGATCCTCACAAATTGTCACAACAGTGAGCGCCACTTTTTTGATAACATTAGATTTATTCAAAAATGATCTGGCGATCGTATTTTTACTGCAAGAAACCAAGGACCCTTCCCATAATGACCCGAAGTAGCATTATCTCGCCCATTTTCCGTGTCAGCGCCCAATTTTGTCGAGTAAGCGCAGGTTTCTTCCGCACGAGCGCCCAAGGCCTCCTGCTCATCAGCTTAACAAATACCAGCTTACTGGCAAGCGCCGACGAGATCGCCGCCACGGGCGTGGAAGACTCAACCATTATCTACCCGGCATCTTTCTTTCAGCCCTACAACCCGGTCTCTGTTAACGACATGATCGATCGTATCCCCGGCGTCAGTATCAGTGACGGCGGTGGCGGGCGCGGCCTGGGCAGCGGCGGCGACCTGCTGATCAATGGCCAGCGTCTGGCCGGCAAGGACAATTCACCACGTGACCAGCTGCGCCGAATTGCCGCGCGCGAAGTGGACCGTATTGAAATTATCCGGGGCACTTCCAGCGAACTGGCCGTGCGTGGCTCGGGCCAGGTTGTCAATGTTGTGTTGCAGGATGCCGATACCCGCGCCAGCACATCCGTCGAAATCAGTACTGATCGTCATGCTGATGGCACCCTGCAGCCGGGCGCGAGCATTTCCCATAGCCGCCAAAGCGGCAACCTGACAGCCATCGTGAGTTTGCAGGCTGACCCCCAGTACGGTCACGAACAACGCCTGGAAACCAGTTACTCGCCCGACCTGACTGCAACCGAGATCATGACCCAGAGCCAGGTCCGGGATCGCATGGCCTACCAGGCCAGCACCGTCCTGGGTTATCGCACGGGCCAGCATCGTATGCAGTTAAACGCCCTTTATGGCACCTCGGATCACCCCGTGGATATCTCCCGCCAATACCGCAATCCTGAATCCAGCGGTGTCATTGCCAGCATTGAACGCGAACCCATCGATAACGTGAAAAACAATTGGGAGCTGGGCGGTGACTATGAATACGAGTTTGATGCCGGCGGCAACCTGCTGGTCCTGTTCATTGTCAATGACGAGACCGATAACAGTGTTCGCGAACGCTTTCTGAACGATGACCCGCAGTCAGGCGCTGCCGACCGTAAATCGTTGTACATCCAGTCCAATAGCCGAACCCGCGAAAGGATCGCACAAGGCACCTACAGCTGGTCGCTGGCGCAGGATCAGGACTTGCAGCTGGGCGCCGAACGCGCCCAGACCATCCTCGACTCCAGCCTGCTTATCGGGCGTGACTCCGATGAGGCTGCACCCTCCCCCCTATTCGGCAACCTCGCGCCGGCGCTGAACCTGTCGAACCTGGGCTCAAGTGTTGAAGAAATGCGCTATGAGGGGTTTGCCGTGCACAACTGGACTCTCAACGACCGCATGACACTGGAGAGCAGCCTGGTTTATGAAACCTCGGAAATCAGCCAGAGCGGCGCATTGAACCAAAGCCGGGATTTCCAGTTCTGGCGACCGTCCGTGGATTACCGCTTTAACATCACCAACTCCCTGCAGTTGCGCGCAACAGTGGCGCGCCAGGTCCAGCAATTGAGCTTTGCCAATTTTACCGCAACAGCCAACACCGATGACAACGACAAAGACGCCGATGCCGGCAATCCGAATCTTGTACCTACCAAAGAAGTCCGCTACGAACTGACCATGGAGTATCGTCTACCCAACGATGCAGGCGTCGTCAGCTCCCGTTTTTTCCTGCGCGACCTGGAAGATCAGATCGGCCGCATCAATGCCTCTGCCAATCCTGATCAGCCCGTTTCCGCTGCCGGCAACATCGGTGACGCCAAGCGATGGGGCGTCTATCTGGACGGAAGCACACGACTGGGCGCATTGGGATTGCCTGATGCTATTGTGTCGTCGAGCCTGTATCTGTTCGACTCCGAGGTTACCAACCCGATACTGGGCACCACTGAGCGCATCAACGGGCGCGGCCGCGCCCAAATGGGTTTCCGCCATGATGTTGTTGACTGGAACCTGAACTATGGCTTTGATTACAACCACCCGCTTAATGGTGGCGAGCGCAATATCGAAGTCAACACCATTGACAGAACCAATGGCGGTCCCAATCTGACCATGTTCGTGTCAACGGTGTTGTTTGATGACGTTACCTTCAGGCTCGAATCCAACAATACACTGGATGAAGAGTATTGCCGCAACCGCGTGCGCTACAGTGGCTCCGCGGCATCGGGAAACATCAGCGAACTGGAAGACGCCTGCTGGGGCTACGGTCGGAAACTGGCACTCAAAGTACGCAAGACCTTCTGACACACGCCGTCAAACGGCTACGACCGGGACGACCTACTCTGGCTTGCTGAAAATCATCATATGCTGCCAGGGCAGGAAGTCCAGAGTGTCGTCCCAATGCAGGCCGAACACACTCATTTCACGCACCACCTGCTCCTCACTCATCTTGTGTAGTGGCCTGATCGGCACACTGTCATCTTCTGCCCGGTATTCCAGCAGGATAACGCGCCCACCCGGCTTAAGTGCATCATTGATACCATCCATCATTTCAAACGGATGGGAGAACTCATGGTAGGCATCCACCAGCAATACCACATCAACGGCGTTCTCCGGCAGCCCCGGGTCATCGATTTGCCCTAACACCGGCTCGACATTGCCGATGCCCAGCTCGGCCTTGCGCTGCTCCAGCAGCGCCAGCATTTCCGGCTGAATGTCCGTTGCCAGCACCTTGCCATCCGGCACCAAAGGCGCCATCCGGAAACTGAAGTAACCGGTGCCGGCACCAATATCTGCCACCACGTGATCGGGCTCCAGACCCATATTGGCGACCACCTCGTCTGGCATCTCCTCATGCGTGCGCTGTTCCCGCTCCAACCAGCCAGCGGCCTGGTGACCCATAACGCCGGAAATTTCACGACCCATGTAAAACTTGCCGGTGCCGCCCTGACTGCGCCCGGGATCAAATTCATAACCTGGATTCTCTGCTGCCTGTGAGGCGCCGGCACACATCACTGTGGCAACAATGACGGCAAGCTGTTTTAACAATTTCATGGTATCCACCTTGGGTAACGTCGGATTTACAGGCAAAAGAGTAACAGAACGGGAGCCTCTAGTGTAATTCAGACACAATGCCAGCGTCAGCCGCATCCGCGTGCCAGAGCTGTGCTAGAATCCGATCGACGTTAAATTTCGGGGGAAGCTGACACAGATGAGCAACGTTCTAGAGGGTATTCGGGTACTGGATTTTGGTCGTTACATAGCCGGGCCTTTTTGCGCCAGCCTGTTAAGCGACATGGGGGCGGAAGTCATACGAATTGAAAAGGTACAGGGCAGCGAAGACCGCTTTCTGTCCCCGGTCAGTGATACCGGTGACGGCGCCCTGTTCATGCAGATGGGCCGCAACAAACTGGGCATGACTCTGAACCCGATGAAGCCCGAAGGCCGTGAGGTGGTGAAAAAGCTGGTGGCCAGCGCCGATGTTGTGGTCGCCAATCTGCCACCGGACACCCTGCACGCGATGGGTCTGGACTACGACAGCCTGAAAGCGATCAAACCCGACATCATCCTGACCATGATCTCCGCCTTCGGCACCGGCGGCCCTTACAGTAACAGGGTCGGCTTTGATGGCCTGGGGCAGGCCATGTCCGGCGCCATGTACATGACCGGCACCCCGGAACAACCCGTCAAATCCTATGCCCCCTTTATCGATTTTGGCACCGCCAGTCTCAGCGCTGTCGGCACCATGGCGGCTCTTTTCGAGCGCCAGAAAACCGGGAAGGGACAGGTGGTTGAAGCGTCACTGTTCAACACAGCACTGACCATGATGAACGGCACCCTGATTGAACAGGCCATGATTGAGCGCAACCGGACCGCCACCCTGAACCGCTCACAGACTTCCGGCCCCGCCGACACCTTCAAAACCCGCGATGGCTGGGTTCTGATCCAGTCTGTGGGTGGCCCTTTGTTCGCGCGCTGGGTGGAGCTGATGGGCGAGCCGGAATGGCTCGATGACCCGCGCTTCAAGGATGACATTACCCGTGGTGACAACGGCGAACTGATCAGCGAACGTCTGGCGCGCTGGTGCGCCGAACGCAGTTCTGCCGAGGTTCTGGCCGACATGGAAGCGGCGCGCATTCCTGCGGGCCCGGTAATGTCACCGCAACAGGTGCTGGACGATCCGCATGTGGCCGCACGAGGCATGTTCAGGCACCTGGAATATCCCGGCGCCGGCAAGGCTGCCCCGGTGATGACCACGCCGTTCAGCCTGTCCGCCAACCCGACGGCAGTGAAGCATCGGGCACCTTTGCTGGGCGAACATACCGATCAGATCATGCAGGAGCTGGGATACTCAGCAGCACAAATTGAGCAATTGCGCTCGATACGGGTTATCTGACGAGGCTTTTAGCCAGGGCGCCAGCAACGGCCGCCCGGGGTTTACTTCATGTCAAAGCCCTGCTCGGCCAGAAAGCCCCGCATATGCGGCCGCGCTTTCTCGCTGAGCAAGGCTGCCACCTGCTCGCTCCAGCTCACACCATGACCACCCCCGGTGCGGGTGCGGTAATATTCGCGGACACGCTCGTCATACTCTTCAATGACCGCGACATCCTGACTGTCGTCGTACACTTCTTCTTTGACGATGACGGACAGCGGCAAGCGCGGCTTCACTTCAGGATCCTGATCCGGATAACCCAGACACAACCCAAACACCGGATACACGCCTGTCGGTAATTGCAGTAAATCAGACACCTGGCGCGGATTATTACGCAAGCCGCCGATATAACAGATACCCAGACCCGCCGCTTCGGCAGCAACCACAGTATTCTGTGCCATCAGCGCCGCGTCGACGGTAGCAATGATAAAGTGCTCGGTGTAATCACCCGAGAAAGGTTTATCGTACCTGACACAGCAGTTGCCGGCACGGCGCACATCGGCACAAAACACCAAAAATTCAGCCGCTTTTTCCACGTAAGGCTGATTGCCGGCAAAGGCAGCCAGTTGTGCCCTACTCTCCGGCTTGCTCACGCGAATCACAGTGGCGCCTTGCAGGAAGCTGGAGGTTGCCGCGCTTTGGCCGGCGCTCAGGATCTCTGCCAACAGCCCGTCAGGCAATGCCTGCTCTTTGAACTTGCGGATACTGCGGTGTGACTTCAATAACTCAATAGTGTCGTTCATAACAATCTCTGTAGCTTAAAGAAATGAAGGCAACCGGCTGGCGCATTACAGTGCGTTGATATTGGCCTGCAGGTTGTCCAGAAAATGCGGCACCACCTCATTGGCCAACCGCGTTTCAGCGTTAAACATCACCACCAGCGCGATGTCATAGGCGGGCACCAACACAATTTCCGAGCGATAACCACGAACGCCGCCACCATGATGGATGACGCGCATCCCGTCGTAGTCCAGTATGCGCCATCCCAGACCGTACCAGGCAGCTTCCACCTTTGGCCAGCGGTTAAAATAGTTGCCGTGCGGCGTTTCCACAACCGGCGTGTGCTGCAAGTCGAGCAGCGAGCGAGGCATCACCTCCGGGTACCCACCCAGATTGGCCTGTGCCCAGCGCACCATATCGAGGATCGTTGCGTTGACACCGGCAGCCGGCCCCGTGGTGTAATACGCGGAGTTGACCGAACTCAAACGCCACCCACCGCGTCTGTACTGATGCGGCGCACTGGCATTGGGGTTGTCGCGAAAAGCTTCGTACCCCATGGACGCCCGGGTCATGCCCAATGGCAGAAAAATGTTTTCGACAACAAAATCATCGTAAGTGGTCCGCAAACTGGCCTGCACAACATCGGCGACCAGCGAAAACACCACATTCTGGTAACCGTAACACTGACCTGGCGGGCAGACAGTCGGGATCTCATGAAATTTTTCCTGAATTTTGTCATACGCCACGCCGGCATCCAGCATATTGGAAAACGCATGCGGCATCAGCCCGGTGGTATGACTGACCACATGTCTCAGTGTCATCTGTTGGGTCGCGATATCGGTGCCGATGTTGTAAGGCAGAGTCGCTGAAATGGGTTCATCCCAGGTGGAAACATTGCTGTTCACCAACTGTGAGGCAACGGTACCGGCAAAGGTTTTGGACACCGAGGCAATTCGAAACACAGTATCGTTGTCCACCGCAACACCATCCTGCACATTACGGACACCGTATGTCTGCAGCTCAAGAATGTCTGATGAGGAGACAATCGCTACCGCGACACCGGGAATGTTCTGTTCCGACACTTCCTGTTGCAGCCAGCGTTTATAGTCACTGAAGTCAGCAATGTCGGCCTGTGCAATAGGGGCCGGCAATTGTCCGGGTAACTGGTGAAACACAGGCTGGACGCCTGGTTCCGGCACAGAGGTGGGGAAGGCAGCGTCATCAGCCAGCAACGGCATCGACGACAGCACAAGGGACATGAAAACCAGAGGAGGCAGGCTGAGCACAATTGATGACAGGCGGGGTTTTGCGGTAGTTGGCAAAATACGACGTTCCGTGGGCGCGCGGTGATTTGCCATGAAAAATACCATGTCATGGGGAATTTGCAAGTATCGCGCAGAGAAGGCAGCCTGACAGAGGCGCTCACGTCCGCATAAAAAAACCGACCTGCCGGGGCGACAGGTCGGCACAAGAGGGCTTAAGACACAATCAAAAGCAACTGCTGTCCATCCCTCACTACACCCAGAGCAACAACTCTGGCCTCCTCACTTAACAGCTGATTGAATTCACGCAGTGATTGCGCGGGCTGCCGGTTGACCTGTGCAATGATATCGCCCGGGCGCAGACCCGCGGCCCAGGCCGGGCTGCGCTGGGCAACGTCTGCCACGACAACACCATTGCCGGCACCGGCGACATCCTGCAGCTGCGCACCCAGAAAGCGCGATTCGTCTGCCCGACGGCCATTATTGTTATCGGCACTGGCGGCTACTGCATCAGCGCCACTGGCGATGATCATTGCGTTGACCGACACTTGTTCACCGTCACGCAGCAGGCCGAGTTCAAGCACCTGGTCAACACCCGCCAGACCCACGGCATTGCGCAATTCGCGACTACTGGTGATTGACTCACCATTGACGGCGATGACGAGGTCAGACACCTGCAGGCCCACCTGGTCAGCAACCGAATCCGGCATCACCTGGGTGATCAGCGCGCCATGCTCAGCGCCCAGATGCAGGGTGTCTTCAACCAACGGCGTATGATCGCGAATAATGACCCCGAGCTGGCCACGACGCACCACGCCATCACGCTCAAGATGGGAAATAACAGCATCCATCATATCAACCGGCACCGCAAAGCCGACCCCGGAGCTGGTGCCCGAGCCAGAGATGATGGCGGTATTGATACCGACCAGACGCCCCTGAAGATCAACCAGTGCGCCGCCGGAATTGCCGACGTTGATCGCAGCATCAGTCTGAATGAAGTCCTCATAATTATCGTTGTTGATGCCCGCTCGTCCCAGCGCACTGATAATGCCGGAAGTCACGGTCTGGCCAATACCAAACGGATTTCCGATCGCCACCACATAGTCCCCGATGCGCATGCGACCGGCGTCGGCCAGCTCAATTGCCGTCAGCCGTTCAGCTTCGACCCGCAACAGCGCAATATCGGTCTGCTCGTCGCTACCAATCAATTCAGCTTCAAGCACGCGCCCGTCGAGCAAAGCCACGTTGATGGTGTCAGCACCCGTCACCACATGATGATTGGTGACGATGTAGCCCTCTTCACTGTCAATGACCACACCCGAACCGGCGCCTCGCGAACGCCGCACCGGGGGCTGCTGGCCATTGCCCCGGAATCCGAATACGTCAGGCATCTGCTGTACCCGGGTTACCGAAATATTCACCACCGCAGGCGTGACATCCTCCAGCATGGGCGCCAGAGAAGGCATAGTGTTGTCGTATACCATGGCGGTTTCTGCCGGTGCTGCCAGTACTGCCGGTGTTGACAGGACGGACGTCACACCTGCCGCCAATACGGCGGCGGTCAACACCGTTTTGTTCAGGGATTTATACGCATATCGTTTAAACTCACTCATCAGTCTCATCGCCACTACTCCTTATCGGTTGATTTGCCAGGCTGTGCCGGGCGTGGTCTGGCTACGGACTTGAAGATAGGACTTGCGGACGCCATATACCTGAAGGAAAGCGGAAAAAAACATCCGGAAATTGTGAAGTTGGCACTTTTTTGCCTTTAAACGGTCTCAGTTAACGATAACCAGCAAAGTTTTGGGTTGGCGCGATATGATCGAGGAAACTGCCTCTATGAATACCACAATGGATACAACGCTCGCAGACAATGATTCGCTGTCATATTCAACATTGATGAACAGCCATGTTTTTGTGCTGGATTGCTGGCTTGTTTATCCAACACGCAATCTGATAGAGCACAAATTTAATGCAGACGACAGCCGGCTATTGGAACCCAGGCTGATGCGCCTGCTTTGCCTGCTGGCAGCATCAGCAGATGCTGTGGTGGCCCGCGAGGACATAATTACCGTGCTTTGGCCCAGAGTGGTGGTCAATGAAAACTCCCTGACCAGGGCGGTTTCGGATTTGCGACGAGCACTGACCGCCGCGGGCGACAAACGCTCCGCATTGATACAGACAATCCCCAAGCGGGGCTACCGCCTGACACTGCCACCGGTTGTCTCCGGGCCGCCAGCCCGTCCGGTATCAACCGGCCCTGCAAACGCCGGCAACAGCACGACGCGCCACTGGGCCAGACGCTGGACGCCAAGTATCGCCGCCGGCTTCATTCTGGCGCTGGCCCTTGCTGTGCGCGTAGGCGACGATGGCCAGCGCACGCCCCTGGTGGCACAGCTGCCAACATCAGCCACAGCGACTGAGGTGGGCAGGCAACAACCGCTGCCGCACTACGACCGTGTTATTGGTAAATCTGCCGCGTCAACAACTGCACAAGAGGCCGAGGCAATGCCTGCCGGTCTGTTCAGGGACAGCGATACGTCCTATCCGATCGCCAGACTGGGCAACGCGCCGTCATGGCAAAACACCCCGGCAACGATGCCGGGTATGACCCAGCCTGGCCTTGAAGAAAAATCGGGGGTTGGCAAACTTCAGGGGCAGTCCATGCTGACGCCGGACGGCCAGTTACTGGCTTATGTCGATTACCATGAGGGCATTGCCAGCCTCAACCTGCGCCCGGTCATGGCCGAGGCAGAGCCCTGGGTCGCGTTCACCACCGATGAGCGCATCTTCCAGCTGCAATGGTCGCCACTGGACGCCGGCATTCTGCTCACCGTTGGCCAGACTGCCGTCGACACCGACACCGCATCCTATCTGCGCCTGATGCTGCTGGATCTGGAGACCCTGACGGTGCAGGAGTTATACCGGAGGGAGCTGCCCGCCGAGCAAGCCCGCACGCAGGGTATCGGCAACCTGACTTAGGCGGCTGGATCAGGGCTGCACCGTCAGTGCCTCTGACACGCGCAGCGCACTGACCACGCCGTCTTCGTGAAACCCTTTGCCCCACCAGGCGCCGCAGAACCAGGTGCGCTGCACGCCATTGATGCGTGACCATTGGGTCTGTGCATGCGCCGCGTCCCGGGTGAAGACGGGATGCGCATAATTAAACTGTCCCAGTATCTGGGCCGGATCGATACGATCAGTGTCATTCAGACTGACCAGGAACCGGGTACTGCCGGCAATGCCCATCAGCCGGTTCATGTCGTATGTCACTCGTGGCAAGCCGCTGCGATCTTCGGTCAGAAAATAATTCCAGCTGGCCCATGCGCGCCTGTTGTCGGGCATCACGGCAACATCGGTATGCAGCACTACATCATTGGCCTGGTAGCGCACGGCGGACAGGACGTCGTGCTCATCGGTGCTGGCGTCGCGTAACAGGCTGAGGCTCTGGTCACTGTGGCAAGCCAGCACTACCTGATCAAACTGCTCAACATTGTCGTGGGTGACCACGTTCACATGATCAGCCTGACGCTCGATACCGGTCACCGGTGTCGACAGGCGGATGCGATCGGCAAACCCCCGACTCATGGGTTTCAGATAAGCGCCCGAACCTCCCGCCAGCGTACGCCACTGGGGTCGGTCATGCACATTAAGCAAGCCGTGGCGCACCATGAACGGCACCATAAAACGAACCGGAAACTCAAGCATGCGCTGAAACGGTGTCGACCAGATGGCCGAGGCCATCGGCACCAGATAATAGTCCCTGAACCTGTTACTCAGGCCCAGGCTTTTGACATAGTCCTGCAACTGCAGATCAGGTATCCGGTTATTGTCAAAATCGCTGATCGCCTGCTTGTTGAAGCGCAGGATATCGAGCAGCATGCTGATGTATGAGGGCGACAGCAAATTGCGGCGTTGTGCGAACAAACCGTTATACAAGGCAAAACGGCCATTGACACCGGCGTATTCCAGACCCGTGGCCTGGCAGCTGACGCCGAAGCTCATGTCGGAATCCCGCCACTGGACACCCAGCTCGTTCATCAGCTCGATGAAATTGGGATAGGTCCAGTCATTGAAGACGATGAAACCGGTGTCAATCGCGTGCTGTCGGCCATCGACCGATACCTCGACGGTGGCGGTGTGGCCGCCAATACGGTCGTCAGCCTCGAACACAGTAATATCGTGCTGACGATGCAATTTATAGGCAGCAGTCAAGCCGGCGATGCCGGATCCTACGATGGCTATTTTCACGGCGGGAATCTCTGACTTGGGTGGTGCATATACGCGAAGGGGCCCGCGCCGGATCAGCCGGTGCAGGCCCCTTAAGTACTACTACCGGCTACAGTCACCGGCTCAGGCGAATTTTGCCAGTTCCTTGCGAGCCACCACGCGACGGTGGACTTCGTCGGGACCGTCGGCCAGACGCAGTGTCCGTTGCGACGTCCACAATGCAGCCAGCGGGGTATCCTGTGATACACCGGTGGCGCCATACATCTGAATGGCACGATCGATGACACGCAACGCCATGTTGGGCACTGCTACCTTGATCTGCGAAATGGCATCACGTGCCGCCTTGTTGCCGATGGTATCCATCAGGTAGGCAGCCTTGAACACCAGCAGTCGACACATTTCAATTTCGATACGGCTGTCAGCAATCACGTCGTAGTTGCCGCCCAGTTCCGCCAGTGGTTTACCGAATGCTTCACGACTCAGCGCACGCGTGCACATCAGATCCAGTGCACGTTCAGCGGCTCCGATCGAGCGCATGCAATGATGAATGCGACCTGGCCCCAGACGGCCCTGCGAGATTTCAAAACCGCGACCCCGGCCCAGAATGATATTTTCTTTCGGCACCCGGACATTGCTGAACCGTATATGCATATGGCCGTGCGGTGCATCATCCTTGCCGAACACTTCCATCGGGCGCAGCACGTCAACACCGGGGGCGTCCATCGGTACCAGAATCTGCGACTGACGGTTGTGCTTGGGCGCTTCGGGATCGGTGACCACCATGACGATCATGATTTTGCAGCGCGCATCACCGGCACCGGAGATATAAAACTTTTCACCATTGATCACCCATTCATCACCGTCAAGCACAGCCCGGGTGGCAATATTGGTGGCGTCTGACGAAGCCACATCGGGCTCGGTCATGGCAAATGCGGAACGGATCTCGCCCGCCAGCAATGGCTTCAGCCATTGTTCTTTTTGCTCTTCCGAACCGTATCGCTCGAGTACTTCCATGTTGCCAGTGTCCGGTGCACTGCAGTTGAATGCTTCAGACGCCAGCCGGCTGCGACCCATGATCTCGGCCAGATGGGCGTATTCCAGGTTGCTGATACCGGCGCCGCCCTGGCTTTTCGGCAAAAAGAAGTTCCACAATCCCAGGGTTTTGGCCTTGGCCTTGAGGCTCCCCATGATTTCTTCCTGCCTTGGCGTGTGAGACCAGCGGTCACCTACACTGACTTCATCGTGATATTCCTTTTCCACGGCAGCCACGTCCACTTCGACGAATTCGCGAATTTTTTCGCGCACTTTTTGCATTTCTTCAGACAGTCCCAGATTCATTCCCGATACCTCATGATGGTTTTTTTGTTGTGATCCGCTTGACGGTCACGCGATTTTGATCGACTTGCAATGGCTTCAACCCGTAATAGTGCCACCGCCGTCAACGACCAGCGTTTGCCCGGTCGTGAAACTGCCGGCGTCAGATGCCAGATAGATCGCCGCACCGGCAATCTCGTCCGGCTCACCAATGCGACGCAATGGATACTTGGAGACCGTCGCTTTATAGGTTTCCGGATTTTCCCACAGCGCCTTGGCAAAATCGGTCCTGATCAGACCCGGGGCGATACAGTTAACGCGGATGTTTTTCGGCCCCCATTCGACTGCGAGATTGCGTGCAATCTGCATGTCTGCCGCTTTCGATATGCCGTAGGCACCCAACACGTCTGTGCCTTTCAGACCAGCGATGGATGACACGATAATGGTGGCACCGCCACCGTTTTCAGCCATGCCCGGCAGCACCAGTTGGCACAACCGATGGGCACTGCCAATATTGGAGTGCATGATCTTGTCGAAGGCCTCATCAGGGATATCCTGTGACGGGCCGTAAAACGGGTTCAGCGCAGCATTGATGACCAGAATATCGATCTTGCCGTAATGCTTGATAGTCGCATCAACGAGGGTCTTGAGCTGCTCCTTGTAGTTGATATTGCAGGCAACCGGTAACGCCTCGCCGCCGTTGGCATTGATGCTGGCCGCGACTTCGTCACAGGCATCCTGATTACGGCTGGAAATCACCACTTTGGCACCCGCAGCGGCCATATGCGTTGCAATTGCCAGCCCGATACCCTTGGTCGAGCCGGTGATCAGGGCCACTTTTCCGCTCAGATCGAATAAGTTCATCTCTGCTCCCTCTTCCGCATCGCATTCGTCTCGCACGATGCCCGTTGTTGTCGGACCCTCAAGCAACACACGCTTATAAGTCCTGTGAATTTTGCTTCCCAGCATTATAACAGCGAAGCAGGGCAACGAAAACGTCTTATGTCAGGCAATCACATGACACGCGGCTCATCGCAGTCAGGCGTCCGTCATCCAGGGCCTCGTACCTTTGCTGACATGGGTGCCACCATCGACCGGAATCACTGCGCCATTGGTGTAGGCACCCGCCCGCGAGGCCAGATAAACCAGCACCCCGGCAATCTCTTCCGGCTCGCCGGCTCTGCCCATCGGACTATCGGCGGCAATATCATCACCAAACTCACGTAATACGTAATCCGTCATGCGGGACTGGAAAAAACCGGGCGCCACAGCATTCACCGTAATCTGACGTGGCCCCAAATCAACCGCCAGTGTATGTGTCAGGTGATGCAGAGCTGCCTTGCTGGCGGAATAGGCGAACGTGGGCACGCGCTGCACGATGGGAACCTGCAATCCATCCATGGAACCGATGTTAATCACCCGTGCCGGGTCTGCCGCGGAGGCCGCCTGCTCCAACAATGGCAACAAATCCCGGGTCAGTGAAAACACTGCATTCACATTGGTCGCCATGACTTTGGCAAACGCATCGTCGGGATACTCTTCAATTCTGGCACCCCAGTTGGCGCCGGCGTTGTTGACCAGTATGGACAGCCCGAGACCCTCAAAGTGCTGCCGCAAATCGTCGCACAAACGTTGCCTGTCATCAGCCCGGGTGACATCTGCGGCAATCGCCCGGCAGTCACCCAGAGGCTGCAACTGCGCCAGCGCCTGGTCACATTTCTCCTGTTTGCGCGAGGCAATCACGACACGCACACCCGCACGCAACAGGGTTTCGGCCATGATAAAACCGAGACCACTGCTGCCACCGGTCACCAGTGCCGTCTTGCCAGCCAACCCGAAAAGTTGGCCAACAGACAGCGACGATTGTTGTGCTGTTGACATGAATTATTCGTCCGCTATCTTGACCAGTTGCTTGCCGAAGTTGCGACCACGCAACAGTCCCCGGAACAGCTCGGGTGCATTTTCCAGGCCCTCACCTACCGATTCGCGGTATTTGATTTTATCCGCGTTAACCCAGGCGCCAAGCTTCTCGGTCGCCTCCGGCCAGCGATCCTGCCATTCGGTGACCACAAAGAAACGATGCTCAGGCACATCGTCCAGTGTTTTCAGAATATGGAAAGGCGTTTCCGCTTTGGTAATGTCAGTGTCGTTGTAGTTAGAGATATAGCCGCATATAGGGACTCGTGCGCCCTTGTTGAGTAATGGGGCAACCGCCCTGGTCACATCACCGCCGACATTCTCAAAATAGATATCAATACCATCAGGGCAAGCTGCTTTCAGCTTCTCTGCCAGATTTCCGCTCTTGTAGTCCAGGCAGTCATCAAAGCCAAGTTCTTCTTTCACATAACGACATTTCTCGTCACCGCCGGCAATCCCGATGGCGCGCAGACCCAGTATTTTGGCAAGCTGCCCGACGACCGAACCCACCGCACCAGAGGCGGCGGCAACCACGAGCGTTTCGCCGGCTTTGGGTTTGCCGACTTCCGTCAACCCGAAAAAGGCCGTGCGGCCCGGCATGCCAACAACACCCAGGTGGGCCGACAATGTGCCGTTTTTCAGATCCACTTTCATCAACCGGGGCTCATCATCGTCTGCCACGATCATGCTCTGCCAGCCCATATGCGCCGTCACGTGATCACCCACCTGAAAGCGCGAAGATTTGGAGGCAACAACCACGCCGGCGGATTCACCCGTGATGACATCACCTATCTGCAGCGGCTGCGCATAGGATTTGACGTCATTCATACGACCCCGCATATAGGGGTCAAGCGACAGCCAGATAACTTTGATCAGTATTTGTCCCGATTGCAATTCAGGCACATCTTCCTGAACCAGACTGAAGCAATCGTCACCGGGCTCGCCAACCGGACGCTTAGCCAATAACATCTTGTTATTCTTCATATTAACTCCTTTATTCGACAAAAATCGCACACTAAGATGACCTGCATACTAGCTCACCCACAACCCGACTCACAACCAGTCATATCGCCATCACCCGCTGGCGCAGCAAAACGCCGCCGCACGCGCACGGCCTGCAGCTGCTGCAGGTGCAGGCCGTACCTGAGCAGACAGATTGAAAGCGGAATAAGTCATCAAAATGCTGCAACATTTGATCGAATGCGCAATCTAAGTAATTAACAACAATAGGCCGGGCGGTCGCCAGCGTGCTACCAATTGCCGCAGAATCGCTTTTCTGATGCCGGTTTTTGTATATACTCAAAGAGTGCCCATCCGGGCGATAGGCAACGATAACAAGGGCAAATACAAGCCTGCAGCCATCGCCAGAGAAGGTATCCGTGGGGAGGGAAAATTATGCCACTAACACACCTGAACGGCATGCGACGACCAGGCCGCCAGTTCTTGCACGTCTTTTGTCTTGCCGCTGGCATGTTGTTGCCGGCGGCAGCCACAGCGTCGGTGGACTCACCGTTCACTGACGACCGGTCGCCGGCGGAACCCGGTTTGACGACATCATCACTCGCGACACAGGTCGAACACCTGAATATCCTTCGTGAGCGGGTCGCAATGCTACAGAGTCGGCAAGGGCTGTACCACCCGGGATTACTGAATGCCATGAATGGCCTGAGCGAAGCTCTTATTTCAGTCGGTGAGCTCAGAGAAGCCAACAACATTGTCGAGCAGCAGATCCAGATTCTGCGCGTGAATGACGGGCTGTATACTGACGGTCAGATCGCACTGGTACATCGTCAGCTGTCCATCATGGCAGCGCAGCAGAACTGGGTGGGCATGCAGGATCGACTCGTGTATCTGTCATGGCTGCTGGAGCGCTCCAACACCCTGTCAGACAGTGAAAAAATAAATAATATCAAAGTAATGCGCGACTGGACGCGCTTGCTGCTGAGTCGTGGACCACGCCAGCAGGAAGCCGCCTACCTGTTTCAGCTCCGCGATATGGAGGAGTCTGCGCTGGCACTGGCGCGACAAACAACAACAGAGCCAGCGGTCATGCAGGGCCTGATTTACGATCATGCCCTGGCAGAGCTCAACATTGCCCTGGGCATAATCGATGGCTCCGACACCAGTCAGCAGCTGATCAATCGCACACAAGGTCTGCAAACCAACAATCTGCGCGCCCCCCAACGCATGACCAGCGTCCAGGACATTGAGGCAACTTATGGCGCTCGCACCAGCACCGTCGTGGAGCGCGCCCATCGCACGGCCATGATGCGGCACTTCGTATTGATCAAGGAGCTGGAATCCACCTTGCTGCCGCCGACAGACCAGGAAGCTGGCGATCTGACCAGTACCGACCCGGAAGCTGCGGCCATGCTTCAGCTGTATCTGGGTGATTCAGTCCTGTTACGTCAGCAATACGAATTGCGCATCGGCGCTATGGCAGGACCCGACCGCGGGCAAAGCAGCACGGGGTCGGCACACAGCTATTATCAGAGTGCCTGGGAACTATTTCTGCAGGCAGGGTATTCGTCGGAGCAATTAAACGCGCGGTTTTCCTGCCCCGCGCTGTTGCCGCTGCCGACATTCTCCAGTCGACTCGAAGACAGTAGCAATGATTGTGAGATTGTGGCCGGAAACCGCGTAGAGCTGCCAGCAACAGCGCTGGTTCAGGATGGCATACCGGGCCTGCGCTATCAGGCGATGCCGGGGAACTCATTGATGAGTCAGGCAGCCGGCATCAGTGCCACCATCAACTTCAACATCGGGGTCAATGGCCAGGCTGCGCGCACACGGGTGATGTCGGCTGAACCTGACAGTACTTCTGCCCGGATACGCGGCCGGGATGGCTTGCACGACCTTCAGTTCCGCCCGGCCCTGCGCGATGGCAAAGCCGTCAGTACGGAAAATGCATCCATGACCGTGTTCTGCCTGGAGCCGGGTTAACTGCGTTTGTCAGGAACAACCCCTCTGGCCACCAGATCGTCAAATGCATCGCCGCGAATCCCCATTTCCGCGAGAATTTCGCGGTTATGTTCGGCAAATTTGGGCGGCAATCGTTCCAGGCGCCCGGGTGTTCGCGAGAACTTGATGGGAATGCCGGTCATTTTGTACCAGTCCTGTGCCAGGTTCATCTCACGATGGATGGTATGCGGATGCTCAACAACCTGTGCCGTGTTATAGATCGGTCCTGCCGGCAATCCGGCGGAAAGTAACCGCTGGCACAAATCACTACCGTCGATTTTCATCAATCGTGACTCGATCTCTGCCTTCAGGCTTTCGCGGTTTTTGACGCGATCGGCGTTAGTGACAAAACGCGCGTCAGCCGCAAGCTCCGACGCGTCGATCTCATCACACAATTTGCCAAACGCACGATTGTTGCCCGCGCCAATGAAAATATCCACGGTCCGCGTTCTGAAGGTTTCATAAGGACTGATATTGGGATGAGCGTTGCCAGTGGCAACCGGCACCTGCCCGGACATATTGTAGTTCACTACATGCGGATGCATCAGCGACACGGCACAATCATACAGCGTCATGTCAATGTACTGACCCTGGCCGGAACGCTGACGCTCATGCACTGCCATCAATACGGCAATGGCAGAGTACAACCCGGTGCCCATATCCACCATCGCTACCCCCAGGCGGGTAGGATTGCCTCCGGGCTCGCCATTAACACTGAACCAGCCAGCCATGGCTTGCACGATGGCATCATACCCGGGAAAACCGCCCAGCGGACCATCGGCACCGAAACCACTGATACGGCAATGGATCAACCGGGGGAACTGCTTGTGCAGCACATCGAAACCGAGGCCCCACTTCTCCATGGTGCCCGGCTTGTAGTTCTCCAACAGGATGTCGGCATCTTCCAGCAGCCGCAGGAGCAGATCCCTGCCTTCCTGCTGGCGCAGGTCGAGCGCCATCGCCCTTTTATTTCGATTGACGCCAATAAAGTACGCCGCATCGCCTTCGTGAAAGGGAGGCCCCCAATCGCGCACTTCATCGCCCTGCGGCGGTTCGATTTTCACAATCTCGGCACCATGGTCACCCAGTACCTGGGTGCAATAAGGTCCGCCCAGCACGCGCGTAAGATCGATAACACGCAGGCCATCAAGAGCCCTTTTAATAGTTTCTTCAGCCATGATCCGGATCCTGTGTTGTTATTTGCGGTGTTGTTGACGCTGAATTTGCGCAATGAGCTCTGGCAGGAAAAACTCGGCAACCAGCAATGACTTGCCCTGCAGATGGAAAACCGAACGACGCCCCCAGTGATCGGACAAACGCACCAGCTCCGGTTCGTCCCGATGCAGTTGCGGATGGCGGAACAGAAAGCCGCCCAGCGGACGGTCACGCAGACGGACCAACTGCCGCAATGAGCCTTGCACGCTGCTGCATGGGATCAGCGAATGCGCGGCAACCCAGGGCTGGCCGTGTCCGCACAGCAAAACCCGACGCGACCACATGATCTGTGTTGCCTTGCGTTTGCCGAAAATAGCAATGCTACGCGAGCTACCGTGTACCCAGCCCTCGTCCAGCACCTCTACCTTGAACGTGCCATCACTCAGCGCCTGTAAGCGATGTGTCAGGGAGCCGGGGGCCAGCAGGCATTGCTGCCAGACGGGTGGCGGGCGAGGCCAGTGTTGCCCGGCCCGGCGCCATGGCAAATCAGCATCAGCACGGTAGCTGGAATAATTTTTGACAGTCAACTCAAGTCCTCTGCCCGGCAGTTAAGCATTAACAGAATGTGCGTGACAATAAAAAACTCCCTGCCGCCCGGAGGGCCACAGGGAGTTCTGTTTACAGAACAAGCGTTACATCAATTACGCAGTTGCGGGCGCTGCACAGTTGACGACAGCACGCTCTCAACACGACGGTTACGTTCGCGACCTGTTGCCGTTGCGTTGCTGGCAACCGGCTGCGATTCACCGTAACCGGTTGCGGTAATGCGTGCCGGGCTGATGTCAAACCGATCGATCAGTACCTGACGCACCGCAGCAGCACGACGCTCGGACAGATCCTGATTGTATTGCTCAGCACCAATGCTATCGGTGTGACCACCCAGGGCGGCAACCGTGTCTGGATTGGCTTCCATGAAGTCAGACACACGCTGGATCTCATCGAAGTAAGCTGCCGGCACTACTGCACTGTCGAAAGCAAATTCAACCTGCAGCTCAATTCGTGCCACTTCCTCGATCATGATCGGGCAGCCGCGCTCGTCCACCGCGTAGTTGCGCGGCGTGTCAGGACAGGCATCCCGATTATCAGGCACACCATCACGGTCACTATCAACGACTACCGGCGCTGCCGGCGCTGGCGTTGGCTGGACTACGGGGGCAGTGGATCGCGCCTCACCCAAATGGAACACCAGTCCGGTGTCGATACCGAAATCATAGGTACCATCATCAAAGCCGTAGAAAGTGCGTGCTGATGCACGCCATTCGACACGATCATTGAAACGGTACGTCAGACCGGCACCCGCATTCACGGTGGTGTCGTCGTTAGAGTAAAAGTGCGTGTGGCCCAGACCCGCTGCAAAGTATGGCGACAGGACACCGATGGAGTTATCCAGTTTGTAGATCGCGTCCAGACGGATGCTGCGCAGACGCTCCATACCCGCCAGCGTATTCATTTTGAGATTGGCGTGATTCAGTTCCAGAGCGAGATTGTCGCTCAGGCCGTAACCCAACCCGACAGTGTAGCCAAATTCATCATCTGACTGGCGAGCACTGTCAAAGTCCATCCACTGTACACCGGGCGCAATGTAGAATCGGTCTTCATCTGCGACGGCCGACTGCGCTGACATGCCAAGCGCTCCAAGCGCAATGACAAGGCCTAAAACTTTAAATGACTTGTTGTCCATGGTCTCTCCTTAACTTCTTGTTTACTGCAGCTAGAGTAACCTGCACTGGTGGATGGTGTTTCAATCTTGTGGGTTTTGCAGGGCGCAGTATACATCAGTCGCCCCCCCCTTTAACACAAGACTCTCTATCAACTCCCGTTGGTTACGCACAAATCGGCGCTTTGGCTCAATGCTGGCAGTCTTTTGCTGCTAATATGTCATGAAAATGTAACATTTCATTGATTTAATACGCTACAGCACTCATCGCCAAGGTAGCAAGGTATGACGAACGAACAGACCATCCTGATTGTCGACGACGAAGCCGCGATACGCGACATGATCGGGATTGCACTGGACACTGCCGGGTTCTCCAGTATGACCGCTGAAACCGCGCTGGAAGCGCATGTCAATATCGTTGATCGTCGCCCCGACCTGGTGCTGCTGGACTGGATGCTGCCCGGGGGCAGCGGCATCGAACTGGCCCGTCGACTGAAGCGCGAAGAGCTCACCGCCGATATACCGATCATCATGCTGACCGCAAAAACCAGCGAGGACAACAAAGTCCAGGGCCTGGATGTTGGCGTCGACGATTATGTAACCAAACCATTCTCACCCCGGGAACTTGTGGCACGAATCAAGGCGGTACTGCGGCGCAGCACCGGAAACCTGAGAGACAAGCCCATTCGTGTATTTGACCTGGAGCTGGATCCGGCCAGCCATCGCGTCACCCTGGATGATCACGCGGTAGACATGGGGCCGACCGAATACAGATTACTGAATTTTTTCATGACCCATCCCGAAAAAGTATTCTCCAGGGACCACATTCAGGATCAGGTCTGGGGCGCCAATGTTTATCTTGAGGAGCGCACCGTGGATGTCCATATCGGACGCCTGCGTAAAGCACTGACCTCTGCGTCCGGCCCTGGTATCAACTACGCTGGCCTCATCCAGACTGTGCGCGGCGCGGGCTACCGGTTTTCTACCCGGCCCGACTGAGACGAGCGCACTGGTCTGGTGTGCCCGTTTTCGCTATAGTCGCGCCAGACCCAACTATTGAAAGGCTTGACCTTTGTTATCCGACTGGCATTCCGCACTGAAACGACTGACGCTAATCTTTCTGGCACTGCTGCTGGCGGGCTGGCTGGTTGGCGCTCCTGCCCTGGTTGTCCTGGCCGGCACCATCGTTTATCTGATTTATCACCTGCGCCAGCTTCGGCGCCTGTACAACTGGCTGCGCGACAACCAGAACTCCGAGCCAAGCCCGCCTCCGGAAGGCAGAGGTATCTGGGGTTTCATTTTTGACGGCATCTACCTGTTGCAGCGGCGCGAGCGCGATGCCCTGACACATCTGCGCAGCATCATTGACAAGGCACAGGAATCGACCGGTGCACTGGAAATGGCCGTGGTCATGATCAGCAGCAAGAACGGCCTGGAGTGGTGGAATCCGGCGGCCTCGCGCCTGCTGGGATTTCAAAGCCCCAAAGATCGCAATCAGCCGGTTACCAATCTGGTGCGCGAGCCTCAATTCATCACCTACTATAATACGGGGCATTTCAACAGCCCGCTCAAGCTCAGCTCGCCGGTCAACCCGACCCTGATGCTGGAGTTTCAGATCACCAGCTTCGGCGAAGGTGAGCGGCTGATGCTGGTGCGCGACATATCTCAACTGCACCGGCTGGAGATGATGAGAAAGGACTTTGTCGGTAACGTCTCACACGAGCTACGCACACCGATTACGGTTATCACCGGCTATCTGGAAACCATGCTGGACGATCGTCAGAACATTCCCCCGCGCTGGGGTCGTCCGCTGGAGCAGATGTATCAGCAATCGCAACGCATGGAACATATCATTCGCGACCTGTTGACCCTGTCACAACTGGAAACGCGCTCCGCCTCCAAACAGCTTTCCGCCGTACAACTGCAATCGTTGCTACGTGACATCAAGCAGGACGCCGAACAAATCTCACAGGCCAAAAAACAGATTTTCAAACTGGACTGCGACCCGGACCTGTACATCCGCGGCAATATCAATGAGCTCTACAGCGCCATTTCCAACCTGGCCATCAATGCGGCCAAATACACACAGCCCGGTGGCAGTATCGAGCTTTCTGCCGTCAGGAACGCGAATGGATTAAGAATAACAGTTTCCGACAATGGCCCTGGTATCGATGCGCATCATATCCCCAGGCTGACGGAGCGCTTCTACCGGGTCGATGAAAGCCGGTCAACCGATACCGGTGGCACCGGACTGGGGCTGGCGATTGTGAAACACGTGCTTGCCCGACACGGTGGTTTTCTTGACATCAGCAGCAAGGTAGGAAAAGGCAGCCAGTTTAGCTGCCAGTTGCCTGCAGACCGGGTGCTGACAGCAGAGCAGGCAACTGCACGGGCGAAAACGGACTGACGTCAGCAGACAAGAACTGCCTGCCTGAGCGCAGCCCTAGAGCTCAGACTTTACCTGCTCTTCCATACCGGACAGACCAACGTGCCGCACATCCGCGCCCATCACCATGTACACCACATGTTCGGCGATGTTCTTCGCATGATCGCCGACACGCTCCAGCGAACGCAGCGCCCAGATCACATTCAGCACACGGGTAATACTACGCGGGTCTTCGATCATGAAGGTGATCATTTCACGCATCGCGGTGCCGTACTCAAGATCGACACTGACGTCCTCTCTGGCAACAGCCAGCGCTGCCTCCGCGTCATAGCGGGCAAATGCATCCAGCGCCATGTTGACCATGTGGCGCACGCGCTCACCGATGTGCCGGATTTCCACATAACCTTTTGATGAATCACCCTGATCGGCCAGCTCGATTGCCAGGCGGGCTATTTTGGCGGCTTCGTCGCCGATACGCTCAAGATCATTGGTCGCTTTGATAATACCCAGCACCAGGCGCAGATCACTCGCCGCCGGCTGGCGACGCGCAAGAATGCGATTGCAGGCCTCATCGATATTGATTTCCATATCATTGACGGCATCATCATTGGCACGAACAGTCCGTCCCAGTTCACTGTCAGCCGATATCAGGGCGGACAATGCATCACCGAGTTGATGTTCGACCAAACCACCCATTTCCAGCATACTGCTTTTTATCTCTTCCAGCTCCTGGTTGAACTGTTGCGAAATATGGTGGCCGTGAACACCTGCATCTGTTTTCATATCAAAAGGTTCCTTGCGGGCTGGTTGCGGAGCTTACTCTCCGGCACCTGTACAATACAGATTTTATATGACAAAAGTGTGACAATCCATAGCGGTGCTGCGGGCCTGACCACAGTCCAAAACTGGCTTCAAGAAACTGTCACATTGAAAGCCATGTAATCATCCCCGAGCTGATATAGAATACCGGATCGCGCTAGTCAAGGTAAGAGCAATGAGCAGCAGTAAGCCATCCGTGGTCACACTTGCAGACGCAAGTTCCAACCCTGAGTCATCCGGATGCCCGGCTGTGGCCCCCGATATCGACCTGAGTGACAGTCAGTATTACCTGAACCGGGAACTGAGTTACATGCAGTTCAATTTGCGTGTACTTGAACAGGCGAAAAATCAGCAACATCCCTTGCTGGAACGATTGATGTTTTTGCTTATTTTCAGCTCCAACCTGGATGAATTCTATGAAATCCGGGTATCCGGCCTGAAGAAACAATTGGGTTTTGGCCGTCAACGCCCAGGTGCTGACGGCAAGTACCCACAGGAGATACTTAGCGAACTGCACCAACAAGTGAGACTCGCCCTGCAGGAACAGTACCGGATCCTCAATGAGGAGTTGCTGCCGGCCATGGCTGAGCAGGATATCCGCTTTTTGTACCGCCATGAATGGGACGACAATCTGGTGGCCTGGACCCAGGATTATTTCCGCAATGAAGTGCTGCCGGTCATCAGCCCGCTGGGGCTGGATCCGGCCCACCCTTTTCCGCGCCTGGTCAATAAAAGTCTGAACTTCATCCTGTCACTTGAAGGCAAGGATGCGTTTGGCCGTGACAGCGGACTTGCCATCGTACCAGCACCCAGAGCGCTGCCACGACTGATCAAGATACCGACGCACATCATATCTGAAGGCGACAATTTTATATTTCTGTCCTCTGTTATCCACGCACATGTTGAGGAATTCTTTCCCGGCATGCGGGTCAAGGAGTGCCACCAGTTCCGCGTTACCCGAAATTCGGACCTGGAAATGAGCAATGTTGAGGTTGAAGACGTGGCCAGCGCCCTGCAGGGTGAGTTGCACCTGCGCCGCTTCGGTGCTGCCGCCAAGCTGGAAGTGGGTGCCGGCTGCCCCCCGGAGCTGACCGACTTTTTGCTTGAACGGTTCAATTTAACTGAGGAAGAGCTTTTTCGCCTGGACGGTCCGGTCAACCTGCAGCGCCTGATGGCTCTGACAGCGATGGTCAATCGACCGGAATTGCGCTTCCCGCCGTTCTCACCGGGTACGCCGCCGGCACTGGAGGAAGGCAATTGCATTTTTACCGCCGTGACACGCGAGGACCAGCTTCTGCTGCACCCCTTCCAGTCATTTATACCGATCATTGACTGGGCACGGCAAGCGGCAAAAGACCCCGGTGTCATCTCGATCAAACAGACACTGTATCGCACTAACGAATCCTCGGAACTGGTCGAAGCACTGGCCGAGGCCGCCCGCAGTGGCAAGGAAGTGACTGTCGTCATTGAGCTGCGCGCACGTTTCGACGAAGAGGAAAACATTCAGTTCGCCAGCATCCTGCAGGAGGCCGGTGCCGTTGTCGTTTATGGTGTCATGGGCTACAAGACTCACGCCAAAATGCTGCTGATCGTGCGCCGCGAAAACGGACGCCTGAAACGATATGCCCATATGGGCACCGGTAACTACCACCGCAAGAATTCGCTGCTGTATACCGACTACAGCCTGATGACCTGCGACGAAGTCGTGTGCTCAGACGTACACAAGGTGTTTCAGCAGATTACCGGCATGGGGAAAAAGATATCGCCGGAAGTCATTCTGCACGCCCCCTTCCGCTTGATGAAAGGGCTGGTTCAGCTCATACAGCAGGAAAAGCAGGCGGCACTGGCGGGCAAACCCGCCAGAATAATCGCAAAAATAAACTCGCTGACAGAGCCCACGATTATTCGTGAGTTGTATTGCGCGTCTCAGTCCGGTGTCAAAATTGATCTGATCGTGCGCGGCATCTGCTGTCTGAAACCCGGCGTGCCAGGGGTATCCGACAATATTCGTGTGGTGTCAGTCATCGGCCGATTCCTGGAGCACTCGCGCGTGTATTATTTTGCCAACAGTGCTACGTCCATGTATTGCTCGAGTGCCGACCTGATGGAACGCAACCTGCACCAACGTATTGAGATAGCATTCCCGATTCTGAAAAAGAAGGCCGCGACACGCATCCTGGAGGAACTGGAAATGTACCTGGCAGACCGGCAGCAGAGCTGGGAGCTGCTGGCAGACGGAACCTACCACAAACACGAAGCAGGTCCGGATGACCCGTCGGACGGTGTGCAGTCGCTGTTACTCAGTGCCCTCGCAACGCATGCAACGGCGACCCGCCTGTGAGCGACGCCTGCGTCAGATAATGCAACATCCCTTCACGCAGTGCAGACGGACTGAAGTTAATGTCTGTCACCTGACACGCAGTCATGAACCCGTTCAGCACCGCCCAGCCGGGCAGTATTAACTCGCGACGACCGTTTTTCAGGCCTGGAAGTGAAAAACCGGGTTCCAGCACTGTTTTCATGATGTCCGTTTTCAGCGACTGCAGAGTCTCCAGCGTCACTCCCGGTGCAGATCGTTTCTGCTGGCGTTTATGTGCGCATACCGCGCTCAGCATCTTTGCCGTACCGGACGAAGCATAGGCTTCCTGCCAGGGCGTTGTTGCCAGCTCACGCGCCACGGCAGAAAAAACCTCCGCTGCCGCGAGCACGGCATCGTCCAGACATTGCGATAATGCGGACTCGGTGCGTGGAGGATTGGTGAACCAGGAATCACGCCAGCTGATGCAGCCAATCGCCATACTGTGTGACTGCAGACGATGCTGACCGGCGCCAATCACCAACTCCGTACTGCCACCGCCGATATCGATCACCAGGCGCGGCGTATCATCGGCGGGTAAAGCCGAGATTACCCCGGCATACACCAGTGCTGCCTCTTCCAGGCCAGGCACCACATCAATGACAAAACCTTTCTCGCTGGCTCGGCGCAGAAATTGATCGGCATTACTCGCCGTCCGCAGAGCATTTGTGCCGACCGCCCAGCATCGCTCTATCGGGTAACGCGCCAACGCCTGCCGGAACGTGTCCAGACAAGCCAGACCGCGATCGAAAGCGCGCTGCGTGATAGCACCGCCCTCAACCAGACCTTCGCCGAGCTGTACTTTCTCACTGAAACGTTCAACGATATCGTAGCTGCCCTGGTGCCAACGGGCGATCAGGAGGTGGAAACTGTTGGAGCCTAGATCTATACAAGCGTACATGCGTTAATCACAGAAAACCGGTTGCAAGGATTAGAACACGGATACGCGCCATACCTCCACCCCTTGTGTAAGCCTTTTTGTTTTACTTCCTGACAGTGATTCATATAATGCCGCTCATCGAATACAGTCGCATTGAGCAAACTAATGCCCAACAATAATTCCAGAGCACTCAACAGGTCCGTGATTTTTCTATGTCTGCTGGGCCTGCTGACAACCGCCATCAAGATCTTTCTCGCCTTGCGCCTTGAACTGTACAGCGATGAGATATTTTACTGGCAGGCATCACAGTTCCCGGCACTGGCATACAGCGATTTGCCGTTCATGGCGGCATTGTTGGCGGGCCTGGGTGCGGAGCTTTTCGGCCACCAGGCAGTCGCGGTGCGCTCGTTGTTCCTGCTTATGGGATGCAGTGTGCCAGTTCTGGTTTACTGGCTGGCTCGCCCCCTTACCAGTCATAAACAGGCGTTAATATCGGCCATACTGACATTCTGCCTGCCCATGGCTGCATTTCTGGGTCTGCTCGCCGTACCCGATGTACCACTTATCTTCTGGGGTTTGCTGCTGATCGGCAGCCTTGAACGGGCCACCCGCGAAGGCCGCTGGCGCTGGTGGCTGCTGGCGGGCACCTTTGCTGCACTGGGACTGAGTACACACTACCGTTTCTCCCTGTATGTGCTCGCGGCCCTGATTTTCATGATTGTCAGTCGCAGTCACTGGCACTACTGGCGCAGCGGCCGGCTCTGGCTGGCAGCACTGATCGCGATGACCGGCCTGTACCCGGCATTGAGTTTCAACCTGGTGCATGATCTCAGCGGCATCGACTACCATCTGCTCAGCAGACACCCCTGGCAGTTTCAGCTTGAAGGACTGCTACACCCGCTTATCCAGGGCACTGTCGTCACACCACTGTTGTACGGTTTACTGTGGCTGACGCTGTGGATGCTGATAAAAAAAGCCCGTGCAGGCGATACCCGGGCCGGATTGATCGCCGCTTTCGCCGCCACCAATCTTGGCGTATACCTGATTCTGGCACCCTGGAGTGACACTACACGGACGACGCTACACTGGCCCCTGTCCGGTTATGTGCCACTGCTGGTTTACGCCCCGCAGGCCATGTCATCGCTACAGGCATGGCTCAGCGCGCGATACAACGAACATCGTGGCAGAGTACTGGTGCGCGTGATTCCGGTGACCGGACTTATCGGCACCCTGCTGCTGTTTGTTGGCATCGGCTCACAAGGCTTTAACCAGCAGTTGCAGGCAATTACCGGCAGTGGCGTGCTGTCCAACAAGATGGCTGGCTGGCAACCCCTGACAGCGCACATCCGGGCATTACAGCGCACCTATGACCTGCCGGACGACGGACTGATCGTCACCGACAATTACTACACCAGTGCACAAATTGGTTTTGCCATGGAAGCCGCCAGGCCCTACACCATTGACCGGGATAAAACCGTGCGCGACGGACGCTATGCGCAGTACGCGATCTGGCAGAGAAATGAAGAAGGATTGCGCCAGCTGGCTGGAGAGCAGGCGTTATTTATTACCGAAGACAGCACACTCGATATCAACGAAAAACTTGCCGTCATGGATCGGGCCTGCACGTTGTTCAGTGAACTCAACTTACTGGATCAACTGTTCCTGTATCAGGGCGACAAGATCTTCAGCTTTTATCTGGGCAAAAATATTCAGGCATCTGCCACCAGCACCGCAGCAGCTTGCCCGAAACCCAGTCACATGTGGCTGGACCAGCCCGCCGCCGGCGAAACCATCAACGGTCAGTATGCCATCAGCGGATGGGCTATCAATGACGGGCTGGGTGTCAGCAGAATACGAATTCTTTTGAACGCAGAGGTCGTCGGTGACACACAGCGCTCAATCGCCCGTGAAGACGTTGTCGAGATACGCAACGCCCAGAATGACCCGGGGGCACCGACGCTTGGTTTTGAGTTTGTTCTGGATACCAGGAATCTGGCCAATGGCAGATACCAATTGGCCCTGGAAGTGATCAGCGGCGCCGGTGAACGCCAGCGCGGCGCTACCCGACAGATCACCATAGCAAACCCGGAATAAACGCGGTGCGCTAGCGCCGGGTCGCATCTCCCAGCTTGAACTGATTGACCAGAGCGTCCAGCGCACTCAACAACATGTCGATTTCTTCATGGTATTGTTTGCACTTTAAATAGTCATCTGTATTCAGGCGTCCGTCAGCAGCAATCTTGACACTGCTCTTGGCGATACCATCAGTCACTTCCGACTGCTGCTTGACCGCACTGGCAATGTCCCGACTGCGCTCGGAAATCAATGACACCGATGCCAGCACTGAGCCCAGCAATTCGTTGGCAGAATTGGCAGACCCCACGCATTCCCTGGACAGATCCACACCCTGGTCCATCGCGGTCACGATTTGCGCAGTGTTGTCCTGCAAATTCTGGATGATGGTATTGATCTCCAGCGTGGATGCCTGGGTTTTCTGTGCCAGACTGCGAACCTCGTCAGCCACAACGGCGAACCCGCGGCCCTGCTCGCCCGCACGAGCAGCCTCAATGGCTGCGTTCAGTGCCAACAGGTTGGTCTGCTCGGCAATTCCTTCGATGACTTCCAGAACCGAATGTACTTTGTCATTGTGATCCCGCATGTCGTGCACTTTCTGTTGAATCGAGGTCAGTGAGCCGGACAGTTTTTCCACAGATGATCGGGTATCGGATACTGCAGCAGTCGCCTTCTGGGTCGCTCCGTTAGCTTCGCTGGCGGCAGAAACACTGGTCTTCGCACCTTCGGCAACATCAGCCAGCGACGATGACAGCTCGGTGGTGGATGAAGCCAGCAGTTCGGTTTCTTCCAGCTGCGACGCCGACCTGCCCGCCGTACGTTGAATCATATCCGAGAATTGTGCCGACTTGCCGGTCACTTCGGCATTGGTCGACAATACCTGCCGGATGATGTCAGCCAGTTTGCCAACAAAGGTATTAAAGCTTCCTCCCAGCTGCGACAACTCATCGCCGCCATCGTCGGCCAGTCGTCGGCTGAGGTCACCCGAGCCCTGGGCAATATCCTGCATGTATGCCTGCGCTTTGCTCAGGGGCTGGGTAATCGACGCTGACAGGAAGTAGGCAATGACAATCAGTACCAGCAATATCACTAAAATAATGGCCGCCGAGCTCATCGCCCAGGCATTGAATGCAGCCTGCACATCGTCTTCATACAGACCATGAATGATCACCCAGCCCCAGGGTTCGAACTGCTCCGCATATACCGTTTTAACTTCGGCTTCAGGGTGCGCCAGCGGATCGTCGGTAAAGGTCAGAAAACGGTGCCCGAACAAAGGCTCCGGGAAATAGAGGTACTCCGCGAACCCGGTGTAGTCACTGCCGGTATAGCGCTCGATTATTTGTGTCATGGTTGGCGTCGGATCACTGTAACCCAGATCCCGCATGCGCTCTGCCTCAGTGGTGCTGGCAGCTGCCATCGCCTGCCTGACCTGTGTATCGGTATCCAGGGCACTGTCCACATTACGCAACGGATGGGCAAGAATCTGACCCAGGCGGTGATACAACAGCAGGTAGTTGCGCTCATCGACCATGGTATTGTTGATCATAAAGCGACCCAGCCGTTTCGCTTCAGCATCCGTCATGGTGCCGGCACGAACCTGGTCATTGAGGCCACTCAGGGCTTCATGGATCATCTGTACCTGGTTGACACTGCCTTCACGCAGCTGATCCATGAAGCGCTCACGCGCCTGCATCAGCAGCGTCACGCTCAGGCCAATGATGGCAACTACACTCACGAAAACAATTAGCCCGATACGGGTACGGATAGTAAATTTGCTGAACATGGCAGGTCCCTACATTGAATTGCTTTCGCCTACTGACTGCGCAGGCATTATCTTATTATGCAATAGCTAACGGCGGTAATCGGTAAAACATTAGCCTCGGGCTTCACGTTCAGCGCTTGAAAAGCGCGCGCGCCTGAAGTAGCCTGATATGTAATCTGTCGAGTCTCAGAGACCACGATGAAACACGATCCGCTCAAGTTTGATATAGCCCCTTTCAGTGACACGCCGGATCAGCGTCTGTTCTGGGACGGGCATGGCTGTCAGCAGATATTTAACGCATTACTAAGTGTCATTGTTGACGGATCGCCACTACAGACGGTTATCGCCGAGCCCGGTCTGGGCAAAACCATTTTATGTCGTAAGCTATTGAATAGCCTGAAATCCCACAAAAGCAGGTACCGGGCTTTATATCTACCCTATCCACACCAGGACTTCGATGACAGCCTCGAATCAGAACTGTTTGCGGCAGCGCCGGACCAGCGCAGAACCGTGCTACTGCTGGACGAAGCGCAAGCCCTCCCCGATGAGTTTCTCTGTCGGCTGACGCAATCGTTGTTACCTGGCGGTTCCGGGGCAGGCTCTATGCAGGCGGTCCTGTTCGGACAGCCCGAGCTGGAGCAGCATCTGCAGTCAATCGCGCTAAAACCATTGGCAGACCTGCGAACTGCCAACTATCAGATACAGCCCTTTACCCGCCACCAGATTCAGAACTACCTGAACGAACGCCTGCTCAAAGCGGGCACTGATCCGCAAGCGCTGCTAGACAAGAAAATTGTTGATACCGTCTGGCGCGCCAGCGGCGGCATCCCCAGAATCGCCAACACCATCATGCGCAAGGCATTGCACGCGGCGCGTGATGACAATACCGATACCCTGCAGTACAGCCATGTCCTGGCAGCAACCGCAAGCACGGACGCCACCGTGCCATAAGTGTTGTCCTGCGATATAATCCGGTTCTCGTCCGCAGTGCAGATGGTCAGATCCGCAAGTTTGACCACAAACGGAGAATCAGGATGCCGGAAAATATTTGGGAACAATTGCAGCAGGAAGCCCGTGAACTGATCAGCCGCGAGCCCCTGATGGCCAGTTATGTTTATGCCTGTGTGCTGAACCACAAAAGCCTGAGTTCCGCACTGAGCTACCTGTTGGCACACAAACTGGCGAATTACGTGATGTCCGCAGTGGCCATCCGCGAGCTCATCGACACCGCATTCAAGGAATCACCCGGCATCGTGGACTACGCAGCCTGCGATATCCAGGCCGTCTATGACCGCGACGCCGCCACCAGCGCCTTTTTGCCTGTCATCCTGTATTTGAAGGGTTATCAATCTATTCAGGTCCATCGCGTGGCACATTTTATGTGGAACAAGGGCAGACGAGACCTGGCACTTTACCTGCAAAGCCGCAACTCGGAAGTG
Source organism: Pseudohongiella sp. (assembly GCF_011050365.1). GTDB lineage: Bacteria > Pseudomonadota > Gammaproteobacteria > Pseudomonadales > Pseudohongiellaceae > Pseudohongiella. The sequence goes on from NZ_DRFV01000010.1 coordinate 219,776, forward strand.
TTCGGTGTCGATATTCATCCGGCCTGCGTCATGGGCAAAGGCATCATGTTCGATCATGCCACCGGTATCGTCATCGGGGAAACCACTGTAATTGAGGACGATGTTTCCATCATGCAGTCTGTGACCCTGGGCGGAACCGGCAATGAACAAGGCGATCGTCACCCGAAAATCCGCTCAGGCGTGCTGATTTCCGCCGGCGCAAAAGTGCTGGGCAATATCGAAGTGGGTCGAAGTGCCAAAGTCGGTGCCGGCAGCGTTGTGCTCAGGGACGTACCGGCTCACACTACCGTGGTAGGGGTTCCGGCACACCAGATTGGCAAACCCTGCCCGGACAATCCATCCCACACCATGAACCAGTTAGTGGACAGCGACTGATCAGAGATGCTCTTCAGCGTAGGCCGCCAGCTCAGATCGTGGCACGCCCTGCAATTGCAGGTTGCCACCCAGTGCGAAATTTTTGAACCGCTCTGTCAGATAGGTCAGACCTGAGCTGATCGGACTCAGGTACGGTGTATCGATCTGCGCCAGATTACCCAGGCAAACGACTTTGGAACCAGTGCCGGCACGCGTGACGATAGTCTTGATCTGATGCGGTGTCAGGTTCTGTGATTCATCAATTAGGATCAGGCTATGCTGAAAACTGCGGCCACGGATATAATTCAATGACTTGAATTGCAAGGGCACTTTTGCCAGCACGTAGTCGATACTGCCGGCGGCATTTTCATCATCCCAGTGCAGAGCTTCCAGATTGTCTGTTATCGCACCCAGCCATGGCTCCATTTTTTCTGCTTCGGTCCCGGGCAGGAAGCCGATATCTTCGTCCAGTCCCTGCGTGCTGCGGGTAGCGATAATACGGCGAAAAAGTTTGGTATCAAGCGTCATCTCGATGGCCGCCGCCAGCGCCAGAATAGTTTTACCTGATCCGGCCGAGCCGGTCAGATTGACCAGATGGACATCCGGATCCAGCAACAGATCCATCGCCATGGCCTGGAAAATATCCCTGGGCGTCAAGCCCCAGGTCTCTCGCTGCATCATTCGCTCCCTGTCCAGGTGGCGAAGAATAATGTGGGTATCGGTCAGGCGTGACACCCTGCCCAGAAAACCTGCCGCATCAAAGAAAAACTGGTTCGGGTAGACTTCCTGCGCAATCGCGCTGCGCGGAATCTGGTGAAAGGTTTCACCGCTATGAGTCTGCTCGGTCTCCACATCACTGATGCGATCCCAGAAACTGTCTCCAAAATCGATATAGCCCTGATTGAGTTCGGCAATATCACTCAGCAATTGGTCGGTCTGATAATCCTCGGCATCAATACCACAGGCGCGGGCTTTCAGCCGCATGTTGATATCTTTGGTTACCAGAGCGACATGATGAGCAGGATGCTGCTGTTTGAGCAGCGCCACCGCATTGAGAATTTTATTGTCGTTAAGATGCTCGGGCAGCATGCGATGAATTTGCGGAGTTTCAGTCATCAGCACTGACAACGTACCCAGACTGGGCAACTGCTTGCCGCGATCTATGGGCACACCCTGCTCAACATCAACGGGAGTTGCCTTACCCAGTATTCGGTCGATTTCGCGAATTGCCTGTCGTGAATCAGCAGCAACGGCGCCACGTCCACTTTTCAGGTTGTCCAGCTCCTCAAGCACGGTCATGGGGATAACGACCTGATGCTCGTCAAAATTCCAGATAGCCGAGGGATCGTGGATTAGTACGTTGGTATCGAGGACATAGAATATAGGACTTAATGGCACAGATGGCGGCTCTGTTTTAGTTGTTACAACAAAGTTGACACTAAACTTTAAACATGACTGCAGTGTGACATGAGCACGCGAACCTGCGCAAGAGTCTATCCTGCACAGGTTTGCTGCGGAGGTCAGCCAACCAGCTGGATAAGTACACCGGCGGCGACGGCCGAACCAATAACACCCGCCACATTGGGCCCCATGGCGTGCATCAACAGGAAGTTGTGGGGATTGGCCTCAGTACCCAGACGATTGGCAACACGTGCCGCCATGGGTACGGCGGATACGCCGGCCGCCCCGATCAACGGGTTGATCTGACTGGAGGAAACAAAGTTCATCAGCTTGGCCATCAGCACGCCCGCTGCAGTACCAATGGAGAAGGCAACGATCCCCAAAGCCAGGACACCCAGGGTACTGGGCACCAGAAACTGGTCGGCGATAAGCTTGGAACCGACGGCCAGCCCCAGCATGATAGTCACAATATTGATCAGCGCGTTTTGTGCGGTCTTGGTCAGACGATCGACCACACCACACTCTTTCATCAGGTTACCGAAGCAGAACATGCCCAAAAGCGGCGCCGCACTCGGTATCACCAGTGCGACCAGTATCAGCAATACCAGCGGAAACAGGATTTTCTCACGCTGCGACACCACACGAAGCTGGGACATTTCGATACGACGCTCTTTCTCTGTCGTCAACGCCCGCATGATGGGAGGCTGAATCAATGGTACCAGAGCCATATAGGAATACGCCGAGACCGCGATCGCCCCCAGTAGTTCCGGCGCCAGAATGCCGGCAACATAAATTGCCGTCGGCCCGTCAGCACCTCCGATAATCCCGATAGCTGCAGCCTGCTGCAAGCTGAAGTCGAACCAGCCCAGATCAGTGAAAAACAGCGCTCCAAGGACGGTAGCAAAAATGCCGAACTGGGCCGCTGCTCCCAACAACAGGGTTTTCGGGTTTGCGAGCAATGGACCGAAATCGGTCATGGACCCAACACCGAGGAAGATCAGTAACGGGAAAATGCCTGTTTCCAGGCCAATCGAGTAAAACTGCGCCAGTACCCCCTGGCCTACTGCGATGTCGACCCCCGGGATATTGGCCAGCATGCCACCGAAGCCTATCGGCAGCAGCAACAAAGGCTCAAACTTTTTTGCAATCGCCAGATAGATCAGGCCGATGCTGACCAGAATCATGACGAATTGCTTGGGTTCGATCTGATACACACCGGTCGCGTGCCAGAGCTCAATCAATTGATCCATGCTGTTTACTCCAGAGTCACCAGGGCATCGCCTGCGTTGACGCTTTCTCCCTCATCCACATGGACTGTTCGTACGACACCTGCGCGGTTGCTACGTATCTCTGTTTCCATTTTCATGGCTTCGAGAACCAGCAACACATCACCATCTGCTACGTCCGAACCTTCGGTAGCAACGATGCGGTACACACTGCCTGACAACGGCGCCTTGATGTCGTGACCTTCTCCCCTCGTTTGCGCGGATGGCGAGTCGGGCTGCCCGGCTTTGGCGGTTTCTTTCATCTCGGTAACGTCACCGCCAGCGCTGACCTTGACCACGTAGCTCTTGCCATCCACTTCCACCGTGTAAACACCATCCTGCGACTGACCGGACTGCGCCTTGGCTGGCAGTGCACTGGACGGCGATTGCGGTTGAGCAGATTCCGCCTCCGGCGCCGGTTCGAAGGCATCCGGATTGTTGCGGTTCTGGAAGAACTTCAGTGCTGGCTGCGGAAACAAGGCGTAAGTCAGCGTGTCATCAATATCATTCTCCAGCGCAAAACCCTTTTCGCTGGCGATGCCGGACAATTCTTCCTTCAGTCGATCAAACTCGGGGGTCAACAGATCGGCCGGTCGACAGGTTATCGGCTCTTTTCCTGCCAGCACTCTCGTCCGCAGCTCGGCATTGACCGGGGCCGGCGTGGCACCATATTCACCTTTCAACACGCCTTCGGTTTCCCTGGTGATGTTCTTGTATCGCTCACCACCCAGAACATTCAGCACTGCCTGTGTGCCGACAATTTGTGAGGTAGGCGTCACCAAAGGAATGAAACCCAGATCCTCGCGTACCTTGGGGATCTCTTCCAGCACCTCGTCCAGCCGGTCGGTGGCCTTCTGTTCACGCAACTGGTTTTCCAGATTTGTCAGCATGCCACCAGGGACCTGCGCAACCAGAATGCGTGAATCGATACCTTTCAGTGCTCCTTCAAAACGCGCGTATTTTTTGCGGATTTCCCGGAAATAAGACGCTATTTCTTCCAGCAGTTGAATATCAAGACCGGTGGCACGCTCAGTCCCGTCGAGCATCGCCACCATGGTTTCTGTTGGCGTGTGGCCATAGGTGAGACTCATTGAAGAAATGGCAGTGTCCAGGTTATCGATACCCGCCTCCACGGCCTTGATGTACGTTGCCGTAGACAGGCCCGTCGTCGCATGACACTGCATGTGCACGGGTATGGAAATCGTTTTCTTCAGCCCGGTGATAAGCTCGTATGCGGTATACGGCGCGAGCAGCCCGGCCATATCCTTGATGCAAAGCGAGTCCGCGCCCATATCTTCGATTTCACGCGCCATACTCAGCCAGGAGTCGATGGTATGAACCGGACTGATCGTGTAGGCCATGGTGCCTTGAGCGTGGCGCTCCTGCTTTTTTACCGCCTTGATGGCGCGTCCGAGATTGCGGGTATCATTCATCGCGTCAAACACGCGGAACACATCAACACCGTTGACCGCGGCCCGTTCAACGAAGCGGTCTACGATGTCATCGGCATAATGTCGGTAACCGAGAATATTCTGGCCGCGGAACAGCATCTGCTGAGGCGTATTAGGCATGGCCTCCTTCAGCTTGCGAATCCGCTCCCAGGGATCCTCACCGAGATACCGTATGCAGGCATCAAAAGTAGCCCCACCCCATGACTCCACAGCCCAAAAGCCGACCTTGTCGAGTTTCTCAGCAATGGGCAACATATCATCCAGCCGGAACCTTGTTGCCAGCAATGATTGGTGTGCGTCTCGCAGAATTACATCGGTTATGCCTAGCGGCTTTTTAATATCACTCATGGACACTCGCCCTTCTTGTTATTTCGTTGCGCAGCATAAAGCCCGGCGCAACATGATTCCCCAAAAAACGCATGCCGCAAAAATCGAACGGCCGCAGTGTATTAATCGTCAGCGCCAGAACGGTGCTGTCGTATCGCCGCGCTGATAACGGCAACCAGTTTCGTCTGTTCCGTGTCGGCAGAAGGCGAACGTTGCGCCGGCTTTTTGCCGGCACTGCGCCTGGGTAGCACAGGCGCCGGCGCAGGCAGGTAGCGCCGCACCAGGCTTGACATAAAAGTGGTCAATATGACCAGTAAAATCAGGAAGATAAAAACAAAGCCCATACCATAGAGGGCAAGGTTGAAACCAGAAATAATCAGTTCAGACATGCGATCTATCCATCTTTCTCACGATGCAGCATCATACTAAATATCACCGCCCTGTGCTAACGGCTTGTCACATGCCGGATCTAACACGACAGGGCAAACGCTGCTTGCCCCACCCTGCCTGACTTGAGTATGCTGCTGGCTACAATAATCGGACTTACGGAAACACATGTTATGGCGCTGCTAATTGCGGGACTTTTATTATTTCTGGGCATGCATACAACGGGTATATTAGCTGACGACTGGCGTCAGGGCATTATCAGGAAACGGGGCGCGGGCACCTGGAAATTACTGTATTCAGCCGTGTCCATTGCTGGCTTCATCCTTATTGTTATCGGTTATGGCGCCGCCCGCACAGATCCTGTTTTTCTGTGGGCAGCACCGGTTTGGGCCCGTCACCTGGCGATGCCACTGACGTTGATCGCGTTTATTCTGCTGGCCGCAACCTATGTGCCGAATAATCGCATCAAAGCGAAGCTCGGTCATCCCATGCTGGCTGCAGTCAAAATATGGGCATTCGCGCATTTGCTGGCCAACGGTACTCTGGCTGATGTGCTTTTGTTTGGCAGCTTCCTGGCATGGGCTATCGTCGGCTTTGTTGTACTGCGCCGCAGAGACCGGAGTAATGGTGTTACCAGAACCGGTGCCCTGAAAGGCGATGCGATAACACTGGTGGCCGGTGTCATAGCCTGGGCCGTTTTTGCCATGGCTCTGCATACGGCCCTGATCGGCGTCAGCCCCTTGCCATAAGACAGCTACAGCACAACGGGCAACATCCGTATTTGCTGGAGATTGGTCCGGCAGCCATGCCTGGCTGCCGGATCGCTCTCTCTGCGGTCACATAGAGTAGCCTTTCTCATCATGATCGCTGATATCCAGGCCCGTTTGCTCCTGCTCTTTGGTAACACGATTCCCGGAAGTGATTGCCCCCACAACCTTCATCAGAATAATAGTGACAACAGCCGTGTACACGCCTGTGGCCAAAATTCCAATAACCTGAACACCAAGCTGCGAACCCATGGCCATGCCCTCTGCATAGCCATTGCCGCTGAACACACCCAGCTCCTGTGATACAAACACTGCTGCCAGCAGCGTGCCCAGCATACCGCCGACACCGTGAACCGGGAACACATCGAGCGAGTCATCGATCCTGAGTTTATGCTTGAGGAAATTGGTGGCAAAGAAGCACAAAAACCCGCCCATGACACCAATCACCATACCACCTGCCGGTCCTACAGAGCCCGCTGCCGGTGTGATGGTTGCCAAACCGGCAATCAGACCGGTTACCGCGCCAAGACCACTGGGCTTGCCATGACGGACCCATTCGATACACATCCAGGTTAATGCACCGGCGGCAGCGGACATATGCGTTGCGAGCAAGGCCATGCCGGCGCTACCGTTTGCCGCTAACGCGCTGCCAGCATTAAAACCGTACCAGCCGACCCACAACATACCGGCCCCGGTAATCGTCATGGTCAGATTGTGAGGGATCATCGCAGTGGTCAAAAAATCCTTGCGCTGCCCCAGCATGACGGCCATAACGACCGCGGCCACACCAGCTGTCACGTGAACCACTGTGCCACCGGCAAAATCAATCAGGCCCATCTGGTATAACCAGCCGTTGCTGTTCCAAACCCAGTGACAAACCGGAAAATAAACCAGCGTCGACCATAAAATAACAAAGAGCATGAGCGAGGAGAATTTCATGCGTTCGGCAAATGCACCGACAATCAGCGCGGGTGTAATAATCGCAAACGTCATCTGAAAAGCAGCGAACAGGGGCTCGGGGATATCACCCCACAGTGAGTCCACGGTAATGCCGGCAAAGAATGCCTTGCTCAATCCCCCCCACCAACCACCTTCGGCAGGCCCAAAGGCGATACTATAACCATACAAAAGCCAGAGTATGGAAATGACTGCAGCAATGGAGAAACACTGCATCAGCACCGACAGCACGTTTTTGCTACGCACCAGGCCAGCATAAAATAATGATAGACCCGGCACGGTCATAAAGAGGACCAGGGCAGTAGCAGTCAGGATCCAGGCCGTGTTGGCACCATTAAGGTCATCCTGAGCAAAAGTCAACGCAGGAAACAGACTCAAAGCAAGCGCGACGAACATAGTTGATTTTATTGTTTTGAACTTAAACATAATTAGTATTTTCCGTATCAGAAGCCAAGATTAGAGGGTCGATGCTTATACCGCGGCGTCGCCGGTTTCTCCGGTACGAATACGCACCACCTGTTCCAGCGCTACGACAAAAATCTTGCCATCACCAATCTTGCCGGTGCCGGCAGCCTTACAAATAGCCTCTACCGCCTGTTCGACCCGTTCGTCGGAAACAGCGACTTCAATTTTGGTTTTAGGCAAAAAATCTACGACGTATTCAGCGCCCCGATAGAGCTCTGTATGGCCCTTCTGTCGCCCAAAGCCTTTCACCTCAGTCAATGTCATACCACTAACGCCCAGCTCATTAAGCGCCTCACGGACATCGTCAGCTTTGAAAGGTTTAATAATTGCTGTAATCAATTTCATGGCAATTCTCCCGAAAGATCATTTAACCCCGTTCGGCCAAATGTCATTCTTTTAGTTATTGTGCACAGTCCGCTGCCCGGTGGTGCGATTTGGCAGGGTGAATACCAAAACGCACGATCGACGCACCAGATGCGGTCGCTTTTCGCGTTACAAGCACTTTTTTAGTGCATTTGGCGGACCAAATACGTCATTTTGCGTATATAACCGATCGCCGACATATAGCAGCAAAATTCGGGCCTGATTCAAAAACCAGAAGATTTAAACCTTATTTTATTGTTTTACATAGCTTTGTTTTAGCAGCAGGCGACTTGGAGGGAATTCTTACAGCCGACAGGAATGTGCTTTTATGGTGCAATCACATGAACTGCCAAAGCACAAATTTAAGGCACAAAAAAAGGGCCATCCCAATGGGGATGGCCCTTTTCGCTTTTTGATGCCTGACAAAACGGCAGGACAGCCGTTTTGCACAGCCCCCGGGCTGCCCGCAGGGCGAGGGCCAGGGAAGGCCCGAGTTCCTAAACGGCAGGACTGACGTTTTGGACAGCCGCAGGCTGCCCCGTAGGGGCGAGGGGCAGGACCGGTTTTTGCTCCTGCAAAACCGGCACTTCCGCCATCCCTGGCGGTCGGACGGGCCGAGTTCCTATGTCCGTCGGACTTTGGCAGGCTTTCCAGTGGCGCAAAAAAAATCCCCGGCCTCTTTCGAGACCGGGGATTTTCCCATTTAAATGCCTGACAATGTCCTACTCTCACATGGGGAGACCCCACACTACCATCGGCGCTGAGTACTTTCACTTCTGAGTTCGGGATGGGATCAGGTGGTTC
>NZ_DRFV01000011.1 GCF_011050365.1 Pseudohongiella sp.
TTCGCAGCGGTGATTATCAAAATTTCCTGAAGCGAAATACGCTGATCTGTTCCATGAGTGCAGTTGGACATTGTGGTGACAACGCAGCATGCGAAGGCTTCTTCGGAATGCTCAAACGGGAACGCGTAAACAGACGGAAATACCGGACATTAGATATAGCCAAAGCAGATATATTTAATTACATTGAGCGCTTTCACAATCCTCGGATGCGGCGAAGGCTAGCGAAGAGTGATTTGGAGTTCTCAGCCTTTTTAGAAACGTCCGTGGAAACGGGGTAGAACCCGAATGATATTTCTATTACGGAAAAGTCCTTAATCCGACAAGCGTAATAGATTCGCCCTAGTGGTGGGCTTGGCGTCTTCTCGCTTGTTCGTGGTTTCCGGCTTCATGCCCTGTTTGCACTCTTTACGCACTCCTTAATGTGAGGTCTTATGAATACAAGGGAAGTTCAATCAATATTCGAGCTTTTGGAGCTGATAAATAAAGTAACACCATATTGTGATCTTTGGTTCAGGGGGTCATCGAGACTTGATTTCGGATTGGTTCCCGGACTCATCTGGCGTAATGACTTGAACTTTGAATCGAACTATATTAGTAAATTTCTCGTTGGTTATCAGTCCTATTTAGGTAAGGCTTTGGAGAATCCGTGGGAGCAATATGCGCTAATGCAACACCATGGTCTACCGACAAGGCTGCTAGATTGGTCGTCTTCACCGCTGAGTGCATTATATTTCGCGCTACATCAGGACTCTCGCTGGCAAGGTGATAGAGTAGTTTGGGTGCTTAATCCCGCTTCTTTTAATGAGTATTTCCATGGTTTTGATTCAATAGTATGCCCCGCTGCCATGGCTAGTACTGCAATAATGAAGGGTGACTCAGCAGTAGAGGGTGAATTCTGGGACCTAAATAGCTATCTCCCAAAGTTGTTGGACAAAGATGACCATTACGAGCTTCCGGTGAGTCCCATTGCAATGGAATCTCCCTTTTCTAACAGAAGGCTTGCCTCGCAACATGGGCGATTTACACTACATGGGTCAAACAGTGATAGCCTCGATATTCAATTAAGAGAATGTGATAATAAAAGGGTTCTGGCTGCGTTTGTTCTGAAAACCGAGGGGAAATTGAAAGAATTTAAAGATCAGCTTTATGGGTTAAAGATTAATGGTGAAACTATCTATCAAGATCTAGATTCAATGGTTAAGGAGATAGTACGACAAGAAACGCGCCATATCTTATGAAGCTTTTGGAAATCAAACAGGCAATAGTAATCGTCGCTGAATAAATTTCTTATGGGTATATGATGGCGAAGCTAAGAAGACTAATAAATGGCCAGAAAATATCGTTTGATACCCACCAGGCTGGTGACGGACAGCAAGTTAATTGGAGAAATGTTCATCTTGAGAAAAGTGCGATTAACAAGCGTGGTAAATTGAGAGTCCCGTTATTAAGCGAGGAGAAGCCGACAAATAGAGGTATGAAAGAGAGGGACTTTCTTAAGATGGCGAAGGAAGTGAAAAAGGAGCTTCGAAAAAATAGAGATCTGTTGAATGATCTCGCGAGATCCATAGCCGAGGTGGTCTTTAGGTACGGACAAGGCGAAGCTACAATTCAAGATGCTCTGGAAGCCGCTAGAAAGCTGGCTGACTATTTTGATATTAGTGAGGAGCTAGTTGGGCTTTCGAAGGAGTACTTTGAGAAAGAGCAACTAGTTAAGTTCACGAGCTACCACATCAACCCAGCGCGCAATGTACTAGTTCGTATAGTCCAAAGTTATGATTACGTGGAAGTTGGTCAGCTTACCGCTGAAGAGGTTGAGAGTGAGATTTTGAATTAAAGAATTGGTTATCATTTGGGAGTTTTTACACAATGATTTTGCTTTATAAAAGACGAAAATTCGATACACGGCTTGAAGCAACTTGGGCTGCTTTTTTTGATTTGGCGGGTTGGAAATGGAAATATAAGCCTGAACCAATAAGAAACTGGCAGCCGAGCTTTGGGGCTTCTTTCTTTTGTGAACATTCTGAATGTGATGGGAGCCATACTATTTTGATTTCTGTCCTACCAGTAGAATCTTTAGATGGACTTGAGGGCCACCCAGCGTTGTCATATTCATATTCAGTACCAGGTACTGATGCTGATGGTGGTGCCTTGTTTGGTAGCGGCCCTGCTGCCACTAAATGGGAAATCGCCCACGGATCCGGGGGCGGTCTAGAAGACATATATTTTCGTGTGGATGATGCCGACGAAATCTGGAAGAGGGCTTTGACTATAGTGAAACGGATTCACTATCGCGCCAAGTTGGCGGGATAGTGAATTCCGCAAGGATGCGTCCCATGTACAGGCTTTTCTCATGGCAGTTGAGCACTGAATAGATGCACAAGCTGTGCTTCTCAAGCTGACCGAGGTATACCCTGTTGCATTACGAGATCCAGGTAGTCGGACCACCACTGCATCATGTCACGACGCTCAGGTAGGTGTTCAGCGCGGTTGTAGGCTGCGCGGATTTGGTTTCTGTCGACATGAGCAAGCGAAAGCTCTATCAGCTCGGACTTATGTCGATGTTCATGCAGTATGGTGCTCCCCAGCGCCCTGATTCCGTGAGAGACGAACTTTGACTTGTACCCCATACGCTTGAAAGCAACATTCGCAGTTTCCGAATTGATATGTCCACTTACATTATTCCTGCCTGGGAACACATATCGTCTATGTCCACTCAATGGTTTCAAGGTCTGCAGAATTTCGATGGCCTGTCGAGTCAGTGGCACTATGTGATCCCGTTTCATCTTCATTTTTTCATTTGGTATAGTCCAGGTCGCTCCTTCGATGTCTATTTCGCTCCATTCCGCTGACGCTGCTTCACCGGGGCGTACCAGAGTATGGAGCATCCAGTGGATCAGGCTTTTCGTTTCGAAGGACATTTTCGACCGCTCAAGACAGTCGAAGAATACTGGCAGTTCTTCTGCTTTCAGTGTGGGATGGTTCTTTGACGAGGGGGCGGGAAATGCTTTTCTAATGCCAAAGAGGCAATTGCCGGCGATTAAACCTGTATTGACAGCATAGTCCATGATTTCATTGAGCCATCTACATAGTTTCCTGACTGACTCCAGGTGCCCGTTGTCAGCAACTGGCTTGAGGACTTTTATGACCGCCGGCGCAGAGATTCGGGAAATCGGAACACCTGCAAGCTCGGGGAGTATGTGCAGACTAATGGAATTCACCATTCTTTTGAGGTACGCGTCAGATATGGTGGCGCGTTTAACCTCCAGCCAGCGATCATAAACGACTGCGAAGGTGAGCGACATCGACGCTCTTGCATGGTCTTCTGCTTCCTCTCTGAGGGCCTTGGGGTCATTTCCCGTCGCGAGAAAGACCAGATACTTATCCCTCTCGGAAATAGCGGCCTTGAGACTAACAGAGGGGTACAGGCCGATACCGAGGTTGGTCCTTTTTCCCGTATATGGCTTGGTATAGTTGAATAACCAGAGCTTCGAGCCATTCGGCTTCACTCTGAGCTGCAACCCCTGGCCAGCAGACAGGTTATACTCTTTTTCTTGGGGTTTCGCGTACTTAATTTTGGTATCTGTGAGGGTAGCTACTCTCGGCATGTCAGTTCTCCTTTGTAACATTCCCCTTTATTTATTCAATCGTGTTACTAAGGGTGTTACAAAGATTCCTGGCCGGTGCTGGATCTCATTAGACGACTACGGACCCCAAAGTCTCGTTAATCAAGAGATTAAGGGGATTGAGTAGACGTTAATGGACTGTGCTGGACGCTTAGATGGTGCCCAGGGGCGGAATCGAACCACCGACACGAGGATTTTCAATCCTCTGCTCTACCAACTGAGCTACCTGGGCTTATGCTGTCTTGCCTTGTTGGGTAAGCCAAAAAAGGGCTGCGGTCACAACAAGGCGCGTATTAAAACCGTTGCGGCGGCCTTAGTCAAGTCTCAGGATCAGAAACTTATTCGGAATCCGGGGCGACATAACCGCTGGCGCTATCAAACGACTCATTGGCAAAGAAGCGATCCATCTGTTCCTGCAGATAGCGCCGATCGTCGGCCGCAGCCATGCTCAGGTGCTTCTCATTGATCAGCATCACTTGCTGCTTCTGCCAGTCCTGCCACGCCTGGGCCGACACATTGTCATAAAGCTCCTGACCCTTGGCGCCGGGGTAGGGTGGCATGGCAAGGCCGGGTAGCTCTTTCTGGTATTTTTTACAGAATACGGTGCGGGTCATGTTAGTCCTGTTGTCCTGAGGTCAGTGGTGTTGCTGCCTGTAGTGTAAGTAAATGTTCACGTTGCTGACCGGCAAAGCGGTCCAGCAATTTTTTGACCGGTGCCGCCAGGCCCAGCTTCAGCGAATGGTCCAATGGATACCACAGGCTGCCCGCAGAATCCAGACACGAGCCGGCGTCACCGGCGCGCACCAATACCGGTGTTATGTCGAGATGGAAATGGCTGAAGGTGTGGCGTAGTGTCGGCCATTGGTCTGCCCGCTCACCGCCATAACGCTGCAGCCAGGCAGACAGGGCTTCGTCATCACTGCATTCGGGCAGGCTCCATAACCCGCCCCAGAGGCCGGTGGACTGGCGTTGCTGCAGCATGACGGTGCCATCGTCCTGATATAACAGGATCATGTAGGTTTGCTTTTTTGGCAGGGTTTTTCTGGGCTTGCTGACCGGTAGCTGTGTGGCGATACCAAGCCTGAGCGCCTGGCATCCCGTCTGCAGCGGGCAGCGCGGACAATCCGGTTTGCTGCGGGTACAGACGGTTGCGCCCAGGTCCATCATGGCCTGGGTATAGGCCGCCACCTGTTGTTGCGGTGTGGTGTCCCCGGCAATCTGCCACAGCTGCGCCAGCGTTTGGGTTTCCCCGGACCAGCGTTGAATGGCGTGGTAACGACACAGCACACGTTTAACATTGCCGTCGAGAATGACGCCGCGCTGGCCCATGGCCAGAGCCTGAATCGCACCTGCAGTGGAACGCCCGATACCGGGCAGGGCGATCAGAGCATCGATATCCTGCGGGAACTCGCCGTCATGCTGCTCGCATACCATCTGAGCGGTTTTGTGCAGGTTGCGCGCGCGGGCGTAATATCCCAGACCGGTCCACAAATGCAGCACTTCATCCGGCGGCGCTGCTGCCAGCGCGCGGACGTCGGGAAAGCGGGCCATAAAGCGTTGGTAGTAGCCGATGACGGTGCTGACCTGGGTTTGCTGCAGCATGATCTCGGACACCCAGACGCGATAGGGCGAGGTGTCATGCTGCCAGGGCAGGTCGTGACGACCGTGCTGGTGATACCACTCCAGCACGGCGTCGCTGTTTATCAGGTCCGTCAAAATCAATTCTGCAGCAGGTTCTGGATACGGTTACGTAATCGCTCGACCTGCTCGCCTACGGCTTCGCTGGCGCGCTGCTGAATTTCATCGCGGGCGATGGCTGCGAACACCTCACGCACGCGCTGCAGGTCCGGACTGCAGTATTGCAGGGCGGTATCGGTGAATGCTGCTTCACAGCGCACCGGCCAGGCGACATTCTGAAAATCTTCATTGACCCGCAGGGTCTGCAGCGCGGGTTCGCCCAGCACAGTGAAGTCGACCCGGTAGTCGAATTCGCCGGCTGCCAGATCAAGGCCGCCGGTGCCGCTGACGTTAAAGTTGTCCAGCTGCAAATTCAGTTCCTGATTTTCAGTGAAGCCGTCGTTAAAAAGCAGGTAGGCTTCGGCGTTGCTGAAGCGCACCACGTCAGGCCATTGAGCTGCGATGTTGCCGCTGGGGCTGAGCACAGAGATGGCGGAAAATACCCGCTTCAGCAGCGTGATATCCACGGAGCTATCATTGACCTGCAGGGTGCTGGCGCCATCAATGCTGTCGAGCAGGGCGTTGACGGTGTCGCCCTGCATCATGTGAGTGGTGCTGGCATTGAAGTTGCCGGTAAAAAAATCAAGACGCGGCAGGTCATCGGTCAGCGCGCTGGCGCTGATGCCGGTGAGTGCGGTCTCTATAGCCAGTTGTGCCGGAGAGCTGGTGGCATTCAGGGTCACCGTGGCGTCCAGTTCGCCATCGTAGAACCCGATAGGCTGGGTATCGATGTTGAGCACACCGTTTTGCAATAACAGACCAAATTGCACTGGCGAAAACTGCAGACCGGAGGCGGTCAGCGACGCTATTGTGTGTTCGCCGCGCACGTCCATGCTGCGCAGCAGGTCGAGCGGGAGTGGCGAGTCGTTATTGTCGGTGGCGACTGCGCTTTGCGCCGTATTCTGCCCGCTGGCTGTTGCGTCAGCGCTGGCCGATGCCGGCTCCTCTAAAGACGCCGGTAACAGGCTGTCAAGATCAATGGCGCCGGTATTCAGATTATAGGCCAGCAGTGCCTGACGTGTGTCAGTGGCGAACAGGTAGTCGCCGCGCAGCTCTGCAGTGGTGCCGTCCAGGGCCACCGTCAGTCCTCCCAGAGTGGCGCCGGCAGCATCACCGTTGGCTTCCAGGGTCTGAATGGTGAACTGCTGTTGGTTCGGTGCCGGCATGCTGTCTTCATCTACAACCATGAAGTTTGCCAGCAAATGACTCAGATTGAAGGTGTTGCTGCTCAGGTTGGTCTGCCAGCGCATATTATTGCGGAAATCGGTCACACTGACGTCACCACTTAGCACCAGCGGGCTGAGCGTAAAGCGCATATCGTTGAGGTCAATATTGCCGGCGTTGAAGTCGACCTGCGCAGTAGAGGCCAGATCCAGGGTCAGGTCCTGACCACCGGTTTCGTTGATCAGGCGCATGCTCAGCTCAAACGGGAACGGACGATTCTCCAGGTTGGTGTTCTGGCTGCGGAGATCGATATTTTGCAGGCGAGTGTCGATATTGCTGCTCAGATCGCGAATCGCGACGCTGGCATTGATCACCCGGATATCGGCAATATTGATGTCGATGGGCAGTTCATTGCTGCCCGTAGCCGGTGCGGTGACGGGCGCTGCTTCGGCGGTGTTGACCAGCCAGTTGGCCTGGCCCTGGGCATCGACAAACCAGTTAATGTACAGATCCTCGGCGACAAACTCCTGCACGGCCAGGTTGCCGGAGAGCAGGCTGCCGATGTCCAGCTTCAAGGCGATACTGGAGAATGATGCCAGTTCCTGGGGCGTGACCCCGTTGCGCAAACTGACATCCGCTATGCTCAGCCCGAACACCGGCCGAAAGGTCCAGTCGATGTCGCCATTGATACGGAGTTGCATGCCGGTTTGCTGCGATGCCGCCGCCTCCAGCGCAGGTTTGTAGCGGTTCGGATTAATGACCGTGAACAGCACAACGGCAAGCACCAGCGCAAACGCTGTCAGGCCGACCAGCAGAAAAATCAGATATTTAAATAGTTTTGACATAGATTTCGACGTCCCATACCGCGCTAAAGGGAGAAGGACTCAAAAGTTTAACGGATTAATGTAACCAATGCACTGCTCGCTGTCGCAGCCGCCGTGGTCCACAGGCCGACACAAAAAAGCCCGCGAACAGAATTCGCGGGCTTTTCAGTAGCCCGGTGCCCAGGCGTAAAGACTGACGTTACGACTCCATTTCTTCGGCAATCGCGCTTTCCAGCTCAGCCATCAGGTCTTCGTCAGCAGCCGCCAACTGAATGATCTGGTTGTACTGCTGAATGCTGATTGCGTTTGCAGTCACCGCGTCCTGCATCTCGCGCTGGGCTTCCTGCTGCAGCATAGTGGCCTGCTCCTGATCAGTGACCGTTTGCAGTCGCTCAGCGTAATCCATCTGAATTGTCATGATATCGCCGTATGCGGCGACAAATTTCTGTTTCATGTCGGCGTTAATGTCTGCCGCGCTCTGCGGAACATCTGCGTCTGCGGCGGCGGGCGCGGGCTGCTGCGCATGGGCCACGCTGGCGGCGAAGATGAGTGCGAACAGGGCGGGCAAGCTGAGTAGCTTCTTAAGCATGAATAACTCCTTGACGTTACGGTCACCGAAATTAGCCAATCGCGGGCAGTGTGTCAGTACTGCTTTTCACTAAGTTTGTTTAAATACAACAAGTTATGGCGATTTTTGGTAGCGGTGAGTGTGTGATGGTGTGCGTTTAAGCACCTTGCATTGCATGCATTACGTTAATGCATTTACGAATGGTTCGTAGTCAGACCATACTAGCTGTGCCAGTGAATGTCCAATTGGCAGGCGAGTGTGCACGCGGCTATCAGCTGCACGAGTACGCTAAAATTAGGGCTTTCTGCCGCGATGTCCGGTTGCTTCCGGCGCTATGCACGACAGCAAAGCTGGCCCCTGGGCGGTGCAAAGGCTTATAATGCGCGCGCATTTTCACGATTCTTACTTGACTGGTTTACCCGACCAGCCAATCAGCGCGGGATTTATCCATGACCACACCCATGACCACAGAAAAGCCAGATCGTCAGGCCAGCGTAGAACGCAATACCAAGGAAACCCAGATTCGCGTGAGCGTGAATCTTGATGGTAGCGGCGAACTCAAATGCCAGACCGGCCTGCCATTTCTTGACCACATGCTGGATCAGGTGGCGCGCCATGGTCTGATTGACATGGATATTCACGCAGTGGGCGATCTGCAGATTGATGCCCATCACACGGTTGAAGACCTGGGCATTACGCTGGGTCAGGCGTTTTACCAAGCGCTGGATCGCAAAGGTATCCGTCGTTACGGGCACGCCTATGTGCCGCTCGATGAAGCCCTGTCACGCGTGGTAGTGGATTTCTCCGGCCGTCCCGGCCTGGAGTATCACGTGCCGTTTACCCGCGCCTCGGTCGGTGGCTTCGATGTTGATCTGTTCTACGAATTCTTCCAGGGTTTTGTCAATCACGCACTGGTAACGCTGCACATTGACAACCTTCGTGGCATGAACAGCCACCACCAGGTCGAAACTGTGTTCAAGGCCTTCGGCCGCGCCCTGCGTATGGCGATGGAAATTGATCCGCGCAGCGCCGACGTTATTCCGTCGACCAAAGGCAGTTTGTAAGCAGGCAGTTGGTAATAAATCCGTCAGTGGGACCTCTTGTACAATGAACAACGTAGCCGTCATCGATTATGGCATGGGCAATCTGCATTCTGTTGCCAAAGCCATGGAAAGCCTGGGTAGCGACGTCCGCGTCGAGGTTACCAGTGATGCTGCGCGTATCCTGGCTGCCGACCGCATTATTTTCCCCGGCGTAGGTGCCATCCGCGATTGCATGGCAGAAATACGCAGACTGGGTGTCGACGCCATCGTCAGTGATGCATTGATGCAGGGCAAACCGGTGCTGGCAATCTGCGTTGGTATGCAGGCATTGATGGACAGCAGTGAAGAGAATGGCAGGGTAAACTGCCTGGGTCTGCTGCCGGGTTCGGTCAAACGCTTCGGTGGCGAACACAGTCTGCTTGATGCCGACGGTCAGCGCCTGAAAGTCCCCCATATGGGCTGGAACTGTGTGCGGCAAAAAACATCACATCCGCTGTGGCACAATATTGCTGACGACAGCAGGTTCTATTTTGTGCACAGCTACTACGTCGCGCCTGATGATAGTAGTCAGGTGGCAGGTATCACAGAATATGGTCATGATTTTGCCGCCGCGCTTAACAAAGACTCATTATTCGCCGTGCAATTTCATCCGGAGAAAAGTCAGCATTGCGGGTTGCAGTTGCTGAACAACTTTCTGCATTGGGATGGCAAGCTCTGAACTGCGTGTCCCGGGTGGTGCGCGAACTCCAAGTATCCGAATTCAAGGTGTGAACAATGCTGGTAATCCCCGCAATCGATCTTAAAGATGGCCAATGTGTGCGCCTGCGCCAGGGGCGCATGGAAGACTCCACGGTATTCTCCGATGATCCGGTAAAAACGGCAGGGCACTGGCGTGAACAGGGCGCGCGTCGACTGCACCTGGTGGATCTGAATGGTGCCTTTGCTGGCGAACCGGTCAACGGCGGCATCGTGGAAGCGATCGCCAAAGCCTACCCGGACCTGCCCTTGCAGATTGGTGGCGGTATCCGTGATCTTAAAACCATCGAGTATTATCTTAATGTTGGCGTCAGGCATGTGATCATCGGTACGCAGGCCGTCAAGCATCCGCCGTTTGTGGCGGAGGCCTGTAAAGCGTTTCCGGGCCACATCATTGTGGGACTGGATGCCAGGGATGGTTGGGTCGCCACCGACGGCTGGGCCGAAGTGTCCACAGTGAACGTTGTTGATCTGGCACACCAGTTTGCCAACGACGGTGTGGAAGCGATTATCTATACCGACATCGCCCGTGATGGCATGATGCAGGGCGTTAATGTTGAGGCCACTCTGCGCCTCGCGCGCGCCTCGGTGATTCCGGTTATTGCCTCGGGCGGCGTCAGTCGTATGGCAGATATCGAAGGTCTGTGCGAAGTCGCTAAAACTGATACCGGCGCTGGCATCATGGGCGCGATTACCGGTCGGGCGATTTACGAAGGTGCACTGGATCTGGCGCAGGCGCAGGCTTACTGCGACAGCCATGCAAACGGCGCCGGGCACATGAGTGGTGGAGTGTAAGCATGGCACTGGCAAAACGCATCATACCGTGCCTGGACTGCGACAAGGGTCGTGTGGTCAAGGGCGTCAAATTTCTCGATATCCGTGACGCCGGAGACCCGGTTGAAGTTGCCAGGCGATACAGCGATGCGGGAGCGGACGAGATTACGTTCCTGGATATAACCGCCTCCAGCGAAGGTCGCGAAACCACGGTTAAAACAGTTGAAGCCATTGCCAGTCAGGTGTTTATCCCACTGACAGTGGGTGGCGGTATCCGCACTCTGGATGATATCCGCACCATGCTCAACGCCGGTGCCGACAAGGTATCGATCAATACCGCTGCTGTCACCAATCCCGAGTTTGTCCGTGAGGCAGCCCAGCGCTTTGGCTCGCAATGCATCGTGGTGGCGGTGGATGCCAAAAAGGTCAGCGCCGGTGGCGAAGCTGATCGCTGGGAAATCTTCACCCACGGTGGCCGCAATCCAACCGGTCTGGATGCCATTGATTGGGTACGGCGCATGGTTGACTATGGTGCCGGTGAGATCCTGTTGACCAGCATGGACCGGGACGGCACCAAGATCGGTTTTGATCTGGCGCTGAACCGGGCTGTCAGTGATGCCGTGGATGTGCCGGTGATTGCGTCAGGCGGCGTCGGCAACCTGCAGCACCTGGTAGATGGCGTGCTTGAAGGTGGCGCCGATGCGGTGCTGGCGGCGAGTATTTTCCATTTCGGCGAATTCAGTATTCCGCAGGCGAAGCAGTTTATGGCCGAGCAAGGCATCACCATGCGACTGGATATAAGCTGACGCGTTGCGTAAAGTAGGGTTTTGGATTTCCGTCCGGAGGTTCACGTGCGCTACTTTGAATTGCCACTGGTGGCATCCGCTGCGTACCAGCCGGTCCTGAAAGCTTACCGTGTAGACGAGACCTCACACGTGCGTCGCCTGTGTCAGGCCTTGCGCAATTCAACGGCAGACAAAAACCACATTCGAGAGCAGGCCAGTGAGCTGGTCGCAACCGTGCGTGCCAACCGCGCCAGTGGTTCTGGTGTCGATGCCCTGATGCAGGAGTATCAGCTATCCAGTCAGGAAGGCGTGGTGCTGATGTGCCTGGCAGAGGCATTGCTGCGAACGCCGGATGAGGCAACCGTCGATCGCCTGATTGAAGACAAACTGGGCAGCGGTGACTGGCACAGCCATCTGGGCAACAGCGAATCGCTGTTTGTGAATGCTTCCACCTGGGGGCTGATGCTGTCGGGCAAAATCATTCAGCCCGCGCTGCCGGCAGAGCAGGGCAACAGCATTTTTCGCCGCCTGGTGCAGCGCGCCGGTGAGCCCCTGGTGCGTCAGGCGGTGCGTCATGCCATGCGCATCATGGCGCGTCAGTTCGTCATGGGTCGCACGGTGGCGGAGGCGCTTGAGCGCTCGCGCACGGCGGAAGCAAAACACTACCTGCATTCCTATGACATGCTGGGCGAAGCGGCGCGCACGCGAGCTGACAGTCTGCGTTATCTGCAAGCCTATACCTCGGCCATTCACGCCATCGGTGCCAGCGCGGTCGGCCTTGGTCCGGTTAAGGCGCCGGGTATCTCCATAAAATTATCGGCGCTGCATCCAAGATTCGAAGTGTCACAGGCGCGGCGGGTGATGGCTGAGCTGGTGCCCCGCGTGCTGGAGCTGGCCAGTCTGGCGAAACAATACGACATCGGCCTGACCGTTGACGCCGAGGAAGCTGACCGGCTGGATTTGACGCTGGCTGTGTTTGAGCAGGTGGCAGTGCACGCGTCGCTGGCCGGTTGGCAGGGTCTGGGCCTGGCAGTGCAGGCTTATCAGAAGCGGGCCTTTGATCAGATTGACTGGCTGGCAGACCTGGCCCGGCGCGGCGAGCGTCGCCTGATGATTCGTCTGGTCAAGGGTGCGTACTGGGATACCGAGATCAAGCGGGCACAGGAACACGGACTTGCCGGCTATCCGGTGTTCACCCGTAAACAGAACACTGATGTCTCCTACCTGGCCTGCGCACAGAAGCTGCTGAGCTACCGCTCGCAACTGTATCCTCAGTTCGCCACTCACAACGCCTACACCGTGGCCGCTATTCTGGAATACAACCGGGGCAATGATGATTTCGAGTTTCAGCGACTGCATGGCATGGGTGGTCCGTTATACGATCAGCTGATCCACGCCGACGAATCCGGTCCCCGTTGCCGGGTTTATGCACCGGTCGGCAGTCACCAGGATTTGCTGCCGTACCTGGTACGGCGGTTACTGGAAAATGGCGCCAACACGTCCTTTGTTAACCGTATTCTCGATGACAACACGCCGATCACCGAGCTGGTCGCTGACCCGCTGGAGCAGGTGTTGGCGCTGACTCATGTTCCGCATCCGCAGATCCCCCTGCCAGTGCAGCTGTACCCGGATCGTCGCAATGCGTCAGGGCTGGATGTGTCGAGTTTCCACACGCTGAAAAAATTGCAGTCAGACTGGCCGGAGAACAGCCTGTCAGATGCGCCGGCGTTATCGTCGAACAAGGACATCGACACCGCGCTATCGACGGCGACCGGCGCTTTTACCGACTGGGTTGCAACCGATGTTGATGTCCGCGCGCGATGCCTGGAGAAAACGGCCGACTTGCTGGAGACACGGATGCCGCAACTGATGGCCTTGTGTACCACAGAGGGCGGCAAAACCGTCACTGATGGCATCGCCGAAGTGCGGGAAGCGGCCGACTTCTGCCGCTATTACGCACAGCGCGCGCGGTGGGATTTTCAGCCACGTTGTTTGCCAGGCCCCACGGGTGAAGACAATCAATGGCGATTGCGCGGCCGGGGTGTGTTTGTCTGCATCAGCCCGTGGAATTTTCCGCTGGCGATATTTCTGGGTCAGGTCAGCGCTGCGCTGGTCGCTGGCAATACCGTAATTGCCAAAGCTGCTGAACAGACACCGCGGGTCGCTGCGGCAGCGGTTGAGTTGTTGTATCAGGCCGGCATTCCGCGAGATGTCCTGCATCTTGTGACAGGTGGCGCTGAAACCGGTGCACGTCTGGTCAGTGACAAGCGCATTGCCGGGGTGGCGTTTACCGGATCAACGGCTGCGGCCACCGCCATCAATCGCAGTCTCGCCGCTCGCAATGGTCCGATTGCGACGCTGATCGCGGAGACCGGCGGCCTCAATGCCATGCTGGTGGATTCATCGGCACTGCTGGAACAGGTGGTTGCCGACGTGTTGCTGTCCGGATTTCAGAGTGCAGGTCAACGCTGCTCGGCGCTGCGAATCCTGTTGGTGCAGGATGATATTGCTGACGATCTGATCGCACTGCTGACTGGCGCCATGGATGAGCTTTGCATCGGCGACCCCGCTGAGCTGGCGACAGATGTCGGCCCGGTGATTGATGACGATGCCCTTGCCATGCTGAATCGGCATGTCGCTTATCTTGACAGCAACGCAACGTTGCGCAAACGGGTTGAGTTGCCGCCGAACAGTCCCGGAAAACCGAAAGAGTCCTGCTTTTTTCCGCCCCAACTATACGAAATTTCTCAACTGAGTCAGTTGCGTGAAGAGGTGTTTGGACCGATTGTGCATTTGCTGCGTTTTCGTGCGGACGAGATCGACTCGTTGGTAGATGCCGTCAACGCCACCGGCTATGGTTTGACCTTTGGCATCCACAGCCGTATTGATAGCCGCGCCCGGGCAATCGCGGCGCGCATTCGGGCGGGCAATGTCTACATCAATCGCAACATGATCGGCGCGGTTGTCGGGGTGCAGCCATTTGGCGGTAATGGTTTGTCAGGTACCGGTCCCAAGGCAGGCGGCCCCCTTTATCTGACGCGTTTTGCCACCGAGCAGTCAGTCAGTACCAATACTGCGGCAGCAGGCGGCAATGCGTCGTTGATGACCCTGGGAGATGCTGACTAGATCTACGGCTGCGTAAGCAGCGCTGATGCCGGCACCAGCGTAATATTGTGTGCAGGCAAGGTGTCGATGGCCTGTTCCAGGTACTCCAGCGTGGCCGGATAAGGGTGCCCGATGGCAACAGCAAAACCCTGCTGTTGGGCGATCGCGACCGCGCGCTGAAACTCCCGATCGATGGCCTCCGCCGTGGCTTCATTATCGAGGAAGACATGGCGCTTCAGGGCAGGTACCTGATTGTCGATGGCAACTTTTGCGGCGACACTCTTACCGGTAGTCATGCTGTCGACAAAAAACAGATCCTGGGCCTTCAATTCGCGCATGACCCATTGCATGGGTTGTTCTGCTGCAGTCAGCTCACTGCCCGTATGATTATTGACGCCGGCCACATGAGGAATATCGGCGATGGCTGCGCGCAGAGTACGGATAAATTCAGCTTCCGTCAGAGTCAGTGTCAGACCGCCTTCGCCCAGGGCCATGCCTGCGAGGTTGCTCATGGGTGCGTGCAGCATCACTTCCTTGCCAGCGTCGTGAGCCATCTGCGCCAGCGCTTGGCCGTGCGGAGTAAATGGCAGCACCGCATAGGTCACCGCGCCGGGCAGGCCGACCGCGCGTTCGCCAGCTTCGGCGTTGTAACCAATATCGTCCAGGATGATGACCAGCCGGTGAGTGGGCAGCGCTGTGGCATTGACCCCGGCCGTTGTTTCGACTCCGGTGCCGGTCACGTCGGCAAGCACTGGTGCATCTGCTGGCGCCGTCACGGGCGCTGGTGCGTCCGGCGCAGCAACCGGGGTTGTGGCTGTTTCAGTGGTGTTCCCGGTGATGCTTTCGAGAGCGCTTTCGATGGTGCTGCCGTTAGCGCTTCCGGCGTCCCGGGCTGCGGCCACGGGTTCGCGCTGTTGATCATTGGCGGCGTCGCCATCAACCAGAGTCACCATCAACACCAGCCCAAGCAGCAGCGCCGCCGCCACTGCAATATGGGTATTGCCCGGTTGTGCCGAAAATTGCTGCCAGGCGTTTTTGGCTTTGTCGAGATAAGGGCCAATCAAGGTATCGGGTTCAGTGTTCATTCGTCACTTTGACGACGTTGTCGTCCGCTCGCCATGATATGCCAGCCCTTGAGCAGGGTCAGCGCTTCATTCAACTGATAGTCACTGACCACAATCTGTTCCGTGCTGGTAATGGGGGTGGGCCCATCGCTGGTGCTCTGCGCATCAGTCGCGTTTGGCAGATGGCCTTCGAGATCGCGTTCGGAATAAACACCGCGCCGGGGCATGCGACGGGTTACCAGCGCTTCATCAACCACGATGTCGGGCTCGATCCCTTGCGCCTGAATGGAGCGGCCCGAAGGCGTGAAATACAGCGATGTTGTCAGTTTTAGTGCGCGTTCGTTGTTGAGCGGCAGCACCGACTGCACTGAGCCCTTGCCAAAGCTGCGCGTGCCCATGATCACGGCCCGGCCCATATCCTGCAATGCGCCGGCGACAATTTCCGCCGCTGATGCCGACCCGGTATTGATCAGGACCACCATCGGAACACCGTCGCTGGGATCATCGACGTCGGCAAAATAGTCGCCCTCGGAATCACCAACGCGGCCTTCGGTATAAACAATCTGTCCGCTGGAGACGAATGCATCAACGACCTGCACCGATGCCTGTAGCACACCGCCGGGGTTGTTGCGCAAATCCAGTACCAGACCGTTGAGTGTGCCATCGGACGCTTTGATTTCTTCCAGGGCATTAACCACTGCTATCCCGGTGTTGGTGCGAAACTGCGCGATACGGATGTAGGCAAACCCCGGCTCCAGCATGCGATGGCGAACACTGTTGGCGGAAATCACTTCGCGGGTCAGCGTCAGGTCAATGGGTTCAGATTCAGTATCACGCATAAGCGTAATGTCGACCTGGCTGCCGGGTTCGCCGCGCAGCAGTTCCACGGCGTCGTTAATCAGCATTTCGCGTACCGGTCTGCCGTTGATTTCCACGATCAGGTCGCCGGGCATGACACCGGCTCTGGCGGCGGGTGTGTCATCGACGGGCGTAATGACTTTGATGTAGCCGTCTTCTTCACCGATTTCGATGCCCAGGCCACCAAACTCGCCTTCGGTGCTTTCCTGCAGGTTGTCGTAGTCGTCGGAGCTCAGATAGGCGGAGTGGGGGTCGAGCCCGGCCAGCATGCCGCGGATGGCATAATCGATCAGCGTTTTGTCATCAATGTCGGAGACGTAAGCGGTGCGAATGGCTTCCAGTGCCTCGGCAAACAGCCTGACTTCCTCAATGGGCAAAGGCCGCACTGAGCTGTCTGCGCTGATGTTGTTGGTGGCACCGGCCTCCGGCACAGGCTCAAGCTCTTCCAGTGTTATGACATCCAGGTCAGGGTCAGTGGTTGCCTGCGCCATGGCAATGCCGGGCGAGCTCATGGCGGTGACGAACGCGCCGAACAGCAGCGTGCGCTGAATGAAAGTGACTGCGGCGATGGCGGTGTTAGGTGACGACATGTCTGCTCCTGCGATCTTGTAGTTACATGTTAAGACCGTCCTGGTCGGCATTCTATGCGCTTGGGCCGGCGCTGGGTAGCGATTGATGACTCTGTCAGTCGCCGGGTGTAAGCCAGTCCTGCGGATCCAGTGTTCTGCTGCTTTGCCGGATCTCAAAATACAGCCCCGGGCTGCCATTGCCGGCATCGGCTCCGGATAATGCCAGCGCCTCGCCCCGGTTAACCCAGTCTCCTGTGCTTTTGGTGAAATCCTGAACATGGGCATACAGGCTGATGAAGCTGTTGCCATGATCAATCACGATAAGATTCCCCGATCCGCGTAACCAGTCGGCAAACACCACGCGGCCATTGTGTACGGCCCTGACGGTGTTGCCAGCGTCGGCGCCAATGATAATGCCCTGGCGTTGCAGGCTGCCACCAAAGCGTTCACCAAAGCGGGCCAGCACATCGCCGGTGACCGGCCAGGGCAGCTGACCACGGGCATCCGCGAAGGGCATGGCATCTTCCGGGGAGGGAATGTCTACGATGATGCGGTTGATTTCATCGATCAGTTCCTGCAAGTGCGCGCGGTCGGCGAGCAACTGCTCCAGTTCATTGCGGCGGGTTGCCATATCCGCGTTGAGACTGGCAATAAGACGGGTGCGCGCCTGTTGATTGCTTTCCAGTTCCTCTCGCTGCGTTGCCAGTGCGGCATTGGTTGCTGCCAGCGTTAGCTGCGCCTGATCAATTTCGTCGCGGGTTTGCGCCAGCGCGCTCAGGGTCTGCTGGAACCGGCGTATCTGCTGCAGGCGGTCTTCGTTGAAGGCATTGAAGTAGACCAGCATGCGCTGCGCGGTGGAGGGGTCCTGCTGCGTTAACAGCAACTGCAATTGGCTGCTGCCGCCGCTGATGTAGCTGGCGCGAAGGGCGCGAGCGACGATTTCGCGCTGGGCTTCGGTGTCTGCGAGCAATGTGTCCTGCTGCTGGTTCAGGCTGCCGAGTTCTGCGTCCAGTCGTGCAATGTTCTGTTGATTGTCAGCAATATTTTCGCTGATGGCGTCGATGCGCTGATTCAGCTCGCTGAGCGCGGCTTCTTCGCTGGAACGCTGGCTGCGCGCCTGCTGCAGCCAGGTTTCGATCTGCCCGATGCTGTCGTTAATGGTGGCGAGTTGTGCTTCGGTGGCCTGGCCTTCTCCTGCTGAAGGCTCTTGTTGCGCTGAGGGCTCTTGTTGCGCTGAGGGCTCTTCTTGGGCTGAGGGCTCCTCTTGCGCTGAAGGCTCTTCTTGGGCTGAAGGCTCTTCTCTCGCTGAGGGCTCTTGCGCTAGCGCTGGCGGTATGGGGACGCACAACACCAGCAACAGCGTGAGAAAGACTCGCGGTTGCCGGGCGATTGTGCGGAGCGCAGCGTGGTTCGTCATGGCGCCATCAGCACATGGCCGGTCATTTCCGCCGGCACCTCCATGTCCATAAGTTTTAGCAGTGTCGGCGCGATATCAGACAGGGCACCCTCCCGGGTGAAGTGCCATTGACGTTGGCCGACATAAACCAGCGGCACAGGACCGCTGGTATGCGAGGTCAGTGCCTGGCCTGACTCGGCATCCATCATCTGTTCAACGTTGCCGTGATCGGCAGTGATCAGGCACTGACCACCGGTGTCGCGGATCGCCGTCATCAGGCGGCCCAGACACACATCAAGGGTTTCCACGGCCTTGACGGCGGCATCAAAACTGCCGGTATGGCCCACCATATCACCATTGGCGTAGTTGCAGATGATGGCGTCATATTTCCCCGAGCGTATCGCTTCATCCAGCTTGTCGGTGACTTCCGGCGCGCTCATCTCTGGCTGCAGGTCATAGGTGGCGACATCGGGAGAGGGAATCAGAATGCGGTCTTCGCCCTCATAGGGTTGTTCGCGTCCGCCACTGAAAAAGAACGTGACATGCGCATACTTCTCTGTTTCGGCGATCCGCAGCTGCGTGCGACCCTCGCTGGCCAGGTACTCACCGAGGCTGTTGTGCAATGTTTGTGGCGGGTAAGCACAGCTGGCGAACTGTTTCAGGTCGGCTGAATATTCCGTCAGCATGACAAACTCGGCAAGTTTGGGCGTAGACTTGCGTTTGAAGCCATCAAAACCCGGGTCGACAAAGGCACTGGTCAGTTGGCGGGCCCGGTCGGCACGGAAATTCATGAACACCATGCTGTCGCCGTCCCGCATCGGCACTGCTGTGCCAATGCGGGTGGCTTTGACAAACTCGTCGTCTTCGTCGCGGGCGTAGGCGTTATTGAGGGCGTCCGCAACCGAGTCCGCCTCATGGCTGGCTTCACCCTGCGTGATCAGATCGTAGGCACTCTGCATACGATCCCAGCGCTGGTCCCGGTCCATCGCAAAATAACGGCCAATCACCGACACGATGCGGCCCAGGCCAGCGTCCGTGAGCGCTTTCTCGGTCTTTTGCAGCGACGCCATGGCGCTGCGCGGGGGCATGTCGCGACCATCCAGGAAAGCGTGCACGTATACCTGTTTCACGCCTGCCTCCTGCGCCAGCCTGATCATCGCCAGGATGTGGTTTTCATGGCTGTGAATGCCGCCGGGCGAGAGCAGGCCCATGATATGCATGGCTTTATCGTTGGCGGCGGCGGTGCGGGCAGCATTGCTCAGCACAGTATTGTCGAAAAAATCGCCGGTTTCGATGGCCTTGTCGATCATGGTCAGGCTTTGATAGACCACGCGACCGGCCCCCAGGTTCATATGACCCACCTCGGAGTTGCCCATCTGGCCGCTGGGCAGGCCGACGCCGGTTCCGGAGGTGGTGATCAGAGTATGCGGGCACTCGCGCCAGAGCTGGTCCCAGACCGGAGTGTTGGCGGCGGCAATGGCATTGGAGTCGGTTTCTTCACGATAACCCCAGCCATCAAGAATCAGGAGCAGGGCGGTGCGACGAGGTGTGGAATCAGTCATGAACAGTAATTTCCCGTGGTTTGGCCTGGTGCTTCAAAAGCCCGTATTATCGCGGAAACTGCGGCAAAGTACCATTGCCGGCCACAGCCGTGTATACTTCGCAGCCTTGTAACTGCGTAACACCGCATTGATACCACATCGGGATATTTCAGGGCTTTAGGCGTCATGGAGCAGATTTTAGAATTTATTGGTAACAACGTGATACTCGTGGGTGTCTGGATTGCGCTGGCGCTGGCGTTGATTATCTATCTCAGCAAGTCCGGTGCGCAGGCGATCGGCCCGCAGCAGGCGGTGATGCTGATCAACCGCAATGATGGTGTGGTGCTCGATATCCGTGACAAAAAGGATTACGACACCGGCCATATCGTTGATTCGGTGCACATTCCGCACACCAAACTCAGTGCGCAGCTCGCCGAGCTGGAGAAACTGAAATCCCGGCCCATTATTGTGGTCTGCAAAATGGGGCAGCATTCGGGAGATGCCTGCAAGATGCTACTCAGTGCCGGTTTCGAACAGGTCGTGCGTTTGCGCGGCGGTATGGCCGAATGGCGCGGGCAGAATCTGCCTTTGGTACAAAAGGCAGTGAAAGAAAAGGCTGCCAAAACCAAAACCGGCAAGGCCAAGGCGAAACCGGGCAAGAACAAGGCCGCTGAACAGGCACCAGCGCAGCTGGATCAGCCTGACAAGGCCGCGCCGGACGAGACCGGGCAGACAGAGCTCGGGCAAAAAGAGGTCGGGCAAGAAGAGGTCAGGCAGGACGACAACAAGTAGTACCGTAGCTTTTCACTTAATCCATAAACGACATAACGCAAGAGAGACTGTTTTATCATGGCAGAGAACGAAAACAACCAGAATGGTAACGCGGCCGCCGCTCAAGGCGACCAGCAACAGGGTCCGATGTTTGCACTGCAGCGCATCTATCTGAAGGACACCTCTTTCGAATCCCCCAAAAGCCCTGATGTATTCAAGGGTCAGTGGGCGCCCAAAATCACCTTTAACCTGAATACCAGCAACGAAAAACTGGCTGACGGCGTTTATAACGTTGTGCTGCGCCTGACGATCGAAGCCAAGCAGGAAGATGCCATTGCTTTCCTGGTTGAAGTTCAGCAGGCCGGTATTTTCACGCTGGATCGTTTCAATGAAGGCGATCTGGAGCGGGCACTGGCGACCGTATGCCCGAACATTCTGTTCCCGTATGCACGTGAAACCATTGATGCACTGGTGGTGCGTGGCAGCTTCCCGCCCGTCATGCTGGCGCCGGTGAATTTTGACGCGGTTTACGCGCAGTCAAAAGCACAGAAAGAACAGCAGGATCAGGCTGCGCCACAGGCGTGATTTGATCCTGTTACGTCAGGCCGGTGAAACCGGTCTGACGTAACGCCTCATACAGGCCAATAGCCACTGAGTTGGACAGATTCAGGCTGCGGCTGTTGGGCTGCATGGGGATGCGCAGGCGTTGCGCCTCCGGCAAGGCATCCCGGATGTCTGCCGGCAAGCCGCGCGTTTCCGGTCCGAATAACAACCCATCCCCTGCTTGATAACACGCCTGGCTATAATCAAGCGTTGCCTTGGTAGTGAACGCTAACAGTCGCTGCACGTCAGATTCGTTGGTGAACTGCTCCCAGCTCTTCCAGCTTTGCACCTGACTCAGTTCGTGATAATCCAGGCCCGCGCGTCGCACACTTTTTTCATCCAGGTTAAACCCCAGCGGCTCGATCAAATGCAGGCGCGCCCCGGTATTTGCCGCCAGCCGGATGATGTTGCCGGTATTGGGCGGGATCTCGGGTTGGTATAAAACGATGTGGATCAAGGCGGGATTCGATCTAATCTGTGAATTCGACCCCAAATATACCCCTGAAGCGCGGCTTTTGCTATAGAATCTGGCAACTTAAGCTTTATAATTCAACAATTTTGAGTACTTGTGAAAGAGGGCGTTTTTTTGCTGGCATGGTTTGGGAACAAAAAGCGCGCAGAGGGTCTGGTCGGATTGTCGATCACTGATCAGCGTATCGCGCTGGCTCATATCACTCGCAAGCGGGATGACGTGTTTCTGGAGAACTGTGTTCGCCGCGGTATTGCTGATGGCTCTTCAGCGCGCCAGCAGTTGGCCGACATAGTGGTAGAGGCGGGGCTGGCAGGCGCCCAGTGCAGCTGTGTACTGGCGCCGCGCGATTACAATATTTATCTGGTAGAGGCGCCGCAGGTAGCAGATGATGAGGTCAGCGCGGCCGTGCGCTGGAAAATAAAGGACCTGCTGGACATGCCGGTGGATCAGGCCGTGATTGATGTATTTGCCCTACCCGAAGATGCATTCCAGGGGCGGAGCAAAATGGTGTATGCAGTGGCAGCCTCCCGGACTTCTGTGGAGCAGCTGATTGACACTGTGGATCGCGCAGGTCTTGATTTGCAGACGATTGATATACCGGAACTGGCCATGCGTAATATCAGTTCCCATGTGATGGATGATCGAAACGGCCTGGCATTTGTTTCCCTGAAGGAAAGCGGCAGCACAATGAATGTCAGTCGCGACGGCAAGCTCTACCTGACCCGGAAGATCAATACGCTGGTGGGCCCGGACGCGTTGCTACAGGACGATTGGGAAATGGTCAGGGATCGCCTGGCGCTGGAGATTCAACGATCGCTCGACTACTACGAAAGTCAGATGGGACAGAATCCGGTAAGCCAGATCATGATCGCGCCCCGCTTGAAAGATACTGAATCGATGATGAACAGCCTGGGCGAGGCGCTGGCGGCACCGGTCGGCGTGTTGGATTATGCGGTTGAGCTGGCGTCGCCGGAAACGATCACGCCTGAGACTAAGGGGGCTTGCATGATGGCAATTGGTGCGGCCCTGCGCGTAAACCTGCATGAGGGGCGGCAGTAATGTCTGTGGCTACCCAGCAAATCAATTTATTGCTTCCCGAGCTGCGGCCGAAACGGGACTGGTTGACTGCATCGCGCCTGGTGGTTGCGCTGATGGCTGTCATTGGCGTGCTGGTTCTCATCAGTACCTGGCATGGCTGGCAGGCTGGCCGCCTGGACGCGGAATTGGTAGCCGCCCGGCAAGCGCTACAACAACAAAGTGAGCGCACTGAGGCGCTTGAGCGCGACGTGGCGAGTCGGGCGACCGACCGCGAACTGGTTCGGGAAATGGAAACCCGCGAGCAGCGCCTGGCGCAGACACGCGAATTGTATGAGTTCATGAGTACCACAGCGCTAGGGAATCTGACCGGCTATTCCGAGCATCTCAAGGACTTGTCGCGCGCTTCATTTCAGGGGCTCTGGCTGACACAGATCAGTATTGCCGGCGATGCTACCAACGTCACCTTGCGAGGCAGCGCCCAAGAGGCCGCCATGCTGCCTGATTTTGTCGGGCGACTGAGCATGGGCGAGAGCGAAATTAGCAATCAGCGCTTCAGCCGCTTGACGTCGACCCGCACGCAGGGAACCACCGGTGCCCAGGTTTACGATTTTGTGCTGGAGACCAACTGATGAGTGCAATGCAACGGTGGCGTGACCTGGAAGACAGATTTAATGATCGCTCGCTGGCCGAGAAGAGCCTGATCAGTGTGCTGGTTCTGGTCTGCCTGGTGTGGGCGGTCAGTGCCTGGTACCTGACGCCCCGGATTGAGTCCAATGACCGGTTGATGCAGCAGATCACGGTCGCAGAGTCTGAGCGTGTGCTTATGCAACAGCGCGAGCGGCAAGCAGAAATTTCAGCCGCAGAGGACCCCAATCAGGCCGCGCGCGTGCGCATTGAGCGGGCCATCGCGGCACAAGCGGATTTGCAGGGCGACATCGAACAACTGGCCGGCAATCTGGTAACGCCGCAGTCAATGACGCGTCTGCTGACGTCAATGCTGGAGAATCAGCCCGGACTGGACCTGGTGCGCGTGGAAAACCGCGAACCCGCGCCGATGCGCCAGGGCGTCGCTAACCCTGCGCCGGGCAATGACGCCGGGCAGGACAGGGACTCAGATGGCGGCGGCCAGATATTCAGGCACAGTCTGGTGCTGGAGCTGGAGGGTGATTACCTGAGCCTTATCGTGTATCTGCAGAGAATCGAATCGTTTAATGAGCGGTTTTTCTGGGATCAGATCACTTTCCAGCGCACTGAATGGCCGACAGGTCTAATGACGCTGGAGCTGCACACTCTGAGCACCGAGGAGGGTTTTGTTGGTGTTTAGAGCTATAACATGGCTTTTCCTGCTGGCGGTGTTCCAGACACAGGCGCAGGCACAAAGTGTCACGGTCATTATTGATGGGGAGGTGTTTCGGGATCCGATGCAACCCCCTTGGGCCATTTTGCCCAGCATCAATAACGTTGATGAGGTGGCGCCCGAAACAGGGCCGCGACTGAGCAGTCTGCAGCTGACCTTTGTCCGCTCTGGCGGATTGGCGCCGGTAGCGGTGATAAACGAGACCCAGGTGACGGTCGGCGATGTGATAGAGGGGGCCCCGGTGGTTGATATTCGGCCGGGAGAGGTTGTTCTGCTAATTGACGGTGAAGAACGGGTGCTGCGCAGATTTGCGCAGCCGGTAAAAACACCGGTGGAACAATGAGAAACGTGAGCGAGCCGTTTGGCGCAACAACGGAGTTGGAATGATCGAAACTGTTAAAATTGGCGCAAGGATTCGGGCAGTGTTGGCACTATCATCTTGTGTAGTGCTGCTTGCCTGCGAAGCCATGGGCGCCAGGCAGCCACCAGACGTCTCCATGATAGATGATATGCAAGTCATTTTGTCGGATGCAGAACAATCCTATATTGAGCCGGTACAGGTTGCGCCTGCGCAGGATATCGTGGATGACCTGATGCCTGACATGGCATTGAGCGACGATCTGCTGACGCCTGTAGCGGAACGCTTCAATGTGTTGGCCTCACGTCAGAACGCGCGCGATTTTTTTGACAACCTGGTGGCTGGAACTGACTATGGTGTGGCGGTCAGCCCTCAGCTGTCGGGTGAAATCAGTATTAACTTGCCCAATGTGACGATTGACGACGTGATGACCGCTGTCGAAGAGACCTATGGTTATCAGATCAGCCGACGCGATAATATCTATCAGATCCAGCCGGCTGGCATGCAGACTCGTATTTTCAACATTGATTATCTTGACGTCAGCCGCGCCGGCTCCTCCAATGTGCAGGTAACCAGCGGCGCCTCCGGTGGCAGCAGCGGTGGCAGCAGCGGTGGTCTCGGCGGTGGTGGCAGCAGCGGCGGGCTCGGCGGTGGTGGCAGCAGCGGTGGCCTAAGTGGCGGCGGCGGCGGTGGTGGTGGTGCTGGTGGTGGTGGCCAGATTTCCACCGATACCGAAACGGATTTCTGGGAAGACATACAGGAAACTCTGGAAGCCATGCTGGAGACCACTGTTACCCGGACCGGCGGCGGCAGTGGATTGCTGGCAGGTCTGGAAGGCGGCCCGGCCACCGTGACGGAGACTACGCGTGTCATCGTGCAGCCGCAGGTAGGATTGATCATGGTCACTGCATCGCCGCGAGAGCTGGACCGGGTGGCAGAGTTCCTGGAGCTTACCCAGGATATCCTGTCACGTGAGGTCACCATTCAGGTGCAATTCCTCGAGGTGGTCCTGAACAAGGGCTATCAGACCGCAATTGACTTCGATACCTTTGGTCCGGGTGGCGCCGATGCGTCGGACAACATAATTACTGGTGATTTCGGTGGCGGCAACAATGGTTCCAGTATTGATGCCATTTCCAACCCGCTGGCCCTGGCTACCAATTTCACCGACTTTGATGCAATATTCAGGATTCTGGAATCGCGCGGCACCACGCAGGTATTGTCCAGTCCCAGTCTTAAAGTACTCAACAACCAGAAGGCTGTGTTCCAGGACGGTGATTCCGAGTTCTTCCAGACGGGTGTCGGATCCAGTGTCATCAACACCGGCTCGTCGGTGACACAGACGTCCGGCAATAATCTTGAATCGTTTTTCTCCGGTATCTCGATGGACATTACTCCGCAGATCAGTGCCGATGGCGTTATCACTTTGCATGTGCACCCGACCATCACCACTGTGACCGAGCAGACCAAGCAGATTGGTGGTGAGCAGGTGCCATTGGCGCGACCCTCGGTGCGCGAGCTGGACAGCATCATTCGTGCTCAGGATGGCAGGATCGTGGTGCTGGGCGGCCTGGCTTATGAGCGGAGTCTGGATGACGCCGCCGGCATTCCCGTAGCCAATGACATCCCGCTGGTAGGTGGCGTGTTTGACCAACGTCGGCGCACTACAGTGAAAAGCGAATTTATTATTCTGTTACGCCCCCTGATTGCCAGTGATCAGTCGGAGCAACGAATTATTCGCGAGGGGAATGAACGCCTGCAGAGATTGAGAAACGAGATCAATCCGTTTGCAAACTAACATTTCAGGATAGTGCGACGCTTATGTACCTAGAGCACTTTGCCATTAAAGAGCTACCGTTTTCGCTAACCCCGAACACTGAGTTCTTTCTCAATATGGCCAGTTACCACAAAGCCTACAATATGCTTATGGTGTCCATCTCCAACCGCGAGGGCTTCATCAAGGTTGTGGGTGAGGTTGGTACGGGTAAAACCATGCTCTGCCGCAAGGTGCTCAATACCCTGGAAGAGAATCCGGATACCTATGTCAGCGCCTATATCGCCAATCCGGTACTCAGTCCCAAGGGACTGTTCCTGGCGTTTGCGGAAGAATTGGGTCTGGAAGCTGATTCAGATATCGGCCACCACAGCCTGTTAAAAAAAATAACCAAAGTCCTTATGCAGTATTCCGCAGACGGGCGCCAGGTAGTCCTGTTTATTGACGAAGCCCATGCGATGCCGGAGAAGACGCTGGAGGCACTGAGGTTGATGACAAACCTGGAGACTGAGCAGACCAAGCTTTTCCAGGTGGTGTTGTTTGCGCAACCGGAACTGGATGAGATGTTGCGCGAGAAATCACTCAGACAATTGCTGCAAAGAATTACCTTTTCCTATCGACTGGAGTCACTCGATCGCGAAGGTCTTGAGCGTTATGTTTCACATCGCCTTGCTACCGCTGGTTACAACGGTCCCAGCGTATTCACATCAGCTGCCCTGGACGATCTGTTTGCTGCCAGTAAGGGCATTCCCAGAATCGTCAATATTCTGTGTCACAAGTCGTTGATGGTGGCTTTTGGCCGGGGTGAAAGAGTGGTCGGGCGTGAGCCCATGCGCAAATCTATTGAGGACACCGAAGGTGTCGCGTTACCCAAAACCAATGCCCGACAGTTCGCGGCTGCCGGTGCGGTCATGGTGGTGGCATTTGCAGTGCTGGCGATCTATCTGGTCGGATATTATCTGCGCTGAGCGAGACAGCTGAACGGTCTCGACGAACAGGAAGATGAGTAATTATGAGTCTGGTTAATGACATGTTGCGGGACCTTGATGCTCGTCGGCGTGAAGCGCCGACCCGTGGCCTCGGCGCCGAAAAACTGGTACCCGCAGCAGAGGCTGACGCGCGCCGCTCGCGTCGCCGTTCGCTGCTGGCAGGCGTTGTGCTGTTGTGCGTACTGGCAACTCTGGTCGCAACGCTATTTTTAAGCGGCGGAGGTGTGAGTACGGGTTCACTGGCGCCGGTAAACGTGGTCACGGATACTGCGTCAGAGGGCGTAGAAGAGCAGACGGCAACAATGGCCAGGACTCAGGCGCAACCAGAATTGTCCGCACAGGCACCCGGCACTCAGGTCCCCGTTGCGCGGGATGAGGACACGTTGAATGAGCTGACCGCCAGGCTGGAACGCCTGGAGCAGCAGAATCGGGCATTGCAGGCACAAGCCTCGCAAGCGGCAAGTGGCGAGCCTGGAAGCCAGGCTGCGGTCCAGACCCATACTCTACAAAGCCAGTCGGAGCAACGCGCACAACAGACTGTCAGTGGAGCTGACCAATCCCGTGATTGGTCAGCACAGCAGGTACCTTTGGCGGGTCAGGAGACTGAGCGTGGGGAAGCGGGAAGTGGTCTGGCTGAGCAGACATCGGTTGGTGTAGCGCCAGATCTGGCGAATGTTGTCGCGCCGTCGTCCGGCGCCAATACCGGCAGTAGTTCACGCAGCCCGCGGGAACTGAGCTTTGAAGACCGTGATCGGCAACAGGTACAGCTGGCGCTGCAACAATGGAGCAGCGGGCAAAGGCTGACTGCGCTGCAAACACTGGATAGCTTTACCTTCGAGAATGCCGAGGCGCACAGGTCACGCGAAACCATGGCCAAACTGTTACTGCAACAAGGCGAAACAGAACGTGCCCTGCAAGCAGTAGAGCTTGGTTTGACCATCGCTCCTCAGTTCGACGGCTATCGCAAGGTCAAGGCGCGCGTGCTGCTTGGCCAGGGGGCTGCCGATCAGGCATTGGGGGTGTTATCCGGCAATGCGCCATCGGCCAGCGCTGATACTGAGTACCATGACCTGTTGGCCACGGCCTACCTGTCAGCGCAGCGCTATGACAGTG
This sequence comes from Pseudohongiella sp., assembly GCF_011050365.1. Lineage (GTDB taxonomy): Bacteria > Pseudomonadota > Gammaproteobacteria > Pseudomonadales > Pseudohongiellaceae > Pseudohongiella. The sequence continues at coordinate 28,283 of NZ_DRFV01000011.1, forward strand.
CAGCAGTCAGTTACCGCATGTTACTGCAGCAGGATGAATCGGTTGGCCGCTGGTGGTACGGTATGGGTTCAGCGCTGGAAGCACAGGGCAGACTTGCAGATGCTATAAGCGCTTATGACAGAGCCCTGCGCTCGGGCGGTCTGAGTGTCACTCTGCGGCAAAACAGCCAGCAAAAACTTCAGGCCCTGCGTCAAACAGTCGGTGTCAACTGAACGGAGCCAACTATGGCGATGAAACAGAAAATCCGTATTGGCGATCTGCTGGTTCAGAATTCAGTCATCACTGAAGATCAGTTGCAACAGGCGTTAACGAAACAGAAGTCCACCGGCGTGCGCCTGGGGCGTACGCTGATCAATCTCGGATTTGTTCAGGAAGACAGGTTTCTGGGTTTCCTGTCAGAGCAACTGAATATTCCCTTTGTCGATCTGCGCCGCTATCGCTTCGACGCACTTGCCGTGCAAAAACTGTCCGAAACGCACGCCCGGCGTTTCCGCGCCATAGTGTTGTCGGAGAAAGGTGGCGTGCTGCTGGTAGGCATGGCTGATCCGACTGATATCTATGCCTTCGATGCGCTTGAGCGGATACTGCAGCAGCCGATCGACCAGGCGGTTGTGCGCGAAAGTGAGCTGCTGGCGACGCTCGATATAGTCTACCGCCGCACGGATGAAATTGCCGGTTTTGCTGAGCAGCTTGATGACGAGTTAACCGATGGCCAGTTCGACCTGGCAGCACTGGCCCCCTCGGCGGATGACAGCGATGCACCGGTGGTCAAACTCCTGCAGTCCCTGTTCCAGGATGCCATCCAGATACGCGCATCAGATATTCATATTGAGCCTGATGAGCAGGTGTTGCGAATCCGTCAGCGCATCGATGGTGTGCTGCAGGAGCAGGTGGTCAAAGAGCGACGCATTGCGCCGGCGTTGGTGCTGCGCCTGAAGTTGATGTCGGGCCTGGATATCTCGGAAAAACGGCTGCCGCAAGACGGCCGATTCAGCCTTAAAGTCAAAGAGCGTCGCATTGATGTGCGTTTGTCCACCATGCCCGTTGAATACGGTGAGTCGGTGGTGATGCGACTGTTGGATCAGACCGATGGTGCGGCAGATCTGGACAACGTTGGTATGCATGGTGCCATGCTGGAGCAGTTTCGCAAGCTTGTGCATATGCCACATGGTCTGATTCTCGTCACCGGGCCTACCGGCTCTGGTAAAACCACCACGCTTTATGGTGCCTTGCAGGAATTGAACGAAGTCGGCAAAAAAATTATCACAGTGGAAGATCCTGTCGAATACCGGTTGAGCCGGATCAATCAGGTGCAGATCAATCCCAAAATTGGCTTGAGTTTCGCCAAAGTGTTGCGCGCAGCCCTACGTCAGGATCCTGATATCCTGCTGGTAGGCGAGATCCGTGATCAGGAAACCGCCGAGATTGCGCTGCGCGCGGCGATGACCGGCCACCTGGTGCTGTCAACGCTGCATACCAATGATGCGGTATCCAGCGCCATGCGACTGGTAGATATGGGCGCGGAAGGGTTTCTGGCGGCAACGGCGATTCGGGCTGTGTTAGCGCAACGGTTGGTCCGGCGTCTGTGCGACAATTGTTTTGTAGACTATACGCCTGATGAGCGTGAAAAAAGCTGGATGGCACATGTGATGGGGCCCGATAGTCCCCGCACTTATAACCTGAAGACACCCAGCGGCTGTCACCGCTGCAACAATACCGGGTACAAGGGTCGAATTGGCGTCTTTGAGCTGTTAGTGATCAACGATGACATGGCCGACGCCTTGCGTCGCTCCAGTTCTTCGGACTTCGTCAAGTCTGCACGTAAAAGCAAAGGCTACCGACCGCTGGTGGTCAGTGCTTTACAGGAAGCGTTCAACGGCGTGACCAGCCTGGAAGAGGTCTACCGCGTGGCTGAACAGGTCGATGGTGAAGGTGATTTCATGCAGGAAAAGAGCATGCCGGATCAGGCCATGATTGATCAAAGCGAGGCTGTGTAAATCATGCCGGTATTCCAGTATAAAGCCAGAAATTCCGCGGGAGCCCTGATCTCGGGCGCAGTGGATGCTGCAACGTTGGACGCGGCGGCCGGTGAATTGCTGGAGCAGGGCATGACCCCCATTGACATCAAGGCAGGCCGCAGTGGTCGCGGGCGCATAGCAACGCCGCAGGAAAGCGCCCGCCCGCGCCCTGCGGTGCGCAAAGGGGCTGGCACCAAGCCGCCAGAATCAGGCTTGCAGCAGTTAAATGATGCTCTGATGCGCAAGAAAATAGATATCACCGAGCTGATCATTTTTTCCCGCCAGATGCAGAGCCTGACCAAGGCCGGACTGCCGCTCGACAGGGCGCTCACCGGTCTGAGGGGGTCAATGAAAAACCCTCGTCTCAAACAGTTGATAGGTGAGGTGCTGGCGGATCTGGAATCTGGCCAAAGTCTGTCAACCGCGCTGGGCCATCATCCCAAAGTGTTCTCGCCACTGTTTCTGTCCCTGGTTGATGTAGGTGAGAACACCGGTCGACTGGATCTGGCGTTTGAGCAAATCAGTCGTTATCTGGAACTGGAAAAAAGCACCCGCAAACAGGTGAAAAGTGCAACGCGATACCCGATTTTTGTGATCAGCACCATGGCAGTGGCGCTGGGCATTATCACCTATTTTGTCATCCCGGCGTTCTCGCAGACCTTTGCCCGCCTGGGCGCCGAGTTGCCATTGGAGACGCGAATTCTCATTGGTATCTCTGATTTTGTGGTTAACTGGTGGCAATTTTTGCTGGGTGGCACGGTCGCGGCTGTTGTTGGTTTCAAGACCTGGGTGCGCAGTAGGCGCGGCAAGCTGATCTGGGACCATCAGAAACTGAAGATACCCCTGGCCGGACCGGTCTTTAACCGTATTGCGCTGGCACGGTTTTCCCGCACGTTTGCCATGATCCTTAAAGCCGGTGTGCCTATTGTGCATGGCATGGGTGTAGTCGCCGGCGCGGTGGGCAATAAATTTATTGCCGGGCGCATCCTGCGTATGCGTGATGGCATTTCGCGCGGTGAGTCTCTGTATAACACCGCAGTAACGGCCGACATGTTCTCGCCCCTGATCTTGCAGATGATTGCAGTTGGCGAAGAAAGCGGCACGATCGATCAGTTATTGGAGGAGGTCGCAGATTTTTACGATGCCGAAGTGGAGTATGACCTCAAGCGACTGGGTGAGGTCATTGAACCTATTCTGATTATGTTTATCGCGGGCATGGTGCTGGTGCTGGCTTTAGGTGTGTTCCTGCCCATCTGGGACCTGAGCAGCGCGGTGAACAATTGAAACGAGTCAAGGCGGGTCTATGAGCAAAGGCAAATATGGGGCCGGCATCCAAATGCCGCGCAGGCAGGCCGGTTTCTCGATGTTTGAGCTGGTGGTCTACCTGTTGGTGTCATCCATTCTGTTCGCTACGGTGATCAACCGCTACCGGGAATTCCCTGGCGAGGCGGAGCGAGCCAATTTTACCGCTGTGCTGGCGCAACTGAAGACAGGCGTTAATCTGCAGATGATGGACATGATTGCCAGTGGCAACTGGAATGGGCGTGCGGAGGCACTGGAAGGCACTAATCCCATGAGTCTGATGCTGGAAGCACCCAGCAATTACGTCGGCGAGTTCGCCATGGTGGATTTGTCGACCATGCCGCGTCGCGTCTGGTACTTTGATACCAATCGTGGAGAATTGGTGTATCTGGCTGAAAATACGCAGAATTTGTACGCCGTTGGGAGTAACGGGACACAGCCCAGCGAGCAGGTACGTTTTCGTATCAGTAGCACTCGCGCGCCAGACGCAGCGCCAGAACAGGGCTGGCAGGGTTTGAGCCTGGCGGCGGTAGAGCCTTACCAGTGGCGACGCGTGCCGCTGGATGTCGACGCTATTGCGGAAACCCAGCAGGAGGCGCAGGGTGCGCCGGAAATACCAGAGTCACTGGGGAGCCTTATCAGCGATCAGTGAGTGTGGGTAAAAATCGGGCATAAAACGCTGTAAGTTGCTGAAATAAATAATTAAAATAGAGGGCCTTGGGGTTTTTCGGCGTTTCTCCGGGCAAAATCAGGCGAAAACGCGCTGAGAAGGCCAATTTAGGGATGATTAGGCGGTTTGACGATGGCGATGCCCCATGACTGCTGTTAGCATGGCCACCAGCTAGAGGAAACGTGGTTTAAGTACGACTGTTAAGTTAATGACGGGCAAAGATTTTAGCTCGGGTTCTCTAAACCAAACCTGCCGGTATCTGCCGGAATGTAATGCAGTATCGAATGCCCGACATACGACGGGATCCATGATCAAAGGAGCAATAACATGCAAATGCAACGAGTGAACAAGCAACAGGGTTTCACCATCATCGAACTGGTGGTCGTGATTCTGCTGTTGGGCATCCTGGCCGCCACCGCGCTGCCGCGATTTATTGATGTGACAACTCAGGCGCACGATTCTGCGTTTGATGCCACTGCCGGTGGATTTGTTACTGGTACGGCTCTTTACCGAGCAGAATGGGTGGCGCGTGGTCAGCGTGCTGCTCAGACTCCGCTGAATTCCTACGGCGGCCTGCGCGGCGCTCCCGGGTATCAGACTGGCGCTTATGATGCTGACGGCGGCACCACTACAAACGACAGTGACTTCACTCCGGGAACTTTTACAGGGCCGGCTACTGGCTACCCACTGGCTACTGAAAATAGCGTGACTGAAGCCAGTTTTGACGCTGCCAACTGCGTTGAGGTGTTCTCTAATGTTCTTCAGGAAGGTGCACCTTCTATCGCCTCCACAACAGACACGTTGACTTTGACCAGCGCAACCACAATCGATACGAGCTTGACTACAGTGCTTGATACCACAACGGCTGACTTTATAGCGTTCGCGCAAGATATAACATTCGACACAGGGTTTGCTCGCCTTGGCGATGAGTTGAGTGGGACCACTGGTGATCCTTCTAACTATTCAGATTCAGCGAAGGCTTGTTTCTTTGTCTACGCGGCAGAAGCTGGTAATTATGATCGGGCCATTCTGTATGTGCCATGGACAGGACGTGTGTCGGTTTATACGACGTCAGACAACCTGATAGCCGGCGCGACCTACGACGGCCCGGTACAATAAGCTCCCAAGGCACTCTTGGAAGCTGTATGATGAGTAAAAGGCAAATGCCCTGCGGGTATTTGCCTTTTTACCTTTCGGGTTTCAAACTATGCTACAAACGTGTGAAACAGCGAGACTGAAAAGCGATGTGACGTTTATGGCTTTATCGAATGCAAGTCCTCGCAGTCACAGTGTAGGCTTCTCCATTATTGAGCTCGTCATTGTTGTCTTGTTGATTGGTATCGTCTCCGCTGTGGCCATGGCCCGAATCCTGCGCAGCGACACCTACAATCCCATCATTGCTCGCGATCAACTGGTATCAATTGCCCGTTCAGCCCAACAGAAAGCCATCGGGCGCACGGACGTCAGCCTCCAAATACAACCTATCGGCAACAACCTGCAGTTTCGCATTGAAGACGACACCGGTGTGGTGGAGTCCATTGACGTTGATCTGGCGGAGGTGATTCCTTCCGGGGACACCAACCAGCTTGCCAGCTGCAGTGTGGTAGGGGGTGCATCGGTGATTTCGCTGAGCACGCCCATGGTGATTTATTACAATAAGCTTGGCGATCTTCTGGAAGGTGGTGTTGTCGGATCACCAGGGTATCCACAGGAAGTGACCAGCGGTGCCCGCGTCTGCATCAACAACGATCCGGTGATGTCGGTGTGTTTATCGGCGGCAGGTTACGCCTACGTGGGGGATTGCATTGAATAGGTCGCCTCACAGCCAGGCAGGTTTAACGCTGATCGAGCTGGTGGCCGTCATTGTGATTCTGGCAGTCGCGCTGGTAGGGGTCAGTGCGTCTATCTCCGGTGCCATTTCTCGTAGCTCGGATGTCTTGCTGGAGACCCGCGCCGTGGCGCTGGCGCAAAGTTACCTGGATGAAATCCTGGCCAAGCGTTTTGATGAAAACACCGCGCCCAGAGGCATTCCACCGTGTCGCAGCAATTGCACTGACGAGGGTGACTTTGGTCCCGATGGTGGCGAGACGGCACGCGAAGACTATGATGATGTGGACGACTATGATGGCCTGGATGAAGGCCGTGATCAACCGACCCCTCTGCAGGATGCGGAAGGCAATGAGCGGGTGGGTTACGATAATTTTCGGGTGGAAGTCTCGGTGCGGTATCTTGAGCTTGGTGTGGGTGGTACCGAAGAAACCCTGGCCACCGAGGCGGATGATCTGACTGATGCGGAAGATGCAAAGCTGGTCACCGTCACGGTCAGCCACGCCGGGCGTTCAAGTGACTGGAGTTTCAGTGTTTATAAAGCCAATTTCTGACAGGCAGCGTGGCTTCACGCTGATCGAAATTGTTATCACCGTGCTGGTGTCATCGATTATTGCTGTCGGTATCGTGAACTATATTGGCGACTCGGTAGAGGGTTTTGCCAGCAGCAGCAATCGCAATAAGCTGGCGTCGTCAGGCCGCACCGTGGTCGACCGGCTGGCATTGGAGTTGCACAATTCGGTGCCCAACAGTATACGGGTCACGGCGGCGCAACCGGCGGGTGACCAATGCCTGGAGTTCATACCATTTGTCGGCGCCACCAGTTACCTGGACGCCCCGTTTACCGGCACCGGTGATACGGAGTTCGATGCCGTCGACTTTAATCCGACGCTGCTGTATGCCTCACCAGCCGAGGTATATGCGGTGGTGTATCCCATCAATACCGATGTTCTGTACGAGTTTGCCAATCCCGGCCCGATGGCCCTGATTGACGAGATAGAGGATACCGGCGGCGCCGATGGCATCGTGACCGTGCACCTTGACGCGCAGCACCGTTTTACTCGCCGCTCGCCGGTGAGTCGCTTTTATGTGGCACAAACGCCGGTCAGTTTCTGTATTGTGGGCAGTCGACTGTTCCGCTATAGCAACTACGATGTACCGGAGGATCAGTGCACACCGGCGACTGCGTCATGTTTGCCAACGTCGGCGCCGGATCGTGCCCTGATCAGTGACAATATTAACAATAGTGCCCGCTCAGCGTTTACCTTGCTGGAGCCCACGCTAAGGCGTAACGCAATTCTGGCAATGGATCTGAACTTTACCAGCGAAGGGGATGTGGTCAGTCTGAAACATGAGGTCTTGATGCGCAATGTGCCCTGAAAAAAGTACTATATCAAAGCTCACCGGCAGCATTGCGACCCGTCAGCGTGGCGTCGGCCTGCCAGCCGCCATCTTTGTGATTACCCTGATGTCCACGATTGCGGTCGCCATCAGTTTGCTGGTGTCGCAAAATGCCGAAACCTTTGAAGAGGAGGTGCGCCTGACACGGGCCTTCTATGCCGCCGAGTCGGGCGCTGGATTTGCCATGAATGCACTGTTCCCGCCCGATGAGTTTCCGCGTTACGACGTCACCGCCGTCTGTCCGGATAACGAAGGCAGTCCGCGGATTTACGAATTCACTGCGCCCGGTTTGTCGGTGTGCAGCGCGGAGGTCAGCTGTGCATTGGACGCCACTGTTGATGGCCTGGAGTATTACACCATCAACAGTACCGGTATTTGTGGTGATGTCAGTCGCACAGTGCAGGTTCGCACCAGTTTTGACGAATGACACCCAATGCGCTTTAGCGCTCTAGAAGGTGCCCACCAAACGGAATATGACAAGCACCACTGCCAATGTGACGAAAGTCGCCGTGCCGTAGGTGACAAAATTGCTCAAACCAACCTGGGTGCGGTAGGCGTCAACCGTGCGCGTAGCATCCCCGGTACGATGGCTGATATCACGCTGCAGACGGATCTTGTAGTTGTCGAACTTCTCAACCAGTTGCCAGCCGGACTGTGCTTCCTCGTCCAGTACCGCCTTGAGATTGCCGGATTTTGCAAAGTGCGGCGTGGTTGATTGCACGATCTTGTATTCCAGTTCCATGTTGGACTCCGTGTGGTTAGCTTGAACTGCCTGTATTTTGTGTTCGGGTGCACAAATTTGCAATCTAAACCGCCATGCCTTCGGGTAAATATGGGGACAAATTGCAGGCATATTGCTACTGTGGGCCGTTAAAACCGGCGTTAGCCGATATAATGCCTAAGTTAATAATAAACCGTTAGTTTGTTGGTACTCTTCGACTATGCCCCAACACCGGCAGTTCACCGCCAGAACCAGGAAAATTGCTGAGCTCCCTGAAAAAGGGCTTTGGCGCTGGCTCGTGCGTGGGGTGTGTGTCGGTGCTGGTTTGCTGGTGGTGGCCGGTCTGGTCATTGCCCAGGTTCCGGGTCCGGTCAGTGTCAGGGGTAGCGGCGGGATCGTTGCCCAGGTCAATACGCCGATTCTTGGCACCGGTGGCAATATCAGCACTCAGGGTGCGTACACGGTCCACGTGTTTAATGGCAATGGCACATTCGTGCCCCCCGCAGGCCTGAGCAGCCTGGACGTGCTGATTGTTGCCGGTGGTGGTGGTGGCGGTGGTTATGAAGATGGCGGCGGCGGCGGTGGTGCGGGTGGCCTGAGGTTTGTCACTGGCGTAAACGCTAACCAGCCATCTTTTAGCGTCCAGGTCGGCGCTGGCGGCGCCGGCGGCACAACCAGTAACAACCTCAGCGGCAATGGCCAGCAGGGTGGTGCGTCCTCATTTGGCGCGCTGTCAACGGTTGGCGGCGGCGGCGGTGGCCGCGGCGATCAGGGATCTGGTGGCGGCGGCAACGGTGGCTCTGGCGGCGGTGGTGGCAGCACCAGTTCGAACAACAATGCACGACCCGGTGGCGCAGCTATAGGTACACCGACGCAAGGTAACCCGGGCGGTGCCGGCAGCGAAGACAACAACAACAACCGTAAAGGTGGTGGCGGTGGTGGCGGCGCGGGTGCGGCCGGTGCTATAGGCACCGACAATGCGGGCGGCAATGGTGGCGTTGGTTTGAATTACAGCGCCCAGTTTGGCGCCGTGGGCGGGGCCGGCGGCTGGTTCGCCGGTGGTGGCGGTGGTGGCAGGCGCAACGACGACCCTGTGGGTACCGGTGGCCAGGGTGGTGGCGGTAACGGCGCGAACGAGAACGGCCCGGCCACTGCGGGCGCGGCCAACACCGGTGGTGGTGGTGGCGGTGGCGGCGAAAATTTCTTCAACACCCACCCCGGACAAGCGGGCGGCAGCGGTGTGGTCATCGTGCGTTACATCGCGCCAACTCAACCGTTTATAGTCCACAGATTCAACTCATCCGGCACATTCACGCCGCCACCGGGTGTGAGCCAGGTTGACGTGTTGGTGGTTGCCGGCGGCGGTGGCGGTGGTACCTCGCGCGCATTCGGGACTGCGGGCGCCGGTGGTGGCGGTGCCGGTGGCCTGGTGTATCGAACCGGATTCGCTGTCGGCAGTTCGGTCGCCGTCACTGTTGGCGCCGGTGGTGCCGGCGGTCCCGGGACCGGCCACGCCAATGGCATCAATGGCGGTAACTCTGTCTTTGGTAGCCTGACCGCACTGGGCGGCGGCGGCGGTGCTGGCGGCAACGCGCAAGGTAGTGCCGGCGGCTCCGGCGGTGGCTCTCGCGGCAACGATGGCGGTGTCGCCTTGCAACCGGGCGCAGCAACCACCGGCGCAGGGTTTCGGGGTGGCAACATGCCAGGGTCTCCCGGCGGTGCACCCGCAACCGGCGGTGGCGGTGCTGGCGGCGCCGGTCAGGATATCGCGGGTAATACAGGGGAAAATGGCGGACAAGGTGGTATCGGCCTGCAATACAGTATCTCTGGTACAGCCACTTTTTATGCCGGTGGCGGCGGCGGTGGCGCGGCACAGAATCTGTCTCTGCCTGGTGCCGGTGGCCAGGGTGGTGGCGGTGCCGGTGGTCGCGACAATATCACGCCGACAGCAGGCACTCCCAATACCGGCGGTGGCGGCGGCGGCGGCAACAACTCGGTCAATGGCGCGGCCGGTGGTTCGGGTGTGGTCTTCGTGCGCTATCGCCCGCCAACCCTGACCATACAAACGCAGCCGTCTGCCTCGGCCATCAGTGGTGCTGCGTTTAATCAGGCACCGGTGGTGGTGTTGCGGGACTCCAATAACAGTGTCGTCGCCAACGCCACCGTCACGGTGGCGATCGCCAGTGGTGGCGGCACGCTGGGCGGAACTACGTCGGTGCAAACCAATGCCAGCGGTCAGGCGACTTTCAACAATCTCAGCATCACGGGCGCTGCTGGCGTGCGGACCTTGAGTTTTACCGTCAACGGCACGACAGGCTCAGTGGTGTCCAACAATGTCGAAATTGTCACCTATCACTTCGAAGTTGAACACGATGATCTGAGCAGTACCTGTGCGCCGTTCACCCTGATTACCATCAATGTCGTCGACTCCAATGACAATCCGGTGCTGAATTATGAGGGCACAGTCACGATTTCCAATGATGCCAGTAATGGTGATTACGATCTGGCCAGCGGGTTTCCGGGGAATTTTACCAATCTGGGCAATGGTTCGGCCACCTATGAGTTTATTGCCACTGACACAGGCACAGTGCAGCTTGAGTTTATGACCACCACGGCTAACGCCAGTCTGTCGTTCGACGCCAATGCCGGTTCCATCGGCACTGAGAATTATGGCCCGCCGCTGGAAATTGGCCAGTGTTCGTTTGCGGTTGCACACAATATTCAGGGTGGCGTCTGTGCCGCCTCGGCCGTGACGTTCTCGGTGCTGGGCGCCGACGGTAATGTGCTCAGCGACTACCTTGGTCAGGTTACGGTCAGCAGTTCATCGAATACCGGTAACTGGAGCAACGCTTTTGGTGAGCCGGGCGTGTTCAGCAATGGCACTGCAGGTGATGGTGTTGCGACGTATACATTTGGCGCCGGCGATGACGGTGAGGTTCAATTGGGTTATACCAATGTTGCCGGTACCTATACCTTTGACATCACTTCCGTGGCCGGTGATATTGCCACGGTCAGCGACGACGATGGTCAGCTGACGGTGAGCGCCTGCTCGTTTCGCATCTTTGTCGCGGGCGATGTGACGGCCCTTGACTCCAGTGTGTGCCGTATCGAAGAAATCCGGATACAAGTGGTAAATGCGAACGCATCGGTGGTGATGAATTATGCCGGAACCCTCAACCTGAGTACTGTCGGTATCACCAGCGGCGACTGGAGTAAAACCGGTGTTGCCGCAGATGCGCTGGGCAATCTCACCGCCGGCCCTGGTGACGGCAGCGCCACGTATCCTTTTCAGACCGGTGACGAAGGTGAGATTACGCTGAATTTTGCTGTACAGGCTGCCGACGAGATCAATTTCAATATTGTTGCGGCCAATGTGGCGCAGCCATCAGGCAATTTTGATCCCACTATTGACTACGAGGCTTGCGTATTCCGGATCGTTTTCCCTGACGGTACCGACTCCGACGTATGCTCGATTGCGCAGGTTGATATCTCCATCGTCGATCGCGCTGGCAATGCGGTTACCGATTATGAGGGACAAGTGGAGCTCAGCACATCGACCGGTTTTGGCAGCTGGGAGGATATCAGCCTGTCCGACGGTACCCTGACCGATGCTTTCGAGGAAGACGGCTTTGCCACCTATGAGTTTGTCGCCAGTGATCTGGGCACCATTTCGCTGGGCTTCCGACACCGCCGGGACAGCGGGCCGGTCAATATCAATATTACCGATGATGTGAACCAGGATGCTGGCAACAGTGCCAACATGTATGACCAGAATCTCGAAATAGACCTGTGCACCTTCGAAATTATCCTGCCCGAGGCACAGAGTAATGCCTGCACCATAACCCAGGTTCAGTTCAATGTACGTGACCGCAATGCGGATCTGGCGACAGAGTTTCGTGGCACCATGCGCATCTCCAATAACGCAGGACGTGGCGACTGGTTCGAAGACGGCGGCACCTATGATGCCTTGCCGGCACCGTCGGGCGCAGATGCCGGTATCGCCGACTATGCCTTTACCGCCGGCGATGCCGGACAGGTGACGCTGGTATTCAGTAGCGAGTCACCGGCGCAATACAACTTTGATGTGGTAGACGATGAAGGCCTGATAGTTGAAGTGCCGTCAGCGGACCCCACTCTGTTCTACACGGGTTGTTTCCCGGAAATCTTCGCTGGCCCTGTGTGTACGGATCGTGATGACTTTACGACCAATCTGGCCAGCATTGCGATCCCGGCGGCGAGTCCGTTGGCCGGTACTGATTCCAGAATGGTATTGATGTCCACGCACCAGATTGAAGATCGTGCCAGCGCCAACACCGGTACGTCAGCGACCTTTGATGGTGATGCCATGTCGTTGGTGAAACGCCAGTTCAATGGCGTTGGCCCGTATTCGGATGATGTTGCTGTTGAGCTATGGACAATTTTTGGCGCCGACCTGCCCGCCGGGGCCGGTACTTACCAGGGTGTATTCAGCGGCGGCGCGGCAGGTGACAGCACTACTATCTGCCTGACCAGTGTGGTAGGCGTAGCGCAGACACTGCCAGTTGAGGCTGCAGACCCGCCAACCGGTCCGCTCAACGGCACCAACTACAGTCAGCCTGTGCAAAACGGAGAGTTCCGCCACAACGCTGTCACTACAATTTCGACCGAGTCGAACAATTCATTTGTGTTCAGTGTTACGGCTAACGATACCCAGAACGGTGCAGCCGACAATACGTATTATTATCTTGCGACACAGCCCAACCCGCTGGTCGGTCTGTGGGGCGGCTTTGATACCGGTCAGCTGAATCCGCCACCGCGCACGGCTGAGCTACAAGCGCGACCTGACAATGGTCGCTCTGGAGGTTCTGCCGGGGTTCTCAGTTCATTGGGCGTGGTTACCGTGGTGGAGCCATTCAGGTCAGGTAATTCGATAGACCTGAACATTGAACCAACGCGTAATGCCCACATCGTGGCGGCGTTTGAACCCAGAGTGGAAGGTGAGCCGCTGGCCGAAGGATTTGAACCGGTTATTCTGTATAAAACATTTTCCGGTGCCATGAGTTATCGCGCAATTGGTGCGTCGTTGCGCACACAGCCATCAGGTGCTACCGTAAATGCGGCGGTAGATTGTGCGTTTGTGGACTTTTCAGTAGGAACCGAAGCAACACTGGACATGCCGCCCAATTCCAGTGTTCGGGCTGCCTATCTTTATTGGGCTGGCCAGGGTAGTCCTGAGCAGGTGGACAATACTGTCACTTTCGAACGGGGTGGTTCTCCTTCAGAATTTCAGATAGTTGCGGATGAGGTATTTAATATTATTGGAACTTCCACCAGCGTGGTTGACTTCTTTGCAGCCTATGCCGATGTGACTGATATTGTCACCGTCAATGATGACTATCGGGTAAGTGACTTCGAGGTGTCCAGTAACGGTGATTGGGATAACAACGGCACTTGTGCGGCAGGTTGGTCTCTGATTGTTATCTACGACAACGACGACGAGCAGTTGCGCGTGGTCAATCTGTTTCACGGCTTTCAGCCCTTCCAGTGGGCCTCCTTTACTCTGGTGCCGCGTAACTTCCGAATGGCGACGTATGACAATGATCGCTACCTGCCAAACGGCCAGGTCACACATTTTACTATTGAAGGCGATTCAGGACTTGCCAACGGTGATGAATCCCTGAGTATCCAGGATGAGCCGGACTCGGTTGACTTTAATAATCTGTCGCAGGAACACTTGAATAGTTATAATCCGGTAAACAACGAGTTTAACGAGACCATTACCAGACCGTTGTATGAACTTTATGACAATGGTGTTGACCCGCCGTTCTACTCATGGATCGGCAAGGATCCTGCGCTGATTACCAACAGCCAGAATAACGATGGTTACGAAATTGACTTCGCCGGCCCGGATGCACAGCTCGCCGGTCGAAGTGGCAGTCAGATCGGTAGTAGCTATGGTGTCGATGTAGATACTCATTACCTGGGTAATGACACCCTGTTCGATTTCTCGCAACCGGGCAACGAAGCTGAGCGCATTACCACGCGGTACAGCTCGGGGCAGGACCTGGTTATGCTGGTGTCCGAAGTGATCAGTGTAACCAACTTCCCCATCGCTGATGTGGAAGTGTTCATCAGTCAGAGCGGCGATTTCAAGGTTAACGGTGATGGCACCTACGAAGTGACTGTTACCAACAACGGCAACGGCACGTCGAACGGCGGGGAGGCAACGGGGGAAGTCACTCTGGCGATGCAGTTGCCCACGGGTATGACCTTCGCCAATGCCAGTCAGGTGTCCGGCACTGGCTGGTCATGTACGGTTAACACGGCACCGGCAAACGGTGCCTTTACCTGTACCTACGATATCGGCACATCGCTGGCGCCCGGCGCTGATCTGCCTACGCTGACTGTCAATGTGGATCTGGCAGGGCCTGACGTTTTCACCCTGAACCAGAATAACCGCACGGTGACAGCGCGCATTGTGCATACCGGTGGTAACTGTTCAGCAACGACCACAGGGCTGCTGCCACTGGAAAGCAACTGTGATCGTTCGCCGCAGTTTGATAACAAGTACGATCTGCAGGGTGGCGCCATTGATGTCAATACACTGACCGCCAAGACGGACGCCAACAACAACGTTGAAAGCGTGGTCACGACCGTTCAGGGTATTCGCACTGATCTGCGTATCGTAAAGTCAGTGGTGGATACGCTGGAAGTGGATCAGACCGGTGAGTATGAGCTGGTAGTCACCAATCTGGGGCCTGATGATACAACGGTGCCGTTCACCATCTCTGATGCGCAACCCTCAGGTGTCACCTTTACCGGCACCAGCAGCGCTGACACAGAATGGACCTGCAGTACACTGACGCCGACACTGAATTGTGAGTTTGATGGCGTGCTGGCGTTGAATGAAAGCACAACGCTGACACTGGCAGTGCTGGTCACCGGCAGCGCCCGTGCCAGTGTGGTAAACACCGCCCAGGTTGTAGTTGGCACCGGTAACTTTGATACCGTTCAGAGCAACAATACGTCGACTAACAGCACCACTATTGTCGGACCGCCGGTCGGTTCTCAGGAACGCTTCCTGTTGTCGGTATCCACGCCTGGCAACGATACGTCAATCGGTGGATTGGCCAACTTCCAGAACGATGACCTGATTATTTATGATCCGGCGACCAACGAAGCCATCATGTTCTTTGATGACAGCGTGACCAATGCCGGCCGCGTCGATGACATCAATGCCGTGCATCTGCTAAAGAACGGCCACCTGATACTATCTGCCAATGGCAGCAGTGTTATTGGCACTAATAACCTGGCATTCGAGCCTTGGGATCTGGTGCGCTATGACCCTATTTCCGGCATCGCCTATATGTTCCTGCAGGGCTCAACCGTGTTCGATAACCATGAGTCGGTCAATATCAATGGTGTATACGTCAATGATGACTGCCCCACCAGTGCCGGACATTCGGAGTGTACGGTATTGATCTCGACCACCGGCGGCGCCACCACCAGTTTCGACAGCCTGACATTTACGTCATCGGATATCATTGCGCTGGACAGAAGCGGCGCCAATGTCACTGCCAGTGTTTATATGGAAGGCAGCGATGATGATGTGTTTGGTGCCACCGAAGGCAACGGCAATGTTGATGTTGACGCGTTTTACCTTCGTGTCGACCCCAATGATCCGACAGCAACCATCGACACCATAGCGCTGTCGGTTGACAACGAAACCGCAACGATCGGCGACGACCCGACTATGGATCCGGTGGACGGCACCATTGTCACCCGCGATGATGTCACGGAGCTAAACCGTACCGATGACAGCACACAGAACCTGTTCCTGGGCGATCAGGAACTGGGTGTGTTCACGCCGGATGTGCTGGCGCAACCGACAGCGGCGCAGCGCCGGCTTGACGCGCTGCATCTGGTGGAAGACGGCTATATCGGTCACTTTAGTATCAAGGTTGAGCAAAGCGGCAGCGTCTGTGCGTTTGCCCTGGTACGCATCAGCAAGCATGACGGGCTGACACACACACGCGACGACGATTACTACGGCTCGGTGCGACTTGGCACCAGCACCGGCGTCGGTAACTGGTCGACCCACACCGGTGTGCAAGGCACGCTCAACAATGGCACGCTGGATGATGGCGCGGCAATCTATACCTTTGACCCTGCCGACGACGGTTCCGTGGTACTGCGCTTGAGCTATGACCAGGCCGCGACCATCAAGATTACTGCCACCAATGGCATCGCGTCCGTGCTGGCCAGCGAGAATCCCAACTTTGTCTTCAGTGATGAACTGACCGAGATCACCTGGGAGGATCTGTTCAATACGGTGTCTTACGGCCGCAATGATGGCACACGCAACTGGGCAGCCGACTGGTCAGAGGTTGATGGCGAGAGTGCTTCCATCGGCGCCAATCCGGCAACGGGCAATGTTCAGGTCATCAATGACATCAATAACATCAGTGG
This sequence comes from Pseudohongiella sp., assembly GCF_011050365.1. GTDB lineage: Bacteria > Pseudomonadota > Gammaproteobacteria > Pseudomonadales > Pseudohongiellaceae > Pseudohongiella. Next base: position 44,670 of record NZ_DRFV01000011.1, read on the forward strand.
TCATCAAAAGTTGCGCTTACGCTCCAACACCTATGCCGTGAACAACAGTATTCAGCCTTCGCTGGCACGCACCTTTAATCTGGCTTCAGTGCCGGCATCAGAAGATGTCGTGCTGAGTTTTGATTACAATTATACCGGTGCCGCTTCAACCGATCAGGTGGTGATAGAAGCACGAGGTACCAGCACCAGTGATCCGGCCTGGACGCAGTTGACGTCCTATACGGGCGTCAGCGGAAGCGGCAGTGGCAGCGCGTCGTTGAATCTGACCACGGCGCTGGGTGGCAACTCGAACATGACAACGACCTCGCAGATCCGCTTCCGCATCGCTAACGGTTATGCAGTGACAGGTCGCTTCTTTATCGATAATGTCAAGATTGAGACCGCCACCGATGAGTGTGGCTATACCGGCTCTGGCTCGCTTGACCATTATGCTATCCAGCACAGCGGTTTCGGCATCTCCTGCGTGGGCACGCCGGTCACCATCATTGCCCATGATGCGGCGAACAATCCGATCAATGCCAATGGCGAAACCATCAACATCAGCATCTCGCCGGGCAAAGGCGTGTGGGCCAGAGTTCTGAGCGGCGGTGGTGCGCTGACAGCGCTCGCCAGTCAAGCGGACAACGGTTCTGCTACCTATACCTTCCCGCAGGGAGAAAGCTCGGTCAGTCTGCTGCTCAATTACACCGTCCCGGCAGGTGCCGGGCAGCCGGTCGATATCAATGTGTTGGGTCAGACCAGCGCCGCTTCAGAGCGTGTCGACGAAGATCCGACACTGCAGATCGCTGAAGCTGGCCTGGTGTTCTATAACGAATCCCAGGACAATTACACCATAGGCACACAGATTGCTGGTAAGCCATCGAATGTTGCCCCGTTGGGGCAACTGCTGACCGTCCAGGGCGTCAGAAGCTCGGACCAGGACCCGCTGCAGTGTGTACCGCTGTTTGACGCCGGCCAGACCCTGCCCATCGAAATCGGTGCAGAGTGCACTGACGCCGATAGCTGTGTCAGCGGTGAGAGTTTCAGTGTTAATGGTGAGTCGGTTGCACTGGTCGATAACAACAACACGGCAGGTGCAAGCGCGTACACAGAGGTTGAGCTGGACTTTATCACGCAGCCTTCAGGTGACGTTGGTGCCACCGTCGAGCTGAATTATTCCGATGTGGGCATCATGCAGCTGCACAGCCGCTACAACATACCTTTTGGTTTCTTTGGTGATACCAACCCGATAACGTCCAATCCGATAACGTCCAACGACCCGCTGACGCCGCCGGGCGTATCAGGCGACTACATGCTCGGTAGTAGCAATACCTTTGTGGTCAGGCCGTTCGGGTTTGCCATCAATTTCCCCGGCGATGAAGGAAATGACCGGACCAATGCTGGCGGAGGATTGCTCGCTGACAATTTCGCGGATAGAGCCGGAAACCCGGCAGACTCCCTGGCAGTTGATGATGACGGTACCGTCTTTGTGTATGCCGGCGAAGGCTTTGATACTGTCGTCACCGCTATGGCCTGGCAGGCCATTGACGATGATGATGACCAGGACGGTCAACCCGATGCCGGTGCCAACCTGTATGACAACCGCCCGACACCGAATTTCTTCTACGACACAGTCGGTGCTGCTGATAACTACGCTGTCAGGCTTACCGTGCTGGAGAATCAGGCAGAGGCCCTGGGTGGCGTACGTGGGGAATTGAGCAATGACACGCTGACCTTTAACAATTTTGACAACTTCGCGGTCGCTGCCACTGGCAGTGCCAGCGTGAGTTATAACGAAGTCGGTATCATCGATCTCCAGGCTGAGCTGGTTGATGTCAACGACAACCCGCTGGCCTATCGGGGTACTGATGTCGTTCGCGGTGTTGTCAGTGATGTCGGCCGTTTTTATCCGCGCCGCTTCGATGTCCTGTCTGCCATGCTGCTGCCGCGCATTGACGCCAGCTGCACGCCGCCCTCCATTTTTACCTACATGGACGAACCGTTTGCCATAGAACTGGAGCTGGTAGCACGTAATACCCAGGGTGCAACAACCGTCAATTACCGCGGTGGTTTTGCCAAGCTCTCTGCCTATACGGACCTGAACTTCCGCGCCATTGAAGAAGTGGCCAGCGCCGACAATAATGATCTCAGCACGCGACTGGACAATGTGTCGGTACCGGTGGCATTCGAGAGCGACTGGTCGGTCGTTCAGGGTGGCGAGCTGGTGCTGGAAGGTAATCTGGCATTCAGCCGCGCCGACCCCGCCAATCCCGATGGTCCGTTTGAGGATATCAAGATCGCTTTTGTGCCCATCGATAGCGACGGAGTCACGCTGGATCCGAACGACCTTGATACCGAGATCACCCAGGCTACCCCGGAGTACAGCCTGATCGCCGAGCACGATTTCCGCTATGGCCGTCTGCTGATCAACAACGCCTTTGGTCCGGAAACTGAAGACCTGGCTATCACTTTCCGGGTGGAATATTTTGATGGCGAGCGTTTTGTGGTGAATACCGATGACAGTTGTACGGTGATTGATGCCGCCGAACTGACGCTGGTGCCCGGGACCTATACAGGCAGTCTGGAGGACGGTGACACGGGGATTGACACGCCCCAGACCACCGAGTTCTTTGAAGGCCAGGTGCAGGGCGTGGAAAGTGCGACCAGTCCCAGTGACGCAACTTTCACGGCAACGGCGCCCGGTGAAGGCAATGGTGGCACTGTGGATGTTGAAATTGATCTGGATGCGCTTAATCTGCCCTTCCTGCAGTTCCGCTGGCCCGAAGTGGATGCCGACTACAATGAAAACCCGCGCGCCCAGCTCGAGTTTGGTCAGTTCCGCAGCCACGACCGGGTCATCCACTGGCAGGAAATCTACAACGGTCCGACGTCTCCCTGACGGCTTCGATTGAACCGAAAAACAGGTGGGGCAAGGGGTAATGTGGCCCGGCCCACAAGACCCCTTGCCCCATCTGTTTTCCGGTGCATGACTCCATACCGCCCACACCAAACCTTGAATTTACGTGCAGGCGTCGCCATTATCTCTGAACGTCGACAGAGATACCGGAGTGCCCTATGAAACGCCTCATTGCCCTGCTGCTTGTCGGTTTTGCTGCCATCGCCGCCGCCACACCAGCGCTTGCCGCCGATTACGAAAGTTTCCGCACCAACGACGAAGCCAACAACATTGATGTCTTCAAGAGCGCCAGTCCGTCGGTGGTGTATATCACCAATTCACGCATGGTCAGGCGCTCGGTGTTCAATCTCAATCCGCAGGAGATACCGCAGGGGAGCGGTTCCGGTTTCATCTGGGACAAACGCGGCTACGTCGTCACCAACTTTCATGTCATCCAGAATGCTTCGCGGGTTACTGTGACGTTGCAGGATGGTACAGCCTGGGATGCGCGCGTGGTCGGCGCCGAACCGGACAAGGATCTGGCGGTGCTGCACATTGAAGCGCCAGCGGAGCAGTTGTCACCGGTGGCGCTGGGCGATTCCTCGTTGCTGGAAGTGGGGCGCAAGGTGATTGCCATTGGTAACCCCTTTGGTCTGGATACGACACTGACGGTGGGTGTGGTCAGCGCTCTCGGGCGCGAGATCAACTCGGTGACCCGGCGCCAGATCCGCGATGTGATTCAAACCGATGCCGCCATCAATCCGGGTAATTCCGGTGGCCCGCTGCTGAACTCTCTGGGGCAGTTGGTCGGGGTCAACACGGCCATATACAGCCCCAGCGGTGCCAGTTCCGGCATTGGTTTTGCCATTCCGGTCAATACTGTCAAGAAGATTGTGCCGGAGCTGATCGAATTCGGGCGTGTGCAGACGCCGACCCTCGGCATCAGCCTGTTCCCGCCACAATACGCCGACTACTATCGCAACCGCTGGCGCATCGAAGGCGTGATTGTGCTGGATGTGCTGCCCGGCGGCAGCCCGGAGCGCGAAGGCATGCGCGGATTGGCCGAGACCAACCGGGGCATTGTGCTGGGTGATGTCATTGTTGAAGTGGATGGCGTTGCTGTTGCTAACGAAGACGATCTGCTGACGGTGCTGGAATCCAAAGAGGCGGGCGACATCGTTGAGGTAGTGACGTTGCGGGATAATGCGCGAGGTCAGTATCAGATTGAGTTACAAGCCACTCGTCAGTGAGGGCGGACCGGAACAGTAGTTATTCTGAGGACAGTTCCTCAAGTTCGGTGCTCTTTTCCAGCCAGCTTTCTTCGGCCTGCGACAGCTCCGCCTTGCAGTAACCCTGCTGCCTTAGCAGCTCGGTAAGTTCGTCGCGGCGACTGTCTTCGTACAGGGTGGTGTCACCGAGCCTGTCTTCCAACGTGCTCAGTTCGGCGCTGAGTTTTTCCATGGTTTTTTCCAGTGTTCGCACTTCACGGCGCAGCGGTGCCAGCTGCTCGCGCTGGTTGGCGGCCTGTTTCCGGGCTTCCTTTTTGTCCACCACGGGAGCCGGGACGGATTTGCGGCCAGCGGAATTTCCCGCTGTTTTTTCTGCATCGCTGTCACTGCTTTTCTGGGTGCCGGGCTGGAAATCCGCGGTGTTGCCTTTGCCCTGCTCGTGCATCCAGCGTGCGTAGTCATCCAGGTCGCCCTCAAACGGTGTGACCCGACCCTGATGCACGGTAAAGAATTCATCAACAGTGTTGTTCATGAGATGACGGTCGTGAGAGACCAGCACCAGCGCGCCCTCAAACCCTTGCAGCGCGACCGTCAATGCATGGCGCATCTCCAGGTCCAGGTGGTTGGTGGGCTCGTCCAGTAGCAGCACATTGGGTTTTTGCCAGACGATTAATGCCAGCGCCAGCCGTGCTTTTTCGCCGCCGGAAAAATTGATGATGGGCTCGGACACCCGGTCACCCCGAAAATCAAAACCACCCAGGAAATTACGAATCTCCTGTTCGCGGGCCCCGGGATCGGCGCGCTGAATCAGTGTGGTCGGGCTGGCCTTCATATCAATAACATCGACCTGGTGCTGGGCAAAATAGCCAATGCGCAGGTGCTTGGAAGCCACCACTTCACCATCCAGCACCGGCAACTGCTCGGCCAGGGTTTTTAATAGCGTGGACTTGCCGGCGCCATTGAACCCCAGCAGCCCGATGCGCGTGGTGTCGTGCAGTTTCAGATTAATGCCCTGCACCAGTGGTGTATCAAAACCAATGCTGACTTTCTTGAAACTGAGCAGATCATTGGCGGTTTTATCGGGTGCAAAGAACGAGAAGCGAAACGGCGAATCGATATGCGCCGGTGCAATGTCTTCCATACGCGACAGTTCTTTCAGGCGGCTTTGTGCCTGTTTGGCCTTGCTGGCCTTGGCGCGGAAGCGGCGCACAAAATCCTCGATCTCGGCTTTGCGGCGCATCTGTTTCTCGGCTGCCGCCTGCAGCTGTGCCATGCGCTCGGCACGCTGAATTTCGTAGGCGGTGAAATTGCCCTTGTACATGAACAGGTTGTTCTGCTCAAAACTGACCACATGATCGATGACCTTGTCGAGGAAGCTTCGGTCATGCGAGATCAGCAACAGCGTGCCCTGATAACGGTTCAGCCACTGTTCCAACCAGATGGTGGCTTCCAGATCCAGGTGGTTGGTGGGCTCATCAAGCAGCAACAGGTCGGACGGCGCCATCAGCGCCGCGGCCAGATTCAGGCGCACCCGCCAGCCGCCGGAAAAAGCCGACACCGGTTGCTGAAAGCTGTCGACGGCAAAACCAAGACCGGAGAGCAGTTGTTCAGCGCGTACCTGCACACTGTAGCCATCAATCTTGTCCAGTTCATTGTGCAGATTGGCAATGGCATGACCATCGTTGCTGTCTTCAGCGCTGGCCAGTCGACCTTCGATTTCGCGGAAACGTTCGTCACCATCAATGACATAGTCCAGCGCTGTGCGCCTTGAGCCTGCGGTCTCCTGCTTCATCCAGGCGCAGCGCAACCCGTCAGGAATGAACAGATCACCAGCATCCAGCGCAATCTGCCCGGTCAGGCAGGCGAACAGGCTGGATTTGCCGCTGCCGTTGCGACCGATGACGCCGGTTTTCTGGCCTTTGTGGATGGTGATGCTGGCGCTGTCGAGCAGGGTATGCTCGCCGCGCATCAGACGGGCGTTGTTAAGACTGATCATGCGTCAACCGAGGTTTCTACCAATGTGTGTGCGTGCAAAAACGGGCATTATACGCCAGACAGCTATCACAGATTGATTTATGTCCGGCAAATTCGTAAACTCCTGCCCTATGAAGCAGATACTAATAATAGATGATGACGAAAAACTGGGCCAACTGCTGACGCAGTATCTGGACCGTTATGACATGAAGGTCACGGTTGCCCACACGCCGAGCAAGGGATTCGAATTGCTCAAGCGCTCCAAACCTGATCTGCTGATTCTGGACGTCATGTTACCGGAAAAAGACGGCTTTGAAATCTGCCGTGAAATCCGCGCCAAAACCTCTGTTTATGGTCATCTGCCAATCATGATGCTGACCGCCCATGGTGAAGTCACCGACCGTATTGTGGGCCTGGAACTGGGCGCCGACGACTACCTGCCCAAACCATTTGAGCCGCGTGAACTGGTGGCGCGTATCACCAACATCCTGCGCCGTGCCGGTGACGAGGCCAGAGCCGACAATGATCTGCCGCGCATCGAAGGGCTGGATGTTGATACCAGCCGCCGTACTGTGCATCTGGATGGTGAGCTGGTCGAGCTGACCACTATGGAATACGAGCTGCTGGTGCTGTTCATCCAGTCGCCCAACAAGACCTTTACCCGTGACGAGCTGATGAACCGCTTGCGCGGTATTGATGCCGAACTGTTCTCGCGTGCAGTCGATACGCTGGTCAGTCGCTTGCGTCACAAGCTCAAGGATACCTCCAAAACACCACGATTCATCAAGACTGTGTGGGGGCGCGGCTACACCTTTGTCGGTCAGCTGCAATGAACTCCCTGCTGCCGAAAGTGACCGGGTCTCTGTACTTCCGGCTCTTTCTGATTTTCAGTGCCACGGTCATTCTGTTTTTCCTGGTTATTACCTTTTCCATACGCCAGATTGATGAGAACTGGCGCCGTGAGCGTCTGAATCCGCTCCCGGTGTTCTATCTGGATAATGTCCGGTTGCTGGTAGACGCCATCGGTATTCCACCGGACCTGCAACGCGCCGCCGAACTGGCGCGCGACCTGTCGTTGACCATTATCATCCGCAGCCCCCATATCAATTGGCAGTCTGACGACGAATCGGATCTGGATATTTCCGATACGGTATTTGTGCGCACCCTGTCAGATGATTCACAAATGCTGGCGGCAGACAATGAACAGGTGATTCGTGTTGCCCGTGGGGGATATGAGTACTTCCTCAACCGCAAGGCACCGTCGCTCAGTGACTATGACTATATCGTCGTCTATCTGGGTCTGGGTTTTGCCCTGTTCATCCTGTTCTCTAACTACTGGCTGGTGCGCCGGTTGATGGAGCCGGTCGGCAAACTGCGCGAAGGCGCCGAGAAAATATGTGACGGCGATCTGGGTTATCGGGTTGAGGTGACGCGTAAGGATGAGCTGGGTGAGTTGACCGAAAGCATCAATCACATGGCCGACTCGTTGCAATCGATGCTGGAAGCCAAGCGGCAACTGTTGCTGGCCATCAGCCACGAGTTGCGTACGCCGGTGACACGCGCCAAGCTGCAGCTTGAGTTCATGGAAGAGGGTGATCTGCGCAACAATCTCAGCGATGACATCAACGAGATCGATTTGCTGATTTCTGATTTGATTGAAGCGGAGCGTCTGAGCACGCAGCATTCGGCATTGATACTGGATGACGTTGATTTTGCCGATTACATCCGCATGCTGTCGGAACAGTTCCAGCATTATGAAGGCGGTCTGGTGGTGGACCTGCCCGAAGCAGATCGCTCCATGCGACTTGATAAGCTGCGCATCCGCCTGCTGGTGGCCAACATCATCAATAATGCGATTCGTCATGGACGTGGCCGGCCGGTGACCGTCAAGGTCAGCTTTGCGGCAGAAGAGGCGGTATTGTGCATCTCTGACCAGGGCGAAGGCATTGCGGCCGAGCACCTGCGCCATATCACCGAACCCTTCTATCGGGTGGACAGTGCGCGCCTGCGCAATACGGGGGGATTTGGTCTGGGCCTGTATCTGTGCAACCTGATTGTGGATGCCCACGGCGGCAGGCTACAGATTGACAGCCGACCTGAGCAGGGCACTCAGGTCAGCATCTTCCTGCCTATCGTTTAACGGGCGAGCTTTCTTCTCCGGTTGCGCAGCAGCGTTGCGGTCAACACGGCGATGATGATCAGTACCGGGATCAATGCGGTATTGATCGCTTTCAGCACCGCGCCCAGTCTGTCGATCTCATTGTTGAGTTCGAACTGGACTTCACGCAGATCCCGCCGGGTTTCCAGTTGCAGCTCAATGAAGCGCTCAATTTCCGCTTCCTGCTCCGGTGATATGGTGCCGCTACCCTGATTCAACGCCTGCAGTTGTTCCTCGGTTTCCGACAATCTTTCCAGCAGGTTGGTTTCTCGTTCACGCAAACGTTCATCAGCTTCACGCTGCAGTGCCAGTACGCGGGTGAAAGGGCGGGCATAACGGCCGCGGCTGCGGATATTGATCAGCTCGGTACTGCCACTGAGATTGTCCAGAGCGTTGATGACGAAGTCACCGTTACTGGCGAAGGCATTGATCACACGTTGCCCGGCAACCTGCCGTGACTGCGCCCACATGCGATCGGCCAGTACATCGGAGTCCGCCACCACAATGACACCAATATCGCTGACAGAGGCTGTCAGGTGGTCTTGCGCTGCTGTTTCAGTCGTGTCGGGCGCTGCGTCGGGATCAGTTTCTGTTTCGGCTTCCGATGTTTCCGTGGTATCGGTATCAGCAGTCGGCGGGCCATCGGGGAATGCACTTTGCGCCGGCCCCGATACTCTGGCCGCCAGCGTGCGGTTCTGGTCTTCCGACGCAAAGTCGTCGATCAGCAGCGTTGGGTCGCCCATTTCGCGGAAAAACGCCGTACCCATCATCATGGTCTGATCGCTGGTCTGGATCAACGGCTCGAAAGTCGTTGATGAGCCTTCGGCCGGGTTCAATGCACCGGCGGAGGACAGGTTCATCACCTGCAGCTGGCCGCTGACAATATCGTTGGCGAAGTGTTCGCGGGGCACACCGAGCATGCCGTAGTGCGCGGTCGGGCGCTGACCCTGCGCCAGCGTTACAAACAGGGCAAGTTCCTGGTCAGTGACCACCTGGGTAGCGTCATAGTCGACACCCCAGGCGCTGAGCAGGCCTGGCAGATCCGAACCCAGATTGTCGCGGTAACCGCCGCCACCGACCATGATCTGGGTCTGGGTGTCCGAGTTGGGATCAACAAACACCAGGGCACGGCCGCCGCGCATGACAAACTGGTCAATGGCGTACAGCGTTTGCGCGGGTAGCTCCTGCGGGTGCACCAGCATCAGGATGTCGATGTCTTCATCAATGCTGGCGACAGTTTCCTGCAGGCGGCGCACGTCGTACATGTAACGTACGGTATCCATGATCGCCCAGGCACCGGTGGTCTGTTCGGTGGCCGGATTGAAACCGCCATCTATGTTCAGCGATGTGATCAGACCGACCACCGTTGGGTCGGGATCCAGCACCCGACTGATCAGACGGGAGAACTCGTATTCCAGAAACTCTTCCTGGTCGGGTCGCACCAGGGGGATGGCCTCATATACCTCCGCCTCTCCCTCAATACGGGTGCCGGGATCTGCCGCCACCACGCCAAAGTAGACCTCTTCGCGCCCGGCCGCCAGTGGAACTGCCTGAATGCCGTAGCTGGTTGCCAGGTCTTCCTGTTCAGAGAACGCTTCCGGGTCGATGACTGCAAGGCTCAGGTTGCCATTGCTGGCGATGACCATCTCCTGCAGCAACTCCTGCACGCGATTGCCATAGGCCCGGACCTGCGGCATCTGGCCGATGGCTTCTTCGGAATAGAAAAATGTCAGTTCGATGGGGCGCTCGAGATTGTCCAGTACTTCCCGGGTGCCATTGCTCAGGGTGTAAAGATTGTCCTGGGTCAGGTCAATACGCAGCCGGGGCAGGCTGCTGATGATGACAACGATGATCAGCAGGGCAAGGCCAATCAAGGCAAGGCCGGCAGGTGAAAATAGTGCTTTGTTCTTCATGGCCAGCTCCTAGTTCGCTTTCTTGATTTCGATGACAACCGCGCTGGCCAACAGCCAGGCGGCAATGACAGCGGCAAAGAACAGCAGGTCCCGGATATCCAGTACCCCCCGGCTGATAGCTTCAAAATGGGTCAGGAAGCTCAGCGTCGCGATGGCATCGATCAGCGTCTGTGGTGCCCAGCCGGTAAACGCATTCATGACGATGGCCGAGCCGGAGACGACAAACAGGAAGCAGATTGCCGCCGTCAGGATAAAGGCGATCACTGCGTTGCGCGTCAGTGCTGACATGCAGGAACCGATGGCCAGAAAACCACCGGCCATCAACCAGCTGCCAATATAGGCGGCCAGAATAACGCCGTTGTCGGGGTCGCCCAGGTAGTTGACGGTCAGCCAGATCGGGAAGGTCAGCGCCAATGCGCAGCCACTGAGTACCCAGGCGGCAAGGAATTTGCCGATCACCGCTTCATGTAACTGAATGGGCAGCGTCAGCAGCAGTTCAATGGTGCCGGTCTTGCGCTCATCGGCCCATAGCCCCATGGCCAGGGCAGGAATCATGAACAAATACAGCCAGGGATGGAAGTTGAAGAAGGGCTGCAGATCAGCCTGGCCTCGCTGATAAAAACCGCCCAGGTCAAAGGTGGCGATGCCGTTCATGACCAGGAAAATGACTATAAAAACATAGGCCAGTGGCGTACTGAAGTAGGCCGCCAGCTCGCGCTTGAAAATGATACCGGTGGTTCCCATCACAGTGCTCCCTGTTCAGTGATGCTGCGGAAAAAGGCTTCCAGCCGACCCGGCGCAGACGGCGCCTCTGTCAGGCCGGCAGCAGTCGGCGCTCGCGCTTCCAGCTCTTGCGGCGAGCCGTCGGCAACGATACGACCATTGGCAATGATGATGGCGCGCGTGCACACCGCACTGACTTCTTCCAGAATATGGGTGGAAACAATAACAATCTTGTCTTTGGCCAAATTGCGGATGAGCTGTCGTACCTGATGTTTCTGGTTGGGATCCAGACCGTCAGTGGGCTCGTCCAGAATCAGCACCTTGGGGTCGTGCAGAATCGCCTGAGCCAGTCCGACGCGGCGTTTGAAGCCTTTGGAAAGCGTGTCGATGCTCTGCTCGCAGACACTGCCCAGCGCCACATCATTGATCACCTGTTCAATGCGACGGGATTTTTCCTGACCACTGAAACCACGAATCTCGGCAATAAAATCCAGAAACTCCAGCACCGTCATGTCAGGGTAACTGGGCGCGCCTTCGGGCAGGTAGCCGATCAGCGCCTTGACCGCCATCGGGTTCTCGGTGATGTCGTGGCCATCAACCCTGACGGTACCAGATGAGGGCGCCAGAAAGCCGGTGATGATTTTCATGGTGGTGGACTTGCCGGCACCGTTGGGGCCAAGAAAACCCAGGACTTCGCCTTCGGCTACCGTAAAACTGAGGTCATCTACAGCGGTAAAATGCTCAAATTTTCGGGTCAGGTGACTGATTTCGATCATATTGTTATTTGCCTGTCAGTGGTTGCGGGGCAATGGCTGAGGGGCAAATATAGGTGTATGGGGGTGATTTTTCAACCTGCCCCCACAGATCGTGACAATTGAGTGTTTAATCAGTCGTCGTCGCTGCCGGCATCCTCGATATTCAGTTCCTTGATTTTACGGGTCAGGGTATTGCGTCCCCAGCCCAGCAGCAGCGCGGCATCGCGGCGGCGACCCAGCGTGTGTTTGAGTGCAACCTGTATCATGGTGCTTTCAAACTCGGGCGTGGCCTGTTCCAGAATACCCTTGTGGCCCAGGTTCAGCTCCTGGTCCGCCCACTCTTCCAGCAACTGCGTCCAGTCACGGGCGCTGCTGTTCTGCGCCTGGTGTTCCATCAGTTCCGGCGGCAGGTCATCAATACGTACTTCCCGGCTGGACGCCATGACGGTTACCCAGCGGCAGAAGTTTTCCAGTTGACGCACATTGCCCGGCCAGTTGAGCCCGGTAATGTATTTCTCCGTCTCCGGTCGCAGGACCTTGGGCTCGACGTCCAGCTCCTCGGCCGCTCTCGCCAGAAAGTGGCTCGCCAGCCGTGGAATGTCTTCGCGGCGATCGCGCATGCGCGGGATATGGATACGGATAACGTTGAGGCGGTGAAAAAGGTCCTCTCGGAACAGGTGCTGGCCTACCAGTTTTTCCAGGTTCTGGTGCGTGGCAGCAATGATGCGCACATCGACCTTGATCGGCGTGGTACCGCCGACGCGATAAAATTCACCGTCAGACAGAACGCGCAGCAGACGGGTCTGTGTGTCCGGGGGCATGTCACCGATTTCGTCGAGGAACAGCGTGCCGCCGTTGGCCTGTTCAAAACGGCCGGTGCGGTGCGCTGTGGCGCCGGTGAACGAGCCTTTTTCATGGCCGAACAGCTCTGACTCAATCAGCTCCTTGGGAATAGCGGCCACGTTGAGGGCAATAAAATGTTTGTCACGTCGCGGGCTGTGCTTGTGCAGCGCGTGCGCCACCAATTCTTTACCGGTACCGGATTCGCCGTTAATCAACACGGTGATATTGGACTGCGACAAACGGCCGATGGCGCGGAACACCTCCTGCATCGCCGGTGCTTCACCGATGATCTCTTTGCTGTTCTCCAGGATCGGTGTTGGTATGTCGATGTGCTGTTCGCGGGCATGTTCCAGCGCGCGCTGGGTCATCGCCACTGCTTCATCAATGTCGAAAGGTTTGGGCAGGTATTCGAATGCGCCGCGGCTGTAGGATGAAACGGCGCTGTCCAGATCCGAATGCGCTGTCATGATGATCACCGGCAACTGGGGAAAGCGCTCGTGTACGGTGGATAAAAGATCCAGGCCATTAATGCCGGGCATACGGATGTCGCTGATGATGGCGTCAGGTCGCTCTCTTTCCAGTCGATGCAGCAGGTCGTCGCCATTGTCAAAGCAGTGCGTGCTCAGACCAGAGCGGGTGAGAGACTTTTCCAGCACCCAGCGGATGGACTTGTCGTCATCCAGTACCCAGACCGTTGTGTGTTTGCTCATGGTATCAATACCCCGTTAAGACTACTTGCCAAACTGACCATTGTAGATCCCGGCGCTGTATGCACCCGCACCGTTATTGCCTGTCGGCGCCTGCGTCAGGACAGGCAGATAAATGGAAAAACGCGTGCGGCCCGGTTCGCTGCTGCACTCGATAATGCCTTTGTGCTGGTTGACGATGGAGTGGGCGATCGACAAGCCCAGTCCGGTGCCTTCCGCGCGCCCGCTGATCATCGGGAAAAAGATGTTGTCGACCAGCTCCGGTGGCACGCCAGGACCGTTGTCAACAACCTCCAGTCGTGCCACCAGGCGGTGGAATACGGTGCCAATGGTGACGTTGCGCATTACCCGGGTTTTCAGTTCAATCAGCCCTGAGCGATGTTTGACGTGCGGGCTTTCAAGCGCCTGCACGGCATTGCGCACGATGTTCAGAACGGCCTGGATAAGTTGTTCGAAGTCACCCTGCAGCTCCGGAATACTCGGGTCGTAGTCGCGTACCAGCGTGATGTCTCTGTCGCTGACCTCGGCGTCGACCAGATTACGCACGCGCTCCAGCACCTCATGGACATTAAGCGAGCGGTACTCCATGGGTTTGCGTGATCCGACCAGGCGATCAACCAGCTTGTGCAGGCGGTCCGCCTCTTCAATGATGACATTGGTGTAATCGGTCAGGTCGGAATTGGGAAGTTCGCTGGCCAGCAGCTGCGCTGCGCCGCGGATACCACCCAGGGGATTCTTGATTTCATGCGCCAGGCCACGAACCAGTTCACGTGTGGTTTCATGCGTGGAAATCAGGGTCTCGTCGCGACTGATGCGCTCAGCATAGTTCATGCTCTGGATTTCAATCATCACCGCGGCATCGGGAAAGTCATGCAGTGGCGTAACCGTATAGTCGACCTGCAGACTTTTGCCGTTGAGCAGGTGTAATTGTGTTTTGCGTTTGGTGAAGCTGTGGTTGCCATCAACCGCCTGCCGGATAGCAGTCACGTCGTCGGTGGCGTGGAGGAAGATATCGCCCACGAAGGCGTTGTTGACCTGGCGTCCGCTGATGGCCAACAGGGTTTCTGCCGCCAGATTGATGTATTGCAGGCGCAGGTTGTTGTCCAGCACCAGGATAGAGGTTGCCATTGTGTCTAACAGGCGCTTGTAAGAGTTGTGACTGCTGGATTGCATGGTTGTTCGACATACCTCGTTAGTTAAGGCAGGAGCATGCAATAAACAAACCATCTTCGGTAAATAGGCTCATTACAGCGCATGACGCGGTTGTTGTGCTTTTTTGGCGCGGTTTCCCGTGGTTCTGCAACGAAGCAGTGGCATCCGCAATGTTGCGAGCGGCCCAACTATGCACCAATATGGTGCGATTGGCAATTTAAACGTCAGATCGCGTGCCTGGTATGGCCAGATGAGTGCTCAAAAAAAACGCCCGTCGGTTGCTTCCGACAGGCGTTTTTTGGCGTCAGACCCTGGCTGCGGTATCAGCGCTCAGGGTCCTGGCTGCTCGGGGATCAGCAGCTGTAGTACATATCAAACTCAACCGGGTGAGCAGACATGTTCAGGCGTGTGCAATCCTGTTGTTTCAGTGCGATGTAACCATCGATCAGGTCGTCGCAGAATACGCCGCCCTGTTTGAGGAATTCGCGATCCTGGTCCAGTGCTTCCAGCGCCTGATCCAGTGAGTAGCAAACCTTTGGAATTTCCGCTTCTTCCTCTGGCTCCAGGTCATACAGATCTTTGCTGGCAGGGTCGCCAGGGTGGATCTTGTTCTTGATGCCGTCAAGGCCAGCCATCAGCAATGCAGAGAAGTACAGGTAAGGGTTGGCAGTACAGTCGCCAAAACGCACTTCAATACGAATCGCTTTCGGGTTGCCGCCCAGCACATACGGAATACGGATGGAAGCAGAACGGTTGCGTGACGAGTACGCCAGCAGTGTTGGTGCTTCAAAACCCTTGACCAGACGCTTGTAGCTGTTGGTAGAAGCGTTACCGAAGGCGTTCAGCGCTTTGGCGTGCTTGATGATACCGCCGATGTAGAACAGGGCGGTCTCAGACAGACCAGCATAACCGTCGCCGGCAAACATGTTCTTGCCGTCTTTGGAAATCGACATATGCACGTGCATACCGGAACCGTTATCACCTACCAGCGGCTTGGGCATAAAGGTCGCGGTTTTGCCGAAAGCGTGCGCAGTGTTCAGTACGCAGTATTTCAGGATCTGTACTTCGTCAGCCTTGTACACCAGTGAGTTGAACTTGGTGCCGATTTCGCACTGGCCAGCGTTGCCCACTTCGTGGTGGTGCAGTTCGATCTCAAGGCCCATGGCTTCCATGGTGTCGCACATGGCGCCACGCAGGTCGCTCAGTGAGTCAACCGGAGGTACCGGGAAGTAGCCGCCTTTGACTTTCGGGCGGTGACCCATGTTGCCGCCTTCGATGGACTTGCCGGAAGACCAGGCTGCTTCTTCGCTGCCGATCTTGAAGAAGGCGCCGTCCATTGCCACGTTCCACTTAACTTCGTCGAATACGAAGAACTCAGGCTCCGGGCCGAAAAACGCCTGGTCGCCGATACCGGTGGACTTAAGGTATTCTTCAGCGCGGCGCGCCACGGAGCGCGGATCACGGTTGTAACCCTGCATGGTGCGCGGCTCGATGATGTCGCAGCGCAGGTTGATCTGCACTTCGTCAGCAAACGGATCGAGCACGGCTGTCGTGTCATCCGGCTTCAGGATCATGTCTGATTCGTTGATGCCTTTCCAGCCGGCGACCGAAGAACCATCAAACATCACGCCTTCCATAAAGCCTTCGTCAACGACGGCTGCAGGGAAGGTTACATGCTGCTCTTTACCTTTGGTATCGGTAAAACGCATGTCAACCCACTTGGCATCGTTCTCTTTGATTAAGTTTATAGTCTTCTCAGACATTCCTGATCCTCCGTGTGATCGAGAATTGGGTGACGGTTAAGGTCACAGTTTAAAATCTGATACGGTCGCGGTTCGCTGCCGTTACTCAGTGTTTATTTTCTTGTGTGCCGATCTTGTGCAGTGGTTCGCACTCAACAAGCCGGGCATTCGGCATTATAATAGCGTTTGTATACCATGCCCGAGTACCGGTGAATGAGCAAGATATATGCCATTGTTCACGGGTGCCGGGACCCCTGTATATCAAGAGTTCGCTGGCCGGGCAGTGTCAGTGAGCCAATAATTAGGCACCAATATGGTGCATTAAAAACAGTAATCGCACACAACGGGTGCATAATGCCCTTTTTTGATGCGTTAGTCTCACTTTCCGCCTGGAAATTTTTCCCGGTCACTCGTCATCCGCTTGCCAGACAAGTCGAACACAAGGTCAGTACCATGCTTTTTGTTATCCGCTTTTTCCCTGAAATCACCATCAAGACGCGTCCGGTGCGCCAGCGTTTGATCAAGGCGCTCCGGCGTAATCTGAGGATACTGATGGGCCGGGTCGATTCGCGTATCAGTGTAACCGGTGACTGGGATATTCTGGAAGTGGAAACCCACAGCGACGATGAAAATCTGGTCGCGCAGGTTATCGACATGCTGCGCGACACGTCGGGCATCTCCCTGATCAGTCAGGTCAGCAAACGGCCACTGCCCGATTTTGACGGAATCCTGGCTGAAGTTCTACCGTTTTACCGTGAGCGTCTGCAGGGGCGCAGCTTTGCTGTGCGCAGCAAGCGTCAGGGCAAGCACGATTTCAGCTCCATGGATTTGGAGCGTTTTCTGGGCGCCGCCCTGATGCGCGAAACCGGCGCCAGCAAGGTCGATCTGCGTCAGCCGGACGTCACGGTGCGTCTGGAGATACGCCAGCAGACCCTGTATGTGGTAACCCACCAGTGGCGCGGTCTGGGAGGGTATCCCATGGGTACCCAGGAGCCGGTGCTGTCGTTGATTTCGGGAGGCTTTGATTCAGCGGTGTCGAGTTACCTGTTCATGCGCCGTGGCATACAGACACATTTTCTGTTCTTTAATCTGGGGGGTAAGGAACATGAGTTGGCGGTGAAAGAGGTAGCACTGTATTTGTGGATGCGCTTTGGCTCCTCGCACCGGGTCAAGTTCGTCAGCGTGCCGTTTGAACCGCTGCTCAGTGAGATTCTGAGCAAGGTCGATACGGGTCACATGGGTGTGGTACTCAAGCGCATGATGATTCGCGCTGCCGATCAGGTTGCCCGCGACATGAAGTTGTCGGCGCTGGTAACCGGAGAATGCGTGGCACAGGTGGCGAGCCAGACCCTGCCCAACCTGAACGTGATTGATCAGGTGACCGACATGCTGGTTCTGCGGCCACTGATCGTGACCGACAAACAGGACATCATCGACATGGCCCGGCGCATTGGCACCGAAGAGTTTTCGGCTCAGGTGCCGGAGTACTGTGGTGTGATATCGGTGAGGCCAACAACCCATGCCAAAGTGCACCGGGTTATTGAGGAGGAGGCCAGGATCGATTCAGCATTGGTGGACGCGGCGGTGGCTGCGCGCGAAGTGCAGATGATTGATCGTGTGGTCGAGGTGCTGGAGCATCGCGATGTCGAGCCTGAGCAGATGACGCACGTGCCGGCGGGCGCCGTGGTGATTGACATCCGGCACCCCAATGAGCAGGAAAGGGCCCCGCTGAGCACTGATGATTATGACGTCGCCGTGGTGCCGTTTTATCAGCTGGGTACGCGGTTTGCGACCATGGATGCATCGCGGCAATACCTGTTGTATTGCGACAAGGGCATGATGAGTCGACTGCATGCCTCGCATCTGAAAGACGCAGGTTATCTGAACGTGGCTGTGTACCGGCCCTGAGCGCTAACGCACTGATAGCATTGGATGGCTGATACGGCTTTGAGCGCGATCAGTCACCGGCCCTTAACTAAACAGGGCCGGTAGCGATCGTTCTGCCAGCCAGAGGGCGCCGAATCCGGTGATAACGACACCGCTGGCAACCAGCGCCAGGCGCCGGGGTAAACCGGCACGGGCGCTAAGCAGTAAAACCGGCACCAGTACGGCAACAATCACCAGTTGACCTACTTCAACACCTATATTGAAGCTCAGCAGGCTGCTGATAAACAGGTGCGTTGGCAATGACAGATCGCCAAGTACGCCGGCAAACCCGAAGCCGTGGATGAGGCCGAAAGCAAACGCGACTTGCCAGCTGTGGCCGCGAAAAATCGGGAAAATAATATTGAGACCGGTCACCGCCACCGACAGCGCGATCACTGATTCAACCAGTCGCGACGGCAATGCCACAATTTGTAAAGTAGCCAGAATCAGCGTGATGGAATGCGCCACGGTAAACGCGGTGACCACCTTGAGGATGCTGAGGAACAACGTGGGTCGCGGAGTTGCGCCAAGAACTTGCGGGGAATTGCGGGCGGCGTTGGCGCCCAGAACAATCGGAATGATAAGTGCACACAGGAACAGGATATGGTCCAGGCCTATCCAGATGTGCCAGACTCCTTCGATCAGAAATGTCCAGAGATTGGCGAGCGCCGCGACAGAACCGGTTGCCTCGACCCGGTGCGTGGGCTCGGACGGGGAGAACATGCGCAGATGGCTGTTGCCGTTGTGGGTGATGTTGAGTATGCCGCGATGCGATGTATCTATGTCGAACAGCAGGTTGTAGCTAATTTCAGGTACGCCAGAGCTGTCGCAAACCCCACTGAGCGGCAGGTACAGAAACATGGCAGAGTTGCGCCGCTCGACCTGAAAGGCGCCGGGCTGCAATGAGCAAATGCTATCAGCCATGGTCAATTGCAGGCGGGACATTGTGTAGTCAGCAATCGCTGCGCGACGTGCCTGGATTTCTCCCCAGGTGATCTCGGTATCGAGATTCTGGTCGACGCCAACAGCGAGCTCCAGATCACTGGTGGCGATCAGCCAATGCCCGGATATCTGGTTGTTATCTACCGAAAGATCAATAAAGCTGTCGCTCAGGCTATGGCTGAACGCCAGTGCCGGCCAACACAACAAGGCGGCCAGTACAAGTCTTGCTATCATGGTGTTGACTCCGACATGCTATCCAGTATTTCCTGTAAGTTTGCATCTTCAGTGCCCGCGTCACTGATCCAGCGCTCGATTCTGGCCAACGTATCGTGGTCATTATTGGCGGCGGCTGCACTTGCCAGTAACCGCGTATCAGAAGGCTCCTTTTGTTGTTTCCAGTTTTCTGCGGCGGCGCTCAGTGCTGCTGCCGGCTGGTCGGCCAGCGCCAGCGCATACTGTGCATATTCTTTGTATGGAATGGCTTCGTTGCGGATGAAAGCCAGTTCGAAATCCCGGTCAAGTCTGGCCAGTAGCAGGTCGGCGCGTTGCTGATCTGCCGGCGTTCCTGTTGCCAGCAGGGCTCTGGTCAGCAGGATGCTGAGCTCTGCGTTCAAGGTGTTGTCAGACTCGCCTGACAGCAAGGCAATAAGGTCATGGTATCGGCCCTGTTCGAGTAACAGATTGCCGTAGTTGACGGTGACAAAGCTGTTGGCCGGTGAGATTCGTAGCGCGTTTCGGTAATAGTCCTCGGCCAGCGTTGGCTCGTCCAGGCGATGAGCCAGAACGGCGGCTGTGGTCAGTAATTCGGAATAGTCCACAATATTGAGACCGCTGCCGTCACGCAAGGTATCACGTAGCAGAGTCAGAGCCTGCCGGGCGTTGCCGGTGACGCCATCAAGCTGCGCCTGACAGTTGATAAAAACGGGGCGCCGCGCCGATGTCCGTAGCGCTTCACAGCTTTGTGCTACCCGGGCGTAGTCGCCGATCACCAGACCAATCTGTGACTCAATCATCAGGGCCTGAATGTAGGCAGGACCGGCATCTGCGCCGGCACTGATAACGTGTCGCAACTCTGTCAGGGCTGCCCGGAACTGGTGATTGTGCTGCAGCACCGCTGCCAGCAGAATATGATACATCGCCGGTTGTGCTGTTTCGTCCGGCCAGCGCTGCAGGATAGCCTGTGTCCGGCCGTACGCGCGAGCCTCACCACTCGCGGCAGCAATCTGATAAGACGCCATGGCCTGCTGCAGAATGTCCGCTGCGCCGTTGTCGGTGGCGCGCGCTTGCTGCTGCCGGCGAATATCCGCTGCCAGCTCGACGATAGCGGCGGGCAGAGTGTCGACAATGCTGCTATTGCTTTCAGGCGTGTATGGTTGCGCCTGAATGGCTGGTGCCAGCAAGGTCGCTGCTATGAGGCTTGTCGCCAATGCCCACAGTCGCACAGCGTGCGTACCTGCTTGTAATGTGTAAGACATGGTCAGTTGTAACCTTTTCGGGAAGAACTTTATAAGGGCATGAGGCGGAGCATCCCTGCTCCGCTGTCATGCAGGCTAGCTTGCTATCACTGAACTGCCGAGCCCGGCAGTGGTTCGTTCAGGTAGGGAAATGCAGTTTTGAAATCTGCTGCGCTAACCGTGGTCTGGTCCGTGAACGGAGCCGTGTTATTCGGCGCTACCGCTGCGTCTTCGACCAGCGCACCCATCATCACACGCAGCGCGATATCAACCACATCATCACCCGGCCGGCGTCCGTTGGGGAAACCCGCGGTGTCGTTGGCAAGCACGCCCATGTTGAGTTGCTGCGCCGCCGGTTTGGGCGCGATGGATGTATTCAGCCGCAACATTTCACTGCGCGGGAACATGTCGCTGGCGATAGTCTCCGGCAGGTTAAGCCCGGGCACACCGGTAACGGCGGCTATGACATCAGCGCGCGGAAAGTTCGTCGGCGCGACGGCACCGGCGTCAGAGAACAGCAACTCCAGCAGGAAGGGCAGTGTGGGGTTCTCTACGTAGTGCACAAACTGGGCATCGTCGTGCGGATGGCTGCCGTTGAACTTGTCTTTGTCCGGCAGACCAATGACGAGCTCGTTCACCAGCGGGAATCCCAGTCGTGATACCTGCATGGGTTCCTGATCTCCCATATTAAGGCTGGATGTAGTCCAGGCGCCAATCACCGGGTCTTCGGCGGTCAGACAGGAGATCGGTACTTCCAGTGCCAGCGAGGTTACGCTGGCGGCGCCAATGGGATTGGCGACTGCGTCTTCCGAGCCCAGAGGGTTCAGGTTAACCAGATCGAATACCTGGCCGAGATTGACGGCAAAGCCTTCATTGCGCTGACCGACAAAAACGCGGCCGGCGGTGTTGCAGTCAGGTATGCTCAGCGGATAAATGTGCGAACTGGCGTACTGCGCATAGTTCGGGATTGATTTGGTGCCGATATAATCGACCGGTTTGCGAAATGTTGTCGCACTGGTGTCGGCGTTCACTGCGAATTCACGCTGTCCGGTCCTGCGTTCGCCACGGATGACACTGAGCTGGTACTCCTGTCGCGAGTTGACATTGGCGGTGTCGGCAGCATCGGGCCCGATACCACCGGCATTGATCAGCGGGATTGGGACACTGACCCCGTCCACCGGCACTGTGACGCCAGCCAGTATGGTCGAGAAATCAAAGCTGAAGGTGATGTCTTCGATAGAGTCGCCATCATTGTCGACATGAATTTCATACAGACCTGCGGTTTCCAGGTCAAAGTAGTTGGGGCCACCGTACGCAGCCTGCAGCGGGAAATAATTGGCAATAATGGTGACGTAGTCTTCCCGGCCCTCTTCATAACTGCGGAACATGTACAGGTCGGTGGCGTCCAGACGGGGCATGCCGGCGATCATTGGCGCTTCCCGGTGACTCGAGGCGTAACTTAGCGCGGAGACACTGGCGATAGCGGCTGCCAGGGCTATTTTTGTCCATTTCGATCGGTTGTTTTTTAATGTGTTCATACTTGACTCCAATTGACATGAGTGTGATGCATTCGCAGGTCCGCAAGTCGCCCGGGGGCTTCACGCCGGAGCACTGCTGAATCTGTCATCGCCCCTGTTACGTCGCCAGGGTTGCCGGTGGACCGGTATTATTGAACGATATGGTTGTTTTGTTACGGGAACGTGATGGACCTAACAGTTTGCGAAAGTCACCCTGTGAACCGGGTCACAGATCGCGCAATCGAACCGGGTGGCAAAAGCGAGGCGTTAGCGTGGCAGCAGAACCCGTAGCAGCCGGGGTGTTTTGAGGTATTTTTGAGGGATGGATGTCGGGATTCGCCCTGATTGACTGGATACCAGCGCATGGTTGTGTTTTTTACGTCAAAAAGTACTGTGTAATGGAATTGTCAAGATAGTTGTTGTATAATCTCCCACCTTTTTTTCGGCAGTGCTCCCCCCTTTTAGTAATAGGTGTCCCCAGTGATTGAGAAGATCCGCAATATCGCCATTATCGCCCACGTTGACCATGGTAAAACCACGTTGGTCGACAAACTCCTGCAACAGTCCGGCACTCTGGGCGATCGCGGGGGTTCCGTAGAGCGCGTAATGGACTCCAATGACCAGGAAAAAGAGCGCGGCATCACCATTCTGGCCAAAAACACCGCTATTAACTGGAATGGCTACCACATTAACATCGTGGATACCCCCGGACACGCCGACTTTGGTGGTGAAGTAGAGCGCGTCATGTCCATGGTGGACAGCGTGCTGTTGCTGGTCGACGCTGTCGACGGCCCCATGCCGCAGACCCGCTTTGTGACCATGAAGGCTTTCGCCCAGGGTTTGCACCCGATCGTGGTGATCAACAAGGTGGATCGTCCCGGCGCGCGTCCTGACTGGGTGCTGAACGAAGTCTTTGACCTGTTTGACCGACTGGGTGCCACGGATGAGCAGCTGGACTTCCCGGTGATCTATGCCTCTGCGCTGAATGGTATTGCCGGCATGGAAGCCGATGATCTGGCCGATGACATGACACCGCTGTTCCAGACCATCATCGACAAGGTACCACCACCCCCGGTTAACGCTGAGGCGCCTTTTCAGATGCAGATCAGTGCTCTGGACTACAACAGCTATGTTGGCGTTATTGGTATCGGCCGTATTACCGGTGGTGTTGCCAAACCGAACATGCAGGTTACCGTCATCGACAAGGACGGCGAAACCCGCAAGGGCAAGATTCTGCAGGTGAAGAGCCATCTGGGTCTGGATCGGGTTGATGTGACTGAGGCCCGCGCCGGTGAGATCATCTGTATCACCGGTCTGGACAGGCTGAACATCTCCGACACGCTGTGTGACCCTGACCATGTCGAGGCGATGACGCCGCTGACGGTTGATCAGCCCACCATCACCATGACCTTCCAGGTCAATGATTCGCCCTTTGCCGGCCGAGAAGGCAAGTTCGTCACTACGCGTAATATCAGGGAGCGCCTGGATCGCGAGCTGATCCACAACGTCGCGTTGCGCGTTGAGGAAGGGGAGACGCCGGACAAGTACAAAGTATCGGGCCGTGGCGAATTGCACCTGTCGGTATTGATCGAAACCATGCGTCGTGAAGGTTTTGAGCTGGCGGTATCACGCCCTCAGGTAATCATGAAAGAAATCGACGGTGTGCTCAGCGAGCCGTTCGAGATCCTGATGATTGACTGCAACGATGAGCACCAGGGTTCCATTATCGAAGAACTGGGCCTGCGTCGCGCTGAAATGTCGGACATGCTGCCCGACGGCAAGGGTCGTGTACGCCTGACCTTTACGGTACCGACACGAGGTCTGATCGGCTTCCGCTCCATGTTCCTGAGCATGACCTCGGGTACCGGCATGATGAACCATGTATTCGATCATTATGGTCCGGCCAAGGCGGGTGATCTGGCCGCGCGCAAGAATGGCGTGCTGGTATCCATGGTCACCGGCAAGGCTTTGGGTTATTCCCTGTGGGCACTGCAGGAGCGTGGCCGTCTGTTCATCGAGCCGAACGTGGAAGTCTATGAAGGCATGATCATCGGTCTGCACAGCCGCGACAACGACCTGGTGGTGAACCCCATCAAGGGTAAGCAGCTCACCAACGTGCGAGCGTCCGGCACCGATGAAAACATCGTGTTGACGCCAGCCGTGCGGCATACGCTGGAGCAGGCCATGGAGTTTATCGATGAGGATGAGCTGGTTGAGATTACTCCTGCGAGCATTCGTATCCGGAAGAAGCATCTGACCGAGAGTGATCGGAAGCGTGCCAGCCGTGGTGGGTTGGCTCGGGGTTAATGCGATTTTTGTCTGTGGGCTGCGCCTGATGACCGGAAGTAGGGGGGAGGTTCCTTGCACATGTGCTGCGCTCACATCCCCCCTACTCCCGGTCCTCAGGCGCGCGTAAGCGGAAGTGACCATTCTCGAATCAACAACGGTAGAAGCACGTGCCGGGAACAGTGGGAGGTTCCTTGGCCTGCAAATGCTCCTGCATTGCAGGCATTTCCGCCATCCATGGCGGTCACTTACACCCTCGCTCACGACCCCTCACTACTGAACATCGTGCGCAGTTAACTGACAGTGGTGTGTTCATGATCGCTTTGATTCAACGTGTTACGCATGCCAGTCTGAAGATTGATGGGGCTGAATACAGTCGTATTGGTCAGGGGCTGGTTGTGCTGTTGGGTCTGGAGCGGGATGATACGCTGGCAGCAGGTGAGAAGCTGCTGGGTAAGGTGCTTGATTACCGTGTGTTTGCCGACAGTGAAGGGCGCATGAATGGCAGTGTGCGGGATGTCGGCGGTGCGGTGATGCTGGTGTCGCAATTTACGTTGGCGGCTTCAACCGACAAGGGCCTGCGGCCCGGTTTTTCGTCGGCCATGCCACCGGCAGAAGCCGAAGCGCTTTATGACCAGTTGGTCACCTGGCTGCAGTCTGAGCATCCCGGCACTGTCACCGGCGAGTTTGGTGCCGATATGAAAGTGTTGCTGGAAAACGACGGCCCCGTCTCCTTTATCTTGCGATAGCGGTATCAGGGGCCTGTCATCCCTCCGTCAGAAGTACATCATGAAGCGGCCATAAATGCTTCGGCCCAGTCCGGGCAGTCTTTCCCGCATAGCAAGGTCAGGGTTTACTGCACGGTTGTATGCGCCCAGATGATCACGATAGGTTTTGTTCAGCAGGTTATTCACACCCAGTCCGATTTCCGTGCGTGCTGTTGGCCTGAAACTGGTCGACAGGTTGACGATTGTGTAGCCAGGTGTCGCTTCTTCCAGGTTGGTCAATGACACGTCGTCCTGACGAGCGTAACTGACGCTTTCCAGGGAGCCGGACCAGTTATTGCCCTGGTAGTCGACAGCCACTATCAGATTGTCTGGCGCGATGCGGTACAGGTTGTCATCGATGTCACGTCGTTCTCCGCGCACCATGCTGGCGACTGCGCGCAGCTCAAAACGGTCGCTCAGCGCAAAGCCCGACTCCATATCAAAACCGGTGTAGCGTGCTTCTACGTTAGAGAAAACCAGCGGTATGGGAGTGCCCATGCCCATGTTTGCCATCATCCGGGCGAAATTGTTGGTCAGGGCAATGGTGCTCGGTGTGCCCTGAATAAAGTCATCTACCTGCTTGATAAATGCGCGTGGATAAAACGTAAGGCGCCCCTTTTCCAGATCAAAGCCGAGTTCGATTTCATGTGCCACCTCCGGGGTCAGATCCGGATTGCCCACATACGTTTTGCCGTCCGCGAGGCCACCGGTCGATTCTGCTGGCAGCCACAAATATCTTTCCTGGTAAGACGGAGATCGGCTCTTGCGCGCTGCACCGGCATACCAGGTGACATCATAGCCTGCGTCGATGCTGAAGCGCGCAAACCAGTCGGTATTGTTGTCGGTTTTAGACAAATCCTGGGCGTTGAACAGGTTGGCGATATTATTCGCCATCATGTTCATCATGAATGGACCACCAGCGGCCAGATTCATCGGGTTGAGATTGGCGTCGACCCGGGCCGAGTCAGTTCGCACCTGATTGAAGCGCACGCCGACATCAAGCCCGCTGATGTCGCCAAGCGATATGTTGCGCTCAAGGAATACCCCCGTCACATTCCTCTCTGAATCCTTGAAGTTATCGATAAAGAAAAACCTGCTGTTCGGATTCTGTATCAAAGCGATATGATTTGAGTAGTGTCCATCAATACCGACTTGCCATGATCCATTGGCAACCTGACGTTCAGCCTTAATGCTGAAGCCTGAATTATCGCTGGCAGTGTACGCGTGGCGGTACCTGGAAATGTCTGCGGGCGGCGTGCGCAGGTGATAATTCGTCATCCAGTGACCAATATCATTCATCGACACTTCTGCCGTTATCTTCAGGTCCGGGCTGTCCCATACATAGCGTCCGCGGATAAGGTCACTGTCAACCAGTTGTATGTCCATGGGCAGTGCAGCGGTGCCGGCGTGGCCAGTGTCATTTTTGGTGAAATCAACACTGAACTCGTGATCGCCGGAGCGAAAGCTGTAACCCAGGTCATAACGGTTACGCTCGTACTCCGAGGGGCGAATGGTACCGTTGCCAAAATCACTGTCATCAGCCTGCTCGGTCATGACAAAACCGCGAAACAGGTGATTACGATTGGCGAGGGAGAGGAATACGCTGCCTACCAGCCCTTGATTGACAGATTGCGCGCCAAAGTAGGTGCGGCCGCCCCATTCAAAGTCATTGCTGTCGCCAAAGTCGCCGCTATAGGTTATGGCCTCCATGTGGCCGCCGATGGTCTCCTGGCCGGCACTGACCGGCGTGATGCCACGGCTGATCGTGAGTGATTCCAGCGCCGCTACCGGCGCGTAATGCAATGGTGCATCCATCGCGTTGGGGCCGCCAGAGCTGACATGAGCGCCGTTGATGACAACATTAATTCGGTCGCCGTGCATGCCACGGTACTGCGCCACGCCGGTTAATTCGCCATTACGGTTTACGTTGGCGCCGGGCATTTTTTTTAGCAGCTCGGCGGTGTCAGCGGGTGCGACCATAACGTCATCGGTGCGGACGGTATGGGAATCGCGCGCGCCGATAACCACCATCTCTTCGACGGCACCTTGCGGTTGCGCAGTTGCAGCAGCAGTCATGACGGTAAGGGAGGTCAGGCCAAGCGTTATGAGTTTGCGGGGGGAAGTTGGGAGTATTGTCATAGCGGTCCTCTGCGATCTATCCTGAAAATATCTGTTCAGGATGGATTATAGGGAACGAAGAGGGCCGTTGCGCTGTGACATATTGCCACTGCGACGGATTGTCACAGTGGCAAGAACATGAGGATTAGAGATCGTCGGAGTCGATGTTGCCTTCTTCTGCGGCTTTTTTCTTTAAAAACGCGCTGCCAAAGAAAACACCCACCTCAAACAGCATCCACATCGGAATCGCCAGCAGCGACTGCGTAAACGGATCCGGCGGCGTCAGCAGCATCGCTACCACGAAACATCCGACAACGACGTAGGGGCGTTTCTTCTTCAGGTCTTCCGGTTCAATCAGCCCGGCCCACATGAAGAGGAATACCGCAATCGGGATCTCGAACGCAAAACCAAAGGCAAAGAAGATCTTCAGCACAAAGCTCAGATAACTGGCGATGTCAGGCGCGACGGCAATGTCTTCGGGTGCCACGGAGACAAAGAAGCTGAATACGACGCCAAACAGGACATAGTAGGCGAACGCCATGCCGGCATAAAACAGCATCACACTGGAAACAAACAGCGGAATGGCCAGTGATTTTTCGTTCCGGTACAGGCCGGGTGCTATGAATGCCCAGATCTGAAACAGAAGATAGGGCGCGCATACAAACAGCGAAGCGTAGAAGGTCAGTTTGAACGGCGTGAAGAACGGTGATGTCGGATCGATTGCGATCATGCTGGTGTCTGGCGGCAGCACCGACACCAGGGGCGACGCAACAAAGGTGTAAATGTCATTGGCGAAATAGATCAGTGACAGAAACACCACCAGTAGGGCAATAATGCACCTCAGGAGGCGGTCACGCAATTCCACAAGATGCCCAACAAGGGTCAGATCTCCCGAGACGTGCGATTGCTGCTTATTACCCGCTGAAGGGTCTTCTGTCATGTCAGTCTCTCAATTCTTGCCGGAGGATGAGTCCGAATCTTTCGGCTTGTCATTAACGGCAGAAAACTTACCTTTTTGCATGCTTACAATACCGCTGGGCGGGGTGCTGTAGATATCCCGGGAGGCCGCTGACTCGTCCGGGGATTCCCCGGCTTCCGGCGCCGCTTCCGCGTCGATGCCGGTCTGCGCGGTGGACTCTACGGAGACGCCTGCTTTTTCTTCTACGACCTGTTCGTCGGTTGCATGCCTGTCGGTTGATTGTTCGTCAGCGTCCGGGTCGTCAGTGGCTGGCGCGCCTGCCGTCTGCGGGGATGTCTCAACCTGGGTTAGCTGTGGTGTTGGTGTGGCGTCGGCCTTGCCCGGCGCTTGATAGTTTTCCGGCGCAGGTGTCGGGATGCCTTCATCGGCGCTGGTGGTTGCTTTCGGCGCGGGCGTATTCTTGCCGTTCACATCGATTGAGCGTTTCACGCTGTCTTCGGCGCTTTTGATCTCTGACTGCGTATCCTTGATCAGTTTGTTGGCATTTTGTTTGGCTTTTTCGATATCACCCAGAATGGATTCGTTGTGCAGCTGACGCCGGATTTCATCGGTATTGATCTGCTGTTCAATCTCGGATTTGACGTTGTTGAAGCTGCGTTTGGCCCGGCCAAACCACAACGCACCGGTGCGGATGGCACCGGGCAGTTTATCCGGGCCCAGTACCAGCAGGGCCACGATACCGATGAGTAGCAGCTCCATAAAACCTATATCAAACATCGCTGCAATCCACGTGCTATACCCATGTAACGGTGAGACGTAAAGCCTTCAGGCACCCCAGACGGAACAGGGGCACCCGGCGCTGTTGTTGTTACTTGTCTTTTGCTTTTTCGGTGTCAGCGTCGTTATGCGTTTCGCTGCGCATCGTATCCGTGCCGATCTGACCGGGGTCTTCCTCGTCCTTGTTGTCGTCCTCGTCATCCTTGTCTTTGACCGCCTGCTTGAAGCCCTTGAGCGCGCCGCCCAGGTCGGAGCCCAAAGTGCGCAGCTTCTTGGTGCCAAACAACAGCACGATGATCAGTGCGATGATTAGCAGTTGCCAGATACTGATGCCGCCGATACCCATGTTTCCTCCGGTTTAGCCTGTAATTTGTCACCTGAGTGACACTGTGTTTGATGAATCCGTGTTTTGTGGCTCTGTGTTCTTATGAGTCGGGCCTGGACGCCTTTTCCACCAGACCCGATATGTTAAAACGCTTTGCCAGTTCTTCCAATACCTGTTCGTGGTTCAGGTTCAGGTGGCTCAGCATCACCATGCTGTGGAACCACAAATCTGCGGTCTCACTGATCAGTGCCGCGGCATCGCCACCGGCGTCGGTGTCGCGCGCTGCCAGAATGGTCTCTACTGCTTCTTCGCCGACCTTTTCCAGTATCTTGTTCAGGCCTTTCTGATGCAGGCTGGCGACGTAGGAGGTGCTGGCATCTGCCTGTTTGCGCTCAGCCAGAATGGCGGCGAGCTGCGTCAGGGTGTCGGGGCTTGCTGTGGTGCTGTTATCGCTCATGGCTGTTTGTGTTTCGCTCAGGGCTGCTTGTGTTTCGCTCAAGGCTGTCTTTGTTTCGCTCAGGGCTGCTTCGCCGGGCTGCCGTACATCACTGACGGATCCTTGAGTACCGGATCCGTGGTCTGCCAGGAGGTTTCGCCATCAACGGTGGTCAGCGTCTGGTAGAAACAACTTTCACGCCCGGTATGGCAGGCGATGCCGCCGACCTGCTCTACCAGATAACAAACCGTATCGCCGTCACAGTCCAGCAGGATATCGTGGATACGCTGCACATTGCCCGATTCTTCGCCTTTACGCCAGATCTTCTGACGTGAGCGCGACCAGTACACCGCGCGCCCTTCCGCCAGCGTCAACGCCAGTGCTTCACGGTTGATCCAGGCATGGGTGAGCAGGCGGCGGGTTTGGCTATCCTGCGTGACGACAGGCACCAGGCCGTCGTTATTCCATTTGATCTGATCCAGCCAGGCTGTGTGACTCATGTTTGGCTCGCGTTAACAGTATGCTCTTTCACTGCGTAAAATACAAAAAACCGATGACAAGTGCGGCCACAAAAGCCACTGTCAGCAGGTGTCTGGTCTGACGCCGACGGCGCTTCTCGATCTGTCGTTGCTGCGCGATGACAATTTGCAGCGTTTCGTTGAGAGCGGCCACCTTCTCATGCTGATTCAGGCTGTTCAGTACCAACTGCGGCAGCTGCGGAAATTGCTCAACCCAGTCGGGCACATGATTTTTCAACTCGCGCCACAGGAACGAGGGTTTCATGCGGCGACGGTTCCAGCTCTCCAGAAACGGCAGCGCAGTCTGCCACAGATCAAGCTCCGGGTACAACTGACGCCCGAGCCCTTCGACATTGAGCAGGGTTTTTTGCAACAGCACCAGGGATGGTTGCACTTCCATATTGAAGCGTCCGGCGGTGCGGAACAATTGCACCAGCAGGAAACCAAAGGAAATATCCTTTAATGGTTTTTCGAAAATGGGTTCGCACACGGTGCGCATGGCTGCCTCAAATTCCACCACCTTGGTGGTCTTCGGTACCCAGCCGCTTTCCACATGCAGCTCAGCCACCTTGCGGTAATCACGCTTGAAAATGGCCAACAGATTGCGTGCCAGATACTGCTGATCTTCCCGGCTCAGCGAACCGATAATGGCGCAATCAATGGCGATATATTTGGGGTTCTGCGGATCTGTCGGATCGACAAAGATATTGCCGGGGTGCATATCGGCGTGAAAGAAGCTGTGTTCGAAAACCTGGGTGAAAAAGATTTCGACACCGGTTTCCGCCAGCTTCTTCAGATTCACCTGCCGGGCCTGCAATTGCGTTATATCAGATACCGGAATGCCATTGATGCGCTCGGTGACCAGCATGCCGTCCCGACTGACGTCCCAGTACACCTGCGGCACATAAAGCAGGGGTGAGTGCTCAAAGTTGCGGCGCAGCAGCGTGGTGTTGGCGCCTTCGGCCATCAGGTTAAGTTCGCCCAGAATGACGTGTTCATAGTCGGCAATCACTTCGCGTGGCCGCAGGCGACGTCCATCGGGCACATGGCGTTCGATCAGGCGCGCCAGCCACTTGAGCACAACAATATCCTGGCGGATGGTTTCGTTGATGCCCGGCCGCAGTACCTTGATGACCACCTGGTCGCCGTTGAGCAGGGTGGCTTCGTGCACCTGGGCGATAGAGGCCGACGCCAGCGCAGTGTTGTTGATGGAGCGGAAGTGACTTTGCCAGGGACTTTCCAGCGCGGCTTCGACAATGCTGGTAATGGTGGGCGAGGTAAAACCCGGTACCCGATCCTGCAGGCTTTGCAGTTCGTCAGCCAGGGCGTGGGGCAGGAAGTCCCTGCGCGTAGACAGAAGCTGACCGAATTTGATGTAGATGGGACCCAGCTCTTCCAGGGCTGTGCGCAGGCTCTGTTCAGGTGACAGGCGGCGCGCGGCGTGACCGGCCCAGGGCAGGCCAACGATGCCCATGATCAGGCGTATCAGCCACGAGCGCGCGGTCAGCGGGCTGAGCTGATGCAGTCGGTACTTGGCAGCGACCGAGATAATTTTGAGGAGACGGGGCAGGTGCGACACCGTTGGCGTCTCAGATCCGGTGGGTCAGTGTTTTCATGACCCCTGCCATCAGCTTCATGCCTGCTTTGACGGGCAGAGGCAATTCAGCGCCGCCTGCGGCCATGGCCGCGTCACCGTGAGTGCGCTCGTCCATGATCATCTGCGTCAGCACGGCTTTACTCTTGTGGTCATCGGCGGGCAGCCGCTCAAGATGGTCTTCCAGATGCTCGCAGACCTGCCTTTCGGTTTCGCCGACAAAACCCAGGCTCCATTTGTCGCCTATCAGTCCGGCTGTGGCTCCCATGCCAAATGACATCGCATACCAAAGCGGGTTGAGCACGCTGGTGCGGCTGTCCAGCTCCTGCAGGCGGGTTTCACACCAGGCCAGGTGATCAATCTCTTCACGGGCGGCGTGATCCATGCCTGCGCGCACATCGGGCAGTCGTGCGGTCAATGCCTGACCCTGATACAGCGCCTGGGCGCAGACTTCACCGGTGTGATTGATACGCATCAACGATGCCGCCTGTCGTCGATCGGCGGCGGACAGTTCGGCTTCATCAACAGCCGCAGCCGGTGTATGACGGGCAGCATTGCTGCTGCCGGGGATCAGTGTGTGCAAGGCCTGGTCGAGCTGTAACACCAGCCGATCGGCGAGACTGAATGACAACATGTCCTGTTTTTTGTCCATGGTTTGTATCATTACCTCATCTTGCGATTAGTGCCTTCACGCAGGCGTTACCTTCTGCATCTCACGGGTTATGGCCCGGTAACCGATATCACGCCGACACGCCATTTTGTCCCAGCTGATCCTGTCAGCCAGTTCATAGGCGGCCTTTTGCGCCTGTGTGACGGTGTCGCCAAGTGCCACCGCGCACAGTACGCGGCCACCATTGGTAACTACCTTACCATCTTTCAACGCAGTACCGGCATGGAATACCTTGGCATTGCGTTCGTTGCCTGTGGTCGCTTCCAGGCCATGGATCGGAATTCCTTTGTCGTACGCTTCCGGGTAACCGCCACTGGCCAGCACCACACCAATACTGGCGCGGTCATCCCAGTTTGCCTCAACTTCGTGCAGGCGTTTGTCCAGCGCAGCTTCGCACAATGCTGCCAGGTCGGATTGCAGGCGCATCATCACCGGCTGCGCTTCGGGATCGCCAAAGCGGCAGTTGAACTCGATCACGTTGACCGCGCCTTGCGGAGATATCATGACGCCGGCATACAGAAAACCGGTATACGGGTTTCCTTCGGCTGCCATGCCGCGCACAGTTGGCATGATGACCTCGGCCATGATGCGCTCATGCACGTCCCTGGTGACCACCGGGGCCGGCGAATAGGCGCCCATGCCGCCGGTATTCGGCCCCCTGTCACCGTCGTCGCGGCGTTTGTGATCCTGCGAGGTAGCAAGCGGCAGCACGTGCTCGCCGTCTACCATAACAATGAAGCTGGCTTCTTCTCCTTCGAGGAAGGTTTCAATAACAACACGACTGCCGGCATCACCAAAGCTGTTGCCGGACAACATGTCGCGAATGGTGGTGTCGGCCTCATCCTGATTCTGCGCAATAATCACGCCTTTACCGGCGGCCAGGCCGTCGGCCTTGATCACGATGGGCGTGCCCTGCGCCTTGACGTAAGCGATAGCCGCGTCAGCGTCGGTGAAGTTCTGGTAGCTGGCGGTGGGTATCTGGTGCCGTGCCAGGAAATCCTTGGTGAAGGCCTTGGAGCCTTCCAGTTGCGCGGCGCCCTTGCGGGGGCCGAAGCAGCGCAGACCCTGTTCCGTAAAATAGTCCACCACGCCGGCTACCAGCGGTGCTTCGGGTCCGACCACTGTCAGCCCGACATTATTGCTGTTGGCAAAGTCGACCAGTGCCGCAAAGTCCAGCGGGTCAATGGCCACATTCTCAATGCCCGCTTCGGTGGCGGTGCCGGCATTACCGGGCGCAACAAAAACGGTGGTAACGCCGGACGCCTGCGCCAGCTTCCAGGCCAGCGCGTGTTCGCGCCCGCCATTGCCCAGTACCAGAATATTCATAGTGTCTTCGTCCGGATTAATGTCTGAAATGGCGAATGCCGGTGAACACCATCGCCATACCGGCTTCATCGGCCGCAGCGATGACTTCGGCGTCGCGCATGGATCCGCCCGGCTGAATGACCGCAGTGATGCCGGCAGCGGCGGCGGCATCAATACCGTCGCGGAACGGGAAGAACGCATCAGACGCCATCACCGAGCCGGCGACTGTCAGGTTTTCATCAGCGGCCTTGATGCCGGCGATTTTGGCGCTGTAAACCCGGCTCATCTGGCCGGCGCCCACGCCAATGGTCTGCTGGTTCTTGCAGTACACAATGGCATTGGATTTGACAAACTGGGCGACAGTCCAGGCAAACATCAGGTCGCTCAGTTCCTGTTCGCTGGGCTGGCGTTTGCTGACCACGGTCAGGTCGCCTTTGCTGATCTGGTGTATGTCCCGGTCCTGCACCAACAGACCGCCGTTGACGCGTTTGAAGTCCCAGGCCGGCACCGGGTCTGCCGCCAACGCACCGCAGCTTAAGACGCGTACATTGGGCTTTGCTTCCAGCACGGTCAGCGCTTCATCAGATACCGTTGGCGCAATAATGACTTCGCTGAACTGTTGGTCAATTATGGCGTTGGCAGTGACGGCATCAAGCTCTCGGTTGAATGCAATGATGCCGCCGAATGCCGATGTTGGATCGGTTTTGAAGGCCAGTTGATAGGCAGCTTCTATGGTGTCTGCCACAGCCACGCCGCAAGGGTTGGCGTGTTTGACAATGACACAGGCGGGCTGCGAAAAGCTTTTGACACATTCAAGTGCTGCATCCGTGTCAGCAATGTTGTTGTATGACAGTTCTTTTCCCTGCAGTTGTTCGGCAGTACTGACGCTGGCGTCCCGGGCGTCGTTTTCAGCATAAAAAGCTGCGCTCTGGTGCGGGTTTTCGCCGTAACGCAGATCCTGCCTCTTGTGAAACTGGCTGCTGAAGGTTCGCGGATAGTCGCTGCCGGTGACGATGCGGCCCAGATAGTTGGCAATAGCTCCGTCATAGGCAGCGGTATGCTCAAAGGTTTTGACCGCCAGATCAAAGCGGGTGGCCTGACTCAGGGTGCCGCTGTTGAGCTTCATTTCAGCAATGATGCCAACATAGTCGTCCGGGTTGGTAACCACAGCGACCCAGGCGTTGTTTTTGGCGGCGGCGCGCAGCATGGTGGGACCACCGATATCAATATTTTCAATTGCCGTGGGCAGATCACAGTCGGGACGGGCAACGGTTGCCTCGAACGGATAGAGGTTGACCACCACCAGGTCTATCGCCGGGATGTCGTGTTCCTGCATTACGTCGCCATCGATGTCGCGGCGCGCCAGGATACCGCCGTGCACTTTCGGGTGCAGGGTCTTGACCCGACCGTCCATCATTTCCGGAAATCCGGTATAGTCAGCGATTTCGATGGCGGGAATTTTTTCTTTCTGCAGCAGGCGGAAAGTACCGCCGGTAGAAAGGATCTCCACGCCAGCCTGGTGCAGGGAGCGGGCGAAATCGGCAATGCCGGTTTTGTCCGAGACGCTGATCAGGGCGCGTCGGATAACAGCAGGTTTATCTGTAGACATAACGTAATCTTTACTTGGGTGTAGTATGAAAAAGGTGGGATGGGACGTTTAATTCAACAATCAATCCGACAATCCGTTTTGCCGGAAATTCAGCAATCCGTGCTGCTTCAATTTTTTGCGTAGAGTACCACGATTCAGGCCCAGCATGGTAGATGCCCGGCTCTGGTTGCCATCGGTCTGTTTGAGCACAGCCTGCAGCAGAGGCGCTTCAACTTCGCTTAAAACCAGCTCGTACAGATCGCTGATCAGGCCTTCGTCATCAACGTCGGCAAAATAATTTGCCATCGCCCGCTCCACCGCCTGTCGCAGGCTGCAGCGGGAGCTCTCGAGACTGAACGCTGCGTGTTCGGCTGGCGATAGCAGCGCCTCTGATGGCAGGCCGGAAGCCGGATCATCTTTTTTCATCAAGCCAATACCTGACGTCTAGGGTCGTCGTTATGGCGCCGCGCAGAAGGCAACAAGTCAGCAGGGCACAGGTTTTCTGCAGCACTGGCGGCGTGATAGGTGCTCAGCAAATCCAGTTGTGCTTCAGCGTCACTGAGCTGCATGAATTGTTGTTTGAGCGCTTCGCCGTGCGGCAAGACCTTACTGTACCAGTCAATGTGTTTGCGGGCAAAGAGCGGACCGCGAACGTCGCCATAGAACGCGTGCAAGGCGCTGATGTGGTCAATCATCAGGCTGCTGATGTCGTGCGGCGGCGGAGTTTCGCTGGCAGACCCGGTATCCAGATACTGACGGATCTGCCGGAATATCCAGGGATTACCCTGTGCTGCACGTCCGATCATCAGGCCGTCAGCTTTGGTGTGGTCCAGCACGTATCGGGCTTTTTGGGGACTGTCTATGTCACCGTTGGCAATGACCGGAATGCTGATTCGCTGTTTGATCTCGGCAATGGTGTCGTATTCCGCGTCGCCCAGAAAACGACACTCCCGGGTGCGGCCATGCACGCTGAGCATGGCAATGCCGCAGTCTTCGGCAATGCGGGCAATGTCGAGACCGTTGCGCTGCTCCCGGCTCCAACCGGTGCGTATTTTAAGCGTTACCGGTACATCGACCGCTGAGGTCACCGCGCGCAGAATGCGTTCAACCAGTTGCGGGTCCCTGAGCAGCGCCGAACCGGCCGCCTTTTTCAGAACTTTCTTGGCCGGACAGCCCATGTTGATATCAATCACTTCTGCGCCCTGCCCGGCGTTGACGCGAGCGGCATCGGCCATCATTTGCGGATCAAACCCGGCAATCTGGACGATATCGGGGCCGCACGCAGTTGAGTGCTTCAGGCGCAAGCGATGCTTCTCCGTATCCCAGAGTGCCGGGTTGGCGGCGACCATTTCTGCCACCGCCAGCGTGGCACCCTGCTGCAGGCAAATCTCGCGAAACGGCAGGTCACTGACGCCGACCATGGGGGCCAGCATCAATGGCTGTTGCAGAGTATGGCGACCCAGTGTGAAGCTATTCATGGGCAAATCGTACCTGATAATTCACCGCGTCGTCAGCCGGCGTGGCGAAAGCAAGTTGTATGGTGAGACTTTCCTGCGCCGACAGGGCCGTTGGTGAGGCTGCTGCCGCGTCAAGGTGGTCCCGCGGGTAATAGTCTTGCGGGTAAAAGCGTCGGCCGGCTGTCTCGCGGCCGGTGGTGTCCGAAAACACCAGGTCGATGGCCGGTAAAGGCTGGGCAAAGTCGGCAGCGTTGGTGAAGCTGAGTACCATCTGTGAAATATCCTGAAAATCCGGGTGTGGCTCGATGGACAGCTGATTGCTGACGATTCTGCTGCTGTCCTGCCGTGCAGGTAACACGCAGTCGGCAACGTCGCACAGGGCCAGCAGCCAGGGGCGTATGATTCCGTGTTGGCTGATACGGTCGAGATGCTGGTAGCCGATCTGGGCAATCAGGCTGGCGGTCAGCAGCA
This sequence comes from Pseudohongiella sp., assembly GCF_011050365.1. Taxonomy (GTDB): domain Bacteria; phylum Pseudomonadota; class Gammaproteobacteria; order Pseudomonadales; family Pseudohongiellaceae; genus Pseudohongiella. The sequence continues at coordinate 81,811 of NZ_DRFV01000011.1, forward strand.
GGCAAAGGCCGGCGTAGCCAGCAGCGCGCCAGAACGGGGTGCGCCCGGCCGGAGCGGATAGCGCGGCGGAAATTCCCGACTCGTCCGGATCGGGCAGGCGAGACGTCAGCGCACCGGAGAAAGTGCCGTTGTTGTTGTCAGGCGCGGTGTCAGTTTCGACCAGTGTCCACATATCAGTTGCCCGTCAGCCGGGTGCCTTCGATCCTGACCCACTCGTCCTGGATGACAGGCGCCTGCATGGCAAAAAACGGCGCATAAGAGGCCATCAGGGTTTCCGTTTGTTCGGACAGTACGCCGGACAGGATCAGTTTACCGCCTGGCTTGGTGAGGCTGGTCAGGACCGGGGTCAGTTCTGCCAAGGGTCCGGACAGGATATTTGCCACGACGATGTCCGCGGGGGCGTGGGCCTCTCCGGGCAGATGCACGGTCATCAATCCGGCAGAGATGCCGTTCATGTCGCGGTTATTGCCGCTGGCAGTGACCGCCTGCGGATCATTATCCACGGCGACGACCCGGTTGGCCCCGAGCAGAGCGGCGGCAATGGCCAGAATGCCCGAGCCACACCCGTAATCGATCACGCTCTTGTTGGTCAGCTGTTGGCTGTCCAGCCAGGCCAGGCAAAGCGCCGTGGTCGGGTGGGTGCCAGAGCCAAAGGCAAGGCCGGGATCGAGCATGATATTGACCGCGTCCGGCTCCGGGGGTTCGCTCCAGCTTGGGCACACCCAAAGTCGCTCGCCAAATCGCATTGGCCTGAAATCGCTCATCCAGGCGCGTTCCCAATCCTGGTCAGCAATTTTTTCGGTTAACAGATCGCTTTCCAGCAACCGGCTGCCGGCGGTAACGGTGGCAATGATGGCATCGGCGTCGGCGTCGTCTTCAAACAATGCGCACAGCAATGTCTGCTGCCACAGAGGGGTGCTGCCCGGATCGAGCTGGAAAACCGGTTCATCTTCAGCGTCGAGCAATGTCACCGACACTGCCCCGATCGACTGGAACAGCTGTTCCATCTGCGGGGCTTCTGCGTCGGTGATCCGCGCCTTTATCTGTAACCAGGGCATAATCGTTTCCACATGACCGGAGGTCGGCCGTCAGGCTTTCTTGTGACCACCATTGAGCATGTTTTCCAGGTAGTGGATGTTGACACCACCCTTGCGGAAATTGAAATCGCGCAGGATATCCTTGTGCAGCGGCGTATTGGTCCGGATGCCGTCAATCAGCAGTTCGTCCAGCGCATTCTGCATACGTACCAGCGCTTCATCGCGGTCTGCCCCGTAGCTGATCAGCTTGGCAATCAGTGAGTCGTAATACGGCGGTACGGTGTAACCACTGTAAATGTGCGAGTCGACCCGTATGCCGTTGCCACCCGGCGCGTGAAACAGGTTGATTTTGCCCGGGCAGGGCATGAACGATGACGGGTCTTCGGCATTGATACGGCACTCAAAAGCGTGGCCCTTGATTTTGATATCTTCCTGTTTGATGTCCAGTGGCATGCCGCTGGCGATCTTCAGTTGTTCCTTGACGATATCAATGCCGGTGACCATTTCGGTGACCGGGTGCTCTACCTGAACACGGGTGTTCATTTCGATGAAGAAGAACTGCTCATCCTGATACAGGAATTCGAGCGTGCCGGCACCACGATACTTCATCAGCTTGCAGGCCTTGATGCAGGTCTCAGCGACCTGTGCGCGCACGTGGTCGGGAATACCGGGGGCCGGTGCTTCTTCAATCACCTTCTGATGCCGGCGCTGCATGGAGCAGTCGCGATCGCCCAGATAAATCGCGTCGCCCATGCCGTCGCCCAGCACCTGGATCTCAACGTGGCGCGGGTTCTCCAGAAACTTCTCCAGATAAACGACGTCGCTGCCGAAGGCGGCTTTGGCTTCAGACTGGGTAACATATATGGCTTTCAGCAGCGCCGCTTCACTGTGCACGACACGCATGCCGCGACCACCACCACCGGCGGCGGCCTTGATGATCACGGGATAGCCGATACGCTTGGCAATGGCCAGAGTGCGCTCGGAGTCGCCGTCCAGCGGGCCGTCGGATCCGGGTACGGTGGGGACGCCGGCGTCGATCATGGCCTTGATGGCGGACACCTTGTCGCCCATCAGGCGGATGGTTTCTGCACGCGGACCGATGAAAACAAAACCGCTGCGCTCGACCTGTTCGGCGAAGTCGGCGTTCTCTGACAGGAAACCGTACCCGGGGTGGATTGCCACCGCATCAGTGACTTCGGTAGCGCTGATGATGGCGGGCACGTTGAGGTAGCTTTTGGCGGCACTGGCCGGGCCAATACAAACGGATTCGTCAGCAAGGCGCACATGCATCAGGTCGCGATCGGCGCTGGAGTGCACGGCAACGGTCTTGATACCGAGCTCTTTGCACGCGCGCAGGATTCGTAGTGCGATCTCGCCGCGGTTGGCAATCAGGACTTTCTCAAGCATAGGTCTTACCCTTTAAACAATGGTGACCAGGGCCTGGTCAAATTCAACGGGCTCGCCGTCCTGAACAAGAATCGCTTCCACGACGCCACTGTGATCGGATTCGATCTGGTTCATCATCTTCATGGCTTCAACGATACAAATGACATCGCCGACTTTCACGTGCTGGCCGACTTCAACAAATGCCGGTGACGAGGGGGACGGCGACCGGTAGAAGGTACCTACCATCGGCGACTTCACCACATTTCCGCGAATTTTCTTGCTGTCCTTGCCGGCTTCGGGCGCTGGCGCAGGTGCGGCGGCCGGGGCGGGAGCGGGCGCAGCGGGTGCCGGTGCGCTCTGATATTGAACCGGTGGCGGTGTGACCTTGCTGGCGCGGCTGATGCGAACGGCCTCTTCACCTTCCTTGATCTCGATTTCCGCGACGTCGGAGGACTCGAGCAGTTCGATAAGTTTTTTTACTTTTCTGATATCCATAATAGCGTCTCTTTACCTGGGGATTACGTCTGTAAGGTTTATGTTATTGGTTTGTTTATTGATTTTTTTCAAGTGCTGGTTCGTCGCAGGGCCGACTGCAGGGCCAGGTCATAGCCCTGGGAGCCCAGCCCGGTAATGGTGCCGATAGCGATGTCGGAAAAATACGAGTGATGGCGAAAACCTTCACGTTTGTAGACATTGGACAAATGAACTTCGATGAACGGGATATCCACCGCCAGCAATGCGTCGCGCAGGGCGACACTGGTGTGGGTTAGCGCCGCCGGGTTGAAGATGATGAAATTGATCTCTTCACGACGGGCGTCGTGGATGCGGTCGATCAGTTCATACTCGGCGTTGCTTTGCATGTGCATCAGGTGATGGCCGGCGTCCATGCAGGCGCTACTGAGGCGCGCGTTGATGTCATCCAGAGTTTCCGGGCCGTAAATCTCGGGTTCGCGGGTACCCAGCAGATTCAGGTTGGGGCCGTGCAGCACAAGTATGGTCGCCATAGTCGATTCCGTCGATCGTATTTTTGCTCTAATGGCGGCATTTTGTCAGATTTTTCTCAGATTTTCACCTTCAAATTGTGGTTTTTCTCTGATCTTTTCTGTTTTGCTGGTGTCGGCGGAGAGTTGGTGGCGTGTACGGCTCAGGGCGTTATTTCCAGCAACCGCGTTTGTGGTGGATAACAAAGCCCGGCATCGGCGCAGCCCTGATACCGGATTTGCAACTGATAACGGCTGTCAACGGTGATACCGGCAGGCAATGTCACGGGGGTGGTCAGATTGCCGTAGTAAACCACAACATCACCGAAAAATTCATCGTGGTGGCTGGTTCCTGCGGGCAAGGTGACATCCAGCTCGCGCGTTGTGCCATCAGGCGCGACCAGGCTGAAACCGAACTTGTCCTGATACAGATAGTATTCGGGCGCCACTGTCCATTGGATGGTGACCGCGTCGCTGGCATCCAGGCTGGTATAAAACCTGAACGCCTCATCAACGTCGAGAAAGCTGGGCCGGCTGCCGCCAAACAGGCCGCTGGGCTGCGCTGCCGCCGCTGTGCTGACGAGAAGCGCAAGCAACACCAGTGTGACCTTCACGGCACTGTTATGGCAGTGTTTTTTGCTATTATGCCTGATAGCGTTCGAAAACCAGAGTTGCATTGGTACCGCCGAAGCCGAAGCTGTTGGACATGATGCAGTCGAGTTTGACGTCGTCCATGCGTTTGGTTGCAATATTAAGACCGGCTGCTTCAGGTGCAAGTTCCGTTACGTTGATGGAAGCGCTGACAAAATTGTTTTGCATCATCAGCAGGCTGTAAATAGCCTCTTGTGCGCTGGTGGCGCCCAGTGAGTGGCCAGTTTGCGACTTGGTGGAATTGATGATGGGGGATTTGTCGCCGAATATTTCCTTGATGGCGCGCAGTTCACTGACATCGCCCACCGGTGTGCTGGTGCCATGCGTGTTCAGATAGTCGATTGGCTTGTTGACTGTCGCCAGTGCCATTTTCATGCAGCGCACGGCGCCTTCGCCTGAGGGCGCGACCATGTCGTAACCGTCTGACGTAGCGCCGTAACCGGTGATTTCGGCGTAGATCCTGGCGCCGCGGGCGAGAGCGTGATCCAGTGACTCAATGACCAGTACGGCGCCGCCGCCGGCGATGACAAAGCCGTCGCGTGATACGTCAAACGGACGGGAAGCTTTTTCAGGCTCATCATTGTGCGTCGTGGTCAGTGCGCCCATGGCATCAAACAGATTGGTCAGTGTCCAGTGTTCGGACTCGCCGCCGCCGGCAAATACCACATCCTGCTTGCCCAGTTGAATCAGCTCGACCGCGTTGCCAATGCAATGGGCGCTGGTGGCGCAGGCCGAGGAGATGGAGTAGTTAACACCCTTGATCTTGTAGGGTGTTGCCAGGCAGGCAGATACCGTGCTGCCCATGGTGCGCGGAACCCGATAGGGCCCGATCTTGCGCAGACCTTTGGTGCGCAGAATGTCGGCAGCCTCCACCTGATCCTGTGACGAGGAGCCGCCCGCGCCCATGATGATGCCGGTGCGCTCGTTGGACACATCGCTGTCTTCCAGGCCGGCATCCTTGATAGCCTCGTCCATGGCAATATAACCATACGCCGCCGCATCGCCCATAAAGCGCAGTACCTTGCGATCGATGTGGTCTGCAAAATCGATATTCACCCGGCCGGAGATCAGCGCGCGCAGGCCCATTTCCTCGTACTCCGGGTTGTAGCTGATGCCGCTGCGCCCGTCACGCAGTGCTTCAAGCACCGCCTGCTGGTTATTACCTATACAGGAAACAATACCGATTCCGGTGACAACAACGCGTTTCATAATTACCTCGTCAGAACTATTTGGTGCTGTGTAGCAGTTTTTCGAATATTCAGAAGTCAGTGTCAGAAACTGGCGTCCGGGGTGAAAAGGCCAACTTTCAGGCCTTTGGCCGTGTAGATGACGTTGCCATCAACAGCAACAGTGCCGTCAGCGACTCCCATAACCAGTTTACGCTCAATAATGCGGCTGAGCGAAATTTCGTAGGTGACCTTGCTGGCACTGGGCAGAATTTCACCGCTGAATTTGACTTCGCCGGAGCCGAGTGCACGACCCTTGCCCAGGTTGCCACGCCAGCCCAGGTAGAAGCCGACCAGTTGCCACATGGCGTCAAGGCCCAGGCATCCGGGCATCACGGGATCTTCCGGGAAGTGGCAATCGAAAAACCAGAGGTCAGGCCGGATGTCGAGCTCTGCGATGATCAGGCCTTTGCCGTGCTCGCCGCCGTGGTCGTTGATTTCAACGATCCTGTCCATCATCAACATGTTGCCGACGGGCAGTCTGGCATTGCCGGGACCAAACATGCGGCCGAAACCGCAGTCGATCAACTCGTCGCGCTCATAGGAGCTTTTGGGCGTAAATCCTGTATTCATAAGCTATTTTGGCACCAGATTGTCGCAAAGCGTGCAATATTATCGCGAGCGGGCAAAATAATCGATACTATTTTGCCCCACGGCCTGTTGCAATGTTGTGACGGACAGGCGAAAGCGATGTATCTGGGTTAGACTTGCAGCCCTGCATTTCGAAGGAAACGATATGATTATCCCGGTAATTCTGGCTGGTGGCGTTGGATCTCGCCTGTGGCCACTGTCGCGCCAACTCAATCCCAAGCAGTTTATTTCGTTCGCTGAGTCGTCGGCAGGCATCGACAGCCCGACGCTGTTTCAGGCGACACTATCACGGCTTGCCGGCATTGATGGCCTGGCCGCGCCGATCGTGATCTGTAATGAAGAGCATCGCTTTCTGGTGGCTGAACAATTGCGGGTGCTGGATATCCGCAATGCCAGCATCCTGCTCGAACCCGAGGGGCGTAACACGGCGCCGGCGGTGACCCTGGCCAGCATTCTGGCTGCCCGCCATATTGCCCAGCAGGCCGCCCCTGATGCGGCGGAACCGGTGCTGCTGGTGTTACCTGCCGATCACATCATTGGTGATCCGGCGATTTTCCGACGTTGCGTAACGGCAGGCGTCAGGCAGGCACTGGCGGGGCGTCTGGTCACCTTTGGCATTGAGGCGACGTATCCCGAAACCGGCTACGGTTATGTCAAGCGCGATACTTCCGGTCCGCAGCAAGCAGGCGAGAATCTGTCGCCGGCAGGAGCGGCCGAAGCCTTTGCGGTAGCACGGTTTGTGGAGAAGCCTGATGCGAAGACCGCTGCCGGCTACCTCGCTGATGGCTCCTACTACTGGAATAGCGGCATGTTCATGTTTACCGCAACCCGGTGGTTACAGGAGCTGTCACGCCTGCAGCCGGACATGGTGTCAGTTTGTCAGGCTGCCTGCCGGCAGCCGCAACAGGACGGCGATTTTGTCAGGGTGGCTGCCGATATCTTTGCGACATGTCCGTCCGACTCGATCGATTACGCTGTGATGGAAAAAACCGCCGACGCCGTGGTCATTCCGATGGCCGCTGCGTGGAGCGATATGGGGGCATGGAGTGCGCTGTGGGATGTCAGTGAGCACAGGACCGACAACAATAACGTGGTCATTGGCGATGTGCACTGTGTTGACGTCAGGGACAGTTATATTCGCGCCGGTTCCAGGCTGGTGGCTGCGGTTGGCATTGAAAATGCAGTCATCGTGGAAACCGCTGACGCTGTGCTGGTGGCGAACAAGGATCAGGTGCAGAACGTCAAACAGGTTGTGCAGTGGCTGGAGCAGCAGAATCGCACCGAGGCAGTCAGCCATACTCTGGTGTACCGGCCCTGGGGGTCTTACGAAAGTCTGGCTCATGGGCCGGGCTTTCAGGTCAAGCACATCAGGGTCCGGCCAGGCGCGGCGCTGTCTTTGCAAATGCACCATCATAGGGCAGAGCACTGGGTGGTGATCAGCGGGGAGGCAACCGTCACCTGTGACGAGCGGATCTTCACGCTGACCGCCAACCAGTCAACTTTTTTACCGCTGGGTTGTAAACACCGGTTGCAGAATAAAAGTGATGAATGGATAGAGTTGATTGAAGTTCAGACCGGCGACTATCTGGGCGAAGACGATATTGTCAGATTTGAGGATGTGTACGGTCGCGTACCGGCCACCAAGTAAAGGAGTGTGCAAGTAATGATCAAAAAATGTCTGTTTCCGGCGGCTGGCTACGGTACCCGCTTTTTGCCAGTCACCAAGGCCATGCCCAAGGAAATGTTGCCATTGGTGAATAAACCCCTGATTCAGTATGGTGTTGAAGAGGCGCTGGCGGCAGGCATGGCCGGCATCGCCATTGTCACCGGCCGTGGCAAGCGTGCAATCGAAGACCACTTTGATATCAGCTTCGAACTGGAAACCCAGATCGCTGGCACGTCGAAGGAAAGTGCCCTCAACGAAGTCCGTCATATCATGAAAGAATGCACATTCTCCTACACCCGTCAGGTGCAGATGAAAGGCCTGGGGCACGCCATTCTCACTGGCGAAACCCTGATAGGCAATGAGCCTTTTGGTGTGGTGCTGGCGGACGATTACTGCGTCACTGAAGGTGACGGCGTGCTGTCGCAGATGGTGGCGCTGTATGAGAAATATAATTGCAGCATCGTGGCGATTGAAGAGGTGCCCCGCGAGGAAACCTACAAATACGGGGTGATTGATGGCGAAGAAGTCGAACCTGGCGTGTTTCGCATCAGCCAGATGGTGGAGAAACCGGATCCCGCTGATGCGCCGTCCAACCTCGCCATTATCGGGCGTTACATTCTGACGCCGGACATCTTTGATGTTCTGCGCACAACGCCGCCAGGGCGCAACGGGGAGCTGCAGATTACCGACGCGCTGATGATGCAGGCCCAGCAGGGCAAGGTGCTGGGTTACCGGTTCAAGGGGCGTCGATTCGATTGCGGTAGCGTGGAAGGGTTTGTGGAAGCGACCAACTACAACTATCAGAACATTTATACACGCCGCTGACACGCCGGCCGGGACTTGCCATGGACATTACCTGTTTTAAAGCGTACGACATCCGGGGCCGGGTGCCTGATCAGCTGAATGCGGACATCGCCTATCGCATCGGCCGCGCCTATGCCGACTACCTGCAGCCCAAAGACGTGGTCGTAGGCCATGATATTCGTCTGAGCAGTCGCGAGCTTTGTGATGCACTGACGCGTGGGCTGACAGAAGGCGGTGTTGATGTCATTGATATCGGCCAGTGTGGTACCGAAGAGATCTATTTTGCCACCTCGTACCTGAAAACATCAGGTGGCATTGTGGTTACCGCGAGTCACAACCCGATGGACTATAACGGCATGAAGCTGGTTCGCGAGGGGTCGCGGCCGATCAGTGGCGACACCGGTCTGCACGACATCAAGCGGCTGGCGGAAGCCGGTGATTTTTCCACGCCTGGTAAAACCGGGTCGCTGCGCCAGCAGGACACGCGCGCGGCGTATATCGCGCACCTGCTGACCTATATTGATGTGTCAGCGCTGAAACCATTACGCCTGGTGATCAACGCCGGCAATGGCGGCGCGGGGCCGGTGGCCGACGAACTGGCCAGCCACCTGCCGTTTGAGTTTGTGCGTGTTCACCATGAACCCGATGGACACTTTCCCAACGGTGTTCCCAATCCCCTGTTGGAGGAAAACCGTGCGCCGACCATTGCGGCGATCAAAGCCAACAACGCGGACCTGGGTATTGCCTGGGATGGTGATTTTGACCGTTGCTTCTTTTTTGACGAGCGTGGCGACTTTGTCGAAGGTTACTATATCGTTGGCCTGCTGGCACAAAGCTTTCTGGAGCGCGAAGCCGGCGCCAGCATTATTCATGACCCACGGCTGACCTGGAATACGATCGAAATATGTGAGCAGCTTGGCGGCAAGGCCGTGCAGTGTAAAACCGGGCATGCCTTTATCAAAGAGCGTATGCGGCTGGAAGATGCGATCTACGGCGGCGAGATGAGTGCCCATCACTATTTCCGTGATTTTGCCTATTGCGACAGTGGCATGATTCCCTGGTTGCTGGTATGCGAATTGATCTCACGTAAGGGTAAGCCGTTATCGCAGCTGGTTGCCGAGCGCATGGCGGCATTCCCAGCCAGCGGCGAAATCAATCGCACGGTCGATGATGCCGCTGCCTTGCTGGCGGAGGTGGAAAAAAAGTATGCACCGCTGGCGCAGGCCATCGACCATACCGATGGTCTGAGCATGAGCTTTGCCGACTGGCGTTTCAATATGCGCATGTCCAACACGGAACCGGTGGTGCGTCTGAACGTGGAGTCACGCCGGGATACGGCCTTGATGAAAACCAGAACCGCCGAGTTGCTGGCGCTTATGCAGCCCTGATCATGCGGTAACGAATATCATCCTGGGTTTCGATAACAAACCCCAGATGATGATAAAAGTGATACGCAGGATTGATTTTCAGCACGCTGAGGCGAACGGGCAGGTTGCGCTCGTTCGCCTGCAGCATCACGTCAGCAATGATGGCGGAGCCATAACCCTGGCGTTGCCACGCCGGATCGATCAGCAGCATCTCCAGATAAAGATGATCAGCTTTCTGCTTCAGGTGGTAACCACCGATGTCTACGCGACGCTGGCCGGATGTGGCACCGGTGCCGGCTGTGTCAATGCTGGCAATTGTAAAGCTGGAGGCTGGCAGGTTGGCAAAAAAGCTGTGTTCCTGAAACAGCTCATTCCAGCCCCAGGTGCGGGTTATATATGACTGCATGCCGGTCTTGAAAATCCGGTATGCCCAGTCCATTTCCCGGGGCCGGGCTTTGCGGTAGCTCAGCCCGGGTTGTGTGTGCCCGGCAGCAGTCATTATGTCGGGTTCGCTGATGCATCACCGGTGCCGATCGGGGTCGCCAGGCGACGTTTCCAGCCCATCTGTTTTTCGATGGCGCTGATCAGTGCGCCGGCCAGATCCTTGCCACAAACATCTTCCATGTCATCCAGTGATGGCGAGCTGCTGACTTCCAGTAATAGCGGACCTTTGCGGGCACGGATAATATCAACGCCGGCGACTCGCAGGCCCATGCTTTTGGCTGCCTTGATGGCAATGCGACGTTCCTCGGCACTGATGCGGGCGGCAATGATGCTGGTGCCGTGCTGTTTGCTGCTACGGAATTGCCCCGGCAGCGCCTGTCGTTCAACCGCGCACACCACCTTGTTGTCGACTACCAGCAAGCGCAAAGACTTGCCTTCTGCTTCTTTGATGTACTCCTGTACCAACAGGTTCGCCTGCAGCGACCTGAACGCATTGATAAGGCTTTCCGCTGTCGTTTTCGACTCGGCCAGCACCACCCCGCGTCGCTGCGGACCTTCCAGTAATTTAACGATCAGTGGCGCACCATTGACCATGTCGATCAGGTCATCGGAGTCCAGCGGGCTGTCAGCAAAACCGGTGGTAGGAATGGGCAACCCCTGTTGTAGCAGATGTTGCAGTGAGTGCAGCTTGTCGCGGGAGTGACTGATGGCCGCAGCGCTGTTCAGCGAGTATATGCCCAGGTTCTCGAACTGGCGTACCAGCGCACAGCCGTAAAATGTGAGATCCGGCCTGATTCTGGGAATAACGGCGTCCAGACCGTTCAGCAATCGACCGCCGCGATAATGGATCTCCGGGTGTTCGGCGTCGAGCTTGATGTAGCATTGTCGCACATCATAAAAGCGAATCCGGTGCCCGCGCTCCTCGCCTGCCTCCATGATGCGCTGGTTGCTGGGCAGGTCAGGGTTGCTGGCCAGCAGGCCAATACTCAGGCCCGAGGTTTCCCGCGTGTGCTCCTGATACAGGGTTTCAATCTGTTTGTTCTTGATATCACCGCCCAGGAATCCGGCGGCCGGGTCGACCAGAATGCGTCCGTTCATGGCTTCGCGGCCCAGCAGCATCCGGTAGCCCATGGAGTCGCGGTTGGTCAGCGTCAGCTCGATGTCCCACTGCTGGTCGCGGTGCTGCAGGCTGGTGCGCACGACGTAGCGTTTTTCGCCGATGCCACTGGAGCTTTTGATCACGCGTTTGTCGATGACTTCGGCTTCGCAGCGAATAATGGTGCGTCGGTTTTTTTGCAGCGGGTGTACTTCAAAACTGACCCAGGAACTGCCGGCCCGCTTGAACGGCCGGATATTGAAGGCGTGCAGGGACGATGTTTTGGCACCGGAGTCGACACGGGCTTTGACCGCCGGTATACCCAGGGTGGGCAGGGCGCACCACTCCTCGCTGCCGACAATGAGTTTATCTGTATTGCTGTCCTGCGTGTTCATGATGTGCTCCCGGCCTGTTGCAGGCAATGACTGATCAATGCCTGGCTTGATGGATCCAGCCCGCGTGTTGTGGCCTGATCGCCGCTCAGCGCGGCAAACGCCGGCGTGCTGAGTTGCTTGCCTATTTCTACACCCCACTGGTCAAAGGCATTGATGTTCCAGATGACACTTTGCACGAAGACCTTGTGTTCATACAAGGCAATGAGGCTGCCCAGATTAAAAGCGCTCAGTTCCGTGAGTAACAGCGTTGTACTGGGGCGGTTGCCGGGGGCCGCCTTGTGCGCGGCCAGTGTCCCGGCAAGTGACGGGTCCATATCTGCTGCGAGCATTTCGTCTTGCGCCTGTTGCCGCGATTTGCCTTCCATCAGGGCGCGGCTTTGACTGAAGCAGTTGGCCAGCAGATGTTGATGCTGTTTTGCATTGCCGGACACAGTCGGGCGCGCGACAGCGATAAAATCGGCCGGGACAAATTCTGTGCCCTGATGCAAAAGCTGGTGGAATGAGTGCTGGCCATTGGTGCCGGCGCTGCCCCAGATCACCGGTCCGGCACTGAACTCAAGGTCCCGCCCGCCACGATCGACGGACTTGCCCAGGCTTTCCATCTCCAGTTGCTGCAAAAAACAGGGTAACAGTTCCAGGTCTTGCGCATAGGGCAGTACCGCGTGACTGCCGGCGCCCCAGAAGTTGCGGTACCAGACCGCAAGCAATCCCATCAATACCGGTACATTGGCTGCCAGCGGCGCGGACGCAAAATGCTGGTCCACCAGCGCCGCGCCGGCCAGAAATCGACGGAATTGTGCCATGCCGACTGCGAGGGCGATGGGCAAACCGATGGCAGACCACAGGGAGAACCGGCCCCCGACCCAGTCCCACATCGGGAATATCTGGCTATCCCTGATGCCGAATTCGACGGCGGCGGTTTTGTTTGCAGTGACCGCAACAAAATGCCTGTGTAGTTCGGCCTCGGCTTGTTGCGGGTTGTGGGCGGCCGCGATAAACCACTGACGTGCCTGCCTGGCATTCTGCATGGTTTCCAGCGTGGTAAACGATTTTGAGGCCACGACAAACAGTGTGGTCTCCGGTCGCAGCAGCGCCAGACACCTGTGCAAATGTGCCGGATCGACATTGGACACGAAGTGGCAACGAACACTGCCCTGATGTTGCGCGCGCAGGGCGCAGGTCGCCATGGCAGGGCCCAGGTCTGAGCCGCCGATGCCAATGTTCACCACGTCACGAACAGTGTCTCCTGCGTAACCTTGCCAGGTGCCGGTGTGAACCGCGCTGACCAGCGACTCCATCTGCGCCAGCGCCGCGTCTACGTCGTTTTTAATGTCGGGCCGGGCGGGCACATCCAGGCCGCGCAGTGCCATGTGCAGGGCGGGACGTTGCTCGGTGTTGTTGAGTGGTGCGCCACTGAAAAGTTCGTCAATGGCCCGGGGCAGGTTGAGGGTGTCGGCTAACTGTATCAGCGACGCCAGGGTTTGCGTTGTCACCAGATGTTTGGAAAAATCAGCCCGGATATTGCCGCAATCAAAACTCAGTGATGCGCAGCGCTGCGGATCCTGCGCAAACAACCCGGTGATTCGGGTTCCCGATGCGACCAGTTTGGCCTGATGAGTCTGGAGCTGACGCCATACTTCCGTTTCGTGAGCCCTTGCCATCTACTGTCTGCCATGATTGCGTGTAAATCAGTAAGTTATCTTATAATCTTCGGGGGTTCAATTGCTCCTTGGCGCTGTCGGCGGGGTTTTGTGAAAAAAAAGTTGCCGAACGATTTTTTCACTGCTAGTATGCGCGGCCTGAAAGTGTTGACCAAATGTCTTCGGTTACACACTTTTTGATGACGCCGACATAGCTCAGCTGTGGTAGAGCAACTGACTTGTAATCAGTAGGTCCCGGGTTCGACTCCTGGTGTCGGCACCACTTTAAACGAGTGGCATTTCCTGGCGGAACTTCTATGTCCCTGTTCAAACATCGCATGACGGTTCGCGATTACGAATGCGACATGCAGGGAGTAGTCAACAACGCCGTCTATCAGAATTACCTTGAACACGCCCGCCACGAATTCCTCAAGTCCCGCGATCTCGATTTTGCCCGGCTTACTGCCGACGGCATCATTGTGGTTGTGGTGCGTGCGGAAATCGATTTTCTGCGCTCGCTGCGCAGCGGAGATGCGTTCGACGTCAGTGTGGCGCCGGTCATGGATTCCCGCATCCGGCTGGCCTTCAATCAGACCATAGTTCACGCCGACTCCGGCGAACAGATGCTGCGCGCACGCATCATCACCACCGCTGTCAATGCGCGGGGACGGCCCTATCTGCCGGCTGCTCTGCAGGTACTGCTGGGCTGACCCGGCGTCACTGAATTATTCCACTGCTGCTTTTCACCAGGTTCCTGCGTCGCCTTGCTGGCGCCGGCAGATGGCGTGCCCGAACAGGGCATATTCAGACTTTGACAGCGAAAATGTGAATTTGTTCATGTTATTCATGTTTTCTGGCGATAAGTATATTCCAATGTGCCCGTCTCTGTGGTAAAAATGCGCCGTACTGTGATGTTACAAAATGTAATTGTAGTGTCACGTTTAAAAATAAATGTCTACTACTTCGAGGAAATGTCGTCAAATTCGAGCCATTTGGATATGACGCAGGCCTCGAAATCAAAGGTGAGTAACTGATGATAAAAAATACCAAACTAAGTCGCGCCATTAAGTTGGCCATGCTGTCGGGTGCCTATACCGTCGGGTTGGGTGCCTTCTCCGCGGCACAGGCTCAGGATGCTGGTGCCGAGATCGAAGAAGTGGTTGTGACCGGTTCGCGGATCACCAGCCCGAACCTGACTCTGTCCAGCCCGGTAGCATCTGTCGATGCCGAAACAATCGAGCTGCGCCAGGTCAACGTTGTTGAGGAATTCCTGCGGGAAATTCCAGGTGTTGTCCCCAGCATTGGCGCCTCGGTGAACAATGGTAACGGCGGTTCTACGTTCATCGACCTGCGTGGTCTGGGCAGCAACCGTAACATCACGCTGCTGAACGGCACCCGTGTCGTGCCGGCTGACCTCCAGGGCCGCACAAACCTCGACATCATCCCGGTGGCCCTGCTTGAGCGCGTTGACGTACTGACCGGCGGCGCTGGTACTGCTTACGGTGCCGACGCTATTTCCGGTGTTATCAACTTCCGCACCCGCACTGACTTTGAAGGCCTGGACATCCGTGTTTCTCAGTCCGATACGTTTGAGGGCGGCGGCGAGTCCAACCGTTTCGACGTAACTCTGGGTGGTAACTTTGACGACAACCGTGGTAATGCCGTTATCAGCATGGGTTACACGGATCGTACTGCACTGACTCAGGGCGAGCGTGACTACAGCGTAGAGAATATCTCCTCAATCAGCGGTAACGCCGGCGGTTCATCTACATCTATACCGACCCGTTTCACTCTGCCGGGTGCAGCGCCTGCTGATATCCGTGCCGTGGTCCCCGGTTACACCAGCGGCTTCCTGCAATCGTCTCCGGACGGTTCAAGGCTTGAGCCGTATTACCAGGATTTCAACTTCAACCCCTTCAACCTGTTCCAGCTGCCGCTGGAGCAGCATCGTGCCTACGGCAGCGCGAACTACCAGCTGACTGATGACGTTGAGTGGTATTCTGAAGCACTGTTTGTGCAAAGCACGAACATCACCAATCTCGCCCCTTCAGGCAGTTTCGGTTTCTCTGCAATGACGCCGCTGTCTAATCCCTTTATTCCGGATGCGACCCGTGGTCAGCTATGTGGCGCGTTTCAGATTGACGCGGCTGCATGTACTGCCGCTGCTGGCGCAACCGACCCAAGTGATCCTGCTTACCAGGAAGTGAATGTCAACTACGCGCGTCGTTTCCTTGAGCTGGGTCCTCGTACCAATGAACGCAAAACCACTGCATGGCAGTTCAAGACCGGCGCCCGCGGTGACCTCACTGACACCTTGTCATGGGATCTGTTCTACGCCACTGGCCAGTCTGATCTGCGCCAGCAACAGGGTGGTAACGGTACCCGTTCACGTCTGACTCAGGCAGTTCGGGCCACTAACCCGAATACCTGTCTGGATACATCCGGCGGTTGTGTGCCCATTGACCTCTGGGGTCCGCTGGGCAGCATTACATCGGAAGTTGGTGAGTTCCTTGATGTGGGCAACGGTGGTTCGGAATTCACCGAGCTGGACCAGTTCCAGGCCTTTGTCAGCGGCGACCTGCCATGGTCCTTGCCTACCGTTGATGCGCCTATCTCTGGTGTTGTTGGTTACGAGCAGCGCGACTACACTGCCGGCCTGACCAACGATCTGCTGACGCAGACTCCTGGTGAAGTGTTGGGTAACGGCGCTGCCGCACCTAATACCTTCGGTACCTATGACGTGTCCGAATTCTTCTTCGAAGCCAACGTTCCGGTCTTGCAGAACATGGCACTGGTCGAAGAACTGACCCTTCAGCTTGGCTTCCGTTCTTCTGACTACTCGACTACGGGTGTGGAAGATACCTGGAAAATCGGTGGCACCTGGTCGCCAACGGAAGACCTTCAGTTCCGTGGTAATTTCCAGCGCGTTACTCGCGCACCCAACATCAGCGAGTTGTTCGACCCGGCCGTAACCGGCCTGGATAACTTCTCTTCTGATCCTTGCGCAGGTGCTGCGCCTGAAGGCAATGCTCAGCTGTTGGCCGTTTGTCTGGCGCAGGGCGCACCGACGAACACTATCGGCGGTATCGTAGTTGACCCAGCTGGTCAGGTGAACGTCACCACGGGTGGTAACCCGAATCTGGAAGCTGAAGATGCCGAAACCTGGACGATCGGTGCGATCTGGCAGCCATCCATGGTTCCCGGTTTGTCATTGACGCTGGATTACTACAGCATCCTGGTTGAAGACGCGATTACTGACCCGACTCCGGATGACGTATTCTCGGCCTGTTTCGGACCCAACTTTGCTACTGGTAGCATTGCTCTGTCGGGCGCTTCGGCTTCAGATCCGGCATGTACTGGTATCCGTCGTAACCCGGAAACCGGCAACCTGTTCGGCAACGTTGCAACGACTGCCGGTCTGCCACTGGTACTGAGTAACCAGGGCACACTGGAAACTTCCGGTATTGACGCGACTGCCAGCTACACGTTTGACCTCGGTGGTATTGGTTCGCTGAGCTACAACGGCAGCCTTAACTGGACTGAGCAGTCCCTGTTCCAGGCCAGCCCGAATGGCCTGAATCGTGAGTGCACCGGCTTCTACAGCGGCAACTGTGCGTCACCGCAGCCTGACTTCATGGCGAATCAGCGTGCCACGCTGCAGACAAATGTGCTGGACCGCGATGTCGATGTGTCACTGCTGTGGAGATACCTGTCGGAGATGGAAGTTGAGCCAGGTTCTGGCACGTATCAGCCGCAGTTCCGCTCTATGGACGCGGCTAACTACTTTGACCTGACAGTACGTGGCAGCGTCACTGAAGAGTTCGAGTTCACGTTGGGCATCCTGAACCTGGCTGACCGCGAGCCTGACGTTGTAGGCTCCAACATTGGTGCAACTGCCTACAATACAGGTAACGTGTACCCGTCTACCTACGATCCATTGGGTCGTCGTTACTCCCTGACCTTGCGTTACAGCATGTAATGGGATCAAGCCGGGTTTGACCCGGCTTGAAGACAAAAAAAGGCGAACTCAGGTTCGCCTTTTTTTTGTCTCATCGAAAACCAACCGCATCAACACCGCCAACAACTGCTGGTTCAGTTTGCGGAGCTGAGCAGCCGCTCGACATAGTCAGGGACCACGGTGCTGGCCGGGCCGCAGATGTGTTCGTCAAAGTCCGCGTTGGTAGATTCCAGGTTTAGCTCGACGGTATGTGCGCCATGCTCGCGGGCAAGTTCAAAAAAACCGGCAGCAGGATAGACGTTGCCCGATGTGCCAATGGCGATAAACAGATCGCATTGTGTCAGGGCTTTGGTAATCTTTGCCATGGACAGGGGGATTTCCCCAAACCACACCACATCAGGACGAAGATTGCCGGGTTCACGGCAGCAGCGGCAACAGGTGTCGAGCATCAGGTCTTCGCGTATGTCAAAGCTCAGTCCGCTTTGCTCGCAGCGCATTTTAAGCAGCTCGCCGTGCATGTGCACCAGTGCCCGACTGCCGGCACGTTCATGCAGGTTGTCTATATTCTGGGTAATCAGCAGGAAATCATGCCCGGGCAAATCGATGACGCTGTGTTCCAGCCGCGCCAGCGCGGTGTGGGCCGGGTTGGGCCGGATTGACGCGTTCAGCAACAAGCGCCGACGATCGTTGTAGAATTGATGCACCGCAACCGGATTGGCTGCAAAACCCTCCGGGGTGGCGACGTCCTCAACTTTGTGATCTTCCCACAGGCCATCGCTGGCCCTGAATGTCCGGATACCGGATTCGGCGGAAATACCTGCGCCGGTTAAAACCACTATTCGCCTGGCTGCTACCATATCAGTGTGATGCCTGTCCTGTTGCATGAGTGCGGCGCCTATTATGGACTGTTAATCGGCCTGGCCTCAAGGCAGGGGATGAAGCCGGGTGGCGGTGGCGTTATAATGCCGACAACCCCAAAGGAGCAACCTTATGTCCATTCCTGCTGTCGGTAAGCCGGCGCCCGCATTCAGCTTGCAGAATCAGGACGCAGAAACTGTGTCACTGGCTGATTTCAAAGGCAAAAAAAATGTCATTCTGTATTTTTATCCCAAGGCCATGACGCCCGGTTGCACGGTGCAGGCCTGTGGCCTGCGCGATAGCGCGGCCGAACTGGCTGACCTCGATACCGTGGTGCTGGGCGTGAGCCCCGACCCGGTCAACAGGCTGCAAAAGTTCATTGACAAGGAGTCGCTGAATTTCACTTTGTTGTCCGACGAAGACCACGCCGTTGCCGATAAATACGGTGCCTGGGGTCTGAAAAAATTCATGGGCCGTGAGTATGATGGCATTTTGCGTCAGACCTACATCATCGACAAGGACGGTAACCTGCGGCAGGTGATGGACAAGGTCAAAACCAAGACGCATCATGATGATGTGCTGGGCTGGATCAAGGATCATCTGTGAAACTGAATTTCAGACAATATGGCGACAGCGGCGAGCCGTTGCTGATTCTGCATGGGTTACTGGGCAGTCTGAACAACTGGGCCTGGCACAGCCGGAAGCTGGCCGAACACTTTACGGTGTATGGGCTTGATCTGCGCAACCACGGCGCTTCGCCACATGATGACGCCATGTCATACGCCCTGATGGCGCAGGATGTGGTCGAGTTTATGGATGACCACAACCTCAGGGCGGTTCATGTGCTGGGGCACTCAATGGGTGGCAAAGTCGCCATGCAGCTGGCCATGGATCATCCCGAGCGGGTAAAACGTCTTGTGGTCGCCGACATTGCACCGGTGCAGTACGGTGGTGAGCGTGGTGAACACGATGAAATTTTTGAAGGTCTTTGTGCCCTGGATATTGACACGCTGACCAGCCGGACAGAAGCCGGCAAACAATTGGCGCCATGGGTTGAAGACGAGGTGGTCAGACAGTTCCTGCTGAGCAATCTGGCACGCGATGATGACGGTGGCTACAGCTGGCGCATCAACCTGCCGGTGTTGCGTGACAGTTATCCGGCGATGCGCGACAAACCTTCGGGAGAGGGCGTGTTTGACGGAGACGTGCTTTTTATCCGCGGTGATCTGTCGGACTACATCACTGAGTCGCATCGGGAAGAGACGCTGCGGCACTTCCCGAAGGCGAGCATCAAGACGCTGATGCAAGCCGGTCACTGGTTGCACGCAGAGAAACCCGAGTCCTTCAACCGATTGGTGCTCGACTTCCTTTCTGATTCAGACTCTCATTCTGACAACAAACAGGCTGACTCATGACTGTCCTTAGTGTCAACGTAAACAAGATTGCCCTGTTACGTAATTCACGTGGCACCAATTATCCCGACCTGTTGTATTTTGTGCGCAAGATCATTGGCCACGGTGTCAAAGGCATTACCGTGCACCCGCGACCCGATGAGCGGCATATTACCCGGCAGGATGCGCACGATATTGCCGGGCTGTTGCGGAAGTATCCGGATGTTGAGTTTAATATTGAAGGTTACCCGTCGGCAGATTTCATGGCCCTGATTGAGGCTCTGCGACCGGCCCAGTGCACGCTGGTGCCTGACGAACCGGGTCAGTTGACTTCCGATCATGGCTGGCAAATTGCACAAAGCCGCAACCTGCTGGACGAGGTATTGCCCCAGCTTCGCCAGTGGGGGGTGCGCAGCAGCCTGTTTCTGGATCCGGAGCCTGCGGCGGCGGAGCTGGCCGCCGGGGTGGGTGCAGACCGTATCGAGCTTTACACCGAACACTTTGCACGAACATTTGCGGCCGGTGACGGCCAGCAGACACAGTCGGTGTTGACCCGCTATCTGGCCACCGCCGACCGGGCCGTGGCAGGTGGACTCGGTGTCAACGCCGGTCACGATCTGAATCTGCAAAACCTGGCCCTGTTTCTGTCCGGCGGGCAGGTGCAGGAAGTTTCCATCGGTCATGCCCTGATCGTTGAGTCGCTGGAGTTGGGCATGGATGAGGTGTTGCGCCGTTACCAGGCGATCTGTGGGGCGCCGCAGGCTGATGCGGGTGACGCCAACCGTGGCGCGTAACGGCCCGGTATTCTACGGCTACTGGATCATCCTTGCCGCGTTTGTCACCCAGTTTGTCGCGGTGGGTTTGCAGAATTACATCATTGGTCCGTTTACCATCCCGATGACGGAAACTTTTGACTGGACCCGTGCCGAATTTACCTCGGCACGCTCGATTGGCCAGATGGTCGCTGCCGTCACCGGCTTTTTCATCGGCGCCGGTGTCGACAAGTACGGCGGCCGTCCGTTTATTCTGGTCGGCGCAGTTATCCTCTCGATTTCTGTATTCCTGCTGGGCAGTGTGCAGACGCTGAGCCAGTGGGTGCTGGTCAATGGCATCATACTGACCATTGGTGCTGCCATGATCGGCAACCTGGTGGTCAACGTGACACTGGGCAAATGGTTTGTCGAACGCCGCGGGCGTGCCGTTGCCCTGGCTGCCATGGGTGTGTCACTGAGTGGCGTGTTGTTGCCGGTGTTGACCACCTGGCTGGTGGATACCTTCGGCTGGCGCCAGGCCTGGCATGTGCTGGGTATCGGAGCCGCAGTGCTGGTGCTTCCGGCCGCTCTGGTTATCCGGCGCAGTCCGGAAGACTACGCCATGAACCCGGACGGCCGCACCGCCGATGAGATGGCATCAGAGATGGGAGACAAGGCACGACTTGACTTCGCCAGCTCAATGACCCGGCGCCAGGCGATGCGTACCGGGCGCTTTTATGCCCTGGTGGTGGCCTTTGGGCTGTTCCAGATTTCCATTACCGTGATGTTATTGCAGACGGTGCCGTTCATGACCGATGCCGGGTATTCCAGGATTGTGGCGGCCTCCATGATTTCAATTAGCTCGATACCTTCCTTCATCAGCAAGCCTTTCTGGGGCATCTTCATTGACCGCTACAGTGCCAGGCCGCTGGCGGCCATTGGCGCCGGCATTACCGGTTTTGCCCTGATCATCATTGTGCTGGCAGTACAGGCGCAAAACGATTTTCTGGTATACGCCGCGTTTCTGATCATGGGTATCGGCTGGGGTGGCCTGATTCCGTTGCAGGAAGTGATCTGGGCGACCTTTTTCGGGCGGCGCTACCTCGGGTCGGTACGTGCCACGGCAATGCCTTTTACCTTTGCCATGACAGCCCTGGGGCCGGTGATGGCGGCAGCGTATTATGACCGGTTCGGCAATTACGATAATGCGTTTCTGTTGATGGCGTTCTGTAATCTGGGGGCGGCAGCGATGCTGATGCTGATTTCAGACCAGCGGCCGGTGATCAAGGTCGATCCGTTGCCGTGAGCACACCCTGCAAGACCGGCCACACAGTGTCCACAATCATGGGTTGCGCTGCAGCCGTCGGATGAATGCCGTCGTCCTGCATCAGTGCCGGGTTGTCGGCGATGCCCTCAAGCAGAAACGGGATCAGCACCAGGCCATATTCGTCAGCGAGTTCCTGGTATTGCGCATAAAACGGCGCGGTGTAACGCGGGCCATAATTGGGCGGAATCTGGATGCCCGCCAGAATGACTCGTGCTCCGGCCTGCTGACTCATCTGTATCATGCGTTCGAGGTTCTGGCGGATACTGGTCACTGGTAGTCCGCGCAAACCATCATTGCCGCCCAGTTCCAGCATCACGATGTCCGGCTGGTGGGCGTCCAGCATGGCCGGCAGTCGGGCCAGACCACCGGCGGTGGTTTCGCCGCTGACACTGCCGTTGACCACTTGCAGGGCCGTGGACTCCTCGCGTAATTGTTGTTGCAGCAATGCCACCCAGCCATCACGCTCGTCCATGCGATAGGCGGCACTCAGGCTGTCGCCGAAAACCAGCAACACGCCATCATCGCTTTCCGCACTGGTGCTGGCGCAAAAACCGGCAGCCAGCAAAAACACGCACAGCACAGCCGAGCGCAAGGCACTAAAATAGCGGACCTGAGGTCCGGGTGCAGGTAATCGGGTTGTCAGCGCTTTAACAGTCATAACTCGGTACAATCTTGGTTTTGGTTAATCCGCTAGCGGTACAATGGTGGTTTTGGGCGACAGGCGGTCTTTGTGCCGCGCCAATACAGGTTAAAGTACTGTTAATACGTCGCGGATTCAATCCCGGTCCAGTGGCATGACCGTGAAATGAACCGTTTTCCGGCGCGCGAGCGTATCATTTGTCAGCCTGCCAGCGATTGTCTGGCACCGCATTTACTCAGAGGCGATGGTCTGTATGACAGCAATGATTGAAGCCAGGCACCTGTCCAAGCAGGTGGCAACCAGTGAAGGCCAGTTGGTCATTCTGAAAGATATTTCGCTGAGCATTGACGCCGCCGAGGCGGTGGCCATTGTTGGCGTGTCCGGCTCCGGTAAATCGACTCTGCTGGGCCTGATGGCCGGCCTGGATAGCGCCAGTGGCGGTGATATGCTGCTTGACGGACAAAACCTGAGCACCATGGATGAAGAGGAACGGGCCCAGCTGCGCGGCCGCTCTGTCGGGTTTGTGTTTCAGTCCTTTCAATTACTGCCCAGCCTGACGGCGCTGGAAAACGTGATGCTGCCCATCGAGTTGAAAAACGATCGTGACGCCCGTCAGAAGGCGGCCAATTTGTTACAACGGGTAGGGCTCGAGTCGCGCCTGCAGCACTATCCCAATCAGTTGTCAGGCGGTGAGCAGCAGCGGGTAGCGATTGCACGCGCATTCGCGTCGCAGGCAAAAATCCTGTTTGCCGATGAACCGACCGGAAATCTTGATGCTGCCACCGGTGCCCGGGTCATTGATCTGTTGTTCTCGCTGAATGCCGAATTCGGCACTACGCTGGTGCTGGTCACGCACGATGATCGTCTGGCACAGCGCTGTGGCCGCATGGTGCGGCTGGTTGCCGGCGAGATCACCGAGGATGTCAGTGTCGACGTCGCCGCGAATGTCGGGGATGCGGCGCATGTCTGAGTCTGCACAGACGGTCTCGGCGTCAGCCACAACCTTGATGCGGGTGGCCCTGCGCCTGTTATGGCGCGACTGGCGCGGCGGTGAGTTGCGCCTGTTATTGCTGGCCATGGTCATGGCCGTTACCTCGGTCAGCGGTATTGCCCTGTTTACCGATCGCCTGGAGCGGGCGCTGGTGCAGGAATCTGCCACCATGCTCGCCGCCGATCGTGTTCTCAGTGGTCGTCAGCAGCCGCCCCGCGAATGGTTGCAGGAAGCAGCACAGCGGGGCCTGGCGACGGCCGAGGTACAGGCATTCGCCTCCATGGTGTTCTCCGATCAGGGGAATTTGCTGGTCGCAGCCAAGGCCGTCAGTGAGGCTTATCCACTGCGCGGTGAGCTGCGCGTATCGGATCAGCCGTTCGGCGCCGCCTATACCGATAACGACGGCCCGGCCCGGGGTGAAGTCTGGGTCGAGTCGCGGGTACTGCCGGGGCTCGGCATTGATGTTGGCGATACCCTGTATGTGGGTGATGGCGAGTTCGTGGTCAGTCGCGTACTGGTGCAGGAACCGGACCGGCAGCAGGGCGGCATGATGGATAATGCCGGGCCCCGGGTGTTGATGCACCTGGATGATGTGCCGGTGACCAATATCATTCAGCCAGGCAGCCGGGTGAGCTATCGTTATCTGTTTGCCGGTGAGCTCGCCGCGCTGGATGTGTATGCCGACTGGGTTCGTGAGCAGTCGGACGGTGATTTCCGGCTGCGCGATGTGCGCGACGAAAGTCAGGAAGTAAGTGAAGCGCTGGCGCGCGGCGAGAGCTTTCTGCTGCTGGGCAGTCTGTTTGCGGTGTTGCTGGCCGGTATCGCGATTGCCCTGACGGCGCGGCGCTACAGTGAACGACATTTTGATTACGCCGCCATCATGAAAACCCTGGGCTGTACCTCCAACCAGATATCCGCAATTTATTTTGGCATCCTGTTATCGCTGTTGATCATTGCTGTCGTGGTAGGTTCGTTATTGGGCTGGCTGGTACACGAAGGCATACTGATCCTGTTGCAGACGGTGATTCCCATTGCCTTGCCGGCAGCATCCCTGACGCCATTCTGGCTGGGCGCGCTGACCGCGTTCATCTGTCTGTTTGCGTTTGCCATGCCGCCGCTGCTGGCGCTGAAACACACCTCGCCGCTGCGCGTGCTGCGCAAGGACCTCGTCGATGCCCCGCTGAGCACCGCGCTGCCCTATGTGTTTGGTATCGCCGGCGCTCTGGTGCTGATTGTCTGGTACAGCCAGGACCTGTTGATCAGCGTGATCCTGGTCGGCGCGGTAGCGGGCGTCGCACTGCTATTAAGTGCCATGTCATATCTATTATTGCGCACCGGGTCTGCGGCCGGTATGCGCGCCGGTAGTGCCTGGATGCTGGCCATGTCGGCCGTGCGCCGCCGGCGAAGACAAAGCGTGTTGCAGGTGCTGGTGTTTTCACTGACCATCATGTCATTGCTGATTCTGGCGCTGCTGCGCACCGATCTGATCAATGACTGGCAGGCACAGCTGCCCGAGGACACGCCCAATCACTTCATGATGAATATCAGCGATAGTCAGGTTGCGGGTATGCAGACGTTTCTGCAGGAGAACGAAGTCGACGCCAATCCGTTTTATCCCATGGTGTCGGCCGGCCTGTTGACCGTTAACGGCGCACCGGCGCCGCATCCCTGGGACGATGATGACGATGAGCAGGGCCGCTCCACAATGACCGAACGCTCGGGTGACAACGACCGCGATGCTGACGCTGACCGGCAGGACACGGAAGCTGGCGGCGCGGACGCGACTGACAGACCGCAGCGCGTGGAGAACCGTCAGGTTACCTGGACGGCACAATTGCCACCGGACAATGAAGTTGTTGCCGGCAGCTGGTGGGCAGAGCAGAGCATTCCCGGTCGGGTGTCCGTGGAACGCGACTATGCCGAGCGCATTGATGTGAACCTGGGTGACGAGCTGGTGTTCCGGGTCAATGAGCAGGAAGTGACTGCCATTGTCGATAATATGCGCACAGTGCGCTGGGACAATATGCAGCCCAACTTCTTTTTTATCTTTTCACCGGGCACACTGGATCATCTGGGAGCAACTTACCTGTCGACGTTGTTGCTGGAGGGCCAGGAAAAGCTGCTGCTAAACGACCTGTTGCGCCAGTTCCCCACGATTGTGGTGCTGGAGGTTGATGCCCTTATCGAGCAGATTCAGAGTATCATTGCCCAGGTCAGCTCCGCGATTGAGTTGATCGCCGGCCTGGTATTGATCGCCGGTGCGCTGGTTCTGTTGTCCTGTGTCAACGCGACACTGGATGAACGTTTCCGTGAGAATGCCATCCTGCGAACGCTGGGAGCGGGGCGTAAGCTGATCATGACTTCATTGTTGATCGAGTTCGCCTTTATCGGTCTGTTGGCCGGTGTCATTGCCACTGTGGGGGCGGAGCTCAGCCTGTATTATTTGCAGTCGGAGGTCTTCCAGCAGGAGTTCGCGTTGCACTATTGGGTGTGGATTGCCGGTCCTTTGGCAGGTACAGTCATTATTGCCGGGCTGGGGTTTGCGGCAACCCGCAAAGTCGTCAATAGCAGCCCGTTGGCAGTGCTCAGGCAATTGTCAGCTTGACGCCGGCCACAGTGCCGGGCCCGGCACACAGCGGCCGGCGGCCCGATGGTCTACAGGAGTCAGATATGAAATTGAATTTGTCATGGATGCCGCGCGTGCATCTGCAAGCAGTCAACGCCGGCGCGGGCACCATTAGAGCCATGGGCTCGGGTGCGCTGGTCGTGCTGTTGCTGACGGCCGGGCTCGCGCCGAACGTGCTGGCGCAGAGCTGGCTGATCAATCCGCCCGCGGAACTGAGCCGGGAGTGCGCCTATGGCGACTGCGAGAATGGCTACGGTATTCTTGAGATTCGCACAGAGTTGGGCACCGACCGTTATGAAGGCACGTTCAGTGATGGCAAATTTGATGGCCAGGGTCGCTATGAACTCATGGTCAGTCGCAGTGAACAGGCTTACTACGATGGTGACTGGGAGATGGGTGTGCGTGAGGGGCGCGGCACCTTCTGGAATGGCGTATCCAATTTATATATCGGTCAGTGGCAGAATGATTTGCGCCATGGTCGCGGTGCGTATTTCTTTGGTGTGCAGGACTGGACGCCCAACAGACACTCCGAGCAGTGGCTGCAGAATAATGTCGAAAATTACACGGGTGATTTTGTCGAAGATCTTTATGAGGGGTATGGTACCTACCGTTGGCCTGACGGGTCGCGTTACGAAGGCGAGTTTTATGCCAACGAAAAACACGGCAACGGAACGTTCTTCTACCCCACGGGTACCCGTCGGGAGCAGTACTGGCAGTATGGCCGTTTTATCCGCTGACAGCGTAAGCGCAGGCATAACTCTCTGATATCAACATAGGTAACTTCATGGATTTGCAGTCTATCCGCCGTGAGTATCTCAGCGGCAGTTTAACGCGTGAGCATTTGCAATCAGATCCGGTCGATCAATTCGGGCTGTGGCTGGAGCAGGCCATCAAAATGGAGCTGGCAGATCCGACCGCGATGGTACTGGCAACAGTCGGCGCCGATGGTCAACCGGGCCAGCGTGTGGTGTTGTTGAAGGGGTTTGATGAACACGGTTTTGTGTTTTTCACCAACTATGACAGCCGCAAGTCACGCGATATCGCTGCCAACTCGCATGTCAGTCTGCACTTCCCCTGGTACCCCATCGAGCGTCAGGTGCTGGTGTGCGGCGTGGCAGAAAAAGTCAGCGACGAGGAATCAACTGCCTATTTTCAGAGCCGTCCCCGGGAGAGTCAATTGGGCGCCTGGGCCTCACCGCAAAGCCGGCCGCTGGCATCGCGCAGTGTGATGATGCAGCAGTTTGACACGATCAAGGAAAAATTTGCCGATCAGGACATACCGAGGCCGGAATTTTGGGGTGGTTTCCGGGTCAGGCCGAGCCGCATTGAATTCTGGCAGGGCGGCGCCAACCGACTGCATGACCGCTTCCAGTACGCCCGCCAGGCCGACGGGCACTGGCAGGTTGATCGTCTGGCGCCGTGATCGCCGTAAAAACTGTCAGCCTTTCCAGGCCGGCAGCTTTTGCGATACCAGTACGTTTTTCAGGCGCGCATATTGTGGCAACCCGTTTTTGTAGGGCGGGTAATCTTCGCCACGTATCAAAGGTGAGAAATAGTCGCGGGCTTTTTGTGTGATGCCAAAGCCGTCCGCGGTGATGTAGTCGCGCGGCATTGGCTTCTCAACATTGGCGACTTCGGATAAGGGCGCTTCGCCCACCGTCCAGCGATAGGTTTTGCCCGGTTTGCGCACGATGGTCGGCATCACTGCGCTTTTGCCGGCCAGGGCAAAATCCACTGCGGCCTTGCCCATGGCGTATGCCTGCTCTACATCCGTCGCCGATGCAATGTGGCGCGCAGAGCGTTGCAGATAGTCCGCCACAGCCCAGTGGTATTTGTATCCCAGTTCCTGTTTGATCATGTTGGCCAGAAAAGGTGCCACACCGCCCAGTTGCGTATGACCGAACGCGTCCTTGCCGCCAGCGTCGGCCAGGAACTGGCCGTTGCTGTAATGTGCGCCCTCGGATACCACCACGGCGCAGTAGCCGAACTTTTTGACACAGGCCTTTACCTTGCGCATGAAAGCAGCCTTGTTGAAGGCAATTTCCGGAAACAGAATAATGTGGGGTGCATCCCCTTCCTGCTCGGCAGCCAGGCCCGCCGCGCCGGCTATCCAGCCAGCGTGACGCCCCATGACTTCCATGACAAACACCTTGGTGGAGCTTTCACACATGGAAGCGACATCCAGGCCGGCCTCGCGGATGGAGACCGCGACGTACTTGGCGACAGAGCCAAAGCCCGGGCAGTTGTCGGTGATGGGCAAATCATTGTCCACGGTTTTGGGAATACCGATGCAGGTGATCGGGAAACCTTCTTTCTGACTCAGCATGGAGACCTTGTTGGCCGTGTCCTGCGAATCGCCACCCCCGTTGTAAAGAAAATACCGGATATTGTGCGCACGAAACACCTCCATCAGGCGCTGGTACTCGGCACGGTTGTCGTCCAGACTCTTCAGTTTGTAACGGCAGGAGCCGAAGGCGCCAGCAGGTGTGTGGCGCAGTGCGGCGATGGTGGCCGCTGTTTCCTTGCTGGTGTCGATAAGCTCTTCGGTGAGGGCACCGATAATACCGTTCCTGCCCGCATACACCTTGCCGATCTCGGCTTTGTGCTGGCGTGCGGTTTCAATCACTCCGCAGGCGCTGGCATTGATGACAGCGGTGACGCCGCCGGACTGGGCGTAGAATAGATTAGCTTTAGCCATGAAGAAACCTGTGTGCTGCCTGCGAGTATGATGTTTGTGCCACGCCGGGTCCGGATGTCAGTGCCGGGGCCAGGCGGGTAGTGCAATGTGGGCTGTGTCGGGCATAATGTTACAAAGTGCCCGCTGGCTTGGCAATCAATGACGCTCAATTGCTGTGGTCAGGCGGCTATTAAACCATACAGGATACATAATGAAACGACTGATTATAGGGATGTCCGGCGCCAGTGGTCTGATTTACGGCATCCGGATGCTGGAAGTGTTAAAGACCGCGCCCGGGATAGAAACCCACCTGGTGTTGACCGGAGCCGCGCGCCTGAATATCAGTCTGGAAACCGACTGGCAGGCTGACGCGGTCATGGCCATGGCTGACGAAGTGCATTCAGTCAAAGATCTGGCCGCCAGCATCGCCAGTGGTTCCTTTCGCACGGACGGCATGATCGTCGCGCCGTGCTCCATGAAGACCCTGTCTGCCATTGTGCATTCGTATGCGGACAACCTGCTGACCCGCGCGGCGGATGTGGTGCTCAAGGAGCGCCGCCGGCTGGTGTTGATGCCGCGCGAAACCCCCCTGCATGTAGGGCACTGCGAATTGCTGCTCAAAGCCTGTCAGCTGGGCGCTATCGTCGCGCCGCCGATGCCGGCGCTGTATACCAAGCCGCAGACTGTCGACGACATCATCAACCACAGTGTCGGGCGGGTACTGGACCTGTTTGATGTTGATTCAGGACTGGTGAAGCGGTGGCAGGGAGCTGCCGCAGGTGCGTCATAGTGCCAGCGAGGCCTGGCTCAGCAGCGACACGGTGGATTCGTCCAGTGCTGTACTGAGGTTGTGTTCACGGGCATACAGTGCCAGATTCCTGCGGATGGCCGTCGAGGCATCGTTATCGGTCGCCGCCGACTTGCCGGCGGGCGCTGCCGTCACCAGTCCGGCCAGCGCGCGCAGTTGCATGAATTCAGTGTCCAGCTCCAGTGCCTTGATGCGTTCGCGCAAGCTTTCCTGGTCCGCACCGGCAATGCCCGCGGTGTCGGCCGGGTGGGGTTTGAGCCAGCGCCGGGCCTGTCGTAATGGCCGTACCAGTTGCTCTCGCCAGTGGCGGGAAAATGCCGACGCCTGCGCAAACCCGGTCTCGCTCAGTACGCCGTGATAACAGCCATGCCAGCAACACATCAGCAGCAAAACCACATCGACATCGTATTCGTCCTGCAGGCGCAGACACAGCGCCGTGATACCGGGGCGGGCGTAAACATCGCGTGCGAAGTGCAGCAGATCAGGTTGTTGTTGAGGATCCGGGGCTGTCATGGCTGTTTGTCACATTTTTGTGTTCGTTGTTCAGGGATTTGCTAAAGTAGCAGAATAGCTTACAGGAACTTATATGCACATTCACATCCTTGGTATCTGCGGAACCTTCATGGGCAGCCTGGCTGTGCTGGCGAAAGAATTGGGCCACACGGTCAGTGGCTCCGATGCCAATGTTTACCCGCCCATGAGTACGCAACTGGAAGAGCAGGGCATCCGGCTTTGTGAGGGCTTTGATCCCGCACATCTGCAGCCGCATCCGGACCTGGTGGTGGTGGGCAATGCCATGTCACGGGGCAACCCGGCGGTGGAGTATGTCCTCAATCAGGGGCTGCCGTACTGCTCCGGGCCGGAATGGCTGTCGCGCTTTGTGCTCCAGGGCAAGTGGGTGCTTGCGGTGGCCGGCACTCACGGCAAGACTACCACCAGTGCCATGGTGGCGTGGATACTGGAATATGCCGGCATGCAGCCGGGGTATCTTATTGGTGGCGTGTTGAAGAATTTTCCGGTGTCGGCGCGTTTGGGCGGCAGCGACTTTTTTGTTGTGGAGGCCGATGAGTACGACAGTGCGTTTTTTGATAAACGCTCGAAGTTTGTCCACTACCGGCCCCGAACGCTGATACTCAACAACCTGGAATACGACCATGCGGATATTTTCCCCGATCTGGCAGCGATTCAGCGTCAGTTTCACCATTTGATCAGGATCGTACCGGGTGAAGGCCTGATTATACGGCCGCGATTTGATGAGGCGCTGGCGCAGGTGCTGGAGCAGGGCTGCTGGACGCCGACACAAAGTTTTGCCGTGCTGGATGCCGAACGCGATGAAGGCGGGCGCCCCGAGCCCAGTGGCTGGGGCGTGCGCCTGTTGCAGGCAGACGGCAGTGTGTGTGAAATCAGCAAAACCAGTCATTTGGGCAGCACTGTCAGTGCGCGGCTGCAATGGTCACTCAGCGGGCGTCATAACGTGTGCAACGCTGTAGCGGCAATCGCGGCAGCGCATCATGTTGGCGTTGACATAACGGTGGCCTGCGAGGCACTGGGCAAGTTTGCCAGCGTCAAACGGCGCATGGAGCTGCTCGGTGAAGTGCGGGGCATTCATGTCTATGATGACTTTGCGCATCATCCGACGGCCATTGAGACCACGCTGGACGGCATTCGCCAGCGACTGAACGAGATTCCCGGCAGTCGCCTGATTGCTGTTATCGAGCCGCGCTCGGCCACCATGAAAATGGGGGTGCATCAAAGCTGTCTGGCGTCATCCTGCCGGGCCGCCGACCTGTGTCTGTGGATGTCGGGTGCCGGCAATGGCCTCGACATTGAAGGAATTATTGCCGAAAGCCCGGTGCCCGCCCTGAACTTCAACAGCGTCGACGACATTGTTGCCTACCTTAGTCGGCATTGCCGGGCGGGTGATCATATTGTGATCATGAGCAATGGTGGTTTCGGTGGTATTCACGGCAAACTGCTGTCAGCGCTGGCGGCCTGAAGGGGGACTGTTGACCACCATTCTCAAAGAGCCTGAGCTGATACCGCTGTTCCCGCTGCGTTCGGTGTTGTTCCCGGGCGGCCGCCTGCCGCTGCAGGTATTCGAGCAGCGATATATTGATCTGGTCAGTCATTGCATGAAGACCGACACCGGTTTCGGTATCTGTCTGATCAGTCAGGGCGCGGAAACGGTGCGGCCCGGCGCGCGTCAGCAGGTGGAACGTATCGGGATGTATGCCCGTATCGTGGACTGGGATCAATTGCCCAATGGTTTGCTGGGGATCACTGTCGAAGGCCGGCACAAGTTCTCCGTGCAGGACTGCTGGGCGCGGGACGACAAATTGTTGATGGCAACCGCACAGTTTTCACAGCAAGACTTTCTGGGGCAGCCCGCATTGCCGTTGACCGGGCAACACCAGGCGCTGGTGGATTTGTTGCGCGATCTGTCGGCACATCCATTAATCGAGAGTCTGAATCTGGAAATCGATTTTGACGACAGCCGGCAACTGGCCTGGCGGCTCAGCGAACTGTTACCGGTGCCGGTGCAGCAGAAGCAACAATTGCTGGCTCTTGATGATACCGATGAGCGACTGCAGGTGATCGAAAACCTGGTGGCATCGGTGATGCACCAGGGCTGACTGCTGGTCAGAGGCTCGCTAGCGTGGCAGCAGCTCGGTGACCCGGCTGAAGTCCACCAGAATCATCAGTTCATCATCTTCATTGTAGACACCCTGGATGAAGCGGGCACCGGCTTCGTTTCCGGTCGCGGGTGGGATCTCAATTTCCTGTGCATTCAGGTCGACAATGGCCGATACTTTATCGACCACGATGCCCAGCGCGAAATCCTCGATTTCTACCACGATAATGCGGGACTGCTCGGATACGGCGTGATTCGGCAAGCCAAACACGCCCCGGCCATTGATCACCGTGACGACATTGCCGCGCAGGTTGATGATGCCCAGAATGAACGCTGGCGCCCCGGGCACTGGCGTAACCTCGGTATATCGCAGCACTTCGTTCACCCGCGCGGCATTGATGGCGTAGGTTTCATTGCCCAGAGTAAAACTGACATGTTTGATCAGATGCACGGAAACATCTTCCGCATCTGCGTGTTTGTGCTCTGCGACGAGTGCGTTTGTCATAAGGTGATTTCCTGTCCTGCTCACAACGGATCTTGCTGGTCTGTATGCTCTAGCGGCAGCTTTGGCAAAAAATTGAGCGTTGTCGCATTTGGTCGGTACTGGCCAATGTATCGGGCTTGCCGCATAATAATGGCAAATTGTTAACAGTCATCGAAAGCAGTAGCGGGAGGTTGTGAAATGTCGGAAGTGTGGACAAGCCCGGGCACCTGGACTCACGAGCAGTGGCTGGTGGTGAGCATTCTTGGATTCATTGTGCTCGCCGTTGTCGTTGTTGTCTATCGACTGGCCAAAATTCTTCGTAGCGTCAATACCAAGCGCGAGCTACCCAACCTGCGCCCGGGGCGCCGTCCGCGCCGCTGACGTTGTCCCTGTCTGCTGCGGCCCGATTACAGAAGTATCATATCCAGTATTGCCGCAGCGCCTGCCAGGCAAACCACAACGACGCCCAGCCAGCCAAGCAATGCCAGAATACGGAAAGGTTTTTCGTTTTCCGGGTACAGCCCGGATTTTTCGTATTCGCGCTCTTTTGCGTCTGGTGTCGGTTTCGATTGCTTGATATCGCTCATGACAAACTCCTGCCCGGTGCATTGGGCCCAGAAATGCTGGACCCAGAGGGTTTGGTTCAAGGTACGTAGAATGAAAAAGCTCCGCGAATGAAACAGCTCAGCCTCACCAGACCGTCCGCGCTCTGGCTCGCACTGATATATTTTGTGCTGGTGCCTGCTGACGCTATCGTTATCCGTCATGATACCGGATATACCCGTCATATCGCCAGTGAAGCAGACTATCCGGGTGTGTTTCCGCTGGCGCAACAAGGTCGTCGGAAAGTCTGCGTGGCGACACTGGTGGCGCCTCAGTGGGCCCTGACCGCAGCGCATTGCGTAGCCGAAACACCCATACGGGAAACGCTGGCAGACGGCAGGAACTATGCTGTCGAGATCAACCGTCAAGCCCATGCCATTGACGCGCTGCATCTGCACCCGGGCTGGCCCGGCGACACCCCGGCACGTCTGCAGCCGCAACAGATTGATCTGGCGCTGCTGCATCTGGCAACCCCGGCCAGCGCGGCAGCGGCGCTGGCGCCCTATCGCGGCGATAGCGAAATGGCGCAGGCCATGATCTTTCTTGGCTGGGGTTATACCGGAATAGGTACAACCGGGCCCTCGGTCGACGATGGCCGGCTGCGCTTTGCGCACAACACGGTCATGCGTGCCGACGAACGTCTGCGCTTTGAGTTCGACGATCCGCGCCACAGGGACAGTCAGGCGTTGGAGTTTGAAGGTATACCCGGGCTCGGTGACAGTGGCGGCCCGGCCTTGATCCGGGAAGACGGTGCTTTGTGGCTGGCGGGCATCGCTGTCGGTGAATTGTCGCAAGGGGCGGGCAATGCTGGCGGCAGTCGTTATGGTGCCGTTGTTGTGTATGAGCGTGTCAGCCGCCACCTGGACTGGATCGACTCCGTTATCAGTGCTCGCCAGCCGGACCCTGCCCGACCTGACTTGGCAGTGAATTGAACAAATTGCGATCCGGGAGCGTAAAGCATGGATGTATATTCGTGCAGTTTTGATACTATCGGGTAACTCAGTTAATCAGTTCAAATCAAAGGTGATTTCATGTCAATTAAAGTCGGCGATACTATTCCAGCAGCTACGTTCAAGATTATGGGCAAGGAAGGGCCGGAGAACATCACCACCGATGATATCTTTGTCGGCAAGAAAGTTGCGCTGTTTGCGGTGCCGGGTGCGTTTACTCCGGGCTGTTCGGTCACGCATCTGCCCGGTTTTGTAGTGAATGCGGATAAAATCAAAGCCAAAGGTGTGGATACCATTGCCTGCATGGCGGTCAATGATGCCTTTGTGATGTCTGCCTGGGGCAAGTCACAGAATGCAGAGGAACTGTTGATGCTGGCCGATGGTAACGCCGAATTCGCCGATGCCCTGGGCCTGGCCATGGATGCCAGTGGCTTCGGCATGGGCAAGCGTAGCCAGCGTTTCGCGATGATTGTGGATGACGGCAAGGTGACGTACCTGGGTGTTGAACCTGCCGGCGGCATTGACGTCAGCTCGGCTGACAATGTACTGGCGCAGCTTTAGTCGCCCCGCAGAATCAGGAGAAAGGTCCGATGTTGAAAACCGAATACCTTGAATACCGTGACGGTGACACTGTGCTGGAAGCCTACATCGCCTACGATGAGGATGCCACGGAGAAAAAACCA
The DNA here is from genome assembly GCF_011050365.1 of Pseudohongiella sp. GTDB lineage: Bacteria > Pseudomonadota > Gammaproteobacteria > Pseudomonadales > Pseudohongiellaceae > Pseudohongiella. The sequence continues at coordinate 116,474 of NZ_DRFV01000011.1, forward strand.
TGTGTGCTGGTCGGTCACGATTGGACCGGTCGGCGCGATTATGCCTGCGCCGCCGCCGAACGGATGGCAGATCTGGGTTATGTCGGCTTTGCGGCGGACGTATACGGCAAAGGTGTATTTGGCAAGGAAGGTGATGCTGAGGGCAATACCGCTCTGATGATGCCTTTTGTTGAGGATCGCGCACTGTTGCGACGTCGCATGCAGGCAGCACTGACAGCGGCGCGCGCGTTGTCGCAAGTGGATGACAGCAACGTTGGTGCCATTGGCTACTGTTTTGGTGGCATGGCTGTGTTGGAGCTCGCCAGGTCCGGGGCTGATGTCAAAGGTGTGGCCAGCGTCCATGGATTATTGGGACAGGGCAGTGAGCCCGGTCAGCAGATCCGGGCCAGCGTCCTGTGTCTGCATGGTCACGATGACCCGATGGTGTCGCCGGAGCAGGTGCTGGCATTTGAAAGCGAAATGTCCGATGCGGGCGTTGACTGGCAAGTTCATGTCTACGGTGGCACCCAACATGCGTTTACCAATCCGGCAGCCAATAACCCCGACTTCGGTACGGTTTACAGCCAGACCGCCAACATCAGAGCGGAGCAGGCGCTGGCCAACTTTTTCCGTGAGTTGTTCGAAGATACGCCGCCATTGGATGTCGCGCCCTGATGAGTACGCCGGCGCGTTGTTCCGATTGCCCTGGTGATTGTCAGTATCTCGACGAGATTTGTGAGTTGCGGCAGAAAATCGGGGAGCTCAGCGAGCAGGTGCTCACTGATGCCCTGACCGGACTGTATAACTACCGGCATTTGTTGTGGGCGATGAATCAGGAGATGGAACGGGTCCATCGCAGTGGTGGAACGTTTTCCGTGATCGTGCTGGATTTTGATAACTTCAAGGGAATCAATGATCAGTATGGACACGAATTTGGTAATCAGGTTTTAAAGACAGCCGGCACCTTCTTTCAGCGCTCATTGCGCAAACTGGATGTGCCCTGTCGGTTTGGCGGCGAAGAGTTTGTATTGGTGTTGCCATCGACTGACTTGCGTGATGCAGTTCAGTTGGCAGAGCGTATCCGGGAAGGTGTCACCCGCATACAGCTGCGTGCGGGTGACCAATATGTGCCTTTATCGGTCAGCATGGGGGTTGATGTGTATCGCGCCAGCGATCGGATAACACCCGAAGTTTTCCTTGATCGCGCTGACCAGTATCTACTGCAAGCGAAGCAGGCAGGCAAGAATCGAGTGCATTATCCGCGCATGGCAGATCCGGTAGACGGCATGTCCTCGGACGAGCGCAGTGCCCTGATGGATGTTTTTGAAAGGGATCAGGGCGCGTAGCCCGGTACTTGTTGCCACCGGCGTCAGGCGGGATCTTCCAGTTCGTGTATCTGTTTCGCCAGATGGTGCAGGATGGCTGCGGTGGCGCCCCAAATACGGTAACCGTCAAAGTGCGTTTCCATAAACCGGCGTTCCCGGTTCTGAAACTCCATGCTGGCTATCCGGTAGTTTTTCGGATTCAGCAGAAACGCTGTGGGCACGTAGAAAATTTCAGCCACCTCAATGGGACAGGCTTTCAGTTCCACTTCGGCATGGACCAGGCCGACAACGGGGGTCACATGAAATGCGGATGGCATGATCAGCGCTGGCAAGGTGCCGATGACCTGAACGGCGTGTGACGGCAGGCAGGTTTCTTCTTCGGCCTCTCTCAAAGCGGTGCCGATGATATCGACATCCTGTGGTTCGGCACTGCCGCCGGGTAAGCTTACCTGTCCGGCGTGGCTGCGCAGATGTTTTGTGCGCAAGGTCAGCATGATGCGGCTTTCGCCAGGGGCGCCGCCCTGTATGACAGGAATCAGCACGCCGGCCCGGCGCATGTCCCTGCCATCTATTTGTTGATCAGGTTGGTAAGCGTGTTCTGCGGGATCGGGCGGCAGGATGAGACCCGCGGACGACGGTGACAGCCGGAAAAAGCTTTCCAGTCGCGCTATCAATCCGTCATTCATCGCGGTATCTCATACTGTCGGCCTGTCAAAACCCCGGGCGTTTGCTCAAGGTACTCCTTAAGGGTTCCTGTTGTTAAGGGTCCTTGCTGTTCAAGGTCCCTGTTGTTCAAGATCCCCTGGTCAGGACCTTTAGTTAAAGCGCCAGTCCAGTGCTACGAACGCCCGCAGCGGCTCACCCGGGAAGTAACGGTCGCCACCAAATGTGGTCCAGTCGGCACGTTCCGCGTACTTGCGATCGGTCAGGTTCAGGATGTTGACTGACAACGTCAGCGCATCCGAGGCCTGCCAGCGAGTGCGCAGGTTGAACACATTGTGGCCCTCGTAGCTGTTAACGTTTTCCGGATTGGTATAGTACTCCCCCATGGCAACCCATTGCAGCTCGGTGGTCAGCGAGCTTGTTGGTGTCCACTGTATCTGGGCGGCACCAAAGTTGCGGGGCGCGGATTCGACATCATTGCCATTGAGGTTGACGCCGCCTACCAGTTGGTCGTTCCGATAGGTATGACGGGCATGGTTGTAGGCTGCACTCAGACGCCAGTCATCGTTCAGCTCGTACCTGCCGCTTAGCTCCAGGCCTTTATGGCGGGTGTGAATGCCATTGAGATTGACGCGGTCAGCGTTGTTGATGATCTCATTGTCCTTGTCCATGTAGAACGCCACGGCTTCGTAGGTCCATTTGCCCGTGGTGCCCTGCAGTGCCAGTTCAACGCTGTCGATTTCCACCGGATCCAGATCGGCGACGGTCTGGTCGTTTTGCAGGCGATACAGCTCGGTAGCCTGCGGCGCCCGGTAACCGCGGGTAACCCTGAACTGGGCGTTGTGGGTATCGTTGATCTGGTAACGAATGCCCAGTTTGGGCGCCACATTGGCGAAGGTGTCGGAGCGGTCAGCCGGCCGGTTGTAACGGCAGCCGCCGAAACCACAAACGGTGCCGTCGTCACGTGTACGGCCACTGATCATGTTGTTGTCATAATCGTAGTTCATGCGCTCGAAACGCATGCCCAGAGTGATGTCAAAGCCGTTGTCCCAGTAATGCTGAAGCTGGACGAACGGTGCAATCTGCGTGGCGTCGACATCGTAATCATAATGTTTGCCGGCAGGTACCGTTGCAACCAGGAAAGGCGAACCCTGGGTCGGGCCATCCTGTCTCTGGGTCAGAGAGCCTTCGGTAAACTCCAGGTCCAGGCCGGCGGATAACAAGGTGTTCGTGCTCAGGTCTTTATACGACGCAAACTGCACACCTACGCTGCTGTGTTCATTGGTCTCGGTCGGGGTGCCGGGCAGGAAGTGTTGTTTGAAGTCCAGATCTGTTGTGCGGTAGTACGGTGTCATCACCACATCCCAGCCAGAATCCAGGGTGTAGCTGATGCGCGTCCAGACCCGGGTGCTGCGGTTGTCGCGATAGGCCTCGGGGTTTGCATTGGTGCGACGCAGATCGTCATCTTTGTAGGCGTCGGTACCATTGATATAGCCGGCGGTTTCCTGGTTCAGGTTGGTGGTGGTGAAACCACCGTCCAGCTCAGTACCATTGGCCAGCGTGGTCTGATAAAGCCAGGACAGTTTTTGTTGATCGAACCCGCTTTGTGGTCGGAAACCTTCCTCGCTGATGCCATTGACCAGAAAGGTGTGGCTGAAGTTGTCGTTTTCAAAACCAACGCGGGCATTGCCCCGCAGAGTTCCGCGCGGGCCCGCCTCAATAGAAATCTGACGACGGTCATCGGGCTGCGGTAACACCACGTTGATCATGCCGTGTACGGCGTTGGAGCCGTAAAAAGCACTGCCCGGGCCACGAATGACTTCGATTCGTTCGGCGTTTTCCGAATGCGAATCAAACAGCTCGTTGACGTTGCAGAAACCCGCTGCGCGCAAGGGGATGCCTTGCTCGGCCAGCAGGAATGCGCCACAGGCGCCGCCGCCGCTGAGCACAGGGGAGCGGATCGAGATCAGGCTTTCCTGACCATTGTTGCGATTGATATTGACGCCAGGCAGACGGTTGGCAGCTTCCTGGATGTGGGTGTGGGAAGTCAGGCGCAGTTCATCTTCGGACAGAATGGCGATGCTGGCATTCACATTGCTCAGATCTTCCGGTCGTCGCGACGAAGAGATCACCTGGATCTCTTCTATGGCGGGTGCTGTGTCTTGTGCATGTACGGGCGTCATCACGGCAGCGATGGCGGCGGCGCAGGAGGCGGCCAGTAACCTGCGTCCGTGCAGGGGGCTTGTTGTTATGGTTTTCATGCGGGTATCGGGCTTGATTGAATGGTATTCCACGTGAGCTCTCCCTTCGAGTCATTGGCGGGTGGCCTGTTTCAGCCGGTGCAAACGATAGCACATATCAGGCTGGTTTTCTGCTTGCGGCCGGACCGATCCGGTGGCTATGCTTGAGGGTCGGACAGATAACAATTTAATAAACCGGTAAAACAGGGGAAATTGCCCATGCAGGTGAAAGATAAAGTTGTGGTCGTTACTGGCGGTGCCAGAGGTATAGGTCGGGCATTGTGCCAGCGATTCGCTGCTGAGGGCGCCAGCGCAGTGGTGGTGGCCGACATCCAGCAGGCCGGCATTGATGAAGTGGTCGGACTGATCGGCGGGCAAACCCGGGCGCTGGGTGTGACCACGGATGTCAGCAAGGAAAGTGACGTGCAGGCGCTGGTGGCCAAAACCATCGACGCGTTCGGCCCCATTGACCTGTTTTGTGCCAATGCCGGTATCTTCACCGCCGGTGACGAGAATGTCGATAACGATGCCTGGCAGCGTATCTGGGATATCAATGTGATGGGCCATATTTACGCCGCCCGTGCCGTATTGCCTGGCATGCTGGCACGTGGCGAAGGTTATTTGTTGAATACCGCCTCTGCTGCCGGCCTGCTCAGCCAGATCGGCTCGGCGCCTTACGCGGTAACCAAACATGCAGCGGTCGGTTTCGCCGAATGGCTGTCGATCACCTATGGCAGTCGCGGCATCAAGGTGTCGGTGCTGTGTCCGCAGGCGGTGAAAACCGACATGACGGCTAATACCGGAGGCGGCGGAGTGGCCGGCGTAGACGGCATGCTGGAACCCGACGCGCTGGCGCAAACGGTGATCGAGACCCTGGCGGAAGAGCGTTTTCTGTGTCTGCCGCATGCGGAAGTGCTGACCTATATCCAGCGCAAGGCAGGCGACTATGATCGCTGGCTGGGCGGCATGCGCCGGCTGCAGGATCGCTTCGCAGATCAGTACAAAGATCGCTGATAAAGTGCGTATAACCAGAAAAATACGGGGAAAAGGGTGGTATTCGGGCTCTGGCCAAGACATCGCCGGTGATAAATGTTAGGGTGTCGCCCGTTAAAGTCTAAATACAGGAACTGAACAATGAGTTTAATGATCGGCAAGAATGCGGTAGTGAGTATCAACTACACCCTGACCAATGACGCAGGTGAAGTCATGGATACTTCCGAAGGCCGTGAGCCGCTGACCTATTTGCACGGCGCCAACAACCTGATACCGGGCCTGGAAAAGGAAATGGAAGGCAAGGCTTCAGGTCAAAGCTTTAAAGTGACCATTCCGCCTGCAGAAGCCTACGGCGAGAGCAACCCGGAGCTGGTGCAGACCCTGTCGAAAGAAATGTTCAAGGGCGTCGACAAGGTCGAGCCGGGCATGGGTTTCACAGCACAGGGCCCGCAGGGCGAGCAGCACATTGTGGTAACCGCAGTAGATGGTGACCAGGTCACGATTGATGCCAATCACCCAATGGCAGGTAAAACGTTACATTTCGCTGTCGAAATCGTGAATGTGCGCGATGCCAGCGAAGAAGAGATCGAGCACGGCCACGTGCACGACGGCAGCGAAAGCCACTAAAAACTATCTGCGTTGACATTGCTTCGTTAAAAAAAGGCTCAAAATGCTTATTTACTCCGTGTAAACTGCGCTTTTGAGCCTTTTTTTGCCTCGCACTGCCTGCCTCGATTACGTTTTTCAGAGGCTTTCGACGGCAGATCAAAGTCGCTAAATCAGAAGCTGTCACCAGCCCTGTCGAAGGGCATCGCCAACCAAATCAGCCGATTGACGCTGATGTTTGAATGTGGAAGTTGTAGTCTAAATACTGCACGCAGCGGTGCAGTGCTGGGGCGTGGCGGCTGCTTGCCAGCCCCCACCCCCAGTGCTGTGACGCGATCCGGATCGGAGCGAAAATAACTCCTGAGAAATGAGCGTCAATCGGCCTGCAACAGCTCCAGCCAATTGCCATCGGGATCAACAACGATGGCAATCGTCACCCCGGGCCGGATCACCTTCGGCTGCACCACCACCTTGTGGCCCGCCTGCTCACATACCTGAACCACGGCAGCCAGGTTGCTGATATGAATTGTCCAGTAGCGATAGCCGGTCGCCCCCGGGATGCCGCCCGGGGGCGCATCGGCTGGCGGGGCGCGATCCAGTTCAACGATCTTGACCACGCTGTCGCCCACTTTCAGACGATGCATGGTGCCGCCCGAGGGCATGGGAATCACGCCCTCAAGCTCCAGACCCAGCAGGTCCCGGTAAAACGCCAGCATGGGCCCGGCATCACGGGTAATGATGCCCAGATCAATGGCCGCTTTGTTGATCATCAGACTCATGCGTTGTAACCCAGCATGGACTTGATCTCCAGGAACTCGTGGAAGCCTTCGACGCCCCACTCACGGCCATTGCCGGACTGTTTGTAACCGCCGAACGGGGCCGCAAAGTCAGGGCCGGCACCATTGATATGCACCATGCCGGTACGCAGGCGGCGGGCGACGGCACGGGCATGCTCCGGTTCCCCCGACACATAACCCGACAGGCCGTAGTCGGTGTCGTTGGCAATGGCCACGGCATCATCTTCGTCCCTGTAGCCGAGGATGCTCAGCACCGGTCCGAAAATTTCTTCGCGGGCAATGGTCATGTTGTTGGTGACATTGGCAAACACGGTTGGTTTAACGTAATAACCGGTGCTCAGGCCGTCGGGTTTGCCGACGCCGCCGGCAATCAGCGTGGCGCCTTCATCAATGCCGGCCTGAATCAGGGTCTGGATCTTGTCGAACTGGGCCTGGCTGACGACAGGGCCGAGGCGGGTGTTTTCGTCCTGCGTATCGCCGGGTATTGCCTTGGCAGCTGCGGCCTTGGCAATTTCAATGGCTTCAGCCATGCGTGCCTGCGGCACCAGCATGCGCGTGGGCGCGTTGCAGGACTGGCCGCAATTGCCGAAACAGCCCATTACCCCGCCAGCGACCGCTTTGGCAAAGTCGGCGGCGTCATCGAGGATGATATTCGCCGACTTGCCACCCAGTTCCTGACAGACACGCTTGATACCATCGGCGGCGGCCTTGGCGACTTCGCGGCCGGCGCGCGTGGAGCCGGTGAATGACACCATATCGATTTCCGGATGTGACGAGATGGCGGCGCCCACGGTCGGGCCATCGCCATTGACCAGATTAAAGACGCCGTCGGGCAAGCCGGCCTCAGCGATTATCTCGGTCAGTATGATGGCGCTGACCGGCGACATTTCACTGGGCTTGATGACGATGGTGCAACCGGTCGCAATAGCCGGTGCGATCTTGCAGGTGACCTGGTTCAGCGGCCAGTTCCACGGCGTGATGAAACCACACACGCCCACCGGCTCTTTGATGACCTGGGTTTTACCGCGGGTTTCCTCAAATTCATAGTTTTCCAGGATGGCGCGGGCGGTGGCGAAGTGGCCTATGCCGGTGCCTACCTGAGCGGTGCGCGCAAAACTGATGGGCGCGCCCATTTCCTGAGAGATCGCCTGGGCCAGTTCTTCACTGCGGGCCTTGATGCCGCCAATGATCTTGTCCAGCACTGCCAGCCGCTCCTCGCGAGTGGACTGCGACCATGCCGGGAAGGCGGCGCGAGCGGCCTTGGCGGCAACATCAACGTCCCTGGCCGTGCCCATGGCGATTTTGGCGAAGGCCTGTTCAGTGGCCGGGTTGATAACATCAAGTGTTTCTCGGTCAGTTTCCCTGACCCACTGGCCGTTGATAAAAAAGGATAAGTGGTCTTGCATAACTGGCTCCCCCCGGGGTTTTGCTGGATAACATAAGATTCAGACAGGGACCGATTATCAGGGAAAATTGCGCAGACTGCCAGCCACGCCGTCCGGCGTTGCGGGTTTGCCCATGACGATGCCGCCGCACTGGTCTTATCAGCTGTCTGCCGCCACACGGCCGCCGGGGAATATCAGGCGGCTTTGGGCAGAGTCCGGGGATCGCTCTGTGTGCTGTGTCCCTGCGGTTCATCCACCCAGCGCAGGATTTCCAGCTCGCCGTCGGGCTTTTCAATCAGAGCCGTACAACTTTCCACCCAGTCGCCGGTATTGCAGTACAGAGTGTCACCGAAACGGGTGATTTCCGCGTGGTGGATATGACCACAAACCACACCGTCCAGTTGCTGTGACCGTGTCGAATTGATTACGGCTTCCTCGAAACGGCCAATGTAGCTGACAACATTTTTGACCTTGTTTTTCAGATGCGCCGCCAGTGACCAGTAGGGTTTGCCCATCAGTTTGCGGGTGGCGTTCACCAGTCGGTTGAGCAACAGCAGTTTGCCATACATGGTGGAGCCGATGTGCGCCAGTATCGGACTGACCTGAATCACGGTATCGAACTGGTCGCCGTGCAGCACCAGCAGTTTTTTGTCATCAGCCGTGGTGTGGATCGCCGTGTCACGCACCAGGATGTTGTCAAAGCTGTGGCCGCAGAAGTCGCGGGCACACTCATCATGGTTGCCCGGCGTATAGATGACCCGGGTGCCGTTGGCGGCCTTGTGCAGAATGAGTTTGACCACTTCCTGGTGCTGCGGCGGCCAATACGGGCGTTTTTTCATTTCCCAGCCATCAAAGATGTCGCCGGCCAGATAGAGGAACTCGGACTCTGTGCTGCGCAGGAAGTCGAGCAGTTTGTCAGCCTGACAGCCACGAAAGCCAAGGTGCAGGTCCGAGATGAAAATGGCGCGATACTTTTTTGCGGGTTTGGCCTGAAGTTTTGTAACACCGTTCATTGCGATCACCTCGCTATGGCAGAATTGGGCTTACCTTAACGCGATGATATGACGTTGGCGTAAAGCTTTTGTGAATTTTATGTGACAAAAAGCTCTTTATCATGTTGTTTATAAATAAGATTTTTTCTGAATTCGGGTTGTGTGCAGGATTTGCCAGCGCGCCGGTCAGATGGCGTATACTGGTTCTGATGAACGGTGTTGCCCAGGTCAGCGGTCTGGTTTTTGCAACCACAGGATAAAGTTATGCGTTTACAAGCTGTGATTATAGTGGCCCGGATTGTGGTCTTTCTGCTGCCAATGTCCTTTGCTGCTGCTCAGGAGGGCGGGCCCGGATCGATCCGGGTATCGCCGAACCAGATGTCACAGGAGGAGATGTCACAGGACGAGGTGTCACAGGACGAGGTGTCAACAGACGCAGCGTCACCGGGCGATGTCCCGGCAGAGGCTGAAGACGCGGTACTGGCGGCGCAACAGCAAGCCCTTCAGTTACGGGCGCAGGCCTTGCAGAATCAGATCAATGATCTGAGCTTTGAGCTGGACTCGTATAATCCGGCATTGATCGAGCTACAGGGCGATCTGGGGCGGACCTGGCTTGAGCTGGAACAGTTTGAGCTCGCTCACGGCGTGCTTGAGCAGGCCATGCAACTGGTGCGGGTGAACGATGGTCTGTACGGCGAGCGCCAGGTAGCGCTGCTGAAATCACTGGTGCAGGCCAACCTGGGACGACAGGCATGGGAGCAGGTCGATATTTACGCTCACCTGCTGTTCGACCTGCAGGACCGGCAGCATGAGGCGAGCAGTGTGGCATATGGCGAAGCCCTGCTTGCATTCAGTGACTGGCGCCTGGAGGCGTCGCGCCACAACCTGTTGATACGGCCCGGATCGACGCAGGCTGTGCAGATGCTGCAGGATTTGCAAAAGCAGCACGAAACGGCGCTGGCATTTGCGCGCGAGCGCCAGGATGTCGGGCAACAATGGTCACTGCTGTACGCCATGGCCGCAACCGAGGTGGAGATGGCGCGGCAGTACAATTACCAGAGTCTGTCCGACTTCAACACACCGGCACCACGTTATGTCAGTCAGACGGTCTGCCGGACGGTACCCAATGGCAATGGCGGGTTCCAGCGCGTGTGTTGGCAGGAGCGGGTCAGCAACCCGGATTATATGTACTCGGCCAACAACCAGCGCCGGACACAGGCCGAGCGTGCCCGCATTGATCTGCAGGCCATCGTTCGCGAGATGGAGGCCTTGCTCGCTGAGAACCCCGAATTTGCCAGTGCTCATGCCAATGAAACCGGACAGGGGTTACAAAATATCGAGCAGGCGTTAAAAGAGTTGCAGCGCAATGCCAGACGCTCTGTGCTACAACGATGGTAGGCGCCGAAGCATGGTCATTCTAAACAAGAGGCAGGCAGTATTATGAAAACAGGTTTGAAACAGGTTCTGACAATCGCGTTCGGCGCGTGTGTTCTGCTGCAGGCCGCATTGGCCGGGGCGCTGGAAGTTGGTGACAGGGCGCCGGATTTCGCCTTGCAGGCCTCTGACGGTAATACCTACCGCCTGTCCGATTTTGTTGGCAGGCAGCCGGTTATCCTGGCTTTTTTCCCCGCGGCGTTCACCGGTGGTTGCACCATACAGTGCAAAGCCATTCGCGACAGCAGTGACGAGATTAAAAGTTTTGATGTGGCCTACTTTATGGCCAGTGTCGATAGCGTAGTAAAAAATACCGACTTTGCCGAAGAATACGGTCTGGATTTTCCGGTGCTGTCGGATCCGGACAAGACCATGACTGCTGACTATGGCGTGTTGGGCGCCAGCGGTTTTGCCAATCGCTGGACCTATTACATTGATGCACAAGGCATTGTGGTACAGATAGACAAGTCCACCAATCCCAGTTCAGCCGGGACTGACCTGGCAAGAAGCATGGCGGAACTGGGATTCCCGCGCAGCAATCAGACCGCCGCGCGCTGAGCGGGCCCGGGCTGATGGCGAAAAGTTTGTGGCGAAATCATGATCATTGCAGGCATAACCATGATGCCTGCTGCGTTCGTCTTGCTCCTGTCATCAGGCCTGTGCAAGAATAGAAGGCACTATGGCACATAAGACACTGGCGATAATTGCGGTTCTATCCCTGATCGGGGTTCTGTTTCTGGTCTATCTGGGGATGACCTTTGAGCCCCCTGAAGCCACCCGGACGGTCGAGATCGAGCGTCCGGTGCCGCGTCCTGTCACGCCGGTGACAACGCCCGCTCCGGTCGACCCGGTCGACGCCGAGCCCATCGCCGTTCAGGAAGTGGAGCCAGTTCCGGAGCCGGCAGTATCGGAGCCTGAGCCTGAACAGCCCGATGTCGAGCCATTGCCCCCACTGAATGACAGCGACAGCGCGGTGATAGCCCGGCTGGCCAGTGTGGAAATGGGCGCCAGTCTGTTACGACTGCTGACGCCGGATGACATCATACGCAAATTTGTTGTCTTCACCTATAACGCATCCCAGGGCGAACTGCCGCAGGTTGACTATCCACTGCGCGGTGTTGAAGGTGATCTGGTGGTGACAGAAATCGACACCAACCTTTACCAGATGCAGCCGGCAACGCATCGCCGATTTGATACTCTGATTGATACCCTGGTGGCGCTGGAGCCCGGGCAGGCGATGTCGGTTTACCGCGCGTTGCGCCCTCTGTTTCAGGAAGCCTACGCCGAACTGGGCCTGGGTAGCGAAAATTTCGATGAAGTGCTGGTACGTGCCATCGATCAGGTCATGGCGGCAGATACTGCCAGCGGCCCCTTTCAATTGATCAAGCCCTCGGTGATGTATCTGTATGCGGAAGGTCGCATCGAAGATATGTCGCCGGTGGAAAAACAGCTTCTGCGTCTCGGCCCGGAAAACACCGAAAAACTCAAAGGCCGCCTGCCTGCTTATCGGGAGCGACTGCAGGCCGGACTGTAACAAACCATGTCGACACAATCTTCTGCGCTGACTGTCCTGCAGTCGGTTTTCGGGTATGACCAATTCCGTGGTGCCCAGACTGAAATCATTGATGAAGTGCTCGCTGGTCGCAACGCCCTGGTGTTGATGCCGACCGGGGGTGGTAAATCCCTGTGTTATCAGATTCCCTCCATCATCCGCCCGGGTGTCGGCGTGATTATCTCGCCTCTGATTGCCTTGATGCAGGATCAGGTGGACGCACTGCAGCAGCTTGGTGTGCGGGCAGGTTTTATCAATTCCTCATTGTCGTCTGAAGATTACGGTCAGGTCATGCGCGCCTTGCGGCAGGGTGAGCTGGATTTGTTGTACCTGGCGCCTGAGCGTCTGAATCAGCCCGGTACGCTGGACATGCTGGAAGGCCTGTCAATCGCGCTGTTTGCCATCGATGAAGCGCACTGTGTTTCCCAGTGGGGACATGATTTCCGTGCCGACTATTTGCAGTTATCCGTTTTGCAGCAGCGTTTTCCGCAAACGCCCCGGATAGCACTGACGGCCACCGCCGATGCCGCGACCCGCACGGAGATCATTGAGCGTCTTGGGCTGCAGGATGCGCGGCAATTTGTTACCGGTTTCGACCGGCCCAATATCCAGTATCGCATCACCCAGAAGCGGAACCCCCGTCAGCAGTTGCTGCAGTTTCTGCGTCAGGAGCACAGTGGTGATGCCGGAATCATCTATTGTCTGTCACGACGCAAGACCGAAGAGACCGCACTGTGGTTGCAACAGCAGGGCTTTACCGCGTTGCCATACCATGCGGGCCTGAGCGCGGCCCAGCGGCTTGAGCACCAGCAGCGTTTTCTGCGTGAAGACGGTGTCATTGTAGTGGCTACCATTGCCTTCGGCATGGGCATCGACAAGCCCGATGTACGGTTCATTGTGCATCTGGATCTGCCCAAAAGTATCGAATCCTATTACCAGGAAACGGGCCGGGCCGGACGCGATGGGGAACCTGCGACCGCCTGGATGGTCTATGGATTACAGGATGTGATCAAGTTGCGCCAGATGATGGACGGCTCGCAGGGCAATGAGCAGTTCAAGCGTCTGGAGCGTGTGCGTCTGGACGCCATGTTGGGGCTGTGCGAGATCACCAGCTGTCGTCGCCAGGCACTGCGCGAATACTTTGGTGAGCAGGCGCCCGATAGTTGCGGTAACTGTGATGCCTGCCTGAACCCGGCACCGACCTGGGATGGCACCGAAGCGGCGCAAAAGGCCCTGTCCTGTGTTTACCGTACCGGTCAGCGCTTTGGTGTGGCATACCAGATCGAAATACTGAGTGGTATTGAAAGTGAGCGGGTTTTGCACAATGGACATCACCGTGTCACGACCTTCGGGGTAGGCTCTGACATTGACAAGGCCCAGTGGCAGTCGGTGTACCGGCAACTGGTCGCGCGCGGGTATCTTGGCGTGGATCATGCCAGTTACGGCGGCCTGTTTCTCACCGAACGTGCGCGCCCGGTGCTGCGAGGTGAGGAAACAGTGCTGTTGCGTATTGATGTACAGGAGGTCTCCACCCGCGCCGGTCGCGGCAAACGTCACGACCAGAACATGTTGCCGGAAGACAGGCCATTGTGGGAGGCCCTGCGCCAGTGCCGAAAACGCCTGGCAGAAGAATTTGACGTACCGCCCTATGTGATCTTTCACGATGCGACATTGCTGGACATGGTTCAGCTACGTCCTCTTAACGGCCAGCAGTTGTTGGCTGTTAACGGGGTCGGACAAGGCAAGCTGGACAAGTATGGTGATGCATTTTTGCGCATTATCAATGAGCACGAGTTGGATCTGGTGTAGAATGCGCGCGCTTTTAGGTAATGACACCATGTAGCGCCGGATTTACGTTCCGGAGACAGCTCAGGAGAAAACGATATGCCAGAGATTCAATCAGATCCGATTGTGGTGGCGGCAATGTACCGCTTTGTGCGGGCGCCGGACTTTGCCGGGCTGCGCGGGCCGTTGCACCGCGTCATGCTGGATAACCAGGTCAAAGGCACATTGCTGCTGGCGCGTGAAGGTATCAACGGCACCATCGCCGGTTCGCGTCAGGGCATAGATGCTGTGTTGGCATGGTTGCGCACGGAAGAGCGTTTCGGCGCCGTCGAAGTCAAGGAATCCTACACTGACGAAAATCCGTTCTATCGCACCAAAGTCAAACTCAAAAACGAGATTGTCACCATGGGCGTGGATGATATTGACCCTTGTCATATTGTTGGCACCTATGTGCCCGCCAAAGACTGGAATGCACTGATCGCGGATCCCGAAGTGCTGGTCATCGACACCCGCAACCATTATGAATACGAAATAGGGACCTTTGAACACGCCGTTAACCCGGACACTGAGGCCTTCCGTGAATTCCCCGAATTTGTCGAGCGCACTCTGGATCCGGCCAAACACAAAAAGGTCGCCATGTTTTGCACCGGCGGTATTCGCTGCGAAAAATCCACTGCCTTTCTGAAGCAGCAGGGTTTTGACGAGGTGTACCACCTGCAGGGTGGCATTCTCAAGTATCTGGAAGAAGTGCCGGAGGAAGAGTCCCTGTGGCACGGTGAGTGTTTTGTGTTCGACAACCGCGTCACCGTCAACCACCAGCTTGAGCGCGGTTCCTACGACCAGTGCCATGCCTGCCGTATGCCGATCACCGAAGACGAAAAGCGTTCAGAGTTCTTCCGCCCCGGGGTCAGTTGCCCGCATTGCCACGATCGCCACAGTCAGGATCAGATCCAACGCTACGCCGAGCGCGAGCGGCAGATGCAGCTGGCGCGAGAGCGCGGAGAAAGCCATATCGGCGAGCCGATGTCGGTGATCATTCGGCGTCGCCGGCAGGAGAAGATTGCTGCCAAGGAAGAGCAGCGCAGGGCCGGTTAGTCCCGCAGCCACTCAAACCTTGCGACGGTGCGTCCATCGACAGTGACCTGCTCAGTGAACATGCTCAGCGGACGCACCCACAGCCCACGCTCGCCGTACTGAGGCCGGTATACAACCAGCAACTCTTCAGTTTCGCTATGACGGGCAGCGCCGATGACGTCGTATAGCGGGCCCTTGTAGTGGCGATAAACACCCGGTTTTATCTCATTCATGACTGACTTCCCATCTTGGGCATAGTGAAATTGTGCGTAGTCTATTACACTCGCGGTTGGAATCAACACAGCTATGAAGGGAGGCATGCCTATGCGTGCACAAATACGTGTACCGGTGCGTGCACAACGAATGGTGACAGTCGCAGCTATATGCCTGATGACGGTTGCCTGTGCCAGCAACAGGGAACCGTCCAAGCAGGTGCTCATCCAGGGTGCCTGGCAGGCCGAGTTCGAAGGCCAGGCGATGACGCTGGAGTACAGTGTGGCAGAGGTCACCGTGCGTGAGTTTGGCATCAGTTTCCCCTATGAATGGGAAGATGACGATCATATCCGTCTGAATGCCATGGGCCAGGAAGTGGTCAGCCATGTTGAGTTTGAGGGTACGGATATCATGCGGCAGACCACGGAGGGTGATACGCAGGAGATGCGCCGGGTGCCTTGAGCACAGATACCTGAACAGACAGTGCGTCAGGGCGCGGAGTCCGGAAACAAAAAAGTCGCCAGTTGGCGACTTTTTTGTTGGTCAGCATTATCAGTTTAATGTCACGCTGCCGGGCCCGGATCCTGTGGGCCGATTTCACAAAGTTCTACCTGGGTGCGCAGGGTAAAGGTACCGTCCGGCGTGGTGATGCTGGCAGGCTGGAACGATAACACTCCTTGCTTGAATTCGCCTTCAGCTGGCGCGTCAGCCCGGTACATGCCCAGTGACAGGTCGTCGACCCCACTTCGCAACACCGAAATATCCGCAAATGTCAGCGTGATATCCCGCGAGGTGTCGACAATTGCCACTGATGCAGCTGTAACTCCGGGGCCGCCCCGGCCGGATGTGGTTACCGAGAACGTGGTGGTTACACCGTCAATTACTGTCAGTGTCACATTGCCGCCCGCTGTCGAAGAGAAACTGGAGCTGACTTCGGCAAGCTCGCACACCTGCGGCTCGGGCTCCGGCTCAGGGTCTTCGCACGTTGGCACGATACCAAAGTAGGTGGCCCAGCTGCCGCGCTTGGTGAAACGTGTCTCGCCGGCCCAGGCTGATTCATGCTGCCCGTCTTTGGCAACTTCCCCGTGCGCGGCTACCAGTAGTGCGTAGTCATCGGTGCACAGCAGATCGGCATTCACGTTCAGCGATGTCACCGGAATCTCGAAGGTGTACATGTCTACGTCATTGACGTCTGCGTTGAACGGGAACTGACCAGGAATAGGCTTGCCTTTTCGTGTGGTCGGGACATTTGCCAGGGTGTCGCCAACCCACAGGTGCGGGTTGGTCAGCGTCCAGCCGCCTTCCATGATGTAGTCAACAAACACGGTATCGCCGCTGATGGTCAGGCAGACACTGCCCGCCACGGTGTGTTGTCCGGCATGGAAGACTGCGCAGTTACCTTCAATAATCGGGTTTACCGGCTCGTGTGAGTCATCGCCTTTGTCAGATTTACCCGATTTGCCGGACTTGTCTGATTTGCCCCACTTACCAGATTTGCCTGATTTGTCTGATTTGTCCGACTTGTCAGATTTGCCCCACTTACCGGACTTGTCAGATTTGTCTGATTTATTCGATTTGCCCCACTTACCGGACTTGTCAGATTTGTCTGATTTATTCGATTTGCCCCACTTGCCTGATTTATCTGATTTATCAGATTTGTCAGATTTGCCTTCATGCTGGTTGCTGGACGAGTGAGAGCTCCAGCTGCCCCAGCTGCCCCAGCCGTTGCTGCCGGCATAAACCACTGATGTGCTGACCAGCACAAGACTGATCACGGCAAGCAGTGCTGCGAGTTTGGCGATAAATGAATTACGCATGTTGGTGTCCTTTCTTTTTTGCAGTCTTATCCCCGGAACATGAGCTCGGTCCCGGCGCGAGAATACAGGCTGCCAGGGCGGCTTAGACAGCCTTGGCAATTTTGATGATTACATTTTACTCCTGCGGACGCGTATATCTACCCTCTTATTGGGTAAACAGGGGTAAAAAGTGGGACAAAAACGATATCAAGGCCGGGTTTCGGCTGTTTTGGTCTGGCAATAAACAGAATCTGAACCTGTTCAATTTCGCCGGCTGTATCTATCGACTCATGGCGCACGGCTGGGGTATGCTTGCCGTTTGGTGATTTTGACCCTACAGACAGACGGCAGACACATGAAGCAAGAGGATCCCAAAGACTTTGCCCAGGCCCCGGGCGACAGGCTGACCCGCGCCGCTGGCAAGCAGCTTGCTATTTATGCTTTGGCTGCCGTGGCCGTGCTGGTGGCGGTGATGTTTGTGCTCAATGCCCTGGCCGGGTTGACCAGCAGTGCCGCAGGCATGTCGCGCATGGCCGTTGATGTGGAAAACAATATCATCACCACATATCTGCGCGACGAGCCACCGCAGATGAACAGTATGCTTGCTTCCGATGCGGTCAGTGGCATGGTGCTGGCCCACGTCATGGAGGGCCTGCTGCGATACGGGCCGGATGATGAGCTGGTCGGTGGCGTGGCCGAGCGCTGGCAGCAGGAAGGTAACACAGTGACGTTCTGGCTGCGTGATGACGCTCGCTGGAGCAATGGCGAGCCGGTGACGGCACACGATTTCGAGTTTGCCTGGAAGAATGTGCTGGACCCGGCCGTGGGCTCCCAGTATGCCTTTATTCTGTACCCGATTCTCAATGCGGAACAGGCCAACAACGGCGAGGTCCCCGTGTCCGAGGTCGGTGTTGACGCGGTGGACGATCGTACCCTGGTCGTCACGCTGCAAACCCCGATTGCCTACTTTGAGCGCATGGTGGCGTATCACACCTACCTGCCCGTCAACGAAGAGTTCCATCGCCAGACCAATGGCCGTTACGGTGCCGACGCCGATGAGATGCTCTACAACGGCCCGTTCATGATGACCAGCTGGGTCCACGGCGCCAGTATGCAGCTGGAGAAAAACCCGTACTATTGGGATGCTGAGCGCATCAGGCTGGACGGGATCAACTATGCGCACATGACGTCGGACGCCAGCACGCTGCTGAATCTGTTCAAGGATGATCAGATTGTGATTGCGGATCTGGGCGCGGAGATGCTGGAAGAGGCCATGCTGCAGGGCTGGACACTCAATCAGTTCATGGAGGGCACGGTTTTTTACACCGACTTCAATCATCGCCCTGAACGCCTGACGTCAAACCTGAACCTGCGCAAAGCCATGGCGCTGGTGCATGACGCCGGGGAACTGGTCAATCGGGTTATCAAGTTGCCGGGTTATCTGCCGGGGAAAAGTCTGTTTCCGGTATGGTTGCCCGGTGCTGAAGAAACGTTTCGTGAGGAATATCCCGCGCAGGAATACCGGCGCGACATAACAAAAGCAAAAGAATACCTGCAGGCCGCGCTGGATGAGCTTGGACTGGATCGCCTGCCGCCCCTTGTGCTGCTAACCGGCGACACGCCTGTCTCGCGGATTCAGGCGGAGTACTATCAGGAGGTTTTCAAGCGGAACCTGGATATCGATCTGGTGATTGATGCGCAGATTTTCCGGCAGCGTCTGGAAAAGATGACCGCCGGCGATTTTGATCTGGTCGCTTCGGGCTGGGGGCCGGACTACAATGACCCGCTGACCTTCGGCGATCTGTTTGCCTCCTGGAACCTGAATAATCGCGGGCGTTACAGCAATCCGGCGCTTGATGCCCAGGTGCGCATTGCGCAAAGTTCACTGGATATGGAAGAGCGCATGCGTGCGTTTGGCGAAATCCAGCGGATCATTCATGACGATGTGATTATGCTGCCCGACTACGAACGCGGTTATGTGTATGTGACCCACCCGCAGGTCCGGGGTATTCGCCGCCATGTCATCGGCGCCGAGACCGATTTCACCAACGCGTGGATAGACGCAGGAGAATAGCAGCAAATGTGGTGGTATACCCTAAAACGTCTATTTCAGGGCGTGATAACAGTCTGGTTCATTGCCACCGCTACCTTTATTGGCATGCACAATGTGCCGGGTGATCCTCTGTCGGGGGACCGGGCAACCAACGCTACCATCCGTGCCAATCTTGAGGCCCGTTACGGCCTGGACCGGCCGGTAACCGAGCAGTACTTTATTTATATGCGCAATATGCTGCGCGGGGATTTTGGTATCTCTTACACGCAGCAGAACCGTGAAGTGAATGACATCATTCGCGAGCACTTCCCTGTCTCCGCTACGCTGGGGATACTGGCCGTTCTATTTGCCGCCATGGGCGGCATCCTGTTTGGCGCATTGACGGCGCTGTTTCGCAACCGGCTGCCTGATTACATCATCATGTTTCTGGTCATTCTGGGTATCTCGGTGCCCAGTTTTGTGTTCGCTGCACTCAGTCAACTGTCGCTGGTGAACATGAACAACGTGCTGGGCTTTTCCATACTGCCGGTTGCGGGTTGGGGCACGGTATCGCATATGTTATTGCCGGCGCTGGTGCTGGGACTGGGCACCATGGCCTACATGACGCGCCTGATGCGCTCCTCCATGCTGGAAGTGATGAGCTCCGATTACATCCGCACCGCCAGGGCCAAAGGCCTGTCCCCCACCCGAATTTTTTCCCGCCACCAGCTTCGCAACGCCGTCCTGCCGGTCATTACCGTGCTCGGGCCGGCGATTGCGGCCATTACCACCGGCGGTTTTGTGGTCGAACTGGTGTTCGCGATCCCCGGCCTGGGGCGTTACTTTGTGCAGGCAGTTCAGCAGCTCGACTATACCGTCATCATGGGGACAACGGTTTTCTACGGTGCCTTTCTGGTCTTCATGGTGATACTGGTTGACCTGGTGTACGGCTGGATCGATCCACGAGTCAGGTTGCAGTGATGCGAAAACAGGATAACAGTCAGCATGGAAAATAATCCGGTCATTCGTCGTTTGCGTCCTGCAGACCTGGAGCCGCTGTCATCGCAGTCGGCGGCGCCCTTGCTGGTGCGGCCATCACGCTCTTATTGGCAGGATGCATGGGGGCGGCTGAAGTCAAACAAGCGGGCGCTGGTGTCGCTGTATCTCATCATCGGTCTGCTGCTGTTCACCTTTGCCGGGCCTTTGGTTTGGCGGGTAGACCCGGCGCTTCAGGATATTGACCAGATAAGTGTTCCACCTGGCGCCGATAGAGGTGCCATGGTGGTCGACCCGTTTGTGGCCTGGGACAATGTCAGCCTGGATGATGGTTATCAGGGCGGCACTGGGCTCAGTCTGGCAGGTGACCCCACCACGCAAAGCGTCAGGTTGCACTGGGATGCCATACCGGGCGCTTCCGGTTACCGTGTTTACCGTAACAATTACCCGACGCAGGATGCAGATGCGCTGGGTTTGCCGCTGTTGCAGATCAACAATACGCAGCAGATGTACTACGAAGACAGGCTCGATCTGCGCGCCCAGACATATTATTACTCGGTTGCTGCCCTGGATGAGTCCGGGCAACTAACCGGCGACTATGAATCGCTGCAGGCTGACGTGGTGCGTGTCATCACCGTAAACGAAGTGCGCGCCCGGGATCTGTCCGATAACCCCGATGCTCTGCAGCCGGGCGATCAGGTCAGGTTGTCCTGGCATCCATTGGGAACCGACTACCTGGGCCGTGACATGCTGGCGCGCCTGATGGCCGGGGCGCGGGTGTCCCTGTTTATTGGTTTGCTGGCGCCGCTGTTTTTTGTTGCCTTTGGTGTGCTGTACGGCGCCACCTCCGGTTTCGTCGGTGGCCGGTTTGACTCGGTGATGATGCGCTTTGCCGACTTTGTGGTGGCATTGCCCTTCCTGCTGTTCATGATTCTGTTCCAGGTGGTATTTGGCATCGGACCGGGCGAAAGCGGTATTGTCCCCATGCTCATTGCCCTGATTATTCTGTCCTGGCCGGCCACGGCGCGCCTGGTCCGCGGGCAGATCCTGCAGATTCGCGAAGAAGCCTATGTCAGTGCCGCGCGTCTGTTGGGTGCCTCACAGAACTATCTGATTCTGCGTCACATGATTCCCAATACGCTGGGCGTCATCCTGGTGACGCTGACCTTCGCCGTGCCTGCCGCGATTTTTACCGAGGCTTTCCTGTCCTTTATCGGCATGGGCGTAGCGCCGCCGACCGCGAGCTGGGGCAGCATGTGTAACGAAGGTCTGAAGACCATGCTGACCCATCCGCACGAGCTGATATTCCCCGCAGCCATGATCAGCATCACGGTGCTGGCATTCAACCTGCTGGGCGATGGTCTGCGTGATGCGCTGGATGCAAAGATGAGGAACACGGAATGAGCGCGTTGTTGAGCGTTGATAATCTGCATGTCGAGTTTGCCACCTACGGCGGCATTGTGCAGGCCGTGCGCGGTATCAGCTTCAGTGTTGATGCCGGGCAGACACTGGCCATTGTCGGTGAGTCGGGGTGCGGCAAGTCGGTGTCCATGCAGGCCGTCATGGGTTTGATTCCCATGCCCCCGGGACGAATCCGAACCGGTTCTGCGCAGTTGCGGGGTCAGGACTTTCTGGGCAAAACGCACCTGGATGGCAAGGCGATCTGCGGCGATGAAATCGGCATGATTTTTCAGGATCCGATGTCGTCACTGAATCCGACCATGTGCATAGGTGACCAGATAGCCGAAACGCTGGAAGTACATCGTGGGTATTCTCGCACCCAGGCGTTTGCCAGGGCCATCGAGTTGCTGGAGCTGGTGAAGATCCCGGAAGCATCAAAACGGGCCAGACAGTACCCTTTCGAGTTTTCCGGCGGCATGCTGCAGCGTGCGATGATTGCCATGGCCATTGCCTGCAAGCCTTCCGTTCTGATTGCCGATGAGCCAACCACGGCGCTGGATGTCACCATTCAGGCGCAGATTCTGGATTTGCTGAAAGAGATACAGCAGGAAACCGGCATGGCCATCATCCTGATTACGCATGACCTGGCGGTGGTGGCACGCATGGCCGACAAGGTGGCAGTCATGTACGCGGGACAAATTGTGGAGTCGGCGTCGGTTGATGACCTTTTTTACAAATCCGCGCACCCATATACACTGGGTCTCAAGCTGGCCATGCCCAGCAACAAGTCTGATGCGGCTCACCAATTACAGCCGATTGCCGGCAGCCCGCCGGACCTGTTTTCGCCGCCCGCCGGCTGCGCCTATTGTGCGCGTTGTCCGTGGGCGATGCAGGTTTGTCAGGGTGACAACCCGCCCCCGTTTGTTATTGGTGACGGCCATTACGCCAAATGCTGGTTGCAACATCCGCAGCAGGAACGCGACATCGACGGGCTTTACCAGGCGGTGACAGTCACAGGAGCGCCAGCATGAGCGAGCTCGTCAAACTGGACCGGCTCACCAAGTATTTTGATCTGGGTCGTGGTCAGCGTGTGCATGCCGTCGATGGCATCAGTTTCAGTATCAAGGAAGGCGAAACCCTGGGTCTGGTTGGCGAGAGCGGCTCAGGCAAATCCACGTTGGGCAAAACGCTGCTGGGCCTGCACGACAAAACCTCAGGTACCTTGACCTACCGGGGTGAAGTGCTGCCGGCGCGCTATCGATCGGCGGACTTTCAACGCCTGGCGCACAAGATGCAGATGGTTTTTCAGGACCCATATTCGTCGCTGAACCCGCGCATGACCGTTGGCGAAATCATCGCTGAAGGCTTGCGCGGCAAGCCGATGAGCGCCACGCAAAAACAGGCGCTGGTCAGCCAGTGGCTTGATCGCGTTGGCCTGAATGCGGCCCATGCCTCAAGGTACCCGCATGAGTTTTCCGGTGGTCAGCGGCAGCGAATCGGCATTGCCCGCGCCCTGATCATGGAGCCCGAGTTTGTTGTCTGCGACGAACCGATTTCGGCACTGGATGTGTCGGTGCAGGCGCAGGTGGTCAATCTGTTGAATGACCTGAAAAAATCCATGGGCCTGACCATGCTGTTTATTGCGCATGACCTGTCCATGGTGCGCTACATCAGCGACCGTATGGCAGTAATGTACCTGGGGTCGCTGGTGGAGCTGGGCAAGGCCGGCGAGGTCTATTTTGAACCCAGACATCCCTACACCGAGGTGTTGATCGCCTCCAACCCCGAGCCCGATCCCGCCACTGAACGGCAGCGAGTGTCGACCGCGATTCAGGGCGAAATTCCAAGCCCGGTGAATGTGCCTGAGGGTTGCCGCTTTGCCGGACGCTGCCCGAAAGTGATGCCGGTTTGCCACCAGCAAACGCCACAGTTGCTTCCGCTGGTCGACGAGGATCGCCTGGTCGCGTGCCACCTGTACACCCGGTAATGCCAATTGGGGTGTGCGCTGGCATGGACATCGGACACGAAATTCACTACATTCGATGTTTAGGTGGGTCCGGATCGGGCCTCTGGCCGCAAAAAAGGCCAGCTGACACCGACAGGTAGGGATGATGTTTTCAGTTTTACTGCCAAAGATAAGTTACATGGATGCGTGATTATTTTCTCCGTCGTTTACTGCTGATACCGCCAACACTTATTGGTGTCACCATCATCGTATTTGTCATCACCCGACTGGTGCCCGGCGGGCCGCTTGAGCGCGCCATCATGGAAACCCAGCAGATGAGCCTGTCCAGTGGCAGCTCGGTGCAGGCGGGGCAGGGCATGGCTTTGTCGCAAGCGCAGCTGGACCGGTTGCGCGAGTACTACGGTTTCGACAAGCCGGTACTGATCAGCTATTTCGACTGGATGGGCAAGGTGGTGACCGGTGACCTGGGTACTTCCTATCGATACAGTCAGCCGGTGACCGAAGTTATCAGCAGTCGGTTTCCAGTGTCTCTTTACTACGGCCTGATCACGCTGTTCATCACCTATCTGGTGTGTATCCCGCTGGGTGTGCTTAAGGCCATCAAACATCGGACGGTGGTGGACAACGTCAGCTCAATTCTGATTTTTGTCGGGTATGCGATACCGGGCTACGCGCTGGGCTCGCTGTTGTTGTTGTATTTTTCGGTGAACCTTGAATGGCTGCCTATGGGTGGCTTCGTCAGCATGCAATTTGCTGAGAAAAGCCTGTGGGGTCAGATTGTTGATCTGGCACAACACTCGGTGCTGCCCCTGATCTGTTATCTGGTAGGCAGTTTTGCCCTGGTAACGTTGCTGCTGAAAAATCATTTGATGGATAATCTTGCTGCCGACTATATCCGCACCGCGATCGCCAAAGGCGTCCCTTTTCGCCGCGCGGTCACCCGCCACGCCATGCGCAACTCCATGATCCCTATTGCTACCACGTTCGGTCAGAACATCACGTTGCTGGTGTCCGGCTCCTTCCTGATTGAAACCGTCTTTGATATTGATGGCTTTGGCCTGCTGGGTCTCAATGCTATTCTCGACCGGGATTACCCGGTGGTTATGGGGGTGGTGCTGCTGGCCAGTGTGTTGCTGCTGATTGGCAATATTATCTCCGATATTCTGGTCGCGTTGGTTGATCCGCGTATTCGTTTCAATTAGGACTGACAATGCTGGCACTGAATCCGGAAACCCTGAAAAAAATACGTCGCTTTAGGCAGATCAAGCGCGGCTATTACAGTTTTCTGGCATTGATGTTTCTGGTGTTGTTGTTTGTCGTCGGTGAGCTGCTCATTAATAACCGCGCATTGATTGTCAGTTATGAGGGCGAGCTGTATTTCCCTACCTACACGGCGTTTCATCCGGGCACCGACTTTGGGCTGCCGTATTCATACGAGACCAATTACCGCGAGTTGAAAGCCCGGTTCGAAGAACAGGGCGGGGACAACTGGGTGCTGCTGCCGCTGGTGCCGTACAGTGCCAATGAGAACCATTCCACCACTGGTATTTTCCGGCCAGAACCGCCGGCACCTGAGTATCAGCATTATCTGGGCACGGACACCACCAGCCGTGACATCCTGGCACGTCTGTTTTATGGCACCCGCACCGCTCTGTTCTTTGCCATGGCGTTTACGTTTGCGGTCTACTTTATAGGTATCGCTATTGGCGCCGCGATGGGTTACTTCGGTGGCCTGTTTGATCTGTTGTTTCAGCGCGTGATTGAAATCTGGAGCAATGTGCCATTTCTGTATATGGTCATCATAATTTTCTCCGTTATTCCTGACACCTTTTCAATATTTTTCCGGATCATGGTGCTGCTCTCGGTTATGGTGTTGTTTTCGTGGACATCAATGACCTACTTTATGCGCACCGAAACCTACAAACAAAAAGCGCGTGACTATGTCGCCTCCGCCCGGATCATAGGGGCATCCAATACACGTATTATCTTCAAACATATACTGCCTAATGTGCTGGCAACACTGGTGACGTTCATGCCATTTACCGTGATCGCAGCCATTACCGCTATCACGGCACTGGATTTTCTGGGCTTCGGGCTGCCGCCACCCACACCCAGTCTGGGTGAATTATTAAAACAGGGTACCAGCAACCTGCGCACGGCCCCCTGGATTGTGATATCAGCATTCGGCACCCTGGTGGTATTGTTGACGCTGGTGACATTCATTGGAGAAGCGATTCGCGAGTCGTTTGATCCCAAAAAATTTACTGTCTACAAATGAGTTTGCGGAGGTTATCGAGATGAACAGACTGTGGCGTACCGGATTGGCAGGAGTGCTGCTGGCAGGTGTGTTGTCTGCCTGCGGCGGCGGCTCCGATGAGACGCAGGTGCTGGACAATACGCAGGAAGTGCTGGATTACTATGCGGCGTATCCTGAGCTTTTTCAGTTTAAAACACCTGCCGACCTGCCCTCAGACCTGGTGTGGGAGAGCGGCGAGGGCTTGCCCGATCTCGGCTCGCCCGATGCACAGAAGGGCGGTACGCAATATGGCTCCATTCAGGACTTCCCGCGCACGTTACGCACCGTAGGACCGGACTCCAATGGCGCGTTCCGAACCTGGTTGCTGGACGATGTCACCCTGCCATTGGCAAGTCTGCACCCCGATCGCGAGTTTGAATTTTACCCTGCGCTGGCATCGGAATGGGCCATTGACGAAGACACAGCGACCGTTTATGCGCGACTTGACCCCAATGCCCGCTGGTCCGATGGTGAGCCGATTACGACCGATGATTTTATGTTCATGTTTTTCTTCAACCGGTCTGAATACATCGTTGCGCCCTGGTACAACAATTATTACGAAAACACCTTCAGCAATATCACCAAGTATGACGATCTCACGTTGTCAGTGACGCTGAAAACCCAGAAACCGGATTTTCGCCATCACGCGCTGGATTTGCGCCCGGAGCCACAGCATTTCTACAAAGAGTTGGGCGATGATTTTGTTGAGCGCTATCAGTGGCGTTTCACGCCAACCACCGGGCCGTATGTGATTCGCGATGAAGACCTGGTGCAGGGACGATCGGTGGCGTTGACGCGTCTGGATAACTGGTGGGCAAAGGACAAGAAGTTCTTCCGCAACCGTTACAACGTGGATCGTGTTGTATTGAATGTTATTCGTGACAGCAACAATGTTTTTGAGTCGTTCAAACGCGGCGATATTGATCAGTTTGGTCTCAACCTGGCGGAACACTGGTATGAAAAGCTGCCCAACGATGACCCTGATGTTGCCAATGGTTATATCTACAAGTCAGTGTTCTACAATCAGCGGCCGCGACCAAACTATGGCCTGTGGATGAATACATCCCGGCCCCTGCTGAACGATCAGGACGTGCGCCAGGGGCTCCAGTATGCAACCAACTGGGACCTGGTGATCGAGAGCTTTTTTCGCGGTGACTATGCACGTATGAATTCGGTGAGTGACGGTTTCGGCGAATTCTCACATCCGGAGCTGCGGGCCAGACCATTCGATGTCGACCAGGCGCAGGCGCATTTTGCCGCAGCCGGTTTCACCCGCAGAGGCCCCGATGGCATTCTGGTCAATGAACAGGGGCAACGACTGGCATTTACCGTTACCACCGGTTATGAGAGTTTGAGCGATATTCTGACCATTTTGCGTGAGGAGGCTGCCAAGGCGGGGGTTGAATACCGGATCGAAGTGCTGGATCAGACTGCGGCGTGGCAGAAGGTGCAGGAAAAACAGCACGATATTGCCTTCGTCGCCCTGGGCGTTGGTGTGGAAATGTTCCCCCGATTCTGGGATACCATGCATTCTGACAACGCCTATGATGACGCGTTTCTGGATGACGGCAGCGTTAATCCGGACCGGCAAGTGAAAGTCCAGACCAACAACATGGAAGTGCTGGCCAGCTATGAGCTGGACCAGATGATCGATGTGTATACTCAATCCAGCAGCCGGGAAGAGATGCTCGCACTGTCGCATCAGATGCTCGAGTTCCACCACGACTATGCGTCGTTTGTGCCCGGGTTTGTGCAGGACTTTTATCGCATCGGGTATTGGCGTTGGGTCAAGTATCCCGAATTCTTCAATCACCGTACGCCATCACTGGCCACCGAACTTCATGTGCACTGGATTGACAGCGAGGCTAAAGAGCGGACGTTGGCGGCGCGCGCTGCCGGTGAGACTTTCGAACCGCAGATACGCGTATTCGATCAGTACCGCGAGCAGTGATATCGATGTCCGAGCCGATACTTCAGCTGAGCAATCTGGTCACAGAGTTTGACACCGATGAGGGGCGGGTGCGTGCTGTCGACGATGTCAGCTTTTCCGTCAATGCCGGGGAAACGTTGGGCATTGTGGGCGAGTCCGGTTGTGGCAAAAGCGTCACCGCGCAGTCCATCATGCGCCTGTTGCCGCAGCCCATGGGGCAGATCGTGTCCGGGGAGATTCGTTTTAACGGACAGAACCTGGCAGCGCTGACGCTGGAGCAAATGCGGGCAATCCGCGGCGCCGAAATCGGCATGGTATTTCAGGAGCCGATGACCGCATTGAACCCGGTACACACCATCGGTCGGCAATTGGCAGAAGTATTGCTGTTGCACAAAAAGATCAGCAAGCAGGACGCGTTGCGCCAGTCCATGGTCATGCTGGACCGGGTCGGCATCCCGGCCCCGGATATCCGCATGGGAGAATACCCGCATCAACTGTCCGGCGGCATGCGGCAGCGGGTGGTGATTGCCATGGCGCTGGCCTGTGGCCCCAAACTGCTGATTGCCGATGAGCCCACCACGGCGCTGGATGTCACCATCCAGGCACAGATTCTGGAACTGATCCGCGAATTGCAAAATGACATGGGTATGGCGGTAATGCTGATTACCCATGATCTGGGTGTCATCGCAGAAACCTCGCAGCAGGTCGTTGTCATGTATGCCGGCAAGGTGGCGGAAAAAGGCACGGTCTACGATATCTTTGATCACCCCACACATCCCTATACGCAAGGTTTGCTGTCCTCAATCCCACGCCTGAATACCGTGCCCAAATCCCGGCTTGCCATTATTCCCGGAATGGTCCCCGGTCTGCGTGATCTGCCGGCAGGCTGTCGCTTTGCCAACCGCTGCCGTCATTGCCTCGACAGTTGCACGCTGGCGTCACCAGCGGAAGAACAGGTCAGCGCCGGTCATTCGGTCAGCTGCTATCGCTGGCGAGATCTGCCACCGTTGACGGAGGTGCCTGCATGAGCCGTGATGCGCAAACGCCCATTTTGAAAGTGCGCGATCTGAAAATGCATTTCCCGGTCAAGGAAGGTGTGTTCATGCGTACCGGGAAATTCAATAAAGCTGTGGATGGCGTCAGCTTCGAGATAGCACCGGGTGAAACGCTGGGCCTGGTCGGTGAGTCGGGTTGCGGTAAATCCACTTTGGGTCGCTGTATTACCCGGCTGTATCAACCGACCAGCGGCGAGATACTGTTTCAGGGACACGATATCAGTACGCTGTCGCGCAAGAAGTTGATGCCGTTCCGGCGTGACATACAGATGATCTTTCAGGACCCGATGGAGTCGCTGAATTCTCGCCATACGGTGGGCGATATCATAGAGGAGCCGCTGATCGTGCAAGGGGTCGGCAACAGCGCCGAGCGCAAGCGCCGGGTACTGGCGCTGCTCGACCTGGTCGGTTTGCCGGCACGTTCGGTCACGCGCTATCCGTTCGAGTTTTCCGGCGGCCAGCGTCAACGTATCGGTATCGCCCGTTCGATTGCGCTGAATCCGAAATTGATCGTCTGTGATGAGCCGGTATCGGCGCTGGATGTGTCCATTCAGAGCCAGATCCTGAATTTGCTGATTGATCTGCAACAGGAACTGAAGCTGTCTTACCTGTTCATCGCGCATGATCTGGCAGTGGTGAAGCATATATCGGATCGAATCGCGATCATGTACCTGGGTAAAATTGTGGAAACCGGTGCCGGAGAGAATATTTACCATAACCCGAACCATCCCTACACGCAGTCACTGATCTCGGCAATACCGGTGCCGGATCCGCATCATCAGTCACAACGCATTATTCTGAGCGGCGATGTGCCGTCTCCGATTGACCCGCCATCGGGGTGCAGCTTCCATACCCGCTGCCCGCGTGCCACGGATTTGTGCCGTGAGCAGGCACCGGTACTGAAAGTGCACGGTGCTGGTGCAGCCCAGACGACAGCAGCCTGTCATCATATTTGAGCATTCCCCTGCTATAAGTGAAAAGACCACTGACCGGGGGCTGTCGATGGGTTGTTTTCGCCCCCGAATCTGTTTTAAGATGGTGCTCCCCAACGAGGAAGAATAATTATGAAGTCCCTGCAATACTTTTCCAGGTCATTGGCTTCCGTGCCAGCGGCCGCAGTTGCGGTAATATTCGCCGTACTGAGCGCTCCTTTGAGCGCACAATCCCTGCAAGAGCAGTTCGATCAGGCCAACAATCAGCTTGAGCAATTGACCGTGGCCAATGCGCAGCTGCGAAACCGCATAGCGCTGCAGGAACAACTGATTGAAGAGATGGCAGATTCCATTGAATACGCTGCCATGATCTCCAACGAAGAAACTTCGCCGCTGAACGACCTTGTTGAGCGCATGATGGCCAGCATGGAGCAGTTTATCGAATCCGATCTGCCTTTCAATCTGGAAGACCGTCGTGAAGAAGTCAGTCGCATCCGTGGCCTGGTGGACAACCCAGATGCACCGTTGTCGCAAAAGCTGATTTTGCTGATTGCCCTGTATCAGGCTGAGGGCGGTTACGGCCGGACACTGGACACCTACGAAACCATCATGGAAGTAGATGGCGTGGAGCAGGAAGTGACCATGACGCGTATTGGTCGTCTGATGCTGGCTTACCAGACCGAAGATCGCACCACCACAGCTGTCTGGGACAAGAGCACATCGTCCTGGCTTGAATTACCTGCCGGTGAGTATCGCTCTGCGATTACCACAGCAACCGACATTGCCAGCAGTCTGACAGCACCAGCGCTGATGGACATTCCTGTGCCGGCGCCGGTTACCGCGCAGTAAACAGCTGTTTGCAGGCGCAAACTATGAAAAAGCCGCCGCTACTTTGAGTAGCGGCGGCTTTTTTCGTTAAGCAGCGCTGTTATATGCGGCAGCGGTTCAGCCTTTGCCTTTCATCTTGTTCGGGCCTTTCAGTGAATCCTTTTCGATAAACTCGATGATGGCACCGGCGATATCCATGCCGGTGGCTTTTTCAATGCCTTCCAGACCTGGCGAAGAGTTGACCTCCAGCACCAGTGGGCCGTGAGCGGAGCGGATGATGTCAACACCGGAGACATACAGCCCCATGACCTGGGCTGCCTTGGTTGCCAGTTTACGTTCGTCCGGGCGCAATTTGATCACCTGGGCGGTACCGCCGCGATGTAGGTTGGAGCGGTATTCCCCGGGCTGGGCGGTGCGCTGCATGGCGGCGACGACTTTGTCGCCGACCACAAAACAGCGTATGTCCGAGCCGCTGGCTTCCTTGACAAATTCCTGCACCAGAAAGTCAGCTTCCAGGCCACGGAAGGCGTTAATCAGGCTCTCTGCCGCTTTGCGGGTCTCGGCCAGCACGACACCGTTACCCTGAGTGCTCTTTAACACCTTCACCAGCAGGGGCGCGCCGCCCACGGAATTGATCAGGTCAGACGTCGCATCAGCAGAATGCGCGTAGCTGGTCACCGGCTGACCAATACCCCGGCGTGCCAGCAACTGGTGGGCGCGAAGCTTGTCGCGCGACCGGGTAATGGCAATGGACTCATTGACGGAGTAAGTGCCCCCTACCTCGAACTGGCGCAGCACTGCGGCACCATACTGCGTAACACTGGCGCCAATGCGCGGGATGACGGCGTCAAATTCCAGCGCTTCGGGTTCGCCCTGGCCCTTGCCCTTGAAATATACAGACGGGTTGTTGGCGGTGATGTTCATGTAGCATTTGAGTACGTCAATCGCGCGTGCATCGTGGCCACGCTCACGGGCGGCCTCAAGCAGACGTCTTGTGGAATAAAGTTTAGCATTGCGCGACAAGACGCCGATTTTCATGGTGAGAATCCTTACGCCACGAGGTGCGCAAATGGGAGTGAATGACTGTATGTCCGCAAGTCACGTTAAGTGTTGGTGCCGGTTTTTTGCGGAGCGCTAAGATATCACAACATAATCGCTAAACAGGCGCATCGCAAGCGGGTAGAGCAAAAATCAGACGCTTTTGTGCTGCCGGCAGTCAGCGGCGCCAATCGCTCATGGCGGTCCGGGCGCACAATGTCGCGGTCGCGGCAATGAGTCTGCAGGAACAGCTCAGCCCTCACGAATCTTGCCGAATTCCTCATTCAGGTCGTAGTTTTTGTCGGTGACAATCCGTTCCAGCACGATCAGGCGCTGTTTGACGTTCTCCAGCTCTTTCTGTACCTGGCTGTCATTGGCTTCGCCGACTTTGGCATTGAGTTTGGCCATGCTTTTGCGGTATTCAAAAAACTGGGTAATCAGCACGATCAGCACGATAAAAGTAAAAACTTCCATAAGCACGACTCCGTCATTGTTATTGATTGGTACGATAATACAATTTGCGCTAATAAAAATTGAGCAATAATGGGGCCAAAAATAATAGTTAGTAAAATCATGCCAGTACCAGTACCATAAGGCTCGCCGATGGCCCGGATAACAACAAATTAGTCGATCTGGCCTATATTTCGGCACTTATCACGACACTTTACAGGGTCAACAGAAGGTGCGGCGGAGCAACGCGCCGCCAGAGGGAACGAGTCATGATGAACCTGCTGAAAATTGCCCTGGCTGCGCTTCTGTTGCTGGCACTGGTGTTGGTGGTCAATGCCGGTGTTTTTGATGCCAACTGGCGCTGGGATGACAGCCAGATTCTGCTGCACTCCCATCAATACTCTTTCTGGCAGGATTTCACGCGACCCGAGGTCTGGCAACAATTCTCGCCCGCCAACCTGACACCGTGGCTGATTTTTTCTTTCGAAGTCGACATGATCCTGTTTGGACTCTCGCCTGCTGCGTTCTACCTGCATCAGTTGCTGGCGATTGTGGCGGCCGGGTTGTTGCTGTTCATGTGCCTGAACCTGTGGTGTCGGGCGGTGTTCGCCCTCGCCGGCAGTGTATTGTTTGTGGTGGGTTTGCCGAGCATGCTGGTCGCCGAGCAATTGATGACGCGGCATTATGTTGAGGGCCTGGTTTTTGCGCTGGCGGCGCTGTACGGCTTTGTCATGTATCTGCGCACGGATCGGAAAGGTTTGCTGGCGGTGGCTGTGCTGATGTATGTGCTGGCGGTAACCGCCAAGGAAATCTATGTGCCCTTGCCGGCATTGCTGCTGCTGGTGCCTGACCGCGACTGGGGCGCGCGTATTAAAGCCAGCCTGCCGTTTTTTGCCGTGACCGTCCTGTACACACTCTGGCGCGGTTATATGTTGGGGTCATACAGCGGCGGTTATGTCGATAGCAGCGAGTACCTGAGCCTTGCCATTGTCGGCGAAGTGCTGGCCAGCTTTGTGCGCTTCCCGGCGTTATTGACGGGCATTGGCTGGCCGGTGTTGGTGTTGCTGTTTCTGGGTCTGTGGGCCGCGTATCTGGCCCGGTCTCGACGTGTCCCCTGGCGGGCGTTGCTGGTCGCGGCACTGGTGCTGCTGCCGTTGGTGCCGCTGGTGCGTTCCCCGGGTATTGTGCTGGCCGACCGTTATCTGCTGCTGCCATGGCTCATGGTGTGTTTTGCCTTGGCCTGGTGTGTGGACAAGGTCATGGTGGTCCGCAACAAGGCTGCTACCGGCAACACGCAGGCAGCTGCCGCCAATACTGCAACACCGCTGCCAGCAATGATTCTGGCGGGCACGGCCATGCCCATCATGGTGGCGATCACGTTATTGCATGCCATGCCCGTGCGCCAGGCGCTGGCATCGGTCGGTACCGAATTTGACGTGCAGGCGCAATTCCTGTGGCAGAATGAGGACACACATGCGTTTGTACCGTCGGGCAATGTGCTGCCGGCGTTCTGGTTTGTCACCGGGCTGGTCGATCTCAAAGCGCGCATCAGCGGGCAGGGCTCGCCCCTGCCCATGGTTGACGATATCTATCTGGCGCAGCAGCCTGACATCCGTCTGTTCACCTATGATGTTAACTGCCAGTGCATGCGCGATGTCACTGGCGCCATACCCGAACGCCTGGCTCAGCACCGCGCCCGCGTGCGTGCGGATGCGGCTCTGTCACTGTCGTACCGTTACCAGCAGGGCTACTTTAGCTGGCAGTTTGGTCCGTGGCAGGACGGCAGTTACCATGTGGTGTCCGATACGCTGGGTGTGTTGCCGTTACCACCGGCCGGGCAGCTTCGGGTCACGCTGGCGGACAATGCGCCGTTTTATTTGCGTTACACCTCGCCGGAAGGCTGGATAACGTATTCGGAACTTAATCGCGTGGTGCAAGATGGCGCCGCTGTCGAGTGGTCAAGGAATTAAAACTGAATGAAATCTGTTGCTGTTATTGTCCCGGCCCTCAATGAGGCGGCCAATATTGTCACCAATATGGCACACGTTCGCACTTGTCTTGATACGGTACCAGGTGTCACCTTTACACTGATTGTTGTCGATGATGGTTCCACTGATGACACCGCCAGGCTGGTGCGCGAAGCCGGTGCCAGTGACCCGCTGCTGAAAGTGCTGCGCCTCAATCGGCATTTTGGCAAAGAGTCAGCCATCTATGCCGGGCTGTGCGCAACGCGTGAATTTGATGCCTGTGTGGTCATGGACAGTGACCTGCAGCACCCGCCGGAGCTGATTGCACAGATGATCGAGCATTGGCAGGGTGGCGCCCGGGTGGTAGAAGCTGTCAAGCAGTCGCGTGGCAATGAAACCCGGGCGCGTCGTGCGCTGGTGCAGATCTACTATGGGCTGTTTCGTTATCTGACCAAGCTCAGTATTCGCGGCGAAAGTGATTTCAAACTGCTGGACAAGACCGTGGTCAGTGCTTACTGCCAATTGCCGGAACACGGGCGCTTTTTTCGCGGGCTGGTCAAGTGGATGGGGTACCACGCCGTGCAGATCCCGTTTGATGTGGCCGAATCAACGCGGCAGCGTTCGGCCTGGGGCAACACCGCGCTGTTTCGTTATGCCATCAACTCGATTACCTCTTTTACCGCCTATCCATTGCAGATAGTCACCCTGCTTGGCGGGCTGACGTTTTTTGTCAGCCTGTTGATTGGTGGCATGGCGCTGTTTGATAAATTGTCAGGCGCCGCCGTGGATGGGTTCACCACGGTCATTCTGTTGATTCTGATTATTGGCAGTGTGCTGATGTTCAGTGTGGGTCTGATCGGCATTTATGTTGGCCGTATTTATGAAGAAGTGAAACGGCGGCCGGGGTATCTGATTGATCAGGAAGGCAGCACGCTGGACACCGCTGCGGTGACCGGCAAAGCGGTCAGCAAAACCAGAACTGCCAAAGCAAAAACAAAGGGCGCGGATAAATCATGACCAAGTATCTTACACTGCTGATGCACGCAGCCATCCTGGCGTCCCTGCTGGCGACCTCGCATGCGGTGCTCAAATGGGTGTCGGTGCAGGCCCACGACAACTATGTAGAGCTGTTGCTGTCACAGTGGAAAGGCGTACTGCTGGCGCTGTCGCTGTACGGATTTATCTTCTTTTATTACATTGTTGTGTTACGCAGCAGCCCGGTGTCTATACTCTATCCAATATACACCGGACTGTCGGTGCTACTGGTGTTGCTGGTCGGGCGTTTTGCCTTTTCCGAACCCATCAGTTCAGCGCAGATGCTGGGCGCAGGTTTTATCCTGGCCGGTATTGTGCTGATGGGCGGCAATAGCTGAATCCGGTAGCATGTTGATGAACACAAGCCGCAGAGCAGGGGGAAGCAGTAACGCCATGAAAACGTTGATAAGCAGAATTGCACTGGGCCTGGCCGCACTCGCGATGTCACCGGCGCTGGTGTACGCACAGGACCTTGATGCCATAGCCGAGCGGGTCACCGAATTCACGCTGGACAATGGTCTGCACCTTATCATCATCGAAAGGCCGGTGGCGCCGGTGGCGACATTTGTCACTTTCGTTAATGTTGGTGGTGTTGATGAGCCGGTCAACAACACCGGTGTTGCGCATATTTTTGAGCATATGGCGTTCAAGGGTTCGCGCAATATCGGTACCCGCGACTGGGAAGCCGAGCAGGCAGCGCTGGAGAAAATGGATGCGGCCTATCAGGCCTGGCTGGAGGAGTCGTATAGCAGTCAGCCTGATGAAGCGCGGCTGGATGCGTTATGGCAGGAATTCGAACAATGGCAGCAGGCGGCCGGGGAATACATCAACAGCGAAGAATTCTCCCAGCTCATTGAGCGCGAAGGCGGCGTTGGCCTGAATGCGTTCACCAGCGCCGATGCCACCGGCTATTTTTATTCCCTGCCGCAGAACAAGGCCGAGCTGTGGTTCTATCTGGAAGCCGAGCGCTTTCGCAACCCGGTGTTCCGTGAATTCTATGTGGAAAAAGACGTAATCATGGAAGAGCGCCGCATGCGCACCGACTCCAGTCCGCAGGGCCGTCTGCTGGAAGAGTTCCTGAGTGTGGCCTATTCTGCGCATCCCTATCGCAATCCGGTGATAGGTTGGGCGTCGGATATTGCTGCAACCACCATGGCAGATACCCGCAAATTTTTTGAAACCTACTATGTGCCGTCCAACATGACCGTGGCCATTGCCGGGGATGTTGATCCGCAGGCCATGCGCGAGCTGGCAGAGACCTACCTGGGCGGGTTGCCGGCTGCTAAACATCCGCCCAGTGTGAAAACCATCGAGCCGCCGCAGCGGGGCGAGCGCCGTTTTGTCATCGAAGAACAAAGCCAGCCGCTGTTTATTGCCGGCTACAAAACCGTGGCAGCGGATCACCCGGACGCCGCTGCGCTGGAAATGCTAAGTACCATTCTGTCGTCAGGCCGCACCTCCAGACTGTACCGTCGCATGGTGCAGGATGAGCAACTGGCTCTGGCAGTGCAGGCCCTGACCGGGTTTCCCGGCTCGCGATATCCCTCGCTGTTTGTCACATTTGCGGTGCCCAATGCCGGCGTGGCATTGGCCGATATCGAACGCGTACTGAACGAAGAAATCGACAAAGCCAAGGCGGGCGAGATTGCGCAACAGGAGCTGGATCGCGCAGTGACCAACGCCCGCGCCGGCGCCGTGCGGGGTTTGAATTCCAACATGGGGCTGGCCCTGAACATGGCGCAGGCACACGCGCAGCGTGGCAGCTGGCAACAGGCGTTTACCTACCTCGATGACCTGTCCGCAGTCACGCTGGACGACCTGCAGCGGGTGGCACAAACCTATCTGGTCAAGAGCAATCGTACGGTCGGCAGCATTCAGAATGCTGCGATTCAGGGAGGGGCAGGTCAATGATTAAAACCATTCGTATCTGGGCAACAACAGCGCTGCTGGTTTGCTGTGCCGGTCTGGCCGTGGCACAGGACAGGCCCTGGGAAGATTTCGATTACCCGACCCTCAATAACTTCGACATGCCTTCGCTGGACATTTTTGAACTCGACAATGGCATTCGTTTTTATCTGGTTGAGGACA
Source organism: Pseudohongiella sp. (assembly GCF_011050365.1). Classification (GTDB taxonomy): domain Bacteria; phylum Pseudomonadota; class Gammaproteobacteria; order Pseudomonadales; family Pseudohongiellaceae; genus Pseudohongiella. The sequence goes on from NZ_DRFV01000011.1 coordinate 153,322, forward strand.
AGGAGCTGCCGCTGATAGACGTCAATGTCATGGTGCGCACCGGTGGCATTCTGGTGCCCGATAACAAGGTCGGTTTGCAGGCACTGACTGGTACGGTCATGCGCAGCGGTGGCACCCGCGAATACCCCGGTGATGTGCTCAATGAGTTGCTGGAGGATCGAGCGGCAATCATGGAAACCAGTATCGGCTTCACCTCCGGTTCGGCAAGCTTTAATGTGCTGTCCGAGGACTTCAGCGATCTGCTGCCGGTCTTTGTTGATCTGTTGCGCAACCCGGTGTTTCCGGAAGACAGAATCGAGCTGGCCCGGACACAGCAGGGCAGCAGCATCGCGCGTCGCAATGATGATCAGGGCGCGGTTGCCGGGCGCGAGTTTCAGCGCATGATCTACGGACAGGATTCCCCTTACAGTCGCCGCATTGAGTACGCCACACTGGATAACATTAGCCGGGACGACCTGATGGCTTTCCATCAGCAATCCTTCGTCGGGCGCAACATGATGATCGGTGTCACCGGTGACTTTGTCATGGACGAGATGAAAGCCCGGCTTCGCGATGCGTTCTCGGCGATCCCGGCCGGTGATGAGTTGACGCTGACCTTTCCGGAGGTTGATTACGAGTTTACCCCCGGTGTCTATTTTGTCGACAAACCCGACGTCAACCAGAGCTATGTATTGCTCGGACATATCGGTGGTATGCGCGACAATCCCGACTACGCTGCTTTACAGGTCATGAACCGGGTGCTGAGCGGCGGTTTCTCCAGTCGCCTGATGCAGGTCGTGCGCAGTGAACTGGGATTGGCGTATTCCGTGTTCGGCTCCTTTGGCAGCGGCGTGTATTTCCCGGGCACCTTTACTGCCGGGGTGATGACCCAAAGCGAGTCCACAGCGCAAGCCATCACCGCGATCATCGGTCAGATCGAACGACTGCAGGATGATGCCATCAGTGAGGAGGAACTGGCCCGCACCAAGGACCAGTTCCTCAACACCCTGGTGTTTCAGCACACCAGTATCGCCTCCGTATTACAGGAGCGTATGTCCAATGACTACGCCGGTCTGCCGCCGGACACCTTTGAACGTCTGGTCGAGGAGGTCAGCGCCGTGACCGTGGCAGATGTGCAGCGTGTCGCACGACAATACCTGCGCCCTGACGCCCTGCGCATACTGGTGGTGGGCAATAGCGCCGAGCTGGGCGACCAGCTTGAGGTGTTTGGTGATGTGGTCGAGGTTGATATTTCGATTCCGGGGAATTGAGATGCGTTTGGGTACAACCTTGCACGTTGGCAAACTTACGGTTCAGGTTGATGCCTTTATTCTGCTCTGCATCTTTTTGACGTGCGGCATGTTTATCAGTCTGGGTTTCTGGCAACTGGACCGTGCCGCCCAAAAACATGCCCGGGCTGAGGCCTGGCAGGCGGCGGCAGATGCCGCCCCGGTGGCATTTGCTTCCTTGCTGGCGGTAAATGATGATGGTAGCAGCGATGCCGTGACGGGCCTGAATCAGGCCTTGATATCCAACAATCGCCGGGTAGCGTTACAGGGAACCTTCCACAATGAAATCTCCTTCCTGGTGCTCTATCAATTTTTCCGGGGCCAGCCCGGTTACGAGCTGGTGACCCCGGTGCGGCCCGCGACAGGCGGCGACCTGGTGCTGGTCAGTCGGGGCTGGATTGCGCCGGACACCGCCGGTGGGCGCCCCGAGGTGCCTGTTGTTGACGGCGAACAATCCGTAACGGCCAGTTTATATGTGCCGGAAACGGTTGTGCTGCCGGGTGAGGTCAGCGATGACAGCTGGCCGGTGCGAATGCCGCGACTGAACATGGATCAGGCCAGCCAGCTGCTCGGGGAACCGGTGTTTCCGTATGTGCTGCGACTGGAAGCGGGGCAGTCCGGTGTGCAGGACCGGCACTGGTCGCAACCTGATTTCAGCACTCGCAGTCATTACGCTTATACGGCCCAATGGTTTGGTCTGGCGGTGCTGGTATTGCTCGCCTCATTTGCCTACGCCAGCAACGTTCTGACCCTGTTGCGCGAACGATAAAGCGCGTATAGTTGGCGTTTTTTCGGAGTCGCTAAAGCATGCCTCAGCTCTATCTGGTTGTTGATGACCTCAGTCAGTGGACGCACACGTTGCCCGGTGAAGCCGTCATCAGTTTTGAGACCTATCTTACCGAGCACCCCATCAAGGGACAGAAAAAAACCCGGATTATCAATCTGTGCAATACCGATCAGTATCTTAGTACCGGCTATTACTGTTCACTGCTGGCCGAGGCGCGCGGACACAAGGTGCTGCCGCCAGCCAATACGCTGACTGACCTGAGCAGTCAGCAGCTGACGCTGGTGCAGGCGGCTGAAGTGCTGGAAGACCTCGACCAGAAGGATCTCACGCGCACCGATGACGGTTACGCCTTCCGTATTTATTTTGGCCGCACCGCATTGCCGCAGCTCAAGATGCTGGCGCGACGATTGTTTGAACGTTTCCCCTGTCCCATCCTGGAGGTGCGACTGGCATTCCTGCCGGGCGTCCCGGCAAGTGCTGCCCCGGCAGAGGTGGTGGCGCCGGTCGACGCCGGTGGCGACACTATCATCGTCGATAGCTGGCAGATCCGATCGGTGCACGCGGTGGCCTACGCTGAACTGGATGCACAGGAAATGCCCGAATTCGTGTCGTCGCTGGAGAAATTTACCCAGAGCGTCTGGCGCAAACCCAGAAGCAGCAAGGCCAGTCGCTGGGATATGGCGATTCTGGTCAATCCCAAGGAAAAATTGCCACCCAGTGACGCCAAGGCATTAAAAAAGATGGAACGGGCAGCACAAAAAATGGGCTTTGCTGTCGAGTTTATCGGGCCGCAGGACTATGCGCGTCTGGGTGAGTTTGATGCCTTGTTTATCCGTGAGACGACGGCGATTGATCATCACACCTATCGCTTTGCGCGCAAAGCGGAAATCGAAGGCCTGGTGGTGATGGATGACCCCACCTCGATTCTTCGCTGCTGCAACAAGGTTTTTCTGCAGGATGCCTTTACCTACAACGATGTGCCGACACCGTTGACCCGTATTGTGTCCTCCAGTGACGACGCGTCGCTGGATACGCTGGAGTCGGTATTTTCCTATCCGATCGTTCTCAAAATTCCCAACAGTGCGTTCTCGGTAGGTGTCATGAAAGCCGAAGACCGTACCATGTTAAAGAAGATGCTCAGTGAGCTGCTGGTCAAGTCCGCCCTGATCCTGGCGCAGGAATACCTGTACACAGAGTTCGACTGGCGTGTCGGCGTACTGAACAATCGTCTGCTGTTTGCCTGCCGTTATTTTATGGCCAAAGGGCACTGGCAGATCTACAACCACGGCGAGGATCGCATTGGCAGCGGTGGCTGGGAAACGCTGCCGACCTATGAAGTACCCAAAGCCGTACTTGATGCAGCACTGAAATCAGCCAAAATCATTGGCGATGGTCTTTACGGCATCGATATCAAGCAACAGGGCAACAAGGTTTATGTGATCGAAGTGAATGACAACCCGAGCCTGGAAGAGGGCGTGGAAGATGCCTTTATCGGTGATGAACTGTATATGCAGATCATGAGCGAGTTCGCGCGGCGCCTGGAGAACCGGGGGCGCTGATCACCACTGCCGTGCGCAGTTTGTCTTTGCCAAACTGCGACATACGGCTGAAATCATTGCGCGCGATCGGCAGGTCCTCACAGTCCAGGCCGGTCTGTTCTTCCAGTGACGGGTCCGGGTCGTGCACAAAAAAGCAGGCGTCATCATACGCCGTGATGGTGACCCAGTGCGGCGCTTTCTTGCGGTCCAGTCGGTAGCTGCTCACCAGCGCCAGCACGATAGCGCCATCCTTGATCGCTTTCTCCAGGTCCAGCTGGGTAATGTCCTGATACAGCACCGGAATATTGTTGGCCTTGACCCGATCCAGAAACTGGTCATGCACCAATGCCATGATCAGTTTTTTCTCCGGATCGCGCACGCCTTCCAGAAACAGCGGGCCGGCCTGGTTGACATAGATTCTGGTGTCAAAGCCTCGCTTGTGCGCAGCCAATGCCAAACCGAAAGGGTGGCAGCCGCCGTGGCCGGAGGTCATGAAAATGGTGGTTGCTTCCCGCCAGATGTCCAGCTCGGTGGCCTGGTCAGGTTGCATGCGTGAATCCAGGGTCGCCATCGCCATCATCAGTGAGGCGGGACCGCAGGTAAAACCGGTGGTCTGTTGGTACCATGGCACGGTGTGGCCACGTTTACGTTTGGGGGCATCGCGGATGATCTTTTGCATGCGCAGGGCATCGCGATGGTCTTCGTAGTAGTCTTCGTAGGTGCCAAATGCCACATAACCTGCAGACTCATAGAGTCTGATGGCGGCGGTATTATCCTTGGCAACTTCCAGTCGCATAAAAAAGCGCTGCCGATCAACCGAGGCCGTCTCCAGCGCCTGCAGCAGTTTGGCAGCGATGCCTTTGCCGCGCGCATCCTGTGCGATCGCGATGGAGTATAGTCGTGCCAGTTTGGTGGCGCCGTGGAACAGCACAAGACCATAACCCAGCAGGCGGTCCTGTTCCACAGCTACCATGAATTCGCGATTGGAGGCCTGAATCCAGTGCCGCAAGCGTCGACGGCTCAGCCGATCGCTGTCAAAGCTGGCCTTTTCCAGGTCATGCAAGGCGTCCAGATCTTCCGGCACTGCCGGCCTGATCCGGACGCTAACCCTGGTTTTTACTTGCGGCATGGATATCGCGCTACGCTTTGATCAAAGACATGCAAATCAGCAGCATTACTGAATGGCAACAATCTGCAGTTCGACGCGTCGGTTCATGGCGCGGCCAGACTCGGTGTCATTGCTGGCGATGGGCTGGTCGGGTCCCATGCCCTGACTGATCAAACGGTTCTGGTCAATACCGGTGCTGGCCAGGAAGTTGGCAACACTGGTGGCGCGACGGTTAGACAGGTCGTAGTTATAGTCCCGTGAACCCGTAGAGTCGGTATGGCCGGTCACCCGCAGGCGTGTGTCGGTAAACTTGTACAGAACCGTGGATACCGAGTTCAGTACCGGCTCAAAATTCGACCGGATGTTGTAAGAGTCAGTGGCAAAAGTGATATTGCCCGGCATGATCAGGTCAAGCTGGTCACCATTGCGTCGCACCTGAACACCGGTGCCTTGCAGCTCTTCACGCAGCTCCGCTTCCTGAGCGTCCATATAGGCGCCTACGCCGGCGCCGATGGCACCACAACCCAGCGCCGCGTTACGCGCATGCTGGCTGCTGTCAGCTGATCCGATCAGGCCGCATACAACACCGCCAATGGCGCCGTAAGTCGCTGCCCGGCGCGCCTGCTGCTCGCCAGTGAAAGGGTTGGTGGTGCAGGCAGCCAGTGCCGCAGTTGCCAGAATCAGCAAGGGAAATTTTAATAGTTTAGACATAATCTTCACTCCTTTGGAAACACCACAGAATCGTCAGTCTATCATGCCGCACGGTGCATTAACGCAACATTAACGAACTTCATCTGATATGGGTCTCGATTTGCGGTCGGTCGCAGTAACGTCGTTATTCGACTGAGGTGAGGGTGCGCGCCAATGCTCGGCCACTGAGCCAGGCGCCTTCCACGCGGCCTGCGTTCAGCCAGTCACCGCAAACACCCAGCTTGAGATTGGCATCCCACAGAAAGTTGTCCGCTTTTGCGCCGGCTACCGGTTCGGCGTAACGCCAGCGATGTGCGCCGGCGTTGTCCGGCACGGGGCCGCCAAGCACGGCGAACGCCTCTGTCAGGGCCCGTATGACGTCATCGGCACTGTCTTCCAGGTGTTGTGTGCTCCAGTCGGTATTGGCATGCAGGACCCAGGTTTCACTGCCGGGCCGGCCCGGTTTACTGTTGTCGCGGGCAATCCAGCGCAAAGGCCCGGCGTTAACGAAGGCGGCATCGAAGGGCAGCGCTACCGGTGTGCTGAAATGCATCATCGCGGCCCAACACGGCCGCATGGCGCTGGCTTCGCACTGCGCTGTCAGGCCGGGGGCATGAGTGCGGCTCAGTTCGGCTGCCTGCGCTGATGGAAGTGCCAGCACCACGGCGTCATAGTCAGTGTTTTTAATCAATTCGCGCTCAGGCATTGATTCGTCAAAGCGCAGGCGCCAGCGATGTTGGTGACGGATCAGTGCAGTCACTCGCGCCGAGGTGGACACCGACAGTTCATTGGCGAGCCAGCGGGCCGGTGACGACATGCGCGGTACACCAACGTAGCGCAGGGTGTTGCCGTCGTTTCGATGTGGCGAACCATCGCCCAGCACCGCTATTGTGGTTTGCCACAGATCGGCGACGCCTGCCTGTTGCCAGCGCGCCAGTTCCTGCACAAACAGAGGGTCACGGGCAGTGAAATACTGAGCGCCGTGATCTGCCTGCCAGTTGTCGCCGCGACGTGTGCTCATGCGCCCACCGGTGCCGCGTGATTTGTCGAATATGCTGACGCGCATGCCCAGTTGTTCCAGCTGCGTGGCGCATGACAGCCCGGCCAGTCCGGCGCCGATCACCGCAATGTGGGGGGTGTTAAGCATACAGCTCATGGCAAGTGCCGTTGCTGGTCAACCACAATCAGCTCGTCCATGGCAAAGCCGCTGCTGCGCGCCTGGTCAGTCAACGACTGGTAAACAGCGTCGTCCAGAACCGGCTCGCGCGCCAGTATCCACAGGTAGTCGCGCGACGGGCCGCTGATCATGGCCCACTGATAATCAGTCTTGTCCAGCGCAATGATATGGTAACCGCCATAGAACGGCCCGAAAAAGCTGACTTTGAGTGAGCCCTGGTCTGGGTCGCCGACGAATTTGGCGCGGCCGTCAGCCTCTTCCCATTGCTGCTCTTCGTCGTTGTAACCGCGATTGAGTACACTGACGCTGTTGTCGTCCCGCAATTCGTATTCGGCAGTGACGTTGCTGAGACCGCGCTCAAACCGGTGATCAAGGCGCGCGATCTCATACCAGCGACCGGTGTAGCGGTTGATGTCAAAACCATCTACGACAGTCAGGCCGTCGGGTGGTGAAGAAGAGCAGGCTGCCAATGTGCCGGCTAACAATACGGCGGTCAGCAAGCGGCCAAAAATCGATGCTTTGAATATTGTGTTCATTAAAGAGATACCTGTCACCATGAAATGGTTTCGGCTGCCCAGTCCAGATAGCTGGCGTCACCATCGACGGGCAGGTCTGACGAAATCGTCAGTAGGCGTTCGGCGACAAAATCGGCGCTGAACAACTTTCCCTCCGGTACATTGCGCTGAAACGGTTTTGACAGCGCAGTGTCAACAGTGCCCGGATGGAATGCCACCAGTTTAACATTGGGCGCCCGGCGCGCGTATTCAATGGCTGCGGTCTTTACCACCATGTTCAGCGCGGCCTTGGAAGCCCGATAGCTGTACCAGCCGCCTTTGTGGTTGTCGGAAATGCTGCCGACGCGAGCGCTGAGGGTGAGCATCCGGCAAGGCGTGGAACCACCTAAAGCGGGTAACAATGTCATCAGCCACAGCGACGGAATAACGGTATTGATGCGCAGCACTTCCAGCATGCTGCTCATGCTCAGGTCCTCAGCGCGCTTTTCTGGCCTGATAGTGTCCGTGTGCAGGACGCCGGTGCTGATCACAACCAGCCTGATCTGGCCGTACCAGGGCGTCAGTTGCTGCACCAGATCTTTGATGCCGGCTTCGGAATAATCACAGGTGAATGTCTGCACACGTTGTGCCAGCTCGTCGGGCAACATCGGGGGGTGGCGGCTCACCGCCAGAATGTCAGCATCGGGCTGGTCATCGACCAGACGCTTGATTACAGCGCCGCCAATGCCGCTGCCGGCGCCGATGATCAGGTTGGCCTGTCGTTGCTGGGTGGTGCTCATCACAACACGTCCAGATTTTCCAGCAAATGGCTGGCGCGCTGCATCAGTGCCTGTTTCTTGTCGTCTGCCATTTTGTCGAAACTGCGATAGATCATGGTCATTCTCGGGTTGCTGCTGAAGGTCTCACGATGGCTGCTCATAAAGTGCCAGTACAGGCTGTTGAACGGGCAGCTGTCATGATCGGTGCTGGTCTTCACCGAGTACCGGCAGTGTTTGCAGTAGTCTGACATTTTATTGATGTAATTGCCCGATGCGGCATAGGGTTTGCTGCCCAGCAAACCATCGTCAGCATGCATGACCATGCCCAGGGTATTGGGCAACTCCACCCAGTCATAGGCATCGGCGTATACCGCGAGGTACCAGTCGCAGATCTCTGTCGGGGTGACGCCCGCCAGCAGTGCGAAGTTGCCGGTGACCATCAGGCGTTGAATATGATGGGCGTAGGCATGCTCAAAGGTGTTGTGGAAAGCTTCACGCATGCAGTTCATGCCGGTGTCGCCGCTCCAGTAATAGGCGGGCAGGCTGCGTGTGTTGCCCAGACCATTGCTGCGGGCATAAGCCGGCATCTTCAACCAGTACAGGCCGCGCACATATTCACGCCAGCCCAGAATCTGACGGACAAACCCCTCGGTGGCATTCAGCGGCGCCTTGCCCGCCCGGTAGACGTCCACAGCGGCGTCGATGACTTCGCGCGGGCTCAGCAACCCACAGTTGATGCTGGTCGACAGCAGGCTGTGAAACATGAACGACTCGCCCTGGGTCATGGCATCCTGGAAGTCACCAAACCATGGCAGACGATATTGCACAAAGTCTTCCAGTGCCTGCCGGGCCTGGGTGCGGGTGACCGGCCAGTTGAAGCGGGTCAGGGTGCCCGGGTGGTCGGCAAAATGCTCCTCTACCAGGGCAAACACGGCCTTGTCATCGTGGGTGTAGGAAAACCCTGGCAGTGCCGGCAACGGTGGGTCACCCCGGTAGGCCCGTCGGTTGCTGCTGTCAAAATTCCACTCGCCGCCTTCAGGCTGGTTGCCGTCCATCAGCAGGTTGTGGTCGCGGCGCATCTCACGGTAGAAATACTCCATGCGCAGCTGTTTGCGACCGTGGACCCAATCCGCAAACCGCGTTTTGCTGCACAGAAATCGATCATCAGTCAGCAGGGTCACTGGTATGCTCAGTGACTTGTGCCAGTTGCTGACAATATCATGATGTAAACGGTATTCACCGCATTCGGTCATGACCAGTTCGTTTGCACCGTGCTTGTCCGCAACTGCGGCGACAACGTCCAGCAGGCTGCGTTGAGTGCTTTCAGGGTCAAAGGCATGATAGTGCAGTTGCCAGCCATCGTCCTGCAGCTGCCTGGCAAAGTGCCGCATGGCACAGAATATCAGGGCAATTTTTTGCTTGTGGTGTTTGACGTAGCGGGCTTCGGTGTTGACTTCGGCCATGACGATCAGGTCAGTGCGCTTGTCAAGTTCATGCAGGCACGACAGCTCGGCGCTTAGCTGGTCGCCCAGAATCAGCGCCAGTTTCATCGGCAATTGTCGTCGCACACGGAGCGACGGCCGAATATGGCGGAGATGCGATGACGGTGGCGGGCGAAAAAACGATAAACCAGATCAGCGACGGGCCGGATAAAAGGCCAGCGCAAAAAGGCGAACCAGTGGCCCTTGCCAACCAGGTGCCAGGCCTCGCAGGTGACATCAAGACCGTAGATCATGGCGCCATCGGCACGCTCACCGTGCAACATATTGTCGGCGGCCACCACATCAATGTACGGGAATCGCTGCGCGAAATCCGCGGCGTTGATATCCTGCAGGTCCAGTGCCGAGGTTCTGTCCAGGCGCCGAAGATGGTTGATCTCCGTCAGGCACAATGGACACTGGCCGTCGTAGAATACCCGCAGTTGAGACATGATGTAGTGGTGTTCCCTCGTCTGGTTTAGTGAGCTTTGGTGTCAGCGCTTTGACCGGGTCTTGAAGCGATGCAGCTGAGTTTCCAGTTCGCCGCTGAGCGCCTGCAGTTCGGCAGACAGCCCTGACAGGTCGACTGCCTGCGCAGCATTGCTGCGGGCGATGCCATCGACTTCGCCCAGATGACTGGCAACATCGTCACCGACCGCCGTCTGTTCCTGGGTGGCGGCGGCGATCATGTCATTGAGGCGTGAGATCTGCGTGACTTCTGTTGCCATCTCCGACAATGTCCCGACGCTGGCATCGGCAGCATCCAGACAGCGTTTGACGGCATTCTGGCTGCGACCCATGGCATCGTGGGCAGATTCGGAAGCCGTTTGCAGGCTTTCGATAAAGCGCTGGATCTCGGCGGTCGATTGCGCGGTGCGTTTTGACAGGTTGCGTACCTCGTCGGCGACGACCGCAAAACCACGGCCGTGATCACCGGCACGTGCCGCTTCGATGGCCGCGTTCAGTGCGAGCAGGTTGGTCTGTTCGGCAACGCCTTTGATGACATCCACCACCTGGTAAATGTCACCGGCCAGTTTGGCGGTGCCCGATACCGCATCCCCGGTCAGTGCAATGTCCTTGTTCAGCGCGGTGATCTCATGCTTGATGTTTTGCATGGCGCGGTTGCCCTGATCGGCGTGATTGTCGGCTTTGCGGGCGGCCGTGGCTGCCTGTTCGGCGTTACGCGCGACCTCTGCGGTAGCGCTGCTCATTTCCCGCATGGCCTGCACCATGTGTTCGCTCTCACTGGCCTGGCGCTCCGCACTTTCACTGACCTTGGATGATTTATCAGTCAGGGATTCGCCCATCTCGCGCAGACTCCCCAGTTGCTGATTGACGCCAATGACCAGGGATTCCAGTTGATCGATGAATCCATTAAACGCTTCGGCCACCGGCGTTTTCATCTCGACACGGTATGACAGGTCAATGCCCTGACCGCTTTGCGACATGGCCCCGGTGGCGTTGGCGATGGACTCGCCTTCCAGCGCATCGCGGTAGGCCAGCACGGCCAGGTAAATCAGCACGCCGGCTTCAGCAATAACGTAGCCTGCATGGATAAATATCATGGTCCAGGACGCGTGTTCGGTGACCCAGACGCCAACGCCACTGATCTGCAGGTAAAAGAACAGAAAGTGGTGAATGGCAATGGTGACGGTGGCAACAACAATAGGCAGCCAGTCACGGTAGTAGATCAGCAGGGCCAGCAGCACAAAAATGGAGAAGTGCATCTCGATGGTGCCGTGGCTTTGATGGATGTGCAGTCCTGACATCACCATGAACGCCACTGCCATTAAGCATCGGTATAAGCGTGAGCCGCGAATGGTCTGCAGCAGTGCCGTCATGATTGCCAGCGTACCGCCGCCCACAATCAGGGCGCTGCCCCAGGTACCGTGCCAGGGGGCCAGTGCCAGGGAATAGAGCAGACAGACGGCAAGCACGCCCGCCATGATGACATCGGCGCGTTTGTGATGTTCGGAGGATTGATAGGTCTGCATTAAAGTATTCAAGGGTAGCGACTCTAGAAAAGTGGGCTCACCTTTGGTATCGGCAGCATGGGCCGGAGCTTTAAGCGGCCCATGCTGTTGTCAAGGCGATTGCAGGCGTTTATACGCGCCAGGTCTGCGTCCGGTTCAACCCGGCGGGATGCAGTGGTAATGCCACAGAAATGCTGCCGAAAATGTACCCGATATCAGGCGTTACTCCTGAACCTGCTCCTGGCGGCGCTTGCCCGCCAGGATGCCGGGCAGGGCGTAGTTGCCTTCGTGGCAGGCATATTCGTATATCTGTTCACCCTCGGCGCGGGCATACAACACCATCTCCGCCGTCCACGGCTGCGTGTAAGCCACCGGATCGTTCATGGTGAAGCTGTAGACGATTTCCCCCGGCGACACCATGCGCAGTCTCTCGGTGACTTCCAGACCCGGGCCGGAACCGTAATGTGACTGCTGCGGGTGCATATTGCGCGTGCTGACCACCAGTGTGTCCCCTTCCCAGCGCCCTACCGAATCGCCCATCCATTTATGCACTGCGGGCGGCAGGTGCTCGCCGTGCAAGCGGATAATACGGGCGTCATGCATCATTTCCGCCATGATCACCACGTAATCTGCGGTCTGCACAATCTGGTAATTGTTGTTGTAGATGATAGGCATCATGGGCGGGCCGGCGCTGGAGTTGGATGTGCGGAAGTCATAGAACAACAGGCAGCGTTCTCCGATGGTTGCCATTTCCGGACCCAGGAAGGCGTCGTCACCGTGCAGGTCGCGCCAGTGCTCCATCAGGTTCTGCTCCGGCGCACCTTCGCGAAAGGGGATCTGTCCGTCGGGCGGGTCTATGATCATCGAGGTACGGTATTCACCGTCAATGTTCACCACCTGAGTGCCACGGTCCAGCCAGAAGGTGTTGTAAGCCGCTGCGGTGTTGCCATCAGTAGGCGGAGCCCGGTCCGGGTCGCTGGGGGCAAATGACTGTTGCTCGCGCTGCTGAGCATTTTGCTGCAGACGTTCGGCTTCCGCGGCACTCAGCGCGCGCTGCTCGCCATAGCGTTCGGGGCGTTGCAGTGGTGTTTGTGTACCATTGGTCCAGATACCCTGCAAATCGGGTCTGCCATCAGTGGTGCGGGGTAGTTGCTGTCTCTTATACACATCT